>NZ_PDIZ01000001.1:2430578-3645868 GCF_002563635.1 Bacillus sp. es.036
CTTGGTGAGAAAAAGGATCTTTATGTATTTAAAGGATTTGCTGGTGCTGACCAGTCATCAAGACTACCCATCCAGGTTATTAACGAATATGCCTGGCATAACCTTTTTGCCCACCAACTTTTTATACGTCCAAATGAATCAGAGCTTCAAGATCATGAAGCAGGATTTACTGTTATTTCTGCTCCTGGTTTTCAAGCTGATCCTGACGTTGACGGGACAAATTCCGAAACGTTCATTATTATTTCCTTTGAAAAGCGCACCGTTTTAATTGGCGGTACAGAATATGCTGGCGAAATCAAAAAGTCAATTTTCACCGTAATGAACTACTTATTACCTGAGAGTAAT
The DNA here is from genome assembly GCF_002563635.1 of Bacillus sp. es.036. Taxonomy (NCBI): domain Bacteria; kingdom Bacillati; phylum Bacillota; class Bacilli; order Caryophanales; family Bacillaceae; genus Bacillus; species Bacillus sp. es.036. The sequence continues at coordinate 2,430,924 of NZ_PDIZ01000001.1, forward strand.
ATTCTTTCCATGCACTGCTCTGCAAACGTTGGTAAAGAAGGCGATGTAGCTCTATTTTTCGGTTTATCTGGAACAGGTAAAACGACGCTTTCTGCTGACGCTCACCGTTCGCTTATAGGTGATGATGAACATGGCTGGTCCATGAACGGCGTCTTTAATATTGAAGGCGGTTGCTACGCTAAATGCATCAACTTATCGAGAGAAAAAGAACCTGAAATTTGGGATGCAATCCGTTTTGGAACAGTTCTTGAGAACGTCATAATGGATACCAATTCACGTAAGCCTGATTACGATAACACGAGTCTAACTGAAAATACTCGAGCTGCTTATCCAATTGATGCCATCCCTAACATCGCTATTCCAAGCGTAGCCGGTCATCCTAATACGATTATCTTCTTAACCGCTGATGCCTTTGGAGTCCTTCCACCGATCAGTAAGCTTACGAAAGAGCAAGCGATGTTCCATTTTCTATCTGGCTATACAAGTAAACTAGCCGGAACCGAAAGAGGCGTAACTTCACCTGAAGCTACTTTCTCTACTTGCTTCGGCGCCCCGTTCTTACCGTTACCTGCTCACCGCTATGCCGAAATGCTTGGTGAGAAAATCATGGAACACGATGTTCAAGTTTTCCTTGTGAACACAGGTTGGTCTGGTGGCGGATATGGTGTTGGAAAGCGGATGAAGCTATCCTATACAAGAGCGATGATTCAAGCTGCTTTGAACGGAGAGCTTGATCGTATTGAAACAATAACAGATCCCATTTTTGGATTGCATATCCCTTCTCACTGTCCTGGCGTACCGGCAGATGTGCTGCAACCAAAACAAACATGGGAAAACAAAGAAAACTATGACGTAAAAGCAAAAGAACTTGCTACTCAATTTGTTAAGAATTTTGATAAATTTTCAAACGTAGCTGAAGAGATCAAAAAAGCTGGACCTAACGTTTAAAACCTTTCAAAAAGCACCTAAATGGTGCTTTTTATTTTGTAACACCGCTTCTTTTGGACTAACCGCCTCGAAATGAACAAATTCTAAAAAGCTCTTACCGCTAACCAACTAAAAGAAAACCTCCCCCTTAGCATCATCCTTTTTTATCTGCAAACACAAAATGTTACGAAATTCATAGGCTATAGTATCTTAAACATGAGCCTATCTCATGTGACAATGGTGGGGGCTAACTAATGAAAAAAAGTTGGGTATTTAAAAGCAGTCTTTTTATAGGTGTATTTCTTCTTATTCTTTCAGCATGTGGTACGAATAATGGAAATGACCAGGTGCGCGTAGCTGAGGTAACACGCTCTATTTTTTATGCACCACAATATGTGGCTCTCTCGGAAGGTATATTTGAAAAGCATGGAATTGATGTTGAGTTAACCACCACTTGGGGTGGCGACAAAACAATGACCACGTTGCTTTCAAATGGAGCAGATATCGCCTTAGTCGGTTCTGAGACATCTATTTATGTTTATGCGCAAGGCACAGATGATCCCGTCATTAATTTCGCTCAGCTCACACAAACAGATGGAACATTTCTTGTATCAAGAGAAAAAGTCGATCATTTTGCATGGGAAGATTTGAAAGGAAGCACTTTTCTTGGTCAGCGTAAAGGCGGAATGCCACAAATGGCAGGGGAATATGTTCTGAAACAAAAAGGCATTGATCCACAAAATGATTTAAACCTTATTCAAAATATTGATTTTGCAAACATCTCAAGTGCGTTTGCATCAGGTACTGGAGATTATGTTCAACTTTTCGAACCGACAGCAAGTGTTTTTGAAGAACAAGGTGTCGGATATATCGTGGCCTCGTTCGGTAAAGAATCAGGAAAGATACCATACACAAGCTATATGGCAAAAGACAGTTATTTAACTAAAAATGCGGATGTAGCAGAACGATTTACAGCAGCACTTTATGAAGCACAATTATGGGTAGATACCCACTCTTCTGAAGAAATCGCTAAATCTATTGAGTCATTTTTTCAGGACACTGATCTGGAGCTGATTACTACGGTAGTTGATCGTTATAAGAGTCAACATTCATTCGCTACAAATCCTACTCTTGATCAGGAAGAATGGGATAACCTACAAAATATTATGGATGAAGCTGGCGAACTTCCAAAACGTGTTGATTATAGCAAACTAGTGGATAACAGCTATGCAGAAGAAGCACAACAATAGGAGGAAATAGAATGTCTTTCCTTCAACTGAATGCCATCTCACATGTTTATTTAACAGAAAGTGCAGCAAAGGAAGCCCTATCTGACCTTTCGTTTTCCATTGCGGAAGGTGAATTCGTATCGCTGCTTGGTCCAAGTGGTTGTGGAAAATCCACATTGTTATCAATTATATCAGGGCTCTTACAGCCAACTGAAGGAAGCGTCTCTCTTCAGAACAAGATGATCCAATCACCGGGTGAGCGAATGGGCTATATGCTTCAACAAGACTATTTATTCCCCTGGAAGACCATTGAAGACAATTGTTATATCGGGTTAAAGCTCTTAAACAAATTAACTCCGGAGAAAAAAGAAATCACACTTGCATTACTTGATAGTATGGGGCTTTCGGACGTTCGTCACGCCTATCCTGATCAGCTTTCAGGGGGTATGAGACAGCGAGTTGCGCTCGTTCGAACGCTTGCAACTGATCCTGATCTTCTTTTATTAGATGAACCTTTCTCAGCTCTTGATTATCAAACAAAACTAAAGCTTGAAGATCTTGTCTTCCAAACGTTAAAAGCACATCAGAAAACAGCGATACTCGTAACGCATGATATCGGAGAAGCGATAGCGATGTCAGACCGAATCATTCTTTTATCACCGCGACCAGGTAAAATCGCAAAGATTTTTCAAGTTCCATCTCAACTTCAAACATTACTGCCTTTTGAAGCTAGAAATGATCCAGTTTTTCCCGAAAACTTCCAAACGATATGGAAGGAGCTTGATTCTCTTGAACAATCTCCAACTTGATAAACAGCATCAGCAGTATGTAAAGAAGTTGAAAAGAGAAAAGTATGAGATCGTAACCTGGCAAATCTTTATTCTTTTAGCATTTCTCTCCCTATGGGAGCTTGCAGGGCGACTTACGTGGATTGATCCTTTATTATTTAGTTACCCAACTAAGATCGCTTCGCTCTTTCTCACAAAACTTTATGACGGTTCTTTGTTGCTGCATACAAGCGTAACCCTACTTGAAACCATTGCAGGTTTTATGATCGGTACAATACTTGGCACAGCTTTCGCTGCGGTCCTTTGGTGGTCCCGAAAAGCGTCAAAAATTTCCGATCCTTATCTAGTCGTATTAAATTCAATGCCCAAAGTAGCGCTTGGCCCGATTATCATCGTGGCATTCGGACCAGGCTACCTTTCAATTATTACAATGGGAGCATCTATTTCGATCATCATCACAACACTTGTGATCTATCACGCTTTTCATACGGTAGAGCCAAATTATATTAAAGTAATTCGTTCCTTTGGCGGAAATAAGAAGCAGGTTTTTCGTGAGGTTATCCTACCCGCTTCTTTTCCAGCTATCATCTCGACACTCAAAGTAAATGTAGGGTTGTCTTGGGTAGGGGTCATTGTTGGAGAATTTCTTGTTTCGAAACAAGGTCTCGGTTACATGATCATTTATGGTTTTCAAGTATTTAATTTCACACTCGTTTTACTAAGCTTATTTATGATTGCGATTTTTTCGTCCATTATGTATCTTGGCGTTGAATGGCTTGAGCGGAAATTAATCAAACATTAGCTCCTCTTTCAGGGGGGCTTTTTTTGTTGTAAGTGGGCAAACTAGTTAGCCAGAGGTTACAAACGTGATCGAACCCTACACGTCTTACCGCTGGCAAAATGATTGCTATAGACCCACCCAAATGCCATCTGCTAGCATATAGAAGAACATATTTCTAATTTAAAAGACAGGTGAAGAAAATGAATGCTCTGAAAGGCGTATGGCTTAGCATTGCTGCATACCTAATACTTTCAATCATAAAATTAGGTGCTGGATACCTGTTAGGTTCCGAGGCTCTGTTAGCAGATGGTTGGAACAATGCATCGGACATTGTAGCATCAGTTGCCGTCTTAATTGGAATGAGGATTTCTCTCAAACCACCAGATCTTAATCATCCATACGGACATTCTCGAGCAGAAACGGTCTCTTCCTTATTTGCCTCTTTCGTGATGTTTGCAATTGGTATTCAGGTCCTCTTCCATACAGCGACCGTTTTAATAAACGGAACCGTTTCATCTCCTCCATTAACATCCGCATGGGTAGCTCTTCTAGGAATGCTTGTTATGGGGAGTGTCTATCTTTTTAATTCCAGACTCGCTAAAAAAACAGGCAGTCATGGACTAATGGCTGCAGCAAAAGACAACTTATCAGACGCACTTGTAAGCCTTGGAGCCTTTGTTGGAATTATCGGCGCACAATTTAACATGCACTGGTTGGATCCTTTAACAGGATTTATCGTAGGCCTTATCATCTGTAAAACCGCTTACGATATTTTTAGGGATTCTTCTCTCATGCTTACTGATGGTTTTGACAAAGAGAAACTAAATGATATCGAAGCAACGATTCAAGAGATTGACGGCGTTGAAACGCTTGTAGATATTAAAGCGAGGATGGCTGGAAATAAGATCATTGTTGATGCTGTCGTTGAAGTAGCGCCTTATTTAAACATTAAAGAAGGTCATAGTATTACAGATGAAATTGAAGCACAGCTCGAGAAAGAGCACGATATACGGAATGCAACCATTCATGTGGAGCCCGGAAAAGAAACCATCTAACTAAAACAAAAAGTCCAGTTCAACGAACTGGACTTTTTGTTTTAGCTACTATCGTTAGATTCTTCCCTACAAATAATTAAGATGCTTTAAACTATATGTAAGGACTTGATCCTTCATCATAAAACTATAATGCTCATTTAAGTGAAGGTCTTTCGGAAGTGTTTTTAGCTTGACGGGTCCTTTCGTTTCCATATAATCATCTTTTTTCACGAGATGATCAATGTCAGCATAGTAGACGTTTTTAATGATTGTACCGCCTTTTCCTTCTACCCGATACTGCCCTACGTACTTAAGACGCTTTACAACGCCTCCTGTTTCTTCGTAAACTTCACGAACAGCAGCTTCTTCCGCATTTTCACCCTCTTCCACCTTGCCACCAGGAAACTCAATGCCTCTTCTTGAATGTTCCGTTAACAACCATTGATTTTCGAGGCGACAAATAACCCAAACATGCTTCGGATCTGAGGAGTACGGGTGGTCCTGGAAGGAAAATGTTACCTGATTATGATAGTAATCTGTAAACATAAATTCGCTCATTTGATAACCTCGTCCTTTAGTTTCTTACTTTATTGTAAAAGAGTAGCCTGTCCTTGTCCAATCCCCCTATATAAAAAGTGAAAACAAGATCCTCCATTTCTGAAATCAATAATAAAACGCACGGCATTTAACCGTGCGTTTGTCTTATTTAATCTCAAAATTTTTAATGATCCAGTGATTGTTTTCATAAATAAAATCAATATCAATTGTATAAGTACCATAAAGATCCGATTGGTTTGATTGGGTTAGCTTGTATTCAAATTCACTTATTTGATCTAACTCATACGGCTTATCTGTATTTACCCATGGAAAGAGTTCAGTAGGAACAAGGTAAAGACCACCTTCTCGTTCCTCAAAGTAAACATCAGCGATTTGAGAAGAGAGCTCTTTTGACGCTATCTTCTGTAAATGCTGCTCAACTTCCTCGATTGACTGAAACTGTTTCACTTTATAATTAGCATCAGTTTCTTGAACAATACGGTCAATAAGGTCAGTTGATAGTTGTTCAACATTAGGTTTTTCTACTGCCATTGTCTTTGCTTCAGCTTTGTTTTCAATGGAAGACATCACCATTTGTGAATGCTCTTCCGCAACTTTTGATATTTCCGCACCACAGCCTGAAGTGAATGTAAGGGCACCTACCAACATGGCTATACTTATGTATTTTCTCAAGTTACTCATCCTTTTAATTATTGTAGTATTTCATCGTTACTAATCACTTTCCTCATGAAGTCAAGTGTCAAACAAACTAGTCGATAATTAAGTCTTTTTTACTATAATTTTTAGAAGAAAGATGCAAATTCAATAAAATCGATTACAATAATAATACGAATAAATAAACGAAATGTTTCGATTTTTTAGAATGCATTTCAGATAGGAGAACCTTCATTGACAGAGCTATGGAAAAAAAGATTCGACCATTATATACGCCATCGCTTAAGCTATTTAAGTTATATTTTTCAAGGTGGATTTCTCATAGCAGTACTTCTTGCAGGTGGCTTCGGGGCTGTCTACTATCGACGCTTACTGGATGCGATTCCAGAAAATTTCCCAACACTAATTGTCACGATCTTAATAATTAGTACTGTAATCAGTTCACTCAAAGTAAAGTTCTTTCTCTTGCCAGCTGACCGGGTTTTTCTATTAGCATATGAAGGGCGGATGGAGAAGTATATCCGATATAGCTCCTTTTATTCATACGTTCGCTCTCTTCCTATCATTATACTCACTGGTTTACTGACGACTCCTGTATTCATTCGATTAGGCTTTGAAAAGAACGACCTTATTGTCGGATGCATTACGCTATTCACGCTTAATTTCCTATCTTTCTTAGTTATTATCCGTTCCTACATAGTAAAGATAAAATGGTTTCGCTTTTATTTATTGGTTATGAATAGTGCGGTTCTTTACTTGACGATAAAAGGAACTGTTTGGATCGGCGTACTCCTTTCGATTGCGCTCATCACTCTTCCTTTTCTTTTGCGCAGGAAAAAAATGCTACAGTGGGAAAGATTGATCGAACTTGAAGCTTCACAAAAAAACCGCTTTGAGCAATTTGCTAACCTCTTCGTTGACGTTCCTTCATTACAAAATCAAGTACGGGCGCGAAGATACTTTGGATTTGTTCTTTCATTAATTCATGTTAATGATCCACGTCTTTATCTTTCAGTTCGAACTTTTTTACGTAAAGGCTCATATGTTTGGATGTACCTCAGGTTACTTGTGTTAGGAGCACTCATTCTTTCCTATTCGTCTAGTGAGATCATCACTTTTCTATTCGTTCCTCTTTGTCTGTGGGTAACTTACCAACAACTTATTGCAATAATAAAAGAACAGTACCGGGATACATTTCTCGTCATTCTTCAAGACAACTTGACATGTCATTCGATCGTTAAGATGATTTTCGGTTTATTGATCCTGCAGTCTTTCATCTATAGTTTTATTCAGCTTCCTGGATTACATGAAGCTTTCATTGTTCTTTTGGAAGGTTTACTATTTTCTTATGTACTCACGATGAAAAAAGAGACGAACGATAAAAAGAGGAACTGACTTAAATGAGTCAGTTCCTCTTGCTTTTTAACTAACAATAAGGATTGTAGTTTGCTCCGCCAACGCCTGGTCCGTGACCATAGCCGCCGCCAAATGCGCCAGCTCCTACAATAATTAATAAGATAAACAAGACAACAATTAACGCAAATCCTTTACCATATCCTCCGCTCATCTTTATCCCCCTCATTAAGATTCATTCACTACATTATTACTTTATGTCACTGAGATCATTTAGGAAGGGCAGGAGCGGAGTTCTTATAAAAAAAACAATCTTATTCTTTATTACTCTTGATTGCAGAACGGTTTAGTAACAAGCATTATGTATTGATAAACAAAAAAAAGAGGCATATGCCCCTAATTTCTTGTGTTATGGTTAAGTGCAGATAAAACACCCATTTGATCAATTTGCGCTTTTGTCTTATCTGTTCCTAATCGATAAATCATTTGATAAAGCTCATAAATCGCTTCATCTGTCCAGTCACGATGGCTGTCTACTTCATCTTCATTAAAATGGTTTAATGAAAAGAAATCATTTTGCTGCACATATTTCTGTGAGCGCAACTTCTCAATCGTGCGCTCGAGTTCCATTTTTTCTACTTTTGTGGCTCTAATTTCAAATGCATTCATTTGCATACCAACATTTGTCTCATGAAGCTCGCCTTTTGGTGTTACAAAATACGTCTCACGTACCATTGCTTCTCACCTCCATGAAGATTTAAACAGGACTAACTTCTGAGTGGCTATATCCTTTATACTCATGCTGAGCTGCATCAATTGTTTTTTCAACAGTGTCAAGTCTTGAATGAAAAGATCCAACGTCGCGCCCCTGTTTCTTCGCTTCCTCGACGCGCTCATCAAAATTTTTTTCCTTCGTTGCTTCTGCTTCAACATGAAATTGTTTCTTATCATGATCGACGATAACTTGAATAAATTTCTCCATTGCTCTTTCCTCCTCTTTATCTTATCGTGTTTGTCACTTTACCCGTTTCAGATGAAGATTAATCTTTTCATTAAAAACGAATACGCTCAAATTTGTGTTAAAATGAAGGGATGAATCCATAAGAACTCAGGTGATGATCATGAATTTTACAACAACACCGCATCAAGCAGTGACTGAATTGGACCTTTCTGCTCCTTTAACACCCCATTCGTCTATTAGGCCATTGGAAGATGAAGCAGAACAGGCTTTTTTTCATGAATTAGAAAAAAAAGGCATTTACCTTAATGAACCCCAAACAAAAGCAGTCAAACATACAGAAGGTCCTCTTTTAACAATTGCAGGAGCTGGTAGTGGGAAAACATCCGTTTTAACAACACGAACCGCGTTTCTAATTACAGTTAAGGAGAAAGACCCTTCTAGCATTCTACTTATTACTTTCACTAGAAAAGCATCTGAAGAAATGCGACAGCGTATTAGTCACTTACCAGGCGTTTCTCCACAAGACTCAGGGAGATTAACAGCAGGAACCTTTCACTCGATATTTCTGAAATTATTAAGAAGTCTCGGCTATAATCAAAAAATATTGAATAGCGATCGTCACAAACAAATTATTATGAAAAACATTTTAAAAAAGATGAAAAGTCCAGAAGCTTCTTTACCAGAAATTATGCTTTCATCCATTTCGTCTTGTAAAGTAAAGATGATGGAACCTTGCGATGTTCCCGATCATAAAGAAACGGAAGAACTGAAAAAAGCTTACACAGAATACGAAGAGTGGAAAACAGCTAATCACTATATGGACTTTGATGACATTCTTGTGTTTATGTATCGAGAATTTAATCAAAACCCAGCCCTTCTTCAAAAAATGCAAAATCGGTTTCAGTACATCTTAGTTGATGAATTTCAAGATACAAACCCAATTCAATACGAGTTGATAAAACAAATTGCTGCCCCGCAAAACAATCTATTTGTCGTCGGGGATGATGATCAGGTAATCTATTCCTTTAACGGAGCAAATAGTTCGATTATTTTAGAATTCGATCGCACTTATCCAGATGCGGCAGTTGTTACGCTCGACACAAATTATCGATCAGCACCTCCCATCGTAGGACTAGGTAATCACGTGATTAAACATAACACGTATCGAAGGGCGAAGACGATGAATGCAACAAACAAAGATGGAAAGCAACCTTTCTATCTTCGACCTGCAACAACAGAAGATGAAGCAGGATATGTTCTTCGTCATATTCGCGAGCAAAAAAGAGAATGGAAAGATATCGCCATTCTGACAAGAACTTATACAAATGCTCGAGCTCTTTTCGAACAATTGATTGAGCAGGATATCCCTTTTAATGCACAAGGAATGAAACAGGTCTTTTATGAACAATCCATCATCAAAGGTATGATGGAACATCTTCGTCTTGCGTATGAACATCAAAACCTTGACGCTACGGCCGCTATTCTTCCCTCTTTATTTATTAATCAAGAAGCTGGTATGCGTCATATCGAGATGGAAAATTTTGTTGACCCTGTTGATTTTCCTTTAGTTCATTTAAAATCATGGAAAACGCTTCGTGATTTCCAAAAGAAGTCGATTGATCGACGTATTCGTCTCATTCAGGAAGCAAAGCGTCACCAACCACAAAAGGCAATCCAATTATTGCGTGACGATTATATGAAACACCTTGATAGTGCGAATGATGAAGCTTTAACGGTTCACAAAACTACCCTTAAAGAAATGATGGACGAGCTAGAGTTCTCAAGCTCACGCTTTGAAACAATTCCTGAATTTCTAGCTTATGTTGATCGCATCATCCAACGCTTTAATGAGCACAAAAAAAAGGCAAGCGCTGCGAACGGACTATCCCTGTTATCCATTCATCAGTCAAAAGGACTGGAGTTCCCTGTCGTTTACGTGATTGGCGCTTCAGAAACAATATTGCCACACGTCTCAGCACTTAACTCTATGAAAGATAAAGAAGCTTCTCAGAAGGAGTTATATATAAAAAACCCAACTGCTGACCTTGAAGAGGAACGTCGGCTTTGTTACGTTGCGATTACACGGGCAAAAGAAGAGCTTTATATTTGTTCACCTGAAAAGCACCTTGGAAAACAAACGCCAGTCTCCCGTTTTTTAACAGACGCTTTTAAAAAGAAAATAAAGCAAGAAGGAAAATCAGTGAAAGCCTGGGTTTGTAGCAGTGAATTCTGCAAAGGATGGATGAAGGTTGAAGGGAATGAGCAACCTGCTCAAAAGTCATGTCCTCTCTGTGAAAAGCCGATGGTTATATCACAAAAGTTCGTTAAATAAGTCGTAATGATGTCATGGTATTAAGCATTGTTGCGCTTTGATTACAAATTATTTAAGAGACGTTTAACTTACGGATTTCCCCCTTCAAACGTGCTATAGTAGAAAAAAACGCGCAACAGGAGGGCTCCGATGAGCAGCATTCGTTACGAAACCATCTTTCAGAAACAGCTTGGCAACGGTACGATTATCGGAATAATGGATTACCTTGAAGGCAAGCTGATCAGACTGAACTTAAATGATAAGGAGCCGGAGTACCTTAACCCGGAGTTAAAGGAATTCTTTCAACAAGAGCGTATGAAAGTGAACCTTCATCAATAATAGTTACAATAAATCAAACGGCCTCCCGTGAATTATTTTGGGAGGCCGTTTTTTTGTATAGAGATGAAGGTGGATGACATCTTAATAACTAAGCTAACGTTTCATCACTTCCCTTTAAATACTAGTCTTTTTTACCTATTCTTCACAAAAAAAGGTTTGATATAAAAAGTGAAAAGGGTATACCAATAGTAGCAAAGAACATTGCTATATTGAAGGAGGAAGTCATAATGTTAAAACAAGTTCTAGTTATTGTCGGTATTGTTGTAGTCGTTGCATTTGTTGTCAGTGCTTTATTCTAGAAGACAACATAATTAAAGCTATGGATGAACTAAATTGACTTTATCAAGGAGGAATAGCAATGGTACGCACGATTCTTATGATTATTGGCGCAGTCGCTGTTATCGCAGCAATCATTTCATTTATTTAAAACCTTACATTTTATGATTCATTAAGCAATTGAAATTTTACTATTACTTATAATTTAAAGAAGTCGAGCCCACAAGAGGCTCGACTTCTTTTTAAGTTATCTATTAATCATTCTTTTTCATGTTTTTTTTGGCTTCATCAACTTTGGACTTTGGAATGTATATAAAGATCGCTTTTTTATTATTATTCATATAAATCTCCTTCAGAGTTGATTTAGTTTACCCTCATTCATTCTACTCGATAATGACGTCTATAAGCAATGATCCCTTCCAAAAGAAGTGAAAACACTGCGTTAGTACTAAATGTTCTGACAATCGTGATGCCTTTTATCGAAACTTGTGACTAAAACTGTCAAGAAATCGAGATAACTTCGACTTCTATTCTTGGACGAGGATTGATATACTGATTGTAAATTGTGTGATTCTGATCAATTAAAATGGGTCACAATAGCTTATTTAAAGGAGTGAACTCCATTTGTTGAAACAACCATTAAAACTATTCAGAGGGGTCGGCTATGCGGAAGGAATTTCGTTTCTATTGCTACTAGGAATTGCGATGCCTCTTAAATACTTGATGGACATTCCGATGGCCGTCACGATTGTTGGAGCCTTACACGGCGGATTATTCGTTCTCTATCTTGCCGTCATCCTTTACGTCACCATTGTTAAACGCTGGTCTTTTATTAAGGCGACGCTTGCCGTTGTCTCTTCCGTCATTCCATTCGGACCGTTTATCTTTGATGCACGTATTGTGAAAGATTCAGAAGCGTAAATGAAAGGCAGGACCTTTAACAGGCTCTGCCTTTTTGCATGCGCTCAATAAACTTCTTTCACGACTGTCACCCGTGATAGTTCTTTTCGGTTTAAGTCGTACCCAATACCATTACCTTCTGGTACGTTAATGTATCCTTTCTCTACGATCACTTCAGGATGAATGATATCCCGCTCCCAATATCGTGTAGAAGCCGAAATATCTCCTGGGATGACAAAGTTAGATAAGCTAGAAAGAGCTATATTATGCGCCCTTCCAATTCCTGATTCAAGCATACCACCGCACCAGACAGGGACACCGCGCTCATCGCATAAATCATGTATCATTTTACTAGCAGTTAACCCGCCTACGCGACCAGGCTTAATATTTATCACCTGGCAGCTATTTAAATCTAGCGCTCGGCGCGCATCATCGAAAGAAGCAATACTTTCATCCAAACAAATCGGTGTCTTTAATTCCCTTTGAAGTTTAGCATGGTCAACGATATCATCTGCCGCTAATGGTTGTTCAATCATCAGGAGATTAAAGCCATCCAACGCTTTCAATTGATCGATATCTCGAAGCGTATAGGCGGAATTAGCATCTGCCATTAAAGATAAATTTGGATAGCGTTCTCTTATTGCTTTTAGAATGGAAACATCTTGAGACGGCTTTATCTTTACCTTAATCCGCTCATACCCTTCCAAAATTCTGTTGCTTATTTCTTCTAACATCGTCTCCTGATCAGAAGCACCAACCGCAACGCCTGCTTTAATTTTCTTTAAAGTTCCGCCTAATGCTTTTGATAAACTAATGCCTTCTTTTTTGGCGTATAAATCCCATATCGCCCCTTCTATCGCATACTTTGCCATTGGGTTTCTTCTAATTCCTGACAACATGCCATTAACCTCAAACGGGTGTGCAATGAAACGTTTTTTTACTAGGGGTATCATGATATCCCTTAACATATGCCAGGACGTTTGGAGCGTTTCTTCAGTGTACCACGGGGTTGTAAATGCCACCCCTTCTCCAAAACCACTATTACCCTCAGCATCGTTCACCTCTACGATAATCAAATCTCGATCAGACACCGTTTCAAGGCTATTACCAAAAGGCGTTTTAAGGTTCATTTTAATATGATGGAGTGTTACCGACTCGATGATCATTCTGCTTCACTCGCTAACAAATTTCGCTGAAGTTTATTGGCTCCATTCCTTGGAAGAGCCTTAACAAAGGTAATCGACTTGGGCAATTTATACCGAGCCAGTCGATCTGAAAGATAATCGAGTAACTGATGATCGGTTAACATTGGGTTTTTACTTACCACGAAAGCCGCCGGTACTTCTCCCCAATGTGGATCTTGGACACCTGTTACGCCTGCATCTTCAATATCTATATGTTCAAGGATGGCGGCTTCAATTTCTGCCGGATACACATTTTCTCCTCCAGAAAGAATCAGGTCTTTTCTTCGATCTAATACAAAGAGAAAACCATCTTCATCAACAAAACCGATATCACCCGTATGAAGCCATCCATCTTCAAATGCCTCACTCGTCGCGCCTTCACGTTTCCAATATCCTTTCGTCACCGTGGGTCCTTTCACAAGAATTTCGCCATGCTCTCGTGGTGAAAGTTCTCTATGATTATGACTAATCTTTACTTCTGAAGGAAACAGAGCTTTCCCAGCAGAACCCTGTTTATTTAGCATATACTCAGGTGAAAGCGTCACAATTTGCGATGCTGTTTCCGTCATTCCAAATGTTTGGAAGACAGGAATTTGCTTTTCTTCACAAATCGTTAGGAGTGGATATGGAGCTGGGCCTCCGCCAAGCAGCATGCAGCGTAACGTAGCGGGATACTGATCGTCTCCAAGGTCATCAAGCATTTTCTTTAGCATAGCGCTTACTACCGATACAATTGTAATGTTTTCTTTTTGAATCGATTGATTAACGGCATGCGGATCGAATCGTTTTTGTATAACCATCGTAATCCCATAGATAACACTGCGTAATAATATTGAAAGGCCACTCATATGAAATAGCGGTACGGCACATAACCAGCGATCATGCATTTCTAAACCTATATTAAGGCTCGAGCTAATCGCACTCCACCAGTGGTTTCCATACGTTAACATCACGCCTTTCGGTTCCCCCGTCGTACCAGAAGTGTACATGATCGTATGAAGTTGGTTTAACTCAATTGAGGTTTGTAGATCCTCCAAACAATATGCTCCTGGACGAATATCCTCCCAAATAAAAAGGTCGATATATAGTAAACTTTCGCGAGCTTTATTCGCAAGAGATCGGTCCGTTATTACGTAAGAAAGCTCAGCATCATTTAATTGAAACGCTAATTCATGACCTGTCAATCGATGGTTCAGCGGTACAATAATAACCCCAATATACATGAGCGCATGCAAGCAGACTGCCGACTGTATTGCGTTCTCCATAAAAAAACCAACATGCTTCCCTTTAGCAATGCCCTTTGCTTTTAGAGCATTCGCCATTTCAACTGCCTGTTCTTGCAATTGCTTATAAGTTAACTGCTTATTCTTTTCAATCAGCGCCACTCGGTCAGGCGTCATGGAAGCGCGTTTGTGTAACCAATTTGGCATCGTGTCCATCTTTACCATCCTTTCTTTAGCCTGAAAAAACAGCTTGATGGATATCCATCAAGCTGTTTTCGTGCAATCGATTTATGGAAAACGTGGGAACTGTTTAAAGTCTGGTTTGCGTTTCTCTTTGAACGAATCGCGTCCTTCTTTCGCTTCTTCAGTTGTGTAATAAAGAAGCGTTGCATCTCCACCCATTTGTTGAAGTCCTGCAAGACCATCTGTATCAGCATTAAGTGAAGCTTTAAGGAAACGTAAAGCAGTTGGTGACTTATCAAGCATTTCCTGCGCCCACTGAACGGTTTCAGCTTCAAGCTGCTCAAGAGGGACAACCGTGTTAACTAGACCCATATCAAGGGCTTCTTGAGCGTTATATTGGCGGCAAAGGTACCAGATCTCACGGGCTTTCTTATGCCCTACGATTCGAGCAAGGTATCCAGCGCCGTATCCAGCATCAAAACTCCCTACTTTAGGACCTGTTTGTCCAAAGATTGCATTATCAGCAGCAATTGTAAGGTCACATACAACGTGTAGAACATGTCCTCCGCCAATCGCATAACCAGATACCATTGCAATAACCGGTTTAGGGATTACGCGAATAAGACGTTGAAGATCTAATACGTTGAGACGAGGAATTTCATCGTCGCCGACGTATCCACCATGCCCACGAACACTTTGATCTCCGCCAGAACAAAATGCTTTGTCTCCAGCACCTGCAAGAACAATAACCCCAATATTAGAATCATCTCTCGCAAATGAAAAAGCTGTAATTAATTCATTAACCGTTCTTGGTGTAAATGCATTGCGCACCTCTGGACGGTTAATTGTAATCTTAGCAATCCCATCATACGTTTCATAAAGAATATCTTCAAATTCACGTTCAGTCTTCCATTGAATCATTTAGAAATTCTCCTTTCCTATGTACCTAAATTTACAGATTAGAATCTGCATGCTTTTTTAGAAAAGCTACTACCATTTTAACAAAGATTTCAGGTTGTTCTACATGAATTGTATGCCCTGCGTCATTTATTTGCACAAAATCAGCTTGAGGGAGTAAATTTTCCATCTTCTTCCCAATAGAAACGAACTTTTGATCATGCTCACCTACTAAAAGAAGGACTGGAATTGACAAGTCATCTAGCATTTCCCAATATGAACGCTGTGCCCCTGTCCCCATTCCAATAAGACTGTTAGCTAGTCCTTTTTCAGTATTGCTCAAACGCTGTTTTCTTATTTCCTCTTTCTTGCGTAAAGGAAGTTTTTTCTGAGTAGAAAACAAAGGAACGCTTTCCCAAAAATCTACAAAAGATGCCATGCCTTCCTGTTCAATCCGTCTAGCAAGCCGATGATCATTTTGTATTCGTTCATCTCTTTCCTCTTTCGTGATAAGTCCTGGTGAACTACTCTCGAGGATGAGTGTTTTAACACAATCAGGATATTGTACAGTAAACGATAAGGCAAAACGACCACCCATTGAATAACCAAGTAAATGGATGCTATCAATTCGAAGAATCTGTAAGAGCTTTTTTAAATAACTTCCCATTGCTTCCATCGTATAGAGCGCAGAATCATCTGGTTTTCCACTTGCACCATGCCCTATTAAATCTATGGCGATTACTTTATAGAAATTTGATAGTTTTTTCATTAACGGCGTCCAACTTGCGCTTGCCCCTGTAAAGCCGTGCAATAAAAGAAGAGGTTCCCCCTCACCTTCTATTTTAACGTGAAACGGTTGTCCTTCAATTGTGTAAATCATGATTTTAGAGCCTTCGCTGTTTCGTGTGAAATCTTTGAGAATAACTTCCGATGGAGCATAAGATTTTCATCACGATTGGTCGGGACTTCAATAATGCTAAGTCCTTTATGCTTCTTGCTTTTCTCAAAAGCTAAGCTAAACTCTTCCCAATTCCCTATGCGATCAAAACTTCCACCGTAGAGCGCTGCGGCATGCTCGTAATCTAGTCCAAGCGGTGTTCCAAACAGTTGCTCGAAATGTTTATCCTCCTGGCGCTGCGGTAAAAAGGAGAAAATCCCACCCCCATC
This sequence comes from Bacillus sp. es.036, assembly GCF_002563635.1. Taxonomy (NCBI): domain Bacteria; kingdom Bacillati; phylum Bacillota; class Bacilli; order Caryophanales; family Bacillaceae; genus Bacillus; species Bacillus sp. es.036. The sequence goes on from NZ_PDIZ01000001.1 coordinate 2,447,689, forward strand.
ATTGTTCACAACAACAATGGTTAAATTGATTTCATATAACTTTGCTAGAAGGAGACCGTTCATATCATGATAAAAAGAGAGATCACCGATAACCAAAACGCCGGAAGAATAATCAGTACTAGCACCAAGAGCAGTTGAAATAATCCCATCAATTCCGTTCGCCCCGCGATTTCCCATTATGGTCGGTCGAGCTCCTTCAGGTAAAAAGAAGTTTTCCAAATCGCGTATCGGCATACTATTGCCTACAAACAAAAGATCGTCCTTATCCATTAATTGACCCAATTCTCTAAACACATATCCTTCAAAGAGTCCCTCTACCTCCAAATCCTCACGAAGCAGGTTAAGAGTGACCTCGTTTAACTCTTTCCACGCTTCTAGCCACTTGTTCTCACAATGTTCAAGCTGCTGTAAAGCAGGAAGAAGGCTCTTCACAAACTCTACTGGTGAAACATTTGGCATATCAGAGCTTGAAAGAGTTGGATCTCTCCATCCATTCTCATCTATTACGAGATGGAGAGGACTTTCGACTTTATTAACAAAAAGCGTATAAGCTTTTGATACAGGCATTGCCCCAAAACGAATAATCACATCAGGATACAGAGAGGAATCAACTTCACCTCTTAAAAAAGCATCATATCCTTCAATTAAATTGGGAGAATTCACATGTCGACACATGGACAGAGAATCAGCAAGAACAGGATACCCTAGTGCTTCCGCAAGAGCATACAATGGCTCAGCTAATTCTTCATTTTCCTGTGGACCTACAACGATAATTCCCTTCTTATTAGCCAACTTTTCGACATAACGCTTTACTGCTTTATCGTCTAAAATGCGTGCATAATCAGTAGATTGTACCCATGGCTCGTGATCATCTCTGCCGTCAGCAAAAAGACCTGAATATGAAAGATCAGGTGTTAAAGGATCTCTAAACGGAAAATTAAGATGAACAGGTCCAGCTGGTATACTCGAAGAAACAGCAACGGCTCTTGAAGCGACTGTCCTGATGTATCGCGTCAGAGAGGAGGATGGGAGCGCCATTTCCATAAACCACTTTGCATAGTCTCCATATAGCTTAATTTGGTCAATCGCCTGTGGCGCACCATTGTCACGAAGCTCATGAGGACGATCGGCCGTTAATACAATCAACGGAACATTGGATTGAGCAGCTTCGATGACTGCCGGATAGTAATTCGCTCCTGCTGTGCCTGATGAACAAAGAAGTGCGACCGGTTCATGATGTGACTTGGCCATGCCAAGCGCAAAAAAACCAGCAGACCGCTCATCAATATGCATCCAGACTTTCATTAAAGGGTGTTCGGCCATCATCATAGCAAGCGGGGTAGACCGCGATCCTGGACTAACCACAGCATGGTTTACGCCTGATCGCACAAGTTCATCTACAAACGAACCAACGTAGCTTGATAATATTTCTTGATCAGTCATATTTTTTACCCCCAAGCGCCGTTAACATCGGTTTAAACTTCATTTTGGTTTCTTCGTATTCACTATCGGGATCTGAATCTCCTACAATCCCGCACCCTGCATAGAGCGTTGCTTGATCGCCATTTAATAAACCTGAGCGAATCGCAACCGCAAATTCTCCATTCCCCTGGTAATCAACCCAGCCAACAGGTCCAGCATACCAGCCGCGATCCAAGTTTTCGATTCGCTTAATCTCATTAACCGCCTCTACTTGAGGATACCCACCGAGCGCTGGGGTAGGGTGTAACCGCTCAACCATCCGTAAAAGACTTGTTCTTTTGCTAGCTCTCGCTACAACAGGTGTAAACAAATGTTGAATATGCGGCGTTTTTAAAATTTCAGGCGTAGAGGGTACCTGAACAAATTCACACTCTTTTTCCATAGCGGTTCGAATCATCTGAACAACCAAATCGTGTTCGATTCGATTTTTTTGATCGTAAAGCAGTTCTTGTCCAAGAGCTTCATCTTGTTCTTCCGATACCCCTCGCTGAATCGAGCCAGCAAGACACGTTGAATAAACCTGTTGCCCCTCCCTTTTCACTAACCGTTCAGGTGAGGCACCAAGAAAACATTTCCCCCCGTATTCGAACGCAAATACGTAGCTATCGCTCTGCAGTTCTTTTAGATTTGATAGCGTTCGTGTAGAAGAGAAAGATTGAGTAGATTTGAGCTTGATTTCTCTAGCAAGAACAACTTTATCCAATTGCCCTTCTCGTATATTTTCGGCTGCACTTCTGACTGTTTCTTTCCATTGATCAGGGTTGATTTCTTCTATAGAAAAAGCTTCAACATCCGATGAATATACAGTCGTTATTTTATTTAAGAGGTTGGCATGTTGCTTTAGAAGTGCTTCGGAAAGTTTCTCTGGATCATCTTCTACACTCACGACAGCATTAATTGTTAACCATGCCTGATCAAGAGCGGAGGTTAGCATAATTTCCGGAAGTACCATACCGCCTTCAGGAAATGAACCCCATTCTCCGCTTTCTGGCGCAGAAGGGTCAAAAGAAAAACCACCGAGCAGCACAGGTCCGACACCTGGACGAGATGGCGCCCCCTCTATAATGGCATCTTCAAGAAAACGCTGCCACTCTTCTTCTATTGTACGAAACCGATCGGAATTGGCTTGAAATTGGTTCATCCGTCCAAGCCCTACAATCGTCGTATCATTCTCTGGGTCAGACCAAAATGTTCGATCATTTTTATAAGTAGACGAACCTGCTGCATAAAAGGAGAGGGGATCGACAGCAGCTACTGATAGCACCTGACTAACAAGTACAGACGTTCCCCGCTTTTCTGCCTTACTAACACCTTGATGAAGCAGGCTAAATAATTCTTGATGTTGTAATGTAGACACCGTCTTCTCCCCCCAACTTTCTGTCCATGCAAAAGCAGACCGAGTTAGCCTCGGCCACAGTTACTTAAAGGATACACCTGTGTAGCTAAGACTGTCAACGAAGCTGTTTTACCGTTTTTATCGCCTTCTTATGTATAGATTCCCTATCTCCTCAAAAAAAACCATTTTAATGCTCCGCAGATGCCCTTAGCAAAATAATTGATGAGCATACACTGATAAATGTAGACGACGGTGAACCGTTGTTTATACACTAAATGATAAGGGAGTGTCTCACATGTCCAGACACTATTATCATGGTGTTTGTCGTCAGCATATTGGACAATGTGTTGAAATCAAATGTCATGACGGTCAATTGCATAGAGGTCATATTGAAGATGTTGATGATGAGTTCGTCTACATTCGCCCTTTAAATCGCAATTGTGATGGACCACAACATCCCGAGGGACCAGGAATGTTTTTCTTCGGCGCTTTTGCAGGCGGCTTTCTTGGAGGACTATTAGGCGTAGGTTTGGGAAGTATCGCGTTTTTCAGGCCATATCCGTACTATTACTAATCACACAAATGCGATCACTAAAAGGTGATCGTTTTTGTTTTCACTACACTTTCTCTCTTCTTGAAAGAAATTAGGCGGATGTGATGCGAAAGCATGTAATTCGACTTTTTTCTATTGACAGAGACTTCTTGATATTGACAAAAGGATTGACACCCTTTATCCGTTTTTTTAAACTATAATGGTTACAAGCGGATTTTTAAGAAGTTTATTATTTAAGGGAGAGACACTATTCTATGGAAGAGCGTATGAACAACAGCAAAGATAAGCTGAACAAAGTGACGCCTTCAAAACCAACATGGCAGGTGTGGTGGCGACTATTAAGACCCCACACATTAACAGCTTCCTTCGTCCCGGTTTTTCTGGGCACAATGCTTGCCCTTCAAAGTCATACATTACATTTTGGATTGTTTATGGCGATGATGATCGCTTCTATCCTTATTCAATCAGCAACAAATATGTTTAATGAATACTATGATTTCAAAAGGGGTCTTGATCACGCAGGTAGCGTAGGAATTGGTGGCGCCATCGTAAGAGATGGAGTTAGTGCAAGAACAGTATTGAATCTTGCTTTTATTTTCTTTGGAATTGCCATTCTGTTAGGCGTTTACATCTGTATCCTGACGACATGGTGGATTGCGGTCATTGGTTCAATCTGTATGGCTGCAGGGTATTTCTATACTGGTGGCCCACACCCAATTGCCTATACACCATTTGGCGAAATTGCCGCTGGCGTCTTTATGGGACTCATTCTTGTCTTACTTTCTTTTTTCATTCAAACGGGCGTTATTACATTTGAAAGCATTCTCGTTTCGATCCCGATTTCCATTCTAGTTGGCGGTATCCTTATGGCGAACAATATCCGCGACCTAGAAGGCGACAAAGAAAAAGGACGAAAAACACTCGCAATACTTCTTGGACACGATAAAGCTGTGGCCCTTTTAGAGTGGATGTTTATCGTTTCTTACCTTTGGGTGGTGGCACTCATCATTACAATTGATTTATCACTTTGGTTGCTGTTAATTATTCTAAGCATCCCTAAAGCATTCAAAGCCATTCGCTTGTTTGAAGGGAAAACGCAGGCTGCTCAAATGATGCCCGCTATGCAAGCAACGGCTCAAATGCATACTCAGTTTGGACTGCTTATGGCCATTGGTTTATTGCTCGCGTATTTTATTTAATCTAGAGTCAGAGACGAATATAGTCTCTGGCTTTTTTACGTAGCTTTAGAGAGGAAAGCACTTTAGAGGGAAGCACTTCTTTTTAATCTAATTAGCGGAATTAATTAGATTTTCGAGGAATTATCTCTTAAGATCGCAGAATTAATTGGTTTTTCGTGGAAATATTGAGAATTTCGCGGAAATATAGCAAGAACCAGACATAAAAGGAAAAAAAGCTAGCTTCTTCCCCGCTAATTTTCCCTTTTTATAGCCAATTGCTCGTGTATACTGTAAATAAGTACATAGAAAAAAGCGGAAGCGTCCGATTAACCTCAACAAAATCTTGAACCTAAAAAAATTGTCCGGTGTTCATTTTATTGATGAAGGAATGATAAGTTTTGGCGCGACAGCTAAATTGGAGGAATGAGATGGAATTCGCAAATACAATGCTAGAGGCACTCGGAATCAAAGCCATTACACTAACACCTGAAAAAGTCGTTCTTGAAATGCCAGTTGGACCGAGCACTCATCAGCCACTCGGATATCTTCACGGAGGTGCATCCGTTGCACTTGCAGAGTCAGCCGCAAGTATCGGTGGCACACTTAACCTTAACTCAGAAAACGAAGCCACATTCGGAATGGAAATCAACGCTAATCATCTACGTAGCAAAAAAGACGGCGTTGTCCGAGCCATCGCTGAGCCGATCCACATTGGACGAAGAACAATGGTCTGGGAAATCAACATCGTCGACGAACAAGAAGAACTAATCTGCATATCCCGCTGCACCCTAGCCGTTAAAAGGTATTAAGAAAAGCGGAGCGGGCCAGCCTAAATCCGCAGGAAGTTGGAGCCCATGAGATTGAGACGCTTTTTGTCTCATTCGATTGGGCGAAACAGCCGGAGGATTTGGCCCGCGTAGCTGGACATGAAAAGCGGAGACGATCTCTTACAAACGGAGATATTGGAACTCTTGAACTAGAACACGCTTTTTGTGTTCTGGTGAAAGAGTGAAATATCGTAGTTTCTGCAAGTAACAGCTAGACACGAAAAGCGGAAGCGCCCGTTTAGCCTCGACAAGCGCTGGAGCCCCATAAAAAGAACACGGTCTTTGTGTTCATTTTATGGGGTGAAGCGATCGAGAGGCTGGGCGCTGCAGCTGGACACGAAAAGCGGAAGCGTACGAGTGTCTGACCACTTGCAGTTCAACATCACTACACTCATTTAAACCATAGAATCCAAAAAGAATCCCGTCACTATTGACGGGATTTCTGTTCTATTTTTCGTTCACCAATTTCTCGATAATCTTCATGATACGTGTCTGAAATCGCATAGTGACATTCATCGCACACCATCCTTCTTCTTTCCCACGGGAAGAGCAATTCTTTCTCACAGTAAATACATCCGTGATTCAATTGGATCACCCCCCTTTTAGATTATGACGAATCAGTATGTCTAAGACCTAAAAGCCAGGAAAGGAGAACTTAACTTGACACATAAACTAGTGCCTTACCTTTTTATATTACTCTTTTTATCTGCCTGTTCTTTCATCACTTCCAATAACGAAATTCCTGAAAACACAATTCCAGCAACAGTAGATCGGGTCGTAGATGGTGACACTCTAAAAATAACACTTGAAGAGCGAGAAGAAACAATCAGACTTCTACTTGTCGATACACCTGAAACGAAGCATCCTAGTAAACCTGTCCAACCATTTGGACCTGAAGCGTCAGATTTTGCGAAGGACCGGCTTGAAGGAGAGAAGGTTGGAATCGAGATCGATGTTTCAGAACGTGATAAGTACGGCAGACTTCTTGCATACGTCTGGATCGGTGATCAAATGTTCAACGAAATGCTTCTTGAAGAAGGGCTCGCGAGGGTCGCATACATTTATCAGCCTAACGTAAAATATGTTGATCAATTTCAAAAAATACAGCGACAAGCTCAAGAAGAAGGGAAAGGGATTTGGAGCATAGAAGACTATGTTCAAGAAGAAGGGTTTGACGAAGAAGCAGAAACAAATGATTCTCCTACTGAAGAAAAACTCGCTTCTGAGGAGTGCCAAATAAAAGGGAATATAAATTCAAAAGGCGAAAAAATCTATCATGTTCCTGAAGGATCCTACTACGAAATGACCAAAGCAGAAGAAATGTTTTGTACGAAAAACGAAGCAGAGGAAGCTGGTTTCCGTCCATCTTCCAGGTAATCGTCTTGCATTACTCTTTCTCTTTAGACAAACACACATAATTTGTTACCTTCTGTACCATCATAGGCTAGAGGAGGTAGCGAAACGATGAAAACAATTTTAAAATCAATGCTTGGCATTCTCCAATCTCACACTGATGGTGAGCCTAAATCCCCGTTACATGTCGGTGAAGTGATGAACTGTTGGACAGCTTTTGCGATTTTTAAAGAAGCTCAAGTTTTTTATCGAATGGCATTAAATACAACCGATGATGAACAACTCAAGAAAAAAACACAGGAGATTTTTGATGCATCTGTTAAAGACCAAAATAAATTAAAACAATTTTTAATAAAAGAAGGCGTTCCTCTCCCACCAACATCTCAAGCAAAGCCTGATTCATCCTCAGAAACGATCCCTATGGGGGTAAAGCTAACGGACGATGAAATTGCCAACGGGATTTCACTGAAGCTTGCCTCAGTGAATGTCCTCTGTGCAACGACCGTTTCTCAGTCGATTCGAACCGATGTTGGGTTAATGTTTCTTGAGTTTCAAACCCACATCCTACTATTTGCTGCGGATTTTAAAACGTTAATGGAAAAGAGAGGATGGCTGAAATCTCCACCACCTTATCTTCCACCTGGCGCTCCAACTCAAAAGCCGTAGCTGAAGAAGCTACGGCTTTTATCTTATTTCTACACGGCTTGCTCAATCTTTTTCCCTTGTTGAAGCTGATACATTTGAAAGTACCTTCCTTTTTTCTGCATCAATTGATCATGATCGCCTCGCTCAACGATTTCTCCCTGATGAAGAACGAGAATTTGATCTGCCTCTCTTATCGTTGAAAGTCTGTGGGCAATGATAAATGTGGTACGCCCCTTTTTCAAAATATCGAGAGCGTCTTGAATAATCATTTCCGTCTCAGTATCAACAGTTGAAGTCGCTTCATCAAGTATAAGGACAGCAGGATCAAACGCTAACGCTCTTGCAAATGAGATAAGCTGTCTTTGCCCGGAAGAAAGCGTGCTTCCTTTTTCTATAACTGGCTCATCATAACCGTTTGGAAGCGAACGGAGCAGCTGATCTGCTCCAACATCGTTTAAAGCTTTTTCTACTTTTTCTCTTGAAATAGAGGGGTCGTCAAGACTAACATTTGATGCAATCGTGCCTGTGAATAGAAATGGATCCTGAAGTACAATTGCCATATGCTGTCTCAGTTCTTGCTTTTTAATATCCTGAATGTTTTTCCCATCAATGGATATTGTTCCTTTTTGATTATCATAAAATCGAAATAATAAATTCATAATGGAGCTTTTTCCTGAGCCCGTGTGTCCAACGAGCGCAATAGTTTGACCTTTTTTTGCTTCAAAAGAAAGATTCTTTAACACATATTCATCTTCTTTATAAGCAAAGGAAACATGATCGAAAGAAACATTCCCTTCATACCGCGGGAAAATTCCATCCGCTACATCTTCTCCTTCTTCATCAAGAAGCTCAAAAACGCGGTCTGCAGCAACCAGTGCCTGCTCTAGATTGGCAAGTTGATTGACCATGTTTGTAACGGGTTGAAACAATCGATTTAAATAGTCGACGAAAGCATAGAGAACGCCAAGACTTATCACGGCACTTGATGTAAGAGAAGCTCCTCCGAAATACCAAATCAATGCTACAAATGAGATATTCCTTAAAATGTTAACCAGGTTATGAGACATTAAAGAATTTAAATGTAAAAGCTTGTTCTGATACGTAAAGTGGCTATCATTTAATTCTTCAAATTCTCGTTCTGTCATTTGCTGGCGTTTAAAAGCTCTTATGATTGACATTCCTTGAATGGACTCGTTAATCATAGCATTAATGTCACTCACTCTTGTCCGGATCACTTTATTAAATTTGGAAGCATATTTGCGATAAACAATGATCCAAACAAACAGCAGTGGAACAATGGTTAATGTAATAAACGCAAGCTTTACATCCAATAAGAACAAGGCAACAAAGATGCCTGTCATATAAAAGATGCTAGTGAAAAAAGTTGCGAGTACGGTTACATAAAGCTCACGTATCGCCTCTGTATCATTCGTAATTCTTGCCACTACTTTTCCAGCTGGCAAATTATCGAAGTAGTTGATGTGCAAACGCTGAATTTGCGCATAGACATCTGTTCTCATCTTTTGAATGATTCGGTTAGCTGAAGTTTGCAAAAGAAGTCCTTGCCCATATTCAAAAAATGAAGCGAAGACGAGAAGTCCGAAGTATAATGCAATGAGCCAGATCATCGGTTCAATCTGAGGTTGATAAAAGGCGAGCAGCTCTTCGTTGCTTATTTCTGATGCTCCGTAGGACTGTCGTTGCCCATCCTTTTCGATAGTGAGCGTATTTTCGTTAATTGATCTTTCACCGTCGAAAGCGATCGGTTCGTCAATGAAGTAATAATCACGCCCGATTTGAAGAATTCTTGCCTCTTCTCCTTTTGCTTCATTATTTTCAAAATGATCGCTTCGCTTATACCATCCACCATCATATTGAACAACGTCTTCCCCCTGATCTGATTCATACCATGGATACTCAATTCCAAGAATATGAACGTCGATCATCCGTTTAGCAATGAAAGGACCAGATAGTTCCGCTGTCACGGCAACTGTTAAAAGTAGAAGTGCAATTAAAATATTTTTCTTAAATCCAAGTGCATACTTTACTAAACGCTTTCCTACATGTCGGTTCATTTACAGCACCTCCTTTAGTGAATCTTCAAGTTGCTGTCTGTCATATTGCTCTCTGTACCATCCTTGTTGAGTAAGAAGCTCCTCATGTGTACCTTCTTCAATCACTTTGCCATCTTCTAGAACAAGAATACGATCAGCATGCTTTACACCTGAAAGCCGATGTGTGGCAATAAGCGTCGTTTTACCAGCACGTTCACTTCTTATATTTGCAAGAATTTGTGCCTCTGTTTTCCCATCCACTGCTGACATCGCATCATCAAGAATAAGAATTTCCGGATCAATCATGAGAGCTCTAGCAATCGAAACCCGCTGCTTTTGCCCACCAGATAGTGCTACCCCCTTTTCTCCTACAAGTGTTTCAAGCCCTTGAGGAAGAAGATTGACATCTTTCTTAAAATCAGATAAACGGAGGACTTGATCGACATCTTGGTCAGTTCCATCTTTCTTACCAAAAAGCAGGTTTTCTCGCACTGATCGAGAAAATAGCATTTGATCTTGCGGAACATACCCAATCCAGCTTTGAAGCGTTCCAAGCGAAAACTCTTCGATCGGTACATCAGAGATTTTTATTTTCCCTTCGCCTACTGGGTATTCTCTCAACAATTGCTTTAGCAAAGTGGTTTTTCCGCTACCAGTTCGCCCAACGATACCGAGCGTTTGACCTTTTTCAAGCGTAAATGAAACATCATTTAAATTTGTAACTGAAGAGGTTGGATACGTAAACTGAACATGTTCAAAGCAAATCGTACCAGGAGACTCGTGATGTTTCGGAGCATGATGTTCCTTCACATCTTCTTCGTGAGATAACGTATCCAATACCCGATTTAGTGAGGCACTTCCGCGCTGCATGACATTAATTAGCTCACCAACCGCAATCATCGGCCAAATCAGCATACCGAGATACACGTTAAATGACACGAGTTCGCCTAGTGTAAGTACATTGTGAAAAACAAGATAAGCCCCATATCCTAAACCAATTAAATAACTCATCCCTACGAGTACTTTAATCGTTGGTTCAAAAAGGACATCTATCTTTGCTACATCAATGTTCTTTCTGTAAACATCTTCTGTTAAGTTTTTGAATTTTTGCTGATCCGCTCTCTCTTGTACATAAGCACGCGTAACGCGAACACCTGCAATCGATTCAAGTACTTGATCATTCATATGACCGAAAGAATCCTGCGCAGCGGTAAAGCGCTTATGAATAACCTTTCCATAACGGTTCATGGCAAGAGCCATTAATGGAAGAGGCAGAATAGCCGCAAGAGTTAGTTTCCAGCTAATCAAAACACCCATCGTAACCAATATAAGTAACATAAAGATCGTTGAATCAACCAAAGTTAAAATACCGAAACCCGCTGTAAGCGACACGGCTTTTAAGTCGTTTGTTGCTCTTGCCATCAAGTCCCCAGTCCGATTTTTCTCGTAAAAAGACGGCGTCATTTTCAGAAGATGTTTCATGAATCTAGACCGAAGCATTCTCTCAACTAGAAATGCACCACCAAATAGTTGATACATCCATACATATGTGACGAGATAAACGACAATCAATAACGCACCATAAAAAAATAGATAATTCCGTAAGCTATCCCACGTTAAACTTCCTACATTGATCTCATCAATTGCCATCCCAATTAGCTTCGGCGGAATAACCTCAAGGATCCCACCTAAAATTAACAAACCGATGGCAATACTGTAGCGCTTCCAATGCTGCTTAAAAAACCAGCTTAACTTGTGTAAAATCGAGAACATTCTTTTCCCTCCAATCTTTTTCCGACCATTGTTTCATTAATTAAAAGCAACCATCACTTCCACCACCCTCAATAGGTTAACTCCTTTTTACCATATTTAGAAATCCAAAAAGACATAGCCGTATGCGGCTATGTCTCATCCAATCATTGGACATAAAAAAGGGCACACGTCTAAGACGCGTGCCGATTCCTTTTTGTGACAAAGGGGTTACTTCCCAGGCAAAGTGCGTCTATGAGTACATGAAATTGGTTGGATTATACCTGTTAAAACATGTCTCATCACACACACTCTCCTTTACCGTTATTTTTCACTTTGTCATCGTAGCATAATTGTCACAATTTTGTCAATATTATTATTTACTTAATGGATTTACACTTTCTTCACCAGTTAATTCCGCAATCATTTCAACTAACAAATCAATTTCTTCCTGCATGTCTTTTAGACTAACCGTTTCAACTGGCGCATGCATATAGCGAAGCGGCAAAGATACGAGCGAGATCGGCACGCCGTATCCTGTTAAGCGGAGCTTATCAGCATCGGTTCCTGTCATTCTTGGTGTTAATTCATATTGAAGTTTTAGATCAAGCTTTTTTGCAGCCTTTTCGAGTAGTTGATTAATTTTAATATTAATTGGAGCACCTTTCGCAAGAACAGGTCCGTCCCCGAGATTAACCTCCGTGTGTTTTCTTGCATCAATGCCAGGATAATCAGAAGAAAATGTCACATCACAGGCAATGGCCATCGTTGGCTGAATTCCTGCACCAGCAAAGTATGCTCCACCCATATTTGTTTCTTCGTTCACTGTACTAACCGCATATACACCTACTTTAGGATTTCGCTTAGCGAGCTTTCGTAGAACCTCTGCAACAATAAACGATCCCGTACGATTATCTAGGCCTCTGCCACTAATTCTGTCATTCAATAAGTGCTCAACTTCGCGTTTATAGACAGCTAGATCTCCGATTTGAACATACTTTTCAATCTCTTCTTTTGAAGTTGCACCACAGTCTATGTAAAGATCTTCGAAATTGAATTCTTTTGCTCCACCATGATGTTCAGCATTCACGCCAAATACTCCAGTTAAATTTCCATGCGTGCCAAGAATCGTTACTTTCATACCGATAGCAGGTTTATGACTAATACCGCCTAACTTTTCCACACGAATGAAGCCGTCTTGATCAATTTTCTTTACCATAAATCCAATTTCATCACAGTGGCCAGCAAGAAGAACTTTAAATTCTGCATTGGGATTAAGAACGCCAATTGCGTTTCCTGCATTGTCTGTTTTCATTTCGTCAGCAAATTCCTTCACATAGTCCATCCATTTATGCTGAATCTCCATTTCAGCTCCTGATGGTGAAGCAGTTGATAACAATTCAAGTAAAAATTCCTGATTCATACGAAGCACCTCCGAATAGTTGATTAGTTCCTTTTTCATTGTATCTTACAGCTAGTCTTCATTCTAGTTTTGGATGCTATGGATTCAGTTCAACACAAAAAAGCACCCCGCATTTAGACGGGGCACCTCACTATTTCGATTCTTTTAATAAAATTTCTTCCACTTCTTCTTTCGTTGGCAGGGCCGTCATAGCGCCTTTTGTTGCAGCTGCTAAAGCACCAGAAACGCTAGCAAATTGCGTCATTCGCTCGAGCTCTTCGCGCGATAGTTCGGTGAGAGAGCCAACGTATTCGTTAAAACCATGAAGAATGCCTGATACAAATGCATCGCCAGCACCTGTCGTATCAACCGCCTTTACTTTCATAGCAGGAACTCTGAGTGAATAGTTAGGAGTAAAAACAAGACTACCTTCTCCACCCATCGTAATGAAAATAACTGGTATACGATAGTGAGCCAATCTTTTAATTCCAGCTTCAACAGTTTCTTCACCAGTAATAAAAGTTAGTTCTTCTTCAGAAAGCTTAAGAATGTCTGCCTCAGATAGCATGGAAACAATCGTTTCTCTTGCTCGATCTTCACTCTCCCATAAACCAAGTCGTAAGTTCGGATCATAGGAAATGAGCAGTCCGTTCTCTTTTGCCTTTTCAACAGCTTTTTTAGTAGCTGTTCTAGAAGGTTCACTAATCATAGAAATGGATCCGAAGTGGAGAATGCGATGACGCTCAAATAACTGATCGCTTATTTCTTCCTCACTTAAGAAACGATCTGCACTTGGATTTATGTAAAAATCAAAGCTACGTTCACCATTTTCGGCATTGGTTACAAATACAACGCCGGTGCGTGCAGATTCAGTTAGAATCATCGTCGAAACATCTACACCATAGTTCTTTAACGTTTCTTGAAGAAAACGTCCAAGCACATCATCGCCTACTTTTCCAAGAAAAGTGGAATTTACGCCTAGACGGGCAAGTCCAACTGCTACATTTGCCGGAGCTCCACCAGGGCTTTTTTGATACGTTAAATTGTCTTTGTCAAGAGGTATAAAATCAATTAATGCCTCCCCTAAACTAATGACACCTTTACTCATATCTACATCCTCCTATGTCTACCAATTGTAGAGCTGCACCAAGGGTACAGCTTTTCCGTAATCATACCATGGCAAGGTAAAACACTAAAGAAGAAAACGACATTACCCCATAAGCTTCTTGATGATTTTCAGCCCATTTTTGGCTGAGGGGTATCGGAAGGCGAAATCAAACTTCGTTGTTTGTTTCACAATGCTCTTCTCATGCGAGAAGGCTTCAAAGCTTGCTTTCCCATGATAACTCCCCGTACCACTAGACCCAACGCCACCAAAAGGCAAGTAAGGAGAGACGATATGCATAAATGTGTCGTTCATACACCCTCCCCCAAATGAAATGGATAACGTTATTTCTTCTTGTTTTTCTTCGGATTCAGAGAAAAAGTAAAGTGCGAGCGGTTTTGGACGGCGACGTACTTCGTTAATAACCGTTTCAAGTTCTGTAAATTCAAGCACAGGTAAAATAGGACCAAAGATCTCCTCTTGCATCACTGGATCTTCCCATGAAACATTGTCCATAATCGTTGGAGCAATTACCCGATCACTTGCTTTATGCTGTCCACCAATTAATACGTCTCCATCGGCTAAAAACCTTTTTAATCGATCAAAGTGACGATCACTTACAATATGACCGTATTTTTCATCTGATAGTGGATCTTCTCCGTAGAATTCAATCAGCACATTGTTCATTTGTTCGATCAATGCCATTTTTACGTCACTGTGGACATACAAATAGTCAGGTGCGATACATGTTTGACCAGCGTTCGTGAATTTCCCCCACATAATTCGTTTTGCAGCTAGAGCTAAATTAGCGTCTTTGTCAACAATCGCTGGACTCTTCCCTCCCAATTCAAGCGTAACAGGGATAAGTTGCTTTGCAGCCGCCTCCATCACAATCTTTCCTACAGCAACACTTCCTGTGAAAAAGATGTGATCAACCGGTTGTTTCAAAAGTTCAGTACTCGTTTCAACGCCACCTTCAATAACCACAATGTACTTTTCAGGAAAAACTTCTCGAATCATTTTACTAATAAGAGTTGAGACAGCAGGTGTTAATTCTGATGGTTTTAAAACGGCACAGTTCCCCGATGCGATTGCTCCAATAAGTGGAGCTAACTGAAGTTGAAATGGATAGTTCCACGGCGCTATAATTAACGTTACCCCGAACGGCTCACGGTGAATGACGCTTTTAGAGCCAAAGTGAGTAACTGGTGACTTTACTTTCTCCGGTGTCATCCACTCTTTTAGGTGCTTAAGTGTGAACTTAATTTCCTCTAAAAGGAAACCAATTTCAGTTGTATAAGCTTCCCATTCTGATTTATGCAAATCATCTTTAAGCGCTTGTAAGATCTCAGGTTCATACTCTTTAATCACGTCTCTTAACGTTTCAAGCTGTTTTTTCCTAAACGAATAGGATTTTGTTTCCCCTGTATAAAAATATTCTTTTTGCAGGCTTACTTTATCAGCAATATGCTCCATCTTATACTCTCCTCTTAACGACTTTATTGTTCTTTAGTTTAAACATTTAAACGTAATATGTCAATCTTAAAACTCTTATATAGGTTTATTTCTTCCTGTTTGAGGGGAAAACCTGCATAAAAGCAATTCCTGTAATCAACACTATACAAGGATGTAGTTAAGAAGGAGGCAATTTACTATCGAAACGCTTGGTCATCATATCATCGCAGAGATGTGGAATTGTAACAAAGAAAAACTAAACGATTTAGTGTATATAGAAGAAACATTCGCTAGTGCGGCTCTTGAAGCTGGAGCAGAAATAAGAGATGTTGTTTTTCATCCATTTGAACCTCAAGGTATAAGTGGTGCGGTTATTATCGCTGAATCTCATCTAACCATCCACAGTTTCCCTGAACATGGCTATGCTTCTGTTGATGTCTATACATGCGGAGATAAAATTGATCCTTCCGAAGCAGCGAATGCAATCGCAAGGTCATTAGAAGCAAAAACCATTCACACAGTGAAAATCCCACGTGGCGCAGGAGAAATTACCGTAAAAGAAATTGAAAAAAGTGGTGTGGAATCACAATAATTGACTGTAGAGAGGTGGTTCCATACCGCCTCTCTATTATCGTTTTTATTGTTGCATTTGTAACTTTTTATAGTGTGAAAGCGCAAGTAGTGGCCATATCACTTCATAACTATGATATCTGATATAAAATCCTCCTGGTAATCCCGCCCCTGTTGGATAAGTGCGTTCTTCCATATCATATGATTTTTTGAGAAGGTAATCCACACCTCTATTTAATGATTCACCTGTTTCTTTACAAACGGATAAAGCATCAACGCCCCATGCTGTTTGTGATGGCGTGCTAACGTGTAAAGGAACGAATTTCTGTTGAATATCACTTTGACACGACTCTCCCCATCCCCCATCATATCTCTGTATTTTCTTAAGAAACTGTATTCCTTTTCGAACAGGAGTAAAATCAGATGGATAGCCAGCTGCCTTTAAAGCCGTTAGCGCCGCCCATGTACCATAAATGTAACAAATCCCCCATCTCCCTCTCCAAGAACCATCGCTCTCTTGATTCCGAATCAACCAGTTTGTTCCCTTTCTAATGGAAGGATGATTACGGTTTAGTTCAGCATAGTTACATAAAAACTCAACTGTTCTACCAGTTAAGTCCGCCGATGAATCATCTGGAAAAGATGACCTTGCCCCGTCAATGGGTAAGTCTTTTAATAGAAAAGCCTGACGATCCGGTTCGAAAGCTGGCCAACCTCCATCCTGATTTTGCATAGCTAGAAGCCAACTGACTCCGTCATGCCAACGACTTGACTCATTTTTCATATCCTTCAACGCTCTTAACGCAACAGTTGTATCGTCTACATCTGGATGAGTTGTATTCCCTTCAGAAAACCCCCATCCACCAGGGGCAATACCCTCTCTTGTAATCGCCCAATCCCCATACTTTGTCTGCTGATGTCTAACTAAATAATGGTTAGCCGCTCTAGTTGAAGGTACTGCATGAACTAAGCCAGCTTCTTGTATCGTATAGGACAGAAGGGCAGTATCCCAAATTGTTGAAGGCGAATTTTGAAGATGGGAATTAGAATCACAGAGCATTCCTTTCAGTCCATTAAAGGCACGTATAATAGAAGGAGCGTGTTTTTCATATCCTAGGGCCAACATCGCATAGATCATAAAAAATGTAGCCGTTGCATAGTTCATCAATGTCCCGTCTGATTCAATTCTTTGAAGCATGTATTGTTCCGCTCTCTTTCTTGCTTTATATAGCTGGTTTGATGGAAATTGACTCATAGCAGTCCATGCTTGTTTAATATCTTCTTTCATGGATCGATCTTCCATAATTAAATGTGTGAGATCTGGCGTCCATCTTGTTTTAATGGAATAACGAAGGTCCTGGCACAGAAGAATTGGTGCAAAATGCGCTCTTGCATAAGAACTTAAATCATTGAAAGAAACTGGTGAAGCCTTCGGAATAAGTAGAAAAAGCATTGGAATATGGAATAAGTGAGGCCAATTTAGATGACCGTTTAAAGCGAGAAAAATGGACGTCATCGAATCAACCCTTTCGATCCCACCCCATTTTTTAATATAGTGCTCTGCTTTTTTCATCTCACTATGTTTACAAGTCATCCTTCCTGAATACAGGAGACTATGGTAAGCCTGAACGGTAGCGGAAAGATTCCCTCGATCGTCTTCATATAATTTCCAGTATCCTTCTTTAGATTGTTTAAATAGAAGTCGTTTCACAAGAGCATCAAGCAATGATTTATCTGGAAGTTTAAGCATGCGTATTAATACAATCATCATCGCATCCGTTAATAAACTATTCTCAAAACAAAAGTTAAAGGCACCATTCCCATGTTGATGCCTTAATGCCTCACTTAATAGGTCTTCTATTTTTTCATCCACTTTCTTTTCTAGCATGGCGCTCCCTCCTCAAGTAGGCTACCGTATTGTATTCACTCTACCTTTCGGAGATTCTCACTAATAACTATTGTAAATTTTTTGAAACTTGTGTAAAATTCAAACGTATGTAAGGAACAAGGAGGAATAGAATGAAAAAAATAGGATTTCCCATTCTCACTGGTTTTATCATTTTACTTTTAGTTTATCTTCATCAGCTCTCCATTCTTCAAGAAAAACCGGCAACGGATTGGAGCAGGTCAGTCAATCTTGACGTAGCTGCAGAAGATAGCGAGATGTTTGTTCAACGTGAGGAAGATAGGAGCACTCTCTTTTTTAGCGGTGATCCCGTTCGAAAAGTGGTCGTGAATGAAAAGTTGGATACAACGACAGAAGAACTCAGCTACTCCATTCCAGACGGATATTCGTTTTATGTTGATGATCAACAAGCGATTTACAAGAAGAAGGATGAATTAATTTACGCAACAGACGAGAAAGAAACAAGCATTTTAAAGGAAATTGAAGGAATGAACGTATCAGAAAATGGCGTAATTGCGTGGTCACGGCACACCGCATACACCATTTCACCAGTAGGAAAAGTTAAGTCAGAAATCGAACTACCTCAATACATAAAAAGCGGTACTTTAACAGAAGAAGGTTTGGCATTTCTTTATGTTCAAACGGATGATGTGAACCAGTTTCTAACACTTGATGCAGGTAAAGACCCAGTTGTTCTATACGAGACTCCACTTACATCAGGAGAAATTTACAGCAATCTTCAAATGATTGAACTCGATAACAAACTTACGTTCACCTATACCATTAGTGCAACGAGACAGGGTACACGAGTTGTCAGTACGTACTTTGGAGAAAGTGTTGCTGGTAAGGAAGCTGACGTTCAGCTTTTGAAAATCCAAAATGCGGAAACTGGTGACAGGTTTGAGAAGCCAAACTACT
Source organism: Bacillus sp. es.036 (assembly GCF_002563635.1). Classification (NCBI taxonomy): domain Bacteria; kingdom Bacillati; phylum Bacillota; class Bacilli; order Caryophanales; family Bacillaceae; genus Bacillus; species Bacillus sp. es.036. The sequence goes on from NZ_PDIZ01000001.1 coordinate 2,466,222, forward strand.
TTTCATTAATTGAAAAAGACGGTGCGGCTCATCTTTTATTTAGTTCGAATGGAGAAATTTCACCAAAACGTTCCGTCATTAGTATCTATGAAGCTTCGCAACAGGATGGCGAGTGGGTTGCCTCTCGCCGGAGTACGACAGAAGAGTTATCTATCCGCCCCATTGCAATTACCGATCAGTCTTTAGTCTGGATGGATAAAGAGAAAAACGAACTCGTCTTGCACGGCGCATCAACAGATCCTACCGTTGTGAAAAGCAGTAGCTCCATCTCGAGCGATGACTTAACGTATGCCCTTTACTATACGTTCACAGCAATTGTCGGTATGTTTGCGATGTTAGCCTTCTCATTTGGTTTTCTCATCCTTCCTGCCGTTGCATTAATGTACTTCTATTTCGCCAATACAACAGCAATTGAACAAGACAAAAAATGGGTTGAATGGACGATCATTCTTTTATGTGTCGCCTCTCAAATTATTTTCCTTCCATCTATTCTTGATGGACCATTTCAATATCTCGCTCCATCTTACCTAACCTTTTCAGGAGCTGCATACGTTTGGCCGCTAATTATCTTTGTTGTATCTTATATGATTAGCCGCGTTGCTCAAGATCAAGAATGGACCATCATGCAGCGAACCTCCTATCAGCTTGGATTAAATCTCGGCATGCTAATCTTCCTATTAGGACCTTATATCCTCTAACAAATGAAAAAGCATGTCCTCTGGTGAGAGGACATGCTTTTTTACTTTGCTTGTTCTGAAGCTTTATGATTTACAGCTAGTACCGCCTTGTGTAAAAGTTGACTAAATTCAGCATTTTCTAGAACGTCAAGTCCTGCAGCTGTCGCGCCGCCTGGCGTTGTGACTTGATCCCGAAGTTCTCCTGCCTTCCGCCCATCTTTAAGCATCGAAGCTGAACCAAAGATCATTTGCATCACGAGCTTTCTCGCTACTTCCGATGATAAACCATAGGATTGCGCCGTCTTTTCTAACGCCTCAGCGAATTGGTAAACAAAAGCAGGTGCACTTCCCGTAACCGCTGTTAAGTCATGAATCTGTTCTTCTGATAGCTCTTCGGATTCACCAATAGCATCTAAAATTGTTTGTAGCACTTCTCGATGTTCTTCCTTTACCTCACTCCCGCAAGCAAACAGTGACATTGACTCGCCAATATCAGCTGCAGTGTTCGGCATAATCCACGCTGTTGGAACACCTGGCAAGGAAGCTTCTAAAATAGAAGGCCCAATCCCTGCAGCTACCGTAATCACAAATTGCTCGGTTACTTTACTGGAAAGTTCCTTGAGAACATTAGGATGAGCTGCAGGAGGCATTGCTAATATCACAACATCATGCGTCGAAATAACCTCTTGCCATATACCTGTTTCCACGTTATACGTTTCTTTCAAATGAGTCAATCTCGTTTGATCAGACTGATTTGAAATCGTAATTTTACCAATCGTATCTGACTGCTTAAGTCCAGAAAAAATAGCCTCAGCCATTCGTCCTGCACCAATAAACAAGATATTCGGTTTTTTCAACATAATCCCTCCTCAATTTCCTTCTTAACTATATCAAAAGGTGTCTAAATAGAAAAACGCCGGCTGATCGCCGGCGTTTACCAGAACTTATATCCAGGAGAACCTGGGGGAGCGTGTTCAATCATATGAATGACTGGTACGGTATAAGCGACAAGGATAAGCACAGTTGCGATGCCAAGCCACAGCCGCCAATTTTCTAAAATGACTGGTGTTTTCTCGGCCGCCTCCGCCACCTCTCCGATCGGAAAGTCTTCTTTGCCTTTTGGAGCGAAAAAAGCAAGATCAGTAATAATATACATTAAGAGTAAAATAGCAATAAAGAGAATGGAACCACCAACGGCCATTGTTACTTCATAAGGAATCCACCCTAGTGCATCAGGATGATCCTGGTATGTCGTATAAGCTGTTCGTCTCGGTGCACCAAGCAAGCCAACTGTATGCATAGCCCCCGACATAAAGAACATGCCAATCGCCCATAGGATCGTTTGTAGATTTGCAATTTGATGCATTCTTCCTGTTAGTACGCGACCGGTAAGATGCGGGATAAGCCAATAGGCTATTCCAAAAAACGTAAGCGCCACACTCGAAGCAACAGTAAGATGGAAATGCCCTGTAACCCACAATGTATTATGAACAATCTGGTTCATTTGGTTACTAGCATTAATGATTCCTCCTGCACCTGCAGGAATGAAGATGAGCATACCAACCATCGGTGCAAAGAATCTTGCATCCTTCCATGGTAATGCACGAAACCAACCAAATAATCCTTTTGCTCCTTTTTTCCGTCCTGCTATTTCAAAAGTAGCAAACAGTGAGAAGGCAGTCATCAGAGAAGGAACGATAACCATGAACGTTAACACAACCTGCAAATACTTCCAAAATGGAGAGATTCCTGATTCAAGTAACTGATGATGAAAACCAACAGGAATAGAAAACAGTAAGAAGAGCACGAAAGATAAACGAGCTAAAGAGTCACTGAAAATTTTCCCACCAATAATTTCTGGAATAATGACATACCAGCACACGTAGGCAGGTAAGAGCCAGAAGTACACGAGTGGGTGGCCAAAATACCAGAAAAGCGTTCGACTTAGTAGAATATTAATTTCATCAACCCATCCAAATGACCAAGGAATGAATTGAAAGATGACAGAAACGGCGACACCAATCGTAGCTACAAACCACAAAACCATTGTCATAACAGCCATAAAGCTAAACAAAGGAGAAATCTTTTTATGAGTTACCTTTTTCCAAATGTAATATTGATGACACATCGCGCCGCCCGCTAACCAGGTACCAACAATAAATAACGTAAGGCCAATATAGAACCACGGGGAAGCTTTTAAAGGTGCGTAAAAGGTATAAAGAACCGTACCTTCATTTAAAAGAACCATCACTGTTGTAAGCGCCGTTCCAATTGTCATTACAATGTAACCAAGCCATCCCATCCGATAAGGTTGGTCATAGAATTTCCCCATTGTTCTGCTCATGCCGGCATAGAAAAAACCAATAATAAAATAAGTTGTAAATACAAGTGCAAGTAAAATACCATGAGCGGTCAACAGCTGATAATAGCCTATCCCTGCAGGAAGTTGAATCGTTCCACTTCTAACAAGTGTTTGTAAAAGTCCTGCAATCCCACCTAATAGGACGGCTGCAAAAGCGATATACAAATGTGCCATACTAAGCTTTGCATCATTTCGATCGACTACTAATTCGTTTTTCATTTTATCACCTCCAGTGGCACACCCATGGCCTGGTGACCAACTCCACAATATTCATTACATAAAATGAGAAACTGTCCCGCTTCATCAAACGTATGAGTAATGGTATTGATATGACCTGGTGTAATCATCATATTCACATTCGTTTTCGGAATTTGAAATCCATGTACCACATCTTTACTCGTTACTTTAAAATGAACAGTTGCCCCTTCAGGTATTTTTATTTCATCGTTCGATTGAAATGTGAATGCTTGAGCAACTAGAACCAATTCATATTCATTCTCACCTATCTTTTTTAAGCCTGGATCATCGAAAGGTGCCGTTAAATCGACTTGAGTTGGATCAAGAATCTCACTATCACTTGGCGGTGTATGACCCATTGCGAAAGCGTTCACACCAATTACCAATAAAAAAAGAATCAGTGCTCCACTTCCAATCATGAGCCATAGCCTTTCTAATTTATGCATATGCATGCTACTTCCCCCTCTCTCTCTCTAAAGACGAACCATATACAACCAGTAGACGCTAAACCAGGACAGGACAATAAATCCCCCAAGCAACATGACAGCAATCATCGTTCCTTTCAGGTTTGGTCCTTCCTTTGTCGTAACGACTTTTCGCACCGTTTCCTTTTTCTCCTCAAGAACCCCCATTGTTCCTCCTCCTTTGTATGCTCGGTATAGGTTTAGTTTAGGAGAATAAAAGGGTTTATTCTGTGACTTTACTCACAAAACAACGGGCGGTTTTTGGTTTCACCAATAAAATTTAAAATTGGATAATATAGGTTTTTTTAGCCAATAAACCTCAAAAAAAAGTTCAGGACAACTGCTCCTGAACTTTTATAACCGACATATGTTTTTAGGACAGCCTTCACAATGACAAATTGCTTTTAGCTGTTCAAGATCTTTAATCATGATGGTGCCATTTTCGTAAGCAATGATGTTATCCTTCTTTAACTGATTTAACATGCGATTGACCGTTTCGCGCGTGGCGCCAATTAAATCAGCAATTTCCGTATTCGTGAACTTTGTAGTCATTCGAATGGTATTCCCTTCTTCAATACCGTAAGTGTTTGCGATTCGAATCAATGTTGAGGCAAGAGCTCCGTGCTTTCCAAAAAACATTAAATCACGAAGTTTCGTTTGCGTAAAACGCTGCATATACCCCATCCATTTCATAAATTCAACCGCCAGATCACCGTTTTGCCAGAGGATTGTTTCAAGGTCTTTTTGTTGAATGACGCCAAGACTGCAATCCGTCATGGCTTCTGCACTAAAGCTATTAAGAACGTGACTATCATCTCCAATTTCCCCAAAAAGATCGCCTGCCTGAAAGTGGTAGAGAACGAGGTCCTTCCCCTCATCTGAACTTTTCGTAAGTTTCACTGCTCCGCTTTTTAAATAATATAGATGATTGCAGTCGTTTCCTTCCCAGTAGATCTTTTCACCACGTTTCACCTGCTGTTCATACATTAACTCTTCTAATTTCACAAAATTTTGATTAGAAAAAGACTGTGTATTGTAACTCCCTTTATTCATCATCGCAACTGGACATGTAACCTTCATCGATTTCCCTCCTAGAACCCTTCTGTTGCTTTCATTATAAGAGTTCACTTCTAATTCAGGTGTGATAAACATCACATATCGCCCATTTTATTAAAAAAGATGTGACATTCCTTACAGTCTACTTTTCAAATACCGGTTACATTTAAACTAACAAACGAATTGGAAGGTGAAGAACATGCTAACAGGAGTTATTTTAGCCGGGGGACCAAATGATTATGTCTACGGTCGCCACAGATCCCTTCTACCACATCATGGTGAACCGCTTATTCAGTTTCAGATTAAAGAAATGCGTAAAATTGTTGATGAAATGATTGTCGTAACGAATACACCTAGAGACTTACTGCCCTTCGTACCACCAGATACACGCATCATTACAGATTTTTTTCAAAACAAAGGTCCTCTAGGTGGTTTACATGCCGGGATTTCACTCGCTAGGACGGATGTCGTATGGGTCATCGAATCAGATAATCTTGCCCCGTCTACTCGCATCGCAAGTAGATTGATAAAGAACTTGTTGAAATTTGATGTGGATGGTGCTCTTCCTGTTTTTAATGGAGTTCTAAAACCATTTGAAGGAGTTTACAGGACAAGCACAAAAACATGCCTAACAGGTTTACTTCAAGCGGGAGATACCACCACTTCCACTTTTCTAAAAAGCATTAATACTTCTTCAGTAGTCATTCAACCTGATATGCTCTCCCTCAAATAGACATGGTGAATTCACCATGTCTATTTGAATAGATCCTCTCTTTTTCAATGACCCCTTTACACAAAGCGAATGGTCCTTTTTTTCATCCACATGCTTTTCTTATAAAAAGGTGGTACGATAGCGATGATAACGCTTTAAGATAACTTACAAATGGATATAGGTGAAAACAATGAAAAGAAGGTCGCTATTACTCATCATTCTTTTGATTTTTGTTGGAGGTTTCGTCTTTTGGCTATCCAGTCAAAAGGAAGATCCAAAGAACACATCAGATCTCCTTGCTTATCGAAACGTAACACAACACTCTAATGATAGTACACTTGAAACTTCTTCTTTAACACTTGCAGCAATTGGAGATATTTTAATCCACGATCGCGTCTACGAAAAAGCAGTTGAAGCGGGGAAGTATAATTTTAATCCGATGCTTCAAAACGTACAAAACCAATTGCAAGATGCAGACATAACCATTGCCAATCAAGAAACAGTAATAGGCGGAACCTCAATTGGCCTTTCTTCCTATCCTTCTTTTAACAGTCCAACTGAAGTAGGCGATGCCCTAAAAATGTCCGGAGTCGATATCGTCTCAATGGCGAACAATCATACATTAGACCGAGGAGAAAAGGCCATCCAAAATGCGATTCAACATTGGAAAAAAATCGGTATACTTTATACAGGAAGCTACTTATCCAAAGAAGATAGGAATCAAATTCGAACGATCGAACATAATGGCATTTCGTTAGCTTTTCTTTCTTATACTTATGGAACGAACGGTATACGTCCTCCGGCTAATAAGCCGCACCTCGTTAACTACATTGATAAAAACGTGATGAGACAAGATATACAAAATGCCAAAAAGCAAGCAGATGGTGTCGTTGTAAGCGTACATTTTGGAACTGAATATGAACGCTACCCAAATAAAACACAATTGGAGCTAAGTTCATTTCTAGCTGAGGCAGGAGCTGACCTTATTTTGGGCCACCACCCTCACGTACTTCAACCACTTGAATGGATTGAAACAAAAGACAAGCGAAACGTACTCGTCGCTTATTCACTTGGTAACTTTTGGTCTGGCCAGAAGGATGATTACAAAGATATCGGTGGCATTTTGAAAGTGGAGTTTGCCAAAGAGCAATTTAGAGGAAAAACGACGTTTTCAGTCACCTCTCCCTCCTTCACACCAACGTTTGTTGATCAGAACTATCACGTTCATCCTCTTATAGAAGCCAAGCCTGAGCGACTAGAGGAAATAAACAATCATATGAAAAAATGGATCCCAAATCTAAAAGTCCCTAAACTCTAAAAATAATAGGACTACTCTCGTTAGAATAATGATTTAATGAGAGTAGTCCTATTATTGTTTTTACGAAAGCGTGTACCCACCGTCTACGACGAGATTGTGCCCATTAATATAACTTGCATCCTCGCTAGATAAAAAGTATACGGCTTTGGCGATTTCAAGTGGTGATCCAAATGAACCCCTTGGATGCTGTTTGAAAGCTCTCTGAAATACTTCTTCCGAACCATATAACTTTCTTGCAAGAGGAGTATCAATGGGGCCAGGAGAAATGACATTCACACGAATTTTTCGCTTCGCATAACGACTTGCCATTGATTTTGATAATGCTACTACCCCAGCTTTCGCAGCACTATATGCCGGAAGAGCTGAAGGGTATTTGAATGTTCCCACAATAGCAGCATTGTTTACAATCGCTGAATTTTTATTAAAAAGTCTTTCGCAATGATTCACCATATAATAGATTGACTTTAAGTTGGTCTGAAAAAGACGGTCCCATTCATCATCTGAAACACGACTCAGAGGTCCGATCGCGACATCTGCTACACCAGCATTATTAAAGAGAACGTCTACTTTCTCATAGGTTGTCTTAAATTCTTCAACGAATTTTTTTACTTCGTTTTCTTTCCCAACATCGACTTGATAGAAGGTAATGGAGCCCAATAGCTCTTAGCTACTTCGTTCTAGGCTTTCACCGCGTTCTTTTGAGCGTCCAAGCCCAAGAACACTAGCTCCTTTTTCTGCAAAATAGCGCGCTGTTTCTTGCCCAATTCCTGACGTTGCACCAGTAACAATCACAACTTTATCCATATGAACCAACCACCCCTTCTTTCTTTCCTACATTAAGCGTAATGGAAGAATGGGCACGGTCCTAATTTGAATCGGTTTTTAATGTGCATGGTACCAACCATAACGATCGTACGCTTCCATAAAATTAATCTTTCCAACCCAACAAAGTTCAACACCGATAGCTTTATCATTTGCATCACTGTTATAAAGGATATTATCAATTTCGGTGACATACCGAACGTGTCACGCTTTTTCGTTAATGGAATGATTTCCAGAGTGACCGAATGATCAATAAACGTATGAGCAAACAAGCACCAACTGGCTATTTTCTTTTTCCCCTCAAAAAAATTAGTCAGAAGCTGAAAACTTCTGACTAATTAGGAGTTTCACTACTATCTTTGAAGCCATTCATAAATCCGTCTAAATCACACAACTGATTCACAGACGGAGAAAGGGCCAATTTCTCTAATACTCCCGCATAATACTCCTGGTTTGAATCATCGATTAATGTCGCTAACGCGGAACGGATCACTTCAGCTTCTCGGTGCGTAATGTTCACAGACATTCCTCCTCTCATTGTTTTTCTTATTTTCTCCTTCAATCATCATAATCATGTGGTTTTTTGCCAGAATAACAATGAGGTGAAGAAAATGAATAAAGGTATGAACCTGGCACTTTCAGCAATTGTCCTTGCACAAGGACTAAAAATACTGACACACAAAGCAACATCAGGCAAGTGGGATTGGCGACCTCTCCTTCAAACAGGAGGAATGCCTAGTTCTCATTCTGCAGGTGTGTCAGCACTAGCTACTTACACAGCTTTAAAAACCGGAAAAGACTCGATCGAGACCGCTCTTGCGGTTGTTTTTGGAGTCATTGTTATGTACGATGCTCAAGGAATTAGACGACACACAGGTGAGATCGCTCGTCTTGTTAATGACCTTGATGAAGATTTTGAGCTCTTATCAGGTCAATACCCCGATCTGTTTCATGCAAGGCGCGATGTAGAACTGAATGAATTACTTGGTCATCAGCCCGCTGAGGTAGGCGGGGGTGCCTTACTCGGCATAGGACTTGGATTTTTCGGGTATTTTTCAAAAAAATAACAAAGTTGCATTTGACATATGTAATCTAGCGTGTATAATGTGTAGTTGGGGTATCAATAAACCCGATATTAACAACTAGCTCCTTTAAAATAAGGAGAACTAAAATTCATAACTGGAAAGGTATGAACAGCATGATTCTAATTGGCTTGTATCAAGTTAATGGCCATACTACAATTGCTGTTGATCCTCCTCACTCACACTGGCGCGGCTTCGGAGCCGTAAGGATGGAAGAGAGGTAGGGCTTTCGTTGTTTGAGAGATCAACAGATCTCTATGGTATGTTTACCGCGGCAATGAAGGAGTTACTGTTAATAAATAACGATCGTTATATATAATGAAAGAGCGCATCAAAGCGATGCGCTCTTTGTCAATTTCATGGAGAAATTTTTTCGTTTTTTTGTGCGATGATATCCGCTATAACACCACCTGTATAAAGAATAGATGAAATGATGCCACTGATTCCAAATGCTCCGATTCCAATCAGCCAACGCATTGGATAAGGCTCTTCAATCGTAGCGTAATTCGGTAAGTTTTCTCCAAGCGTAATGCCAATAAAGAGCGCGGCGATGATTCCTGTAAGTAATGTATACACTGCCATTCTTCTAAGTAAGTATCCATTCATGTCCGATTCCTCCCTCTTGCTTGCTTATTCCCTTTCATGACCCAATAAAACATAAAGAGACGCAAGGAAAGAAGCAAACGAAAAAGAGATGGTTAGCGTCCTGAGAAAATGACGACTATGTTAAAATAAAGATAACTTGATGAAATAGGCGTAGAAACCGAATATTTATCCTGCCTTGCAGGTTGAACGTATATGATAATAAAGGAGTAACAATATGACAATGTTTAATCAACACCCATTTCTTTCGGAAAACTGGCAAGCTGCCGGCTTTACAAATTTCTCAGATGTCCAAGAACAGGCAATTCCTCGTATCTTGAACGGTGAGGATTTACTTGTAGAAGCACCCACTGGTACCGGAAAGACGCTAGCTTACCTTTTACCTATTATGCAAAAGCTTGATCCAACCAAGAAAAATACACAGGCGATCGTACTTGCGCCAACTCGGGAACTTGCCATGCAAGTTTTTGAAGTCGCTCAAAAGTTTTTAAAAGGTAGTGAAATGACAGCTGCTTCGATGATCGGGGGAGCTGCGATTAAACGCCAATTAGAGAAACTCAAAAAACACCCGCAACTCATTGTTGGGACGCCAAACCGAGTGGCTGAATTGATCGATATGAAGAAACTTAAGATGAATGAAGTTACCAGCATCGTAGCCGATGAAGCCGATCAGGTGCTACACCCTTCTACAATGGAAGATGTTTCTTACATCTGTCAATCTGCCCTTAGAGACTGTCAGCTTCTTTTCTTCTCAGCTACTCTTAGCGATAAAGTACTCATGCAAGCGAAAAAGCTGTCTGATAATCCATCAGTATTAAGCATCAAAGCAACTGCTGAAGAGAAGAAAGCCATTGATCACAGTTATTACGTAACCAACCGTCGCGAAAAACCAGAACTACTTCGAAAGCTAGCACGTAAAGATGGTGTTAAAGCTCTAGCCTTTGTTAACAATAGCAACTATCTTTCGCGTTTAAAGGACATTCTTGCAACTAAAAAAATTTCATTCGATGTATTGGATAGTTCCACAAACAAGACTGAAAGAAAGAATGTTCTAAATCGTTTTCGAAACGATCAGATTCAACTTTTGTTAACGACTGACCTTGCTGCAAGAGGTTTGGATATTGATAACATTACCCATGTCTTCCACTACGATTTATCCGAGGACGCAAGAACTTATCTTCATCGTTCAGGACGAACAGGCCGAATGGGGAAAGAAGGATCGGTTGTCACTCTACTACTTCCTGGTGAAGAGAAATACCTCGAGAAAATCACCCAAAAACTAGATCTTGAATTAACAAGAAAGAATGCGCCAGCTCCTAAATCTCGCAAGCGTAAGTAACGCTTTACTACGCAATCTAAAAAAGCTGCTCTTCATCAATTAATTGATGAAGAGCAGCTTTTTAAATACAAAGTTTCTCAATCTCCATTGAACATATCAAAGAGTCCTTTTGCCATACTACCTTCCCCTTTACTACCACCTGGCGTTTGTGGCATTGCAGCAAACACGCGACTTGCTAAGCGACTAAACGGTAGCGATTGAACCCAAACCGTTCCTGGACCTCTAAGCGTTGCAAAAAACAAGCCTTCTCCACCAAACAAAGCCGTTTTCACCCCTTTTACAAATTCGATGTTATAATCCACATCGCCTGTCATGGCTACTAAACACCCTGTATCAAGACGGAGCGTTTCACCTGGTTGAAGTACTTTTTTATGTATCGTCCCCCCAGCATGAACGAATGCTAAACCGTCTCCTTCAAGCTTCTGCATAATAAACCCTTCTCCGCCAAAGAAACCTGTACCTAACTTCCTTTGAAGTTCAATTCCTACTGATACCCCTTTAGCTGCAGCAAGAAAAGCATCTTTTTGGCAAATGATTTTTCCTTCCCATTCACTTAAATCCATTGGAATGATCTTGCCCGGATAAGGCGACGCAAAGGCTACGTGTTTTTTCACTTTTCCTTCATTCGTAAAAGCGGTCATAAAGAGACTCTCGCCTGTAAGTACTCGTTTTCCTGCACTAAACAACTTACCTACTAAGCCACTTTGTCGTTCACTTCCATCCCCAAAAATCGTTTCCATTTCAATATGATCTTCCATCATCATCAGACTTCCCGCTTCGGCTACAACCGTCTCTCCTGGATCTAATTCTACTTCTACAAACTGCATATCATCCCCGTATAATTTAAAGTCAATTTCGTGATTATTCATTTCATAATCCTCCTTTTTAATCATTGATTATGATACGGATTGCTGCTAAATAGGTTTCAAAATTGATAGAAAAAAACCTGCTTTCTGAAGAAAGCAGGGGAAACAATTATTTGGTGCGTACCATTTCTTTTGTATCAAGTGGAACGACACGTTTAACGGTTCGACATACTTCTTCTATGTCAAACGGTTTTGCAAAATGAGTGATCGCACCAAGCTTCATAAACTCTTGTACAAGCTGTAACTCACCATAAGCCGTCATAAAGATAACTTGAACACCTTCATTAAGCTTTTTCAGGTTTTTAAATACTTCCAATCCGTCCATACCGGGCATTTTTAAATCGAGGATTACAAGGTCGGGACATTCTTGTTTCACAAGCTCAATGGCTGTCATACCGTTCGCAGCTTGGAGCGTTTGGTACCCTTCTTTCTTAAATAGTTCACTTAACAACACGCGAATGCCATACTGGTCGTCCACAATTAATATTTTCTTCATCGTATGCCCACCTTTTTTGCGATATAGTCTCATATCATGCGACTTCTTATCATTATTGTGCATCATCTAATCCCGAAAGAAAATAACTTCGTCGAAACTAGTCATGAGATTACAAATCTCGCACATTTTCGCCTCTCAAACTGTTCATTATTAAGAAATGTAAGCGTTTAATCAAAAACACAGGTTCTTTTTTACCATTTTATAACTTTTTTACCTTTAAGCTGTTTTATCTTTTAAAAGTGGGGAAAAGATAACTAGATTAAAATTAGGAGGGTTTAAAAAATGACTGGTCCCACGATACAGACCATAAAAGAAATCGAGAACAAAGCGAAGAAAGAACAACTTGAAGCGTCCAAAGCTAGAAGCGTTGTCCGAGAAGCTACAAAAGTAAACTCGATACACCCGTCCTAATTTCATTTTAGCGTAAAGCAGAGAGATCTTCTCTCTGCTTTTTCTATGGCTAAAAAAAAACCGCCAAGGTAGTGACCCCTAAAAGTTAGAGTTTTTATTATGCAGCTGTTTGGCTGGTTTGAGTTCGATATTGTATCGGGCTTAAACCAGCCAATTTTGCTTTTACGCGTTCATGGTTATAATAGTCCACGTATACCTCAAGTTTTCTTTTCAGTTCTTCATAAGAGACAAGCTCTTCTCCATAATACATTTCTTGTTTGAGAATCCCGAAGAAGTTCTCCATGGCCGCATTATCGGCACAGGTTGCTTTTCTGGACATACTCTGGAAGATTCGATTCTTCTTTAATGTCTTCACCCACGTGTTGTGCTGATAATGCCAGCCTTGATCTGAGTGGATGGTGGTCCGATATTTGGCTTCCGTTCGAATGGTTTCTAACGCTTCAGTCAAAGGCTTTAAAACAAGATTGAGTGCGGGTCGGTTGGAAATCCCAAAAGAAACAATTTCTCCATTAAATAAGTCCATCATCGGGCTCAAATAAAGCTTTTCATTTCCTCTACATTTAAATTCAGTCACATCTGTGACAATTTTTTGGAGACGGACGGACGTATTGAATCTGCGTTTCAATCGGTTTTGAGCCACTTTTCCAACCGTACCTTTGTACGATTTATACCGGGATTTCCGAGTGAATTTTTCACACTTCAATCCCAACTCACTCATCATTCGTTGCACTTTTTTGTGGTTGATGACATATCCCTGGTTTCGAAGCGCTAAGTAAATGCGGCGATATCCGTATTTTCCCTCGTGCTTATGGAAGAGTTCCTTGATCACTTCTTTCCACTCTTTATTTGGATCTTCGTTCTTTAATTGCGTTACCTGGTAATGATAGGTGGCCTCGGGAATGGCTACTCTCCGCAAAGCGTCCTTTAATTTGAATCCTTCTTTTTTGAGTTCGAATACCAGCGCTGCTTGTGCTTTTCGAGATAGGCATTCGGGTTCTCCTGAAAAGCTTTTAACTTTTTTAGATAGGAAATCTCTAATCGCAGAAGCTCATTTTCGCGTTCTAGTTGTTCTTCACGCGTTAACTCTTTTTCTGATTTCGATGATTGTTGTTTGTGATTTTTTGGCATAGGTGGCCGTCCTTTCGCTTTTTCTTGGAGGCCTCCGATTCCTTCCTTCCGTAATGTACTAGACCAATTCGCAATTAACGAAGGATTGTTCATTTTAAAGGCAATCGCAGTCTCCCGATAAGAAGCGCCTGTCTGTTTCATAAAGTTTAATACATTTAACTTAAATTGGACAGGGAAGACTTGTCTTGAACGCTTTCTCTTCAATCCCTCTTCTCCAAAGGTTTGATAAGCACGAACCCAACCAATGATGGGAGATTTATGAGGCATTCCATACTTTTTGGCTAATAAAGTGTATCCCAGAGATCCTTGGAGATACTCCATTACCACTTCTAATTTAAATTTTTCACTATACTTTGCCATACAAAAACACCCCGAAAGTTAGTTTTTAACTCTAACTTTCGGGGTGCACCACCCAAACGGCGGTTTTTTATTTTGAATCTTTATTATATGTTCTCTTTAGCTCCAATTCAGCAGCTTCGTCAAGGGTTTCAGGATGATCTGGATCTCTTTCAAGCGTACGTTCAACATCACGTTGAATCACATCGTTAAATGTTTCTGCACCTTCTGTTTCGACAATAATCTTTTCGATATCCTTATTCACCACTGTTGAAGTTGGGACTTCTGTCTCGTCAAGCTCAGCTGCTCGTTTGATCGAATATCCACTTACAAGTGCTTCTTCTTCTGGTTGTTCTGGTTGATTTGAATCACTTTTACGATTCTTTACTTTGCTCACAATATCATTCGACTTTGTTTTGACCGATTGTGCAAAAGCAGTGGACTTGTATTTCACATTACTAGACACTTCAACACTTTTGTCTTTCGCTTTGGTAACGCCGCCGCTAATATCATTTCTTAAGTCTTTCCCTGCTTTAGGAGCTAGCAATACGCCTGCAGCTGCACCTACGACACTACCAGCTAAGGCAGCAATCGCTGGACCTTTAAACTGACTTTCTGACTTGATCGGATCGGAAGAATCAATGCGAATCACTTCTCTTGTTGAGGATGAATACCCTTCTGGCGCTGGTTCGTGTTCAACCTTTACATCATGGCTTGATTTAGACTCTTTCATATTTACCTTCCTCCTTAACAGCTTGTATGTTTGATTTTTTGATGCGATACTTCTCCCACATACTCAAAGCAGTACTTCCCCAATTCGCCGCTTCAGCTGCTTTTCCCTGCCTAGCATCGACGCCTTTCTCAACTGATTTGCTTAATTTGGAAAAAGAACGGGATAGGTTTTGTAGAGATGCACCTGTTTCTTGAACAGATTTGAAAACGGGTGAGAATTGACCAACTTTCAATTGAACTTCATCTGCAAGTACATTTGTTTTGTGCAACATCATTGTTGTTTCTTTTGATAACCCATCAATCTGTCCCTGCAGAGAATCAATCATTTCTGCTGTGTTAGAAAGTGTTTTTTCGGTTGACTTTAACACTTTAATTAAAAAGATACTAAGTACTGCGAATACAATCGCGATAAGAGCCACTGCTAAATAAAGAATAAGTTCCATTACTATACCTCCTACTTCTATTCGAATATAATTACTAATACCCCCAAGTAGGAAATGTAATCATGAAATTCATATGACAAACGTTTCACTAATCCCCAAAAACCATTTCAATCATTTCATTTAACTTTAAAAACAAAGGAAATTCCGCTTCTTTTGCTGTAAGACCAGCTAACAAACTTAGATAGATCGATTCATAATACCAGCGCTGCATTTCTTTTCCACGATTAAATCGCTCCCAAATTCGTTCACCTTCTGTCTCGTAATCATAATTGATCGTCGTTAAGTTATGGAGTTTATCTGCACAAGCAATTTGTTTCACTTTAAACGAAGCTGTTCTTAACGTATCTATCGTATGACTTTTTCTTTTTTCCCAACTAAGACTTTTATCAGGCTCTGAGCACCCTTCAACTAGATCTGCAATGATTTTACCGAACTCTTCTTTAACGATGTCATAAGTCATGGCGGTATCTTCCACTACATCATGGAGTATTCCCGCTGCAATGACTTGTTCTGACGCTCCTGCCTCTATTAAATAGAACCCTACTGTTACAGGGTGAGAAAAGTATGGCAACGTTGAGCCTTTTCTATATTGCCCATCATGAGCGACTGCAGAAAATTCAACAGCTTTTTCAATTATTTTCATATAAAACCTCCTTTTCTTGATTTCTTTTTAATAAAAAACGACGTCTATATGTCACCATTCGCCACACCCATTCAATCGGACCGTAACGATATTTCAAAAGCCACCATCGACTAAATGCGATCTGAAATAAGAAAATACCGAGTAATAATAGAATGCCTGTCTTAACCTCAACTTCTCCGTATAAACTCAGACCATAGTTATAAAAAATGAGCGTGCTTACAATTGATTGGAACAAGTAATTTGTTAGCGCCATTTTCCCAACCCACTCAAGTGGCTTTAGCGTTTTTCCCGAATAGTAAATAAGAGCAATAGCCGACATATAAAAAAGAGAAACAAGCGGTCCACCAAGACTATCTTGAAGATGAGAAAATGCATAAGAATCAAACACATAAGGCGAAATCTTTACAAAAAAGCCGATTGCTCCAATAAAAAACAATTTTCTCACTAATAACAAATTATTCTGCTTCCCATTAAACCACCCTTCTTTCGCAAAAGCGGCACCTATTAGAAAGTAAGGGAAAATTGAAAATAAGAGAAGCACACCATTTATCCCACCATTCACATAAGTCCAATCACTCACACGTTGATTTAAAATTTCCATATAGCTACCTGATCCATAAATGAGAAGTGACTGTTGAATCGCCTCAGGATTATGCGATGTAAACTCATCTCCATTAAATGGCAATAGTAATAAAAAGAAAATAAGGGCATAAAACAGCCACATACCGATTCCAATTTGTAACAAATGCTTCCCCTTTAATTTGATAAAAAGAAGCAATAAGAAGCCACAAAGACTATAGGTAAATAATATATCGCCATGCCAGATCAATACGAAATGCATAACGCCAAGGATAAACAGGAAAACCAATCGCCTAACTATAACCGAATGAAATCGGGTACTACGAGCAATCAAACGATTTTGTAGAATAATAAATCCATAACCAAACAAAAACGAAAATAAGGGATAGAAACTTGCTTGTGCGAGTACATCAATCACATTCATGGAGAATTGATTCCATTGATCCCCCCAGTAGCTCAACTGATCGATGTACATCCATGGTGAATGGAAATCGATCATGTTCACAAAAAAGATACCGAGTAAAGCGAGGCCTCGCATCGCATCAATGGATTGAATCCTTTCATTCGTAGGTGTGGGAACTGCGGTTAATTTAGTCAACTTACGCCTCTTTTCATTCTGATGATATTCACTAATAACTCGTTCCACATTAATCAAACTTTATCCTTCTTTAGCCATTCTATAAATAAAGTCGACTTAGTCATGTGTTTACCACCGTACGTTATTTTTATATAATTCAAGGAAAATCTACCAAGTTTGGTTAAATCTATTCTATAATAGAAACAAACACAAATTATGGAAATTTAATATGAAACCCTTCGCGCACGTTACTCGTCTTTTATTTGAAGGGCCGAAGGAGGAAGACGCAACCTTGGGGAACAAAGAACCAACCAATTACCTTGATCTTACCAATAGGGAAGCGGTCCTTGAGACAATTATGGATGAATATGGCAATAGTGTTGTCTGGCTTGCTTTTAGCTACTTAAAAGATAAAGATAAGGCAGAAGATATTGCTCAAGAAGTGTTTATTATTTGCTATACGAAACTAGACACTTTTAATATGGAATCTTCTCTTAAATCTTGGGTCCTAACCATTACCGCAAATAAATGCAAGGATGTTCTTAAGAGCTGGGCTTATCGTAACATCACCTTCGCTCAATCACTTTTAAGTACATTTAAACACTCCGCTTCTGAACCTGACATGGTGCTCATTGGCTCAGAAGAGAATAATGAACTTGCATTAAACATCCTTAAGCTACCTACTAAATATCGCGAGGTTATCTTTCTTCATTATTTTGAAGATTTGAAAGTACAAGAAATCAGTGAACTGCTTTCCATTAATGAAAACTCCGTTAAAACTAGATTACGACGGGCAAGAATGCTTCTTAAAGAAATGTACTAGGGAGGGTCACGATGGAGAAATATTTTAAAAACCTTCGCACTAGGTTGCTTGATACAAAGGCTGTTACTTTTACTCATTCCCATAAGGACAATGTTTGGAAAACAGTTAAGAGAGATACTCGTCCAAAAAAGAAAAGTAGTTTTGGAACAGTCTTACATCAAAAAGTTCCTGCTCTTCTTACTTATCTTACTCTTTTATTGATGCTAGTAGGAACCGGATTATTTGTTGCATCTGAGATTGCCATTTTGCCAGAAAAGAATTCAGCTAGCGTCCACTCGCTTACGGAAGAAGACTTATATAATGTTGTCTTACACTCAGCATCTCTCATAAATAATGCAGATGATGAAGAAAAAATCCGCTCGATTGCCCTTTCTTACTTAGCTAACTATGATAATTGGAAAATCAGCAACCCAGAAGCTATCTATAAGGAAAAGCCTGCGATTCTTGCTCAAGGTAGAATTACAGAAGGGTATTTTGAGAAAATGACGTTTAGTATATGGATTGAACCAGCTACAGGTCTTCCTCTCAATTTTGTTATTCGGAACCAACAAAGCAGCGTTCTTGAAGAGTTCACATTACCAGGCGAAGCGCTCGCACAGGTTGAGCTACAAAAATAAAGGCATCCGATAATTTGTCGGATGCCTTTCTATGTTATTTACATACATCATTTAACACTTCTGAAGTATGGAGAAGAAACTCACGGTCAAGATCTGGTAGTTCGTTTAGATCAATGCTAGTTAATAAATATTGATGAAACCGCTGAACATCTGCTTTGATTTCCTTACGTTGCCCATCTGCGGTTAAAATGAGTGCATCAAGTATCCCATTTAACATGGATACATCATCTTTTCCATAATGACGTATTTGATAGAACGATTTATAAAGATATTGAAAAAATGGTTTTGGCGTTGATAGAACGCGAAGGTTTTTTTCTTTATCAAAAAAAGCTTCTTTTGGATCATAAGTATGGCCGATTTTTGAAAGGATCGTACCAATTCGGTTCGTACAGTTAACTGCTGTATGCGGATCATTCACTGATGGCGAGATCGCTCTAAGGGCGATGTCTACGAGTTTTTGTATTGAAAACTCTAGGTCCTGATCATTGATTCTTTCTGTTCCGATCGCAATTGAATTTAAGAAATTGTCAGCAGAAAAAGTGGAAGAACCTTTCATCCATACCGTTGCGATTCTAGAACCTTCCTTCACGTAATTCCCTACATCAGAATTAAGTCGAATTATGCTTTCATTTTGGGTGGCGAGATCGACTAATTTCGAGTAAGGGATTTGCTGAATATAGCCCATCTTATGACTATATATCGGCATACCATCTTCTTCTCTAAGTTCACTTTCTTCCCAGCGATCCCACTTCTCGAACGTCTCACCTTCGTAAAGTTCACTTTTCTTTTCAACAATATAAAGGGATCTTCTTGTGATTTTTTCAATTAAGTTATTTACCTGAACAAACGTGGCCGAATGATGAATAAATAAGATGAAGAACAGTAAACAAGTAATCGCAAGAATAACCGTTAAAAGTGGTGATAGGATAATCCGGCTGTCTTTACCTGTTAAAAGAAGCATGTTAACAAGTGCAAAAACAAATCCCGCCACAAAAACGCCTAGTACATGTTGTGTAAAACGATCCGAGATAAAATCCTGTAATGTTCTCGGAGAAAATTGTGATGAATAAGTCGTCAACACAACCATAATGGATGAGAATGAAATCGTCGTCATCGTTAAAATAGCTGTGACAAGCGGAGCATAGAGTGACTGTGCCAGTTTTTCAGTTGCAAGAAACAGCTTCGGTAACGTCCCTTGAAGCTGTGAAACATACATGATGTCTATCCATGTACTGAGTCCTACTACAGCCAAAGAAATAAGGCCGTATACGACTGGCAGAAACCAGAAACTATTACGCAGGTTAATTGAAGTTTTAGAATAATTCATTCATTAAAGTCCTCTTTCACTATTATGTCATCTAATTCTTGTTCCCTCTTTCGATCATCCTAATCACTTTATATGAAGATGGAGAACTTTTCCACGGAGAAATCGAACTCTTCATATTAGTAAATGAAAGGGAGCAGTCGGTATCTTTCCTTTCCCCATTCGTGATAAGTTTCCCCAACAGAATCGAAGAGCATTCTTTCTTCGATACGAATTCGATAAAGAAGAGCAGGAACAAGCAATAGAAATGATAATATCCCGCCTCCCCAGGTACCTATGTAGATTGGCAACCCAACTAAAGTAAGAAGCAACCCTGTGTATAAGGGATGACGCAATAAACGATAAGGACCTGAACTGACGAGGTCGACTTTATGCTCCACGATCACGTTTCTCGAAAAAAAGCGCCCCAGTTCTTGAATTCCCCAATACCTTAAGCCAATTCCACTGCCATATAGAAGTAGCCCTAGCAATTCAGTAAACGGTGATTCATTAAAAACGAAAAGATTACGTTCACTAAAGATAATGGAACCTACAATGGCTAAACTAATCATACTTAGAATCCAAACAAAAGATCGCTTTTCAGAAGATGATGATTCCGTACTCTTTTTCCCTCGTTTCATCACAAACTCGCTAATCCATAAAACAGTTAATAAAACGAATAGTACATCGATTATGATCATCCCATCACCCTTTCAACATCCTTTTATCAGCAGTATACCAGAGTTCTTTCCTTACTGACTGATACGTGTCTGTTTCTTTTTGCATAAAGCTTAACTTTTATGCACACCACCCTTATGTAAGCCCTTACACAACGGCCGATCCAATTAATCATTTCATACAACGAAACGCATAAAATGGATTAAATTGTAAATTTATTTTGTTTTACAGTCCTTATATACCGTGATAAGCAAGCCTCTCATCTTCTAAGCTTATGTGAAACGAGTTTAGAGCGAGCATCGTCCATATTCATAGTTATTCTCCTTGTATTCGGACTATTTGGGCATGTCGTGTTGTCACGATATATCCGTTTGTTATACTCGTAGAGTCAATTGATTAAAGCAATCACACATTTAACGGCAAGTTATATAGGAGTGAAATGATGAATCTAAACGACGAAAAGAAACGAATCGTAATTAAAATCGGAAGCAGCTCACTAACGAGTAGACTAGGTGACATTAGCCGAAGAAAACTAGAACGACTAGTAGATGATATTGTCATGTTAAAAGATGAAGGTCATGAAGTTCTTCTTGTTTCATCAGGAGCAGTAGCCGCTGGTTACCGCCGTCTTGGATGCCTTGAACGGCCGACATCACTTTCAGAAAAGCAGGCCGCTGCATCAATTGGTCAGGGACTGTTAATGGAAGCTTATTCAGAACGCTTCATATCTCACGGCTATACTGCTTCACAAATTCTGATTACGCGCAGTGACTTTTCTGATCGCAAAAGATACAATAACGCGCGCAACACCATTAATGTTCTATTAGAAAGAGGAATTGTTCCAATTGTCAATGAAAATGATACGGTAACAGTTGAACGTTTAAAATTCGGAGACAATGATACCCTTTCAGCTAAAGTTGCTGCACTTGTAAGTGCCGATCAACTTATTATTCTATCTGATATAGACGGTCTTTATAGTGATGATCCGAGAAAGAATCCAGATGCGAAACTATTAGAGCATGTTACTGAAATTACACCTGAAATCGAAGACTCTGCCGGTGAGCCTGGCAGCTCTGTGGGAACGGGCGGTATGAGATCCAAAATTGATGCTGTCAAAATTGCTATGGCATCAGGTACGCCGTCCTTCTTAGGTAACGCTACAACAAAAGGAATTATTTATAACGCCGTTCACCAAACCGCAACTGGAACGTACTTTACACCTGAAGGTCAAGCAGAGCTTGATAATAAGAAACAATGGATTGCCTTTAATTCCGGTCCTGAAGGTGAAGTGATCGTGACAGATAAAGCAAGTTCTGAGATCTCTGAACACGAACGTAGCTTACAACCTGTAGGCGTGCATTACGTTCACGGACACTTTAAGCCAGGAGCTGTTGTGAAACTAACAGACATGGATGGAGAAGAAATCGGTCTTGGCGTTACGAACTACTCTTCTAAGCATTTGAAAATGATTAAAGGACTTTCCACTGAAGAAATTTCCGAGCTTATCGATATTTCAGTGAAAGAAGCCGTTCATATTAATGACTTTGTTTATCACGATCAGCTAGCTATTCCACTCGGCTCGTAATAAAATAAGAATAAAAATTATAGGAGGCGTTTGATGACTACTCTAGATCCAATTAAAGTCAATGTAAAAGAACAAGCAAAGCAGGCACAGGGGGCTTCCAAAACCCTCTCCCTGCTAACAACCGAGGAAAAAAATCAAGCATTACTCATTATTGCAGACGAACTTGAGAAAGAAACGGACTATATTTTAAACGAAAATAAAAAAGATCTCGAGCGCGGAAAAGAAAAAGGATTTACAGAAGCTTTTATGGATCGCTTAAGTTTATCGAAAGAGCGTGTAAAAGACTTTGCGAACGGACTTCGTGAAGTAGCAGACCTTGAGGATCCAGTTGGAGAGGTTATTTCTGATTGGTCCCTTGAAAACGGTATGCAAGTAGAACAAGTTCGCGTTCCACTGGGCGTTATCGGTATGATCTATGAAGCGCGACCAAACGTAACCGTTGATGCCACTGGTCTTGCACTCAAATCAGGAAATTCGATTGTACTAAAAGGTGGATCCAACGCTCTTAATTCAAATAAAGGAATTGTTCGCGTCATTCATGCAGCACTTCCAAAAACGAAAATTCCTGTTGAAGCCGTTCAATTAATTGCAACAACTGATCGCGAAGCAACGAGCCAGCTCTTTACGATGAAAGAACACATTGATGTTCTCATTCCTCGTGGAGGCGGAGCCCTCATTAACACAGTTGTAAACAATGCAACTGTACCAGTACTTGAGACGGGTGTTGGAAACTGCCACATCTATTTTGATCAATCAGCAGAAGTTGACAAAGCCATCAACATTTTAATTAACGCGAAAACTGACCGACCTGCGGTTTGTAATGCGGTTGAAACGCTTATCGTTCATAAAAAATGGCTTGAAGAAAACCAGGAGACTCTTGAAAATGCATTAGCTGAAAATAACATTAGCGTTCACGGTGATGAATATATCGTAAACACGTTTAAAGATGCTGTCCTTGCTGACGAAGATGACTGGAGCAACGAATATCTTGGTCTTGAAATTGCAATCAAAACAGTTGAAAATACGCAAGAAGCTATTGATCATATTGAACAATATGGCACGAAGCATTCTGAAGCGATTATTACAGAAGATGCAAAATCAGCTTCTCTATTCCGAAATCTTGTAGACGCAGCTGCTGTTTATCATAATGCATCTACTCGCTTTACAGATGGTTCTGCTTTAGGCTTTGGCGCAGAAATCGGTATTTCGACACAAAAGCTACATGCTAGAGGTCCTATGGGACTACCATCTTTAACTACGATCAAATATTGCATGACAGGTACTGGTCAAACTAGATAATGTAACATCCACCACCCTTTCAATGAAAGGGTGGTTTTTTGATGGATGGAAATAAATCCCCTCTTCCTACTTAAATAAATAGTTCACTGTGCATGCTACCAAATTGAGCATAACTTTCGTTTATTCTATTGGTTCCCTTTATAATGATAACCATAAATGAGATCGTAGAGAGGATGACTGGAATGAACCACAACAAATTATTTACTTCAGAAAAACTTGGAAAGCTTTCACTAAAAAATCGGTTTATCGTCGCACCTATGACTCGCATTACCGCAACAGATGACGGAAGTGCCACCACGACCATGCGCGATTACTATGAACGTTTTGCGAAAGGAGGTTTCAGTGCCGTTATCACTGAAGGCATCTATACAGATGAGCTTTATAGCCAGGGCTATTTAAATCAGCCTGGTTTAACCAACCATAATCACATTGAAACGTGGAAAAACGTAACTTCATCTGTGCATGAATACGGAACTTCGATCATTGCTCAACTGATGCACGCCGGGGGCCAAAGTCAGGGAAATGCCTACACAGATGTCACAGTAGCTCCTTCAACTATCCCACCAAAAGGAGAGCAGCTTGGGTTTTATGGAGGATCAGGATCTTTCAAAACACCGAAGTCTCTTTCTTTAGATGAAATAAAGGAAATAAGGCACTCATTTAAAAAAGCAGCTCGTCATGCGAAAGAAGCAGGATTTGATGGTGTTGAAATTCATGGTGCAAACGGCTATTTGCTTGACCAATTTTTAACAGACTATTTAAATGAGCGTGAAGATGAATATGGTGGATCGCTTGAAAACCGACTTAAGCTTTTAGCGGAAGTGATCGAAGATGTTCGAAATGAAGTTGGAAAGAACTTTACTGTTGGAATCCGTTTATCTCAAATCAAAGTTGCTGACCCAGCCTATAAATGGCCTGAAGGAGAAAAATCAGCAAAGCTCATCTTTTCAACGTTAGAAAAAGATCTTGATTATATTCACGTAACTGAGCCTGATGGCACTCAACCTGCTTTTGGAGGCGGTACTAAATCATTAGCTGCTGCTGCGAAAGCCTATAGCTCTATTCCTGTCATTGCAAATGGACAGCTGGGTGATCCTGATAAAGCAAGTAATCTTATCGAAAAGCAAGAAGCTGATTTTATTAGTCTTGGTACAAGCGCTCTCGCTAACCCCGATTACCCAAATCGCCTTTTAAACGGAAAAGAATTAAACGTGTTTGATTTTGAGAGTACTCTCCTTCCTCTTGCTTATATTAAAGAACATGAAATGAAAGAGGATATTATAAGAGACTAACGACTAAGAGATCCTACTCCTTGCAATTAGAGTGGGATCTCTTAAATTATTCTTTTTTATTCCACTTACAACAATACGACTAATGATTGTCACTCTACTTCCATACAAACCGAAAAACTGTTATAACCTCTTTTACTTTGTTCGGACCTTTAACTAAAGTACACTAGAATTATGACGAACAAAGGAGGAAGTAACATGACATCCGTCTCAACAGAACATATCAAAAACACAAGAAACTATCTGCGTAAACAAACGCTACAAATGATTATTGACCAATTTGATTCTGCGTTAATGCAACTTACGAAATCTGAACGTAAAACGAAATATAGTAAGATGAGCGAAAGTCCTTTTAGCTTCTTTCGTGGGAGCGCGTATTTGTATTATTATGATGTTACACAAATACCTTTTCATTACCATACACCAGATGATAAACCAACCTGGTTAATGGGAGATCTTCACTTTGACAACTTTAGTGCTTTTCGCAATGAAGATGGTGAGAATGTCTTTGATGTAGATGATTTTGATGAAGGCTATCTCGGTTCTTATCTGTACGATTTACTTAGAATGACCGTTAGTGTTCGACTTTATGCGGAAGACTTAGGTTACTCAGATAGCGACCAATCAAAACTAGTCAGTACGTTTATTAAGAATTATGTGAAACAACTTCAAGCGTTCGAAAATGGAGAGGAAAAGCCTGTTGCGTTTCAATTCACAGACAAAAACACAAAGGGACCAATCAAGAAACGCCTAAAAAAACTTGAAGATCGTTCCCCTACGCACTCACTGAATAAACAAACTCATCTTAACAGTGATGGCGAACGAAAATTCATCCGTACCGGTACTAAATTAAATGCGATTGGTGAAGCAGAAAAGACCCAAGTAAGAAAAGCATGGAAAACATACACCAAAACATTGAAAGATGAGATTGACGAAAGCTTGAGACATTATGAAATAAAAGATATCGTTGAGAAAAAAGGAGCGGGTATTGGCTCTACTGGGCTAAAACGCTACCTTATCCTCGTTCACGGCGAAAGTGCTGAGGATCATTTAACTGATCTTATCCTTGAAATTAAGGAAGCTCGCACACCCATTCCAGCTTATTTCTTCCCATATGACCAGGCATTTTGGGAGACAAATAAACATGAAGGTTTGAGGGTAATTAAAACGCAACAAGCCATGCACCATAAGCAAGACCCTCACCTTGGTTACGTGACAATTGGCGATAAAGAATTCTATGTAAGAGAAAAATCGCCTTATACAAAGGAAATCGAGCCAAAACATATAAAAGAGTACAAAGATCTTAAGCAAACCGTTAAGACGATGGCTCAAATTTCTGCCAAAATTCATGCTCGAGCGGATTCTGACATTGATCACCATTATTTAACCTACCATAGTGAAACGGAAATTCTTAGCGTGATTGATGACTGGAAAAATCTACGTAATGAAGTGAATGAATGGGCCACATTTTATCAAAAACGTGTAAAAAAAGACTATGATATTTTCATAGAATGGTGCAAAGAGAAAAACTTTATTTAATTAAAAGCCTGCCGAATTCGGCAGGCTTTTCGTTAAGCAGATTCATTTGAGGACATTGGCTTTTGATAAGTTAAAACAGTTTCTAGCAATGCTTTACATTGAGGCATCGAAAATTGAATTATTTTACCGAGCATAAAAGCAATGATAATACTTCCAATCCCAACAGGCCCTCCAAGTAACCAACCCAAAATCAACACAGCGATTTCAATCCCATTTCTTACCCAATCGATGCGCCAGCCCGTTTTTTCTACAATCAAGAGCATAATTCCATCTCGTGGTCCTGCCCCAAGACCAGAGGTTACATATAAACCAATACCATATCCGAGCACAACAATACCGACTATAAATACAATTCCCTGAGAAAGCAGCGTCACTGGATCCGGGAGAATATATAGGAAGAAATCAATGAATAAACCGAGCAAAAGCATATTTAAAAAAGCGCCTAACTGCGGCATTGTTTTTGTGTACAGTGATGTGAATGCAAGTATAATAAATCCAGTAATGATAGACCAGCTACCAATCGTTAAACCAAATTGCTTAAATAATCCATAATGAAAGACGTCCCATGGACCAATTCCAAATGTTTTACCTTTAATTGTCATGGCGATGCCTAGACCAAGTACGGCGAGACCTACGAAGAAAAATCCCCACCGAATGATTTTATTTCGCACAAAAAAGCCCCTCTCAAACAGAACAATTTCAAACCTTTGAAACTATATCACAGGAACGAAAACATAAAAACCAATCGGTAAACTAGGGAATCTTTCACTTAAATCTTTTTCCATCACTCGAAGTGAAATGCACGTTTCAACGAAAAGAATTAAATAGATTACAAGACAAAAAAACTGCCTGATGAAATCATCAGGCAGTTGTGATCTTCAATTAAATTAGTCAAGTACTGTTACAGTAACTGTCTTACGACCAAAGTCTAGTGCATCTTGGCGATCAGCCATGAATAAATCAACTCGGTTACCCTGGATTGCGCCGCCAGTATCTCCAGCAACTGCTTCTCCGTAACCTTCTACATGTACTTTAGAACCTAGTGGAATAACATCAGGGTCAACAGCAATTACTTTTTGATTTGGATTAGCTCTCAAATCAATACCAGTAGCTGTTACACCAGAGCATCCTGTACAGAATGCAGTGTAAGCTGTTGCTTCCATTTGAATTTCTTGACCACTTGCCTGTGATGACTTACTTTCAGTGTTTGATTCTTTAGCAGGCGTGGAATTAGAAGTAGTAGATGTTTGAACTGCTTCCTTATTTGCAGCCTCTTTCTTAGCAGGTGCTTTTGGAGCAGGAGCACTACCACCGTTTAATACAGACCAAGTGTTCTTACCTGCAATACCGTCTACTGATAGACCGTTATCAGCCTGGAACGCACGAACAGCTTGTTCAGTGATTGGACCATAAATTCCGTCTACTGTATAGTTATAGTAACCACCAAGCTCTTCTTGTAGCGCTTGTACCTGATGACCGCGATCACCTTGAACGAGCGTACGCATAGCTTGTCCATTATTTACGCTTTGCATTGCTGAAAATGTATTTGGACCTGCGATGCCGTCAACTGCAAGACCGTGTTCTTTTTGGAATTGCTTTACAGCACCTTCAGTAATTGATCCGTAGTATCCTGTAGATTCATCATAGTTGAAATACCCTTTGGCAGACAGTACATCCTGTAACTCGACAACGTCGCCGTGTTTTTCACCATAAGAAAGTGTTTGATCTCCTAGTGCCGCCTCTGAAACTACCGGACTAGCAAACATCATTCCAGCTAGTGCTGTGGATGTAACCACGTTTCTTACAATGTTTTTACGAGCTACCATGTATACATTCCTCCTGAGAGTTTTAATATTGGTGTTGTTTTTTGTTTCTCTCAATCACCCATGTCCCACATGATAACAGGCAAATATAACACAACGATTTTAGTCCAATAACAAGTCGGTTACATAAATATGACAGATTAATACGGTTTTTATAAACTTTGCACAATATAGTACCATATACCTATTTACGTCATGTCTTTATTACAAATATGTCAAAAAACCAGTAAAAACCCTCGTTTTAGGTTCTTTACAAAGAACGAAACTCTATCTAATCTTTTAAAACAAACTATTGCATTCTAATGATTAGGTCTTTTAACCTATCATCTTTTCTGTTACATGAGAGTTCTTTAATTGAAAAGGAGCATCTAATTCATAAAGTCTTCTGTAGCGGTCGCTCGACATTAGCAGTTCATCATGCTTTCCTTCCATTACAATTTCACCATCTTCCATAAATGCAATATGGTCCATTCTTTTCATCCCTACAAGATGATGCGTTACCCAAACGACCGTTTTCTTCTCAAGCACTTGAAAGATCGTAGAGAGCAAAGCTTGCTCTGTTCGTGGGTCGAGCCCAACTGTTGGTTCATCTAGTAAAACAACAGCTGTCTCTTGTATAAGAATACGAGCAAGGGCAATTCGCTGACGCTCTCCTCCTGAGAATCGCATACCCGCTTCTTTCATAGACGTTTGATAGCCTTCAGGTAATGCAACAATAAAGTCATGAAGTTGGACGCTTTTCGCCACTTCATAGACCTCTTCATCCGAAGCAGATGGCTTCCCAAGTCGAATATTATTCAATACCGAAGTATCAAAAAGATACGGCTGTTGATTTAGCACACTTAAAAGCTGTTTATCCCCCTTAGACATAGAAGTCTCTACACCGTTTATCGATACACTCCCTTCAGAAGGAGAATAGATTCCTTTCATAAGCTTAAGCAGGGTCGTTTTACCGGAACCACTTGGACCAAGAATTGCAAGTTTTGTTCCCTGAGGGATTTCTAGATTGATGTCTTTGAGTATCCATTGCCCCTCTTTCGTTTGATAGCTAACCTTATCAAAGCGAAGATGAGTATTCTTCCATACGTTTTTCTCATCATCTTTTTCCCCATAAGGTTGCTCAAATGACAATCCTTTCAATCGATTAATCGAATCTTCATATCCTGGGATTTCACTCACAGCATCAGAGAGTGGAAGAAAGGCTTCTGTTAATGGAAAGAGAATAAGAACAAATGCAGCAATTAGCGTATGGGAAATCTGTCCATTCATACTTTGATTCCCTGTCCAAACAAGCATCGATAAAACAATAATGGCAACAATACACTGAGCAGCAAAATTTCGATAAGAAACAAAAGTAGAGAGACGCCTCTCTTCCTTATAAATCTCAGCATCCTCTTTTTCAACGTTTTCAATAAACGTTTTCTGATGACCGCTAAAGACCCAGTCTCCAATTCCAACGACACCATCTGTTAGCGTGCTGTATTGAGAGCTACGACAACTTTTTAGCTTTGCTACATTTTTACGCGTAACTAATAAGGACACTAAAGGAAAGAGAAAGACGAGAATAGCGCCATAAATAGCCATTAATCCTGCAAATACCCAGGAGAAAGCGCCAAGCAATGCTATCGCGACGGCATATAAAAAGATACCGGTGACAGAAGGAAAAATCGTCTTGACGTAAACATCCTGCAAATATTCAATGTCTTCAGCCATCACACCAAGAAGATCTCCTGTGTTTATACTGGATCCTTCTTTTAAAATTCTTGGTTCAATGGTTTCGTATAATCGAGAGCGCATATGTGAAAGAACCTTTAGAATAATGTGGTGACCTAGCAACTTCTCACTATACCTTGAAACGGCACGTAATATGCCAAATGTCCTTACCGCAACAATTGGCACATAGATTAGTAGAAGGTTTTCCGGTCTAGTGGCAGCTTTAGAAATGAGAAATCCGGATGTAAACATAAGAAAGGCTGCTGAGAAGGCAGTCAGTAAACCGAGTAGGATGACTAGCGAGAAGAGCTTTGCATTTTCTTTTAAATATGGAAGAATCCATTCCTTCTTCTCCATTATGAGACTCCCTCCATTTGCAAACACACCATTTGATAGTAGCTACCTTTTCGAGACATAAGCTCTTCATGAGTACCAACCTCAACCAATTTTCCTTTTTCAAGCATTAGAATCAAATCCATTTCCATCATCCAATGCAAACGGTGAGTGGCCATGAAAACAAGTTTATCTTCTAATAATGGAAGGATTTTTTTCTTTATCTCGTATTCTGTTTCAACATCAAGCTGGGCAGTTGGCTCATCAAGAAGCAGAATGGAGCGATCTTCAAGAAATGCGCGAGCTAACGCAATCCTCTGTGCCTGACCACCACTTAATTCTCTTCCACCTTCTCCAATCTTTTCATTTAAGCCATTAGGAAGTTGATCAATAACTTTCCTCAAACCAGCTGCTTCTGCTGCGCGTCCGACTTCTTCTAATGAAGCGTCGTGGTTATAGAAACGAATATTGTTTGCTAAAGTATCATGAAAAAGATGAGGGTGCTGCGGGATATAAAATAACTGCTTCTGCCATTCCTCATGCTTTAGATGGTTCAATTCCTGACCATTTATCTCAATGGTCCCTTCACTTCCTTCAAGAAACCCTCCCAATATGTCAATCAAGGTCGATTTACCAGAACCACTTTCTCCAATGATCCCTATTTTCTGCTTTCCTTTTACTGAAAAAGAGATATCTTGAAGAGCATTCCTTTCATTTCCATGATCTACGGAAAGATGCTGAATCGTTAATAGATCTATATCGGACCACTGAGGAAACGTTCCATTCTCTTCTTTGAAGTCTGGTGTTTGAATCATATCCAATAACCTTCTTCCTGCTTCTTGTCCATCCAACGTGGCATGATAATCATTCCCTAGCTCACGAACTGGAAGGAAAAATTCAGGAGAAAGAATTAAAATCGTAAGAGCTGGCATTAAAGATATCTCTCCTTCTACAAGTCGCAATCCAAGAAATACAGCGACTGTAGCGATTCCTAACATTGTAAAAAAGTCGAGAGCAAACGAAGAGAGAAAAGCTACTCGAAGCGTACTCATCGTCGATTTCCGATACTTCTCACTCACTTCTTGAATGCTTCTGGCGTGTTTTCTACTTAATCCAAGATACTTCAGCGTTTCAAGTCCACGAAGGGAATCAACAAAATGATTGGATAAAATGCGATGTGTGCTCCACTGCTTATCCGCCTTCTTCTTTGCAGCTAATCCAAGTAAGATCAGAAAGCCAATCAATATTGGTAGAGTGAGACTTAAAATAATGGCTGATGTCACATCAAAAGTCCAAACATAGATAAGGACAAGCGGAGCAACAATAAGCATGGTCGTTAATTTAGGAATAAATAACTCTAAATAAAGACGGAATTGTTTTGCCCCGTCAATTAGTAACGTAACAAGATTGCCCGTTCCCCATTTCGTTGCATAGCGTGGACCTAACGCAAACAATTTTGCAATGGCATCTTTCTTTAAAGAAGCAGCCGTTTGAGCAGCATAACGCTCGATCACTTTGGTCATAAGCAGCTTAACAAGATGCCTAATAATAAAAGCTATGAGGAAAAGCGAAACAACGGAATAAATTCGTTGCAGTGCTTCTCCATCAAAGAGTCTTGTTACTGCTTCCGCGAGCCATTTCGCCTGCAGGATAATCGCGATCCCTTGAAGAACGGTTAATAACGTTAGGATAAACAGCACCTTTTTGACGTTTTTTAATTGAAATAGAATTTTCCCCATTAGTAAATCATATCCTTACCATCTACACGCTTTCTGAAAACATAATAACTCCAGATTTGATAACCAAGGACAAAAGGAAGAAGTGTGAGCGCCACGATGGTCATCACCTTTAATGAATAGTTTCCAGAAGAAGCATTATAAACGGTTAAATTATAAGCGGCATCGATTGAGCTAATCATTACGCGTGGGAATAACGCTGCAAATATGGTGGAAATCGTTAATGCGATCCCTGCGCCAGTCATTCCAAATGCCCACCCATCACGCTGCTTTTTCAAAAATACGATCGCCAAAAAATAACTGAGTACAATCAGCGCAATAAGCGTTACACTTACAACACCGCGGTTGCTGAATAAATCCGTTTCAAAATAAGAAAGTCCAACAAAAGCAACTAATGAAGCCAGAACACCATAAATCACTTTGCTCGCTAATTGTCGCGCACGCTTCTGAAGATCTCCAACAGTTTTCAGAGTGAGAAATACAAGTCCATGTAAGAAACAAAGCATGGTCACTGTTACCCCACCCAATACCGTGTATACATTGACATAATCACTAAAACCCGCATGGATATTCATTTGTTCATCAATTGGCATTCCTCTTAAAATACTTGTAAAAAGAACCCCAAACAGAAATGGCGGCATGATACTTCCAACGAATACAACCCAGTCCCATGACTTGATCCACTTAGGGGTATCCACCTTTCCACGAAATTCAAAGGCAACTCCACGACCGATAAGCGCGAGAAGGACAAATACAAACGGTATATAATAACCGCTGAACATCGTTGCATACCAGTGTGGAAACGCCGCAAAGATGGCGCCTCCTCCTGTTAATAACCACACTTCATTCGCATCCCAAAATGGTCCAATCGTGTTCACCATTATTCGACGCTCTAGCTCATTTCTTCCGAGGAAACGACTGGCCATACCCACACCGAAATCAAACCCTTCGAGAAAGAAAAACCCAACAAACAAAACAGCAACGAGTATAAACCATAGTTCATTAAGTGCGATCATAAATAAGCCCCCTGATCAAACGGATCAACTGCCACCTCTTTGTCCTCATGAGCAGTATGTTCTGATCCCTTTTTAATTTCACGAACGAATAAGTAAACGAGTAAGATAGCGAGAATCGTATAAATCGCAGTAAACGATAGGAATGAGAAAAGCAAGGACGCCTTTGATACGTTTGGAGAGACAGACGCAGAAGTTGTCATTAATCCAAATACCGTCCATGGCTGACGTCCGATTTCCGTCATAATCCATCCAGCTGAGTTCGCAATAAATGGAAACGAAATGAGCCACACCATTCCTTTTAAGTAAAATTGACTACCCTCAAGCTTTTTGTAGAAATTTAGTAAAAGCCCGAGGAAGGATGTAAAAATCATCAGCATTCCTGCACCAACCATAATGCGAAAGCTCCAGAAAGTCGTTTTAACTGGAGGAATATAATTCCCCTCTCCGTATTTTTCTTCATACTCTTTTTGCAAGGTCTTCATACCCGGTACTTCACCACTGAATTCTTCATATGCAAGGTAACTAAGTGCATATGGTATGTTAATTTCAAATGAGTTTTCTTGATTTTTGGAGTCAATCAGCGCGAAAGCCGTCCAGGCTGCCGGATCGCCACTGTCTTCCCATAACGCTTCACTAGCCGCCATCTTCATTGGCTGAGATTCCATCAAATGCTTCGCTTGTGCATGACCACTGAACGCCACGCCCATCCCAGAAACAAAAGCAACGATCATCGCAATGTTAAACGACTTTTTAAAAAAGGCCACTTCCTGTTTACGGAGAATTTTATATGCACTAACACCTCCGATAAAGAAAGCTCCTGTAGCGAGTGCACCGAAGATTACGTGAGGGAACTCAACAAATAGCTGCGGGTTCGTAAGAAGTGCAAAAAAATCATTCATCTCTGCTCTTCCGTTTCGAATCACAAAACCTACTGGCTCCTGCATAAATGAATTTGCTGCAAGAATCCACAACGCTGACATCAACGTTCCTAGTGAGACGAGCCAAATACACATTAAATGAAGTTTCTTTGATAAGCGATCCCATCCAAAAATCCATAGACCAATAAACGTTGAT
This sequence comes from Bacillus sp. es.036, assembly GCF_002563635.1. Classification (NCBI taxonomy): domain Bacteria; kingdom Bacillati; phylum Bacillota; class Bacilli; order Caryophanales; family Bacillaceae; genus Bacillus; species Bacillus sp. es.036. Next base: position 2,499,933 of record NZ_PDIZ01000001.1, read on the forward strand.
TCCATAAAGAAGGCAAGCAACGCTTCAATCGCGAGCGGAGCTCCAAACACATCACCAACAAATCGAGAATACTCAGACCAGTTCATTCCAAACTGAAATTCCTGGATAATTCCCGTGACAACCCCAACAGCAAAGTTAATAAGAAACAAGTGTCCCCAAAACTTCGCCATCCGTTTATACATTTCGTCTCCTTTCACAACATAAAGCGTCTCCATAACTGCAACAAGAAACACAAGCCCGATGGACAACGGAACAAACAAAAAGTGAAAAATAGTCGTCGATCCGAATTGTAGTCTTGCTAAAAATAGTTCACTCATACAAGGTCCCCCTTCAATTCTTCCAAGTGATTGTTCATACATGCACAAGACAAGGTATATGCGCTCAATCACTATTTAGATAATTTCTCCTATGACAAAAGTCGCTTTCCGCTTCTCCCTTAGATTACATCAGGCGTAAAAATAAATGACGGAATGAATTTGAACGGTTTTTGTCAGTCCTGTGTGGGAATTTCGACAGTTGAAACAGAAAGAAGGAGAAATGTGAGGGATGTCACAGACGGAAGGAAAAAGAGTACTAATTCGACAAAAAAGCACATTATACGGGCGGTGACAGGCACTTTTCCTCAATTAACCATTGCTTTATTCATCGTATCTAAGCTATATTTGAATTTGTGTTTTTCAAATCAAAAGCGCTTTCAGCGAGATACAATAATGCAAGAGTTTAATTGGAGGCAAACGTTCAATGAAAATGTATTTATATCCGTTGCTAGTCATTATCGGGGCTAGCAGTTACGGTGTTGTTTCAACCATCATTAAATTAGCAATGGGTAGTGGCTTTACAGCATCTGAAGCTGTTACGAGTCAATTCTTTATCGGCTTTTTGATTGCCGTGCTGATCTTTCTCATCACTAACCGACAAAAGCTAAGTTTCTCTGGAATTAAAATCCTTATTTTCGCAGGGGTTTTTACAGGCTTAACGAATATTCTCTATGGACAATCATTAAATTATTTACCAGCATCCCTAGCTGTCGTCTTGCTCTTTCAATTCACATGGATTGGCATGCTGATCTCCAGTATTTCAAAACGCCAGCTTCCAACACGAATGGAAATGCTTTCACTTATTATCTTAATTGGTGGAACGATTCCTGCTGCAGGACTTATTGATGCTGATTTATCAAACATCCCTTTGCAAGGCTGGTTATGGGGGCTTGGAGCAGCACTTTGTTATTCACTCTTCCTCTATTTCAATGGGAAAGCAAACGCCAAAATGAATACATCAAACCAATTAGTCATCGTGTCGTTTTTTGCATTTTTGATGTCAGCGGTTTTTCAATCTCCAGAAATTATTTGGAATGGTACATTGCTCGCAGAAGGACTTTGGGTCTACGGAATTGCACTTGGCTTATTTGGAATGATCATTCCTGTTTTCCTATTTTCCATCGCGATTCCAAAGGTGGGCCTTGGAAAATCCTCCATTCTTAGTGCGATTGAACTTCCGATCGCTGTCATGGTTTCCGTCATCTTATTAAGTGAAACAGTATCCGTTCTGCAAGTCGCAGGTATTGTGATCATTATCATCGGAATGACGCTGCCAACTCTTTTCAGCGAAAACATAAGTCTCACACGGAGAAAAATAGTCGAACAGCAATAGAAAAACACCTCATCCTACTAGGATGAGGTGTTTTCGCTTATTCTTCTATTTAAACTCCATTTGTCCAACATTCATTTCTAACGATCCATCTTCATACAAAAGTGGCGATCGTTCCGTTCCACTTTTCGAATATTTCTCAACGTGACTAACGCTCATATCTTGTGGATTGGTAAAATCAATTTTTGCAATCGCAACCCAATAAGCAAAGTTATTCTTTTCAAAAAGAGGAGACGTCACTGTTTGCCTCATTTGGTTATCAACAACAGCCTTTGCCTTCATAGATTTAAAGCTTCCAATTCCATTTGAAACTGCACTATACACTGAAAAAAGCACGTATTTTAATTCAGAAGGTTTATGAACAATAACCATATCTTTCTCTGCTCCTTGAGCAAAAAGAAAAAGTATTCACCAAGTAACACATGGGAATACTTTCATTGAACACGACTATTCGTTCCATCTAATTTATTAATCTATAACCTTAAGACTCTTTCCCATCATTTATCATTTCCACAATTGGGCGAATGGCAATAAACAGTCCTGCGATAATGAGCCACCCTAGCGATACATACGTCCATCCTTTAAAGAAACTTAAACTGTATTCATAGCCAGTGATGAACATAATTCCTGGGAAGATGATGATGAAAACAGCGGTTAACCCTATGGCCCACCTTACGCAAAGTTTCGCATCCTTATCGAGCTGCTCGTTCAAGTCGAATCTCCTCCTCTTCCTCAAATTCTTCGTCATCAAAGCTTTTGAATTTATCTTTTAATGTATCAAAATCAAATTCTTGATTAGCCAATAGTCCGTGACCGACAGAAATAACACCACTTACGATAAAGACGGTAATATTCCCGAAAAACATCGATTCAAGCTGTCCGAGCGAACCAACACTCACTTCTCCGAACATCACATATGCAGACGTAATCCAGGCTGTTACTCCAAGAATAAATCCAGACAATGCCCCATAAAACGTTCCCTCATTTGTCGCTTTTTTCCATAATAATCCTAACGTTACTGGAATAACGGCTCCGCTTACGAAGATGCCCATTGCCATATACACAAACCCTAAACTTATCCCAACATAGAAAAGGAGAATAGACAGAAGCCCCATCATTAGTCCAAAGCTTAACGTTACTTTTCTAGATACGTTAAGTAATTTTTGACTGCTTGCTTTGGGATTGATCGAGTGACGGTAAATGTCTGTTACGACAATATTCGTAATAGCTGTTAATTCTGCTGCTCCAGTTGACATTACGGCCATAAATAGCATTGCGAGAAAAAGGATTGACCCTACACTACCAAGAAGATAGGAAGCCATTTCAGGCGCAACGGAATCTGGAGTACTAATCGGCACGCCAAGACCAGCTGCACTTACACCTAGGAAAGTGGCAATCGCAAAAGGAATAGAAAACCAGGCAATTCCGCCATATATGTATGCTCGTGAAGTTGCACTATCTTTACTAGCAATCGCTCGCTGCCAGTAGGCCTGATCAACGAAAACGGCCCCGAAGTTACCAATAATATTAATCATACCGAAAAAGAGTCCCGGAATAGATGCCATCGTAAGCATTGATGTAGAAGATGGAAGATCTTGAAGTCCTTCATAGATGGGGGTTGTTCCAAATTTCACATAGATCGCTACCGCGAAAATGGTAAGAATTAAAAAAATCATAATCGTATTGAAGTAATCAGCGACAAAGGAAGCTTTTAATCCGCCAATCATAGTGTAGATCGTGAAGGTAAGGGGAATGAGAAAGGCTGCTACAAACAAATTCATACCTGTCAGGGAGTTCAGGGCAATTGCGCCGCCGAGAATAACCATTGCTGTTACTAAAATATTGGTCATAAGCGCAAAGACCATAATCAGTCGGTGATTTTTCTTATCAAAACGCTGACCAATAAATTCAAGAAACGTATGTGCATTTGGTGCCCTACGCTTTAATTGAATGGCTACAATCGCAAACAGCAACACTTGAATACAAGCACCGGCAGCATACCAATAAGGTCCGCTTATCCCGTACTGATACCCAGTCGAAGAGGACATCATCAAGGTAGCCGCCCACGTCCATGCTGCAATAATTGACGCACTCGTTAACCCTACACCTACGCTACGACCAGCGGTACTATACTGTTCCGCCGTCATCGCCTGTTTTCGTCTTCGCTGCATGAAAAACGTAATACCTGTAAAAAACACTCCAAAGACTAAAAGCAACAGATAACCAACACTGGATGATAACATATGATTCCTCCAAATCGTTGAATTACGTCATACGTTAAAGCATCAGATTAACCGCTTCAACTGATTTGTTAAATTATGTAACAAAGTTTCATCAATCAAAATTAACTATGTCACTTTTCCTAACATCGATAACCTTTTAGATATTCCTTCAAGATCAGTTAGGCTATTCAAGCAATTTTGAAGAAGTGCTAGATTAATATAGTGAGCATTTAGTCTACACAACCACATGCTAGACTTATAACGGTCAAATTATACTGGAAAGCTATTTCATACTTAGGAATAACACTCAAATATTCCATTTATTATATTATCAATCCATATTTTTCATTTTTATGTTTATTAACTGGAAATTACCGGGTATTATGTCATAGTATATAAGTTTCATTTTTTGACAATGTGTGCGTTAAACCTATCAAGTTATTACAAATTATGCTAATTATATATAGGATAGACTGATGCAGTTCTGTAGGAATGATGCACACATTACTAATTTAAAAGGAGTGATTTTGAATGGCAGGTCAAATTCGCGTAACACCAGAAGAACTAGAGAGCATGTCACATCGTTATTCAGCAGAATCAGACAAAGTTGGAGAACAAGTGAATAGCTTGAATGACATCATGGGCCAACTTAAAGCTATGTGGGAAGGTGAATCAAGCCGTGCTTTCGAAGAGCAATACGAAGCGCTTAAACCTTCATTTTATCAAATGCAGCAATTATTAGAAGAAGTGTCTACACAGCTGAAGAGCACAGCTAGATCCCTTGATGAAGCTGATAATCAAATTGCTAACCAAATTCGCGGATAAGCGATAAAGAATTGATCAGGAGCGCTTAGGCGCTCCTTCCTTATGAGGTGAACAACATGTACATTGAAGTAACTGTCGATCTCCATCATTATAAAAAAGGTCGTTTTCTTGACCTCAGGCTATCAAACTACCATTCTGTCAAAAAACTCATTGAAATTGTGTGCCAAACAGAACAAATCCCAATTCCTCCTGATCAAACGCAGTGGGTTCGGTTAGCGAATAAGCACAAAGTTGTAGCCGCTAATGAGCGTTTAATTGATGCGGGAATTATGACAGGAGATCGCATTGAAATACTCTGAAGGAGATCACAACCATGGCAAATCAAGTGAAACCCTATCTTGAAACTCAAATAGATGCAAAGATTATGAACGATAAGGAAGCCATTACGTTTCTTTTTCAAAAAGAAAAAATCAAATTTGATGAGTTAACGGAAGTTCATTTTCTAAGTGAAATCGATACTGGCATCCCCAACACTATTGATATGAATGAAGATGAGATAAGAATACAGCACATGCTTCCACCTTCCGTTTCCGCTCTTCCAACAATCCTTAAGGAGATGACTGAAAGCGAGCGTCTCGCTAGTGCTTATCAACTAGTGCAAAAAGTAAAGGATCACCGCTTCAAGCGTCTCAACTTAATTATTTGTCCTGATAACCTTGTATTGGATCAAGGATTGACGCCATATTTTTTACATTATGGTGTAAAGGAAAGTCTTCCACCGTACGAGGAAAATTCTGATCGTATTCTTGAGGAAACACGAGCCACTGTCGCAGCTATGATGAATCCAGAGCAATCATTTGAACAATACCTATATTACTCTGACACGCTCACACTGTCATCAGAACTAAAACAGGTGCTTCAAGCGAAAACACTTCTTGATCTTCAGCCAATTATTCATTCCCAAATGAAACATTTACATAAGAAAGAAGCTGAATTCATTAAAGTAAATAAAAAGAAGTGGAAGATAAGTCGCTATGTTCTCCTCGGCGTTTCCATTTGTTTACTCCCAGCATTACTTTACTCCCTTTACTCTTTGTTTCTTCTTCAACCAAAACAAGAGAATATTGTTCAGGCACAGGAGAACTTTTTAACAAATGAATATAGTGAAGTTGTGAATTCGCTTCAATCTTATGAAATTGATGATATTCCAAAAGTGACACAATATCAGCTCGCCCTCTCTTATATCATCAATGAGTCTCTTACAGATGACCAAAAAGAAAGCGTGCGTAACACGATCTCCCTCCAATCTGATCCAAGGTATTATGAATATTGGATTCATATTGGACGCGGTGAAGCAGAACAAGCACTCGAAATCGCACGTTATTTAGAAGATCGCGATTTGTTAATGTACGGCATTTTAAAGCGTAAGGAACAGGTAAAAGCTGATTCTGAGCTAGAGAGCGAGAAGAAACAACAGATGATCAATGAGTTAGAGCAAGAATTTGAAGAATATGAGAGTGAAATAGAAGAACAGCAGAAAGAAGAGCAAGAGGCGCAAGATGCCCAGCCGGAAACAACTACTGAAGAAAAGCCAGAAGAGAAGCAGCAAGATGAGCAGAAAAAAGAAGAAAAATAGATCGGAGGTGAAATAATGGAGCAATTATGGGTGTTCTTTCGAGATACGTATCAAACGATTGAGCTTGATAAACAGTCTCTACTCATTACGATCGGAACAAGTATCAATCACTCTTTTACGATCCCTTCCTCTCATTCGGATGAACACGTATTTTCAATAAAGCGTAAAGAACAACACTACCAATTGTTTAAAAATGATGATGAGATCATGACAGTGCCTCTAAATAAACAATCCACTTTTCAATTAGGTTCTGAAGAAGTTGCCGTCATAATAACTTCTAAAGCAAAGAGGAACGTTTATTATGTTGGTAACCTGCAAGAAATAACTCTTTCCAAGGCCACAGCAGATATTCAAATGAAACGTCTAGCTGATGGCGTTGGTTTAACCCTCGTTCGCAAGAAGAAACATTGGACAGTTACAGCTACCAGTCCAACAACCGTTTACCTAAATGGTTCGCTTTTACATAGAAAATCACCGCTCCAAATCGGAGATATGCTTTTCCTACCGATGATGACACTGACACTAATTGCAGAAGATATGATTGAGATAACAAGCCCAGAAACATTTGAAACCTCTTTACCAGAAGCTACGATTCCGTCATCTGAGATGAAAAAAAAATACCCAAACTATCGTCGTACACCAAGGATGATGTATGAGTTACCTGAAGATAAAATCGATCTTTCCTTTCCTACGCAAGAGTCCGATCGAAACAATCGAAGCCTATGGCTTATTATCCTACCACCCTTAATGATGCTAATCGTAATGGGACTAGTGGCACTTCTTATTCCAAGGGGAATCTTTATCCTTATTTCTGTTGTGATGTTTGCGACAACGCTTGTTACATCAACAGTCCAATATTTCAAAGATAAAAGTTATCAAAAGAAATCAAAAGCACGTAAGAAAAGGATTTATAAAAGGTACCTTGAGGATAAGCGACAAGAACTTCATGAATTGGCTCAAAAGCAACGCAAAGTGCTAACGTTCCACTACCCTAGCTTTGAGCGAATGAAATACTTAACAGAGCAGGTTTCAGATCGTTTATGGGAACGTAGCCTTGAGAGTCCTGACTTCCTTCAATTTCGTTTGGGAACAGGAACGGTACCAGCAAGCTATAAAATTTCCGTCAATTCAGCTGACATGTCGACAAGAGAAATGGATGAGCTATTAGAAGAATCACAGAACCTGAAGCAAGTTTACAATGAACTACACTCTCTCCCGATTACTGCAAACCTATTCCAGGGAGCAATCGGTCTAATTGGTAAAGAAGCGGTTGTGAAGAATGAGCTCCATCAAATCATTGGACAGCTCGCTTTCTTCCACAGCTATCACGACGTTCGATTTGTCTTCGTTTTTGATGAAGAAGAATATGCCAATTGGGAATGGACGAAATGGTTACCTCATTTTCAAATGCCAGGTTCCTTTTCAAAAGGGTTTATTTACAATGAACAAACGCGAGATCAGCTCCTTTCTTCGATCTATGAAATGATTCGAGAACGTGACCTAGAAGAAGATAAAGAAAAGCTACGTTTCGCACCACACTATGTGTTTATTGTTTCGAATCACAACTTAATCTCAGACCATGTCATTTTAGAGTATTTAGAGAAAGAGCACACACATCTAGGGCTTTCAACGATTTTCGTTGCAGAAGCAAAGGAGAGTCTATCCGATAATATCCATACGCTTATTCGCTACATTAACAAAAACGAAGGAGATATTCTCATTCAAGAGAAAAAAGCCGCCGAAATCTCATTCGAACTTGATCAACACAAACAAAGCGGTAATGAACAGTTCTCTCGAATGCTCCGCACACTTAATCACCAACGTGGCATTACGAATTCGATTCCTGACAAAGTATCCTTCTTGCAGATGCTGAACATGGAAGATATTGATGAACTACCGATATCTCATAACTGGGTAACGAATCAATCGTCTAAGTCCCTTGCAGCACCTGTAGGACTGAAAGGACGACAGGACGTTGTTGAGTTGAACCTTCATGAGAAAGCTCACGGCCCCCACGGATTACTAGCTGGTACAACAGGATCCGGGAAGAGTGAATTTTTGCAAACGTATATTCTTTCACTCGCCGTTCACTACCATCCACATGAAGTGGCGTTTCTATTAATTGACTATAAAGGTGGTGGAATGGCTCAGCCATTTAAACAAATTCCTCACCTACTTGGAACGATTACAAATATCGAAGGTAGTGAAAATTTCAGTGCGCGTGCACTCGCTTCCATTAAAAGCGAATTAAAGAAACGACAAACCATCTTTGATCAGTATGAAGTGAGTCACATAAACGACTATACGATTCTTTATAAAAATGGAGTAGCAGCTGAACCAATGCCCCATCTCTTTTTAATTTCGGATGAATTTGCTGAGTTAAAAACGGAAGAACCAGAGTTCATTAAAGAACTTGTCAGCGCTGCAAGAATTGGTCGAAGTCTAGGTGTGCACCTCATACTTGCCACGCAAAAACCTGGTGGCGTCATTGATAATCAAATTTGGAGTAACGCTCGCTTCCGCGTCGCTCTAAAAGTACAAAATGTAGAGGATAGCCGTGAAATTTTAAAGAACGGTGATGCTGCATCACTAACCGTAACAGGGCGCGCCTACTTACAGGTTGGGAATAACGAAGTGTACGACTTATTCCAATCAGCCTATAGTCGAGCGACTTATATGGAAGATACTTCGGATATGGAAGATGAAATCGCTCTTGTGACTGACCTCGGTCTCGTTCCACTATCAGAGCTTTCCTCTTCAGAAGAAAGCAAGAAAAAGAAGCAAAGTGAAATCGAAGTAATCGTAGATAAAATTGTTGATGTCCAGCAGGAACTTGGCCTAAGAAGATTACCAAGCCCATGGCTACCACCACTCGAGAAACGATTATATCGCCATGATTTTGAATCCAAAAAGAAAAAAATGACGTTTGCCTTGCTGGATGAACCTGAAAAACAAGCCCAATCTCCATATCATTATGAGTTAATAAAAGATGGAAATATAGGCATATTTGGCTCATCAGGATTCGGGAAGACGCAAACCATTCTAACGTTACTTATGAGTATCGCATCAACAAACACGCCAGAAGAGGCGCAATTCTATCTACTCGATTTCGGTAACGGGGGCTTATTATCGATTAAGAATTTACCCCATACGGGAGATTATTTCTTAATTGATGAAGAACGTAAATTAAATAAATTATTGAAATTTATTCAGGAGGAATTTACGAAACGTAAACGACTTTTTCAGCGTGAAGAAGTGAGCTCTATTACGATGTACAATCGGTTAAATGAAAAACCTCTTCCCCTTCTCTTTATTACAATCGATAACTATGATCTTGTAAAAGAGGAGCTGATGGATTTTGATCCGATCTTCACTCAGTTTGCGCGAGATGGACAGTCGCTGGGAATTTATTTAATTGTCAGCGCCACCCGTTTAAATTCCATTCGACAAGCTCTTATGAATAACCTTAAAACAAAGATCGTTCATTATTTACTCGATAATTCTGAAGCTTACACCGTTCTTGGAAGAATCCCTTTTGCACCAGAACCCATCCCAGGCAGGGCCATTATGAAAAAGGAGAAAACACACTTCGGTCAAATCATCCTACCAGCTAAAGGAGAAGATGATTACGAACAGCTAGCTTCATTGAAAGAAGAAGTTCAAATGCTCCAAGAGAAATACCGTGATACGAGCAAACCTGAAGCGATTCCAATGCTACCGAGTGATCTTACATTTAAAACTTTCAAGACGTACATTCAAGCTTCCAAACCAAAAAATTCTTACCCAATTGGACTGCATGAAGAAACAGTGAAGCCCGTATCCCTCTCCTTTACGCAGACATCCCATTGTCTTGTACTAGGACAGGCTCAAAAAGGTAAAACCAATATCATGCGTCTTCTTACCCAGCAAGCGTTACAGCATGAAGGAGACCATATTGCCATATTTGATTCAATCGATCGCGGGTTATTTCATTTAAAAGATGAGGAAAAGACAACTTATTTAGAAACAAAAGAACAAATCGAAGAATGGCTTGAACAAATGACATCGGAATTCAAGTCACGTGAGATAAAGTACCACGAAAGTATGAATAGTGATGAAACACTTCCTGAATTCTCTAGAGTTCTCCTCTTTATCGATGGATATGGACGATTTTCTCAAACGCTCGGAAGTTTGCTACAGGATCGAATGACCACACTAATGAAAAACTATAGCCACCTTGGCTTAAGTATTGTTGCATCTGGCAGCAGCAATGAGCTAACGAAAGGCTATGACCCACTAACAGTTGAATTGAAACAAGTTCGTCAAATCATCTTATTAATGAAGAAATCCGATCAAACGCTCATTAACCTGCCTTTTGACAGGAAAGAACCCGATATTAAAGCCGGATTTGCTTATTATGTGCAAAGTGAAACCGCGCAAAAAATCCAAATTCCACTTCTTCAAATAGAAAGGAAGGTCCATGCGTGAAAGAAAAGAAAAGCATCCTTAAGCTCATTCTCGTAACAGCAATCATTTTAGTTCTCCCGCTCATTTACTTTACTTCCATTGGAGAAAATCCGATGAAAAAGAAGGAGAGCGCCACGAAAACGATCGCTGTCATCAATGAAGATACAGGAACCGAAGAAGACGAGGAACTCGTAAAGTTCGGAAATGACGTCCCTCCCCTTCTTAAATCTGAATCACAATACAATTGGGAAGTTGTTGGACGTAGTGCTGCAGAAAATGGATTAAACAATCAGAAGTACGATGCCGTTGTTTATATTCCCTCCACTTTCTCTGAGAAGATTCTAACGTACGACGAAAACCAACCGGAGCAAACAAAGTTAGCATTTACTGTACAGAATCAATTAAATGCCCTAAATAAAGAACAAGTTTTGCTTGAACTTGAACAAGCAACAAATCGCGTGAACACGAAGATGTCTTCTCTTTATTGGAACTATGTTTCAAATGACCTCGTCAACATCCAACAAGAGTTTGACCAAATTGTAGAGAAAGAGAAAGCATTCCAACAAACGATGCTTTCTTTCTATACACCAAGTTCGAAAGATTTGGCCGAGCAGATGGAGCAGCAAGTTTCGATGCTTGCGAACCTTCAATCAACTTCAGAAAATGCTGAGGAACGTGCGGCTGACCAAACAGATACGATGGAAGGGTTTCAAGAAAATCTAGCAAACTTTGTTACTTATACAAATGACTATCGTGAGTATCAGCAGAAGCAGCAAGAAGTTCTAGAACAAATCCAAGCCGATTCAGTCAATTCGATTTCACAAGCTACAGAAATGCCTCAACCGATGTTTATGAACAATAAAGAACTGTTCGAAGGGAAATCTGAGAGCGTACTTGAAAACATGTCTCAGGTAGAAAACCAAATGATTCAGCAGCAAGAAATGTTCGCTGGTCTAAAAGAAGTTCGGTACAATCAGGTCGAGCGTCAGGTTAACGATTTCTATACGCTTCAAGAACGGATTCTAAACTACTACCAGCAACTAAAAGATTCAATGATTTTAAATGAACTAGAAGGTGAAATCGCTACGCTTAGCAAGAAACTTGGTGATGGTGACGAGATCATTATTCCGGATGATCCCGAACTCCCTGAAGTGCCTGAAAATCCAGAAGAACCAGTTGAACCTAGTGAAGAAGAGGATCCAACGGAAGATCTTACAAAACTTCTAAAAAGCTTACAAGATGAAGAGCCTCCTGTGATCGATGAAGATGCTGAAACAAATGGTTCAACTCCTGTTGATCTAAGCGAAGAACGTAACGAGCTATTAGCGATCGCTCAGGAAGTCGTTGCGTTACAAGAAACATTGATCGCCCTAGAACAACCAAAAGTAGAAGATCTTCAAACCGCATCGACAACGTTGCTAACGCTTAACGATCGAATCAAGCAAACTGAACAACAGCTTTTAGCCAAAGAAGGCGGCGAAAACCCACTAGATGGCGAACTAGAAGAATTAAAGAAGCTTATAGAATCGCTCACAACAGAAAATAAAAGTTTACTTGAACAAATTGAAGAGTTAACAAAGGAACTGGAGAAGCTAACGAAAGAAAACGAAACGCTCTCTTCTCAAAAAGAAACGTTAATGGAACAGGTTGATGTGTTAAAAGAATCAAATACCGAGCTAAAAGACTTACTAGTGATGGTATCTGATAAAATCTATCGAATTTCATCAGGTATCAATGAGAAAGAAAATGCAATACTAGCATCTCCAGCTCTTTCACAAGCTAGAAAAGATACGCTATCCGTCTATTTCCAACGACCTATTAAAGGGACTAACTTAACAGATGTTCTTCAATACTATGCCTATTTGGATCGTTACGAAGCAACGCTTAATAGCATGCTTTCTAAAAACAACGTGCAGGAAACTGTTCTACAGGACAATGACCTTCGCGAAGAAGTGAACAGCATGTTAGAACTAACGAACAAAGAAGAAGGTCAATGGGACGCGGTTGGCTCACAAGTACCGAAGACGAGTGATGCCCTAACAACGTTACAAGATGATTTCACTGTCTTTTTAGCAGACTACAAAAACGTTCTCGATACCCAGCAAGCAAAATTACTTGAAAGCTTGAACGGAATTGAAGAAGAAGCAGATAACGTTCTAAATCAAATGCAACAATCTCAGCAGCAAACACCTGATAAAACAGCACAGGGCACAAATATCATAAGTAATCATGATCAGGTTAAGAGCCAGATGGGTTCTTTGTATGATTGGATGGATTCTATTGAAGATAGCCAATCTGAAATTCTTTCGTACACAGATGAACTCCAGTCTCGAGTAGCTGAAGTGCAGACAGATGCCAACACACTAAATAACAAGTGGGAAACGAACGTCGCTTCCACCCTTATGATTCGTGATGATGTTTTTAACGTTATGGGGAATGCGTTTGTAGATGGCCAATCTAATGAATACGTCTATGATTTCCTTGCTACTCCAATTGACGTAACAGGAAGCGTCTTTACTGATAAGAAAGATACGAATCTTCCACCAGTGGTCATTTTGTTTATTATTCTCTTAAGCAGCTTGTTGATTGGATATGCAAGTTACTACTTCCAACATGGTCCATGGTGGCTACAAAGTATTTTATTCTTAATGCTGACAAGTATCGTGGGGCTTGTGATTAGCCTCTACAGTTTATCGATTTATCCATTAGGAAACGATCGTTCTATGGAATGGACCATCTTTACGATCTTACTACTATTAAGTTGTGCGGCACTCATTCGCGTAGCCTTTATGAGTCACCATTTAATCGGATGGCTCGTTACCGTTGGCCTCGTCGCCTTGTTTGTAACACCTTTATTAGCTCTTTCAACACCAAACTTTAGCTTTACTGATCCAATGTCTCGCGTGTATATGTCAATCCAGAACAGTACACAAACGCTCTTTTCAGAAGGTGCGATGATTTTATCCGCCATTTTGATCGTCCTGATCATTCTTCAATATGCTTTAAACAAACGATCATGGACACAAATAAAAAAGGATAAGGCCCATGAAGCCTAAGATCATTTTCCTGTTCACTTTGATTTTTCTCTGCTGTCACAGCGTTCCAGTGGCAGCAGAGGGAAACACAGACATCAATGAGCTATTACCGAATGAATACAAAAAGAACAAATTCAAGAAAAACACTGACTTAATTTACGATTCATCGAATACGAAAGAAATGGAAGAAATATCGGAAGAACAGCAAAAGATTTCTTTTACTGGAGAAAAGGTTTTTAATCTTGCCAAAACTCAAAATGAGTTATTTCTTTCAATGAGTCATGAAAATAGTACGATTAAAGATAAAGCAGAGAATCTCAATCTTTTCTCTGCATCAGAGGCGGCAGCTTTTACATCGACTAACTCAGAAGGTAACGAAACGACATCAACCTCTTTTCAGCTCCTAATCGGAATTTTAATCGGTGTATGTCTCGTTGTTTTAATCATTGTATTAGTGATCTATAATCGTCTTTCTTCATCAAAAAGCTAATCGCACAAAAAAAACTACGGTTCCCCTTATTCGAGGACCGTAGTTTTTCTTTTTACGTATCTAATCGATGGAACATTTCTTCGAAGTCTTTCATTACATCAAATGCACCATCACCGTGGTTTGAAGGAATGGCGATCTTATATCCACTCTCTGGATAGTAAGCAGAATGGAAGCTCACTCCTGGATCATAGCCCATCACATGGTATTTAAAAACTTGGCTGTTCCGACTATTTATCCAAACACCGTAACCATAACCCACGCCTTCTTTCACATCCACATGGGTGGTTAATAATTCTTTTGTAAGACTCTCATTCAATAACTGAAAATCAATCAGCGCTTCCCAAAGTTTCACCATATCAGGTGCTGTCACATACGCACCCCCATCAGCTCCACCGACAACCGGGATAGCATACGTATTCGTCCGCCACGAGCCGTCATCTTCATCAATGTAGCCTAGTGCTGTATTTTGCGGGAGACGATCTAAAGAGAAATACCCTGAATCATTCATATGAGCAGGCTTAAAAACATTTTCTTCTATATAATGTTGAAAAGTCATTCCTGTTTGCTGCTCGATAATTAGACCTAGCACGATGTAACCGGCGTTATTATAACGAAATGCCTCTCCTGGCTGAGCTATCATTTCCGCATTTTGAAAAAGTGGCAGAAAGTCCTGAAGGCTTTTTAGAAGATACATTGGTGTCTGCTTCCAAAGATCCTCGTAATCTTCCATGACGTCCTCATCAAAATAGTCCGGTATACCTGAAGTGTGTGTTAAAAGCTGATGAATTGTAATGTTCGGATCGAAGTGAGGAAAAGACACATTCAAGCAATCTCTTAACTTCGTTTTGAACGATAATTGCTTTTTCTCTACTAACTGAGCGATCCCTATTGCCGTAAACAACTTGCAACCTGAGGCAATCCCAAATCTTGTATTCACCTTATTTAATCGCTCTTCCACTCGATTGGCATATCCGGAAGATAATTTGAATTCTTTTTCATCTTGTTTTACAAAGATAGAACCAGAAAAATCAACACCTTGTATAAGTTGATCAATAACACTTTCTTGAGAAAACTTCATGCACATACACCCCCTTCACTTTCATACCAATTGTCAATCTTCAACTTAAGTTTGCCATTTCCTTTTTACTTTAAGAAATGAGTTTAATAAAATTTTCCACACTAATAATCATAGTTCTAAATAACCATGAATTCTTACTATTCTATATTTTAAGATAATTACAACGACTCATGAGATTCGTTCATCTTCCTTATATAATTGTTAATAGATTACATATTAGGAGGAATTTATTTGAGAAAAAAGTTCATTGCCCCACTTGTTGTGACAACTGCTTTAATCACCGCCTCACTTCCGTATCATAATGTTCTAGCTGAACAGCCTGCTCAAGTGGAAAGTCATACCGTTAAGCAATGGAACGAGAAAGCAAACGTTCCCCTATTTGTGAAGGAAAAACAAGCGGTTAAACGTTCCTCTTCTACTACAGAGGATGCCCTAAACTACCTGCAACAAAATAAAGAAAAAGTAAACATTAAGAACCCAAAAGCAGACCTAAAAAAGAAAAAGTCAGTCAAAGATGAGCTTGGTATGACTCACGTTAGGTTTAATCAAACAAAGAACGGCGTACCCGTGGAAGGTGCTGAAATTATTGTTCACTACAATGCGGACAATGAAATTACAGTCGTAAACGGTGCTTATAATGAGGAAGTTGAATCAAGTAAGCTCAATACATCGCCTACCGTTTCTACAGAAGATGCTTTGCAAGTCGCAAAATCTTCGACCAATGCTCCTGCTACCTTAGATCAAGTTCCAACTTCTGAGTTAGTTATTTATCCATTCGAAGGTAAAAATCACCTTACCTATAAGGTGAATGTAAACTTCTTAGGAGATGAGCCTGGTAACTGGTTCGTGTTTGTTGACGCTAAGTCTGGTGAAGTTGTGGATCAAGACAATGCCATTATGGATGCAGGACATTACAAAACCCAAACGGGAACTGGTACCGGCGTACTAGGTGATCACCGTCTTCTACATGTCACAAAAAACAAGGTTGAAAATGAAGGAAGCACTTTTCAACTAGCAGATTACAGTCATGATGGGCTAGATGGAATCATTACCTATGATTACTCAAAAAACTACCTCGAGGTCTTTTCAAATAAAAGCGCGGCGTTCAAGTCTGAATTTGCTGAGCCTGCAGTGGATGCTCACTATAACTCTGAACAAGTCTATGATTATTATTTAAGTGAGCATGGACGGAACTCACTCGACGATAATGGTATGCCGATTCAATCCGTTGTTCACTATGGTGATAATTACAACAACGCTTTCTGGAACGGGACTTACATGGTATATGGAGATGGCGATGGTGAATTCTTTATTCCTCTTTCTGCTAGCCTGGATGTTGCAGCCCATGAAATGACTCATGGCGTAACCTCTAATTCAGCTAACCTTATTTACCGTTTCCAATCTGGTGCTTTGAATGAGGCCTTCTCGGATATCTTCGGGGCATTAATCGATGAATCGGATTGGGAGATTGGAGAAGACATTATGGCACCTGCTGCAGTAGCAGATGGACGCACTTCTCTTAGAAGCTTAAGTGATCCTAGTAAATACCCTGTTGCTGCTGCTTATGTGCCATATGGAAATGGGGATGGAAAATACCCTTCTCATATGGATGAATTCTACGATCTACCTGGTAAATTAGATAACGGCGGGGTTCACATCAATTCTTCCATTATTAATCACGCTGCTTACTTAACTGCACAGGATATTGGCCGTGAGAAGCTTGGACAAATCTATTATCGTGCTTTGACTCAATACCTCACACCTAACTCCGACTTCAGTGATGCCCGACAAGCAATCATACAGTCCGCTATTGACCTTTACGGTGAAGGCAGTCCAGAAGTTGAAGCAGCTGCAGGTGGATTTAATTCGGTAGGGATTCTAGAATAACAGACTAATTAAAGATAAAAGCATGAAGCAAATTAGCTTTATGCTTTTTCTCATTCTTTACTCATATTTCCGGCTATCGGTTTCAATTCCCCACTTTTACGCAATAGCTTTATTTCACACGAAACACACTAGCCTTTCACCGCATTAAAATGCTATAATAATAATATTTTAAATATTAAAACAAAGGAAGGCGTTTTAGTCATGAGGTACGGGTTTGCTAAAAGAGTACAGCATCTTCAATCATCAGCGGTACGAGATATACTAAAAATCACGAATAAAGGAGATGTTATTTCGTTTGCAGGGGGATTACCGGATGACGAACTGTTCCCTGTAGAAGCCGTACAAAATGCGTTCACAAAGACATTTGATTCTGGTGGAAAAGCATTTCAATACGACGCCACAGAGGGGTATGCCCCACTTCGTGAAGTGCTTGTGGATCGTATGGGTAAGAAAGGAATTGCTTCAAGCGTAGAAGACATTATGCTTACTACCGGCTCTCAACAAGCAATCGATTTATTTGCACGGGTCATGTTCAATCCCGGTGACATCGTTCTTACTGAAAACCCTACCTACCTAGCAGCTGTTCAGGTGTTTCAGTCCTATGAAGTAAAGATTATTCCGGTTAAAACAGATGAGCACGGGATGGTCCCTGAGGATCTAGATTATAAAATGAAAAAGTACAAGCCAAAGTGTGTGTACGTTGTCCCTACCTTCTCTAATCCAATGGGAAAAGTATGGTCGTTAGAAAGACGACAGCATTTATTAGAAACGGCCATTCGAAAGAAAGTCATTATTTTTGAAGATGATCCTTATGGTGAGATCAAATTTGATAGCAACCAAACGTATACACCAATCTCAGCGTTAGACGATGGATCGCACACCGTCTATACGAGTACCTTTTCGAAAACGGTGGTGGCGCAGGCAAAGCAAGCGGCCGATTTGCATTCAAACTCTCTAGCCCATCATGCGCTCTATCACCTTTGTACCGACTTTGATTTAAACGGTCATATCCAAAACTTAAGACGCACCTATTATGATCGCATGAAAGTAATGAAGCGTTTGCTTGATCAAGCGGAGCTACCTGGTCTTTCTTATACGGTTCCTAAAGGTGGGATGTTCTTTTGGGTAGAATTACCGGAAGATATTGATACGACCCTTTTATTAAATACAGCTGTAAAAAAAGGCGCTGCCTACGTTCCTGGCGCACCTTTTTATGTAGCAGACGCAAAGCAAAATACAATGCGATTGAATTTCACCCATTCAACTCAGGATAAAATTGAGAAAGGGATGGAGATTTTGGTTGAGGTGTTTCAAGAGGCAGCCTCTATGGAACACGAATATCAAAAGACCAACTAAAAAAGAGCCGCTAGGTAGTGTTCCCTCCCGTTTGGAGTGCAAGTGATTGTACAGCCAGTTAAAATAGGGAAATATCGAAACATCTAATCAAAAAAAGAACCAAGAGAATGATTCTCCTGGTTCACAGAATGATTTAGTAAGCTCCATCAGAATAAGTCAGCTCATAGCTATGAGAATAGATCTCGAAAATGTTACCAAACGGATCTTCTACATAAACCATGCGATATGGTTTTTCGCCAGGATAGTATTCACGGATTGGCATACGCTGTTTCCCACCGTGCTGTACGATTTTTTCAACCATTCCTTCGACATCAGGATCCTGAATACAGAAATGGAAAATGCCTGTCTTCCAGTATTCGAAGTTGTTTTCTGGCTTTTCATTTTCTGGAAACTCAAACATTTCAACACCAATTTTATCTCCAGTTGAAAGGTGAGCAATTCGGAACGTATCCCAGTCATCTCCAAAGACGTCACGGCACATTTGACCGATTGCTGAATCATCATTTTGTACATCAGATGGCTCCATCAAAATATACCAGCCGAATACTTCTTTATAAAATTTAATCGCCTCTTCAAGGTTTGGGACAGATAGTCCAATATGAGAAAAACTTCGTGGATATGGTAACATAGTTTTGTACTCCTCCTTAGTGATGGTTATGATTATGTTCTGTTAACACACGTTTATTATACTGAGAACAAAAACATCACGTAAGAACGCACTTTTTTGTGCGATACTAACCAAAAGGTAAGAAAGGAGTCGATCCATGATGACTTCTCCAGTCGATCAAAACGGAAAGTTAAAATGCTCGATTGAATATACGTTAAAGAAAATCGGTGGCAAATGGAAAACGGTCATCTTGTGGCACCTCTGTGTTGACGGCAGTTTTCGCTACAATGAATTACGCCAGTTGCTACCAGGCGTCACACACAAAGTGATGAGTCAGCAGTTAAAAGAATTAGAAGAAGAGGGCTTCATCGATCGCAAACAAGAAAATACCGTTCCTCCAAAAGTGGAATATTCCATAACGGAAAAAGGGAAAACGTTAATGCCAATTTTAGAGCAGATGCATTTGTGGGGGACAGAAAATCAAAAATAATAAGTGCCTCGTCCTCCTAGTTAGCAAGGAGTGACAGGCACCTTTTTCATTTAGGATCGTTAATCTTTTTTTGAAATCTCGTGAATTCCTCCTTCACTAGCCACTAATGCTTTTGACACTACCGTCGTAAAGAGCGACACATCAAGTACACCAGGTATTTCTTTCAGTTTTGTTTCAAGTTGCACAGCATTTTGCCCCTTCTCAAACCACACATCAATTAAAAAATTTCCATAGTCGGTAACGGTATAGCCATCCTTCGCAGAACTTGAACGCACTTCTGCCTTTCCACCTAACACGGCCACTTTTTTTCGCACAATTGCTAGAGAATCTTGCAAAATCTCCAACACGACTGGATGCCTATAAGTTAACTCTGGCACAACTTTCGAATCATCAACAAGTAATATATATTCTTTTGCCATATGAGCAATAAGTTTTTCCTGCGTATGAATGCCTCCTCCGCTCTTCAGTGCATGTAAATTCTCATCAACCTCATCACACCCATCAAATGCAACCTCTACTTCCTCAACGGTGCTTATTGGGAGCACTTCCAGTCCCTGATTTACGCATAGATGCTTCGTTTTGAGAGATGGCGTTACGACTTTTACATTTAACTTTTCTTCCTTAATAAAGTCAATTAAATATCCAATTGTGCTTCCACCACCAAGACCGATAATGGTTTCATCTGTTATGTATGCTAGCGCTGCTTTGGCACATGTTTGTTTAACATTCATTTTGACACCTTACCTTTTTTCAGAGTTTAACTTTTTGTAAGAAAGTTAGCTTTGGTTGGTTTTATTGTACCAAATGAGAAGTGAAAAAATTGAGAAGTACTCGTCATAATCTACCTTTTAGGTAGATATACTTAAACGGGCTATCAAACATGTAGAGGAGGGATTCAATGAAAATGGGCGTATGGTTTCTTAAATTGGCAGCTCTTTATTTCCTAATTGGAGTGAGTATGGGGTTAGTGATGGAGATGATCGAGGATCACAGTTTGGCAGGCGCTCACGCTCATATTAACTTATTAGGTTGGGTTTCAATGGGCTTGTTCGGTTTTATCTATATTCTATTCCCCAAAGCTAGTGAAACACTTTTAGCAAAACTTCATTTCTGGCTTTATAATGTATCACTCCCCTTATTTATGCTTGGGCTATCTTTCTTCCTTGCAGGCAATACATCCCTAACCGTTTTGCTCATGATCTTTCCTAACCTCCTTGTCTTAAGTGTCATCCTGTTCGTTATAAACATGTTTTTAAATTTGGAAGCAGAAGACATGACTCACTTAATTAAAAAAAATGAAAACTCGTCACTCTAATTCTATTAAGGCGTTTTAGAGAAAGCATAGGTAAAGGCCGAGTTTCCAATTAGAAACTCGGCCTTTACCTATAACGTATATACTTTCAAAGTCTCTCTCCTATTTCCGAATACAAGTTATTGATTAGACCAAACCGACTTCAATCGATTTATCTCCATCGAATGAATAAAACCTTCACCGCTACTGTATAACTCCAGACCATTACGATCCTCTTTCGGAAACACCAAATTTGTAAGGACCGTTTCCCCACCATCCCCAAAAATTTCAATGGAAGAGCGATCAATTAATACGGTCAACCGCAAACGTTTATGAAGAGATTCCATTTTCACTGTCTGTTTACACGCGAAAGAGGAATGAAAAGAACAATCTCCAGATCGACTTCGATCAAAGGTTAGTATTTCTGTTCCTGGATCATATTCGATGATCGTCTCTTCTTTATCAGATTTTAAGACCTTTAAGCCCACTACTTCTGATGAACCAGGATCAAGATCAATGGTTATTGCAAGGGTGTTTCCACGAATACCAGCTAGCACATTTTCTCCTGATTGTATTTTTTGTTCTTTGAACAGGGCTAAAGGCTCTTTAATATTATTAAGTTCTGTAACAGGAAGTTGGGTAAGTTTGACACCAGCAGAGGTGGATTTCAGGAAGAGTTCTCTTGGAATTGTCATCGCGCTTCGCCAACCTTCTGTAGGCGTTTCATTCGCATAGCGCCAGTTACTCATCCATCCAATTAAAATCCTTCTCCCATCATGATCTGGTAAGTCTGACCACGTTACACCTGCATAATTATCTCTTCCGTGATCAAGCCAGCACACATGATCTGGATGATGATCGTTTCGAAACGTTTCGCCATCAAATTCACCAATAAAATATTGTGTTTTTGAACCGCTCTCAACATCTGGATGGTCTCCAAGGCTAACGATTAAAATCCACTTTTGTTTGGATGGGTCGTGATCAACTGGTAGTTTAAATAAATCAGGGCACTCCCATACCCCCTGATGCGACCCTTCTTTCTCTCCAAACGTGCTCGCAAACTCCCAGTCGATTAAATTTAATGACGTGTAAATACTAATTGATTGCCCCGAAGCGATGACCATGACCCAGCGATTTGTTTCTTTGTGCCAGAAAACTTTAGGATCTCGAAAATCTAGAATTCGAGGTTCTGAAAGGACCGGATTCCCTTTATAAAATGTCCAGCTCCTCCCATTATCGCTGCTGTAAGCTAGACTCTGCCGTTGCCTTGGTCTCTCGGATCCAGGGTATGTATCCGCATGAGTGAAGATTGCTACGAGACCACTTTGCCCATTAAAGAAACCAGTTGTATCATCCCAGTCGACAACCGCACTTCCTGAGAAAATAGCCCCGTTTTGATCGGGCTTTAACGCAATAGGGAGGTGCTCCCAGTGAATGAAATCTTTACTCACCGCGTGTCCCCAATGCATCGGTCCCCACACGCTACTATAAGGATGGTATTGATAGAATAAATGATATTCTCCGTTAAAATAAACCATCCCATTTGGGTCGTTCATCCAATTTGATTCCGGAGTGAAATGAAACTGAGGTCTATGCTTCTCTGAATAGTTGCTTCGAGGAATCACTTGTTCAACATCCAATATTCAGCACCCTTTCCGTCAACAAAGTTTTTAACGAAACCATTAATTGATTTGTAGTTTACTAATTGCCTTCAGGAACCAATAACTAATAAAGTAAGCTAGAATACTTGTAATAAAAAACAGTCCTGCTGGATTATCTAACAAGAAATAGACTGTCCCGATGGTGACAACACCAATGATCATCGTTGAATACGGGCTTGCTACAACAAGAAAAAATGAATTTCTCACCAGTTCGTGCCACTTTGCTTTTACATGAACCATCATCGGAAATACGTATATGGTTATCAGAATAAAAATGATGCTTAGTAAAACACTCACAATAAAAATCACCATTTCAACCACTGAGCCAGTTAGAGATACGATTTGGAAATTAAGGTATAAAGAAAGTCCAACTAAACTCCAAATAAGGGATAAACCAAAGCTTTGTTTGAAATTCTCCTTAAATAACTTAAAGAATGTAATGAATACACCCGCTTCTCCTTTTTGAAGTTGCCACGTTCTAACAACACCGAACATAGCCGCTGTTGAAGGGAAAATCGTGATGATTGGAACGCACATAATCGCCCATATGAAACTGAGAAAGAGGAAATCCACTGCTTTTTCTAGAAAAGAAAATACCTTGTATTTATGATCTCCCAACTCACTCTCCTCCCGTCGTATCAATCTACTGTTCTCCTAACATGAACTTCGTATTTCTAAGCTGGATGGCAAGCTCACACAGGAAGATTCTTTCTGCGGATTTTCTAAACGAGCGAGCAACAATTCTGCTGCTCTTTCGCCTATCTCATGAATTGGCTGTTTAATAATGGTTAAAGGTGGATTGGTTGCTTCAGTCCATTCGTAGTTATCATAGCCAATGACAGCCATCTGTTCTGGTACTTGAATCTTGCTTTTATTTAACGTTACGACTGCTCCTAATGTTAGAATGTTGTTCCCAATCATAACCGCCGTGCATTTAGACTGCTCAAGTAGTAACGCCATGGCATTTTTGCCAGCTTCCAATGAGGCTTCATCAATCACAATCATTGATTCATCAACCTGGAGATTGTTTTCTAATAACGCATGCTTATATCCTCTAAGCCGTTCATCACTTGTCGTTAGGCCAAGTGGACCTGATATATATCCGATTTTTTGATATCCCTTCTCAATAAAGTGATTCATCGCCTCATACGTGCCTTTGAAGTTATCGACAAGCACACAGTCACAATCAATCCCCTCTGGCTTTCGATCAATGAATACAATGGGTAACTGATCTTCAAATTCTTTTAAATAGCTATGATCCCCGTAAGTTGGAGCCATAATTAACCCATCGATCATTTGATTTTTAAACATATTGATTTGTTGAATCTCATTTTCAATTTCTTCATTTGAATTACTTAGAATTAACTGATAGCCAATTTCCTTAAGCTTTTTCTCAATGCTGTGAGCAATTGACATAAAGAAAAAACCCGAGGTATCCATTTCTTTAGCAGGAATGATCAAACCGATCGTTTTTGAACTGCTGCTTCTAAGACTTCTAGCTACGAAGTTCGGACTGTAGTTAAGATCCCGCATAGCCTGATAGACCTTTTTCTTCGTATTTTCAGAAACATACCTCGTTCCGTTAATCACGTGAGAAACGGTGGCCGTTGAGACACCTGCTTTTTGAGCGACATCTTTCATTTTTGAACGCATATTGCTTCCATCTTTAACGGTGCCCATATCTTTTTCACCTACTTATCAAATTACTCGCTCCTTTAAAGCTGCTAATCACATAACGCGTAATCGATTACGTTACTTTTTATAAAAGAAGCTCTTAAAAAGAGCTTAAGTAAACGATTACGTATACTATAGCATTAATTATAGTTATTAAAGTAAGCGCTGTCAATTAACTTTTTATATTATATAAAAAGAGTATATTTCTACAAGAAACAGCTTAATTCTCGTTAATAATACTGGCTTTATTTAGCTGATAGATCGCTAAAGATTTCACGGTTACTTCACCATCGATTGCGTACAGCTCTAGCTGATCACTCGTTAGATTTGGAAAGATTTGATCTGAGAACACAACCTGACCATCATTCGCGAAAACTTCAATAGAAGATCGATCAACAAGTAAGTGGAGTTTTACTGAATCATTCGAAGGCATCATAACTGCTTCATGCTTCGCACCAAAAGACTGGCTAAAACTCGTATCACCAGACTTAGAACGATCTAACGATAACGTAGCATTTGTCATGTTGTAACTGACTTCTGTGAATTCGTCATGACCTACCCGAACTTTAAAACCAAATTCTTTCGCTGTTGATTGATCTGTTTGAAATTCAGCAACAATTTCTAACGTATCACCTTTTATATCCGATAATAGATTCTCGCCAGCTACCACAACTTCATTCGTCCAATTACGTTCTTCCCCTCTCAAACTTCGAAGCTCACTGACAGGAGTTTGAACGAGGCGAACACCTAAATTCGAAATACTTTTCAAATTTAATTCCTTTGGGATTGTCATTTTGCTTCGCCAAATAGAAGTTGGAATCGCTTGACCATACTCCCAATTATTCATCCATCCCATCGCAATTCGACGTCCATCAGGTACATGATTAAAAGTTAGCGGAGCATAATAGTCAGCCCCATGATCGGCATATAGTACGGTACTCGCTAGATTGTCATTACGAAAGGTCGTTCCATCAAAATCACCAATAAAATATTGCACACCTGATCCACCAGCAGGAGAACCTTTACTAAGACTTACCTGCATCACCCATTTGGTGTTGTTTGGATCACCATCCACTGGCAATGGGAAAAGATCTGGCACTTCCCAAACCCCTTCATGGTATCCTTGATTTTCACCAAAGTCGCTCGCAAATGTCCAATCTTTCATGTCCTCCGAATGGTAGATTCGAACAAATTGCTTTTGAAATTTATCTTCCACTGCAAGCAGCATCACCCATTGATTGGATTCTTCATGCCAGAATATTTTCGGATCTCTAAATACTGAAAATTGGTCGATGTTTGTTAAAACAGGGTTTCCGGCATACTTCTGCCATGTTCGACCGTTATCATTGCTGTAAGCGAGACTTTGACTTTGATTTCCGCCTTTTTCATGCGTAAACATCGCCACCATGGCTTCTTCCCCAAACCCGGCCGTATTGTCTTCATCCACAACAACGCTACCTGACCATATAAATCCGTTCTCATCTTCTTCTAGCGCAGTCGGTAGACGTTTCCAGTTTACCAAATCCTTACTAACCGCATGCCCCCAATTCATTGGTCCCCATGTGACGCCAGTTGGATTATACTGATAAAACACATGGTATTCTCCGTTATGATAAACAAGCCCATTAGGGTCATTCATCCAATTTTTCTCGGGAGTATAATGAAACTGTGAACGGTACTTTTCGTACCGCTCACTTGTTAAAAGATCCTCTTCTGTATTGAATACATGAAAGTCATCAACATTGATATGGCCCCATCCGCCGGTAGCCTTGTCCACCACCTTGATGAATACCTCTTCACCTATATAAGAAGAAGCGTCCCAGTAAACCCGCTTATACTGTTCACTCTCTGTACCGGTCGATTTAAAGAGCTCCTTCCCATCAGCTGCATTTACGAGAGAAACATATAAGTGATCACTACTTTTCCCTCCTCCAATCAAGAAGTCAATCCACCCACTTCCATAGAGTGTAAAGGGCTCTGATTGCATTTCACCTATTTGAGCGTCTCCACCATCTTTGAAGTTCCACAGGTGATAGGCGTCTTGATGATTGAAGCAACATTCCCACTCCCACTCTTCATCCTGTGTGACATCTTGGTCACTAAAGGCCTCCCCGGTAACCGTCCACCCGCTCAAGTCTCCCTTCTCAAAATTGGAGTTCGCTATCGTTACGTTATTCGGAGGCTTCACAGGAGCATTCACATCATCAATACTAATGTGCCCCCAAGAACCTTTGGAACGATCAACAACCTTTAGATAAACTTGCTCTCCGATGTAATGAGAAGCATCCCACTTAACTCGGGTATAGCCTTCCTGGTTCCCCCCACTTACTTTCATTAGCTCTTTCCCATCTGAACTTCTTACTAGTGCAACGTAAAGGTTATAAATATCGTTCCCTCCAGAAACGAGGAAATCGATTTGTCCATTTCCTCCAAGCGTGAATTTTTGAGAACGTATCGAACCAGTCTCTGCATCATCACCGTTATGAACACCATAAAGATGGTAGCGACCATTTTGATTAAATGGACCTCCCCAACCCCAATCATCAGCAGACGTTACATCAAGATCGCTAAAGGAATCGCCTTCCATAACGGTCCAACCCGTTAAGTTACCTTCTTCAAAATCATGATTCACTAACTCATCATGAGCGGGCTCGTCAACGACGGCAATCGCACTCGTTGCCGTATGACCTCCGTCTCTTGTTTCAGCTTTAATCGTAGTAGCACCTTCTGAATGAGCCGTAACTTTTCCATTCACAACAGTCGCAACGCTTGGATTACTTGAAGTCCATATCACCTCTTTATTCGTTGCTTGAGCTGGCGCCACTTCAGGTGTTAGCCGTTCTGTATCTCCAGCAATTAATTCTAGCGTATCTGGATTGAGTGATACCCCAGTAGCGTTCACCTTTTCATACGCAGAGTTCATCTCCCAAACCTGTAATGATTTTACAGTGACGGATTCACTTTGCTCATTCGCCCAGAGCTGCACACCTTTCGCATCGTCTCTTGTCGGGTAGGCTCTTGTGGTTAACCCTTTTTGTTCATTTAAATAGGCATTGATTTCAGAACGATCCACGTACACATGGAGATTGATCGTCTCTGAATCAGTATCTACCTCTCCACCTTGGTACCATTTTTCCACATCTGGATCGAGACTTGATTTCGTTCGGTTCACCCAAAATTCCTTGCTACTTTCTTTGTAATACACAATTGTTTCTTCTTCCCCATTCGGTGAACGTCTTAAGCTAATTCCCGCTTCATTAGCGGATCCAATGTCTAGTTCTAACTGGATTTCAAGCATGTCTCCTTCTATGTTAGATAGAAGTTGATTCGCTTCTTCCATGGACGTGTCCGATGTCAGATTAATAAGCTCTTCGCCTCGTAATTCGTCCAACTCTCGGATCGGCTTCATCCCTAACTTACCATCACCTCGATAAAAAACCTCTGTTGGTAAACCATAATTGTGAGCATATCCAGCATCATAATCGTCGTTTGCCGGACGCCTCCCCTGCGTAATACTATGAATAACGGTTCTTCCATCAGGCGTTACCATTCCAGCTGGTCCAGTAAAATGGTCTCCTACATCGAGTAATTGAGGCGCGTCATTATCTGGGGTAAACTTAGCTGTCTCAGGATTCCATGTCCCAATCCAATAGTACGTATACCTCGACTGATACTCTTCTCTTTCCATTTTGGCAGGGTTTATCAAGAAGATATGTTTTCCGCTATCTCCTAATGGCAGCAAAATCGGTAGCTCCCAAACGCGTCCAGTTTCTGGATAGGTTCCATAATCTCCAACAAATAAGTCTCCTTCGAAGGTCCAATCTTCAAAACTAGCATCCTTTGAAGAATACACCAGAGCGGTACCTCCAACGGCTGTTCCATCAGATCCTTCTTTACCAGAAGTAACTAGCATGTACCAGGTATCACCATCTTTAAAGACGTAAGGATCTCGAAATTCACCCATGATCCCCTGTCCTTCTTCTTGATCTAGAATCACTTCTGAATTCTTTTCCCAACGGTTAAGATCGTTATCCCCATCCTGCAAAAAAGTACTTCTTGCTAAATTAATGCGCTGATTAGGCTGATCACGATCATCACCCGCTGTGTAAAAGATGACAGGCACACCGTTATCATCGACAACAGTACCACCCGCCCACGCCCCCTCGGGATCAACATCATATCGCCCAGGGATAACGGCATCGTCAACATCTCTCCAATGAACCATGTCATCACTTACAATATGCCCCCATCGGATATGATTCCAGTATGGTCCTCTAGGATTACTCTGATAGAACACATGATATTGACCATTAAAATATATGGGACCACCTGGTTCATTTCCCCAATGATTTGGAGGAGACATGTGAAACTGGGGGCGATGTTGATCGTTAGCTAAAAGACTTCGATCGGTTTTTACATCAGCGGTTGGTAAATTACCATTTAAAGCGCTTACAAAATACTCGTAGGAATCTTTTACATTCCCAGCACTCAAGGCCTGATTGTAAATTTTCACTTCATCCATAAGCCCACTAAACATATTTAAATCAAAGCCATATAACCACATACCATCATTGTTTTTCCCAATCAACAAATCTCTTACACTCGGTTTAATCGCAGATCCAGCATCAAATTTTCGTGATGTTACCTTTTCACCATTCTGGTATAGAATAGCTTCTCCAGTTGTGCTATCGTACGTTGCGACGACGTAAGACCACTCATTTAAAGGGAGTAGTGTATCTGACATCACTTCATGCCAATCGTCTCCAGTACCAAACTGTAACCCCCACGTGCCATGTCGAAAATTCCCTAGTATGAATCCTTCTTTCTTTTCCCGGTTATGCTGATTCACGATTGCAGATAACCGACCTTCGTCTCCATGTTCAAAATTTCTTGGAGCTACCCAGGCTTCAACCGTTAGCGCTTCTTTAGGCGCTGGTAGTTTCGTAGGGCTATGCGTAATCCAGGTAGAGTACCCATCAAATAATAAAGCACCGTTTGAAATGCCGTCTTTCCACAGTGGATCCTTGGCCTCCTGAAAGGCTCCCTTACTAAGATGGTAATCAATTAAGTTGGTTTCACCTGTGACTTGCTCTACAGTATCCTGACCAGTACCTTCATCTAAACTCCAGTGAGCCATTAACCCATCAGTGAAAGGTGAACTGGTTGTTCGAAAGTCATCAACATTGATATGTCCAAACGCCCCTTTAGCATTATCGACGATTTTAATAACCACTTCTTCACCAATGTATTCTGAAACATCCCAATAAACGCGCTGGTACTTTTCCGTATCTCGTCCGGTTTCTTTTCGCAACTCTTTTCCATCAGACGTTCTTACGAGAGCAGCATATAGATTCTCCTCGTCATTCCCTCCTCCAATAAGAAAATCGATTCCGCCATTTTGATCGATCGTAAATGGCTCTGAGTGCAGCTCACCTACTTGATCGTCTCCACCATCGTTAAAATTCCATAAATGGTAGCGCCCCTCATGCAAAAATTCATCGCCTTCACTCCACTCTTCTTCATGAACAAGGCTCTCCGGACCAAACGCATCTCCGCTTACAATCTCCCATCCCCTTATTTCGTAAGGAGTTAGTGCCGTATATTCGAAATCATGATTATAAATAGAAGGCTCCACATGGTCATGTAAAGAAGGGGTCGCAGGAACATTCACATCATCAAGATTGATATGCCCCGTTGTCGTTGAATCAACAACTTTAATCCTAACGACTGTACCTATATGAGCAGAGGCATCCCAACTCTTCTTGGAATATGTATCTGTCCCAGTCCCTGTTTCCTTCATTAATTCTACTCCGTCTGATTCTCTAACGAGAGAGATCGATAAGTGATCCGCATCTGAATCTCCCCCTGTAAGAAAATGAATCTGACCATCTCCCCCAAGAGTAAAGGTTTCAGACTGCATGACCCCAACTTTTGAATCGTCCCCTTGCCCTCCCCATATATGCCAGAAGTTCTTTTGATTAAAGGTTTGTTTATCCCAATAGTGAGATTCATCTGTTACATCTTTCTCATTGAACGTGTTACCACTTACAATTTTCCAACCAGACAAATCCCCTGTTTCGAAACTTGGGTTTGCAATGGTCGTTTGGGCATGAACAGGGTTCGAAATACTCATTTGCAACATGCTACTTATGACTAATAAGAAAGTCAGAGAAACCAATTTCAACCTACAGCGATTGAGCATGAGTTTATAAAGCTCCCTTCAAAATAAGTGACTTATCCATTCGGGCAACTTGGGTTATTAGTTATTAGTTATTAGTTATTAGCACGAGCACAGAACATTAAAACCCAGGCTTCATCTCCCAAACTTCCATCGACTTCACTGTTACCGAATCATTCGCCCATATTTCTAATCCTAATGCTTCGATATCAGGGTATACTCTCGTCGTTATACTTTTTAATTCATTGGCATAGCACTCGACGATCGAACAATCAACATAAATATGAAGTTTTAACTGCTCTCCATTTAGAAGAAGCTTTCCACTTTGAGAGCGGGACTCGTTTGAGTCCTCTGTTTTCTTTTTAACATTTAACGTCTCTTCTGAACTGTTATAATAAAGGACCGTTTCGACATTCCCACCATCAGACTTTAAAACCTTTACACCATATTCACTCGCAACGTCACCTTGAAATTCAACATAGATTTCAAGCATATTTCCTTTCACATGAGCTAAGATGTCATTAGTTTCTTTAACGGATTGATCTTTTAACGAAACGAGTTTTTTCTTGCGTAACTTTATTAATTCTTCGATCGGCTTAACACCTAATCTTCCATCGTCTCGTAACCACAGTTGTACAGGAAGTCCCCCATTATGTGCCCATCCTGCTTCATATTCATCTTTAAGCGAACGCCTTCCTTGAGCGATCGTAAACAAAAGCAAGCGCCCCGTTTTAGGATCAACCATGGCACTTGGTCCTGTAAAATGAAAATCTCCTACATCAATAAGCTGCGGTTCTTTCTGATCTGGTATAAAGCGATAACGCTGTTTATCCCATGTCCCAATCCAATAGAACACTTCTACATCGGCATTTCTTCCAACAGGACTAATGATAAATAGATGCTTTCCCTTTCCAAGCGGAAGTAAAATCGGCAGTTCCCACACTTCACCTAAGAAAGGATACTCCTGATCTTTATCATCGTAAAGAAGACCTTTGCATTCCCAATCCACTAAATTATCAGAAGTGAAAAGAATCGCAGCTCCACTCACGCCTTCTATTCCAGTGCCGACGATTTGGTACCAGATCTCTCCTTCTTTCCATACAAAAGGGTCTCGAAATCCGTCATGATGCAGACCCATATGATTAGGCTGAATCGTTACGGGTACGGGATGTTTTCTCCATTTCTTTAAACCGATATCATGATTTTCCTTATACGTACTTCTCGCTAATCCTGTCATCTGATTTGGCTTCTTTGATGAATGGCCTGCTGTAAAAAACAAAACGGGTAATCCATCTTCATCATAAGCGGCATTTCCTGACCAAATGCCGTCTGGAGCTAAATCATCTGCTTCAGTTTCAATGGCAATAGGTAAGTCGCGCCAATGCACCAGATCATCACTAACCCAGTGTCCCCACTGAATATTGCCCCAATAAGGACCCTGTGGGTTATGCTGATAAAACAAATGGTATTTCCCTTTGAAATAAAGAGGCGCATGCGGCTCATTCATCCAATGACCAGGTGGTGTTAAATGAAATTTTGGGCGGTGCGGGTCACGATCATAAACGCTTCTGTCGATCGCAATGTCTCGATAAGGTAAGGGCGGAATCTCTCCTTTATAAGGTAAAAGGTGATCTTTAAAACTCTTTGTTATTTCTCCTTCACTTAGGGATCGGTTATAGATTTTAATATCATCTAGTAAACCACTAAACATGTTTAACGAAAACACGTTTTCAATCGTCAGCCCATCATTACTTTTACCGATCAAAAGCGCCTCATGACTAGCAGCCATCGACACATTTTTACCGATTGTTTTCTCGGAAACCTTTTCACCATTTAAATACAATGTGATTTGTCCTTCTTGACCGTTAAAACTTGCCGCTAAATGCGACCACTTTAACTTCGGTATCGGAGAATTCTCAGCCCACACTTCGACCCAGCCACCATCTATACCAATCTGAAATCCCCATTTCCCATGCCTATGAACACCTAAAATAAATCCTTCATTTAATCCTCGATTATGTTGATTCACAATACCCGTCAGTCGCTCATCCTCAATTCCACCAAATGAACGTGGAGCTAACCAAGTCTCAATGGTAAACGCTTGATCGATTGAACGAATGCCTTCTTTTCGTTCAATCCAAGTTGAATAACCATCAAATACAAGAGCATGTCCATTTAATCCGCTACGCCACTGTGGTTCATCTGCAGGTAAAGTGGACCGCCGCTCATTAAATACATAGTGAATGACATCTTGATTAGAACCGTCATGGACAATACTTCCACTCCCTTCTGAAAATGCCCAATGCGCTACCAATGATTTTTTTAACTTACTATTCGCCATCAATCACACTCCCAATTTGTAAAGAAAGTTAGAACACGAGTGTTCTAACTTTCTTTCCTGTTCCTATTTACTATTGATTTTCTTTAAAGCGATCCAAACCTTCCTGGTAGATTTCCATTAAGCGACTTAGACCCATATCTTCAAGTTGCTTCTGGTAGCTATCCCACTCTTCGTTTACGCCGCCTTCCATTAACCACTGAGCTTTCTTCTGATTCGTAAATTCTTTAATGTCTACTTCTAGACGGTTAATTTCATCTAGTTCATCAGGACTAAAGAAAATTTGCGGGTAATTCTCATCTTCAAGATAAGGCGCATAGATCGAATTCAAATCTTCCAAACGCTGTTTTGCACGAGGTTCCATTTCAACTGTTTCTTCAAAGTCTTCTTTCAAAATCGCAACCGGTCCATTTGGTGCAACTTTTTGTCTTAGTTCACCCATTACGACGTCGTCAGGCTGTTCTTTTAACACGAGTTTCCCATCTTTTTCTTCAAAAATAGTGCCAATTGGTCCCCAGTTAATTTGAGCTGACATCTTCGTTTCATATAACTGATCAACCCAACGCATCGTAATTTCTGGATTTGCATTTGCCGAAGTAATCGCAAACTCTCCACGAGAGTAATCAGAATAATTCGATCGACCGACAACCTGATCTCCATTCGGACCTTCAAGCGGTGGTAAAAGAACATAATCATCTTTCAATTCTGGGCCAACTACTTCTTCAGATTCCCACCAAATATAAGATCCGTATTTTTCGTTTTTTCCTTTAGCGAAGTACTGAGAGACATCTTGAGTAAATGATTCCTTATCAATCAAGCCTTCTTCCATCCACTGATGATAATAGTCGATGGCTTCTTTATACTCCGGCTGAATAGCTGTATAGATCACTTTTCCATCTCTTACAATGCGATGATCGACGTTATCTGGCATATTAAATGCTGCAAACATATCGCCGAAATTTCCAGTCCAGAAGTTGAACATGAAACTTAACGGAACTTCATCTTGTTTACCATTTCCATTTGGGTCTTTTTCTTTAAAGGCAACAAGAACATCATGATACTCATCAAGCGTCGAAGGCATTTCCAAGCCTAGCTCATCTAACCAGGTTTTATTAATGGACATAAAGTTTGGTACAGCTCCAAGTCCAGCTTCTTCAGCACGAGGTAACGTATAAATATGTCCATCAGGAGCGGTTACCATGCTCTTTAGTTCAGGGCGTTTCTCAAACAATTTTTGAATATTAGGAGCATGCTCTTCAATTAAATCTTCAAGAGGAATCAGCGTACCGTTTTGTCCATACTTCACAATGTCAAGATCTGTGAATTTAGCCGAATAAAACGCATCGGGCAAGTCACCGCTTGCAAGCATCAAGTTTTTCTTTTCTTCATAACCGTCATCTGGAATGTTACTCCATTCAATTTTCACATTCGTCTCATCTTCTAACGTATTGAAAATTTCCATCTCATCGTATTTTGGGGCAAGTGGTGCTTTTGGCGATACAAATTCCAGGGTAACTTGTTCGTCAACAATTGGAAGTCCTTCTTTATTAAACTCAGCTGATTCAGCCTTCCCATCAGAACTACTATCTTTCGAAGAACAAGCACTTAATACAAGAATAAAACAGAGCATTAAACATATGAACGGAAAAGCCCAACTTTTTCGTTTACCCATCTCTAAATTCCCCCCGAATGGTTTTAATTTACGGCAAGCTACTTCGGTAAAGCAATATGACTAGCGATCCACCTCCTATTAATGAAGTAAAACAAATGCTTATCCTTTAATACTTCCAATTAAAGCTCCTTTCACAAAGTACTTTTGGA
This sequence comes from Bacillus sp. es.036, assembly GCF_002563635.1. Lineage (NCBI taxonomy): Bacteria > Bacillati > Bacillota > Bacilli > Caryophanales > Bacillaceae > Bacillus > Bacillus sp. es.036. The sequence continues at coordinate 2,534,555 of NZ_PDIZ01000001.1, forward strand.
TGAAAGGATAGAGTACGAGTAGCGGGATCGCCGCAACAATAATGACACCATATTTGATTAAATCAGCAATTCTTTGCTGAGCAGCAAACGATTCTACATCGCCAACCATACTGGCAGAAGCTTCGTTTTGAATCAGGATGGATCTTAGAATCAGCTGTAACGGATATTTATCTTCGTTATTTAGATAAATTAAAGCATCAAAGAACGAGTTCCAGTGCGTGACGGCATAAAACAATACCATTACAGCAATAATCGGTTTAGATAGCGGCAAAACGATTTTTAAGAAGAATTTCGTATTTGAACACCCATCCATTTTGGCTGATTCTAACAATTCGTCTGGGATCGTCGATTGAAAGAATGTTCGTGCCACAATCAGATTCCAAACCGCAACCGCCTTAGGAATAATGAGGGCCCACATCGTATCAACCATCCCAAGGTTTTTAACAACTAAATAGGTTGGGATTAATCCCCCAGAGAAAAACATAGTAAAGACAAACAAGATCATGAAGAAATTTCTACCTACTAAATCTTTTCTCGAAAGCGCATAAGCTGCCATAAGTGTTAACGTAACATTCACTAATGTTCCAACCACGGTGTACAACACCGTATTTTTGTAACCTGTCCAGATCCGATTATCCTGGAAAATTCGTTCATATCCTTCAAACGTAATCCCCTGTGGCCAAAACCATACGTCACCGTTATAGACGCTATCAGGATTACTAATTGAAGCGATGATAATAAAATAAAGTGGGTACAACACAACGAGTGAAAGTGTCGTAAGAAAGAGAAGATTGATGAGATCAAATATCTTATCCTCTTTCGATTTTCTTGACCATAACTTTGATCGATTCATTACAAATTGAGTCATCTCTTACTCCCCCTTACCATAGGCCTGAACCGGATAATTTCTTGGCAGCCCTATTTACTGCCCATAACAAGATAAAGTTAATGACGGCATTAAACAGTCCAACCGCTGCAGCAAAGCTGTACTGAGCTCCCTGCAAACCGACTTTATACACATAAGTTGGAATAATTTCCCCTGCTGAAACGTTTAACGGCGTTTGCATTAAATACGCTTTTTCAAATCCAATGTTCATGAGATTTCCTACTGAGAGCACTAATAAAATCATCGCCGTAGGTAAGATCGCTGGAATATCAACATGAAGAATTCGCTGCCACTTATTAGCGCCATCCATAACCGCTGCTTCATGAACTTCAGGACTCACACCAGCTAATGCAGCAAGATAAATGATCGCTGCCCAACCTGTTTCTTGCCACAATCCTGAAGAAATATAAAGTGGTTTAAACCAACCTGCCTGTGACATAAAGTGAACTGGTTCGGCGCCAAAGATCATGAGGAAATTGTTAATTAAACCGTTTGGCGAGAAAAACACGTACACCATACCTACCAAAACAACAACCGAGATAAAGTGAGGGGCATAAATAACGGTTTGTACGAATTTTTTGTAACGTTGATTTTTTAACTGGTTTAAGAGAAGAGCAATCATGATGGGTAACGGGAAGCCAAATAATAACTGCAACACACTGAGCTCGAGGGTGTTCTCTAACAAAGTCCAGAACTGGAAGGAATTAAAGAAACGTTCAAAGTGTTCAAAACCGACCCATGGACTTCCTGAAACCCCCAATGTGGGCATGTAATCTTGAAAAGCAATGAGTACGCCATACATCGGAACGTAGTGAAAGACAATGAAGTAAATTAGAGTAGGAAGTAAAAATAAGTACAACTCATAGTTATGTAAAACCTTTTTCCAGGAGCTATTGACCTTTGGGACACTACGGACATTTCTTCTAGGTAACGCTTTAAGTTTCGTCTCCATAATCTCTCCTCACCTATAATTAATCGTTTACGTAATCGATTACTTTTTGTGATAAAAAAAATGAATTCCCAGTGGATTATTCATCGTATCAGTCTATGATCATGAATTGAAGAATTCATTTAATCGTTTACGTAGATGCTTTAATTGATTTTATTGTAAGCGGTTTCTTATTGCGTGTCAACTGGTTTTTAGAAAATTGAAAACAAATGTTTCGCAATTTTGGCCAGAATAAACAACAGGAGTAATTATGTACATCACAGGTCAACAATTCTACTCTAGAATATTTTCTATTTATTAGCTGAACCTATTGAAGATGTAAAACAAGAAAACAAGTCAAATGGTTTGAAAGGAATGTGATCATGAAAGCTGTTACTTACCAAGGAAAACAATCTATAAGTGTAAAAGAAGTAGAAGATCCTAAAATTCAGGATGCACAAGATGTCATTATTAAAGTGACATCAACGGCGATCTGTGGGTCAGACTTGCATCTCTACCAGGGAAACTTCCCCCTTCCGATCGGTTATGTCATTGGACATGAACCGATGGGAATTGTTGAGGAAACTGGTCCAAATGTAACGGCTGTAAAGAAGGGAGATCGCGTTGTCATTCCGTTTACAGTCGCTTGTGGACAGTGTCACTATTGCCATCGTCACCTAGAAAGCCAATGCGATAACTCAAATCCTCATTATGATTCTGGTGGATTATTAGGTTACTCCGAAAAGTTCGGTAACTATCCAGGTGGACAAGCTCAATACTTAAGAGTCCCATTCGGAAACTATACCCCTTTCCTTATTCCGCAAGATTGTGAACTAGAAGACGAGCAATTACTCTTTTTATCAGATGTTCTTCCAACTGCCTACTGGAGTGTTGAGCATGCAGGAGTAAAAAAAGGAGACACTGTTATCGTATTAGGGTGCGGACCCGTTGGGCTGATGGCACAACAATTTGCCTGGCAAAAAGGAGCTGAACGTGTAATCGCTGTCGATTATCTTACCTACAGGTTAAATCATTCTAAAAAAATGAATCGAACCGAGATCTTTGATTTCACACAATATGATGACATGGGAGAAACATTAAAGGAGATAACTAAAGGTGGGGCCGATGTTGTCATTGATTGCGTTGGAATGGATGGAAAGAAATCTCCTCTTGAATACGTGGAGCAAAAGTTAAAGTTACAAGGAGGAACGCTCGGAGCAATCCAAATCGCAACAAAGGCGGTAAGAAAATGCGGAACTGTTCAAATCACCGGTGTATACGGTGGCTTATACAACATGTTTCCATTAGGTTCCTTTTTTTCTAGGAACGTTACTTTAAAAATGGGTCAGGCACCCGCTAGAGGATATATGCCTGAAATTTACAAACAGATTGTGAAGGAAGAGATTGATCCTACCGCATTGATTACTCATAAGCTTCCATTAATAGAAGCTTCACACGGATATAAAATCTTTAATAACCGTGAAGAAGATTGTATAAAAGTTATACTTAAGCCATAAAAAAACGACCCCACAAAACTTTAGTTGATAAAACAATCTCTATTCATAGCTAAAAAAAGCCCCATTACTCGTGACGTTTGCGAGCATTAGGGCTTTTAAACTTGGTAGAGGTTTACTGGGTGGCTAGTTCACGTGGTCGAGTGGCTTTATACCAATGGAAACATAGAATAAAAATAAGCACGATGTCAATCGCATCTCCCCCATAATACATTAGCATCGCACCGCTTTTTGCCTGTTCTATTGAGACACCAATAGGTGGATGAGCATAGATATATTTTGATAGAATCCCATGACCAGCTAAAGCAATGGTGAATACAATCGAACGATACCAAAACGAAAGCCGATGTGGCCTTGGATCGATATAGATGATGGATACGGTAAACAGATAACCTGCAATAAATACATGAAGATGTACGATGAGATGAAGATATATGTTTTCATGCATAAGAGAATAGAGACTGGTCGTATACAATAACCAGAGTCCGCCTATATTGAGAATAGACGAAACGATAGGATTTGTAAGAAATCGTGACGGCGAGCTCTTTAGGATCTTAGAAACTTTTCTTGCGGTAGGGATTCGTAACGTTCGAAGGATAAGGGTAACAGGAGCAGCTAGCGCCATAAGTAACGGCGCTAACATCCCTAATAACAAATGGCCTACCATATGAGCGGTAAAGTTCACATGTGCAAATTTAGCCATTGGGCCCGCAACCGAAAAGATCGCCAACATCACGCCTAAAGTCCAACACACCGTTCGATACCTCGGCCATGGTTTGTACCACCTGTTGGAACGAACAACAGCCATCAAATACAGAACGAAAACAACCACAAAGGGCAAAGCTAACACTAACTGAGGCAAGATTCCCATCACTTCTAAATATGGTCCCACATCGCCGTGGGTCATCGGATGATGAGGGCTCATCTACGCTACCTTTTCTTTCGAAGTAACTTTCAATAGAAAGAAGCCAGCTAGGATCATGAAAACAGCTGAAGCGTTCCACACAAGATCATAGATCAGAATATTATCCACATAACGAATTTGGTGAAGTTGCATCCATTTGTGTTGAATCGTCCCATCATACAACTGAAAGCCACCTGCTCCTACTAGGACGCCACCCCACCATCTCTTCAGAAAGAATGCGCCCCTCCTTTTAAGATCAGCTAATAGAAACAGTCCGCCAATGGTGGCAAACCAACTGAACGCATGAAAAAGACCATCTGAGATCAGACCAATATCCGTAGTAGACTTATCATAGAAATGATGCCAACGAAGCAATTGATGAAAAATCACCTCATCTAAAAATGCAGCTAGACCAATTCCAAACAGGATGCCAGACCAAAGATTACGATTCTTACTAATTGATTTGCGATTTGATAAATTGGATTTAGACGTCATCATTAGTTTATTCTCCTTAGTATGTCATCATTTAACTCACTAATTTTTACCACGTACAAGAACTTAGTAAACAAAATGATTACTCATACAAAGAAGGAAAAGACGGAACATCACAAAATTCAACTCATGAGCCGCTTTTTTAAATTTATATAATTTCAAAAAGGCTGCCCCCATTAATCAGGAGCAGCCTGCTTCATCAGTTCTTTTTTTCTAAAAAGTTACGCATATACTGGTTAACCACGTGCGGTTTCTCATGATGCGGGGCATGACTTACCCCTTCCATTCGGTGAATCGTAAGGTCACGAACATAATCCTCTAACCCATCCAGATTACTGTTTTCAAAAGCTGGATCAGCATCGCCCCAGATGATTAGCGTTGGTGATTCAAACATTTGATACGGAAGTTCCAGCGGTTTTTGAACGTGCTCTTCAAACGGATAGAAAGAAATAGCACGGTAATAATTAAGCATGGACTTCATCGCATCCGGCTGCGTCCACGCCTCTATGTACTTCTCTTCATCCTCTTCAGTTAAATACCCTTTTTTCTTCCCAGGAATGGTCATCATTTTTCTTAATCGCTCTGCGTTATTCTCAAGCAGTGCTTCATGAGAATCTGGTCGCTGGAAGTATCCCATATAACTACTCGCTTCTCGCTGTCCTGGATTCTCTTCTAGCTCCCGTCTAAATGTATACGGATGAGGCGCATCAAACATAATCAACTTCTTCACGTATTCAGGTGCGGTGTAAGCTAACGTCCACGCGACCGCTCCGCCCCAGTCATGGGCGACTAAAACGCACTCCTTCTCCTCAAACGCTTCAATCAACTGTTTTACATCCTCGACAAGAATAGACATATCATAGGAAGAAATCCCTTCAGGCTTGTCAGAAACGTTGTATCCTCTCATATCCACAGCAACAACGCGATAATCCTTTGAAAACTCCTCCATTTGGTGATGCCAATTGTACCAGAAATAAGGGAAACCATGGAGAAACAGCATCAGTTCGCCTTCCCCTTCTGTCACATAATGAAGGTTCACATCATTCACTTTTACATAACCTTCGTTCATTTGTTCATTCACCCTTTCTTATAAAGACTGTTAACATCGAGACACTTTACTCCTCTTCCATTTCATCTGCAATGAGGAGATCTGGTTTTCTGGATAAATAGGAAATATAACCTAATCGTGGCGGAATAAAAATGTGATGAAATTCCTACTAATCAGAAGAAGTGCAAATAGGAAGGATCGTACGTTCATTTACCGTTTCTACATTTCTTCCTATATATACTTTTTTAACCCCTGTCAAGCATTGAGTTGAGGTATAATAATCATCAAAGAATATGAAGGAGGAGAGGGTTATGTTTTGTCCAAAGTGCGGGACGAAAAACATAGAAAATGCTCGGTTTTGCAGCCAGTGTGGTCACTCACATACGAGGTATCAGCGGAGAAATCAATGGTGGTTGACCGGTATCATCCTTACCTTTTTATTAATGAGCGGTGTCTTTATTTACGCTTTCGTTCTTGATAAAGAACAATCTAACGAAACAACAGTTGCAAAGACGCTTCAAGCGCCAGTGGAAAAAATCTCTGACTCTGCGAAACTAGAGGAAGAAGCAAAAGATGAAAAAGAAGCGAATGCCAGTACACCACAAAATGTTCCTAAGGAAAAAAGCACGACAGAACAGAAAGCTCCTTCCCCTCAAACATCCATAGAAAAAGATAAGAAAGAAATCATACGTGAAGCACAAACTAAAGTGTATACCATTTTAACGGAGGATAGTCTTGGATCTGGTTTTTTGTTTCAGGATAACGGAACAATCGTGACCAACGCTCATGTTGTAGCAGGCTATGTTGATGTCATCTTGCGGAACGAAGATGGTCAAGAAATGAATGGCAAGGTGATTGGCATCTCAAATCAGTATGATGTTGCTCTAATTGAAGTGCAGACTCTAAAGGGTACTTCTCCTTTGCAGATAGAAATGAAAGAATCAGAAGTTGGCACAGAAGTCATCGCACTTGGGAGCCCTCAAGGATTAGAAAATACAGCATCGATCGGATATCTAACCGGGCTAGACCGTTCATTTGAATCCGAGTTTCAATACGAAAACGTCTATCAAATCGATGCTCAAGTTTCACCAGGAAGCAGCGGCGGACCATTGTTAGATGGAAAGACAGGAAAAGTGATCGGCATTAACTCCGCACTGTTAACGAGCGATGAATCGATTGCCTTCTCCATCCCAATGTACACAATGACGGAATTATTAACGAACTGGTCGCAATCTCCAATGGATGAAAATGAAGTCGCCAGTACCTTTAACTTCTATAATGAGACTTCAGCGTATGATGAATATGCAGAAGAGGAAAAAGAAACTTATGATGTTCCATTTGATGAAGCAAGTCTTGCTAACTTTATTATTAATTTCAGAGGAAACTATGAAACGGCATTGCGAAATGAAGACTTTGGTTATATTGAAGACCAGCTTCTGTATGACAGTCAAGCCTATTATGAAATGGCTAACTACCTAGACGAGATAAGCGGTCAGGGCATGGTCTTTCAATTCACGTTAAATGATGTAACCAATATTGACATGCAGACCGATCAAGCGATCGTTAGCACCTATGAGGTTTTTGATTTCATGAATGCGGCTGGGGAATGGAGCGTGTATGAGCGAACCAAAGACTATTATGTTGTAACAGATGAATATGGGGATTATAAAATTAAGCACATTGAGATTTATCAGTAGCCATTGAAATTCTTACTGAGGATAGCGAAACCGGTCTAATCCAAAGGGTGAGACCGGTTTTCTAATTTATACTAAATCCGTCCGCCTACTTAACACCCTTGAATCCCTCTCCAGAAAATACGCCAGGCATTTTGGAGACGCTCTTCATGCTCTACTTCAGAATAATAAAAGAGCTGTTCAAATGTGCCATCTAGTAGACAGATATAAGCATCGATTACCTCATCAGAATCGCCTTGAATATCTCCCCTTCTTTTCCCCTCTTTCACTACACTTAGTAATACGTTCGTTAACGCTTCTTCTGATTGAATAAACTGTTCGTTAAATGTTTCTTTCAGTACTAACGGGGGAAAAAGCATGAACCTCTTAAAGAGAAGCCCAAGATCTTCATTTTCAAGATAGGTTGTATGGTCTTTCAATAAGCTATATAACTGTCTTTCCGTCGACAGTTCACGATACTGTTGAACTTGCATTTCTAGAAAATCACGATAATCTCGATTTACTTTTTGAAGAATCGCGAAGAAAAGATCTTCTTTACTTGCAAAATGAGCATATAATGAGGGTTTTTTTATGCCAACACATTTCGCAATTTTACTTAATGATGTACCTTCGAAACCTTTTCTCGCAAATAACGGGAGAGCTGCTCGTTCGATCCGCTCACTCATCGGTAGCTTGGACATCCTGGTCACTCCTAACATATTTCAGGCTTATAAGTTCCCCTACTCCATTACAAATTCGGTTCTTCCCCAGCACGAAAATATAATCTTCACTAACTCATAATTTATTTTGTTAAATATTTTCTTAACGTTTTCAACAACTTTAAATGCTATCATTTACGCTTAGATCTGTCAAAAAGGTTCCCAATCACCTTCTCTCATTTAAATTTACAGGGAGGGGGATTTCAAATTAAATATTAAAAAACAGCCTGATTTTACGGTAATTATCTCGATCTACCTCTTCTACTTATGAATGTTTCTAATAGATGAAAATAAGAACGATCTCTTTTCAATCAATCCAGGCGTATTTGACAAGGAAATCTAATCATGTAATATTTATTATTAAATACGTTAAGAAAATATTTAACACAGTTAATTTTTATGAAAGGGGTACAAGAATTTGAAAGTAACTAATAATGATATCCAGGAGCAACTTCCTTAAGTTTATCGAAAGAAAAGTGAACGCTGAAGTAGCGTAGAGTCGAACAATTGACGGCAAAGCAATAATAGCCGATGGCTTATGTACGAAAACAACACATTAGACGTATTCCTCAATCAGGATACGTTTTCAACAAGTTTTAACTTAAAAATTTTCAAGAGGTGAAGGTATTTGAGTGAAGGAAAAAGTAAATTATTAAAAATAGGTACATTTGTAGCAGCTATTTTAGTTATGTTTGTTTATTTAGGAACGACCAACTCGAATGTTAACTGGGGCTCCTTTATTGCCATGTTAGTATTCTACGGAATTATCTATTATATTGGAGCGTTTATGGCAAGTGGTAAATCGGAATCTGCATCAGATATGATGGTAGCGAAACGCTCTTTACCATTGTGGATCTCGATGTTTACAATGGCTGCCACATGGGTTGGTGGCGGTTACATATCAGGTACCGCAGAATCAACTTATTCACTTGGACTAGTATGGGCACAGGCGCCATGGGGGTATGCACTAAGTTTAATTGTTGGTGGTATCTTCTATGCGAGAAAAATGCGTCGCTATGAATTTATGACCATGATAGATCCACTCGAACAACGATTCGGAAAGAAAGTTGCTGGTGTCTTATACATCCCCGCTCTTTTAGGAGAGGTCTTCTGGAGTGGTGCAATCTTAACAGCTTTAGGAACAACTTTTGGGACAATTCTAGGTTTGGATTTTCAAACGTCTATTATTCTATCAGCCATTATTGCAGTGGCTTACACTGTCGTCGGTGGCATGTGGTCCGTTGCTTTTACTGATGTATTCCAAATGCTCGCTGTTATGATCGGACTGTTCTTAGTGCTTCCTTATGCACTATCAGAAGTAGGCGGGTTAAGTTCCGTTTGGAACCACTATCAAACCGATATGGGAAGCTATGCAAGTCTTTTCCCTCCATTAGACGGCTGGAAAGACCCTGAATGGGGAAACTATTATTGGAACTGGTGGGATTTTGCCTTACTACTCGTTTTTGGTGGAATCCCGTGGCAGGTCTACTTCCAGCGTGTTCTTTCAGCTAAATCGGAAAACACGGCGATGTGGCTTTCCATTATCGCTGGATTCATTTGTATAATTGCTGCGATTCCAGCCGTTATCATTGGGGCGATCGGATTAGATACAGATTGGGCAAGTCTTGGTATAAATGCTCCCGATAACCCATCTATGATTCTTCCTTATGTCTTACAATATTTAACGCCTGGAGTGATTGGCGCGATTGGATTGGGTGCTCTAGCAGCTGCTGTTATGTCATCAATGGATTCTTCCATTCTATCAGCATCATCTATGGCAGCCTGGAATGTGTACAGACCACTGTTCAAGCCCGATGCATCAAGCGATCAACTTAAGAAAATGATCAAGCGCTCGATCGTTTTGGTTGGAATTGCAGCCACGATCATTGCCCTGAACGTTCAAAGCGTTTACGCATTGTGGTATCTTGCTGCGGACCTTGTTTATGTGATTCTATTTCCTCAGTTAACAACCGCTTTGTTCTTGAAAGATGCGAATAAATACGGTTCAATTGCAGGATTAGTCGTTTCTTTCATCCTTCGAATAGGCGGTGGAGAACCAATTATCGGACTTCCAGTTTTCCTCCCTTATCCGATGATTGAAGATGGCATTGTCCTGTTCCCGTTCCGAACACTCGCAATGGTAGCAGGTTTGGTAACCATTATCGTGGTGTCTAAAGCGACCAAGAAAATGTGTCCACCTAAACCACTATTGATGCCAGCTGAGAGAGAAAACGGTAATGAAAAGATTGCCTCGTAGATAAATCAAGACGAATGAAAACGGCCTCCTACATCGATAGCGATGTAGGAGGCCGTTTGTTATTTACTAGTATTCTTATTGTATTCTAATGCACTTAGAATGGTGAATCTTAAAAGCGAGGATTTCACACCCTTTTGATAGCCTCTTATAATGACATGAGGCTGTTTAAATCGTATTTCAAGGAAATACCCTTCTCCTATAGCTTACTCTCTCAGAATTGGTTCTTAAGCCACTACAGTAATTCCAGAGAATTTCTTCTCACTAAGTACTTACCTATCCTAAAAATATAGCAGGTTTTATACTACTCTAATTGAACCTCTCATCCAACTTCATCATTAAAAAGACGTACCCTCATTCTTACTATCATTCACTAGAATAAACCATAAAGAAGACTAAATGTATTGTTTAAAAACTATTAGATAAGATTCAAAGATCGATTTTCTATCATTTATAACATCAAAAAAAGCATTCGTTGCCATCAGACATCGAATGCTTACGGTGAACTTAAAAACGTGAGCTCTATCAAAAGACAGAGTAGCCAAGGATAGAAGTAGAAAGCAAACACAAAAAGAGAAGGCGTCCTCTCAATCATACCTCAGGTTTTGAAAGGACACCTTCTCATAAAAGCTTTATTTTGTTACCGTACCTGCATCTGCCGGATGAACACCATGACGATAGAAGTCAGCATCAATTGGATCGAGTGGTTTACGTCCAAGAATCAGATCGGCTGCCTTTTCCGCTAACATCAAAACAGGCGCATGAATATTGCCGTTTGTTACGTAAGGCATAGCAGACGCATCGACTACACGTACATTATCCAGACCATGAACCTTCATCGTTTTCGGATCTACAACCGCCATTGGATCGGAAGCTGGTCCCATTTTTGCCGTACAAGACGGATGAAGGGCAGTTTCAGCATCGTTTCTTACCCATTCCAAAATCTCTTCGTCTGTTTGAACAGATGGACCTGGAGAAATTTCTCCTGAGTTATATGGTTTTATCGCTGGTTGCTTCATAATTTCACGAGAAACTCTTACTGCTTCCACCCACTCGCGTTTGTCCTGTTCCGTAGAAAGATAATTGTAAACCATGCTTGGATGCTCTTTCGGATCTGTCGAACGGATCTTTAATGAGCCACGAGCGTCAGAGTACATTGGTCCTACATGAACCTGGAATCCGTGAGCCGTATCCGCTTTTTGACCATCGTAACGGACGGCAACCGGAAGGAAGTGGAACATTAAGTTCGGATATTTAACATCCTCATTGGAACGAACGAAGCCTCCACCTTCAAAATGGTTTGTCGCTGCAGGACCCGTTCTGCCAAGCATCCACTGCAAACCAATCCATGGCATACGAGCTTTATTCAAGTTAGGCTGTTCGGAAACAGGCTGCGGACAAGCGTGCTGGATGTAGACTTCAAGGTGATCCTGAAGGTTTTCTCCGACACCTGGAAGGTCGACAACTGGTTTAATCCCTAGAGAGCGAAGGTGTTTTGCATCTCCTACACCTGACAGTTGAAGAAGCTGCGGCGTATTGATCGCCCCACCTGAAAGGATCACTTCACCAGCTTGAACTTGATGCATTTGTCCATTTTGTGAATAGGTCAATCCTTTAGCGCGCGTACCATCAAAATCGATACTAGCAACGAAAGCGCGCGTTTTTACTGTTAAGTTCTCTCGTTTCATGGCTGGGTGTAAATAAGCACGAGATGCAGACAAACGCTGTCCTTTGTATACATGCTTATCAAATGGACCAAATCCTTCCTGACGGAAACCGTTCACATCAGGAGTTCGTGAATATCCAGCCTCTACACCAGCATTAAAGAAAGCCTGGAACAAAGGATTTTTCGCTGGTCCACGCTCCAATTTGATCGGACCATCGTGACCGCGAAGCTCATCGTCTGGTGATCCTAAAGCATTCTCTAAACGCTTGAAGTAAGGAAGACAGTGTGCGAAATTCCACGTTTCCATCCCTTCATCTGCTCCCCAGCGTTCGTAGTCCAACGGGTTTCCTCGTTGATAAATCATACCGTTAATTGAACTTGATCCACCAAGTAGCTTTCCTCGTGCATGCTTAATACGACGCCCATTCATGTGTGGCTCAGGGTCAGATTCATATTTCCAATCGTAAAGGCTCTTTCCTGCTGGAAACGGTAGAGCTGCCGGCATTTGAATTAAGAGATCCCATGAATAATCTTTTCGTCCTGCTTCTAATACTAGGACACTTTTTGTACCATCTGCGCTTAGACGGTCGCCGAGTACAGAACCTGCACTACCGCCGCCAACTATGACAATATCGTACTTTTCCATATTGTTGTATTCCTCCTTGAAGTTTAAAAAGGGAATTTACCTGTAGGTCTCATCCCCTTCTTTTTTTCTAATAGATCATTTTTCTTCCTATATTTATCTCGAGTTTGAGCTTTTAAGGGAGAACCAAATCTCCCATTATTGTGATTCAGTAAGTAGGGGTGAACGACTCGATTAGAACCAATTAATCGTTTCAGGTTTAAGGTTTTGGAAGATATGCTTCGTTTCGGTATATTCTTCTAGACCTGCTTTACCAAGTTCACGGCCAATACCAGACTGCTTAAATCCACCCCAAGGTGCATGCGGGAAATAAAGGTTGAAATCATTGATCCAAACCGTACCCATGCGCATTTTTGCGGCACAGCGTTCTGCTTTTGCAATATCTTTTGTCCATACGCCGCCTGCGAGTCCGTAAATTGAGTCATTTGCAAGCTTGATCGCTTCTTCTTCAGCCTTGAATTTCTCAACTGTGATAATCGGACCAAAAGCTTCATCTTGAACAATACTCATATCGGTTGAGCAGTCTGTGAAAATCGTTGGCAAGTAGAAAAAACCTTGTTGTAGTTCTGGATCTTCTGGGCGCTTGCCACCAACGGCTACAGTAGCGCCTTCTTTAATTCCTGCTTCAACATACTTTTCTACTTTCGATAGGTGTTCAGCAGAAATAAGTGGACCCATTTGAGTCTCTTCATCAAATCCGCTTCCAAGTTTGAATTTTTTCACACGCTCGACAAGCGCATCAACGAATTCATCATGAATGCTTTCTTCTACAATAAGTCTTGTCCCAGCGGAACAAATTTGTCCTGCGTGGAAAAACACCCCGTTTAACGCTTGATCAACAGCGATATCAAAATCAGCATCAGCAAAAATAACATTCGGGTTTTTACCACCAAGCTCTAGCGCAAGGTTTTTCACATTCACGCTTGCTGCTTGCATAATTTTCTTCCCAGTCGCAATGCCGCCTGTGAAAGAAATAAGATCAACATCCGTGTTATTTGATAACTCCGCGCCAACTGTGTCTCCCGCACCAAGAACGAGGTTAGCTACCCCAGCAGGTACTCCCGCCTCTTCCATTAGTTCAAATACTTTGATATGCGTAAGCGGCGTAATTTCACTTGGCTTGATAATCAACGTATTTCCTGTTGCAAGTGCTGGAGCCAGTTTCCAAGACGCTTGAAGTAAAGGATAGTTCCAAGGCGTAATTTGACCACATACGCCGACTGGTTCATGTACGACTTTACTAATTGAATTTGCTACCGGAGCATCGATTAGCTCTCCGCCATCTTTATCTGCGAGTTCTGCAAAATAGCGGAACACACCTGCGATATCATCCATGTCTCCACGGCTTTCTTCAACTGTTTTACCAGTATCCAATGACTCAAGATGAGCAAGTTCTTCTTTATCTCGTTCAATTAATTCAGCAATCTTCCTTACGATTGCTCCCCGCTCAGTTGCAGGCGTAAATGCCCACTCGCCATTATCAAATGCTTCTCTTGCAGCCGCGATTGCTGCTTTCGCATCTGATTCGTCACCTTCTGGGACAGTTGCAATGATTTCTTGGTTATATGGGTTAATAACTTTACGCATACGTCCCGAGTTCGCGCCAACCCATTTACCGTTAATGTATTGTTGTAGTTTAAGATCCAAATTGATCAACTCCAATGCCGAAGTAAGTTAAGTTTATTAAGAATTTATTTAACACATTTAACGTTAACACGTCCTTTTAAGACTGTCAAAACAATTTCATTCGCAAATTTTAGAAAGGATTAAGTTCTTCTAAAATGGTTATACCTATTAATGTAGTTATGTTTTAGAGGGCAAAAATAAAAATCTTATATTTGACATTTCCCCTGAACAAGTTAACATTAAGTTCGTAAAGAAAATTTGATAATTACTTAACACGATTTACTTTTCTATCGAAGGAGCGACCTAATGAGTGAATATAATGAAAGACCCAGAATGAAAATAGAAGAAGCCAAAGATAAAGTGATTGGCGCCATTGCGGAGACGATGGATTTATATGGGGTAACACCCGCAGCCGCTAATTTATACGCGACGATGTACTTTAAAGACCAAATGACTCTTGATGAAATGCGCACGGAACTCGGAATGAGTAAACCAAGTATGAGTACGAGCGTCCGCAAGCTACAAGAAATTGAAATGGTCAAAAAAACGTTTACACGCGGCTCAAGAAAACATACTTACGTAGCTGAGAAGAATTTCTTTCGTTCCTTTATGGCGTTTTACTGCCAAATGTGGGAACGCGAAGTGAAAATGAATTTGGAAGCGATTGAGGAAGCCCAAGAAGATTTTATAGACGTGATCAAAGATTCCACAAGCACTCCAGAGATCGTAGCAACCGCAAAAAAACACTATGATCAATTAGAGGAATCGAAAAAATACTATCACTGGTTGGATGATTTAGTTGAAAGTATAAGAAGCGGTAAGATCTTTGAATTTTTGCCGAAGGATCAAGAGGATTAAAAGGAACCAGGTAGTTGATAGCTGACCTGCTATCAACTACCTGGCATTATTTATGATCCGTATGCACATAAAAAAGTAGGCTTTGTGCTGCGCTATTGTTAAAAAAATTCTTAATATATTAAACTTTTAAGTTGTGGATATGAATTATTATCATACAGGGGGAATGAAACAAGATGATACAAAGCAAAAAAGGACTTAGCGTGTTGATCACCATCTTAATGGTCGCTGTACTGGCCGCTTGCGGAAATAGTGGCGAATCAGGGGCAGAATCAGAGGGAAAAGATAAAACGATAGCAATTGGTCAAATTAATTGGGCTGAAAATATTGCTGTCACAAATATGTGGAAAGTGATTTTAGAAGATAAGGGATATGACGTAGAATTTAACTATTTGAACATGGGTTCTACCATGACGGCGTTAGATAGCGGCGATTTAGATGCTAGTTTAGAAGTATGGCTACCCGTTCAGGATGCGAATTATTTAGAGAAATATCAGGATACGGTTAACTTCTCAGAGGCTACCTGGTTTGACGATGCAAAAGTAGGACTCGTGGTTCCAACCTATTTAGAAGACATTAATAGCGTGAAAGACTTAAATGACCATAAGGAACTGTTCGATAGCGAAATTGTTGGTTTTGATCCTGGTGCAGGTACGATGGAAGTGACGGAACAATTAATAAAGGACTATGATCTCGATTTTGAACTAGTCCCAAGCTCCGAATCAGCCATGTTAGCAGAAATTAAAAAAGCAGTAAAAGATGAAGAACCAATCGTAGCCCCACTTTGGAGTCCACACTGGGTATTCTCCAAATATGACTTGAAATTCCTAGAAGATCCGAATAACACATTCGGTGGTGTCGAGAAAATTCACCATGCGACAAGACAAGGATTTGATGAAGATTATCCAGAGGTAAGCGAATGGTTTAAAAACTGGAAGATGAATGATCAACAAATCGGAGAGCTGATTGACTACGTAGAAAGTAGCGAAGAGCCTGTTGATGGTGCTAAGAAATGGGTTGAGGAAAATCAAGATTTGATTGATGAATGGGTAAAATAAAAGCATAAACGTAAAAAAGAAGCTAGTCTCTTGTTATTTTGGAGGCCAGCTTCTTTGTTTTAGGAAATTTTTTGTAGAAAAGTTACTTTTATAAATCAGTCATGTAAGAATCATCGAGACAGTTACTATTAATACTTTTATTTACTCAAATGTTAACCCAGTCACTCAGACTCACTATAGATATTTAGGTCATTCAACTTAAAGGATTACCCGACTAATTCTTCGGGTATTGTGTATTATTGGAAGACAATCATAGGAGGCTGAAGGTATGAATAACAAAATTATAGGTGGCGTTTTTTCTAATGTAGGAAGTGCAGAACAAGCCATAACGGAATTACAGCGTCATGGCTATGGTTCCAACGACATATCCGTTTTTGCTAAGGATAAAAGTAAAGTAAATGTCTTAGAAGAAGAAATGGAAACATCCGTCACATCTAATAAAGGTGGACGTGGAAAAAATGCTGGAAAAGGTGCTGGATTAGGAGCTTTATCTGGAGGAGCCTTAGGTGGGATTGGTGGTTTAATTGCAGGTTTAGGCCTTCTCGCGATCCCAGGCATCGGACCACTTGCTGCAGCAGGTCCAATTGCTGCTGCCCTTACTGGAGCTGGAGTAGGCGCTGGTGGTGGCGGAATCGTCGGCGCGCTTGTAGGTGCTGGAATACCGGAGAGAGACGCAGCACAGTATGAAAACCATTTGAAAGATGGAAAAATAATCGTAATCGTAGAAGCTTCAGACAAATTACAAGATAAGGTTTATCGCACCTTCCTATCGAATAAAGCCGAAAACAAATCCATGTATCCTGATCATTATCAAAACCATGAACATGAGAAGGATCACACTTTACACGACCGCACTACTACAAACAATCATGATGAAAAAACAAATTCATTAAAAGATAACACACATACTGAAAGTCCAAATACAAACATCACCAATAGAACGAATGAAACGCGTACAAGAACCTCAGAGAGACAGCACTCTTCTCGCACACGTGACTAACTTTTTTAGTTGATACTTGCAAGTACAAAGGAACTTCTCTACACAGGGAAGTTCCTTGTTTGATTCGGTATCCTTCACTTTTTTAGTTATCATCCGGGATTATGAAAGCTTTATTGACTTCGTTTCTTTATAAAGAAGTTGAAAAATAAATTAGATAAGTTAATTGTTTAGTATCTTATGAACGGATATCAATACTTGCTCAATATCCCCTTTAGTAATGCCGTTGTTCGTTACAAATCTAATAATATTTGGGCCGAATGGGCCTGCTAAAATAGAATTTTCTTTTAACTGATCTATGAAGTGCTCCGTGGTTTTGTTAGATTTAGTAATATCTACTAAAACAATATTTGTTTCTACTTTATTTCTAACGTCTAATCCATCAATATTTTGAAACCCTTCAGCTAGGTGCTTTGCATTTTCATGATCTTTCTCAAGTAGTTTGACGTTTTCTTCAAGTGCAATAATACCAGGTGCAGCTAGTACGCCAACCTGCCTAAGTCCGCCACCTAACCGCTTACGCCACTTTCTAGCTTGAGAAATGAAATCAGAAGAACCTGCAATCATTGAACCGACCGGGGCGCCCAATCCTTTCGATAAGCAAAATTGAACGGAATCTGTATACTTCGCAAACTCTTTAACTGAGGTTTGAGAAGCTACAGCAGCATTAAATAATCGTGCACCATCTAAATGAACAGAAATCCCTTGTTTTTTCGATATGTGATAGATTAACTCCATATTTTCAAGGGGAACAACTGCTCCGCCTGCTTTATTGTGAGTGTTTTCTATACAGATTAGTCCGGTTTCAGGCTGATGGATATCATCCCCTCGGATGGCAGGTTCTACATCACTCGGTTTCATAGCACCCTTCACACCATCTAAGGTTTTTATTTGAACACCTGCAAAAGCGGACAATGCTGCAGCTTCGTAAAGAAAGATATGGGCTTCGGCTTCCATGATCACTTCTTGACCAGGTTTACAGTGTACTAATCCTGCGATTTGATTTCCTTGGGTGCCACTTGTTACAAATAAGGCATCTTCTTTTCCAAGTATATGTGCAGCGAGTTCTTCAAGCTTATTTACAGTGGGATCTTCACCATAAACATCATCCCCTACTTCAGCCTCGTACATCGCTTTCCTCATCTTTTCACTTGGTTTTGTTACCGTATCACTCCGTAAATCTATCACAATTTCCCCTCCTTATATCGGCTAAAAAAAACAAATATGTAAGGAAGCCACCTTAAGACAAGGTGACCTTTCTCTTTTTATTCTAACTCTATGAGTAATGCATTACCATTCTCACTAACTTTAATGATGGCCATCGTTTTATCCTCAACCACTTGCTCATCTCCTTCTGGAATAAAGAAACTCTCTATGCCATATTGAACATCATGATCAGAATACGTGGTGCCATTCACGACAATAAGGTCATCCGAAGATTCATATGGTTTATTCCAATGACCTTCGAGTTTGTAATACCCTCCATACTCATACAATCCCTCCGAAGTAGGCGTGAGAACAACTTTTATCTTCTTATTAGCTGGAACTGCACCAGGCAACGTTGTAATATCGTAACGAAGCGTCACATAATCCCCTTGTAACATCGAGCGAGGATCAACAGGCGCAAGAGCAAGTCGAACCTCTTTCCCAGATTGAATTGCTACCTCATTTTTCACGCCATTATAGGTGATGAACGAAACCATTAGAATGACAACCAACCAGATTAATTTCCATCTACCTGCAACGAAAGTAGGTTCTTCAACAGCTATTTCTTTGTACTTTCGTGATACCATTCTTGTCATCCCTAATACAAGAAGACCCGCTACCAAAAGCGTGATCGATTTATGGACGAGCGACCATGCAATGTCATAGTATTTGTAGAACAGAAACGCATACCATAAAATGAGCCCCACCCAGTACCGAAATGGATTAGACTGCCATGGTTTGTAAAAGACAAGAAGGGTGGTTAGAAGAAGAAACACACTATTTAACAGCCAATATAACCACTGTCCTTCAAAGAAGAACGTTAAGATAAACAGTGGCACGATACTATAGACGAGTGCGTTGCGATTGAACCAACCGTCACGTCCAAGAATATGAATCAACCCGTTACCAAAAACAAGAACGAGCAACAGCAGCGATTCATAAGAATCCATCGAAAGTATTGATTCTTCAACTTTAAATAAAAATAAGAGAAGCACTCCGTTTGCAAGTAGATAGGCATACGAACCAACCCATGCGTTAGTAATGAGTTTAAGTACGACTCCAATCATACAAAAAGAGATGAGCATCACAACGACCGTTTCAGGTTGCAACCCATTGGAAAATGCGTCTATCAGGTTAGCTGATGATAGGATTGATAATCCAGACAGCAGGAGGATCGTTGATAAAAACGGTATTTTCTCTTTTAGTGCGAGACCTGGTAGTAATAATAGAAAAAGAGATGAAAACATGAAGGCAATTGCATTATCCCAGGTGAATATGAGAAACATGATCCCCGAAAAAGCTGAGATTAACATCACTGTACTGACTACGGTCACCACAAAGAGTAGAGATGATGTAAAGACGCGTTTCCACGTTTCCGAACCCTTATGACTAAGTTCCAATCGAGGAAGAAATTTTATGGTCAGATAAACAATTAAGCCTACAACAACTAGCAAGAAAAACGGCAGAAGGTCACCCAGTGCATCGCCTAATCCTTCTAACATTTTTCCGAATAGGAATAACCCTAGTGCAATTCCTGATAAGATAAACAGTTCCTTATGTTCACGATGTTTCCAAAGAAATACGCTGATTAATCCGTAGCCAACATAAATCCATGCCATTAGCGTACTGTATTCCCAGTAGCCAAAACTTGAAGCGATAAAGACAAGATGAATCAAACAAAAGCTGCCAAACATAATCCAATTTGAACGGAGCCATGAGGAGCGTGAGAGAAAAAACCACGCATGGGTGAATAGTAAATAGAAGAATACTAGAATCAGTGCTGTCTCAGGCTTCCATTCTGGAAAATAAGATGTCGGAAACACATAGAAATAATAAGTGAGCTGACTTAATAAAAAACCTAATACATAAAATGGTTTGTATCCCGTAAGAGCGCCGAAAACGATAGCTGGAATTAACCAAATCAGGTAAAGGAGATACGAATCCGCATGTGAATTATACGTTTGACCAATAAGCGCCACGCTAACCCCAAACGCAATTGTTCCAATTAACCAGAGCCATCTTTCTAGAAATCGATGTGAATGCTGGAAACGGGTAAGGACCGTAGCTACGACGAAGAACATCAACATTAGCCCAATCGCTAGCCCAATTTTTTCGACCCGCTCAATTCCTTGCCAATTTGATGCAAAAAAATAGATGACGCTACTGATTAGCAACGATAGGCCTAGTAAATACCCTGTATGAATACGCTTTACATTCATGAACTTCTCCCCCTTTATCTTACATTATGTCAGTAAGACCACGTTATATGGAGTATATGTTATCTAATTTGTTACTAACTCAAGTATACTAAAAATCTGCCAGTCTTTATCCTTACGTTACGAAAGAGACAAAGATCTCCGTCTTTTTCGATTAGTAGTGAACTTCCCTCCATCTTCTATATAAAAAACCCTCTTGCTGCCGCAAGAGGGTTTCCGTCCCTTTCATTTACTTAGTCGTTCAATTATTAAAGTGGACTGTATCTTTTAAACCGTTGCCTTCTTCTAATGATTTACTACTTGTCACCTTTTTTACAAACTCTTTGACCGTCTTCACATTCACTCCCGACTCCCAATATTCAGCGATTTCTGGAGTCACTTTAACCAGTACGACATCCGGATCATCAGCAGAAGTATTTAGCAGCTTTTCGACAATCTTGTTCATGTACTCATTCTTCTTCTCGCTATCCTGAACCAATTCAGCAGTGCCGCTAATCGATACATAAGATGAACCTGCGTATGCTAAGTTTACGGCAGGATTTAGCTTGATATCCTCATATTTATCGGTATCTTTTTTCGTAATGAACCAGATCTCTTCCCTATCCATTTCTACTTCCTGTGTTTGCATTGGCCGGGACATTAACTTGCCATCTGAAGAAATAGTAGTTAACATCGCCACCTTCTCATCTTAAATCAAATGTTTTATATTCTTAATGGTTTCCTGATTTTCTGAATTTTGGTTAGTCATTTGTATTTTCCTCCTTCGAATATTGAAACTTCATTTCAAAAAATAGCTTAGAGTCTCTCCTAATTTAGGCTTTATCCGCTACTCAACTAGGAAAAATCATACCCCAAAGGTATTTCCACCATTTACATTCATATTTTGTCCCGTTATAAAGTTAGCCTCGTCACTTGCTAAAAAACGCACCATATAGGCAATGTCTTCTGGCTTTCCCAACCGATTCAATGGAAGGCCTTCGATATAACTACCTGCACTTGTCTCTGTAACTTCCCCATGACGTTCAACCGGAGTAAAACCTGGATGCACCGCGTTAACTGTGATGTCATGTTTACCTAGCTCATTGGCCCAGGAGCGAGTCATTCCAATGATGGCCGATTTCGCCGTTACATAATTAGAAAAATCACTATTTCCTAACTCCACAACCTCGCTCCCAATATTAATTATGCGCCCCCACTGGTTTTCTTTCATGGGTTCGATAACCTCTTTCAAAAGTAATAAAGGAGCTTTCACGGTAAAATGCAGCTGATCCAAGTAATCTTCCCAGGTCACTTCTTCCAATGAAAGCTCCGGCTGTGGACCCGTTGCGTTATTGACAAGAATATCAATCGGTTGCTGGAAAGTCTGTCGTGAAACAGCCACCAATCTTTCTACATCCTTTTGATCTGTGATATCTGCTTGAATAGCGATGGCCTCTCCTCCAAGTTCTTTAATTTCACGAACCACCGCTTCTGCTTTATCTTGATTGCTACTGTAATTAATGATTACCTTTATTCCAGATTCAGCAAGTTTCTGTGCAATTACTTTGCCGAGTCCTTTTGAACTCCCTGTCACCAGGGCAACTTTTTTGGTCATAATCTCCTCCTATCACGCTAATTCACTTGTTTCTTTCCTGAAATGAGAAACAACTATAGGCCAGAAAGCTTTCCTTTTCTCTCTACCAATCACCTATACTTACGTTTCCCGCTTAGCCACAAAGTTACACGTTTTTCAACGATCAGTAGACTGAACAATGACTAATCTTATAAACAAATCGGCTACTTTAAGCGGATAGGGATATTAGGATATGCCTCAATATCTTGAATACTCGAATTTGGGATATTTCTTTGCTTCTGTCTGTTTAAAGCCTTTTAATATTCCACACTAAAAAAGCCCTTGTTTCCAAGGACTCTTGTAACCTGTAGGAGTGAAACATAGTGCAGATCGCCAACCTCTCTCCTGCTGTCATTACCCTAGGACTACAAGTAATAAGTTCTTATGCCCCTTTCGCTTCAACGGCTAATGGCTTGTAGCAAAGGTTTTCAGGGATAACCTTAGTAGGTTAGTTAGATTCCTTGTGACTAGCAGTGTAGAGGTTATTTAGCTTTTCTTACTCTAACTAACATAAATTAATTCAGTAAATCTATGATACAAAGTCATTTGAAGAAAATGAGCCTTTTGGTGATTAAGTCATTTATACGAGTCAGTGTAGTCTCATATATAAACTTATAATGCCTGTAGGATCTATGTGGATCCTGCAGGCATTATGAATTCAAGCTCTTTTGTTTTTTTCTTAACAAACCGATTAGAAAGACTAGAATAATCAAACAGTAAAGAGTAAACCAGTACATCGTCCAGCTCGTGATAACAAAGTTACTGAAGTCCATAACCGTTTTATGAAGGTGATTGCTCATTGCCCAAATCAGAATACCGATAGGGATAAGGTAGGGACGATAAGTTTTGGAACCTGATAAATGCTTCAGACCCATCATAACTACGAGGAAGCATACACAGATTTTGACGAACAACCCGATCATCCAGGCGACGGCAAGTAGGATTTCTACTCTTTCAAAAACAGTGATAAAATTAATATCCCTTAGTACAGAATACGTAGGGTACGTTTCTCTAGCCACTATATAGGTCCCCTCACCTCCAATGATTAAAAAGACCGTGATAACCAATAAGAGACCGCCTGCAGCGATACCAGACAAGTAGGCAAGCATGAGCTTTTCTTTTTTCTTAATGTATTGGAAAAAAGCTCCTATAATTAATACTTCAATGAAAGGATAGCCGAGTGTGGCATATGCGCCTTGGAAAATTGAGGGAGCTCCTACATGAAAGATAGGCTTTAATTCTATGAAGGAGAACTCTCTGGTCATCAAAACAAGAGAAAAAAGCGTGAGAACCATGACAATTGGGAACAATAAATCATTTAATAGAAATAAATTTTTCACGCCTAGAACTGCTGAATACATGACGATGATGATAATGAGTATTTGATATGTCCAGGGGTGTGAGTAGGGAACAACACTGGCTACCATAAAATTACTTAAATTTCTTACGACCATAGCTGCAAGGTGAAGAGCGTAAAATATAATTAATATATTCATCACAGTACCGAACCATTTCCCGGCTGCTCGATTCATCAGCTCAAATAAAGAAGGATAATTGTACTTTTTAAAAAGGAAAAGGTAAAGCATATTTAATACTAGCCCTATAACCAAGGCAAGCAGCATCGATATCCATCCATCCTGTTTAGCTGAAACTACAGTGATGGCAGGTGCCATGAGAATAGAGCTGAAAATCACGAAGTTAACAATGACCATAATTAATTGTCGATTTGTAATTTGAATATTCATCATGGACCCCCGAACATACCGTAGTAAATAGGTTGAAAGACAGCCTTCAGTCCTTTCGTCACAGGAAAAACCGGCTGATCATAAAGATATCCGAACATATAGACGATTGAGAAAAGCCATACGCCAGTGATGATCAGTTTTTCTTTTGGCTTCCGTTTATTCCCCTTCATTATTATCCACTCTCGAACCTGGAGACTCTAGATAGATGTTCACGTCTGTGTCAATCGACATGTTTTCATATAAACTACTCCAGTCGTCCTTCATTTCTTTCCATTCATCGGGTTGGTTCCGGGATAATTGGTTCTTAATCCCGTAGTAATCCAACTGGGATGCCTTAGCGTTTGTAAGCGCAGTTTGTAAATCATTCTCTATATGCTCGTTTACTATAGTTTGCAGCTCTTCAACTCCTTGGTCGGTAGATAGCTTGATGTTGCATGAAAGCCCTTGTAAATTAATTCGCCCATCTAACTGGACGGAATAATTCAATTTTTCATTAACGATCTTCGGTTCTGCTTTTACTTCCATTTCTTTGAGTAAGAAACCAATGGTTCCTTGATCATCGGGGCACTTTACCGTATAGGACATTACATTATCTGACTCTTTGGTAATAATGACCCAGGAAATTGAATCTTTGTAGGAGAGCCAGTCTACTAAAGAATTTTTATCAAATAAAGCAAATCCAGTTAATCGTAAAGCACCTTTGTTTCCTTCAATTTCATTCAAGGATTCTGTATTATTCGAAATGGCTTGTTTATCTACTTTTTCGACCCCCATTACCACTGGGTCTCGGTCATCTCCGTACCGCCATCGGATAAAATCCTCCAGTTTGGTGCCATTTTTGATGCCGAGTTTCCCTCCTCTAACCTTTGTCAGACTTTCTATATTTTTAGTAGACGAGTTATCAAGCGGTGTAAATGTATTCAATATAGTAGTTGCGGTTGTATCTTTAGTAATGAAGAGTAAGTAATTATCCCTGATTTCATAATGGCGTTCAACAAAATCGGAGATTTCCTGAATTCCACGTTTTCTGGCAAATTCTTCACTAACAAGAAGTGAAGAAATATGAGAGAAAAATAGCTTTCTTGATAATAAGCTCCTGGCGTTAAATACGGCCTCAATCATATCTTTACCTTCACTTTCAAATGTATAGCTTTGGGCTTGCCCCGCACTCCCGCCTCCCCCGGATTCCCCTCCAGCTTGAGCCTGAGGGTTTACTGCTTGAAACGTGATTTTCACTGTATCGTTTTCTCCTAGATCTACGCCTATCCCTGTTAAAATCAGCAGCTCGTTCAGTTCTTCCTGCCGGTTGCATCCTCCTAACAAAATAAGAATGACTAATAAGAGGACGGAATAAAACTTCATCTTAAAGCCTCCTCGTTCCTTCTTTTTTACGTTTGCTCCACCAAAAAGGAAACCGTAATAGAGTATCCTTCTGCTTTTTTAAAGAAAAAGGTGCGAAAGGAAACATATAGGGCTGTCCCAGTGATTTTAATGAAACGAGATGGATACAGATAATCATCGTAAAGATAAACATACCGAAAATTCCCGTAGCAGCTGCGAACAGCATCAATATAAAACGAAGCATACGGACAGAACCAGCAATGGAATAATAAGGGGTGGCGAAACTTGATATCGCTGTAAGTGATACAACGATAACGATGGCGGGAGAAACAAGTCCAGCCGAAACTGCAGCTTCTCCAATTACAATAGCACCAACGATCGATACTGCAGGTCCGATTGGCCTCGGCATGCGTAACCCGGCTTCTCTAAGAATTTCAAAAACAGTCTCCATTATCAGTGCTTCTACTAGGGCTGGAAAAGGCAGACCCTCTCTCTGTGCAGCTAAGCTGATTAACAGATCCTTCGGAATCAATTCTTGATGGAAGGTTGTTAACGCAACAAAAGTCGCCGGTAATGCAAAGGCTATCCAAAAAGCAATAAAACGAATGAGACGAAGGAAAGTCGATAAATCAAATCGATTGTAATAATCTTCTGCAGTCTGAAAATAGGTAATAAGAGTAGCAGGGCCGATTAAAGCAAAAGGAGTGCCTTCCATCATAATGGCTAACTTACCTTCTACAAGAGCAGAAGAAACGACATCCGGTCTTTCTGTATCGACCAGGGTAGGGAAAGGCGTATATCCTTTATCTTCAATTAATTCCTCCAGCATTCCCGTTTCGAATACCTCTCGTGCTTTACAGTCATTTATACGTTGACAGGCGATGTTCAGCGCATCTTCATTCACTAACCCTTCGATGTAAGTCACGATCACAGTCGTTTGCGTGACTTCTCCCACGATGAAACTTTTAAATCTTAATTTCGGATTGGTGATTCTTCTTCGTATCAACGTTGAATTAATAGAAAGCGTTTCTACAAACCCTTCTCTGGGGCCTCTTACCATCGTTTGGGAACTTGGTTCTTCAATGCCTCTTGTTTCCCAGCGCTGATCCGAAACCAAATAGGCTTCTGTTCCCTTCTTAACAAACAAAATGACGTTACCTCTCAGGAGGGCCTGCAGCACCTCTGAATATTCAGTTGTCGTTTTAAATTTTTTAGGAATTTGAATGTGTTGTATGAAATCTTTGATTACGTAATCTCTAGAGTAGTCATTCTCTTTAAACCAGTTCATCAGCGGAGGGATCACGTTCAGTTCAATGTCTTCCGTACTGATCAGTCCGTCAATATAACATAAAGCGAAAGCTGTATTTTTAAATGAATATATTTTACTGATAAAATCAAAAGGCTCTCCGAGAGATTGTTTGATTTGATTGATATTCTGTTCCACATCTTTAGAGATGACTAAGCTGTCGTCTGTATGATTAGGAGGGAAGGCGTTTTTCAAGCGGTTC
The DNA here is from genome assembly GCF_002563635.1 of Bacillus sp. es.036. Classification (NCBI taxonomy): domain Bacteria; kingdom Bacillati; phylum Bacillota; class Bacilli; order Caryophanales; family Bacillaceae; genus Bacillus; species Bacillus sp. es.036. The sequence continues at coordinate 2,561,446 of NZ_PDIZ01000001.1, forward strand.
CTTCTCATAGACATTCTCCTGACGCTTTTTTATACATTTTGGTCGAATCAAAAATATTTTATACTTTTTGATCAGACTACATGGAGTTGAAATTTTATATGCTCGATGTGAGCTGACACATGCGGGATCAGTGGGACAGATCTACTGATTTACTCACATACATAAAAAAAGAAACCCAGATGATCTATTAATGTGGTTAGATCACCCGGGTTTTCTTTGAGTATAATTGCGGAATATCTATTTCAAGCGAATCTTCAGTACCAAAATTCACACTAGTATGCTGCAATCTTTGATCTTGATACCACTTGATTCATTATAAATTCCTCAAATCCTCTTTTACAGACTCTATCTGAGTAGAAATGGTTTCTACCTTCACACCCAACTCTTCCCACCGTAATATTCTTTCCTTCACCATTCTTTGTACAACCTGGGGATTTAGCCCCCAGTAACGGACCTTCGCTCAATAAACTTCGATGGGTCACAAATGTTATTCCAGTCTTCTTCTGAAAGCTGGACAACACCGATCCACTCATTTACTTCAGAAAGGCTTACTTCATCCAACTCTTTCTTTTCCTCGTTTGCTTTCTTACTTACGAAGCTGGAAATTTGATGCGCTTTTCGAAATGGCACATCGTAATCTCTGGCAAGGACGTCAGCTAACTCAGTAATTGTAATTGTAATTGTGTTCGTTTTGGCTTGCTCCGCGTGTGCTCCCCAAGTCGACGTTAGCATTAAATTACTCTTTTAAAAATCAAATCATTATTGTCGAGTTGAATGAGTTTAAATAGGCGTTGTTTTTTTATAAAAATAGTTTTATATTTTTTCTTTCCTTCTTCATCAACAAAGAAAAGTATACGTTTAGCATCATCATCTTGAACAATTTTTATGTTAAATTCTTCTACGTTCATTTGATTAGGTATAGCACTAATTTCTTCAAATGAATTTTTATTAATTTGTGATTGGTCTGATGCATTTACATTTCCCATTATTCCTTCATTATTTTCTGTTTTTATCAGGTTTTGACTATTTTCATTATTACAGGCAATTAATAATGAGATGGTTACTATTATGAATATTTTTTTGTCCAATGACCCATCACCTATTTTTATAAAATAGTTTTAAATTACTTCAACTATATTAATCATCTTCATTAGCATGAGCTATTAAGCTTTCAATATGATTAATTACTTCTTGCAAAAAATTCTTATGGGCAATATTTATACTTTTATAATGTTTATGTATTAAGTTTGGTATCTGCATATCATACTTCATTTCAGACTCACTTTTATTATCGAGGTCTGTGATCCAGTCAATAATTAACGGCTTCATTTCAATTAAGTGGGATGGATGTATAAACAAGAGTGCAGGATAAAGTGAGCCAGGATCCATCGACTTTTGTTGAAACACTTCACCTATACTACTCGCAAGGTGATTTGTCCCTTCTTGAGTAATTCGATAAACGGTTCTACTTGGTCTATTATTTACTTCTTCTGTTTTTTGTTCTTCAATCCATTTGTTTGCTTTTAATTTTCGAATCGCATGATAAAGATTACCATCAGTTACAGAAAATAACTGATCCCATTTTTTCTCAATAATTACTTTTTTCATTTCATATGGATGATAAGGTTCTTTATTTAGTAGACCTAGAATGACAATTTGAATAGACATTGAATCACCTCTTCTTTTCCATTCATTATACTACACACTATAATTCACTTATTAAACTTCAAAACTAATTTAAACCTCAAAAAACTGCCCAGTAGTAACCTAGACAGTTTCATCAATAATTATTGAGCTGAATAGCCACCGTCTATAACTAATTCTGCACCGGTTATAAAAGCAGCATCCTCTGAAGCAAGGAATAGCACAGCTTTTGCTACATCTGTAGCTGTACCAAGTTTTTGTAAAGGTGTTGCTGCAATTAGTCTTTCCATTACCACACTCGTATCGTTCAATTTTTCTGTCATTGGAGTTTTAATAACACCTGGAAATACAGCGTTTACCCTTATGCCCTTTCGTCCATATTGTGCACTAGCAGCTTTTGAAATCGATCTTACCGCGCCTTTTGATGCTGTATACGTATTTGTTCCCATTCCAATCATAGCTGTGTAACTAGAAATGTTGACAATAGACCCATATTGCTGTTTAACCATATGCGGAAGAACATGTTTCATTCCAGCAAATGGACCGAAAGAATTTATCCTCATCATCTTATCCCAGTCTTCAATCGTAATATCTTCCATCTGTTTTTCACTTGAAATTCCAGCATTATTTACTAATATATCAATTCTACCGTGCTGAGAAATAACTTCCTCTATCGCTCTTTCCCAATCTTCTTCTGACGCAACATTTAAATATTTGCCTTCTGCAGAATTCGATTGATCAAATTCTTCTAACAGCTCTTTATTAATATCAGCCGCAATCACATAGGCACCTTCTTCTTGAAAAAGCTCTGTCATTCTTTTCCCCATACCTGAAGCTCCACCAGTAATGAACGCAATCTTATTATCTAATTTACCCAATATAATGACCTCCTTTGTTAATGATCATTATACACGTTGTATTACTTTGCGCAAAGTAATACAACTTTATTTCTAGTTCCTATCATCGATCTTTCTGTTCTTAAGCTCGCCTGTATGATTTAGCTTCACATTCACTTGTATGTCTTGTATCGATTTTTTATTTACAATAGAATAATTTTCCTTAATCATCCTTTTCCAATCCTTGTACTCTCTATGGTACAAGTTATACTCCAGTTCTAAAAAGTCCGTATTGTTTTCACGTCCTAATATAAATAACTCTTCTATTTCCTTCTCAATTTTTTCTGCGGTGCGATTTGTTATTTCGGAAATACTCTTATCAGTGCCTTCGTTCCGATTTGTTAGATAACCTTTGACGTCCATCTTCAAATCAAATTGCGTTATTTGATTTGATTTTTTTATTTCTTTTTTCAATGAGACATCGTCAATCACAATTAAGTATTGTGATTGGCCCTCTGATGATATGAGAATTGAAGTACGATCCGTTTCAGGCGTAATCCAACGCAAGCCACTTAAATCTCCCAAATCAAAAAAACCTTTGTATTGATCCTTTGTAAAAAAAAATGCCCCATCATAAGCTATTTTCGGATCATCCTGCATGTTTTTTTTCCATTGGTTTGAATTGATCGTCACTGAGGGGACATAAGTGGTGAAAGTTGGTTCGTAGTATTCTCTTGCTAACCTTTGCAATTTAACTGGCTTAATTAATGAACTTTGCTCATATATACTTGTAGGGTTGTGTAATAATGTGTCGAGAGCGGCTTGATTATAAAAACCAACTGTTGATAAAAGCTCTTTCATATCAGTTTGAGTTCCAAAAACCCAGGGTGTTAACCTAAACTCGTTATATCGAATCATTCCATCGAATATGGTTTCAAAACCTTCTTTCACTGCCCCTTCACCTAAAACAATAGAACTTACATGGGACCATATAATTCGCTCCTGAGCCGTATTATAAACATCGAATAAGGCATCATTGAAAGTCTTACCAGTTGCTTCTGAAACCCATACCTGTGGTTCATTCTCTCCACTACCTTCTGTTTTTGCAATGCTGTTTAAACCCACCATCTGAATATAACAGTGATATTGATCATCAAAATAATCAATACCAATGGCAGTAGCATAGTTTAATTTTTGAACCTCTTTTATGTCTGAACAGCTCGTAAGCAACATTAAAATGACTAACAAAGTAGATATGTTAAATATAGAATCAATCCTATATTTTCGCTTCAAATCTTTCCTCTCCCTTTTTTAAACATAGAAGTACTTAGATCCCTGCGTTTAAATGGATTAATGAGAAGAGCAGACAGAAACTGATTGAAACTTAGCGAAGCAAGAGGTTCAAGGTAAGCCATTTTGAAAGATTCTAATTTGGATAGATAAACAACAATACTGATCGCACTAAGGACAAATCCATAAACTCCTAAATACGAAGATACAAGGAGGATATAAATCCTTAAAATACTTACCGTTCCCGACAATGATTGATTAACTAATGTATAGGAAGCCACGGCTGTAATAGCAACGACAACTAGTAATGTTGGTGAAGCAAGCCCAGCCCGTATTGAAGCATCTCCAATAACTAGTCCTCCAACTATTGCGACAGTTTGTCCTACCGCCTTAGGCATTCTAATACCAGCTTCTTTTAATAATTCAAATAGTCCAAGAATGAAAATAAATTCAAATGTAATTGGAAGCGGTAATCCTTTTCGTCCTTCAACAACCGTTGCTAATAATGTAAAAGGAATTTGATCAATATTAACCGAAGCAATAGCGATCCAAAATCCCGGTAGAAAAACCGCAATGATAAGTCCGATAAATCTAAAAATCCTTTGGAATGCGATAATATGATAAGGAAAATGGACATCTTCTGGAGATTTAATTAACTCAAATAAATTAATAGGACCGATCAGAACCATTGGTGAACCATCAACAATGATAATAAATCTTCCTCGAAACAGACATTCAATCGTAAAGTCTGGACGTGATATGCTGTCATAAAGTGGGAATAAAGAGAAAGTTCGATCTGAAATCCATTGTTCAAGTTGACCACTGCTAATAACACATTCTCCTTCGAAAGAGGAGAGTCGATGACGAGCCTCAGTAATCATTTCCATGTTTGCTTTGTTCTTCAGATATAATAAAGAGACTTTTGTCTTGCTGATGCTACCTAACACAAAAGATTCATTGTATAAGTCTGGTGTTTTAATGCGCTTCCTAATTAAGGAGATATTTGTATGGATTTCTTCTGTAAATCCATCTTTTGGGCCCTTTAATGACACTTCAGCATTTGATTCAGAGGGAGGTCTTTGTGGTATCTTCGCTATATCAACCCCATGAATTGATCCTCTTCCTTCTTTATAAATAAGGAGATAGCCTGAGAATAGACTTTCCACAACCTTGTTCATTTGACTCAAGTAGTGTGTAGGAGGCAAATCGTCTTCCTCGCCGTTACGTCTAAGCATTTTGGATTTATCCATATTATCAAAAATGAGGTTTAAGTAGTCATTTAATTGAACTGTATCTACCATACCTTCACAATAAAAAGCACCAATGCTTGGATTATGTTTATTGGGAAGAAATTGAACATCCGCATAATCCGAAAAAAATACTTTTATATCTGCCAATTTTAGTTTCCCATCAGATAACATATTGTTCAATTCCTCTAATAACTTTTCCTTTGACGTACATTTCATATGGTTGCCCTTCCTTTTTTAAATGGTAAAATACTGATGACAAACAGAGTAATGGTCACGAACAGTCCAAACACTAATGTTCCAGGATAAAAATATTTACCAATAACAATTTGCATCCAATGATCACTTCCTGGAAGAAGCGCAAAAATAATTAATATAGTGGAATAGCTTATAATCATTCCCCATTTTATTTTTTTCGTTGGCCGAATCAAAATATCAAAAAACAAATAAATACATAAGGACACGCGAATAAATGCTCCACTTAACAACTGAAAAACAGCAAGGAAATCAAGATGTGAAATTTGATCACCTAATGCAACAAGACGCCATTGTTCAAAGGCAGGAAACCTAAATGTAGCGGCAACGTGTGGTCCAAATGACGCAATCGCTCCCATTGTCGGACCGATAACAAGACCAACTAAAAGGCTCATTAGAACAACAAGATTAAGAAAACTGAATGATTTATTGATACGATGCTGTAACAATAAAATAATTAACAAATCGATATTACCAGCAAGTACAATGATCGTTCCGTTAATTAAAGTTCCATTACCATTCGTATAAATGGGAAATAAGAGGGAATAGTCTTTAACATGAATTGTAGCAATCGCTACAAAATGCCCCAGCCCCCATACTAAAGGAAGCAGTATAATTGATACATATACTAACGTTTTCAAACTTGAGTAAGCTGCGCATATACAAAGAATAATAAAAGGGGCAATAATTGCCCACATTGGTGTTTGAGGTAGAAAGTAGATTTTCACCGTATTAACAAGGTCACTAAATGAAACGACGCCGATCACCACAATATAGATTAGAAATGAGAAAGATATGATTTCTGATATGTATTTTGAAGTTCTACCTTTCAACCAGATGTATAATTTCTGATGATTCATTCTGTTTGTAATAAAGCTCAATGCCAAAACCCAAATAATTAAAATAAAGTAGGCTATAATAGCACATACCCACGCATCACGTTTCGCGACCTCTAAAAGATGAGGTAATAAAATAACATGGTTTGATATTCCCAAAAACAAAATCAAGAGAATAGAAATTTGCAATCTTGAAAAGTCCATTTATTCATTCCTTTCATCTAGATTAAGTCCATTTATAGCTTCTTCCTTATTTGCAACTTTATTCAGCAACTACTGAGATATAAACTTAAAGTCCACCATTGTTTCTACTTGCTACCTTTTTGCTTATCCCAATTGACTTGAATAAGATTCACTTTGAATTCAAAAAAACCACAGCATATTAGCTGTGGTTTTTACTTTCCAAATTTATTGATTATTTTATGCTCTAACAAGTTAAGAACTAGCTTAAAACTTATTATGAATTTCTTAATTCCTCTTTCACAGACTTGAGCTGTGTAGAATAATTTTCTACCTTCTCACCGAACTCTTCCCAACGCACTTCACGGTCCCGCACCATCCGTTCAACAACTTGCGGATTCGGTCCGCCTGTGATGTTTCTTCTCTCAATAAACTTAGATGGGTCACAAATGTTTTCCCAATCATCTTCTGTAAGCTGCACGTCGCCAATCCACTCATTCACCTCTGAGATGGTCACTTCATACAACTCTTTCTTTGCCTCGTTTGCTTTCCTACTTACGAAGCTGGAAATCTGGTGAGCCTTTCTAAATGGCACATCATAATCTCTAGCAAGTACGTCAGCTAATTCAGTGATTGTAATCATGTTTGTTTTTGCTTGCTTGAGCGCTCGTTCCTTGTTAAACTTCATCGTCGTAATCACAGCTGTTAACAGCTTCGTTACGCGATTGGCTTTATGAAACCCGTTATATAGATGTGGCTGCAAATCATCCTCAGTATCCACAATATCTCCATAAGGCGTATTGTGGATCATTTGAATGACACTTAGTCCTTCGCCAACTGCGCTGCTAGCGAGGGCTCTTGAATGTTCCAATGATACTGGGTTTCTTTTTTGCGGCATAATGCTACTCACCTGCACATAAGCGTCAGAAACTTTTAGTAGGCCTACTTCATTGGATGCCATGCGGAGAAGCTCTTGAATCCACCTGCCCATGTTTGTCAACAGACTAACTAATGTAAGAGCTGTTTCAAGTAAATAGTCTCCTGTACCAATCGCATCATAGGAATTCTCCATCACCTCATCAAACCCTAGTAGCTCGACCATTCGTTCTCGACTGATTGGAAAACCAGTCGTTGTAATGGCTGCTGCGCCCATCGGGGAATGATTGACTGTATGATAAGCTTGCCACAAGCGGTCCACGTCTCTTGATAGATTATCCGATATGGCGAGGAGATAGTGACCAAACGTAGTTGGTTGAGCCGGTTGCGTGTGAGTGTGAGCAGGCATAATTGTATGAACATGCTCCTCAGCTTGTGAAACAAGCGAGCTTCCTAACTTTCTTACATTACTTAAGAGGTCGAGTATATGACCTCGAATCACGATGCGATACATCGCTTCACCCATGTCATTTCGACTTTTCGCGATATGCATCTTGCCTGCTAAATCGTCACCAATTAACTTCGCAACTTCAGCTTCAACAAGGAAAAAGAAATCTTCGTATTCCGGGACATAGTTTAGTAACTTCTTCTCCATCTTTGCCACTTCATTCACGCCGTCCAATATCTTCTTTGCCTCAACATCAGTGATAATTTGTTGTTCCTTCAGCATCGTCGTATGCGCGCGATGAATCATAAACATCGCTTCAAATAAGTAGTCACGCTGGTCTTTAAAAATCGGCTTAAGGAGCTCGTCTACGTAAGTTTTCCCGGGAAAACTAGCACCATCTTCTAACTCAAAATCTTCCTTTCTCATATTCATCGTTTCACCTCAATGTACTAGAACGTATTTTCTGATTTTACTCCAAAGAATGGTATCGTTATTGAATAATGCCAAATTAAAAAGAGCATAACCTAGTTTGGTTATACTCTTTATTAATTATATGTTGTTATGGCCAAATAGCAGCTTGAACAAGATGGATATCACTTAAACCATTGGGCTCATTAAGAATCTTCCCTCTCATTCTAGCTCATACTATTTCTCTAACCCTGCAATACCAAAGCCCCCGGCTCCAGAATGAGTCGATATCATACCGCCCGCTTGGATCCAACGTATATTCTGGAATCCATTTTCTTTGGCGACCTCATCCATCCGCTCCTTAATTTTTTCATCGAGTCCGATCGAATAAATAAAATAAAGCTGCTCTCTATCGATGTTGAATTCGTTTAAGTAATCTCTCAAAAGTTTTTCACTAGCTCCACTCATTTTCCCGCGGTACTTCTTTGTAGACATCAGCTTTCCATCCTTCAACTCGATGCATGGTTTTATTTTCAACAGAGCTCCAATCAGGGAAGCCATATTGCTTACCCGTCCTCCCGCTTTAAGGAAATCAAGGCTGCCTGGGATGAAAGCGAGCCTTGATTTAGGAACGATTGCCTCTATTTTTTCAACTAAGCGCTCCGGTTCCATGTCCGGTTCTTTTTGTAGAAACTTAGCTGCGTACAACACAATCGCAGCTAATCCTCCAGTAACGTTCAATGCATCAATGAGAAAAATGTCTTCAAATTCTTCCGCAGCAATGACGGCATTTTGAAAAGAAGAAGAAGCTTTTGATGTATAACCAATATGTACAATGATGCAATCTGGGAACTTCTCTCTTATAGTCGCAAAAAACTCTTGATACTCATGAGCATTTGTAGAGGTAGTAGAAGGGATTTTCTTCGTGCGTTCGTAATAGTCATAAATATCCTGGACCGGCAATGAACCGTCTAAATAATCCTTACCATCCATAATGATGTGCATGGGAACGACTTGAATATCGTACTTTTCAGCCAAGTCACCCGGTACGTCGGCGCCGCTTTCGGTCGATAAGATAATCCTTCGCATTCTATTTCCCCCTTGGTTATTTTTAGGTCCGTCTACACTTTTCCTGCATTATGCTTTAACTATACAGGAGAAACCGTATTAGCATTGTGATAACTTTTATTTTCCGGACTATTAATGCACAATTTGGGGATTTGAATACGACTGCTAGTGTTGAGGATCTGTGATAACAGGCTTCTATTAACTAAATCTAAAACCACTAAAGTTATATAAAAAAGACCCGATCCTCAAAATGGAGTCAGACCCTTCTGTTATTCAGCTATAAAGAATCGTGAGGGAGATTTCAGTGATGCTTCGCCCATTCATTTTTTGATGACTTACCCAGCATTTCAATATGAAAATAACTCCCAAGCTTCTTTTCCACTGATTCTGCTCGATAACTTTTACTTTAATTTAAAAACCTAAGGTGATGGTCGCTTATCCTTTACTATTTTAATGTTCCGATGTTTCCTTTACCATTGTCTACGGTTAAGGAGTAATCATCGTCTCTTACCGAAGCGTAAAAAATATGCTTTATATTTGAAACCCCAGCTGCTTTGATTTCTTTTAATAACCATTCTTTATCTTTATGAATGAGTACTAAATTTCTATATTGTATTTTCCCCTCAATGACAACTGCAATAGGAAGACCACTATAATCAACATGACAATTTAAAATTTTTGGTGTCACAGGCATGGACTCTTCCTTTGGAAGTACACTTATTTCTCCATTTGGTTCAAGAATAGCGTATTGAATATTGGTCACGTCAGCATAGCCTTTACTTCTTATACTTGATAATAGTTCTGACAAAGAAAAGCGACTTTTTTTCAGATTCATTTTAATTAACTTGCCATGCTTTATTAAAATCGTTGGTTCTCCAATTACAAATCGATTGAGGTGCTTGTAAAGACTTAATTTTGATAGTGATATATGTATGATAATGACAATCGCAATCCCAATTAATGCTTGAGTAATCCCTTCGACTTTGATTGCTTTAATCGCTATGGTTACAATAAAAAATAAGGCTGTTAAATCATGTGGGGTAAATTGAGCTAAGGCTGATTTCCCCATAGATCTTATAACCACAATGGTTACTAAAAACAATATGAGTACTGTTCCGATAAACGAGAGCATAGAGACACCTCTTTATATAAACCAGTTATTATAAAAGGAAACACATCAAATGATTCTACTACTAAAAACACTTTGGGTTTAATACGTCACACTGTTCAATTATTTTTAATGTTAGCTTCCATATATCGTACATGTCTCTCATATTGTTACCATCTTTGTCCACAAACTTTCCATTGTGGACAAAGATTCCCTTTAAAAAAGTTCTCAGGATTATTTTAATGTTGCTTGGAAGACGTTTTCCTGAATTAGACAACGCTACATGGAAAAAGGTGCCTGAGCCTCGATACGCTACTAAACTAACGTATCGGGCTCAGGCACCGAATTCACACAAATGGTTCTTTATATAGTTATATTTACCAGGGTAGCTTCGAATCCTTAATTTCTTCTGCCCAAATATCCTTTAACTCGTTGATTATTTCGATCGATAAGCTACCTTCTGATGCAGCTATATTCTGGTTGAATTGTTGAATATCTTTTGCTCCAGGAATAACGGTAGACACTTCTTGATAAGAAAGAATAAATTGCAGTGCTGCTTGTGCCATTGAAATATCATGTCCCAGAATACGTCGAACTTGTTCGGCTAACCTTCCTCTTCGTTCAATTTCTTCTGCACTCCATCTGCTTCTGATTCCGCTAAATCGACTAGTCCCATCATACTTTCCTGTCAGCCAGCCTGAATCGAGAGGCACCTTCGTAATCACGCCAACCCCTTGCTGTTCAGCTGATTGTATAGCAGCCGCTGGTTCTTGATGAAAGAGATTAAACATAACCTCAATAATCTGACTGTCCGTATTATTTAATAGTTCATCCATCTCTACTCCAGTATCTACCGAAGCTCCATATGCTCTGATCTTCCCTTGCTTCTTTAGTTTTTCCAGTACTTCAAACTGCGGGCTGTTTCCATTAAGAGTTGAGAAAGGCGGGTTATGAAGAAATAGACTATCAAGATAATCTGTATGTAACCTTCGTAAACTATCTTCTACTGAGCTCATCAACTGTTCAGGTTCGAAGTTTTGTTCACCATTCGAATGATGCCCACATTTACTGCTAATGACCACCTGATCTCTTTTTCCTTCAAAAGCTTTTCCAAGCAATTCTTCACTTTTCCCAGCTCCATAGTTAGGAGCAGTATCAAAGAACGTACACCCGGAATCCATCGCGTTCCTCACTAAATGAATAGCTTCATCCTCGGTCATCTTTCCCCAGTCTTTTTCATTACCTAGTTGCCATGCTCCAAATCCAACCTCGGACACTTGTATTCCTGTATTTCCTAAGTTCCGTTGTTTCATGAAATAGTTCCTCCTTCTTCTCATTCATACTTCTGTTGAAGGGTGAATGTTTACTATAGGTTTTAGTAGGTCTAACAAATAGTATATCGTGTGTGAGTGATTTTCCTATAAGATTCTAAGTTACTATTTTAACAATAATTCCCTAAGTTAAGCTAATGAGGACTGTTAATGACCGTATAAGAAAGAGCCTTCCATATGTTCACTTTGAACGATGAAAGGCCTCTATTATAGTGATTTTTCTTACAGAGTTTTATCGATGGAGCATAGCGGGCTCGAACCGCTGACCTCTACACTGCCAGTCACAATTTCTTAATAGTATTGATAATGATAAGGATTGAAGACTCCCGGTATAACTGAATTTTATAAATTAGGTATATGATTAATTATGATTGTAAAAAGTAGTTGTTGACGTATTCGGTCAACAATTCGTCAACAACTTTAATTAATGAATGTTCTGCTATTACCATCTTGCTAAATTGCTAACTATGGGTGAAATGCCGCCCATAGTTTCTTCTAAATAAATAGAATATATGAAACTGCTAAACAATTGGTGAATGAAGCTTTCGAGGGAATCGATTAAAATACCTTAACCTTTGAATGCTAAACACACATGAGTAATAGTATGCTAAAAAGTATGTTATTCAATCATGGCTAGCATCAGCGTGTTATTATATTTTCCAGTCATTATGACTAAGGAAATCTCATTTAAGAAGATAATTGTAGTATATTTCTCAACTCCTCTTCTCCAACTACGTAAGTACCTGTATCATCAAGCAATGGGTGTAATCTTAAATAGATAATGTTTTCATATCTTTTTTGAACATCACGGATTCCTTCACCTGCATATAAACACACCACTCTATCAACACATGGGCGATGTCCAGCCTCAGGGAGAACGCAGAAATAACTATAATAACCTAATAATTGCTCCGTAGTCCGGTTTCTATATTGATGGTTATAAATTGTTTTCAATTGACTAAATTTAGCATCCATCACTACTGAAGTATCAAATAATTGGCCATTATGTGTTTTAGTGAAGAAGTCAATTTTAAGATCAGGTTTTTTCTTAGGATTGGGTGTATAAAAAAGTTCTCCTTTATCAAGAGCTTCTTGTTCTGTATGAGCATGATAATGGTCATACCATATATGAACAACTTTATTTTCACTTTCTAAAACAAATTTAGTTCCTTCTTGGATTTTATCTTCAAAATATAGATTTAAAACATCTTCATCTATACCTTCAATTAGTGAGTAACCGGAATCTCTAAGTATTTTAACTACTTTAAACAAACAAAAGTACTCATAAATTTGCCAAGTTGGTTTTAAAATAGGGGTTAATTGATTATTTTCACCTTTATTTTCACGGATTCTTTTCAATTCTTCAAAAATAGAATCTACACGATAGTATTGATTCTTCTTCAAGAAAGGTTTTCTCATACCTCTTTCAACATTTTCTAAGAAGGTATTTTTCATAAAGTAAATTAACTTACTCTCCATTTTACTTAGAATATCTAACTTTCCTTTCAATATGGAGACTTTGGTTCTTGTATTATTCATATCTTTCTCAATCATTAACATTTGACTTTTGACATTTCTCTTTGTATATTCGCCTGGATCCCTCTTACTCATAAGAAATTCTTTTTCCTGATAAATACGATCATATTCCTCTTTCTGTTTCTTTAGTTTATTACTATAATTATTCAGATCACGCTTAATATAGGAGGCTACATTTAAGATGTCTCTTTTCCATATCAAAAGTATATTTTTTATCCACCGATTTTCCTTAGAATCATAATTTGTCATTTTTTTCTTATTTAGTTGGAAATTATTCTGGTGAATTCCTGCGTTCTTCTCCAAACCCTTATTTGATAGCGACCAACGGATACTTTTCTGATCAATTTTACCCGAACGAACCGAAGGCTTATACACCGATTCCATTCTTTCCTTAGGATTTTTCTCAATCGCTGTCATACAATACATAAACTCCTCATATACCTCAGCGATTTTCCTAGCATAATCGTAATACCAATACTTAGGTAGTACTGTTTCATCATTTTTTGAAAATGTCTTATTACTGTAAACAAAATCATAAATTATATCTTGAACCTGCTCATTCAGATAGTCGTGTATTTCTTTTACTTGTCTCTCGTTCAAATGATGAGGTAGGACATTAATCCCCCCCAGATATCTTTCACCTTTATAATAAACCTCCAGGAAATAGACCCCCATTCTCCATGGGAATTCCTCGTCATTTCCCCCTTGGTAAACCCATTCCTTATCTGTATCCCCTAATTTCAAGGAATGTTTTAATACGACTTGTTCATCCGATTCGTCGTACAAGTTCGTTTGAACACTGCAATACGATTGTGGATCATACATTACTTCTTCTTCAACATAAAACTGAAGACCAATAATGGAGTTCTCTTTTAAAATGGGAAAGTTAGAAACCTCCATATCCTCTTCACTCTTCCACAACTCCTTCACTTCATACTTGCGCTCAAACCGATCCTCGAAATAACAAGAAAACGGCATTTTTTTATCTTTATAACGTGTAACCATTTCTCATCAACTCTTTCGCTTTTTGCTCCAGATAAGCAATAGATTTCTCGCAATTTTGACGCTCTTCACTAGTGAGCACAATACTTATCCTTCCATCTGAGTACCCATTTTCTTCATCATACCGACCTACCAGTTTCTCAATTTGTTCTCTGTGACCTCTAATTTTTGATAAAATACGCTGTTTGATTTGGTAATCAAAAGCTGTGCCTCTAGATAGAAATGGAACACCATTTTCATCATTAGGGATATTCTCTAGATAATGACCGATTTGCTCTGCAATTCTGAAGGATACCCCTGTTTGAGAATCAAAGTTACTCATTTCCTCATGAAGTTTATCTAAGATAGATAATTCTCGTTCCTCCAAGGAGGCTAGTCGTTTCCCAGTATTAACAACCCATCCGTTATAATTGTCAGCAGTAATTTCAGCATCGGGATTTTTTATTTCATTCTTTTCTTGATTTGCATAATCATTAGGATTTTCGATATTTTCGTTTGTTTCGTGTTTATAAGCATCGGCAAATGTCGCCTTTTCCAAAATGATCACATTACTACGATCCAACATACGATTTGAGAAATCTCTTGTGGTTTCATCGAAGTTTGCTGTACCTACAAAAAGTATATTGTTTTTAATTAAAATTCCATCCCTTAGATGTTCTTGAACACACATAGTGCTTTTATTAAATAATCGCAAACGTTTCTGTTCACTCTCAAGTTCCAGTATTGATAAGAAGTCACTGAAATAATGCTCTACCTGTCCTAAGTTCATCTCATCGAACACAACCATATGCATTACTTCTGGCCTTTTACTTGCTTCGTACATAAAGGAAACCAAGCCTACATCGCTTTCAGTGTAAACTCCTGTCTGAGGGTTTAAAAACCCTAACAAATCACTAGGTTCAGTATAAGAAGGTTTTACTGGAACAAACAACAAATTATCTCCTTCTACCATCTTCATTGCTTCTGCATATAACATTGCCAACTGTGTTTTTCCAGTACCACTCATTCCTCCCAGAATAGTAAAGTTCGATGTCTTTAAAGATGTATGGAAGTTATAAAGGTCTTCAAGAGAGTACCTTAATTTTCTCTTACGTGCTAAATAATCCAGTCGAAGAATAAAGTCGCCCTCTGTCACCGTCTCTTTGAATTCTTTTTCATCTAGGTCCTCTGGATTTACATTGCCCCTTTCATTCTGTGCATTCTCTTCCTTCTCCTCTTTACTCGACTCCGCTTTCTTCCTCTCTTCTATTTCTTGAATTGAAATTCCCTCATCGTTAATCAGATCGATCCAACTTAACCTATTATCATTCGAAGTAAAAGCAATTTCTTTATGAACCATTCTCATATTCCGTTCATAATCCTCAGGAATTTCTATTCGCATAACTTGTTCTGGCTTTCTACAAATATACATATTGGAATTGACTGCATATTTTTCTAAAACAGA
The DNA here is from genome assembly GCF_002563635.1 of Bacillus sp. es.036. Lineage (NCBI taxonomy): Bacteria > Bacillati > Bacillota > Bacilli > Caryophanales > Bacillaceae > Bacillus > Bacillus sp. es.036. The sequence goes on from NZ_PDIZ01000001.1 coordinate 2,576,955, forward strand.
TTCATCCGGGATTTGATAGATATATCCATCACATATGATGAACTCTGGAACTTCCAACGCATGATTATAACAACTAAGCTCTACAGGCTTCTCGTCCAACAACTTTCTTTCAAAACGTGTAGAAGGAACGGAGTTACTTAAAACAGGGACAGGAAGAAAGTCTTGATTCATCTCATCTGCTGATTCCATCTTTTCTACCAATAGGATCTCAAAATTATAGTGGTATCGCTCTTTTTTTATTTCATAATTTAGTACAGGTTTAAATAAAATCAACTTACCTCTAAAGTGTTCTCTTAGAAACTCTACTCGATTTTCTCCATCGAAATATCCAATTCTTTCTAGATATCGCTTATTTTTATTGTCGAAGGAAATGTAAACTTCGTCTTTGTCTTTTCCTAATAATCGTCTTAGCAACTCTGGCTCCCTAGATAAGGCAGTAAGGTAAAATACCACCCTGTCCTCTCCGTCCTTATGATAGGCTACAGCTTTGTCTAGTTCAGCACCGAGTCGAGGTAACGGACCATCGTCAGCAAGCCTTCCTAATATGTAACATTCCTCAATTTTTTGTCTATCCTCTTTACTAATCTCTTGATCTACGAATCCATTCATCAATATACCCGCATCCTTTCTTTATGGAGATTCTCAACAATTTGCTTAATATAATCGCTAATATCATATCCTGATAACTCAAAATAATGAATCTTGTTATTTTCAAAAAATCTCTTCGTCACGATCCATTCAGGTGTAGAAACAAAAGAAGCTCTAGAAATAAGAATTGTTTGATCCTGATAACGTTGTGCATTTTTTTTCTTGCGATGACAATGAAACTCTTGGATCCCTTCTACATAATCTATAATTTCTGTATTATGGAAAATTTCTGTGTCACTTGTTATAATCCTAGCTCGATGCTTTGACAACAAATTTTGAAAATATCTCAAAAAAGGTTCGTTAATCTCTTGTAACTCATATAATCTAGCAGCCCTCGTCACCAGTTTGTCATTGTATTCCTTTAATTCAGAGTATTGTTTTTTTAACCTATTATTATTTTTCTCAATCTCTTCAAACCTTTCTTTTTCTTCCTTTATTTTCTGGAATTCTTTCTCTTTTTTATCAACTTCTTCTTCTAATTCTTTGATAGTTCTAAACGCCACAGCCCTTTCTTTATCATCAAATATGCGTATTACATATTGAAGAAAGTAATTATAGTCAACTTCTAAATATCTATTTTTTTCAATTAAAAAAGCCAATATAGGGATATGTCGTAAATCCTTCGGCGTCAAAGATAACTCGTTCAAGAAACTTTCCTCTCCGCTTATATTTACTCTATGGTAAACTTTTTCGTAAAACTCTTTGCCCGCCTCTTCTTCCACTTGAGAAATATATTCTTTTAAACGATTAAATAAATCATCCTCTGAGAGTAATTCCCACTGTAATGTTTTCAATTTCTCTTCAATGGTTATTTTATTAACTATTCCGTTTAACAAAGGCTTGTTTTCTTCTACATTACTTGCCATGATCTCCTTGTATTCATCATAATCATCTCGGAAATTTGTATAAATCAGAGATAGAATCGCTCCTTGTGAGAATTTTAAATCAGTTTCCAACTTTAAGGCTAGGTCTTCGAGGGATAACTCTTCAACACTAGGATATTCTCTTAAAAATGAAAAGCTTATATATTCATATACTTCAGGAATAGTTGTATATTTCCGCCCTTTGCGTTTCAGTTTCAAACCTTGCTTTAACTCTTTCATTAAAAAAGAACGCAACATTTCAATAGGTACTCGCTCAAAATTCTTATGAAATCCATTCACTTTAATTCTGAAATTCCATACAACTGCTGCTATCTCATTTTTTGAAAGCGTATTCACCAACATCCTTATTTCATCCACTAAACTCACCTCATTCTTATGTGTTCAAGTCCTCTATCGTTTTAGCACCTACCACTGCAAAGTACATCATCCCCTTCAAATTAACTAGTAACTACTAATAAACAATCATGACAATATAATCATTTAATGTCAATTAATTACACAAAAACAGAAAAATATGTACTATTCATTAAATTCTTAATCACATTGTAACATCGCAACTTTAATAAAAAGTAATCCGATATTTTTTTGTTATACACTAACTTTTAAGTAGTATAGAGTTGAATATAACTCCTATAAAAGAAGTATTGATAAGGATTAGATAAAGAAAGTATTAGGTGGAATACTCCGAAACTTTCATTTAATTACACTATGAATTCAGCATATTTTTATGATAGAAATCGCTTCCTGACTCTCCCACCTTAAAACATTAGCCTAGTGTGGTGGAGATACCGACTTAATATTAAATTTAAAAATATCAAATCATTCATTTCATTATGTAATGGATATTGATATGCTCTCTTATGCATTTGCTCTTAAAAATTGGTCTTCTCTTACTAATCTAACATGCACTTGATGGAGCTAATAATTTGAAGATAGTCTAAATTACTAGCAACCTCCGCTTTGCTCTTACATGAGTGGCCATTCTACACTTCCTCTTCTCTAAAATTAGATATAAAAAAAAGACAGGGAGAAAACTCCCTGCCTAGCGTTCAATCTCTACTTTTTCTTTTTGTTTTTCCTTCATCTGAAAATACCCCTTGTTCCCCTTCCCATCCTTCACTTCCGAACTGGTGCTTTCTTTTCCTGTCCCTTCATGGAACTCTCGCTCCAGCTTATTTTCGATTCGAGATAGTCGCTTCTCTCCGCGATCCGTTAAAGGAATCTCTTTTAATTCTTTAAGAGAGTCCTTTTTAAGTTGGTACACCTCTTCTTTACTCTGAGTATCTTGAAAAACACGTATCTTTCTTAAACGTTCTTTCCAGTCATTGTTTTCTTCTTTATCTAATCCTTTTCCCACTATTGGTTCAAAATAGTTCATTACCTCTTTTTTATAAGCATCTTTGAAGTCTTGGTGAGAATAATGCTTTTCAAGTTTTTCCTCCTTATGCCGGCTCACTTGGCTTCGATACATTTTTGAGAGCTTTTCTGAAGTTACTCCCTCTCTTTCCTGTTTATCCTGCATTTCTTGTTTTTCTTCATTAAGACTCATAGTTTTCTCCCCTTCCTTTTCTTGTTCCATAGATTCTTCAATGGTCGCAATAAATTCTTTAGCTGTTATCTGAACTTCTTGTAACAGGCTTTCATAGTCTTTAAATTCATGCCCCTTCGTCCAGTTATGCAGATAATCTAACGAGTAGTCACTGGTATCAATATTGAAATAGGAAGCAACGGTATAAGCTGTCATTTCCGCCTGGAATTCTTTCTCAGGTTTTAAGTATGCGGTGAAATTGTCCTTTGTATGGAGTTTGGCGTGTGTAAGTTCATGGAGTAATGTCTTCGCATCCTGACGTTCTGAATTTCGAGGGTTAAGAGCCACCTCTCCTCTTTCTGTATAACTAACTCCTTTGGCCGCTCCTAACTCTTCATAAGGCTCGACGATTCGAATGTTATTGTTTTCTGCAATCGCCTCCATGCCGTTCCGCAACTGGCTGTAATTTTCAACTTCTCCATCCATCCACTTATTCGGAAAAATATTAGGCAAGTCCTTTTGCGTTGCGCTCGTTTGAGAAATATCAAATATACTTCCTTTAGAAAAAATAAGACGGCCATCTCGTTTATCGAGTTGGCCGTCTTTCACTAGTTGCTTTTCTTGTTTGGTTGCTTTTTTAAGAGGGATCCATTCCCCTTCTTTATTCTGAAATTGCTCTCCTAATCGATTTGGCACAAGTATTTTAATGCTTTTTTCTCCTTTATTCACTGGAAACCCTTTTTCCTTCCAAAAAGCATATGACCCAACAGCTTCAGCTCCTTGGAACTGAGATTCAATGAGTGCTGTATTTTGAGGAGAGTAGCGATAAAACTTTCCCATAAAGTCCAAATATTCTTTTAACTGCTCCGGCGAATGAAAGTGATTTGAAATACGTTCTTCCATTCCAGACGTGAGTTTTTCAATTTCCTCTTTGACTTGTTCAGGTGACTTTTTTTGATAGGATCGTTTACTCCTCGTCATGGTCATCAGCTCCCTCACTGATATTCATGAGCTCTTCCATTTCTTCTTCATCATAGTGTGGGTCAGAATTTAAAACCAACTGCTGCGTTTCTTTATTATAAGGAATGAGTAAGTTCTCATGATGCATTAAATGGTATACGACGTCAGCTATCTCTTCTTTGTTTAACTCAAGCACGTATTCCTGAGATCCTACTTCGATAACGAGTTCATTTCGATCACCAAAACCTTTAAATATACCCATCTCATAGTTTTGATCAAACAACAACATGATTCCAACTCCTCTCAATATTTGAAGGTAATGAAAAATAAAATAAGATAAGTTGATAATTCCTTCTCCTAGTCCCCACTAATTCTTTTTTGACGTTGATGACTAATCCTTTCTTCAACAGCTTCCCTCGCATCCTTCAATGCCTGACTCTCAAAAAGCTGTGTGGTGACACAGCTTTCCAAGTTTTGATCCATCGCAAATCCATTCATCAATTCGAGAAGCACTTGCGTATTTGTGTTGGTGCTATTTGCTGCTAACCGTAACCGTTTCATCTCTTCAGAAAAGACCTCTTGAAAACGACTCGCCATCAATCTCATCACATATTCTAACGAATGGTCCTTCGACTGTTGTGCTTCCCATTCCGCAACCATACGGTCCAAAGCTTCACCGGGATATCGAATATGATGTTGTTCCTGATACTCGTTTATTAAATCAATCGTTTCTTCATGTAATGTAACGTTTTGGCGTTTTCGCATCATTTCCACCCTACCTTTCTCGTTCAATTTCACGTTCCAATTTCTGATGATCCAGCTCGTTGATAAATTGTTCATAGGTCTGATCCATTGAGCGTTGAATTCTTATCAACGATCTCTGTAACTGAAAACCTGGTAACATAGAGCGAATGGAATTATGGTAGGGAGATGTAGAGTGTAATTCATGCTTTGAATTCTGTAGCCGGTCATAACCTTTCATTTCTTGAAGAAAAGCATTTCCCATCCTTTTATAGAGCTCATCAAGCTTGTTCTGTTTATAATGCTGATATCTCTTTTTGTCTTTTTCCCCATCTCCATAAGCACGCTTTAACACCTCAACTTCTTGATCAAGTTTCTGATGCAATTGGTTCATATCTTCTTTATGAAATTTGTTTAAATAACTGGTAGTAAGATCATCTATTTTCCCACGAATCGGATTGAGTTTTTGATAGCCATATTGCCACTGGGTCTTATTATTGGGTAACTGATGATAGACTTCTATGAATAACGGTTTAAATTCACGATTTTGCCATTCCAAGCTGCTCATTTCCTTTTTTGAATGAACCATATGATCTCGAATCAGAAAATTGATTTTATTCCGTTCTTGATCTCGATCGAGCAATCCGTTGACCACTTCACTCTTCATTGCATCTAACGTTTTCGGCTTGCGTTTGCCTCGCTCACGTGTGGGATTTGGTTCTACTGTTGCCACATGGATATGAATGTTATCGGTGTTATAATGGATAGCTGCGGACCAGATTGCGCTTTCCTGTAGTCCTTCTTTTTTCAACATGGTCTGCATCGATCTCCTGGTAACTTCCTTCAGCCGATTCTCATCAAGAGTATGCGATCGGTCATCGTATACGCCTTGTTGTTGAAGCCAATCATTATCAAACGTGATCACGTCCTGCCACATGATGCTATTATTCTCCTGAGCTAGTTTAAATAACGATTTGATTCCACTTTTCCCATCCATTGAAAGATGATTTGTTTGTTGGGTGAATAGGGATGAGGTTTTGGCTGGGTCATCCATATAGTCGTTATATAGATTGAATACGGAATGGTGCACTTCTCCTTTTCCTTTGGCTTCTTCACGATCCACATACTGAATGTAATCTTGGAATCCCTTTTGATTCGCAGTCACAAATTTTGTTTTTAAAACCACACCAGGTGTGACCGTTTCAATCATGGTTTTTCACTAGATTCTTCATAATGTAAAATGTCATACATTTCGCGTATCGCTGTGTAACAATGTGTCATCGTTTGAATGTTTCGATCAACCAATTGGTTTAACCGTTTTTCTCGTTCATTCTCTTCACGAAAGACGGCTAATTGATGTAATTGGGCGTGTAAAAACTCTTGGCGACTCATTCCTTTTTCCTTGGCAAGTTCATCAATTCTTTGAACCGTTCTAGGGTCCATATACCGAATCCGAATTTCCATTGAACACCCTCCAATTGATGTAGTCTGTAAACCAGTTCCTAGATAGAAAAGAGCATAAGGGGTTTTTGTTCCCACTTGGTGTGGGAATCCCGGCAGAGCCGGGCAAAACGTGGGAACAAGAAAACCGCCAGATGTGTCTTCAATGTGTTGCTAAAACAGCACTATACGTTCGCTTTCAAATGAACTGTGTGGCCATAACACAGGCTATGTGTCGCTAATGTGTTCATAAATGAAGCTCCTAACAGGACATTAACCCTCAACCATATCTCGTTTTTCTTTTAACATCGTGAGCTTTTCTCTTATCGTTTGTATGGCTAGTTCACCGTCCGAAGCTTCTCGGTTTAACTGATCTTTTTCATTTTCCAATTGATTGGTTTGCGCATTGATTTGTTCCTTCTCTTCCTCCGTTTCATAGAATTGTTCTGACTCTAATTCAACAACTTTTTGATCAATTTCTTTTAATCGCTCTTCGATCGTTTGAATCAGTTTCTCCTTCTCTTCAATTGTTTTTTTCGCTTGGTTGATCTTTTGTGATAGTGAAGCAACCTCATACTCCTGTTCCGTTTGAATACTCAATTGGGTGTCTACTTTCACTTTGCGTTCGTCTGTATAGATACGAGCTAAATCGTTGCTCTTTTCACCTCCTTTAGGAGGAGATGGTTCTCCTTGTATGAGTGCACCATTGCTGCTATCCCCTTTATTGATATCTAAAGCCATGACTTCAAATGAAGGACTCACCTGCTGGATACTAACGACATATCGATTTCCATCTTGATACTCTACTGAAGTTGGAAGATCTCGATTTGGATATTCTTTTTCCTGTGCTATAAAGCTCAAATTTCCCTCATAAATGGTAGATGATTTCTCAAGGTTCAATGTCACGATCATAAAATTCTTATCCGGATTATAGATCCACTCTTCAACAATCAATTCTCCATATCCACTAATCGTTAACGACTCTTTCAAAGGGGTCTGTTGTACTTTTGCATGATCGTTGTTTCCGAATACAAGCCCTGAAAACAAAAAGAATAGAAGTAACACAACGATCGCACTCAAGGCGATAAGATACTTCGTAGAAGTGTTTTCTGGAATCGAATCTGCTTGCCTTTTCATTCATCTCCACCTCTTTATATTTCAGTAAAATCCGTTACGATCCATAGTTCATTTTGACGTTGGGCATGTATCTCTATAAACACTGGGGAGACTTGTTTTTGTTCATTTTCCAATGAATAAAGAGTGTGTTTCAATCTCACTAACACCGTCGCATGATCATTTGTGAGAGTACTTGCTTCGATAAATACTTGGACATCATTAACACCTGTTCTGGTATCCCCCTTGTAGGTATCTGTTGGGAAGAATATATTCCGCAGTTCATCACTCATAATCTTTTCAGCTTGCTTTTTTCGTTCTGGATACGTCTCTTTGCTGTGAACAAAAGCGACTTTTACAAAGGTCGATATTTGTTTTAACAATGGATTATACTGTGTTTGAACTTCTACTGGTTCTTTTTGTTTAAGAAGCCGTTTTAGCTTGTTATTTTCTTCTGAAATAGTCTTGTTTTCATGTTGTAATTGTTGAATTTCAGCCTGTAAATCTTCATTCGAAGACACCTGAAAGTCATAGATGTTAAACGAGGTGATGACCAATAGAACAACTAGAAACAGCACAAAAATGATTTTTTTATTCATCCTATCAACGTCCTTTACAAGCCAAGATATGGGGCTGGATCGATATCCGAACGGTACTGATTTTTCGTCAATACTTCAAAATGCAAATGGGGAGCAGTTGAGTTTCCAGTGGTCCCGCACTTTCCAACAGCTTCCTTCAGTTGAACGACTTCCCCTTCTGTTACATGCAATGAATAGAGATGAGCATAGTGACTATATAAGCCAGTCTCATGCTTGATAATCACGCTATTCCCGTAGCCTGTATTGCCCTTTCTAACACTGACAACTTGGCCGTTATCAACAGCTCTGATCGGCGTCACGGCGTTCGTACAAGCAAAATCCATTCCACGATGCATGGTCTTTGTTCCATCAAACGGATCAATGCGCATACCATAGTCAGAAGTTTGGATGAATGACCCGGAGATGGGCATCACCCAATCGCCAGTTGGATCAATTTCTCCCTCGACAACGCCACCTTTCAGATAGCTTAAAACGGCCTCCACATACCCAATATCTCCGTAACAAGCACCGGTAGCTGCTGACTCAGGACGAATACAGGAATAGAGCCCGGTGTGTTTCAACTCCTGGTACTTCATTCTAGAAAACTCAATCGCTAATTCCTTGCTATATTCTCCATTGTTATGAGCATTGGCATAATCAATAAATCCGCCACCAAAGTTGTAGGCTTGCAAGGTGAGCTTCACATCTCCTTCAGCTTTTTCTAACATGTTTGAAAAATAGCGAACACCAACATTAATGCTCCGTTCAGGATCCTCAATACTGTTTGGTGGTAAGCCGAGTGACTCGCTCGATTGCATGACATCATCTAATAATCCACCTGATTCTTGCATCGTCTTAGCCATCAAAAGCTCTACATACTCTGAGACACCATATTTAGCTGCATATTCTTCAAACAGTGGTCGATATTGCTCCACGGCTGCTGACACTTGTGCCGTTCCATTTACCACATCGACTGACTGCACTTGGTCGTTGGAATGATTTTTTTGAAACCCAATTAACGTGGTAATCGCTGAAACAAACAGAACCATTTGTAAAAGAAAAAGAGCTATGGCGATTCCTATCAGCCATAGCCATACTTTCCGAGGTACTAGTTGTAATAATAGTGACCAGGGCATGGTTAAGCACCTCCCCCAAACAAAGCTATTTCTTCATCCGATACCTCCACTTTAAAACGAATATTTTCAACCGCCCTGATACTTAGCATTGTCTCACCTGTTTGGAGATACGGAATGTCCTGTAACTCACTCTGACTTAACTGCCCAGTGAAAATCTGCTGCATCATCTCAAGATTATTGCTATCCTGTTGCATAATGATTTTGTATTGCGTTAACTCAAACAACTTCTTAATCTCTTCTACCATGCTCTGATCCGAACCCTCTGGCACAAAGTCTCGGATCGTATGACTTGCGTAGAGTAATCCACCAAAATACTTCCGAGCTTCTCGGCTAAACTTCGAGAGAAAATCAAGCGCACTTTCGCTTTTCTTTTTCGTATTAATGATGTGGTGGGCTTCATCCATCAAAATCAAATAACGTACGGCGTCTTCAAATGCTAGCTCCCCTCGATCATAAGCTTCAAATTGAGGAGCCCCATTTGTTAACATCGAATCCCATAACAAGTTCAGCACATTAAATAACTGAGCTTGAAAGACTTCAGCTCTCATTTGAGACAAGCCACGTAACGTGAATGTGACGACTTGTTGTGAATCGAAGTGTTCCATCGTGGAGACCCCATTGAAGAGATTAGCGTATGTTTCAACGACATTTCGAATGTTCAACTCAATGTTTTCTAGCCGTCTCCTTCGTTCCAAACTGACATTCTCCCTTTGCTTTCCTTCTTTAGTATTTTCATAGAGTTGATCTTCCACAAACGCAAGGAAGTCCGAGAAAATCGGATAGTCCTGAACAGACTGCTTTGTAATGTTTGACTCTTCCTCTTCTTTCCAAAGACCAAGCTTTCCATAAAGTTTTCTTAAGAGATTCTCGTACTCTTTCAATTCACTATCCTTAGCTTCTGGAGCTAAAAACTTATAAAAGGTCGTCAACTTAGACAAGTGCTGCGTAAATGACGTGTATTCGTCCTCAGCTGTCCGATAGACTTGCAATGGATTAATGACTCCATCCGATCCATCTAATGCAATTTGCTTACCTCCCAGTGCCTCCGTTAATTCTGCAAATTCACCCGTAACGTCGAACGTTCGTACTTTGTACCCTTTGATTGCATTGTCTAGCATAATTTTCTTTAGAAAGGTCGATTTCCCAGCACCCATTGCGCCGACCATAACCCCATTGAAACTTTTTCGTTGATGGTCTCTGTGAAACAAGTCAAAAAGGACGTTTCCGCCCGTCATAGTCGTTCCGTAAAACGTGCCATAGGGGTCATTTAAACTAGTGAAATGAAATGGAAACCCTCCTGCTAATCCGATTGTTGGAATCGGTTGGCCTTCACGCTTGTTTAAGTAGTGAGTCTGATCACTGTAATTGGAGAGTAAAGCTTTCCATTCATATTCTTGCTCATTTAAAAAAATGGAACCTCTAAAGTTTGCATCTTGTAAGGTTGATAATACTACTTTCACTTTATCTTCTAATTCTGATTTTGTTGGGGCACTTACATAATGCCTCAGATGGATGCGTTTCACTACTTCCCCTTCCTCTGAGACCTGATTGTATAGCTCCTTTAAGTCGTCATAGTTGTTTTGGGCTTCAATGATTCCGGCGTTATCCCTTTCGTTCATGATTCTGGAACTCTGCTCTGCCATTCCTTTGTTTAAACTATCCCTTATTTTTAATCGATCGTCCGATATAACATCCATCGTCGTGATCACATGTTCCATATTAAAAATCGGTTCTAACCAAAAGTCCGATACCCTTTTTGGAAACGAATAGACATGAACGCACGCTTCATACCCATCTCCTTTTCTTATAAATGACTCCTGAAAGCTCATCCCACCTTGAGGTTGTATACTCGCAAGGAGATAAGGATTGTAACCAATCGACTTCGTTTTATCCTGGTCACTACTCTTGCTCCCTAATTTGATCAATTGTCACTCACCTTCCTTTATAATTTTGAATTCTGATTATAGAGCTTATAAATCAAATCAAGTTTTTTCTCTTCCGTTAATTCAATCAATGGAGCAACGCTTCCTAAGTAACGTCGACAGTTATTCCGATATTCCGATAGTTGCTTAAGGCTAGCCGCGTAGATAAATAAATAAAACTCTCTATTCGTCCGGTGCGTTTCTAAAAATTGAAGTTCCTGACGTTTTTTCAATAAAAACCTTTCATATAAAGGAGCTGAATTCTTCTCGATTTTATGGTCGATTGCACTCAATTGCTTCTGTATATCAACCGGGAAATTCATTGATACGATTTTAATGTCGTATGAATAAGACTGAAAAAATTTAGCCATCATCATGATGTCATATTCCGTCTCATGAGTAGAAGGGGAGTAAATGTCTTTACTTTGGAGCTGCATGATGTCCATAAAGCCCTTATTTTCTTGTAGTGTAAACGCCCCATCTGAAGTCATATCGCAAATTGAAAGGATGTCAGCAACGGAAGCTTTAACCTTTGCACGTTTTGTCTTACGTTTCTTCTTCCGTTTATGTTTTTTCAAATAGGTATTCTCATCAAAAAGGGTTGGTTGCTCTAGCCTGTCTTCACGAAATATTACTGGACGATTTTCTTCTAAAGCCACTTAAGATTCTCCTTTCTCATTTGCCTGAGTATCCATTGAGCAGTAAGTAACCCGGTTCCGAATTACAGCCAAAAACAGGGCTTTACCCATGCGCAACCCTGGGTTAGTTTTAGGTCTTATCAAACAGGACAGTGTCAAAATGATCCAAAAGAACGTGTAGTACCATACCAGGGAAGGATGTACCACATAACGGAAGGTAAAACCGAGTCCTCCAAGAATTAAAACCACCAGTAAGTCCTTAAGGTAAAAAAGACGGTTGAGCTTAAGCTCACTTCCTATTTCTAAAGGGATTTTATATTGCAAAACAATCATTCCTCCATTAGAAAAGCGTGAATAAAGGATAGACTTTATTCACGCTTCTTGAATTTATTTTTCCATTTTTCAGTTGTATTTCGTGATAAATCATAGGTGCATTTTGCTCCTATAACCTTTTCATTCTGTTTTATTCTCTTCTCCACATTATCTTTCAAATATTGTCCAACCGTGCGATTTTCGATATGTTGTTGCCGTGTTCGCTGTTGTCCTCCATTTACGGCAGAGGAAGATTGCTGGTTGTCTCTGCTTAAAGACTGCATAGGACTTGGCTCTTGCCTATCTTTTTGTTTATTTGCCTGAGTGGGCGTGCTTTTCATAGGACTAGGTGTTTGCTTGTTTTGTTGTGATCCAATGGACTTTCCTTTCCCTTGTCCTCCAGCTATTCCTGCAAAGGCACCTGTAGCACCAGCACTTGAATTCATCACGGCACTTGTGCCTCCACTCGCAATGGCGCCAACTGTTTTTTTCGTAACTGGACCAAGCGTTTTAGTAGCAAGGTACCCTCCCATCGCTACATGCCAGGCATTTTTTAATCCTGCATCAATACCGAATAGTTTCTGGACAATGTTCGGTCCATCGATAACGGCTAAACTTCCTGCAATGAGAGCGATCAAATATCCTATCCCCTCTAAATTTTCGCCTATAAATACGGTGTAATACATATACACTCGTAAACTGAGGAAAATCATAATAATTGAAGCAAAAATACTACCGATGTTCTTAATGATGGCTTTCAGGCGTTGCCCAGTTGAAATATCAGCGTAGGCCATAATAAGAGCCACTACATGATTGAATCCAAGTTCAAAACATAGTTTTGCTACCTTAATAGAAATCAAGACCATGGTAAAAGCCATTACACCAAGGGTAACCATGGCAGTTAACCAATCCACATGCCATCGATAATAATTTTCTGGTAGAAAATCAAATAAACCACTCTTACCTAACTCTACTATTCCTTCCTCTCCATTTGATTCTAAACCTACACTATTCATCACTAGTTTTTGTCCTTGATCAGATAAGCTATCACCATTCTCTTTCTCAAAACTATCATCAATGGTTTCATTAATTGAGATCATATCTAGACTATTTGGCTTAATATGATGCTGTTCTTCTACATCTGGCTTTTCCCAACCTGTTTCGTCATAGACTGCTATATCCGTAATGTAATCCTCCATTACGCGGTCAGAAGTGGTAAATGAATCAGTATTAACCTGAGCTACATCAACAGCATCATGGGTGAATTCATTGACTTTTCCCATTCCAAAAGCTAAAAGAGTGATCGTCATGATAGAAATAAATATATTCATTGGTATATCTGCTCGGTTCTTTTCTTTATTAAAAATTAATCGGAAACCAATCATCGCTAGTGAAAAAGCTAACAAGATGTAAAGTCCAGGCTGGATCGTATCCAGAAAATCTTGTACTGGTTCACTCATAAAAAAATCAGTCAGCGTTAATACGTTGTTTACCATACCTTCTAAACCATCAACGATCATTTTCAAGAATAATAGAATGCCCCATCCCATAATTCGTAAACCTGATATAAATATATTATTAGTGGTCAAGACATCAGAAAACTGAAGCAGTTTATCTAGGAGCTCTTCATCTGACATGTTTTCTCCTCCTTACCGGACTAAATTACAGATAATTCTCTTCTTCCTCCTTTTCCGTCTCAGTTTTCAACTTATCAATCTGCTTTTGAATATGGCTAAATACTTGACGACTAATTTCGTGACCTTCACCTAAGAGTTGCAAATGGAATTGAAATGCCTCCATGGGCTCCTCTTTCATCTCTTGTTCACTGTGTTCTAGGAGAGGCGCAATATGTTTTACTATCATATGGAGCGTGCTCTTATCAAAAAATTGGCCCACATTCTTTTCATTCCATTGATCTCTATTAATGCTCGTTACTTCTAATCTTGAAGTCTTTTGACTTTTCTTCTCTTCGTTTGCCTTTTCTCGATGAGATGCTCCATAAAAATCGATAACCAAATCTTTAGGGTTAATGTATCGATGGGGTGTATCAATTTCCTCTTCGGTGATAGATCGCTCCGTGTTAAAGTCAACATTCAAATACGTATGAGCATATTTCATGCTATGCTTGCCGGTATTGTAAATTGGAAATGCGCGTATCTTCCTCCCCTTTTTGTCCCGTCTCATCAACACGCGACGAACAACAGTATCACCTTCCTCCAATTCCTGTAGCTCATTGGCAGTTAGCAGATCTCTTCCTTCCGTACTCTCTGTTCTCGACTTCTCTAGGGAAAAGGTAGTGCCTGATCGCGTTTGTGTGTTTAGTGTCCTTTTACCTAACTTAGAAGAAAAGGAGGATGCGGAGTCGTAATCAGCACTTAAAATATAGATTTCATTTCCACAGTTCCCCCGGATCGTTGCCTGTCCATCTTCTCCATATAAATCTTTTAATTGAGCATATGATTGGATCACAAGATGAAATCGAATATTTCTTCCTAAACAGACAGTGATTTTATTATCCATGTCAGCAATAGCCGGCATATTGCCAAATTCATCTAATAGAAAAACAACTTCACGCATACATTTCTGTCCTTTAGCAATAGCTGCGTTTTTAGAAAGGATATAATACAACTGACTTACAAAAATTGATGGGATGGCATGGGTCGAGGTATCATAATCTGGCGTAACCATGAATAGGGCAATTGGCTTCGTAAAGTAACAAATCCGTTCCACTGTAAAGTCGTTTTTGCAATTTGAAGTATAGGAGAAGGTGACTTCCCCTTTTTGTTCATCGATTTCATTTATTTGAATCGATAGCTTCCTTTCTCTCTTTTCATAGTTGACCTTTTGCTCATTGGACTGATTTCTTTTTTGTTTCTCAGACAAAGGCACTTCATCTTGTACAATCGTGATGATATCTCCCGTAGCTAGTCGTGACGAAAAGTTAATAGTCCAAGTACCGCCTTCGCCCGATTGATTGGTTTCCTTTGCGCCATCAGGAAAGGTTACATACACTTTTGAGAAGGCACTACCCCTCCCTTTAATAAATTGACCAAAACCTACTTTTTTCAAGTCTAATGAATTTCTAGCTGTCATTTTAGCTGTTTCACTCATCGTAAATTTAGTAAGACCATTCATTGCTGTAGTAAAGATACTAGATCTCGTATTTCCTTTTGAAAAGTTACTAGTGGCATACTGTTCTTTGGCAATGTGGGATTGAGGCAACTGTTGAAAATACTGATCTAGTGCATTGTATTCTTGACCATTTTCATCCATCTCATTTTTGGTTCCCAACTCAGATAACATATTGGCAACAGTATACATCGTGATTTTTTCCTTTGTTCCTTCCATAATACATTTTTCAGTTATGGCAAGAATCATTGCATTGACGAGGGACTTTGCTGAGTCATCCCACATCGGCTCCTTAGCTTTAGGGTTATGGTAAAGCATATGGGTAATCGTTTCACAAAGCGTTTGAGCAGTGGAATAGTCCCCATCTAAATAAGCCTGTTTGACAAGTTCAAGTAAATTGAAACTCATGCTTTGCATTGGGTTCATTAAATTAAGAACTTCAACTTCATATCCACGTTTCATAAGAGTTTCCCGACTTGATGCAAAGAGCTCCCCTTTAGGATCATTGATCACGAGTGAAGGCTGCATCTCCGCCCGGGAATAAGCATCAATTGTAGGGATGACATACGTTTGTCCCTTCCCACTTCTTGTCGTACCGATAATTAAATTGCTCACCGGAGAAGGATCAATGTAAGCTTTTCGACCTTTTCTGGCTAATACTGGACCACCTTTTCCTTTATAAGCGTGCTTCCTATCTGGAATAATCTTGTATTGTTTTTGAATTTCCTTTCGTGTGGCAAAACGCTGGGAGCCCTTTTCATCGGTTCCAATCGCTTTAAAATTACTTTTAAGTTTATAAACCATCTGAGCGATACCTAATAAACTTATAAAAGCTAGTATGCCATAGGCTAATGGAAATTTTTTTATCTGAAACTCCGTAAAATACGAAAGGTGAATGACTAACGGTTGGCTAAATTCAGGAAAAGTTTGAATCGTATCCAACATGGCATATCCTAAATTCAAAATAAACGTACCGATTAACATCATCATAATAAAAAAACAGATGCTTAATGGTATAAGCACCCGTTTTCTAGCAAGGATCGCTTTCAAATTCATCGCTCCTTAGATATTATTTTGCTCTTCTATGATCGCGTTTCTTTGCTCCTTTATTGATTTAATTTTCTCCTCGTCTTTATCCTTTGATTTTTCTTCTTCCTCTAATTGGCTGTTAAGCTGCGTTAGTTGCTGATCGAGGTCTTCATAAGTTGTAATTTTCTTATTCAATACATCACTTTTTGCTTCACTGGCCATTTTCTTAGCTTGATCTAATTGATCTAAATTCAAATATGCCAATCCTTTTTCTTTATACCGTTCTGATGTCATAAGAACATCTTTTACCGCAACGGCCTTTTGGTAGTCTTCCGAATGATAAGCTATCTCAAATTCTCCTGCTGAACTCGGATAAGATTCTTGAAAGCTTTTCAGCTCCTCAATTCCATGGAGTTGCATAATCTGACTAGCTAGTATTGACACGTTTTCTTTTCCTGTCTCATTGACGGCTTCTTTATAGTTTTTGACCGACAAAAGAAAATGAATCAGAACTTCTTGTTCAGAGTCACTATGCTTTTCATTTGCCTGCAACTTACTAATGGCCTCATTCACATCTCCAGTGATACCCTTTTCATAGATAGTTTTTATTGCTTTCACTTCAGCAACTTCTACATTTGCTTCTTCAAGTGCGTTATTTTTACTGGTTGCAATAGTAGCTAGCACTATTGATGACAAAATAGCTACAACTAACAGACTTGCGAGAGTACAAGTGAAAATCTTCACGCGTTTACTTAATTGCTTCCAGCCTTTCGTTTTTACTGTATTCTGTTTTGCTAACTCAGTTAGATTCATTTGATAAGAAGCAGGGGTATTGGCATTTAAATTTTGAAGTAAAATATCACGCTCAGTTTCTTGTTGTTCATTCTCCATCGGTAGCTGCATGAGCTTCAAACAGATATGGTTATAAATATTCGTTGTATCATCAGATCCCAAAACATAAGTGCCGGAATACATCTTCTCACCTTTGTCATTTGAAATCATAAAATCAAGAGGAATCGGTTCAGAATTTTTCTTTTTCCATTTCTTATCTAACACAGCTGTTTTCTCTACAGCCTCTTGAAATGAGTAAGAATGAAAACTAGAAATCTCTCCTTCTATTTTCGAGGTAAAAAACACTTTCATTTTTTTCACTCCCTTTAAAAGACCACCTGGCTATCAATGTATTGAGCAATGGCAGTAGCTCCCATTAAAACAACTAATCCAGCTGCACCGCCGATAAACCACACGATTGAACTTTGTCGCCCTCGAACGCCTCCCCATATCAAATGATAGGCGCCAATACCAAAAGCGATAGCTGCAGATACAATACCGAGTAGTTGCATTGCAGTAAGAATTGCTGCACCCGTAGTTTTCAAATTACTTATTGCATCTAATAGAACCAAGTCTGTAAACACATTCATAACTAACACTCCTTTAATCATTTAGTTTTTTGTAATGGATAAGAGATTTCATAACAACCTGTTGATTTTCTTGAATGTACTCATGATGTTTATCATGTAACCAATCGTTATAGGATAGGTCCTGTATCGTAAGAAGCGTTTGAACAAGTTCTTTCGATTGTTTAAGCTCACGATTTGTAGCACCCATATTCATCACCTCCTGTTACGAGTTGTAAGCATAAAAAAAGAAGCGATCTATAAAAGATCACTCCAATTAGGACGATTCATTAATGAATTGAGATATGGCCTTCTTTCTATCATCAAGCGATTCATACTTTTGAGTTCGTAGAGAAATACGTTTTTGTAATTCTCCATTTTTATAGTAACTTAGGGATTGAAATAGCTGTGCACCTTCAAGACCAATTTCGCTTAGTTGCATTTCGTTTTCAAGTATCTCAGAATTTTGAGCATTAATTTCATAAACAGTGTCGTTCTCAATATTCTCTTCAACTAGATCAATATATTCTTGCCTTTCTTTTTCCTCTGATGAATCGGTGACTAGAACATAGACATCGTCATTATTAGCAATTGTCTCTTTCATTTCATCTGGTGGTAAAGACTCAACTTGACCCGTGGCTCCTTGCTCACCACAACTAACAAGAATGATGGCGATCATCGCAAAAACGAAACTGCCTATCCAACGTCTCTTCATCAGATCATTCCCTTCCAGAGTAGGTTATAAAGCAATTTTAACACCTACCCATACAAAGAACCATAATTACCCAATAGATTAAGCTACTAATCATTCAATAGTAACGATTGTTTTTGGCTAGAAACAATCAACCCTATGCAGACTGCAACAATGCTCTGCAATGCACATCGTTTTTAGCTTAAACGAAGAACTTTATGTATCTAGCAATACTAATTGAAAGCTTCATAGGTTCTTGCCTCACCCTCAAGAAGTACAACATCATCAATACAACGCTTATCCGGTCACTAGATGCGTTTTACGTCACACGCACCGAACGGTGGTCAACTACAAGGGAAGTGCGGTGACCATTCCTTTCCTTGCATGGATATAAAATTATCAAAGTACAATCGGTTATTATAGAGTGCTAATTAACAGATTTTAGTTCACAATTCGGGTTTTTACGTTTCGCAATCGTCTTAAATCCAATGTCTTTTACAGTTCGAATACGATAATAAATCGCTGACAGTTTTTCAGCTGCTCCCTCCTGATCAATCACCCATAAACCGCGTACGTTGTACTTTTTTCCTTCAAAAGTTTTAACATAAGCTGCCCGAGACGAGATATCATAAAAAGCAAGATGATTTCGATTAGATTTCCTCATAGCACAAGCTCCTTTTTTGGAATTGAATTCTAAACTCAAGAATCACCAACTACTTTTAATTTTGTCTTTGATCGTAGAATTTCCTCAGCAGTCTTTAGGTCCTCTCGGATGTTCCTAATATCGTCTTTAGATAAGTTATATCCGAAACAATTTGCCTGGATGATTTCATCTGGCTCTTTTTTGTACTTGATCCTTAACTTGATCATAGTGGCAACATCTTCAAGCCTAAGTGGTTTATTCACTGGCTGCGTGGACTGAGATTCTTTTTGTTTTAACCATTCTGGCGAAGAACTTTTTGAACGCCTTCTAGAAGATGGACCTCTAAATTGGTTATGACTATGCTGAGATTCTTCGACCTTTGCCTCCTCCAATGTGCCAACCCCTTTGTTTTTCCATGATTGGAGAATACTTTTCACATAACCCCAGTTAACTTTATTCCGATACAAAGACCTCTTCATCGCTTCTATAACCATTTCATCCCCACTATCAGTTATATAAAATACTATTTCCTTATGAATGTGAGGTGGTATTTGCCCAAAATTCTTTTCATAAAAACGAATGACTTCACTATTTGAATGCTCAGAGGTTGTTGTATCTATCGATTCTTTATCATTCTTTAGTTCTTTAAGTTCTAGATCATTATTGTATGTGGCTTTTTGTTGATTTTCTGAAGGTGAAGTGCTGTCGTTTTGTTGTTCGATTGCTGGTGTTTTGTTGTCGGTTACTTCAACATGAGATTGATAAACTGCCCAATTATTAACTGTTATAACACTAAATTTGTTGGTGGATTTAATAGTAATTACATTATCTTCCTGCAGTACTTTTAGATAATCTCGAACTGTTGATTCTTTCATATTTAACTCAGAAGAAGCTTTTTTCCTTCCGAAAACAAACTCCCCAGGTTCCAACTGAACTTTTTGCCTACCTAATCTACACTCAGTTCTTTTATGAGTTGATTTCGTTAAACAATAAATAAAAATCTTTAATAACTTTTCATTCTGAAATAGTTCACTATGAAGGATTTTACGATGAAGTTTTATCCAACCCTGCATCTTTTACATCCTTTCAAAATTCTTGATGTTAAATTAAAGTCAAATCACCTGATGGTTCATTTCTTGTTCTCGAACCCAAATATCTATTGTCTCTTTGGAGAAAAAAATTCGTCTTCTAATTCGAAAATGCGGAATTTCTTCTGTTCTAACCATTGTGTAGATGGTGTCATTGCATACACCTAAATAATCAGCTGCTTCATTTACAGTTAAGGTTCTTCTTTCCATTAAAATCCTCTCCTATTTTAGTTTTGATAAATTACTTATCATTATTGAGATAAAAAAATCCCATCAGTGGACTTATTCCATTAGCATCAACTAAATTTTGTGCCATAAATAAACTCTCGATTAGGATTGGTAGTGAATTATTATAATAGTAATCACTAGAGAATATGCTCTTGTCTCAGGTTAAAGCAACCTTGTTCATACGTTCTCAATAAATAATCGTGTTGTTTCTATCAAATCCCTCCCCACTGATAAATAATTTATCTAACTTAACTAAACCTTACACGATAAAAAACTTATCGTCAATGATTTTTGATAATTTTTTTATCAAAAATAGATAATGATAACTTTTTTATCTATACTAACGATAGAAGGGGTGTGAAAACCTTGTTAAGTAAACGTTTAAAAGTATTGAGAGGATCAAAGACTCAAAATGAAGTTGCTTATGCTCTTGGAATATCCAGGGCAAGATATTCTCACTATGAAAATGATCATGTTGAGCCGGATATTCAACTCCTAATAAAGATGGCTAATTATTTTAATACAACTATAGATGACCTTCTTGGGAATAAATCGGAATTGTATGTAGGAGAAATAAAAAAGCCATACAATACTACTGATAAAAATCCTATAAATGAAATCATGCAGTTTCTAAAAAAACACGATATTAATGCTGTAAGTTTCTTTGACATCAATAAATGGGAAGCCTTAAAACCTGAACAAATTCGAGAATTAGAAAATTATTTTAATTATTTAGTTCAACAAGCTAAAGAAAATGATGAATAAGAGACTATGTAGCATTTTTTAATTAATAAAGTAAACCCACCAGATCAAAGATTGGTGGGTTTACTTTATGTTTTTATAATACTAATAATTCTTTGACTGAGGAATATAGCCATATTAATTATCAATTAGATACTATAAGAATTCCAAATGGTCAATTGGGTTTCTAATTCTAATGCCCAAATTTTCTTGCGCAATAATGATACCTATTTTACTTACTGTTTTATCTTGTTCATGTCTATTAAAATAAATCAAGAGTTCTAAAATAGTTTTCTTTATTGGAAGAGGCAACCATTTAACCACGTTAAATAATTTCACAATTTTTAATGAATAATTATTTATTTCCACAAGTTTATTTTTCAAAAAACTAAGTGCATCAGTAATTTTTTCAAATTCATAATCATCTGTAACTACTTTGGAACAAGAAAAAAAATCTTCTTTCTTAAAATTAAAATATACATCAACTGCACTACCATTCTTAGCACCTATAAGATTTATCCCTTGGTAAGATATAAAAGATTCTTCTTCATCGTCAATTTCAATATGAAAGTTCAATTCACTTAACTTATTATCTAGTGAGAAAAACTCTTCTCTTAATTTGATATAGTTACTGTACTTATTTTGGTTGAATACATAGGTCGTTACCATCGCCTTTATAACCGGTACATTTGTTATCTTAGCAAAAATTGTTCTATGATTACCGTTATTTGTTTTATAAATATTGTTTCTTTCGTAGTATTCAAATTCAATTGGGTTCGCCTTTCGACAACGATCACTTGAAAAGAATTGATAATAAGTATGAAGGTCTAGACTTTCCGAAAAATGCTTAAAACAGTTCGACAACTTACTAGCCTCTAAATGTGCTTCTTTTGAATTTAGGGCTAGATCAAACCAAGGTATACCAGGCTTGGCTCTACTCGTCATTTTTATATTCTGCACGGGAATATCTTTGATAACACGATCACCATCTAAATCATAGTACACTTGAAACTCAGCTAAATCCAAAGTTTTTTCTGATTTCATATTATCAATATGTTCTTTGGAAACACCCTTTTTCAAAAGTGCATTCTCTAGTTTTATTGGTGAATAAAACTCTGTCATAAGTTCACTTCCCAAATCGAATTTCAAAATCCTTTAAATTAGTTTTTTTCCTTACTTCATTATCCAACTCCAATTATTTCAAAATTACTCATTAAATTCTATAGTTTTTTTATACATACAGTTCTATATAATAATAAGTCCAAACCGCTAGCAGCACTATACAAATACTTTTCCAAGTAGTTACGAGTGTTTCTTGAGTAAATCTATGTAATAAAAACAGTCGTGTTTTTCTACTTCTTTTATATATTGATTTAATTTTTGCCATTGGGAAACTAATTTTACAGCGCTCTCCAAGTAAATTTTATTTTTAGCAGCTTCTATAATTAAGTTGGTACAGATCTTTCTTTCCCATTGATCTCTAAAGCCTTCTTTATATAATTGAGCCTCTAAGCTTAAATTCAGTCCGTTTTCAATACTATGGTTGTTTCCATTAACTTCTACATCTTCTTTTCTTGGAAGACCTAACATATCCAGTACTGAATCAATTAACTCAAAAATTTCTTCATCAAACGTTTCGCCTACTTTTACCATAATCGATTGATTTGAAAATATGTTCTTAAAAGATTCTTGCTTTTTATAGTAATTTGATAACGTATTAATTACATTTGTAATCGTTGATTGGGTATTCATACAATTCAACTCCTAAATATTATTGTTGAATTGTATCACAGGGCACCTTTTTATAAGAAAACATATATACCCTTATCTGTTACCTTTTCGGAAATAATACAAGCAACCTAGTATATCAATTTGGTCTCACTTAGTATTCCTCTTCCCATTTCATAAAAGAAGCAATTAATGCTGGTGTTAAATTCTTAAAGGCTGCCGTTTTAAAGTGGTAAATACAAAATAGTAAAGATAATGGCATGCCAATTGAGAGGAATACCAGCGTGCCTTAATTATGTTTTTAATATTATGACATAGGTAACTATATGCACCTCTTATTAACGCAAAGCTCCGGATTACGGAAGGTAATAAACTCCTCTTTTAAATCCTTCTGACGCTTTTTTTACCTTATGTAATGACCTGCTTTTAAAATCTCAATAACTATAAAGTTAGAAAGCCAATAAATACAATAGCAACCAGGTTAGCTATTATTTACTGCCTTTTAACGTTGTGAATTGTCAAAAACTTGCTTGATAGATATAATAAAGAAATTAAATGAAAACGGGGGTAACTATAAAAGAAAATCGATTGGAGCGGAGTAAATGAAGAAGGTTTGGATAATAGGATGCATGATCTTATTTTTGGCAGCCTGTGGACAGGATAGGGTACAGGAGAATGTTTCGTCCGAACCGAAGAGAGGAACGAGCGAAACGATAACAAACCCCAAAAAAATGGACACCAATGAACATGAACCGGGTACGAAATCGGTGGAAGGTATAGATGAGAGCGGAGAACAAACCATTACTTATTATTTCCATGATGTAGATTCACTTCCAAGTACAGAGAGTTTCATTGAAGCAGTAGAAGCGATATTTGGTCCCGATCGCTATTACTATGAATACTCTAAAGAGTCGATTTCTGAGTTTGATGAGATGGTTACCTCCAATGATAGAAATGATTATGTGTTCAATTTTGATACTGAAAATGGAAATATTATTAAAGATTATGGCGGCGGGATTATTATAGATTTAGAGCTGGACCCAACCTACGACCCAAGAATGGAAATGATTGATTTAATCCATTACTTAAAATTAAGTGATTTAATCAGAGAATTTTGGCCAACAGATGAGAATTCCCAAACTGATTACTACTACACGATTAATTTATATAATGCACGAGAATCAGGTATGAATTATGAAAAGCCGGCTGTCATTTGGAAATTACGTGGTCGTACAATAAAAGAAATGGATTTCTCCAATAAAAAGGACATTCTAGCGTCTATTCACCGCTATGGTAAATATGAAGGCATGTTTCCTCCAGTCGACTAAGTTTTTTTGATTAACCATATATTATTAGTTCGGGTTGTTTTTTCTCTTAATCCACCTTTTAATAAGTTTGTGTAAAAACACCCTTTTTAGGTCTGTTTAGTAACAGAACCACATTAAGACGATGCGTCGATTAAGGGCCATCGTCTTGTAAATAATTTATTCTTATGAAACCAAGTGGCTTAAGTCACTCTTTCAGCAAATGGTGTAGCGTCAGGAAAATACGGATTTAAAATACAAATATGAATATGAAAAAGCCTAATTACTTGGTATTATAAATGAGAAATTAGGCTTTAGTTACTTCCACTATAGCTCCGACATTATTAAGCAAGACCACCGAATACTTATGTAAATACTTTTAACAAAGACTAGTATTTAAAATACGTGCTTTTAATTGTTCAATTGTTAAATACTCTCCATTTTCTTTACGATGAAGCATTGCATGGCAATTTGGACAAACAGGAATAAGATCATGGACCGGGTCAACAATATAGCAGTGTTGTATTTCGTGAAGTGGTTTAAGATGATGAACATGAATAAAATCTTTCCCTACTTCTCCATATGTTTTTTCAAAGTCTAATTCACAGACCTGACATTGGACCCCATAATGCTCCATACATTGTTTGCGAGCAATGGGGTTACGCTCATATACATTTACTGCAATGGTTTTAAGGTTTCCTTCTTCTAACGTTTCATGGACTTCCTCGGGGTAGTATTCTTTAGTTAAATCTTTTTCAAAGAAGGACATGATATAATGACCAAGTTCTCCAGTAAGTTTCATTGATCCTTGAATATTCCCTCTCAAACCATGGTTACGAAGTTTTTCAAGAGATAACTCAGTTGTTTCCACCTCATCTACAAAGCGAAATCGAGTCCACTCCCATTGTTTAGAGTCCTTTAATTTATCTTTATCGAGCCAAAACATTTTATTATATTCAACAGTATCAGGTCGTACTGTCCCTTCGATTACTTCAACTTTATAACGTACTCTTCTAACATTACCCGAAACGTACAAATATAAGATATCTCCATTTTCATAGTTAAACGAACGTTTCCATTCTAATGTTTCATATAGGCTAAATGCACTCTCTAAATCAAATTCACGGGGATTAGCTGGCACTAGCCAAATCCGTCTGGCATTATGATGACCTCTTTCTTCAAGTTCATATCGACGCTTCGATGCAATGTGATTAGGCGCAACAAATCGATACTCGTCTTTACCTTTAGTGTATGGGATGTTATATACATAGCCTCGTTCAATAGGGTCAAAGCATTTAGATATAGCTGTGCTAAGGTGCTCTGCTAGAAATCTAGCTGCTTCTTGAATACTTGTTGCTTCGAACAAAACCTGGTCATTTTTTAGAATAGTTATTGTACTAGCCATATATTTACCTCTTTCAATTATGATTTTCAAAAGAAAAATTAAGGTTATCAACAATTTCTCTTCCTAACATCTTGGTTATAAAACCTCTCTTAAATACTGTATTAGTCAGCTCGTTCGCACACTATTAGCTTAGCTTTTTAAATTCTGTCATTCTAAGCTACTGCTACTGGATCACTCCGCAGATAGTCCCTAAAAGCATATGCTTTGCTAGCTCTTTACTATATTTGTTACACACGTATAGATGTTGATCAATTCAATTTGTGCTGTTGTTATGCCATAGAGTTAAGTTAACTTAACTTATCTTTTCTCCCGAAATCTGTCTAAGCAGTCACATCTACCTTCAAAACTCCATCCTTCTTGGTGAAAGTACCCTATCTTTTCACGAGCTTGAATAACTTTAGATAGTCCTCTTTAAAAAACTGGACGTTTGGCATCGTTAAGTATATTTAGTAAGTCCACAGCTGCCTTCCTGCGTCTCTCAGAGTCCTCGGAGTTCATTTCTTCTTCCAATATTTCTAATGCTGTTAATCCAAGAGATTCCATTCGGCTCAGCAAATCTTTGTTATCTAAGGATGTTAAGTGCATGTTACTCTCATCACATAGTGTCGAACTTTGGAATGTTTGGTTAGGTTCATTAGTTTCTTCTTTCCAACCTAATATCTCAGGTATGCCAGAAGTTATAAAGGGGTGTGGAAACTTCGTAACTGTCGTCATATTTCTTAGTAATGATTTTACACTTTCATTCAATCTGTCTCTATTAACCATATCTACCCATACACAAGAGCGTCGATGAAACCATACCCCTTCGTTTACTTCTTCTGCAACGTATTCATCAACTATACCAATATGAATGAATCCATCCGTATTTATCAGGACTATATCTCCCTTTTTCATCACTTTTGAAAAAGTATTTAGGGTACCCAAGTTAGTTGACAAAGATCTGCCTTCATAACCATATTTATCTGCTAATTCAAGTCTGATTTCTTCTTTATCCAAATTGCTCATATCAGGTACTTTGCTCCATCCAATCTGTACATATCCTTTGTAAAGGAAATCTGACGCTCGCTCTTCATTTTCCGGTTTTGTTTTCATTTGAAAGAGATTAATGTTGTAAAGATCCATTCGAAAACCTCCAATTATTAATTTTTTTATTAACTTGATAATACAAGAGCGTAATCATTCGTGTCAATTCGTAATTAGTATCGTTTATAATTTTATTACGGAAAAATACAAATTAATACGTATAGTCTAATCCGAATAAATAGATATGCTTAACCTGAAAGGGACTGTTATAGAAGATTATTTATTTGGGGACGGCTTCCATGAATTTCAGCCATTATCCTATTATATTTATTAGCAACACCTAATCATCTTTTGGACTGAACAAATTTAAAACAGCACATCAATTCCTCTCGGATTGATGTGCCGTTTGTTGCTTGCAACTATATTCAACTTGTCCTCCGGGCATTTCCTACGCTCTCATAAGTCACTTAATTAAAAAAATTTCATTTTTTTAATTGAGGACTATTGCCCCCATTTGTTTAAGTACATTTTTTATAATATTAAACATAATATTTTCTAAAAATTCTTCTCTGTGTCTTTATCTAAAATCTCAATAATTATTTAAACATAAGCATTTTAGAAGCATTCTCTTGAACTGTTGAATATAATCGTTGGTCGTTATGTCTGTCACCATCTTTATATTCATTTATTGTTTCAATCCAATTGATAATACCTGATAATACAGCTATGCAATATTTTTCGGGATTTACATATGCAGTTTTACCTACTTGATTAAAAATGAGATTAGGGTCATTTTTAAACTCGACATTTTCTATATTTAAAATTTGATCTTTATATTTTTCATAATTACCTGTACCACTTTGAACAACTTGTGATGATAAATTT
The DNA here is from genome assembly GCF_002563635.1 of Bacillus sp. es.036. NCBI lineage: Bacteria > Bacillati > Bacillota > Bacilli > Caryophanales > Bacillaceae > Bacillus > Bacillus sp. es.036. Next base: position 2,604,146 of record NZ_PDIZ01000001.1, read on the forward strand.
CCATTACCATCATGCAGAATTGCACATCGTAAAGCGTATGCGTTTACTCCTGAAAAAAAGACGTGTGTATGAAATTCAATATCTTCTGGTTTTAAAGGTGGTCTATTTATCCATTCTTCTAAGGTTTTAGCAATAAATCCCTTCCGACGACTGAGCGTAGGTTGATACTCTTTAACATATTTGTTAAACCATGTTATATAATTTGTACTACCTCTTTTACCTTCTAAGGATGTACAAATATCAGGTAACGTACAAGCACACATCACCGACAGAATCCAGTTTTTCTCTTCTATTCCAGATTCTAAAGCTTTAATTAAAGGCATGAAATGCTCCTCTAAGTTAATCTTCAATCACCACCCTGAAGTGTTGTATGTTATATTACATAACCTACTCTGGTTCAACATCGATTTTCAATTAGAACTAAGAAGCCAGTCATTTTGTTGTTTTAATAGCATATCCTCCATAAGTTATCAAAACCCCAATGGACACTTAACTTTTACCCTATTAACTAACTGCTATTGAGCTAACCAGCCCCGTTAGTTAAAAAGCGGTCGTCTAGATAGAACAGGTGTTTCGAGTTCACTGAATAAATATTTAACTTATATTAGTTGAATTCTTTTAAGATGGATTCAAAGTCATTAAGTATATAAGATTTAATGATTAAACCAAGATTGTTTGGAATTCTTGATATTGCAATAGGTTTTTCCACAGTTGGAACATTAATAACCTTAACTTCCCCCGAAGCAGTATGTTGTGGACCCGCATATAAAACTCCTAAAAGTTTTATTCTTGAACCAATGACCGTATTACCCTTTTTATCATTATAACTTGATGGATTATATAAAAAGACCGGAGAACCACTGGAGCCTGGGAAGCATGCTGCATCAATCATAAACTCTTGCTTTCCATTATAATTTAACCCTGGATGGGTAGCTGTAATTCCTCGTCTTATAATTGGCATATTGTTTATTGCATCCCATATTCCATTTGGATAACCTACCATTACAATTTCTTCAATTGAGTTTAATTCTTTTAATTGATCATTATCCATTAGAAGTGATTTGTCGACTGGAATATAAAATGGCTTTATCCCTAGTTCTTCAAATTTATATAATATCTGAGCAATAGGAAAAATACATAAATCAATTTCTGAATCAGGATGTTTTATCCAACTAGATTCAAAATTACTGATCACTACCTTATGATATCGTCCTTCAATAGGATCTCCGTTGTTATCTGCTAAATTAAAATGAATAATACCATCTTTAGAATCTTCGATTACATGTTTATTGGTTACTATAACTGGAATATACCTTTCTCCTTCGTTCATTGCATAAAAGAAACCTGTCCCCGTAGATTTACCTTCATCTGAAGTACACTCAATCCTCACTGTACTGTAAGTTAATTTTTCCGATAATGATAACCCCATAAACTCTCCCCTTCAAGTAAATATTTTTATGACTAATTGAACCGCGTATGCGTAACTTCTTGATTTAATCACCCTGCACGGATGTTTGAGCATCTGCCGAATTAATTTACTACATAACATGAATGCTGCATAAACCTCTAATACCAATTATTTCAAAACAATTCACATAACTCAATCTTTTATTTCAGATAAAAAGAGCCTATCTTATTAAAGATAAGCTCCGAGTTTGTGGAAGACTAGATTTCAAGACAAACTCCTACACTTTATGACTTTTAAAACTTTGGAATGCTTTCACAGCCTCGTTATTAGGATCTTTGCTTAAAATGAATGCACATACTTCTTTCAGTTCTTGATTTGAAATTAGTTTATTGGGAATTGAACCAAAGAATAATAACATCTCTCTATAAGCTAGATAATTAGGAGAAAGTTCTATTGCCCTTCTTGTATGGAATAATCCTGATTTGTATGCGCCTTTATAGTCTTTAAAAACATGACACATGAGGTTACAAGCTATACGATGTAACCTACTATCTTCTTCACTGCTTAGAAGGTAATAAATGAATGTATAAACACTAATATCTTTTTCTTCAAATGCTATTACCATTATTTCATTTGCAAATTCATCCATATCCATTTCGTGTTTAATAACCCTAGCTTCTTCAAAATCACCATTTGAAATAAGCTTGGCCAAGTTAGTTTTTTTCAAAATAAGTAAGCCCCCTTTCCTAATAAACCTACGATATCCATCCAATTTAGTTTCATACAAGCTAATGTTTTGAAACTGAGTCTTCAACAATCTTTTCCCCATTCTTTATTAAAGAAAAGGCGACTATTCTTAATGAATAATCGCTCCGATTTAAAGGAAGATCACGAATTTCCTTTGAAGGTATTGTCCGTCTAAGTTGAGTGCTTATTTCCTTTCTTATTTCGTCCAAATAAAATAGCAATGAAGAGAAATCCGAACCCTACTATGTTCATAATGGTATTACCTAAATTGCCTATGTCATTAATTTTTAAACCGACTAGAAAACCACCAAACAAAATAAGTGGAATAACTATAAAAAAGCTCAAAATTATTCCTCCGAACCTATATAGTGCGTTTTACTTTCACTTACTTCTTAAAAGCCATAAGATACTATGATTATTACAGATTAGCTCCGAGTTTCTGTAAAACTTGATTTCAAGATATTCTTGTGTTGATATAAGTATTTCGAGCGCGAAAGCCACTTTCCACTTTCCCTTAATTAAAGCTTTCGACTTTATAAGTAAGCCACGGCAGGGTCATCTCCAAGTTCTTCGATTTTAACGAAATTAAAACGAGCTTCTTGGCCTTTTCCTTGAGGACTACACGCATAAATGCCAGCTAAGATCTCTTCATCCACGGGATAGTCTAAATGTGCAATACGAATTTGATTCCAACTCTCTCCATCTCTTGAAAAATCAACATAACAGTTCTGACCGATTTTGGAGATCCTGTAATATAATTCGATGTCTTTGTCATCGACATATTGAGTGGACCAATCTGAATATCCTCTATTGGTTACAACAGCCCCCAGCTTACTTGCCCCACCTGGTATGTATTCAATAGAAGTTTTGACCCACACGTCTTCCGAAAATCGTATCATTAAACCTGCCTGGTCATATTTATTATTCGGTAATGCATGGACCTTTGTTGTCATTCTAAAATTACTGTTTGTTTTTGCATATAAAAAATGCCCATTGTCAGCACGGAATCCATAATGTGTGTTCTGCCAATAATCGGTTTTCTCATCTGATATGAAAACTAGTTGAGAAGATTCCTTATCTAAGAACCACGTTTGCGGTTCACAACGCCACTTAAGTAGATCACTGATGTTATCCCCAACAAAATTCTCTTTTACTATACACTTATTATCCATGTTTTGACCTCCAATAATAATAGTAGAACAAACCAATATTGAGTTATTAACTTTAAGCTCCGAGATAATAGAATAACAAGAAAGTCATTCACCATTTGCTCTTTCTAAGATTTTTGTTATAAAGTCAGTTTTACCGTATGTATAATCAGCTCTGTCTTTCGCCCTATTAGCTAAGTTTCTTTTGATTCTGTCATACTCAGCTACTGCTTCTGGATCGCTCCGCAGATAGTCCCTAAAAGCTATGTGCCTTGCCAGCTCATTACTATCTTTGTTGCACACGTATAGATGATGGTCCATCCAATTTGTATTGTTTCCATCCCACGGAGTTAAAGTATCTTTTCTACCAAATGCTTCTCTTCCTTTAAAACTCCATTCTTCTTGGTGAAAGTAACCTATCTTTTCAAGACCTTTAATAACGGCAGGGACTACTTCATAACTTTTCACCACTATATCGATGTCCAAAATTGGTTTCGCTCCAAGACCTTTTACAGCAGTGCTTCCAACATGCTCAACCTTTATTATCAAATCGGTCAGATTTATTTCGATCACTTGTTTCAATAACATAAATGTTTTTGACCATTGTTCGTCATGCTCATTAATCACAATTTCGGACAATATAACACCTCCAGATCTCTTGCTAGGTGAATAATTCAACATAGATTAATTGGAGTTCAATCCTCATGATCTTCCATTTTTGCTCCGAGATTGTGGAAGATTGGTAATGAATATTAAGCTACATCTAACTTGCATATATCCCATGATTTAATTTATTTTTTTACCGTCTTTGCTTTTAACAACAATCTGATATTCATCTCCATTTACAACTTTCTTTATCTCTTTTGAGTTAATAAATGTGTTCATCTCATCTTCAATCTCATTTGCTAGCATTGAAGCATTAGGATTAGACTTATCGATTGAAGTGTCAACTGATAATGTATAAGGATCTGAATAGAATGTAAAACCAACTAATTCAACTTTAAGCTCTCTTTTTCCAATTAATCCTTCTGTTAAAGTGTCGATAACAGGACTCCATCGTACTTGTGCTTCTTCTCTTATAGGATCAAATGTATAAACTTTTATTTTGAATTCACCTGATTCTTTTTCTTCTGCAACTTTCCTTACAAAATTCTTAATCTCTTCTATTCTTGTTTCAGAGACAGGGATTTCAAGTGATATAAACCTCTCTTTGTCATTAATTCGAACATCAGCTGATTGAACCTGATAGTTTTGCTCGTTTAGTTCACTCATGATTTTTTCGCTAAGACCCAGACTTCTCTTCTCATAATCATCGTACTTCTTTTGCATTTCTTCTGTAATGCCATCGTCGTATGGCTCTTGTTCTACTTGAGGATTGGTCACTTCAACAGTGTATGCTCCAAGACCATGCGCATCTAAAATGCTATTACTTTTTTCAATAATATCTTTTTGGTTTTTTTGATAATATTCGTTAGTACCTTCTATTCCTACGTAAATGGTTTTTTCCCTAAAATTAATATTTGTTCCCTGACTAACTTTAAAGTTTTCTTCTTTTAGTTCATGGATCAGGAGATCTCCGATGGAATCGACACCGATGGAATCTTCCTTCTCCATCAATTCATTTAGAAACGGTATTTTAGAAACAACAGAAGCCATTGATGGTGAAACGAATGATAAACTGACAACTAAACCAAATAACAAGACTGCAGCACAGGATATATAGATAACTTTATAATTGATATAGGGTGTATTATCACGTTCCCTAATCCTTTCTTTCACTCTTTCTCTAATTCTGTTTTCTCTTTCTAAAGAAAATTGCTCGTCAAATTCGATTTTCCCTTTTTGAACTTCACGTTTCATAGTTGCCTCCTTCCAAACCACTAATTTTTTCTTTTAAAAGAAGTCTCCCCCGAGATAATCTCGTTTTAACTGTATTCCTATTCAGTTTTAAAGCTAGCGCTATTTCTTCTGTATTGAAATCTTGAAAATAAAAAAGGATAATAACTTCTCGATATTTTGGCTGAAGAGACAGAACGATGTCCATCACACTTTGTCTATTCTCTTTCTCAAGAAACTCATCTTCTGAACTTTTCCTTTTAACAAGCACCTCCATAAGATGAGAGGGGGAATGAAATAAATTATTTTTTCGTTTTCTCAAAAAATCTTTTGAAGTATTTACTGTGATACGAGAAATCCAAGTTTTTATTGATGATTCTTTTCTAAATTTATGTAGGTTTTTGTAACACTTATAAAAAACTTCTTGGGCTATATCCTCGGCTAAAGAATGATCTTTCACATATGAATAAGCTAGAAGAAACACTTGTCTTGAATGTTCTTTAATCAACAAATCAATCTCCGTTTCACTAGCTGTTTCATCGTCAAATCCTTCCCTATCAAATAATGAATCTCTATTTTTCACTTTTCAACCTCCTTTCAACCTTCATCCTGCACCTTATAGACTATACATTTATCAAAGCAGTTTCATTTTCTTAAATATTTTTAATAAAGTAATATGACTTTAATTCAAGGACTAATTTACAAACCTCACACAAAAAAGCTCGGAGTTCAATAACTCTGAGCTTATCTGAAAATTGCTTGAGCTTATTTAATTTAGTTGCCTACTTAATTACGCAATTGCTCCGATTTTGTGGAAGAAGTAAAACAAAACTTCTTCTTCCACTACTCTGTTAGACCGAACCCCATAATATGATCAGTATAAAGAGCATAACTATCATACTCAATGACATTGTCAGGGTTAGCAGGGTTTAATTCATGACCTGTAAATTCAACTTTCAAAATACATTCCTCCATTTATTTATTCTTCCAATACCAATTATTTCAAAATAGTTCTGAAAAATCCATCTCTTATACAAAAAAAGAACATATCTATTTTGAGATATGCTCCGAGATACTGGAAGATGGTAAATTTCGTACAAAAACTTATGATACACTTAGATTAAGTAAGTTCAATATCTAACATTTCTTTTATCCTTGAACGGAAGGATTAGGGGAGTTTGACTGGGAAATTCTTAAATAAAGGTGGACTTTTATGCTTTGGCTTATGTTAATAGTTATATTTCTGCCTTTTATAGCAAGACGGATAGAAAGGCATTTTCAACGATTAAAAAAAGAAAAAAATGAAATGAAGGATATCTTCAGTGATTGAGAGAAAATGATATCCAACTTTATTAACCTATTGCTTTAGTTAACAAGCAAAATATACCACAGAGGAACTTCCACAAAACTGGAAGTTCCTATTTTTTGTGAAGTATCACATTAAACTTTAACATAGCCATTTAATTAAAAAGAAGCCTATGTTATTAAAGATAAGCTCCGAGATTGTTGAATACTTACTGAGCTGCAAGAGCGAGCTATTAACTTCAATAAACAGTCGCCCCCCTTAATACCAATTATTTCAAACCGAAACCATTTACTCAACCTTTAACCTTTTAAAAAATAGGAAAAGACGTAATTCCTTTCTAAGGATTTACGTCTGATAAGTAAATAGTGTTTTTCAAGTTTGTGATCTTTCTTCTTAAAAATTATTGACTATTCTTTCGGAAACTCTCTAAAAGAACCACTCCATCCTTATCTTCTACAATTAATTTATAAGGATCTTCCTGAACGTAAGGAGCTGCTTGTACCGAATCTATAAATTCTTCAATAGTGCTTACTATTTCATTTGCTTCATCTTTTTTACCAGGATCTGCGGAGTTAATCGACGTTTTAATATAGAGCGTTAAAGTGGATGAATTGTTTGAATAGGCAACCTCTGTCACATTTAGGTCGCTTTTCTTTTCCAGCCCGTCAGAGATGATACTAATTACGTCTGTCCATCGATCTGCCTGATCACGTTTCTCCATATCAATTATTGTTTCTTCAATTACAAGTTCCTCATGGTTGTGTTTCGTTAAAACATCTTTAATGTATGCTTTGATTTCTTTAATATCGTCCTTTGACTCACTGTTAGCAATATCGATTACAACTCTCTTTAACCCTATATCCACACCATAGGACAGTACTTCATATTTGTCTTCAAGTAAAAGTGACTCAAGTTCTTTTGAGATTTGATCCTCTTCTTTCTTAATGCGCTTCTCATTTTCACTTGGACTATAGCTATCATCGTATGGAATAAAGCGTTCGACGCGTATATCAAATCCAGTATAGTTATGTTGAGTTAATACCTCTTTCATTTCATGAACAATATCAGGCTTTACATTTTGAATGTAGGTTTCATCACCTCTTATTGAAACTGTAATTTGTTTGTTTTCGTAATCCGAATCCAGTCCTCCAATATTTGGTTCAATATCAAGTAGTGTTTCTTCTAGCTCTTTTGTTACTTCCATATCTGATTTCTCTTCTTCAAAAAAACCACTCAAGTATGGAAATTCAGCTAGGACTCCTGCTAATGAAGGAGAGAAAAATGCTGATCCAATAAATAAGATAATCATAATCATGGCAATGCTAATCGGATAGTAAACACGTTTAAACCACCGAAGTCGATGTTTATCTTCGTTGATTTTTGTGAGTACTCCTTCTTTGATTCTTAAACTATTTTCATAAGAAAATTGGTCTTCATAATTCACTTTAGCTTTCTTTAAATCCTCATCCATTGAAATTCTCCTCCTTCTGATCAAGCATGATTTTTTTCAACAAATTACGGGCTCTAGATAACCTCGTCTTAACGGTATTCAGATTTAAGTCTAGAGCCTGACTAACCTCTGTAACGGTCTGCTCATGAAAGTAGTGCAGCACAATGACTTCGCGATACTTTCTGGGGAGGTCATAAACATAGTCAAGTACCTCTCGATTCTCTTCACGCTCTATGTATAGTTGCTCAGAACTTTGAGATCTTAAGAAATTATCTAAAAAACTAGTCGGATTTTTCAAGAGTTGAAAACTTTTTTTGCGTAAATGATCCTTCGCTGTATTTACTGTGATTCTGTAAAGCCAGGTTTGTATGGACGCTTCTCCTCGAAACCTCTTGAGATTCTTATAGCATTTTAAGAAGACTTCTTGAGCTATATCTTCTGCTGATCCTTTATCTTGCACGTAAGAGTATGCAAGTAAATAGATTTTTTTGGAGTGCTCATCAACCAACTCAACTATTTGAACTTCTAGTTTGTCTTCATCCACTTCACCCGTTAAAGACGGGTCGTTCTTTTTCATCTTCAAAACCCCTTCCGATCCTCTTGCCACCTTTAGACTCTTATAGAAGTTAAATGGTTTCATCTATATCTAATAGACCTCAACTATTTTTCCTTTAATACACACGAAAAGGACCTCCTTACAAGGAAGTCCTGCTAACGTAAAATTCAAAGAATGATTGTTCAAAATGAATGATGTTAATAGCTTATATTTAACTCGATATCTCAATAAAATCCTTTCCGTTTTTCAACAAAAGGTGAATCGTATACTTGTCATTTTTTATATACTCTCTTGTTTCAGGTAAAGACAAGTATTCTTTAATCGACAATTCAATTTCTTGGATTATTTCTTGAGAAGGAGGTTCATTAAAATTAGTTTTAATGGATACATAGGAATGCCCATCCTTCACCTTGTATGATAATCCTGTCAGTTCATAAGTTGATTTCCCTACCATGCCTTCATAGATATCAGCTGAAATAAATGCCCAACGATTATCTTGTTTCCTATGTTGAAGATTAAACTTATTCACTTCAATGTCTTTTACATCTAACTCTTGTGATTCTATTTCTTTCTCGATCTCATTAATGATTTTATTAGACTCTTGAATATGGTCTGGCATCTCAAGTGTAATAATATTTGAAAACCAGGATTTCTTAAGACCAACCAACTCATTATCTGCTTCTTCAGCGTATCCATATGATGCAAAAACTTCTTTCACGATAGTTCTTACTTCGTCATAAAGAATGTCTGTTTCATCCTCATGATCATGAGAATATGCTTTATTTGTTTCTGAAATCTTTAGAACATATTTGTCGTATCCATTTTCACTTAAATAATTTTCAATCTTAGGTTCCAGATCTTCCGTTGCTTGTTTCAAGGTAGAATCCTTTAAATTGAGTGAGATTTCAATTGTATAGGGAGATGGCGTTAGACCTAAAGAATTAATGGCATACCCCTCATTTTCAACTAGTTCATAGAGTCGGGATGATAGCTGTGTATCTTCCCCTCCTGAAAAGCTTGGAGTGATTGAAATCGGTAGTATTTTCTCCATAACACTTGCCATTGTTGTGGAGTAAAAAGGCGAAGATAGTAAAAAAAGAAAGCTAACAGCTATGACAATCCACCCCATTTGTCTTTTCGGTTTACTTTTATTATTTTTATGGACAGTTTGTAAAATGTTACTTCTAAGTTGATATTTAGAAGCGTCATTTATTTTTAATTGTTTCTCTAAATCCTTAAACTGATTATCTGAAAATTTCATTGGTAACACCCCATTTCATTAATTCATTTTTAAGTTCAGCTAAAGCTCTCTTTAAAGTCATTTTCACTTTACTTTCTGACCACTTTAAAACAATGGCTGTTTCTGCTGTTGAAAGCTCTTTTAACTTTCGTAAAATGATGACATGCCTATAGGTAGGCTTTAATTGCTGAATCGCTTTATATAATTGCTCAGTCTGCCAATTTAAAGCTACAATTTGTTCAGGTATAGGATGGTAATCTTTCTCTTCCGACGTTAAATTCAAATAATGTTGTAATGGGTGTTTTTTTCGAAAATAATCTCTGGTCACATTGCGTGCAATGGAAAACAGCCATGTTTTTACAGACGATTTATGTTCAAACTTATGTTGATTTCTATAAGCTTTGATAAAGGTTTCTTGTGTTAAATCCTCAGCTCGTTGATAATCTTTAACAATCAAAAGTATGTAGGTTAAAATCGATTCACCGTACATATCAAACCATTCAGCTACTTCATCCTCCAAAATTTTTCCTCCTTTGCGCAATCTACTTACTTAGACGCAAATGAAATAAAATGGTCACAATTAAAAAATACACAAAAGAATAATACTAATTAAAAAAGCATTGATCCACAACAGAATCAACGCTTAAATCCCCATTAATTTTATACTTACTTGTAATCGCTCCGATTTTCTGTAATATGAAATAGTCAAACAAATGATTATTTCTTACCTCTAGTATCTTTTGAAGTGCCTGTAAAAGGGTTTGTCTCATAAGTTAAATCTTTTTCAGCTTCCTTTTCTTCCTTTGAAATTCTCTTTCCTAACGAGGCGTAATACCAAATGAACGCCCCCTAAACTGAATATACCACCTATACTAGATACCCAAAATACAGCATCATCCATACGCTCACCTCCCATTTAAAACTAACAAATTGCAGCTGCCCTAAACCTACATAGAGCGCTCACTTTTGTTCCGCAAATGCTCCGATATTGTTTAAAACTGAGTTATTCATCTTTTACATGGATCACTTCAAACCGTTCACAAACAAGGGGCATATCCTTTGAAAATTCACGTCCAATTGCGTTTAGTTCTTTTCTAAAGAATTTTTCATGTTCATCAAACCAATATCGATAGGTTCTGTTTCCTTCGCCTTCCGCAATAGCAAACCCTTCACTAACCTCATTCATTGGAGTTATAGTAACTTCTATTGTTTTAGTTATTGCTACAGGCTCATGATCACTGTTTAAAATAATATTGTAATCTTCCGTTGTTGGAAGGGGTTCATTCTCTAGTTCATAAAATATATGCCCTGAACATGTTGCAGTTTTAATACCATCTATCACTAATTGCGCAAGATTGTCAGGCTCGACTCCGAATTGCCACGCAGTAACTGATTTAGGCTTATTTTGGTTCTTCCAATATTCATTCCAATATATTTCGGCTGCTTGATTCATAATATATATATCTCCTTATTTTATTCAATTAAATGGCCTGTTACTAATTTAAACAAAAAGGGCATAATTCTTTTTAGATTAACGCTCCGATTATATTGAATAGAGCCAATTAACATTAATTAATTTAGAGTCTACTATGCAGACGACTCAATTATAAAAGTTATCCAACCTAAAAGAACTAGACCAGTAATAAATAAAAAGCGAATTACGATCTTTGGACCAGAATTCCAACTAAAATATATTCTTATCAGAACAAAATAAATGGTTGTTAATAAGAATATGAATATTATTCCTTCCATAATTTCTTGATTAGAATATTGATTTGAATATGTAAGAAAATGAACTAACCAAGAAGCTATTGATACAAATCCAATAAAATATAAAAACTTCTTTTCTCTCATAAGCACCTCACGAAAAACTGTTAAATTTTATCTCTCTCTTCTTTTTACGAACATAAAACAAAATTGTTTCACTATCACCATTAGAATTGTTATCTTTAAAGGAAATGATGCCCATAAAAATGAGCCTATCTTATTACAGATAAGCTCCGAGATTGCAGTAAAAGGTTGTATACGTTTACCATAAAACCCTACATTATTTGGACTTTTAATTACTTATGGTGTCACCCCTAACTTTTATTTTTATAGCCTCGTAATCTTCTTTTTCGAAACTGATCACTACTCTAGCCACTCTTTTTGAATTTGGATAAAGATATAATTGTTGATTGAATTTAACCCCTAGAGGTGAAATTATTTGATAGATAAAATTTAAAATATTAAAGCAATCTAAATCTACTCCATCTTCTAAATGGTTTTTTATACTGATAACCACCATATTATCAATGACTTCAAACCTCGGTTTCCGCGTAGAAATATTGTTAATTTTGCACATTAACTTTACAGTTTGTTTAAAAACATCTGTATCCTCATTACTTTTCACCAGTAATATCACCCTTTTATTTATTCTTTATTGCATTTTCAGGAAGCATTAAAGTGCATAACCCACAATAATTCTTTTGTAAGTGTCTATTCAGTTATCAAGCACTATATTGAAGAATAGCTCCGAGATACAGGAAGATCACTTTTAAAATTCAACTGCACCTAATCGTTTAACAACTATTACCTCTTAACCAAATGTCCAACTTTCAAGATGGTTTTACTCTTTTGTATTTCCTATACTGTATTATTGCAAATACACTAATAACTAAAATGAATGAAATGGTAATAGAATATCGTGAAATCATAAAAAAGAAATCCGGATATGAAATTTCCATAACTGAAGTCATTCCATTTACATCTGTGGTAGACTTCACTCTATTTAACCCTGCAAACAATATTAGAAAGGAAATAACCAATGAATATAATCCAGTTTTAACTAATGTCTTTTCCAAAATGAATTCCTCCAAAAATAAAAATAAGATTACAAAAGATGTTCACTACCAATTATTTCAAAACTATTTCATTTACACAACCAAATAAAATATGGAGCTTATCTTATTACAGATAAGCTCCGAGATTGTTGAAGACTCAAAGTTGAGATAAGTTTGTTTTCCATATCTTAATTAACCAATTTGATAAATTTAACTTAGTAAACGACCTCCCCATAAGGAGTGACAAGGAGACTTCTTTTTTGAATAACGACTTTAATAGTTTTATTGATATTTTCCTTATCACTTAGCTTTTGAGGTTTTGGTTTTATCCCCTCGTACCACTCTTTGCCTTTTTCCTCTTCCACCCACCAGTCAAAATATACTTCAATATCATCTTGGTTGTAGTAATTGAATATTTCTTGCTCACTGAGAGAAGATGATAATTTCATGAAAGCGACTACCGTTGGATATCCTCCATTACCCCTAGGCCCTCCTCCATAGTTGTAGGCAAAATCATAACCTTTCTCAATTAGTACTGTGTTTGGAGGAATTGAATACTCATATAGTTCATTCGCGAATTCTTTTGCGTATCTATATTCTTGTCCATATATATAGTATACAAAAACACTAAATACAAGAATTGATATTACAAGTAAATAAACTGATTTTTTTTGCACTGATTTCTCCTCGATTCAAGATTTGAAAAGAGATATGTTTTAGTCATTTCCTTTATCTTTCACTTCCATCTGATGTCCTGATTTTTTCATTTCAAAATACTTGTCCATTATCCGTTCGCTAATATCATGATTAATTTCATTAGTGTTATCGATATCTGGCACTACAACTGCAAAAGCAACTTCAGGCTCATCAGAAGGAGCATATCCAACAAGAGTTAAATTGTAGTTATCTTCTCCAAACTCTGCTGTTCCAGTTTTTGCGGAGGGGTTATAGGATTTATTACTAAAGAAATTTGCCGTACCTTGATTAGTATGTGTAACCATCCATAGTCCCTTTTTGACAACATCAAAGTACTTTTGATCAACATTTACAGTATTCATAACGTTAGGCGTATTCTGATATAAAATATTGTTGGAAAGTTCATCTCCATTATTAGCTTCATGAACTTCTTTCAGTAAATGTGCTTCCATCCTTCGTCCATCGTTTGCTACGGTTGAAATGTATTGAACCATTTGAATAGGGGTATAAGTGTCAAACTGACCAATACTGAGATCAAGCAAATTACCTAATATATTACTATTCCCTTCATAACCAGTTGCTTCAGAAGGGATATCCACTCCGGTGCTTACTCCTAAACCAAATCGAGAAAACACATTCCTCATTTTTGAATAAGCTTCTATATCGAAAGCCCCGCCTTGATTTTTTTCATACTTATGATTAGCTATTTCCATTGCAATATTAAACATATAGACATTGGATGAACGTTGAAGGGCAGTTAATTCATTAATACTCCCCATGTTCACATATGATTTCTTTGGTTCTGTTCCAGGAAAATATAGTGGAGTATCATAAAAATAAGTATTGGGTTGAATGGCCCTATAGTGAAAGCCCGTTAATACAGTAGCTGCTTTAACAGTAGATCCCATTGCATAAGCATCCATAAATGCTCCGTATGAACGATCTTCAAATCCCTTATTTGTTAGTTCTTGTCCTGAAGCTGCTAATACTTCTCCAGTTTTTGGCTCCATCATTACTGCATAAGCGCGTTCCAACGAATAATTTCCTTCTGAGCGTGCTTCTTGTATCTCTTCTTTTAAAATCTCATCTACAGATTGTTGAAGCTCCATATCTAAAGTTAACACTAGATCTCCGCCTCTGGAGCCCGGAATTTCTTCTGGATCTCCAATTGGATTTCCTTCTTTATCAGTTACAAATTTTGTTTTTGACGGTTGTCCCCTTAAATACTCTTCATATTGTCTTTCTAAGAAACTAATTCCCACACTATCATTTAATCCATAACCCTTTTGAAGATAAGCATCTACTTCCTCTTCGGCAATTTGTCCTGTATTTCCTAATAGAGTTTTTATTGTTTCATTATAAGGGTATTCACGAATCGCATCAGCTGCAACTTCTATCCCCGGGAGGTCACTCAGATGTTCGCTCACTTCAGCAATTTCATCTTTCGTCAAATCCTGTTTAATTGTTTGGGAAGATAATGCGTATCCACCATCCATTTCACGTTTAATGGCTGCAATTTCTAATTCTTTTTTTGAGATTTTATTTAGATCTGATTCTTTAATACGATCTAACTGTAACTGATACGCATCTTTGTCACTAAGATCTTTGGTTTCTTTATCGCTTAACTTCGATCTTGCCTCTTTTGGACGAGTAATAATCCAATAATCTTTCAAGTCTCTTTCAGTTAATTTTTCAGTCCCTTTCTCAATGTACTTTGAAAGATGTTCTGCCACTTCCAGTTTTTCTTGTTGAGTAGTCCCCTGTGTCTTAGTATAAGTAATAATAAAGGTAGGTTTATTATCTACTACAACTCTTCCGTAACGATCAAACATCATACCTCTAGGGGAAGTTGTTTTAGCCTCCACATTATCTGTTTCTTCTACTTGATTTTCAAAATCATCACCTTGAGCTAATTGGAGATATCCTAAACGAAAAATTAAAACAGAAAACAGTAAGAATACGAACAAAAACAATATATTTAGCCGGTATGGTAAATGACTCCTTTTTTCTTTCTTTATGCTATTCATGATGCCCCCTGTAAACTATCCTACTTCAATCATTCTTTTTGAATGAGGCTAATAATCGTTTCGTTACTTCTGCAGAAATATCCTGGGTTACGATTTCGTATTTGTAATCATCAGATTTTCCAATAAAATGAGATTCCGGAATATTGTTAAGTTTGTAGCTAACCCAATGAATCCCATTTAAATCAAACTCTTCATGCTTATCTTTCGCTCCTGTATCGAAATCTCCTATCGAACGAACAACCGCATCTTTATGATACTGACGAACGTATAAAAGTTTGGATCCTGAGCCATCTTCATCTTCATCCTTTTTATAGCTATAAGTTAGATAGGCCTGTTTATAGTCTTTATATTTTTCATAACTAGCAGAATAAAGTTCCAACTCCTTATTCTTGAATTCATATAAAAATGGTAGTTCTTTCTCAAGTCTCGTCAAGACGACATCGACTTCCTCTGGATAATAATCCGCGTGATCCACTACCTCTATATCTGCTTCTTTCGAATCTTCATAAGAAGGCTGATCTACTTCCATCTCACTATAATTTTCAAGATTGGGTATAAACTCTTTTGAGGAAATTGGTAGATTTATTTCTAAACGGTCTGGGTGTAGGTAGCTAGTCACCTCTCCATTTTGATCGTATACTTCATACTGCACGAGAATACCTGTGTCTTTATCTACCCAAAAACGAAATTGGTTACCTTTCATTCGATCTGTATCACTTTTTGGTATCTCGCCATATAAAACAATTGTATTATGGCCGAGTAGTTCTTCGTTTTGTTTTTCAATATCCCAAAGATTTTCTTCTCTTAAATAATAAGCTACTTTTTCATATGGAAACAAAGAGATATGGGCACTGCTATCCGGTGGACTTTGCCTGAATACGCCAGGAGAATCATAGAGCTTTCTTAACTCCACCTGGAATACTTCGTTTGGATAAACGGTTTGCTGTTTGCCGTTAACTTCAGGTTCATTCACATAATATTCCTCTCTATTGTTGTCAATTCTCCATACCTTTTGTCCATCATAAAATGTTTTATTTATATTGGACTTAACTCCCATTATCTCTTCATCATAAAAAGAGGTTGAGATCACAGATTCTCCAACATGTTCTTCCAAGCTAACCGTATACTTGATCCTTTCATTGCTTTCTGAGTTATCATCGTATACATTTTGTAATTCAAATTCTCCTGATGCTGTACTAAAATAATCAACAGTATTCAGCATTTTTGTAGACACATCTTCTTTTGACAAATCATCGTATAGTTCATCCTGAGCCGGGGGAGTGAAAGAGTTATCCTCATTGCCCGCCTTTATATCGCTTTTTAATTCACTTGTTTCATTTGTTGGAGATGCTTCATCAAGAGCCATGAACCCCAACTTATCCAGAGTTAAATAACCAATTCCAAACATAACAATTACCGTAAATCCTATACTTAACAAAAACCCTAATCTTTGCTGGATGTTGATTCTGGTCTTCTTTTGATTGTAATAAATGGCATTCTTGACGTTTCGTTTATGTTTATTGTCAAAATCAATATCTTTTAACACTGTTTCATTCATATCCTCTTTAAGATTCTTTAAGAAATCATCCATCTGTTTTACCTCCTTCGAGTCGTTTTTTTAACAAAATACGTCCTCTGTGTAAACGAGACTTCACTGTTTGCATTCGTATTTGCAACAACTCAACGATTTGGTTATAAGATAGTTCTTCATAATAATAGAGAATAATCACTTCTCGATACTTGACTGGTAACGACATAACCTGTTCAGAAAGCATTCTTTTACTTTCTAAATTTATCAATTCAGTTTCCGGAGTATCATATGTATGACGAGACTTTGAAAAGAAATCATTTAAAACGATATTTTTAAAGGACCAACTTCTCAGCTTATCCTTGCATAAATTTACAGTTATTCTGTAAATCCAAGTTTTATAAGTTGAATCATTTCGAAAACTATCTAGATTTTTATAGCATTTAATAAAAACTTCTTGTGCGATATCTTCAGCAAGCTGTTGTTGTTTTGTATAGGTAAATGCTAAGCGAGTGATATTTCTTCCGTACTCGTTCATTAACCATTCAACTCGCTCTTCTTTGCTGAGATCATCTTCATATTCATCATCCCGTTTTTTACTAGTAATCATCTTTCACACCCTTTCACCTATTAGACGGAACATAGCTCATTTGGTTGTATTTTTTTCTGAAGGTTATGATGAATTTTCTTTGCTGGACTTTGAAAGGATACTTAAAGTGAGGACCACACACGAAATCAATAGAAGTTAGATATGTATTGACCCTTAGATAAATGGATCGCTCTTATTCGGTAATGAGAAGAACAGAATTAAAAGTATAACACTATGCATAACCAATTCAATAATCATAGAAAGCAAGGAAAATTTCCATAGAAAAAGGAGCTTATCTTATTGAAGATAAGCTCCGAGTTTGTTGAACACTGAATTTATTAAACTTCAATGGTGATCTCACAATATGTGAAAACCTTATAACAACTGAAGGGATTGCTTATGTTAAATTTTCCGCTGACGTAGGAAAATAGCTGGATCTCTTTAAAGACAGAGAGGATGAATCAGAACGAGTGCTTTTCCTTAAAAGCCAACATAGAAGATAAAAAATTTGAGGATCATGCATTAAATCTTGATCTTCTCTTTTTATCTTAACCTTAGTCTGTTACCACTTTAGCAGCGTGTCGTCAGGCATCTGCACTCAGATAAATAACAATGACTGTTCTTTAGTATTTAATCTGTTTTATATTTGCAATCTTATCCGCATATAATCTTTCTTTCCGTATTCCTATCATGCAAAGGTGTACGAAAATAGCACTCCACATAATAAAAACAATCACGAAGATTCCAACGCTAATCCACACCTGCAAGGTGTAGAAAGGTCCTGAGAAATCAAGAGGCAAGGAATTAATTCTTTGAGCTATATACGTAAAGAACCAGGGGATATATAAAGAAGCCCCCCTTTTTATCAATGATTTCAAACCTGGATATTGTCCATTTTCCGCATATAAACGATACTTCAGTAGTCTTGTGCCTAACGTCATTCCGCTCCATATATAGGGAATAATGATATAAACTACAACAAATCCCATGGTTGTATAAAGAAATTCTATGAACGCCGATGAGACGTAAATAATTGTAATAACTATCCAACCAAGCTTTATGATTGTGTAATCAACTATGATTGCCAAAATTTGTTGAAGCAACCTTACTCGAGGTTCCCCTTCTACCACTTTTCTTTTATGCTCTATGGAACTTTTCGATGGCAGCAGTGACAAGAAAATAGGAGCAATAGTAAAACCACAAAGGGTTCCGAGGGTGTTCAACATAAGATCATCGACATCAAAGATGCGATAAGGACAGTTGTAAATCCCATAAATTCCCGTAAACTGTGTGACTTCAAAAAAAAGCGACACTGCAAATCCTGCAGCTAGTACTTTTTTCCAAGATTGATGAGTATTTCGAAAATAACGAAGGAATACCCCAAAAGGGAGTAACAAGATAAAGTTAAAAGCCGCTTGGTAGAAGGCTGGTTGTAAAAAGATTTGTGAATATGTGTGTAGTTGTGTCCATACCACATTCATATTCTTATATATATCAGATACAAATGTAAACGGTATGATGGAGTAATATACGGTGTCATTACTCTGTCCGGCACAAGTATCTTGTGTCACGGGTAATGGTAATAGAACTAAAAATAAAGCAGAAAGCATATAGAAACTAAAGGTGTAAATGATTAGTGAGTTCCAAATACTCACAAATCCGTACTTCCTATAATTATAGATCAGCCAAGGAATAGTAAAAATGAAACTTAGTAAAAAAAACGACAAAATGGCGATTTTAATCGGAATCATATAAACAGACAAAGCGACACCTCATTCTTATGACGATTATCATTAAGAGTATGACTCTTGAGTTGGATTCTTATGTAATCCAGTTACTTCATCCGTAATAATAAAAGTACGAATCATGTGATAGAGTCATTTCCTGTTTACAAGACAATGTTAATGTTTGTTCCAGAATCAATTCCAGTTTTACTATCAATGGTAATTTCTCCTTCATGGGTTTCGATCACTTCCTTTGCGATCGCCATACCTAGTCCCGATCCTTTATGAGATTGAGTTGTATTCGTTCCCCTAAAATGCCGATCAAATACACGATCGATCTCACTTTTACTTACCCCCTTCCCATTATCCTTAATTGTAATATGCGTACGTTCTCCTCTTTTCACTTCTATCTTAATGTTGACATTTTCATTGTTATGGACGATCGCATTATCGATTAAATTATTTATTGCTCGTCGCATTAACACTTGATCAACCTCTACTTCAATTTTTTCTTCGCTGGGATAGAATTCAATATCCCTGCATTCACCATCGTTAATCACATCTATTACAATAACCCGTATCAAAGAAACGATATTAACTTTTTCTATCTTTAGTAAGAGTTCCTTATTTTTTAAACGCGTAGATAAATGAAGGTCTTCAATAAGTTCTTTCATATAAATTGATTTTCGTTCAATAATTTCAGCATATTTTTGAATATCTTCTGGGGTAAAGTTATACTCTTTTTCCTTCAAAATTTCAGCAAATCCTAAAATAGAAGACAGCGGTGTTTTCATATCATGAGAAATATTGCTAATCCACTCTTCCTTCATTTGCGCTAACTTCTTTTGTTCTATCTCCGTCTTCCGAAGTTGGTTAGACAACTGATTCATGTTATGAAATACATCTTTATAAATACCTTTTCGTTCATAATTAATATTAAAATCTCTATCCGCAAGCCGTTTAATCCCTTCAATCAATTTATGAAGGGGACTAGTAAGTCGTTTACTAAATAAATAGCCTATAAATAAAGCCACAATCACGTCAATTAATAATAAAATGAAGCTTCCTTTCTGAATTAAATCAATTACTTCTCTTGAGTCATACGAATATACGAGCCGGTTTATATGGGGAGATTTAAAACCTATGATATAACTGTACCTATAATTAGACCGCTTCACTTCACTGACAAAGTTTGTAGAAAATACGTCCTTTTCTTTGTATTTATACATATTGACTAGATCAATAGGGGTATATTTTTCCTTTATGGCTTCAGGTGTGCCATACCCATAAATCTGAGTGCCATTTTCATCTAAAATTTGAATCCAAGCCTGTTTCTTATCTAGTTCTCGTTTCCCTTTACGGGTAATCATATCGTTCTCTGCTGAAAACCTGATTTCTTCTTGGAAATTTCTTGTGAATGATTCCAGAGAAGACCCCTCATTTTTTAAATTTTGATCAAAAGAATAATTTTGCGCAATAAACAAAGCAATAACTATAACGATATTAAAAATGATGACCAGGACAACAATAAATATAACAGAGACAAGAAACCTTCCAGTTATCCTCCATTTCATCAATTATTCATCCTTTATCACAAGTTTATAACCCAACCCTTTTACAGTTCGAAGGTAGTCTGGTTTAGACGGTTGAGATTCAATTTTTTCGCGTAACCTTCTGATATGTACCATGATGGTGTTATCAAATCCTATATAATCTTCTCCCCATACTTTTTTGCAAAGACTTTCTTTACTTATAATTTGGTTTTTGTGATTTAAAAAGTGAATCATCATTCGCATTTCTTTTGGCTTTAGTTCAATAACCTTTCCGTTCTTTTTTAATTCCATTGTTTGCTCATCCCACTCGAAAGGACCGGTCGTTACTGCTTCTTTGGTCTTCTCTGATTGAGAACTAGACCTTCTTAATTGTGCTTTTACACGGTAAGCCAATTCTTTTGGACTAAATGGTTTTGTAATATAGTCGTCTCCTCCCAAAGCGAATCCTAAAATGCGATCGATTTCTTCTGACTTCGCAGATAAAAACAAGATAGGAACATTTGAGGTGTGACGGATTTGTTTACATACATCATACCCCTCCCCATCAGGGAGCATAATATCTAATATCACAAGGTCAGGTTGCTCTTCTTGAAACTTTTTAACCCCCTCCAGTGCGTTAGATGCAGTAATAATAACTCCTACCCCTTCTTTTTTTAGGACGGTTTTTAGCAGAATTAAAATTTCTTCTTCATCATCAACAATTAATACTTTATTATTGACTGTCATTGTTTTCTGGCCTCCATATATAATTTAGGAACAAAAACGGACAAACCTTGGTGAAAGTTCTAGAAAAGATAAATAAGAACCCTTCTTTTCAGAAGGATTCTTTATTACTGAAATTACAATAATTGTTCTTTTGCCTTTTGAGGGATTTCTCTCTCATCTACCTCTTCATAGGAGGTAACACCTTTATCTCCTTTAATATACAAAAGGAGATAAGCATTTTCACGAAGCTCTCCTGGTGAAGTAAAAGTGAAAGATTGACTCTCACCAGCTTCGTTGTAGGCAGGTAATTCATATCTATAACGAATGTATATTTCTCCATTAGATGATGTTTCTTCCAATTCTCCATTGACATTAATTTTTGTGAAGTATGTGTCTGCACCTAAACGATTGAGGTTGGTATTTTGAAGAAATAATAGTCCTCCAATAAAAAAAGACGCTATAATAGGGATCCATATTCTTTTCATGTTTATTTCCTCCTTTTATTGAATAAATGATTTTGTAACGATCTTGTTATAGGCTTTAACGGTTATGACATAATAAATGAAATATATGACTGTATAACTACCAATACAAATGATAACTGGTAAGAATAAGTTTGCTTGTATTAGGTTTGACAAAGAGGCTAAAGCTACGACACAGTGCAGAATGCCCATGATCAATGGAAGAACAAAAATGAAACCTACTTGTTCGGCAATTGTTTTTTTCATTTCTTTCCTGGTCACACCAATTTTGTTCAAGATAACGTAGTTACCTTTGTCTGCATGTGCTTCTGTCATTTGCTTAAAGTAAATGATACTGCCTGTGGCTGCAAGAAATACCAGACCAAGAAATCCTGCCATAAAAATAATCAAGCCCGAGGATTCCATTGTGCTTGCATAGTCCTGAAAAAAACTCGAAAATTTTGCTTCATCAGGCAACGCAGCTTGTACGTCTTTGGTTAACTGTTCAGCTGTTTTTTCATCTGTTATCGTGTAGAGCTCTAATTTAATTGGTTTCATATCTTTCTGCAAATGTTCAAATAATTCTTTACTTACGACTAATGTTTTGTTGGCAGTTGCCGCATTTAGAACGCTGTATGTTCTTACCTCTTTAAAGGTAACTTGTTCCTCTCCTTTATTTACATTTATCGGGATAGTCTTCTCTGTATAATCAGGAGACAAATTTGCCATGTAACCTGGATCAAGCAAGACTACTTCCATCCCTTTCAACGAAAGAGAAGTATTTCTATCCTGTGAACTTGCTAGTCTAATAAAGGTATCATTTGAAATCAGAGTATACATTTGGTGTTCCGCAGAAAACATATCGTTAAGCTTTGAAACATCTGCTTTCACTTCCAAAGCTTCTATGCTTTTATGTTCTAAGACGTTATGCTTTTTGTTGTTGACAATTATATCGTTAGTCTTTTCTGTTATGGTATCATCGACGTTAATAAACATCATGCTGTTGGGATTGATGTTTTTCACATTAGTAACATTACTATAGTATAAGCTGAAAGCGGTACTGACTGCGGTTAAGGTTGTTGCACTTAAAACGGCGATGGCCGTTAGGGTGCGCGCGTTCCCTTTTATCCGATATAAAAGTTGTGATCGTCCGATCATATTTGTACCTTTCCAGTCGTACTTTTTATTGGTACCAAGAACCTTTAAAACATAGACAATAGATGTATTAAATAAGAAATACGTACCTAATACAACCGTTAACAAAATCAACACAGGTGTCCACAAAATCCCTATCGTACTCCATACCTTTGATGTCAAAATATTTTGAAGGGCAAGCCAGTAACTAAGTGAGATAGAGAAAACAGAGAATAAAGCAATGGATATAGAAGCTTTAGGGTTCTTTTCTCCTTCGTTTTCAGCTCGAAATAAATCAATCAATTCTGACTGATAAATTAGGCGATAGCCATGGAACGATGTAATCAACGTGATCACCATAAAGACGATCACTGTATTGACGACAGCATCCGTCGATATAGAAAAGTTCGTTATTGGTTGATATCCCATCAAGCTCATTAATAGAGAAACAAATAAATCAGAGAGCAACGCGCCAAATAGTATACCAATAACAAGAGCTAAAACACCCATTATGAAATTCTCATAAAACAGTAACAAGCCAATCATTCTTTTACGGACTCCAAGCAATGAATACAATGCAATTTCTTTTTTTCTTTGTCTTGTAAAAAAAGAATTTGAATACCAGATAAAGATGGCGACAAAGATCATTAACACAAATGATGCCCCACTAAAAACAGAGTTGATTTTCTGTGAAGTTTGAGAAGTGGCTTGTATCGTTTGATCATACTTTAATGAAGAAAACGAAAAGTAAATAACGATGCTGAAAATCATAGACGCGAAGTAGAGAAAATAATTTCTGAACTTCCTTTTCATATTTTTTATTCCGATGCTAAATAATGTCACGATCCTCACCCCCGAGATCAGCGATTACTTCTAAGATCTCCTCGAAAAATTCTTTCCGATTACGCGTACCTTTAAAAATTTCCTTAAATAGGCGACCGTCGTTAATGAATAATACTCGCGTACAAAAACTCGCAGCATAAGCATCGTGTGTTACCATCATTATGGTTGCCGTGTGTTCCTTATTCAACGAGCTTAAAACTTCAAGCAAGCTTGTAGCAGATTTTGAATCAAGTGCGCCTGTTGGTTCATCTGCAAAAATCAAGCTGGGATTGGAAGCAATTGCACGAGCTGCAGCTGTCCGTTGTTTTTGTCCTCCAGAAATATGATAGGGGTATTTGTTTAATATATCAGTAATCCCAAATAATTCCCCCAAATCATTTACACGCTGTTCAATGTCTGAAATAGACACCTTTGATAGTGCAAGCGGAAGAACAATATTTTCTTTCACAGTAAGAGGATCCAACAAATTATAATCCTGAAAAATAAAGCCAAGTTTATTTCTTCGAAAGTCAGAAAGCTGTTCATCTTTCATTGATAAAATATTTTGGTCATCAATGATAATTTCTCCTGAAGATGGCTTATCAATGGTGGAAAATATATTGAGCAAAGTAGACTTACCGGCACCTGATGGGCCCATTACGCCAATAAATTCTCCTTCTGTAATGTCAATATGAATGTCTTGTAAGGCTTTATAAATGTGGCCCTTCTCGCCAAAGTTTTTATCTATATGTCTTGCTTGTAATACTGTTCTCATGGTTTTCTTCCCCATTTCCTTTTTTAGCTACTTGTTCTATTGAGAGATAATATTTCCGATAAAGATCTTTTTATCCTAAAAGGTTACTTATTCACAAGGAGAGTATACAATGCCGAACTTACAGCAAGTTTGTTTAAACCTTACAGCAACCTTAAAAATACCTTTTTACTAAATAAAAAAAGGAACTTACCCATTAGGATAAGTTCTTTCTACTTTCATATTTATTAATTTTTTTCTGGAGCCATTTATCCAGGACAACAACAATGATATCTTGCTGATCTTTTACTGGCATCTCCACTTAGTTATCTCATTAACCTTCATTCCACCTTTTTATATTTTCAATTCACTCATATTCTTAAAACTTATTGCCGTTTTTTCAAAATGCCGCAAATAAACCAATCATTTATTTCACAAAAAAATTATCTTATTTTAGATAAGCTCCGAGATAATGGAATATGGTTATCTTAAGGTTTTAAATGAATAGGAAGAGTAATCCTATAACTATTAATACCAGTCCTCCCCCCATACGAAGACCTCCAGTTGCTACAGGATCACCTGATATTAGATCAAAAAAACTTAATAAATAAGCACTTACTTTATTAGCATTTTCACTTTCTTCCCAACGGGCTCTTAACCCCCAAATAAATAAGAATAGACCTACTAAAATGACTATGGCAGGTACTATATACCACATTACACTCATCATCTACTAATTCGTTTTCCTTTCTTTTTCAAATTTAAAGAAAGAGAGAACCACTACCTTTGCAATCTTCTATTCTCGCTCCGAGATAGTTAAGCAAGGCTAACTAAAGCAGCATACCTAAAAGCCTCCGTTAGTATTCCGATGTTTATTATCATTCTGTCGGAGTTCCTCTATTGACTTAGTTCTTTCAAGTGGATTTTTGCCTTCCCATTGCTTTTTCGTTTTTATTGATTTTTTGTACTTGTAAATAGTCACTATTGCAAACAAAACTAAAATTAATGAAATCCACATAATCGTTTGAAACATAAAAAACCTCCTTCAAGTCCTCCCCAACATATTTGATAATATTGTTTAAAATTACTCCAATCTCCTTTTACAAGTCTCTAATACCAATTATTTCAAATCTGCACACAGAACTCAATCTTTACTTCACATATAAAAGAGCTTATCTTATTACAGATAAGCTCCGAGATTGTTGAACAATCGCTTCTCTATGAATTAATAACTAATTTCGATTTACTTTTCTTAAAGTTATAATTATTGTTAATTGATACACTGTAAATGAAACCCCAAGCAAGGCTATAAATATTAGTGATAACAGTGAACTCGCGATACTATTACTTTTAAGCAATAATAGAGATACTCCGATCCAAAAAACTATTAACCTTATTATTCTATTTGTAACGTGTGACTTGAACATTTTACACTTCCTTTGTTTAATACTCCAACCCTAAACCTACATAGAGCGCTTACTTATTGTTAAGCAAAAGCTCCGATTAATTTAATAAAGTAATTCAATTCATTTTGGATATAATCCCCTCTTTAATTCCATAGCGTATGAGACCATAATATGGATCTTTAGTAATTCCGAGGATCTCACAAAATGCTGGTTCAGTTTTGTAACCTTGTTTTCTGAGTCCTAACACTTTGGATTTAAGTTCAGGAAATCTTTGCATCAACTTATATTCAATTATCATATGAAGATATGCGTTCTGATTATGTACAGGCTCATTTTGCCCGAATAACTCAAATTCAAAATTATTGAAAACAAAATTCGCTTTTACAACCTCTTTAAATCTAATGGTTGTTCGCTTTACCTTGAATTTTTCTTTATTCCCATAAAGAGTTATTAGCTGACTTTCGAATTCATCTAGTTTATTTACTTCCATAATAACGTCCAGATCGGAGTCCTCTACATCGATTCCAATTGGGATGGTTCCGCACAAGACTGGATGGTAGGTTCTTAATTCATTCATAATACGCAGTTCTTCAATTGCTATATAAGCTTTTTTCTGTTTATCACTACCAATTTTCATTGCTTCAAATAATTGAATGAATACCACCTTCCAACGTAAGATTATTTAATTTTAGAATGAAATGATGTATTCCAGATTTGCTCCGAGATTGCTTAATAACTTTTCATTTTCTTTTAGAATTACTTTATCGTCTCTTTTTTCTCTTTCCAATGACTTACAATAAGACTTGAAGAGAAAATTAACAATAGCAACATAAAAATTGAGGAGATTAGTGATATAATTCCTGCTTGATTACTAATGTCATTAAAGAATTCGAACAAAAAATAAGGCATTAACAGTATGCTTATTACAAATATAAGAACTTCAACTTTCACCTTTTATACCCCCCACTACAAATTTTTCCTTTTGATTATATCCATTCTACGGATGGGCAAGTAAATCGTTTCACTAAATGACCAAAATTTACAATGCCGATTTTTTCAAAAAAATCCGCATAACTCAATCTTTAATTCCAGCTAAAAGGAGCTTATCTTATTACAGATAAGCTCCGAGATTGTGGAAGATTAGTTCTAAGAGGATTGATACTATACAAGGGAGTCTTCATCAGAAAATAGTCTTTCTTTAACAAAATTGACCTGCTCTATCATATGACCAATATTTCCTTCTCCAGCATATAAGGACATATTAAAAAAGTTATTATCTAAATTAGACCAATAAAGAATATTTTCATCACCTGAAACTGATACATCCATTTTTAATCTACCAACATATACTTCAACGTAACAATCTTGAAGATAGTATTTAAAATCCATTAAATGATGAAGAGTTATGTCCATTTTAGAAATATTGGTTTCTTCAAGAAGCTCTCTATAAGCAGCATCTATACCTTTTTCTCCATCTTCAATTTTTCCGCCTACCAAATTACTTAGTCCTTTATAAGGATTCTTCAATCTTTCGCACATTAATAACTTGTCCATACTTTTGTTATAAATCATCAAAACATTATAACCCTGCACGCTATCCCATCCTTATTAAATAAACGCTCCGATTATCTTGAATAAGAGATACTACCACATCGGCTCCTCTTGATTCCTCAATTTATAGAAATAAGGAGCCACACCCAAGGAGATGACACAAAAAATGAGTTCTATAATTAAAACGTAATTATACGGTACACTGAACATAACTAACGGAAACCATATAAATGGGATAACTGTGAAGAAGGTTAATTGATTCTTGGATTGTTTAGATAAATATTGAAACCCCTCACAGTTAGGACATTTTAATTTTTGTCTTAATGTAAACATCCTTACGAAAGTTTCTCTCCAACTCCATTTATAACCACAGTTTTGACAAATCGGCATATTCTCCCCCCCTATTTTTCAATGCCTTAATTTACTCTATAAAACTCCATAAACCTACATAGAGCGCTTACTTTTATTAAGCAAACGCTCCGATTTAATGGAACAATAAACAAATTGTTATTACGAGCTACTGCTTAATAAATAATCCCAATAACTAGCGCTATTGCCATACAAATGATTGCTGCAAATTTCGATTGCTTAATTATACGTTCATCACCTTTTCGCAAGGATTCAAAAAATGTGAGTGTAAAGTAATAACATAAAACTATTAGTAAAATAAGAATGATGCTCATCCCAATTCCTTCTCTAGATACTTCCATACGTGACATCAAACCGCCAATCATTTATTATTTTGCAACTTACCCTTTTGAAAGAGTTTATATAATTCACCTATCCTAACAATAGTTGGAAGGTTTAATATTACTCCTACGAACTTCAATTCTCGCTCCGAGATAATTGAGTATGAGATAAAACTTATTTCTGTCGAATTCACCACTCAATATCTTCATAAATATCAGAGATAAATCTTCCATCAACTTTACCCTCTTGGAACAATTGTGTCGCTGTACTAAACTCTTGAGTAACTGAGCCTTTTACTTTTGTTAAGTAAAATCTCTCTTCATCTTGGCTAATCCAATATTCATTATTTCCATATTTGAAATTGTACTCTTCTCCAATTTGAATTCCATTTTGAAACTCTTTGAACTGATCTTTAGTCATTTCATCACTCCATTCAAGGGTTTCAACTAGAGCTTGTAAAAAGCTAAACGAAAAGGTTGAGAAATAGAGTTGATATTTCTGTTTTATCCAACATTAGCTCAGATTTACTTGAAGACTCGTATTCGAAGCAATCAGATATATTTTGCTGGAAATTCTTACTCAGGTTTACGCTAGATTACTTAAAAAAGTATAAATCCCAACGAAAATACTAAATCCAGCAACAAGGAATGATGTGAAAGCGACTGGTTTTCGTTTTTGAAATTCAGTAACCCCCATAACAAGAAACATTCCACCCATTAATAGCATTAAATAAGGCAATATAATTTCAGCTGTTCCAGTTATCAAACCATAAATAGATAGAGAAACTACAATAGTTGCCAAAATCATTCTAATTATTTTCACCAGCACTTCCCCCGCAATAATGAAATTAGGTCCTTTACTAAAATCCCCTGTAATTCAGTTAAAATGAGCACAAACCTCTCTAGATTAACGCTCCGAGATTACAGAACATTGATATTTGTTATGATTGTTTCCAACCACTGGTTTGTATCCTTAAAACAGAAGCCATTACTCCTATGAGGCAAAAGATAATTCCTACTGGCAAAATGAAGAATAGTATAAGGTCTGGAATTATTCCAAGGTACGGTAGAATTGTACATACCGGAACTGCAACGGTCAGGGTTAATAAGATAATCAAATTTAATTTTTTGGTATTCAAATAATAGTCCTCCTAAAACAATACAATAGTTTTATTAGCATCTTACCTTAGTCAAAATGCTTAATACCAATTATTTCAAAACGCTGCTAATAAATCCATCTTTTTCCCAAGAAAAAGAGCCTATCTTATTAAAGATAAGCTCCGATTATCTTGAAGACTCGAAGTTGAGATACTTCTAAGACCAATCTTTAATCCCCGGGTTACATTAAGTACAATTATTTTTTGTATAAACACTAATCCCTTGTTATTTTGATAAGTTGATGACAATTGGGTCTAGCTCAATTTCAACATGACCTTTTCCAGAATTAAGACTAGCAATTTGAACAGGCTGAATGATAAGCTTACTAGCTCCCTCTTGAATCGTACCGAAATCACTTGATCCTTTAAATGTTTTGCCATTATCAGGTGAAGTGCCACCACCACTGGTTCCATTCATATACACATTACCAAGGTCATCTGTTACATGGAAAACAGGTGTCACGCTTTCCCACTCTTGTAGAAGGTCAACCTTTATCACTTGTTCATAGCTAATGACAGTGGAAACATCCGTAAACTCAATCGATTGAAGTGTGAAACTCACATTTTCTTTCTGTACAGTTTCATTCACTAACTGTAAATCACCTTCTAAACGGTTGAGTGAAAAAGCGAAGGACCAATCCCCCTCCACTTCTAAGTCACTTGACAAACTATAAAAGGCTTCAGGCTTCCAAGTAACTTCTATTGTGTCTGGATATTCTTCATCTTTAAAATGTGGAGTGAAGGATGCTAATCCTACATAACGATCGTCGCTAACTTTTGTAATTTGATCACTTCCTCCCATACCGTTGGAACCAACAATGTTAAACCAACTTAATGCATTGATTTCCATCTCTTCTTTAATTTCACGTTCTGTTTCCAGTGCATATGAAATTGTAACATTCTTGCCATCATATACCGCATTGTCTATCATAACGGTCATACCATTGCTGGTCTGTGCAAGACCAATATCAGTTGAGAAGGTTTCAAAATTTTCGTAGCGATGTTCTTCGTCATTAAAATAACTAATGACATTATTCATAAAAGGAATTTGGGCAGCAACAGATGGGAAGGCAAAAGCAACCGAAGTAGTAAATAACCCTAAAATAAACACAGCCGCTAAAATTGGATTTTTAAATTTTCTTGTTTGTTGCTCTGTTTTCGCTTTTTTCACACCCATTATAGACCGATCATGTAATTCTTTTGGAATCTCTATTTTATGTATCTCTTGATTTATTTTATTGCCCACAAATATCACCCTCCTTAAATCCTTTCCGAAGCTTATTTAACGAACGGTACAATACTGTTTTAGTCGTTCCCAGCGGCATTTCCAATAACTCCGATATTTCCTTAAATGTATGATGATGATAAAACCTCAAAAGAACAATGCTCTTTTCATCCTCTTCCAACGTGTTTATCAACTCTTGTAACGTTATGGAAAGAGGTATATCTTCATCCTCTGTCCCTATAAATTCCTCATACTCTTGTTTTAACAGAACCACTTTGTTATTTACTCGAACTAGATTAGTTGCACAGTTTATTGTAATTTTTATTAACCATGTTTTGAAATACTCCGGCTTTTTTAATGTACCTATATTTTCAAATGATTGATAAGCTACTTCTTGAACAACATCTAAAGCATCATCTTTATTTTTTACATACACATAAGCCATTCGATAAATATCTTCTTCATATTGTTGGAATAGTTTTAAGAAGGCTTTATCATTTCCCTTTTGAGCTTTTTTTACTAAACGTGTACTAATGTAAATTCACCCTTTCTTTTTTTGTCCTACATCTATTAGACAAATAAAATGGCATTTTGGCTTTATTTATCTTAAATGTTTTCAAATAAAATAATCGTCCAAACTAAGGACGATTATTTTATGGATTTGAGATCCGTTATTTAACTCTACTTCTCAATGCTACACTGAAAAAGGAATATAGTTTTGAACAATCGCTCCGAGTTTGCTTAATATCATCTAAAATTAATTATTCATAAAAACAAACGACTCTTTGTTTAGTTCACTAATCCCAGAAGAAGATCTCTCGCCTTCAATATCCACTTGCTTTGTTTTCTTCTTACTTGAATAAATCCCAATCTTCTGCTGTTGAATGTCTATGATACTTTTTACAACTGCTTGTATCGAAAAAATGAGAAGAACATATAAAACAAGAACTGGTACAATCAGCCAGTATCGCTCAGTCATGATACCCATACGCATGGTTTCAAACATTCCAGTCCATTCGTAAGTTAATGACTGTGAAGCCCCACCTCCACTCCTTATCCCTCCTCCTAAAAGTATTCTAAACACACTTAAATGCATTAAAACTTGGAGAGCTTGAATCATTTGTTGTCCAAAAAGGTGGACTAACTTCGGAAAGAGATGAACTGTAATATGTCGAAATAAGAGTCTACTTTTACTTCCACCTAATAATATGGCTGCTTGTGCAAAGTCTCTTCTCAGAATTTCCTCAGCTTCACGACCAATTGTATTTAATACAACAGGAACAGCAAACAAAATGAGAATGCTAACTTCCAACATGATATTAGACGTCATAGAAGATTCAGCTAAAACCCTTTGGTCTTCATCAAAAATCAAAACATTCACTAACAAAATATACGCAATGAGAGAAAGAGGGAGAAATTGCATCCCATCAGCAATGTTATTAATGATTCTTTTAGATCGATTTCCTAACCAATATAGATAAGGTATTGCGAGCGCATATCCAATAACAATCCTTAAAAACGCAATCAATGCTGTAAGAAGAATAGTGTACTTCGCACCAACCATTAATTTACTTAAAATAGGATGACCATGCGTATCTGATCCTAACAGTAGCACTCCGTCTTCTGGCGGATGAGGTGGAGCGTGATAAGCGCCTTGTTCATCTTGAATTATTTTAATGGTAGTTACTGGAACTTCTGCAATATAGCTATACATAAAGCTTATGATTAAGATCCCCAGTAGATAGATCAACGCCATTACAAACTTTGGCTTTTTACACAGAGATACAAAAAAACGACCCATTTTGTTTATTAATGAAAAAATATGTATACCACGATTGGTTAGGCTTTTAGAACCCGTGGAGAATAGTTTCATACCATTCATGGAAACTCTTGAATCATTAAACTCCTCAGCTTGTTTCACATTAAAAATCCATTCTAGAATACTATAAATGATATAAAATGGTGTAAAAATTAGAATGAGAGTAATCGCTATGATAAACGGTCGAGTATCAAAAAAGATTAATCGAACGATACCATAAAAGTTATGTAAATACTCTATTACCAACAAGCTGGATAGTGTGATCCACACGATTGGCTTCGATTGAATCACCAGACTTATTTTAATATTCCTTAAGCAGTGCCATATCAAAACATGCATTCGACTAAACCCTTTACTTCTTACTAACTGAACATAATCTTTCTTCCATTCTTCCTCTAACAAAAGCAAAAATGCCCGATAAAATAAGACTGTTGGTAAGATACATAAAGATAAAATGGGAGACAAATAGATCTTCTCACCTAGATAAGCAAATTCAAACAGTAAAATATCAAAAGTCTTATAAATCCAGACTACAAGCATTTGCAGTAAAAAAATAAAAAGAATGTCAGGTAACGCTTCCAAACCATTTAACACAGTATGAATGGTATGTTTCATCTTATGAGGGAAACCAAAAGTTGATAGGGCAAACATTATTCCAAGAACAATGGCAATCACTAATGCAGCAAAAAGAATCGTCATGGAATAAAGGTAGTTGTCGAATATGTAGGAAAACAACGGCTTCTCTACTAATTGGTGACCGACATATTGTTGAAAGTACCAATCAGATGGAGTAATGATTGAACGGCAGACGTCCCATAGATTATGAACGTAGATACTCATATTCAGTTCAAATCCATCTGTAAAAAAAACAGGTATACAACTAATAAATATGATCCCTACAATGCCTAATATGTATTTATAGAATAGCTCAACAAACTTCATTTCCCACCACCTTAAAAAACACTCAACTTTGAATTTAACAGTTAAATATTCCTATATATGGTATACGTCTGATGATTAAGAAAAGTTTCATCTTATAATAAAGTCTTTTATTTAGATGTATAAAATGTGGATTTCTACTTAATAGTTACGAGAGACTATTCACACGTAAGTATATCGATTATCTCGAAACTGAGTCTTCATACAGATAGATAAGGGTTTGAAGTTATCGCCCCCTTTTCCCCCTGTTTGCACCGTATGGGCAACTTTCATCGCGTACGGCGCGCCAACTAATCCAATTCATTCTTTCGATGTAATGAATAAAGCCGATTTATATTAAATCTTAGATTGCTTGAAGATTGCACTGCCTTCGAAGATCATTTACCTTTTCTTTTTGAGTGTTTTCCAGCTTTAATTCTTTAAGGATCGCTTTAATTTTAAGTGGATCCTTTAAATGTACAAGCCGGTGAACGGGTTCATATAACACGATCAGGTTAGAGAATCGATCATCTTTTGAAAGATGATAAGGTCTCTTATGATGACAGTGCCAGTCTGATAATCCAAGCTCTGTTCCCGTTACAGCACACTTACCGTACTGAGCGATGAACTTACTAATGCGATTATCATTGTATTCAATCGTTCGATTTGGTATATAGTTTGACATGACATAGTTAAGTACATTTTTCTGAATCGCTTTTAGGTTCTGGTGAATTTTCGCCCTACCTTTCGCAGTATAGTTACAGGTTTCTTGCGAAAAACATAAGTTGGTTTTATGCCGTTGCGCATAAATCGGGACGAATACCATGTCTTGAATCTTATAATATTGGGGTTCATACCCTTTAAAGCGTTTTTGTAGCGTACTTGTCATGTCTTTAAACTCAGCTTCTTTTCTCACGTCTTTTAATCGGTTGTATAATGTCCTGCGAAGATAGAAGTTCAACTCATGTAAATTATTTGTGATATGAGTGGCGGCAGCGTAATAATTCTGGATCCCCATGACAACTGTATTGAAATGCCAGACGGTCTCAGCACAAGGCTTTTTATGGATTGCCTTGATGGATTCTTTCATTTTCCTTTTGGCATTTGCTTTGGCTTTTTTCGACATATTTGAATGAGCCACAAATCCTTTTCTCGTCTTTCCTTTCTTGACAGCTCGAAACGTAAATCCTAGAAACTCTGAAGAGTTTTTCTTTAGGTTTACTACTTTCGATTTTTCTTCACTTGCCTCAAGATGAAGTCTTGTATGGAGAAAATCCTTTATGGCATAATTCATTTTCATTGCTTGTGAGCGTGTACGACATAAGACTTTGAAATCGTCCGCATAACGGACGATGTAACATTCTTTTAAATTTGACCTCTTCAGCGCTTGTATTTTACTTCCATTATGTTTGTACTGATGGCTAGTCTCCAGAGTTTCCCATTGGTTACTAATCCACCAATCTAGTTCATTTAACACAATGTTGGATAGAAGTGGAGAAATGATACCGCCCTGTTGCGTTCCTCTGGTTGGTATGCCTTCTCCTTCAACCTCTGCCTTCAGAAGCTTTGAGATAATAGAAAGCAATGCTTTATCCTTTATACCAATAGACCAGATCTGTTTCAGTAATTTGCTGTGATTGACGTTATCGAAGAAGCCTTTAATATCAACGTCAATACAATGATAAAGTCCACTCAAATTGATAAGAGACTCGAATCTCGCTTTTGCGTGATGCGTACTTCGATTGGGTCTAAAACCATAGCTGTGTTTGTGGAATTTCGCCTCACAAATCGGTTCTAGGACTTGTAAAATACATTGTTGAAGAATTCGGTCCCAGATGGTGGGTATCCCCAACGGTCTCGTTTTGCCGTTGGCTTTTGGTATTAGAACACGTCTAACGACTTCAGGCTGGTAGGATTGAAGCGTGTTTTGAACTTTCTCAATGACTTCTTCTACAGACAGAGATCGAATGTCATCGATGGTTAATTTATTAACACCTGCCGTTTTACTTCCCGTATTTCGTTTGATATTTCGATAGGCAAGACGTATATTTTCGTTCGAACAGATAATATTCATTAAGTCATAGAAATTCTGACCATTAACACTTTGAGCGTACAGATTATCAAAGCAGTGCTCCATATTGTAATACTCAGAGTGTCTCAGTTTCTTCCGTTTCAACAAGTCGGTGACTCCCTTAGGAGTTGAACCTCTTTTAGTCTCACGAGAACCTTATTAATCGATAAAGAACTGTCTTACATGGTTGAATGATCTTCATTAGTCTAGTGGCGATCCCTCCATGTGAATTAGACATTTCATTGGTACTGTGCCACCACTTTCACTGATATTAAGGTAAGTTATACAGTTGTTATTCTCACAATTGTTTTCCTTATCACCATTTCATCGGAAGCAAGTCCTCCACGTTATCAGCTTACAACGTTGAATTATATCTATTATAGAAAGAAGTTAGGTGCTTCCTGTAAGCCTGTTAGTCGTTCATGCGCCTTTAACACACCGTGGACTTTCATATTTACGAGTTTTACTCATCCACTACTAACCTCACTCTTGGTGATATACACATTTCTATGTATTGCAGTTATAGACCTGTACCTTCAGAAGTTCGTCAGCTTAACCTCTATTCTTATAGGTTATACGCATTCTCACCATGTTCTTTCAACCCAAGCATTATGATTCACACCACCCCCGCAGGTAGGTTTTCGTCAGCCGATCCTGTTACGGTGAATTCTCACGCCTTTTCATCGAGCTTATAACACTCTTATCCTTGCTAATTCAAGTGCTATTCGACTAAGAGAGAGCCCTTCAAGACGTTACGCTATCATTTGACTCTTCGATATAATCCTTCAGTTCTGTAAAGAACTGTCTAACTTTTACCTGAGTAATGTGACCATTCTCAGTTTAATTAGAAACGTTTCGCACCACAAAACTGCCCGATTGCTGAAGATGCTTCTGTATCTATAATACCTTAAAAAGTTAATTTATCCTTGTCCATTTAAAAGCAACAATCTTTACGAAGAGAGCCTTATAAATACACCATTTTCAGTAGGGTATTGGTTCATTCTTTCCTCCAGGTTTTCTGTAGTTTTGTTCGTAAAGGAGATAACCAACACCTCGCTAGGATTGTAATTCAGTTCTTTAACTAAGTACTTCACTTTTTCGATAATTGTCTGGCTCAAATCGGAACCGGCGGGTTCCAGCTACAACAAGATTATTCCATACCTTTAGTCTTTTAATATGGCTTCGACTTGCTGTTCATCCAATTGATTTTACTATGTGTTCTGTGTATGTGTTTGTTGGTGGCAATAAAACACCCGCTCTTTGCTTAGCAGCAGAAGCGGGTTAACTATTTATTACATATCGATAACTTCCTTTAAGAATCGTTTTATACGCCTATGTACTAGATCATCTAAGTTTTTTAGATAGCTTACGAATCCAATCCTCATTTTCCTTTTGAACCGAAAAGGTGATATTTGTTGCCACACACGGTCGTTTGTTTGGATTCTGAGGCACTGATTTTTTCGTGTTTTTCTTCATATTAAAAACACACCTTTTTCGATAGTTTGTATAGTTTATGCAAATTACCGAAAAATATCATTAAAAAGAGGAAGCACATATAACATGCTTCCTCTTCTTCATTTATTTTATTTAGCGTGTCTAATTGCGTCCATGTCCTTGGCTCTCATACGTCCTATTGAACGCTTCATATTAATAGTTGTTGGCTTTTTGTTCGGGTTTCTAGGAGGCACATTACCGTGACGGGAAGTTTTGGTTGATTCTCTTTTTATTTGATTTCTTAATGGCGTCTCTTTTACTTTCATATCTTCCACTCTCCTTTCGTTCTTGATTCTATATTATCATAAGTACCTATCAATTTCCATCTCATTCTCTTGTCTCTGGTTCATCATCCGCTTCATCGTCATAGGACAATATTTCCTCCTCATTTGCTTGTAACCACAAATCGAACGTATATAACAGGTTTAGCATTAGAGAAGCGTCTGCCCCTGTCACTTCACTTTTCTTCCTCGAACTAACCAGAAATAGTAAATTGTAATACTCGCCAAAATAAGGGAATAACACAGATGAAGATTCGCTTTCGAGTATTTCGATATTCTCTCCTTCTAGGATTGTCTTAATGGCTTGTTTTTCTCTCATACCAACTTTCCTTAAGGTGAGATCATGGTCTTTCATAATTTCTTTATAAGCAGTTGTGACATTCATTTTGAATTCTTCTTCAACAGGAGAGGCTTCTACCATATAGGAATAAAGATCAAGTTGGAACGTTACTGTAAAATCACTTAGATAGGAGAGAGCGGCTTCTTCGTAATTTTCAGGACTAAATTCAAATTCATCCATGTGCCAGTCTAACATGTTCTTTGGCATCGTCTGATTTACTTTAATGAGTTTTTCGCTCAACTCAATAAACGTTCCTCGGTTTTTATTGATACTTTCAACTAAACCCTCTTGTTTTAATTCATTCGACATGAACTTTGTAATATCAGGTGTTTGAAAAACGAAAAGATCAATGACCACTACACTAATTACAAGGGCGATCAAGTGCTGCAGGTTCTCCCCAACATCCGGAAACTTATTGAATACCCAGAGAAAGAAAGATGAGAGGACTATCATGCCATAATATATCTTTCTAATAGCTACGCGATATTTCAGGTAAAACTCTCGACTCCATATGTATAGACCTATGCTAAATGCAATCCCAAGCAATAATATGCTCAATATTAAGATTGTGTACCAGGTTACTTCCATCGTATTCCTCCTTTCTTTCGCTATTATACTTCATGTTTTTTAATTCTTCATTATTGTAGAAAGTAACAAAAAAGCATTAACGAGGTATCCCGATCCTTGTTCCGAAACAGATTGACACATTTTCCACAATATAATATCTGATCAAACTAACCCTTGTATATATAAAGTTATTCATGCTTAATTAACTCAACTTTAGGATCCGCAGATTTATACCTACCAAATATATCTCCCCCATCCCATCCGGACGTTTGAAAAATTATTATACAACATTAAAGTATCTAGGAACTGAGTCTATCAGATAAGTGCTGCCCTATTCTGGAATAACATAGAAATTCAATATCCACCGTTTAAAACCCTTCCTTCATCACAATATCGTCCGTGATAATAGAATTTCTAATATGCCTTTAACTTAACATCTTTGATTTTTCCTTTTGCATTTTGATTACTACTTAGAATTACATTGAAGTGGATTATTCATTGATACCAAGAACTTTTGTTCGTATAATGATATAAAGAAGGAAAAATCCATAAACTTGTCATCTACAAAAAATGTTTTAGAAAATTAAAATTTCAGATTGTAGCTTAAGCTACAAAGTTAATAATGAATTAAAATGATAAATACTAAGGTAGCCATGCAACTTTAGTAAATGTGCTTCAATTCTATTACAAACTAAGTAACAATCGTTCTCAAATAGGGAAGGGAATTATTCGAAGCCAAAGCACCTATTATATTACTCTGTTCTATTAAAGTTTTAGTAGGAGGTATTTAATATGGGAAGTTACCAAAGACGGGGAGAGAATTCTTTTCTGTTGGTGGTAGAAGCAGGATATGATGCTAAAGGTAAACGTAAAAAACGTACCAAGACAATACGGATCACTGATCCACCTTTATTAAAAACGAAACGCAAACTAGAAAACTTCTTACAACAGGAGTTAGCAAAATTCCAGATTGAAATCGAAGCTGGTGAATACATTGCTCCTAACAAAAACTTGTTTAGTGACTTCGTTCAGGAATGGTACAAGCGTTACGCAATTAAAGAACTATCCCCCACTGTAGTTAAGAACTATATGAGCTCTTTACGAAGTCATATCCTCCCTATTTTTGGATCTAAACGAATTGGAGATATTAAAACAATTCAAATCATACGGTTTTTAGATGATAAAGCAACCGGTGAGAATGAAAGAAAAGACGGACGTCCAGGTAAACTCTCCTCTGATTCTATACGGAAACTTTATGATGCGCTTTGTAATGTATTTAATAGAGCATATGATTGGCGTATTATTAAAGACAATCCGATGACTGGTGTTAAAAAACCGGCAGTCAAACAAAGAGAAATGAGGTATTACACTAGTGATGATCTTGGAGAAGTATTTGAAGCATTGAACCAGGAACCACTGATGTGGCGTGTATATTTTTTAGGAGCTCTATTTGGTGGATTTAGAAGAGGAGAATTAACAGCTCTTGAGTGGTCAAACGTCTTATTTGATACTAATGAAATAGAGATTATAAATAACATTGTAGGTAGCGAAAACGGTCAACCTATTATTAAGGATCCCAAAACAAAATCATCTAAAGCCTCAGTCGTCATGCCTGAGTGGTACATGGAGTTATTAAAAGAGTACAAAGCTGAGTGGTTAAAGGAAAAAGAAAGCGCAGCTGAATACTGGGAAGGGAGCGATCACCAGTATCTTTTTCATAAAGGATTAGGAAGTCCACTCTATTTTACAACGCCTACAACAAAATGGAGTCGAATAGTTGAGAAATACAAATTGAAAAAAATTCGTCTTCATGACTTACGCCATAGCATGGTCGCACTTTTAATGGAAGAAGATAACGTGAATTTACCAGCCATTCAGAAACGAGCTCGTCATTCAAGTTCGAAAATCACTTCAGATATCTATGGACATATTTCTAAGAAAAGAGCTACGCAAACTGCAAGTCAATTTGATAAATATGCGCCAAATAATAATTTGGTCAACAAATCGTCAACAAACTGATAATTGCGATGTGTGTACAAACTTGCATTCACAAGAAAAACCCTTGATACACAAGGGTTTTTTAGATGGAGCATAGCGGGATCGAACCGCTGACCTCTACACTGCCAGTGTAGCGCTCTCCCAGCTGAGCTAATGCCCCGTATAATGACAGCGATTTCCTGTCGACAAGATTTATTTTATCATAGCTTTTATTGTGAGGGCAACTTATTTTTTGAAATATGCGAAAGTGCGCTACTTTGAAATCGCCTCCCCTTTATCAAAAACCCCTCAACACAATACCAATGTACAGAAGGTATATTGAGGGTCTTTTATCTATTGAAATCTTTTAAAACTTTCCTTCCCCTACTTCCTCTGCTTCTTCTTTTAATTCCAACCTCCTCTTTTCCAACTCCAGCTTCTTTTCCTCTACCTCTAACTTTTTCTTTTTCAAGTCAAAATTCATTACAAAATATAAAAAAATAAACGTCATTCCAACGATTACGGATATAAATAAAAATAGGTCCATGATCTCCTCCTAAGTGTTACTTGTTTTTAAATTATACGGGTGGGTAGTCACAACATATTCATTTTACTTTAGCGAGTAACTGGTTTTAAACGCCACTTCTCTCTTTTTTAATCATGCTATACTAAAGAATAATGAGAATTGGTAAGGGAGATGAATACGATGAAAGATGTCCTTATCCAGTATATGAAACGCTTCTCGGATCTCAGTGAATCCGAATTAAGAAAGCTAACAATCGATATTCCTGTTGCTACGTTTAAGAAAGGAACGGTCCTTTTGCATCAAGGTGAAGTCCCCAATAAATGCTATTTTGTTCTAAAAGGGTGTGTACGGCTTTACGGTGTCGATGAACATGGGAATGAGAATACGTACAATTTCTTTACGGAAGAACAGAGTGTGACGATCTTTAATCAGCATACTCCTGACAAAGTTTCTCCCTACTCTCTTAGCTGCTTGGAAGACTGTACGCTTATTGTTGGTGATTTATCGACTGAGCAGGAAGCTTACGACCTGCATCCGGTGTTAGAAGAACTGACTCGAAAAATGATGGAAGAAGATCTTGGTGCGATGAGGGATGAATTCTCCTCCTTCATTTCATCTACCCCAGAAGAGCGCTATCAGAACTTGGTGAAGAAAAGACCAGATTTAATTGATCGAGTTCCTCAGTATCAACTAGCAAGCTATCTGGGAATCAAGCCAGAATCTCTCAGCCGGATTAAGAAACGATCCATAGCTAACCTAAGGATTGTTGATTAGTCCATCGTTACTTTTCTTCCTTTTACTAATAACCAGATCCCAAATCCTAATTCACCGATCACCATGGGAACCATAAGGATTAATTCTAGTAGCTCAGTAACGTTTTCAAGTTGGGGGATAAAATGGTACATGAAATGAATAAGCGCGTAGCTGAAGCCTGCTAGAACGACAAGAAAGCTAACCACTTTTGGTATTTTGATTGTATTCCATGCTACCAGTCCGACTGCGATCAAATGAAGTCCAAAAATGATTAATCCAAATGACCACATGGCTTCAAAAGTTGTGATGGCATCCATTACTTGCTGTGCCACAGTATCCGACGTACCTCCCACTGAATTTTGAACAATCGTGTTCGTTACCACCAGATGTGAAACCGCAGTGGCTAGCATGGCTGTATAAAGGAAACGAAGCCAGCCCGCTAATAATGCGTAACCTGCATGAAACGGCTTTAGGAATAAGTAAAATCCCCATGATACAACTAAATCCATGATGATAATAATGAGCCATCCAAGTACCTCAAGGCGAAATCCTTGAGATGCCTGGATGTTTTTTAATGTCGTTGTCGCATCTCCGTCAACGACTAGTGAACTGTGGACATACCCATGAGCAAAAGCTGCTACAACCGCCATAATAAGTAGGGAAATGCCAGACAAGACTGCTGCTTTCTGCTGCATGTTTTGATTCGTTGTTCTCCCTAACCCCATATAAGAGCCTCCTAGACTTTGATGTTAAATCTATTGTATTTTGTCTGAGGAAGACTTTCATTGACTTAAATCAAGGATTTTGCGCTTTTAGAAATTTAAGCAAGTCCCATTCTTATCCACAATGAGATTACCTAAGTAAACCACACTAATTTCAATAAAGATCACGAATCACTTTTTTTATCCCATAGCTCTATCCTCCCAAGCCAATGGTGCTATTAAAAGGGTTAGCAAAGGAATTTGTGAAGATCTGTTTAGGTCGAAATCCTTTTGAACCATGTTAGGTGCTTTGAAATAATTGGAGTACGCGTTTGTTAATGAACTAAAATGAGGTTGGTGATGACGGTAAATGTTAAAAAAGATTAATCCCGCCGGAGTTTTATCAATAGCCATGCTAATGGGATGCTCCGCTGAAACGGAGAAAAAAATCGATGAGGATCAAGCAGAAGATGTGACATGGTCATATGAAGGAGAAACTGGGCCATCCAATTGGCATACGTTGCACCCTGAGTATGCAGCATGCGGTGAAGGAGAAAAGCAGTCTCCAATCAACATTGACGTTTCTACTGTTGAACTGAACGATGATTTAGAAGCACTTGATATCTCGTACCAATCCACTCCGTTTTCATTAGAAAACAACGGACACACGGTTCAACTGACAGATCCAACTGGGGAAAACAGCATTTCATTACAAGGAGAAAAATATACCTTACAACAACTCCACTTCCATACCCCAAGTGAAAATTCTTTGAACGGTGATCATTTTGAAATGGAAGGTCACCTTGTTCATAAGAATGAAGCGGGTGAGCTGGCCGTTCTCGCCTTCCTTATTGAAGAAGGTGAAGATAATCCAGTCTTAGCTGAAGCCTTTTCAAATATCCCTTCCGAACACAGTAAAGAAGAGCTCTCAAGTAAACTAAAGTTGGAATCATTACTGCCAGAAGACATGTCAACATTTCGGTACAGCGGTTCGTTAACGACTCCTCCTTGTTCTGAAGGTGTTAGCTGGGTTGTTCTAGAAGAACCCATCGAACTATCAGAACAGCAGATTGGGGCATTTTCGGAAAATTTTCCGCATGGGAATGCAAGAGAACCCCAACCGTTAAATAAGAGAGAAGTCTACGTCGAATAGTCTACTCCATCAAAAAAACCTCTTGCGGATGCAAGAGGTTTTTTTCGTGTTCCATAAAAGTCCAAACAACAAAAGAAACGCCGTCCGTCAGCGTTTCTCCTCTCTTACCTTCTCTCCCGACTCGTTAATCCCATCGCCACAAACCGTACGATCAATGACGCCACAATACTATACACAATCAGTGCGAACACCGCAGAGAATTCAACGACATACTGTCCAGCGAATTCTGTGGTTGGAAAGATGTTTCGGAATGGATATAACAGCGGCGCTGAAAAGTCATAGATCCACTGTACAAACGGAGCTGTTGGATTTGCGCTGAATAGTTTCAGCAATATGCGAATTCCGAGAATCGCTTCGATAATGCCAAAGATCAGGCGTACGAGCGATACGAGGAATGATGATAATGCTCTCATATTTCTTCACCCTTTTTGTCCTGTCATATCCTTTCTTTACCCTGTCGCGATGGATCACACACGTGTCGTTTTTTTCCAGTGATTGA
This sequence comes from Bacillus sp. es.036, assembly GCF_002563635.1. Classification (NCBI taxonomy): domain Bacteria; kingdom Bacillati; phylum Bacillota; class Bacilli; order Caryophanales; family Bacillaceae; genus Bacillus; species Bacillus sp. es.036. The sequence continues at coordinate 2,647,776 of NZ_PDIZ01000001.1, forward strand.
TGGGCATAATGGAAGTGGAGAAAGGAGCGTTTTGTTTTGAGATTACGTGACTTAGTTTATTATATATCGCGGTATCCCCCTGTATTACAACTCGGTGCGCTGATTGTTGTGATTCTAATCACGATGGGCTTTATTATGCACCTGGTAGAGCCAGAGATGTTTCCGACCGTTTTCGATGGGGTTTGGTTTGCGATTGTCACAGCTTCTACGATTGGGTACGGCGATACATCACCTGAGACTGTAAGAGGAAAAGCATTTGCGATGGTATTTATTATGTTTGGTGCTGGATTTATGACCTTTTATATGGCGAAGCTTGCCTCTTCTTTCGTGATAACGCAGGGAGCGCTTGGACGCGGAGAGCGCAGCTACGAACGGGCCAATCACGTCGTTGTTGTCGGGTGGAATTCGCGGAGCAGGCATACGATCAAAGCTCTTTTATCCAATCAGCCGGAGCGATCCATTGTACTCATTGATCATTCGCTTGCGGAAAATCCGCTTCAAAAAGAAGGCGTTCATTTTATTCGAGGTAATCCTGGTGAGGATCGTACATTACGAAAGGCAAAGGTAAGCGATGCGCATACTGTCTTGATTACAGCGGATCAGTATAAAAGTGAAATGGAAGTGGATATGCAGACGATCCTCACCCTTTTAACGGTAAAAGGGATCAATCCTTCTGTGTATACCATTGTAGAGATTTTATCGCCTGAGCAAATTGTGAATGCCGAGCGTGCGGGGGCGGATGAAATTATTGAAAGTGCGCATCTTCTAAGTACGGTGATGACGAATAGCGTCTTTTCACATGGGATTTCTACGACACTCCTCGAAATGCTTACTCATTTAAAGCCAAACCAACTCGATTTTATGAAGGCAGAGGCTTTTAGTGAAAATTCGTTTTGTGATGTCGCTCAGCAATTAAATGAAAAGGATATTCTGATGATTGGCGTAAAAAGAGGAAGCGATCTTGTCATGAATCCCTCCCCTTCGTTTGTTATCGAGTCAGATGATCTTTTACTTGTGATTCACACATAAGACGAGAGTGCTGCGTCAAACTCTTTCACGTAACGCTCTCCGTATTTCAACCACTTTTCATCAATTTCAGCATCTTTATCGGTTGGTTCCTGAAACTGGTTAAAGGACGCTGAGATATTCCCGATGTTTCCTTCAGGATCGACTCCTGCCTGGTACATATGAGAGAGCATGAACGGCTGCCCAATTTCTACAATCGCGCCATCCGCATCAAGCTCTTTTTTCACGGCTTTAATCGGCACTCGTAGAAAAAGATAACCGTCTTCGTCATCGATTTTATAGTCAAAATAGCCGTGATCATATTCCCAGCCGCCTCCGTAGCTATAGCCTAGTTGACGAAGCTTGTCCTCCATAATGCTAAGTTCAATCGTTTTCCCTTCGAGCTCCGAATTCATTGGAATCATGTGTACTTCCTCCCTGTTTACATAGTCTACGCTTATCGTGTCCAATGAGGGAGATTTCATGAATAAAAAAAGAGAGCGCCGCTGCGCTCTCTCTAGTTCGATCTATTCGTTTGTGTTAAGGCGATCTTCAAGCTCAGCTTTTTCTTTTTCGAATCCTGGTTTACCAAGAAGTGCGAACATGTTCGTTTTGTACGCCTCTACTCCTGGCTGATCGAACGGATTCACGCCAAGTAGGTAACCGGAAACGGCACATGCTTTTTCAAAGAAGTAAGCAAGATAACCAAAGTGGTAAGGCGTCATTTCAGGGATGTTCACGATTAAGTTCGGAACGTCACCATCTGTATGAGCAAGCATTGTACCTTCAAATGCTTTCTGGTTAACAAAGTCCATTGTTTCTCCAGCAAGGTAGTTCAGCTTATCAAGGTTTTTGTCGTCTTCTTCGATTGTGATCTCATGACGCGCTTTGCCAACGTTCAATACGGTTTCAAACAAGCTACGACGGCCGTCTTGAACGTATTGTCCCATTGAGTGAAGATCAGTTGAGAAGTCGACTGATGCTGGATAAAGACCTTTGTTGTCTTTTCCTTCACTTTCGCCAAAGAGCTGCTTCCACCACTCAGAGAAATAGTGTAGAGATGGCTCATAGTTCACAAGAAGCTCAATATTTTTGCCTTTGTTGTAAAGAGCATTTCGAACCGCTGCATACTGATAAGCCTGGTTAGATTCGATGTCAGATGTATTCAGGTCATCTTGCGCGTCCTGAGCACCTTTCATCATTTCTTCGATTGAGATTCCGCTTGCTGCGATTGGAAGAAGTCCAACAGCCGTAAGAACAGAATAACGTCCACCTACATCATCAGGAATGACGAAGCTTTCGTATCCTTCTTCGTCAGCAAGTGTTTTAAGTGCACCTTTTGACTTGTCTGTTGTTGCATAGATGCGACGACGAGCTTCTTCTACGCCGTATTTCTCTTCAAGGAACTTACGGAAAATACGGAACGCGATCGCAGGTTCTGTTGTTGTACCAGATTTTGAAATAACGTTAACGGAAACGTCTTTTCCTTCAAGTACGCTGAAGAGATCCTTCACGTAAGTTGAGCTAATGTTGTTTCCTACGAAGAAAACTTGTGGTGTTTTGCGCTCTTCTTTTGTTAGCACGTTATAGAAAGAATGGTTCAGCATTTCAATCGCTGCACGAGCGCCTAAATAAGAACCACCGATCCCAACAACAAGAAGTACGTCAGAATCTGATTTGATTTTCTCAGCTGATTTCTGAATGCGTGAGAATTCTTCTTTATCATAATCATGCGGAAGCGTTAGCCAGCCAAGAAAATCGCTGCCAGCCCCTGTTCCATTATGTAGCGCTTCGTGTGCAGCCTTCACTGCATCCGCCATGTATGTTACTTCATGTTCGCCAACAAACGACAATGCTTTTGAATAATCAAAACTTACTTTCGAAGTCATAGTTAGCCTCCAATTATCATTTTTTGTTCAGTACCCACATTTTACTTTAGCCCAAGACCTAATCGAAATCAAGAACGCCGATCCATGTAAGCGATTACCTGAGAAGATTTCTTTCTAATCTCTTTTGACCTTGTTCACTTATTCACTTCAGTATACAAATTTCTCCGCTCGATTTTTGACATATTCGATTGAAACCAGAGTTTCAATCGCCTTTAAGCGGAGCTTAAAGGTCGTTGTGTTCGGCAGCCCAGGTGAGCAAATTGATTTGCTCTAACCTGGGCTGCCGAACACAGCGTAAATGGGTCAAAAATCACACAAAATTAAACACCATAAAAAAAGAACCGCTCCAATCGGAACGGTTCTTATCGTTTATAGAGAAGCTTTCAAAATCGCCATCACGTCGTCGCGCTCAAGAGACTTGAAATTACCGAACGCGCCATTAGCCATCGCACGGTCAGCAATCAAATCAAGCTGGCTATCGTCGATGTCGTAATCAGCAAGACGGTTTGGTGCACCAAGGCTGCTCCAGAACGCGCTTAGCTTATCGATCCCTTCAAGCGCGATATCGCGGTCAGATTTGCCTTCTTCGCTTACGCCAAGAACTTTGACAGCAAGACGCTTGAATTTATCAACGTTCACGTCAAGGTTGTGTTTCATCAAGTTAGGGAAGAGAATCGCCAAACCACCAGCGTGTGGAATATCATACACAGCTGATACCGCGTGCTCGATGTTGTGAGAAGCCCAGTCACCGCGAACACCCATCTGTAGTGATTGGTTTAGCGCTACTGTACCACTCAACATAATTGTTGCACGGTGATTATAGTTCTGCATATCTTCAATCAATTTTGGAGCTGTGTTCATCACTGTTTCAAGTACAGAGAACTGCATGTTTTCTTGAAGCTCTGTATTTGATTCAGGGTGAAGGTATTGCTCAAGTACGTGAGACATCATGTCCACCATGCCGTAAACTGTATGGTTTTTTGGCACTGTGTACGTGTTCTCAGGATCTAGAATAGAGAATTTCGGGTGTACAAGTGGATGTCCCCAACCGTATTTCTCTTGCGTTTCCCAGTTAGTGATAACAGAACCTGGATTCATTTCTGAACCAGTTGCTGCTAGCGTTAGAACTGTACCGAATGGAAGAGCTGCTTCAGGGAATGCTTTCTTCGTTACGAAGTCCCAAACGTCTCCATCATATTTAGCTCCAGCAGAAATCGCTTTTGTGCAGTCAATCACACTACCGCCACCTACTGCTAGGATGAAATCAATATTATTTTCTTTACAAATGTCGACACCTTTATGAACAGTTGTTAAGCGTGGGTTTGGTTCAACGCCGCTAAGTTCAAATACTTCAGCACCGATTTCGTTTAATGTGTTCATTACGCTATCGTAAACACCATTTTTCTTGATGCTTCCTCCGCCATAAACAACGAGGACTTTTTTTCCGTATTGTGGAACTTCCGTTTTGAGCGCTTCAAGCTGCCCTTTACCGAAGATCAACTTTGTTGGATTTTGGAATGTGAAATTATTCATTGTTATGTCCTCCTTTATTTCAAATCAAGTTTATCCCAGCCTTAAGGCGCAGTAAACACTCACCTATAGCCTTTAGTAAAACCAGAGGTTAAGGTGAGAATAAACTGCCCCTAAAGGTCCGATTCGTTCAACTAACCGTCAGACGACGGAAGTTTCACTTTATTATGCCTCATCCCATTTTAAAAATAAAGCAATCTGCTTAAAGGAAGTAAGGGGAGATGAAATGTATAATATTGCGGAGTTTTTCTCATCTTATAAATGAATCATTATGTTTTCTAATAAAAGGAGGGTGTCTTTTGAGCACACTACAACGAGTCGCACTTGGGTTGGTTATCATTGGAGCGATCAATTGGGGACTCATTGGATTTTTCCAATTTGACCTTGTAGCAGCGATTTTCGGTGGACAAAATGCTGCACTAGCACGCATTGTCTATGGTCTTGTTGGGCTGAGTGGACTTTATTGCCTAACGCTACTATTCAAACCTACTGAAGAGCTTTCACATGACCCAGATCGTGCGACAACATAAATCAAAAAAAGAAGGCAGCCGATTGGCTGCCTTCTTTCGTCATTACTTACTTCTTAAGGCGCTTGTTCAATTGAGCTTGACGGTCGTTAGATTCTTTCAACCAGTCTTTAAGCTTATCTTCAAGCGTGTTGAAGCCTTGTGGAGAAGAAGTTTGTTGTGGTTTCTTGTTTCCACCGCTCGGTGCTGCCGGGCGAGGCTTTCTTTCCGGACGCTCAGGTTTAGGCTGAGTAGCACGGATTGAAAGAGAGATTTTACCGGAACCTTCTTCAATGTTAAGGATTTTAACCTTAACTTCGTCTCCTACAGTAAGTTGATCTTCGATATTTTTTACGTAGCCGTGAGAAATTTCAGAAATGTGAACTAGACCTTGCTTTTGGTCGTCAATTGCAACGAAAGCACCAAAAGGCTTAATACCAGTTACCTTCCCTTCTACGATATCACCGACGTTATATTGCTCTGCCATGAAAACACTCCTAACAAATTTTTTCAACTTAACTAGTATAACATAGATGTCGAATCTAGACAAAACATCATACTGGCCTTTTTTAAGAATCATACCCTTCCAGTGAAGGAATAGCAAGACATGTGAATATTATAAAGCATTTGTTTTCAAATTAAAATAATCAGATACCTAAGTGATCATGTCAATGATCGCAACGCTTCTAGCAGGTGGTAAATAAATACATGAATATTTGATATTGACTGAATTCTTTCCGCTCGCTATAGTGTTAAAATGCCAATCAATTGGACTTACTATATTGTATGAGGTGACAAGAATGAAATCAAATGATCAATGGTCGTCAAGATTCGGATTTATTCTGGCTTCAGCTGGATCAGCAATCGGGCTTGGTGCACTGTGGAAATTTCCATATATGGCAGGTACAAACGGTGGAGCAGCGTTTTTCCTTGTGTTTCTTCTTTTCACTGTTTTAGTCGGAGCACCGATGCTACTTGCTGAATTTGTCGTTGGTCGACATTCCCAACAAAACGCCGTTGCTTCTTATGAGTCGATTTCTGGTAGTACAAAATGGAAATGGCTCGGATATCTCGGCGTAACGGCATCCTTCATTATCTTATCCTTCTATAGTGTTATTGGTGGATGGGTGATAACGTACTTAACGAGAAGCTTCTCAGGATCTCTTACCGGACTTCCAAATAGCCGCTATGAAGAACTGTTCGGAGAAATTATCGGCAGTCCTTCAACAGCACTCCTGACGCAAGCATTATTCCTAGCGATAACCGTAGCGATCGTGCAATTTGGGGTTCAAAAAGGAATCGAAACAGCAAGCCGTTATATGATGCCAGCCCTTTTTATTCTTTTTCTAGTGCTTGTTGTTCGTTCTCTCTCTCTTGACGGTGCAATGGAGGGCGTTTCTTTCTTCCTGAAACCTGATTTCTCGATGCTATCAGCTGAAGGCGTTCTAGACGCGCTTGGTCAATCGTTCTTCGCCCTCAGTGTCGGTATATCCTTAATGGTGACGTACAGCTCTTACCTTGATAAAAAAGCTGACCTCACCGGTTCCGTTGTTTCAGTCGTTAGTCTAAACGTATTAATCTCATTTCTTGCTGGACTTGCAATCTTCCCTGCTGTCTTCGCATTTGGCTTTGAACCAACAGAAGGACCTGGACTTATTTTCACCGTTCTTCCTGCAGTGTTTAACCAAATGGCGTTTGGCGGATTGTTTTTTACCGTCTTTCTAGCGCTTTTGCTCTTTGCAACGTTAACTTCTGCTTTTTCTTTGATGGAGATTATCGTTTCTACGGTAACACGCGGTGAAGGAAAGCGTAAAAAAGCATCCTGGATCGCAGGATTATGCGTTTTCTTACTTGGAATTCCATCCGCTTTGTCATTCGGTGTTCTTGGAGACATTTCCGTATTTGGCAGAAGCATTTTTGATACGATGGACTTTCTAGCAAGTAACTTATTAATGCCGATCGGGGCTCTCTTGATTTCTGTCTTTGTTTCTCGAAAAATGAAGCGAGAGATCCTGGCGGATGAAGTGATGATGTCTTCCAAATTAGGACGCGTGATCTTCCCCATCTGGTACGGACTCATACGTTATTTTGTCCCAGCAGCCATTACGATCGTACTTATTACATCGTTACTTTCATATTAATTTTAAAAAAGAGGTATATTCTTCATATGATCTGGGAATAACAGAAGTAGTAAGCTATCTATATTCCCCCTTTTGAAAGACGAGGCCAACGCCTCGTCTCTTTTTTTGTCTTCGAACGATCTTCTCTCATACGTCAACTAGGATAAACTTCACCTAAGTAAGCCAAACTTTAAATAGCAAATGTAGGAGAGGAGATGAAGAGTGTGTTCGAAACCAGGAAAGAAAAAATACAGCTCGACAAAGTGACATTGTCTTATGAGTATTACAAACACCCGAACAAAAAAGCTCAAACACTGGTCTTCATCCATGGGTTCCTTTCCTCTTCTTATAGTTTCCGCAAACTTTTTCCTCTTCTTCATGATCATTACAGTTTATTGAGCTTTGATTTACCGGGATTTGGTGAGAGTGAAAAGAACTGTGACATCCATTACTCCCTACATGAGTATGCCGCTCTCACCAACCGCCTTTTAGAAAAAATGCAAATTTCTAAAGTGGTTTTGATTGGTCATTCGATGGGCGGTCAGATCGCGCTTCGTACTTGTATCCAACACCCGGAGCGCGTTGAGAAACTGATTCTTTTATGTAGCTCAAGCTATATTAAATCATCATCGCTAGGACTGAGAGTTTGTTCTTATCTTCCTTTTTTTCCGTACTGCCTCAGCTTATCAATGAACGCCATCAATTTAAGAAAAAACTTCGAACATCTTGTCTATGATCGGAAGCTTCTTACTCAACAAGTGATTGACGGCTATACGACAAGTTTTAATGAAAAAGGCTTTTTCTTGGCACTAAGTCGACTGATCAGGGATCGGGAAGAAGATTTAGCTTCAACAACGCTAAACAAAATCAACTTTCCAATATTACTAATTTGGGGAAGTGATGACCGTCTTGTTCCACTTCGGGTCGGAGAGCGGATGAAAAAAGACCTGCCGGACGCAGATCTCCTTGTTTTCTCTCATACTGGCCATTTAATACCGGAAGAAAGACCTCTCGAAACATCGAAGGCAATTCAACATTTCCTTCATGAAAAATAACGGCGCCTCGAGGCGCCGTTATTTATTTGGAACCAATTGTGGTTCTTCTTTTAATAAGATGCTTAAGAACCCAGAAGTTACGAGAAAGGCAGCTGGTATAATATAAAAGATCGACAAAAATATGATTCCGCCTGCTGCTGAAACAAGCAGACTGAAGCCTCCTATAATCGGTCTTGTTTTCACAAAATAACAGCCCAATACGGCAAATGCGGGAAAAATAAATGCAGTTAGAAATGAAATATCTTTGACTTGAATTAGAGGTATCACATTAAACCTTGAGAGCACTGCTGCGATAATGCCAAGAACACATCCTGCAACGGCCAGTTTAAACATGCGTTTTTGTTTCATTTTATTCCCTCTCTCATTTTAAACCTTACTCTTCTTAACAATCTATTCGAGTTAAAAGCGCTTCATCCTTCTATTATTCTATACTTTCCACTAATCGTTTCGATTTTAACATGAAATTTCAGTCTTAAGGCGGAGTAAACTTCAATCGGAAGCAACTCCCACTGTCCTTCATCTTGATATACACTAGAGTTAACAGGCTGCCATTATCGTATCAGTGTTTCATGCTAGAAACTAGTATCAAATGAGACCAGTCTATCTCAACATTCCCTAAAAAGGAAAGTATTTCTTTAAGATTATCGTAGTATAAAGACTTATTCAGAAATATGGCAGGAAATAAACATACTGCTGTCAAATATGTTCACTCATAGGAGACAGAAGGAATTGGGGAGATTACATGAAACGAATTCAAACAGGACGATTCCTTGTAGCAACTTTCTTTGTTAGTCTGGGAATTTTTCTTCTTCTTATAAATCTCGGCATTATTTCCATGGAAATGACGGAAGCAATTGTCTTTTTTTATCCGTTTTTGTTGCTTCTGCTCGGAGGAAAATATCTTTTGGAAGCATTGATGCCTTCCATGAAACGAAAGAAATGGACAACTGGCACTCTCTTATTCATCATTGGCCTACTTCTCGTTCTTGATCGTTTTGAAGTGATTCATTTTACCCTTTCGAGCATTTGGAAATTGTGGCCGCTCATTTTTGTGTTGATCGGTTTTAAGATCCTTGGACAATTCCGTAAAGTGCAAGGATTTAGTCTAGTTAGAGACCATTCCTACAACAAACCGAATTGGGAAGTTCGCTCGATGTATGACTGGAGCTTTGTATGCGACTACGACTTTGATTTTTCAACAACTTTCATCCCCGAAAAAGAAACGGTCATTCATCTCTCCGGTTTTGTTGGTGACATTAATGTGATTCTTCCAGAAGATCTTCCATTTCGGATCGATGGAAGTGCCAAGGTTTTATCCGCAACAATCGATAAACACAATCAGGATAATGTTGGAAGAGGACAGGCCATCACTTATGAAACGGATGATTTTAACGATGCTCTTCAGCGCATCGTATTTTACCTTGATTTTTCCGTGCTTGATTTACGAGTTGATCGGATTTAAAGGAAGGTGCAATCAATGTGAACAAATCCACTTTACGATGGAAGTTACTTAAGTCGATTCTTTTTACAGCTCTTTTTACAGGAATTCTTTATTTCCTCTTTGTCCAAATAGGGTTATTTCTTCATCCCGGGTTTGTATCGCTCTGGTTTAGCTTACTTTCTCCCCTCTTCGTCATGTTGCTAGTGATCGTATTGGGAAGTTACTTTAGCTACAAAGATACGCTCTCTATCCGAAACCGTCTTGAAGATATTTCCACGCAAATCATCACGTTATCGAGAGGAAGATTTACTGAAAAGATAAAACTTACGGAAGAGGATGAAATTGGACGGATTAGCTTCGAGTTAAATGAACTCACTGACAAACTACAGAAGCAGGTAACCTCGCTCCAAAATTTAGCTAATCAGAAAGCTGACTTAGCCGAAAAAGCGAGGGGGGCTGCCATTATTGAAGAACGTCAGCGCCTTGCTCGAGACCTTCACGATGCTGTTAGTCAACAGCTGTTTGCCTTAAATATGATGTCTTCTGCTTCTATTAAAATGATGGACCGCGACATCGAAACAGCCAAATCCCAAATGGTCGATGTGGCAGACCTCGCTAGTAAAGCACAAGTCGAAATGAGAGCGCTTCTCCTTCACCTTCGTCCGATTCATCTATCAGAAGATACTCTCTGTGTCGGCATCAGAAAGCTTGTGGATGAACTCGAAAAAAAATCTGGCGTCACTTTCCACCTTACACTTGATGAACTACCGGAACTTCCTGGTGGAATTGAAGAAAACTTATTCCGTATTGTTCAAGAAAGTCTCGGAAATGCTTTGCGCCACGCTGAAGCTTCTGTGATTCGAATTACTGTAAAACTTAAGAAAAAGCAATTTTCATTACATATCAAGGATAATGGAAAAGGGTTTGAAATGAATGAAAATAAAAAAGGCGCATACGGTCTCGATTCAATGCAAGAACGTAGTGATGAAATCGGTGGACAGTTTCGTGTCTCATCTCGTCCAGATGAAGGCACATTAGTCGAAGTGCGTGTGCCATTGGAGGGATAACCATGACAGATGAAATTAAAATGATGATCGTCGATGATCATGATATGGTACGTAAAGGGTTAAAAGCGTATCTTCTAACGGAGCCTGATTTCCAAATTATTGGCGAAGGTGCAAATGGCAAAGAAGCAGTATCGCTCGCAAATGAGCTTCATCCTGACGTGATTTTAATGGATCTCATTATGCCGGAAATGACGGGCATTGAAGCGACAAAAGAAATAATGGCCACTCTTCCAAATACAAAAATTATTATTATTACGAGCTTCTATGATGATGAACAAGTTTTTCCTGCCATTGAAGCAGGCGCTTTTAGCTACTTGCTTAAAACAGCCTCAGCGGATGAAATCATCGCTACGATTCGAAAAGCGATTCAAGATGAAAGCGTCATCGAGCAGAAAGTGGCGCAAAAAATGATGAATCAACTACGTTCGAAACCTAAAAAACCCCTACATGAAGAATTAACTAAAAGAGAAAAAGAAGTTCTTCTTTTAATTGGTGAAGGAAAAACGAATAGCCAAATTGCAGAAGAATTGTATATTGGATTAAAAACGGTTAAAACCCACGTTAGTAATATCCTTGGAAAACTCGGTGTAAATGATCGCACCCAGGCCGCTGTATACGCCATTCGAAACGGTATGGTTCGGTAAGCAAACCTGCTTGTTTTTGACACCTCTCTCAATCCCTAAGCATTTACTATAATGAGTAGCGATTTAAGGAGGAAACAAGCAATGGCAGACGATTATAAAAAATGGTCAGAACTTCCGTATGCTGGTGAACAAAAGCCCCCTCATAACCCAGAAGAACCATATGCGGGATCGTGGCCGGATTACTACCTTCGTAACCAACCACCAGGGCGTTTTGCTACCCTCAACGGAAGACCAATACGACTGGACATCCAACACCCTTCATCGATTGATTGGGATAAAGAACTAAAAAAGGTCAAGCGTGCCGAGAAGCACCTAACACCAAAAGAGGCGACGCTAGCGGAGTATTGGGGGACCGGGGTTGCAAGCAAGCAATGGACCCCTATTATCGACAAATTAATTGACACATATGGTGTGACAGCTCCACGCGCAGCAAGAATTCTAGCCGCTACTTCAGCAGGGATGAATGATGCATTTACAACAGCCTGGTATTTAAAGTACCGCTGGAATGTTGCAAGACCAAACCAGCTAGACCATGAGTTGAAGACGCTCCTATGTACACCGAGACATCCGACATACCCATCCGGCCACGCGACGATTAGCGGAGCAACAGCTGAGATTTTATCTTACTTCTTTCCTACCGAAAAGGAGCGATTAGTCGAGCTCGCCAAAGAGTGTGCTGACTCAAGATTGTACGCCGGTGTTCATTTCCCTGTTGATAATGAAGAGGGTCTTCGCCTTGGGAAGCAAATTGGTTCTATCGTAGCTTCAGAGCTAAAGAAAGAGGAGAATAGCCGTGGTCAATCGATTGACGTCCCATACCGAGAAAATCGCGACGCGAAATTAACCCCTCCACCATATAAACAGGTGATTGATTACGAATTTGATTCAACCTGTGATTCAAGTACAGAAAACCCATTTGCACATCAGCATGACACACAACCAAAACCTAAACTCTTTTTCTAATTGTTCAATTGACCATTTAAATCGAGTAAAGCTCGCAAAAAGAGCTTTACTCGATTTCTCTTTGTTCTTTCCGTACAAAATGAGATGGATTCGTTATAATAGATGGAAGATTAGCAGATGAAAGGACTTTACATATGAAACGCATATTTCTCTTGATCGCGTTGATCATTTCAGGATGTCAATCGCCTCAATCAGAGCCAGCTAGTATAACCGTTGCCGCAGCTGCAAGTTTAAGTGATGCGATGAACGAGCTTAATTCCCTTTATGAAAAAGAACATCCCAATACAAACATCACATTAAATCTTGCTTCTTCAGGAGTACTGGCCAACCAAATTAAACAGGGTGCTCCAATTGATGTATTTGTTTCTGCATCCGAATCTCATTTTAAGTCTGTGAAAAAGGAAGATTTACTAAACCCTGACTATCAGACTCCATTACTAAAGAATAAACTCGTACTTATTAAAAGCCGTTCATCTAACCTCGCAAATTTTGAACAATTAGCTTCCGGAAACGTGAAGCGAGTAGCGATTGGAATACCTGAAACTGTCCCTGCAGGAGCTTATGCGAAACAAGCACTAGAATTTGCGAACGTATGGGAGACTTTAAAAGAAGAGCTGATTTTTGGTAAGGATGTGCGTCAGGTATTAACATACGTTGAAACAGGCAATGCAGACGCAGGGATTGTGTATGAAACCGACTATCGTTCTTCTAAAAACGTAGACCTTGTAGAAGAAGTTCCTGAACAAGCGTATGCACCGATCATTTATCCAGCTGGCGTCGTCCGTGGTGCTAGTGAAGAAGCAACGAACTATTATACTTTCTTTCAAAGTAAAGAAGCAAAAGCGATTTTTGAATCATACGGTTTCCAAAGTGATGTGAGTGCCGATGACTGATTTCCTTGATCCTATTCTCATATCCTTGAAAATTTCGCTGGTGGCAAGCATCATCGTAACAGTGTTGGGTATTTCGGTAAGTCGTCTTATGGCTGGAAGAACGTTTCGTGGAAAAAGCATCATCGATACGATCATTATGCTACCACTCGTTCTTCCACCATCGGTCGTTGGGTTTATCTTACTCGTCCTTTTTGGCGCTTCAAGTCCGGTCGGTCAGTGGATTGAAACCATCTTTCAGCACCCGCTTATATTCACTTGGCAAGCCGGCGTAATCGCCGCAAGCGTCGTCGCGTTTCCTTTGATGTATCAATCTGCTAAAGTCGGTTTTGAAGCGGTGGATCTCGATATTGAAGACGCTGCTCGTGTAGATGGCGCAGGGAATTGGACCGTATTACGAATGATTTCTATTCCGCTCGCTTCTAATGCTCTTATTTCTGGCATCATCTTAAGTTTTGCCCGCGCTTTAGGAGAATTTGGGGCAACGTTAATGTTCGCGGGCAACCTTCCTGGAAAAACACAAACAATGCCAACAGCGATTTATGTGGCCATTGATTCAGGTCAAATGAACCTTGCCTGGTCATGGGTTTTGGTCACCATCTTTCTTTCAACCGTTATGCTTTTACTTTCTTATCGTGTAACCGTTAAAATGTAAAAACTCGCTCAGCTGAGCGAGTTTTTTATACCATATGAGAGGCTTCGTTTATACTACTAGCGCCAATCATTACTCTTCCGCTTCGGCATCCGTATCTCCTTGCGTCGAGTAGAATTCCTTCCTCAAGTAGATTTTTTCAATCAAGGCTTTCTCTCCACCATCTTCTGTACCATAGATTGTGACGTCTGAGAAACCTTCGATAAGGTAGAGCGTAACAGGCGTTTCAAATGGATTTGAACCTTTACGTAGCTCTTCTACCTCAAACCCCAAACTAGCAAGCAACAATCGATTATCTTCTAAGTATTGTAACCCTTCAGGAAAGTATGTCATTGAAATAGCGATATTATCCTTAAATAGTACTTCTCCGTTTTCAAACGTCATTTTCAGTGGGTCCTTTTCATCTACCTCAATGTTCTTAGGAAATTGAGAAACAAATTCTTCTCTGGATAAACCGAGCAAGGATTTTGCATCGACAATGAACTCAATCGAAGCAGGATCAAAGTCAATCTCTTCTTCAATCTGTGCTTCCTCTTCTTTTACCGCCTCAGGCGCTTCATCTTCATCTTTCTCCGCCTGTTCTGTCGTTTTATTGTCGGCAGTGCTCGATTCACCTGATGAAGAATCGACGAAAGCCGGAATGCCCCATACAACAATGTATAAAAGAAGCCAGAAACCAGCAAAAACTGCCGCTCTTTTCCTCGAAGATGTTACGAAGGGTTTGACTATGTTAGCGGCCATCAGCAAAAATGCGATAATTACCACTGCTTTCAAAAAATCCATGTTCCTTCACCTCACTATTAACTATAGAACCAATCGTTTCCCAAATACAATAGATTCTTCTTTAACTACAAAAACTTTTTCATGAGAATGAATTATTGGTAAAAAGAAGGAAAACCGTTCATTCTATCTAACTACAAAAGAGTAGTTATCATGAATAAGGAGGTTAATCATGAAAGCCGATCGCTACGTTAACTTAACCGTTAAAAACTATCAGTCTGTTCGCAACGCTATTCAAACGGGTGATCTACTCCTTTGTAGCGGATCTTATCCTGTTAGTAAAATCATTCAAAATGTATCCAATTCGAAATTCAGTCACGTCGCCCTCTTATTTCATTGGATGGACCGCTTAATGTTGCTTGAAAGTGTTGAAAGCTTTGGGGTCCGAATGGTTCCTCTCTCTCATTATTTTAATGATTATCGTAATTCTGGTCAGCCTTATAAAGGAAAACTGTATCTCATTCGCCATAACCAGGTAAAAGGCTTAGACGACATCAAACGAAATGCGATGTTAAGAAGAGGCGCCGATTTAACAGGGAAATTCTATGATATTGAAGAAATTCTTAAAATACTTGCTAGCGTCGTTATTGACGACCTGGAATCTATTCCAAATGATAAATACATTTGTTCCGAGTTTATCCAAGAATGCTACCAAAAAGCAGGGATCTCGTTCCCAGACGATGGTCGTGGATTCATTTATCCAGAGCATATTGCAAGTAATCCGGATGTGCGACCACTCTTCGAACTTGTCCCTTAAAACCCATTTTCATAAATCCCCTCGCATTTCTATGGTTTGTCCAGACAAAACCATTCGGGATAAATATACTATTATTATCCAACTGTAATGGAGGGAGCATCATGACATTAATTGTCATTGATCCAGGGCACGGCGGTTCAGATCCGGGTGCTACGTATAAAAACTTTCAAGAAAAAAATTTTAACCTAGCAATTTCTCGTATGGTGAGAGATCGTCTTGTTTCGAAGTACGAAGTTGATGTGGTATTAACGCGCGATAGGGATAAAACACTTTCACTAAAACAAAGAACTGATCTTTCAAATGCAATAAAGGCAGATTTCTTCCTAAGTATTCACAATAACGCATCTGGTGGAAGTGGATTTGAAACATTTATTTTTAATGGGACTGTCCCAAATGAGACGGTGCAACTTCAAACGAGCATTCACAATCGAATCGCTAAAGATATTTTAAAGAAATACAACATACTGGACCGTGGTAAGAAACGAGCAAATTTTCACGTGTTGCGTGAAACGAAGATGAACGCTTTACTTATTGAAGTTCTCTTTATTGATAATGAAAAAGACCTTAACCTTCTAACAAATCCTGCGTTTATCATGGATGTATCGACAGTTCTTGGGGACGCTACGGCTGAAACCTTGAAACTTCCATTAAAGGCCAAGCCGATTGAGGGTACATTGTATAAAGTGATTGCCGGATCCTTTAGTGATCGAGAAAATGCTGAAATCCATCTTGCTAAACTAATTCAAAACGGGTTTGGTGCATTTATTTCAACAACAGTCATTGACAAGAAAACATTTTATCGCGTTCAGACAGGCGCCTTCAGTGAAAAAGAAAATGCTGAAGCCTTAGTTGAAAAACTAACTAAAGCAGGATTTGACTCCTTTATTCTCATTGAAGGAGATGCGCCTCCATCTCCACCTCCTCCTGTGCCAGACAAAGGCTACAAAATCCAGGGAGATGGTGTATTAACAGCCAAACAAATGGATGCTTACGCAAGAAGCATTAATCCAGGTGCACCTGATTTAGCTGAACTGTATTTGTCACATAGTAAAAAGTACAACATTCGAGGCGATATCGCTTATGCGCAGGCGCTTCATGAAACAAACTTTTTCCGTTTTACAGGCGACGTGAAGCCTGAGCAAAATAACTTTGCTGGAATCGGTGCAACTGGGGGAGGAGCTCGTGGCGCAACTTTTCCTAATGCATCAACTGGCGTTCTCGCTCACATTCAACACCTTTTTGCTTATGCGTCGAAGTCACCACTTCCTGCTTTTGACCAAAAAGTGGATCCGCGCTTTGACCTCGTAACACGAGGCTCCGCAACAACGTGGCAAGCATTGAATGGAAAATGGGCTGTTCCGGGAACAACCTACGGTCAACTCATTCTCTCATTGTACAAAAAAATGGTGGAATCTGCTCTAAAAGCAGTTGAAAAAGAGCGTAACATTCTGAAGACTACAATCAAAAACCTGGAAATTTAATAACCAAAAGAAAGAGCGCTTCCTTTTCGGAACGCTCTTTTTATCTACTATTTTTATATGTCGAAAGAGCTGCCTGTACGTGAGGATGATAGGTTGTTTTTATGTAATCCGTACCTGATGACACCCACCTTAGTGCAGTCTCAGGCCTAACGCCAGTAATCATAATGTCCACCCCAAGCAGATTTAACGCACCGCAAAGCTTTGCAATCATCTCTGTAAAGTCGTCATTTAAATATGTAATAGATGATAAGTCCATAATAAGCGTATTGACCTTCATGTCCGCTACTTTTTGAAGTCCGATATCAAGTAGATAATGAAAGCCCACTTCTTCCACGACAGGTTGAATCGGTAACAGTCCAAGTTGATCCATGAGCGGAATAACGTTCACGGCCATATCTTCCATTCTTTCAATCAACTCTTCTTGCTTTTGATAAACGTGTGTCATATCTCGAAATTCCACCATTGCGCCATACATTTTGTTCGAATCCATTAACGCCTTCGTCTGGACGGTTAAATACATATTGAACTTCCCCCATTGGTAGGGCATAGCTTCAATAAAATATTCTTGTCCTGTTTGAACCGTTCGCTCCACATGACGCACTTCTTCTGGAGCCATGGGAAAGATATCGTACACACTTTCACCTAATATCTCGTTCCGATTCACTTTTAAAATCTTCTCCCCCACTTCATTCACCTGAATTACACGATAATCCAGATCAATCGCCAGAACGCCACATGATAAATGATTCATTATATGATCCTGCAATTTACTCAATTCATCACTCCTATTAATTTCTTCTCATGATTGATAAGGAGAGTGCATCAACCTATATCCTCTTTTGGCTCTTGTTCAGCTATGTGCCTACTCTTGCATCATTCATTCTAAATTATACTTTCTACATTTAAACGCATATCCCTGTTTCTTCAAATGAAACATTTTTTCATTTAAAGATAATGCTTGACGAGGAATTTCTTCAGAACTAAAAAACTGCCGAAATCGGCAGTTTTTTAGTCCCATGCAAAGCGCTGTTCTTTCCACGGATCTCCATACATATGATAACCATTTCGCTCCCAAAATCCCTGCTGGTTTTCCGAACGAAATTTAATGGCACGGATCCACTTTGCGCTTTTCCAAAAATACAGATGTGGAATAACTAGCCTAAATGGATATCCGTGTTCTGGGGTTAACACTTCTCCGTTATGTTTGTAGGCAAGTAAACTTGTTTCGGCAAGAAAGTCCTCAATCGGAAGGTTCGTTGTCCATCCTTCTTCTGCTTCGACCATAACAAATTTTGCTTCCTTTCGAATCCCTACATGCTCCGCAATAGTCCTTGTAGCAATCCCTTCCCACACATTATCAAATTTAGACCATCCTGTTACACAATGGATGTCATTTTTTTTTGATGCTTCGGGTAACGTAAGTAACTCCTGAAACGAAAACACAGTAGGACGATCCACTAGTCCTCCTATTCTTAAGTCCCAATTAGACAAATCTTTCTCATAATACGGAACGTTACCAACGTGAAGAACAGGCCATCCCGTCGTGACGCGCTGATTAGGCGGTGTGCGATCACTGTTCTGTTCCTTTTCTTTTCCAAAGTACATGCTGCACCTCTTTTCAACTTCTTTTCTATTAGTGTAACAGAATGTCTCCATTCACTTTTATAGAATGCACCATAATAGGGAGTATGATCGAAAAAAACACGAAGATCGCTCTCCGTGTTTTCTTACTTAAAATATCATCGCGGCTATCCAGCCAAATAGGATGAGTGGAATGTTGTAGTGTAAAAACGTTGGCACTACTGTGTCCCATATGTGATTATGTTGGCCGTCGGCGTTTAATCCTGACGTTGGTCCAAGTGTACTATCAGATGCAGGAGAACCAGCGTCACCGAGTGCGGCAGCTGTTCCTACAAGCGCAATCGTTGCCATCGGGCTAAACCCAAGTTCCATTGCGAGTGGAACGTAAATCGCTGCGATGATTGGAATCGTGGAGAACGATGACCCGATCCCCATTGTAATAAACAGTCCAACGATTAACATCAGAAGTGCAGCTAAGGCTTTATTGTCTCCAATTAATCCTGACGCCTGTGTCACAAGAGATTCAACTTCTCCCGTTTGTCTTAACACTTCAGCAAAACCATTCGCAGCAAGCATGACAAATCCGATAAACGCCATCATTTTCATTCCGTCAGTTAAAATGGCCTCTGACTCGGATAAGCGGATACTTCCTGTTACGTAAAGGACGATAATTCCTGATAGCGCGCCAAGGATCATGGACTCAGTTGGTATTTGAACGGCTAGTGTCACAAGAACAGCGATAGCCGCAAAGATGATCGACCTTTTTGAATAGGTATATGTTTCAGGTGAATCCTCCTGAGCAATGGAAAGCTGTTTATACGTTCTAGGCTTGCGGTACGAAACGAATACAGCAATTACGAGACCTACAACAAGGCCAGATATTGGCAAAAGCATCGCCGTTGGAATCGAAGAGAGTTCAATATCCATCCCGCTATCCGCCATATTTGACTGAAGGATTTCATGAAATATTTTCCCAAATCCAGCAGGCAAAAGAATATATGGTGCAGTTAAACCAAATGTTAGTACGGCTGCAACGGCCCGACGATCCAGTCCAAGTTCATTTAAGACTTGAAGAATGGGTGGAATCAGAATCGGGATGAAGGCAATGTGAACAGGAACAAGGTTTTGTGAGAAACAAGAAATCAAGAGAATGATAAAAAGAATAAGTACTTTTGCGAGCCCTTTCTTCCGATCGCCGCCCTGACGATTAACGAGTTTTAACGCACGTTCTACGATTAATTCAGGTAGTCCGGTGCGAGTAAGACCAACGGCAAAGCTTCCAAGTAATGCATAGCTCAATGCAACGGTAGCTCCGCCTCCAAGCCCAGAACTAAACGCTGTAATGGTATCATCAAGAGATAAACCTCCAAGTAGACCACCAGCGATTGCGCCGACAACAAGAGCGACGACAACATGTATACGAAATAGGCTAAGGCCTAGCATAATTAAAACAGCAAGAATAACGGCATTCATCGTGCAACAACCTTTCAACAAATCCTTTAGTTTGGTAAATCACTAATAAGTTAACACGAAAGAGTTTTTGTGTCAATGGAAGACGTTGCCGTTTGTAGCTGAACGCCAACTACAAATACAGTGTCATATGGTATAATAAACTGATCATTTACATATCAAAAGGCTTGTTTATCTCGCATTAAACAGTCCAATTCACACCTTAGTCAGCCTCTTTTTCACCATTCGTTCGATTTAACTTCTAATTCTTCGGGTACACCATTCATAGGAATCATGTAGAAAGGAAGATGTTGTCACTCATGGATATTTTGTTAAACTTTCCGCTCTGGGCAGCGCTATTCGGTGTTGTGTTTGCGCAGTTCTTAAAAGTACCGATCTACTTTATTGCTACAAAACAAATTAATTGGTCCTTATTTAATGCCACAGGTGGGATGCCAAGCTCTCACTCTGCTGCCACAACAGCGTTAGCGACTGGCGTTGGCCTTGAAACAGGGCTGGATTCACCTATTTTCGCCGTTGCTGCGATGTTCAGTATTATTGTCATGTTTGATTCCACAGGCGTTCGTAGGCAAACGGGGGAACAAGCGATTGTCTTAAACCAGCTTGTGATGAATTTTAATAGATTTGTATCTGAAGCCAAAAACTGGCAGCAAAAACAGGAGCGAGAAAAGATTGAAGAATTAAAAGAACTGCTTGGCCATAAGCCTATTGAAGTTCTTGTCGGTGGTTTACTTGGTATCATCTCAACTATAATTCTCTATTACATTTTTCAACTTGCTTAAAGAAGGAGGACTTTGATGCGCATTGTTTCGTTATGTCCTAGCAATACTGAATTGTGTGCCTATCTCGGCTTAACCGATCAGCTCGTTGGAGTTGATGACTTTTCGGACTGGCCCGAGCAAATCACTCGTCTACCACAGCTTGGTCCAGATCTTTCAATTGACTTAGAACGAGTGAAGGAGCTAGAGCCAGACCTCATCCTTGCTTCTCTAAGCGTACCTGGAATGGAAAAAAACATTGAAGGTCTCGACAAACTTGGACTTTCATACACCATCTTAAATCCCAATTCGCTTGAAGACATTTGCAACGATATCGTTACCCTCGGGGAACTTACGAATAAGGCGCGCAAAGCCGCTTCTCTTTCCAATCGTTTTAGAGATGTGATACAACAGTACAAAGAAATTAGTGAGCAGATCCCAGACAAACCAGAAATTTATTGGGAATGGTGGCCAAAACCGATTTTCACTCCAGGAAAAACAAACTGGCTAACTGAAATAAGCGAGCTAGCAGGTGCGAAGAACCTATTTCGAGATGTGGAACTCGCCTCCGTGCAAACAGACTGGGCAGACGTCATAGATCGTAAACCTGATCATATTTGTCTTGCATGGGTGGGTGTTCGTCAAAATAAAGTGAATCCAGCTCTCATAAAAAAACGATCAGACTGGGAGCAGCTTCAGGATCGGCCCATTCATGTCCTTGAAGAATGGTTATATTGTCGTCCATCTCCTCGTTTATTGACTGGGCTCGTGAAACTAGCTGCGATCCTTCATCCTGAACGCTATCCTGCTTTTGAAGGTGAAGACATGTTTCTAGAAAAATAGCACGATACAAAACGTCGGAGAAGCGCTTCTCCGACGTTTTGCTTTTTCCTATTCTTTTTCGCTCATTAACTCTTGTCTAAACACTTGCATCGATTCTTCTTCATTCAAGGTTTGGAGCATTTCTTCTGTTAACGTCCCCTCTCCTTTTTGAATGAGATAAACGTCCAGTTTTTTCTTTCCCCATTCCGTATAAACATCTTGAACGGTGTCGTAATACAGGTCGATACGATCCCCTATAATCTTACTTCCTGTATCTGCGACAACACCAAATCCGTATTCTGGAATAAATAGAACACTTCCAATTGGAAATACAGACGTATCAGCCGCAATCGTGGAATAAAGATCACGTTTCACTTTCACCCCTGAAAAGGTAATTCCATAAGCAGGATGATCAGGCGTTTTCCCCGTTGACTCTTCTCCCGCTGTATAACCAGTTGCCGTTACTGTGTGAACGGGATACTGCGACCAATCCTGGGACTTCGCAAGCGTCAAGCGATCCTCTTTACTGAATACGACCTGTTCAGGAAACAGCCATTTTGAGACATCATTAATCGAAAGACCAGATAATAATAAATAAGTTGATAGCAAAGCTGCTGCAAAAAGTCCGGTAAACGCGACACCTTTTGCGATCAGCAGAATGACTCGCACATCTTCCACTCCTCTCATGGTCTATTCATTTCCAGAGAAGTGAAAAGCTATTCATTCCGTTACTCGGATTCTATGACGCAAAAAAAGCTTCTGCCAACAAATGGCGAAGCTTTTAGAACATTTGATATCCTCTTACACGAAGCATTCGAATTGCAACACCTGCAAAGACTGCTCCAACAAGGCCAGCGGATAAAATAATCGCATCGGCACTTCCAAGAGAAAGAAGGTCAGTTCCTAACGCTTTAAAAGAAGAACCCGGTGACGAGAAATATTGAAAGAACGAAACGTTATCAATGATCATGATAACGATTACAGGATAAGCAACTGCCATGATCCAAGTTGAACGAAGGAGCATATTAAGCAGAAATCCAATCCCAAAGAAAAGAACAATAAACAACAGCATCGAAATAATCAGCTGTGGAATAGCCATTGTTTCACCCCCAAGTAATCATTGTTAGTTTACTGGATTGTCCCTTTTTAGTCAATGAACGGAGAGTGAACAAAGAAAAGCGGAAGCGGCCTGGTAGGTCCGACAATGAAAAGCGAAGACGAGCGTTTAGAAACGGAGATATTGGAACTCTTGAACTAGAACACGCTTTTTGTGTTCTGGTGAAAGAGTGAAATATCGGAGTTTCTGCGAGTCGTAGCTGGATCTTAAAAAGCGGAAGGCTTTCAATTGAACACTGAATCTAGACTTCCATGAGTGATATACCTTCTTATGTTGAACAAAAGAAAAGCTAAGCGCCTTTAAGCGCTTAGCTTGTTGGATTTTGTTTAGCTCCACTACCTCCACAATTATCACATGTTTCCGATCCACCAAGAAGCAGTTGAAAGTACCCCTTCCCCTGGCAATAAGGACAGTCTGTAGCTTTCGCCTTATTTTGTTGTCTTCTCACATCAACCACTCCTTTGTTGTAATTTTCTGATAATATATCAAGAATCGTTGAAAAAGAAAAACCTCAAATTTCTGCCTGACAGCCTGTGTAAGCGGATACATCTATTATTATCAGACTATTTCGTTAATTATCAAATCATTTCAGCTATTATGATAGAATCCAATTTTGCTCACTCTTGTTCACCTACGCTACTTAGGCGTATGATACATCAATTTATATGTGGTGTACTGAAACTGATTACCAGGATTCATTTCTGACATAAACTGATCCATTCCATTTAAGAAAGAGGGGATCATCGAAGAGGTTCGTGGATCTGCAAGAAGCTCTTCCTTTGTTAAAAAGGCACAAGTTGCAATTTCTGCCGTCTCCGATATTTCGGTCCCTCCTGTTCTTTTCATATGAAAAACAACTAAATTATCACTAATATCGTGATTAATCACACCGGAACGAATACCGGCAATGCCAATCGTTTCGGCTACAATACCTGTTTCTTCGTAAACTTCTCTTACAGCGGCTTCGTCCATCGTTTCTCCTGGATCAACAAACCCAGCCGGAAAGGACCACTTTCCTTTTAAGCCACCATATTTCTTCATCACAACAAGATACTTTCCTTCATACTCAACGATGCCTGCAGCGGCAAGCCACACTTTCCCTCGTTTACTCAAGACAACATCCCCCTAGGTATAAATAAAGTCGATCGCTCATAAGCTTTACCATAGCCCCTATTCGATTGAATAGATTAGAAAAACGTGGCTAGTCGTCCATTCCTTTAAGACGGCAGCCACCGTTTTTCTTCTAAAGAATGATTCATGCTATCGTTTTAAAAAACGACTTAATGATACGAAAAAAGGCAAAGACATCATGTCTTTGCCCTCTTTATCTGATGATCTTAAAATAACTTAAGCTTTCCTTTTTTCCAGACAAGCCCTGGTCCACCAAGCATGAACAGATAGCGATTATCAATCACTTTTTTCATAGCAGACGCTGTGCTTCCATAAAGTTTCTTGTTTCCAACTTTACCAATTGCTTCGCCTTTTCCAAGTGATGCCACTGTCCCTTTGATGTCCGGTGTAAAGCTTTCAAGCTCTTTACCACGTACAAGGTTTAATAAGTTCTTAGAAACAGCTCCAGCAGCTTGGATCGCAACTTGAGCCGTTGGAGGAAACGGACGATCAATTTCTTCATTAATCAGAAGCGCACAGTCTCCAACAACGAAAACATTATCGTAATCCGGTGTACGCTGATCTTTACGAACAGGCACGCGACCACGGTTTGTTTCGAAACCAGAATTAGCAACGATCGAATTTCCTTGAACGCCACCAGTCCAAACAACTGTAGCAGCTTTCACTTCTTCGTTCTCACCGAGGATGACACCGTCTTCAGTAACTTCTTTAATCATCGTACTCGTACGGAACTCTACTCCTTTTCGTTCAAGAAGGTTCATGCCGTATTCCACAAGTTCCTCGTCGAATCCTGGAAGAACAGTTGGAGAGGCTTCCACATTAATAATCTTAACGCGATCACGTGGGATATCGAACTCTTTACAAAGTTCAGGTACACGTTCGGCTAATTCACCGACAAACTCGATTCCAGTGAATCCAGCACCACCAACGATAATGGTTAGAAGATCATCACGACGATCTGACTCATTGTTGTAGCTCGCAAACTGATATTCAATATGCTCACGAATTTTACGAACAGAGTTTACGCTGCGAATACTGAAGGCGTTTTCTTTCAAGCCTTTAATACCAAACGTAGCTGGCTCAAAGCCTAGTGCTAACACAAGATAATCGTACTCAAGTTCACCATTTGAAAGGATAACGCGTTTTTCATCCGGCTTAACTTCTACAACCGTGTCTTTAATAAATTTAATTTTGTTCATATCAATAACGTCTTTAATCATAATACGCGTTTTGTCATGATGCATTGTACCTGCAGCTGGCTCATGAAGCCACGTCGTTTGGTAGTGATAGTCGTGCTTATTCACTAGCGTTACTTCCACTTCGTTTGATCCCATCTCTTTTTGAAGACGAGCTGCTGTCATAATTCCGCCGTACCCTGCACCTAGAATTGCTATTTTTGGCCTACTCACTTGAATCACATCCACCTTTTATCGGTATTTTTTTCGGACATATCGTTAATTTCCCTGCATAGTCCTATCGTGAAACGTCAATAAACGCTGATTATAAGGAATCTCTTGGTTCAAAATAAACAATCCTTCGTATAATCAAAAGAGATTGTTAAGTATTTCACGTTCCAGACCAAAAAAATGTTGATCCAGCACGCATTTTGTCATAAAATTTTCAAATCTGACGCTCCATTCTAATCATATTCTTTTTTATTTCCTTTTTCAACCTTTATAATAAAAGTTCTAGAGGTGTTTTCACCTTAGGGGTTTAGTTCCGTTTTCATTATGATTATAATAATGAAAGCAGAGTATTAAATTTTAGGGGGACTGACTATGACAGACCAACAAGAACTTTATGATATAACGATTATTGGTGGAGGTCCTGTTGGCTTATTCACCGCATTCTACGGTGGTATGCGCCAACTTAAGGTTAAAATAATTGAAAGTATGCCTCAACTTGGAGGGCAGCTCTCTGCACTCTATCCTGAAAAATACATTTATGACGTTGCCGGTTTTCCAAAGGTGCTCGCACAAGACCTTGTGGACAATCTTGTTGAACAGGCTAATCAATTTAATCCAGACGTTGTGTTAGAACAGTCTGTTGAAGAAGTGTCAACGCAAGAAGACGGTACACTCTATCTTCGTTCAAATACGGGTGATGAGCATTATACGCGCGCAGTGATCATTACTGCCGGTGTTGGCGCATTCCAACCACGACGTCTTAAAGTAGAAGGCGCCGATCTTTATGAAGGGAAAAACCTTCACTATTTTGTGAATGATCTTACTGCGTTTGCTGGTCAAAAGGTTCTGATTGCCGGTGGTGGAGATTCCGCTGTTGATTGGGCGAACATGCTTGAGCCAATTGCTGAAGAGGTAACGCTTATTCACCGTCGCGATAAATTCAGAGCACATGAGCATAGTGTGGAACAGCTTATGAACTCCTCTGTTAACATTCAAACGCCATATAACATTACCGAGTTTATTGGGGACGGAGACCGTATTAACCAAGTCGTACTCGAGCAGGTTAAAGGCGAAGGGGCAATTACGAAAGACGTTGACGCGGTTATCGTAAATTATGGCTTCATCTCTTCCCTTGGACCAATTAAAGAATGGGGTCTCGAGATCGAAAAGAATTCAATTGTGGTTAATTCCAAGATGGAAACAAACGTACCCGGCATTTACGCTGCTGGTGATGTGGCTACATACGATGGGAAAGTGAAGCTCATCGCATCTGGATTTGGTGAAGCTCCGACAGCTGTTAACAATGCCAAATCCTATATGGATCCTGATGCAAAGGTACAGCCGCTTCACAGCACAAGCCTCTTCGATAAGAAAAAATAAGTCCTACGAAATGGAGGATACACATGGATCAAATTCTTTTTATCATCGTTATGGTCGCAGGTCTTGGCTATTCTCTTTATACCAGTTTAAAAGAAACGCCAAAACCGAATTGGAAAACGGTTAAACAGAACCTCTTCCATTCTTCTCACTAAAACGTTAAAAACCCCGTACAAAGCGTACGGGGTTTTTAATATGTATGTGTTTTTACCATCCAAGCCCAACTTTAGTAACCAAAATTTCTTCACCTGAATCTTCTTTTAACGAAATTTCGTATCGACCTGTTTGATTTGAGTAAGCGAGCGTTTTTTCTTTAAAAACGACATTTGCCTGGTAGCGAACATCAAACGTTTCGGCCTCCAGATCTCCAGCTCCCTCTTCATGTATCTTTACTGTAAACAATCCAATCCCCTCCTTCTACAGTCATTTTATCACCGCTAGAAATCCTGAGATATGACAAATAGTTTACACCAGGACCATGTTTTTCCATGAAAATTATTTTCTTATCCACACATTCCAAATGATTATTTTCTTCTCGAAATGGGTAAACCCGAAGTAGACTTAAAATACAAGTGCAGGAGGATTTACTCATGAATCGATTACAAAATAAAACAGCAGTGATCACAGGAGCTGCGACTGGCATAGGACAAGCAACAGTCGAACTTTTCGCAAAAGAAGGTGCAACCGTATTATGTGCGGACGTGAATACGGAAGAAATGAACAAAACAGCTGATAAGCTGAATAGTGACGGCGGTAACGTAAAAACCTACCATGTTGACGTTTCAAGTGAGGATAGCGTGACAAGCTTCGCTAACAAAGTGAAAGAAGAATATGGCACGATCGATGTACTCTTTAATAACGCAGGAGTGGATCAGGAAGGCGGTAAAGTACACGAATATCCGGTTGAATTGTTTGATCGTATTATTTCTGTTGATCTACGCGGTACATTCTTAACAAGCAAATACTTACTACCGCTAATGATGGATAATGGCGGTTCAATTATTAACACGTCATCGATGTCAGGTCGAGCGGCTGACCTTGATCGTTCAGGCTATAATGCGGCTAAAGGCGGAATTACGAACTTTACGAAAGCCATGGCAATCGACTATGCAAGACAGGGAATTCGTGTGAACTCGCTCTCTCCTGGTACGATTGAAACGCCTTTAATCGATGAACTTGCAGGTACAAAAGAAGAAGAAATGGGTCAGAAATTTAGAGATGCCAACAAGTGGATTACACCGCTTGGAAGACTTGGACGTCCTGATGAAATGGCAAAGGTTGCTCTTTTCTTAGCATCAGACGATAGCTCGTATGTAACAGGTGAAGATATTACAGCCGATGGCGGCATTATGGCGTATACTTGGCCAGGTAAAATGCTTATTGATGAGCAGTGGAAAAAGGAAACGGAATAAGTGAGCAAAACCCCGATGCTGGTTGCATCGGGGTTTCTTTGTAGTTAAGCCCACCACATCTCCGTTGGCTGTTCAACAATTAAGACAGACTGAAGGTTCTTAACCGCCGTTTGGAACCCTTCGTTAATCGACATGAGCGGATCTTCGTGTTCAATGCTAACCACATGGTCATAGCCATATGTGCGGAGTGCACTCATCATATGGGACCATTCTTGATTGCTATGTCCACAGCCGACAGAACGGAACGTCCATGCGCGCGTTTTCACATCGCCATAAGGCTGCATGTCCGTTAAGCCGTGCATATTCACATTATCCTGATCAATATACGTATCTTTCGCATGGAAATGATGGATCGCATTTTCTTTCCCAAGAATTTTAATCGCTGCGACTGGATCGATTCCCTGCCACCACATATGACTTGGATCAAGGTTTGCACCAACAGCATCGCACGTTAACTCACGAAGCTTGAGCATTGTGTATGGCGTATGAACAAGAAAACCGCCGTGAAGTTCAAGACCAATTTTCACATTATGATCCTTCGCGAATTGCCCCCACTCTTTCCAATAAGGCACTAGCTTTTCTTCCCACTGCCACTTCAATATATCTGAGTACTCAGCTGGCCATGGCGTAACAGGCCAGTTTGGGTTTTTCGCGTCTTCACTATCTCCAGGCGTTCCCGAGAATGTATTCACAACTGGAACGTTCATGGCTGATGCTAATTTCACAGTCTTAACGAACGTATCATGGCACTCCTTAGCAAATTTCTTATCAGGGGAAATCGGATTTCCGTGACAGCTAAACGCACTAATCTCAAGTCCTCTTGAATGAACTTTATCAAGATATTCCGAGCGCTTTTCTTCACTTTCGAGCAATTCATCTAGATTGCAATGCGCATCACCTGGATAGCCCCCCGTACCAATTTCGACCGCTTTCAGTCCAGACGCTTTTGCATGATCGAGCATTTCTTCAAATGACTTATCTGAGAATAGAACGGTAAATACTCCTAGTTTCATAGGATCACTCCTCTTAAGTTATTAATCAAGTCGAATGCTTCTACCAGTGGAACAGCTTTCATAGATCGCTTCAATTACTTGTGAGACGCGTCTCGCTTCTTCTGATTTCACGATCGGTTGTTCGAGGCCAAGGCAGCTGTTAACGAAGTTTGCTGCTTGAGGCAATCCTGGATCTTCATTTCCAGGTGTCCACTGGCTACTCGTGTTTAATAGCATGCCGTGCTGTGCTTTATTTAATTGAAATGGAAAGACATCAATTCCTCCATCGCTTCCAGAAATACTCACCGCTTCTTTGTCCTCTGCAATGTTAGCGGACCAAGATGTTTCAAAAAGCATGGAGACGTTGTTATCAAAGCGAATGTATGCTGTTACATGATCATCTACATTAAATGTTTCATGATCAAACGTCCCCCACTGATTTACTTGCTGAGGCGTTTTGCTAAGACGATTATAGGTAGTGCCAGTCACTTCAACCGGTTTCGCATTCCCCATCAACCACATGCTTAAATCGAGGAAGTGACAGCCATAGTCAATTAAACTTCCACCGCCCTGAAGCTGTTTATTCGTAAACACGCCCCATCCTGGTACTTTTCGACGACGGAGAGCTTGTACTCTTGCGACCATTGGATCACCGATTTCATTCTCTTGAATGAGTTGACGTGCGGCACGCGGTTCTTTCATAAACCGATAATGATACGCAATTGATAAAATTTTGCCAGACGTTTTCTCAGCTGCAATCATACGATCACATTCTTCTACAGTCATGGCCATGGGTTTCTCACAGAGAACATGAACACCTGCAATAAGAGCCTGTTCAGCAAGGTCAGCATGAAATTTATTCGGTGTGCAAATCGTTACAGCATCTACTTCTTTAAATAGGGCTTGAACGTCATCATAGACATTCGGAATCGCAAACACGAGAGCTGCTTGCTTCGCTTTCTCATAATCGACATCATAAACACCAAACAACTCTACTTGTTCAGAGAGCTGTTGGTACGCTGGGATATGGCGGGACTGAGCGATGCCGCCAGACCCGATAATCCCCATACGTAATTTATTCACTTGATCACCTCAGGTTAATGATTTGCTTCGTTTCATTTGATTCTAGTGCTGCGAGAACAACTTGTAACGAGTTCATTCCTTCTGTACCGCTAACAGGAACTTCTTTGTCTTCTAGAATACTGTCTACAAATTGATCGATAACCTTGGAACTCGATTGACCGCCACGATCATTCGTTTGAATGCCGCCAAGTTCATATTTCACGACTTCACCTGTCTGATACTGAACAACAAGTGAATTCACTGGATCGTCTTCAAGTCTTAGGATTGCTTTCTCAGCATAGATAATCGTTGAATTATCCTCACTTGCTGTGTAAGCCCAGCTTGCAGCTAGCGTTCCAATAATACCGCTCTCAGACTTTAAGATGCAGACTGCATTATCATCAACAGTCGCAAACTCCTTCGCGCTTGTTTCAACAAATGAACCGACTTCTACAATTTCTTCATTTAACAAATAGCGAATAAGGTCTGTCTTATGAACACCAAGATCTCCCATTGCTCCAATAAATGCTTTATCCTTCTCAAAGAACCAGCTCTCTTTGCCATCTACGCTCCACCCTTCAGGTCCAGGATGGCCAAAAGCGGTTCGGAAGCTATACATTTTGCCGATTTCACCGCTGGCTAATATCTCCCTTGCTTTGGCATGAGACGGGACGAATCGTTGATTGTGCGCAATCATTAACTTCTTCCCACTCGTGCTAGCCGCTTCGATCATCTCTTTTGCATCTGCCCGTGACGTTGCCATTGGTTTTTCGCAAAGAACATGCTTTCCTGCTTTTAATGCAGCAATAGAAACCGGGGCATGCAGGTAGTTTGGCGTACAAACGCTTACTGCATCAACCTCACTATTTTGAAGCAACTCCTCATAGCTTTCATAGGATTTCGCACCATAAAGGACGGCCGTTTCATCCGCTCTTGATTTAACAATGTCACATACCGCAACAATTTTTATTTGTGTATTTGCTGCGTATTCTGGTAAATGACGGTGTTTCGCAATACTCCCACATCCGATAACACCAATTTTTAATTCATTCATGGTTTCTCCTCCTCAATTCATTTCTTATTTAGACGCTATAGTTTCAAGCGGTTCTGCATTTCCATAGACTGGCTTTGGAAGCGTTGTAGGCTTGGCCCAGGCAACCGCATTTTTCATGACGCGTTGAATATCTTTGTGGTAATAGGTTGGGTACGTTTCGTGCCCTGGTCTGAAATAGAAAACCTTTCCTTGACCTCGCTTATATGTACAGCCACTTCTGAAGACCTCTCCTCCTTCAAACCAGCTTACAAACACAAGCTCATCAGGTGCGGGGATATCGAAATGCTCGCCATACATTTCTTCTCGCTCAATCTCAATTTTCTCCCCAAGTCCTTCTGCGATCGGATGCGTTGGATCGACAATCCACATTCTTTCTTTCTCATCTGCTTCACGCCATTTCAAATCACAGCCGGTTCCCATCAATTTCTTGAAAATTTTCGAAAAGTGACCGGAATGAAGCACGATAAGTCCCATGCCATCTAGAACACGCTTATGAACGCGATTCACGATTTCATCTGATACTTCTTCATGAGCGATATGACCCCACCAGAGAAGAACGTCGGTGTTGTTTAGCACCTCTTCAGATAAGCCATGTTCAGGCTCGTCCAAAGTTGCTGTTTTTACATCAAAATCCTCTTTGAGAAATTCTGCAATCGCACCGTGAATTCCGTTTGGATACACGCTTCTTACTTCTTCACTGCTCTGTTCATGACGATTTTCATTCCATACAGTAACGTTAAGCATTCAAATCCACTCCTATTTTATCTATTCTTTTACTGAACCTGATGTTAAACCTGACACAATTCTTCTTTGGAAAATCAGTACCATAATGACAAGCGGCACCGTTACAACAACTGTCGCTGCAGAAATCTCGCCCCATGGGATCGTATACTGTCCCTGGAAAAGCGCAATTCCGACTGGTACGGTTTTAAACTTATCTGCCGTGTTAATCGTAAGAGCAAACAAGAACTCATTCCATGCGGCAATAAAGACTAGAATAGCTGTGGTAAAAATACCTGGCACGGCAAGTGGCATGATCACTTTCCAATACGTTTGCCATAATGAAGCGCCATCTATTTTCGCTGCTTCTTCAAGATCGAACGGAATTTTGCGGAAGAACGTAACGAGAAGCCAGATCGATAAAGGTAGCGTGATCGTCGTGTACGGGATAATTAGCCCAAGATAACTATTTGTAAGTCCTAAGTTCTTTAGAAAAATGTAGATTGGTGAAATCGTCGCCACTTGTGGAAACATGGATACAGATAAGACAATTCCCAATATAATCGGTTTCCCTTTAAAATTCAGCCGCGCGATGGAGTACGCCGCGAATGAGGCAACTAGCACGGTGTAAACAGTTGTGATCGTCGCAACAACGGTACTATTCCAAAGATAGCGAGGAAACGGATAGTCTACGAAAACGGATACATAGTTTTGTAGAGTAGGGTTATTCGTAAACGGATTGAACGCTTTTTCACCAAAGAGCTCTGTTAGCGGTTTAATCGAACTTGCGAGCATCCATAAGAACGGAAACATGACAACAAAGACAAACACAACTAGGAAAACGTAAAACATCGGTCCCGCTTTCTTATTCATCTGGCTGGCCCTCCTTCTTCATGATAAAATACATTCTCATTTCTTTCCAGTTCCGTCGTTTATTAATTCAGCACCAAGTAATTTAATAAAGATTCCAGAGATGATGGCAACACAGATGAACACAACAACTGAAATTGCTGAACCTTCACCAAAATTAGTCTGAGTAAACATCAACGTATAAGCGAGCATTGAGATCGTTTCGGTTGAGTTCGCTGGACCTCCACCAGTTAATACGTAAATTAAGTCAAACACACGGAACGCATCTAGCGTTCGGAATAAGAGAGCAACGAGAAGACTTGTTTTCAAAAGTGGTAAGGTAATTGTTACGAACTGTTTCCACTTGTTCGCTCCATCAATCGATGCCGCTTCATAAAGAGAAGATGGAATCGTTTGCAGACCAGCTAGTAGTAGCAATGCCATATAAGGTGTCGTTTTCCATACATCAGCAAAGATAACAGAGAACATGGCACCAGTATCAGTTGTAAGAAGCATGGCCATGCGATCAATTAAACCAACATCTTCAAACAGCTTCGCTACGATACCGTTTTGACCATCATAAAGGAACTTCCACATGAGGGCTGCAACAGCTGTTGGAATTGCCCATGGGATTAGGATACTTGCTCGAATCAATCCTCGCCCTAAGAAAGCTTTGTTAATAAGGAGGGCAATAGCTAGACCAAGAATGAGCTCAGCTAGAACAGAAATAAATGTAAACACAGTCGTGTTCCAAAGAGACTTCCACATCCGCTGATCAGTTAAATTGTCTTTGTAATGTTCAAATCCAATGAAGTTCGGTTCAACAACAATTTCAGTTAGTGCGGATGATAAACCAACAATCTTATCGCCTTTTTCCAAACTTCCATTTTCATTGATCGTCATTAAATCATTATTGATTGCTTTAACGGAAGACGTAAAATCCTCTGCTACGCTTTCATCAATTTCAACGTACTTCATATCGTCAGGAATATTTTCAAACTTGTCTAGCTTTTCATTAATCACATCATAATTTTCTGCTGCTTGCGGGTTTTCTTTAATACTGGCATCGAGATTTTCTAATGTTGTTTTCATCTCGGTCAGCTCTTCACTTGAATTTCCATTATCAATTTCAGAGTTAATTGCCCCGACTAGGAAGGGATAGTTTTGCAAATAGCGGTCCAGGTCAATTTGATAATCGAGATGGACTTCTGATTTTGTCGGTTCATTGAGACGAAGGTCGAAAAGACTAAAATAAAATGACTGGAAAACTGGCCAAATAGAAATCGCTAGAATTAGGATCAGTGCTGGGGCAAGAAGTAAATAACCGACAACCGCATCGTTTTTTTTCTTCTTTTTGGGCTGTTTCTCCACTTTAATAGGCTCTTTTGGATCGATATCTGTTTGCATACCAACGCTCCTCTCTTTAAGAAAAAGGTGTCTTATTGTTCCGTTACATTGCTAGACACCGCTTTTGATAATTCAAATTTTCTTATAGCCCTTTTCTCCAAAGTATGTAGGAAAGACATTAGCCTTCGTGTGGAAGGCTAATGAACTTTTCTATTATTTTTCTAGCTTTTCATTCATCTCTTTTTCCATCGCAGCTGCTGCTTCTTCAGGAGTTTCTTCTCCAGCAATTGCTTTAGAAATGTGAATTTGAATAATTTCAGAGATTTCAGGGTAGTTTGGAGCTACAGGACGGGAAACAGCTGCTTCAAGTGCTGTTTGGAATCCTTCTTCTCCAAAGAATGGGTTCGCTTCGATAATTTCTTCATCTTCAAAAAGAGCTGGTAGCGTTGGAGCATGAGAGCCTTCAATCGCATCAATCTTCTGTCCTTCTTCACCAGTCATAAACTTCAAGAACTCCCACGCTTCTTGAGGGTGTTCAGAGAAATTATTGATGGCTGCCATCCAACCGCCTAGCGCTGATGCTGATCCTGCATCACCTTCAGGAAGTGGAGCGACTTCAACATTTCCTACAATTTTTGACTGTTCTTCATCATTTGCTAGAGAGTACTGATATGGCCAGTTACGAATAAACGGAGACTGTCCTTCAATAAAAGCAGTGTGAGATTCTACTTCAGTGAACGTATTGATGTTACCTGGAACAAAATCAGAGTTTGCGATTTCAACCATTTTTGAAATACCTTTGATTGCTTCAGGGCTATTGATGACAACTTCTCCATTCTCATCAATAAATGCACCACCGTAAGATCCGACAAACTCAACTGCGTTTGTCACGAGACCTTCATATTGCTTCGCTTGCATGAGGTAACCAAACTTCGTACCGTCTTCACCTTTTAGCTCAGAAGCTTGAGTCATCAAGTCATCCCACGTTTTTGGTGCTTCAGATACTAAGTCAGAGCGGTAGAAAAGCATTCCAGTATCAATGAATTTCGGCATTGCCCACTGCTTACCATTAAATGTTGCAGCTGTTACCGGCCCCTGGTTGTAGTCATCCATGTTGATGCCGTCTTTTTCAATAAAACGGTCTAGAGGAAGAACATATCCTGCTTGAGCAAATTCTGCAGGCCAGATCACATCGATATCAAACACATCGATTTCAGATGATTCAGCGTTCAGCATTGTAACATATGCGTCATGCTGCGCTCCCGTATCCGTTGGCATTTCGCGGAATTCAATTTCAATATTAGGGTTTTGCTTTTCGAATTCCTCAACCATAACGTCGGTTGCACCTGTTGCATCTTTACCACGAGCATAAACGAGCGTTACTTTTTCTTCGTCACCTGAACTCGCATTTTCATCACTAGAATTGTTGCTAGTATTACTTGAAGAATTATTTGAAGAACTACATGCTGAAAGAACAAGGATAAGGGCCAAAACGATAAAAAGTAGTTTACTATTCTTCACTATTCGCATAATACGAAATCCCCCTTAAGTTTTGTTGAAATCGATACCAATTTTGAAATCGATTTCAATACAAAAAGATAGCGCTTACATAAATGGCAAGTTAAGTCGACTTTCGAATAACAAGCGATAACGGTAGCTCCATTACACTTTGTCTAACGCGTTCACGCTTTCCTTTTAAACAATCAATAAAAATAGTCATCGCTCGACTACCAATCTCGGCACCTGGTTGATAAATTGTCGTTAGCTCTGGTTCAATCATACTTGCAATTGGTTGATCATCAAATCCGAGAATCGCCATATCTCCCGGAACATCTAGCCCATTTCGCTTCGCTTCCTTCACCATTGCAGCTGCTACTTCGTCTCCACCAGTAAAAATGGCCGTTGGTCGTTCTGTTAACGTTAGAATTTGGTTAAATGTTTTTACACCGTCTTCCATCGTATATGTATCATGGAAGATCCATTCTGATTTCACTTCAAGACCAGCTTCATCCACTGCTTGAAAGAATCCTTTGCGGCGATCATTGGATAGTCCACTTGTTGATCCCATGCAGTAAGCGAGTCGCTGATGCCCTCGTTCAATCAGATGCTTTGTCCCTAAATAACTCCCCTGAACTTGATTCAATCGAACCATCGGTACTGTCGCATCGTGATGATACTCGTTGCATAGAATAATCGGTCCATGAGCGGTATATGGCTGAATTTGCTCCCAATCATTTTCTATTGAAGTGAAGATCACACCATCAACCTGCTTCGTTTGCAAGAGATTGAGGAATTCAAGTTCCTTCTTCTTACTTGATTTTGTCTGACAAATAATAAGCTGAAAGCCATTTTCCTCTGCAACTTTCTCAATGCCATCTAATATCAACGTGAAGAAGGGATTGGTTAACCTCGGGATCAAAACCGCTACAAGATTTGTTCTACGATTGCGCAGATTTCGAGCAGACGTGTTTGGAAAATAGCCGAGTTCCTTCATCGCCTCATGAACTAATTGACGCTTGTCTTTGGATACGTGCGGATAATCATTAATGACACGTGACACAGTCGCTCGTGATAATCCAGTATAGTCTGCGACGTCAGCAATTGTTGCCATGTTCCATCCTCCTCTGAAAGTACAAAAGACCCTCCCTTCTTTTGTAATCGATTTCATGAAATCGATTACAAACATCATAACGCAAGTTCACATAATGTTCAACGTTATTTTCAAAATATTATAACGCTTTTATTTTTTTAGCTGAATTTCACGTAAATATTTGTAACTCTGTGTCACACTTTCAATCGGATCGAAGTCACAGTCATCTTGTTCAACAACCCACCACTGCACACCGCAAGCTTGTCCCTGCTCAATCACTTCTTCAATAGCGATGTTTCCTGTCCCAAGGATAACCGTTGCTTCTCTTTCATCATCAGACCGGTCCTTCAAATGGATGATTGGTGTTCTTCCTACAAATTTTTGCATCCATTCTACAGGATCATGCCCAACTTGATTGAGCCAATAAATATCAAATTCAGCCTGGATAGCATCATGTGCATCTAAAATGGTATATAGGTTACTACCTTCAATACTACGACCAAGTTCAAAATCATGATGATGATAGGCAATTTCCATTCCCTGTTTACTACAAACGAGCGCTGCATATTTCATGATCTCTGCTACTTTCTTATAATCTTCAGGGCTTCTTCTTTCAGGAGGTAACCATGGACAAACAATCCGCGTATTCCCTAACACTTTTTGTTCCTCGATAACCGCTTCTAACTCATTTTCAATTCGTTCAATTGGCACATGATGTGCGATGACAGACAGACCAAGCTCATCTAACTTGTTCTTCACTTCTTGCGGTTTGTGACCATGAAGTCCAGCAAGCTCAACACCTTCATAACCGATGGCTTCTACCCTTACTAACGTTTCAAAAAAATCTTTTTCACATTCGTTTCGTAGGGTGTAAAGTTGTAATCCTACGCCAATTTCAATCATTTGTGACACTCCTTTTTTATAAAGAATAAATTAATAGTTTAATCCCATTGTTATGATATAAAAACCAAATGGTTCACTTTCTCCTTCTGAGATAAAACTTCTCCATCATTCACTAATTTTCGATAAAACGACGGAAAACCCTTTTTTGTGACAAAAAACAATTTTATCTTTCATAAAATTTCAAGTGTTTCTTCAGTTCTTGACCGAGTAAATGCAAGACGTTTCGTGATCCGTATACTCACATTGTTTACATCTCGTCTCTTCCCTTGGTGGTAAAGAAGACAACATTTCAGCTGTTTTCATAGAGATACTTCTTAAAACATATCATAAAAAAACTTCTCTATTCGTTCTATAAAAACAGAACAATAGAGAAGTTTCAAATTCATTCTTAACAATTCTCCGGCGTACCAGCGTTGGTCGCTGTTTTAAACGAAGAACCACAGCCGCATGATGCGATCGCGTTCGGATTGTCGATGGTGAACCCGCCGCCCATCATGTTTTGTTTATAATCAATCTTCACACCATCTAAAACCGGTGCGCTTTCGTTGTCCATAATAATCGTAACGCCATGCTGAGGATCTAGTGCTTGATCATCGGCTTTCATTGCAGTATCAAAACCCATACCGTAACTTAAACCAGTACAGCCGCCACCTTTTACACCGACACGCAAGTAAAGGTTGTCACCTTCTTCTTGCTTCATCATTTCTTTTACCTGTGCTGCTGCAGCTTCAGATAAATGGATCATTAAAATCCCTCCAATCACCGTAATGCTACTTCTAGTATACCGCGTGAGCGAACGAAGCTCAACAATTGAACCTCAGGTGCTCGCCCTATATCTCAATGTAAAAGTATCATATGCTTCTCACCAAGCTTTTGACTATAAGCAAACTCTATTTTACGAAGTATACCCCTGTAGAAATGGTGACGGCTGGACCCGTCATCCACACGTGGTCATCACTATCCCAAGTTATGTCCAGGTCACCACCAGCAAGATGAACCGTTACCTTTGTTCCTTTAGGCGTTTTATTATTTAATACACCTGCAACGACAGCGGCGCACGCCCCCGTTCCGCATGCTTGTGTGATACCTGAACCTCGTTCCCATACACGAAAATGATACTCACTGCTTGATACAACCTCAACGAATTCAACATTAATACTCTCTGGAAATAGCTCATGATCTGTAAAATAAGGTCCTGCCGTCGTAAGAGGTGCAGAATGAATATCTTCGACAAACATCACCATATGAGGATTTCCCATCGAAACTCCCGTCATACGTAGGGATTGATTTTCAAAACCAATCGGTTCATTAATTACTTTTTCTTCCGCATTCCCTTTCATCGGAAGACTCCCTCTTGTCCATTGAGGTTTTCCCATATCAATTGTTACCGTTTCAACCACATCATGAACGAGATGAACTTCTGCTTTCACGAGCCCTGCTAGCGTTTCAATCGCAAATTCCGTTTCAGTAACAAGCTTATTTTCATAAGCGTATTTGGCTACACAGCGTAATCCATTCCCACAGTTTTTACCTTCTGATCCATCTTTATTAAAAATCCTCATTTTCACTTCAGCTTTATCTGATGGACAAATCAAGATCATGCCGTCTGATCCGATGCCCGTGTAAACATCAGACACTTCTTTTGCATATTGAGGAAGGTTACTTTCGTTTAATGGTTGCTCGAATGTGTTGATGTAAATGTAGTTATTGCCAAGGCCGTGCATTTTTGTATACGTAATTTCCTGCAATGCTGTCACTCTTTCTCTCTTTTTATTGGTTTTTCCGAACGGCTTCTGTCGTCCAGAAATAATCGCCATCGATTTTTTCAATCACGAGCTTGCCGTTACAACAAGGCATCACGAGTCTTGTTTTTATTTCTTCACAGCCTTGTTGATAATCTCGTTCTGTCATCGGTGTTAATACATTCTCCGTCTCACAAAATGGGCATTCTGGAACGTAAACGTCGCCCATCATACGATCATACGGCAATGTATGTTCAAAGCTACTCATCAGTGATCCCTCCTGCCTTTTAATTTAACAAGTATATCGTAAAATTATAAAAATACAACAATGCTTTGCTTGAATGATCATAATATAATGATTAAACAACCATAAAAAAAAAGCCCCTTTAAAAGAGGCTTTCAACTTAGAAAATAAGCATACCCGCAATTGCTGCGTTTAATAGGTTTGCAAGCGTACCAGCTAAGATTGCGCGCATTCCCAACTTTGCAATTTCCGGACGACGTTTCGGTGCAAGACCGCCTAGTCCACCAAGTAGGATTGCAAGAGATGAGAAGTTTGCAAATCCACATAGAGCGAAGCTGATAATCGCAATTGATTTATCAGATAGGTTGCCAGCACTGATTTCCGGTCCGAAAGAAGAGAAAGCCACAAATTCGTTCAGAATCAACTTCTGTCCAATGTAGTTACCTGCTTGAACAGCATCTTGCCATGGAACACCAATTACAAACGCAAGCGGTGAGAAAACATAACCAAGAATTTGCTGAATGGTTAAGCCACCTGCACCAAACCAACCGCCAACTGCACCAAGCAAGCCATTTAAAAGCGCAATTAAAGCGATAAATGCAAGAAGCATAGCTCCAACGTTTAAAGCAAGTTTCAGTCCGTCTGATGCACCGTGTGCCGCAGCGTCAATCACGTTAACGTGATCTTCATTTCTTTCCATTTTAATTTCTTTAGCTGTTTCTGGTGTTTCTGTTTCAGGCATAATCAGCTTCGCCATTAATAGACCACCTGGCGCTGCCATGAAACTTGCCGCTAGGAGATACTCAAGCGGTACACCGAGCAGAGAATAACCAATTAATACAGAGCCGGCAACGGAAGCAAGTCCACCTGTCATAACGGCAAATAACTCAGATTTCGTCATTTTATCCAAGTAAGGTTTAATCACAAGCGGTGCTTCTGTTTGACCAACAAAGATATTCGCTGTTGCTGATAAAGATTCTGCTTTACTTGTTCCAAGTGCCCATGAAATCGCTCCACCAAGGATACGAATCACCCATTGCATGATACCTAGGTAATAAAGAACAGAAATAAGAGAAGAGAAGAAGATAATAATGGTAAGAACTTGAAAAGCAAAGATCATCCCAATGTCTTCATTTCCAATTAAGCCACCGAATAGGAAGCCAATTCCTTCATTGGCGTATCCAATAATATCTTGAACGAATAAGGATAGTTGTTTTAAAGCTGCCTTACCCGCTTCCCATTTAAGTACCACAAATGCAAATGCGACCTGAATCGCAAGTGCTCCTAGCACCGTACGAAGGTTAATCGCTTTGCGGTTTGTTGAAAAGATTAAGGCAATGGCAAAAAGTACAGCCATACCACCAAATCCCCATAGTATTTGCATATTTTACACCCCTCGTTAAATATTGTATCCGTTTATAAGCATAGGCTACCCCATTACCAGATTTAAAATAGAAATATTATAGCAGTCAGCTAAATACAGCGCTTACAAACAGTGTTTTTAGTCGTCTGAATATTCGACATTTTTCGCAGATAAGCGGAAAATAAAAAGTCTGCTCTCTCTCTATCAGACTTCAATGAACCTTTATCATTATAACACAGAATGTGACCAATGAAAGCCCTTAATTGTCTTCATTTAATTTTTGCGTAATTTTTTTAATTAGAGATTCAGACGTTTCAGCATTGATTAAGCGACCCTCAACAATCGCAAACGCCTTACTATAGCAGTTCCCACAATAACCAAGGCAACCATAATCAATTAATTCAACTCCTGGTACCTTTTCGAATACTTCCCATACCTTTTTATTTTCTCTTACATTACCAGCACAAAATTCGATTGTTTTCATTTTCATGCCACTCCCCCAGTTACGCATTTCAGAAATGTTATTGTACATAAGTCTCAGTTTCGCTATACTTTTAACTGTCATAAAAAATTCAAATGTATAAGTATAGTATAGCGCGTGTCGCTTCCTTATTTCTTCCTAAATCTTAACTTCTTCTTTAGCTTCTCTACTTTATATAGGAAGACGGCGTTATTGAATTTTATCAAAGGGGACCTCTTATCATGAAAAGGCTAGTGCTATTAGGCGGCGGGTACGGTGGTATGCGCATTCTACAGAAATTATTTTCATCTGATTTACCAGAAGACCTCACGATTACGCTTGTTGACCGAAATCCTTATCATAGTATGAAAACGGAATATTACGCACTTGCTGCCGGAACAGCAAGTGATCACCACATACGCGTTCAATTTCCAGTTCATCAAAAACTTGAAATCAAATATAGTGAAATTAATGGCATCGATCTAAACTCAAATGTGATTCACTTAAAAGATGATGACGACCTTGCATACGACACCCTCGTCATTGGTCTTGGTTGTGAAGACAAATATCATAATGTACCAGGCGCTGATGTTCATACACTAAGCATCCAAACCATTGATTCTTCAAGAAGAACGTATGAAACCTTGAACAACCTTGGTGCTAACTCAATTGTTGGGATCGTCGGAGCTGGTCTGAGTGGCGTTGAGCTCGCCAGTGAGCTTCATGAAAGCAGACCAGACCTTCAAGTCAAATTATTTGACCGTGGTCATACGATCCTCTCAGCCTTTCCTGAAAGACTCGGAAAATATGTACAGTCTTGGTTTGAAGAACGTGATGTTGAGGTTGTAAGTGAGTCCAACATAACAAAAGTAGAACCGCATACCCTTTTTAATCATGGGGAACCCGTTCACTGTGACTCAATTGTTTGGACGGCCGGCATTCAGCCAAACAAAATCGTTCGTGAGCTAGACGTAGAAAAAGATCCACAGCAGCGGATTATCCTGAATGATTACCACTCTATTCCAAATCACGACAATGCATTTGTTGTTGGCGACTGCGCAAGTTTGCCACATGCACCAAGTGCTCAGCTTGCTGAAGAACAGGCTGAACAAATTGCCCTTGTGCTACAAAAGCAATGGAAAAATGAAACACCGCCAGCCCTTCCACCGATTAAGATCAAAGGAACGCTTGGCTCACTCGGAAGCAAACATGGCTTTGGCGTGATGGCGAATCGACCACTCACTGGTCGAGTACCGCGTCTACTTAAGTCAGGGATCTTATGGATGTATAAGAATCATAATGGTTAAAAAAATAAAAGGGAACCCAGCGCAAATCGTCGCGGGTTCCTTTTATTATGCCGTAGCTGATTGATCTTCCAATACAGCATAGAGATCTTTCAACCTTGGATTTCCTTCTGAGACAATTTCATTTTGAACGACGATGACGGGATAAAATAGATCTTCATCAATTACTTTAGCGGCAAAAATCGCTTCTGCTCCTGAAAGTTGACTATGAATATCAATATATCGAACGGTAATTTGTCGATCCGGGTATTTCCGATCAAGGGCAGCTTTTAGCCATTCAGCCGTTTCTTCTGAAGAAGGCAGGTTCACACAGCTTGCACAACGTTCGCCTGCTCCATAGACAAGTACTTCCTCCATGATGAAAAACGTCCTTTCTATTCAATCCATTTACCTTTATTGTACCTTATTCCATTGAGACAGAAAAGAACCATTCGCCTTTTTTAGTACTCGCAATCATTTCCCTAGATGTTCCATCTTGAATCTGATTTCATACCATGATAAAGTAAGATGAGAATAATAATCATTCCACAATAACACATAGATTTTTTACATCATCATTAGTATAATGGAAGTATGAAGGGAGTCGATGAATGATGCAAGAGCAAGTACAAGATGTATTGAATAAACTGCGTCCATTCCTCCTGCGTGACGGCGGAGACGTAGAGCTTGTAGACATCGAAGACGGCGTAGTTAAAGTACGTCTAATGGGAGCGTGCGGCAGCTGCCCAAGTTCCACAATTACACTTAAAGCAGGAATCGAACGTGCACTACTTGAAGAAGTTCCTGGTGTAACAGAACTCGAGCAAGTATTTTAAACCAAACACATCCATCCCCTCTAGATTAGAGGGGATTTTTTATGTTTTAACTTAACCAATCCACTCGTCTCATTTGGCTCCCGTAATCCCCCATTAACTCTTGAAATAACAAACGATAAACTTCCTCTCGCTCGCCTTCTCTTCTCACAAATTTCTTTAAGTTTAGGAAGCTCCGTTCTTTCTCTTTCAAATTGCCATCACTATAATAATGCTCAACCGTCTCCACATAAGGTAGCGGAAAAAGCAAACGTGCATATAAGAGATTCCAGTCCATTTGATTCAGCGAACGACGTTCATGATAATCCCACAAGAACTGCCTGATTGTTTCAAAGTTCCCTTCGCCTTCTACCAACTCATATCGAATCCATTCGGCAAGATCTCTAGCTGGATGGTCTAATATAAAATCATTTGGAAACAGCCCTTCTGAATTCCGACGATATTTCGTTGTATACCGGTTAAACGCGAGCGTTCTAACTTGAAATGGATTCGTTCCTGTATCAATCCCGCAGTCTACGATGTACTGAATCGCATTTTCTGCTAAACCAGAATAATAAGGAAATGTTTCAATAAACCATTTATCAAATTCTCGATGAGGCTGCGCCTGATTTTTCAATTCTTCTCGAAAGGATTCAAGTTGATCCATTCTGAACTGCCATCTCATTTGCCATGGTTGAATATCCGGTAAATCATTATAAGCCACTAGAAGATTACCTGCTTTTCGATGAAACAGTGCTAGCCGACTGCCGTCACTATGATGAGTGTGACGTTGATACGGTTTTTGATAAAGAACGTGAGCTTCGTTTTGTATCGTCTCAATATACTTCCCTCTTCTTGAAGCAATCGGCAACATCGTCGGTTCATTCTGTTGATTAAAATAATTTGCCACCATAACATACCAAGGGAATTCACTTTCCTGCTCCAATTGCGCCCGTTTCAATATAAATTCTGATTGATCTGAACCCCTAAGTAAGTAGCCACCTTTT
Organism: Bacillus sp. es.036; assembly: GCF_002563635.1. Classification (NCBI taxonomy): domain Bacteria; kingdom Bacillati; phylum Bacillota; class Bacilli; order Caryophanales; family Bacillaceae; genus Bacillus; species Bacillus sp. es.036. Next base: position 2,692,058 of record NZ_PDIZ01000001.1, read on the forward strand.
TCCTCATTCTGCTGATCCACAACAATCCCATATTGATGAAAAATCTCCCGCTCCAGCATGCTAACCCTCCGACATTTCGTCTTTGTATTTGTACTATATGCCTAAGGCGCCCAATCGGTGTAATCGATTCAACTGAACATCACTGTCATATTTCTCCGCCCTTCACCATATACTAATATAATCAACTCTATCCAATACCAATTTACTATAAAGTTAGGTGGGACAAGAATGGGCCAAGAACCTATGGACCTTGTAGAAAAAGCAGCGAGAAGTAAATTAAAAGAACGTGGAGTCGAGATCAAAGATATCGCAGACCTCGTCTTTTACCTTCAAGAAAAATATCACCCTAACCTTGAAATAGAAACATGTATCCAGAACGTAGAACGCGTGTTATCAAAAAGAGAAGTTCAAAATGCAGTATTAACAGGCATCCAGCTTGATGAATTAACGGAGAAAAAACTTCTTGATCAACCGCTCCAAGATATTTTAATGAAAGATGAAGGTTTATATGGTGTCGATGAAATTATTGCTTTATCAATCGTCAACGTGTATGGTTCGATTGGGTTTACGAATTATGGCTTTATCGATAAGCAAAAGCCAGGTATTCTAGAACGATTAAACGATAAGACGACAGGTGAATGTCACACGTACCTCGATGATATTGTTGGCGCGATTGCAGCAGCGGCCTCAAGTCGTCTTGCACATCGAGCACAAAAAACGGAATAAGCCAACATAAAAACGCCCTCTGGGTAGTGACCCCTAAAAGTTAGAGTTTTTATTATGCAGCTGTTTGGCTGGTTTGAGTTCGATATTGTATCGGGCTTAAACCAGCCAATTTTGCTTTTACGCGTTCATGGTTATAATAGTCCACGTATACCTCAAGTTTTCTTTTCAGTTCTTCATAAGAGACAAGCTCTTCTCCATAATACATTTCTTGTTTGAGAATCCCGAAGAAGTTCTCCATGGCCGCATTATCGGCACAGGTTGCTTTTCTGGACATACTCTGGAAGATTCGATTCTTCTTTAATGTCTTCACCCACGTGTTGTGCTGATAATGCCAGCCTTGATCTGAGTGGATGGTGGTCCGGTATTTGGCTTCCGTTCGAATGGTTTCTAACGCTTCAGTCAAAGGCTTTAAAACAAGATTGAGTGCGGGTCGGTTGGAAATCCCAAAAGAAACAATTTCTCCATTAAATAAGTCCATCATCGGGCTCAAATAAAGCTTTTCATTTCCTCTACATTTAAATTCAGTCACATCTGTGACGATTTTTTGGAGACGGACGGACGTATTGAATCTGCGTTTCAATCGGTTTTGAGCCACTTTTCCAACCGTACCTTTGTACGATTTATACCGGGATTTCCGAGTGAATTTTTCACACTTCAATCCCAACTCACTCATCATTCCTTGCACTTTTTTGTGGTTGATGACATATCCCTGGTTTCGAAGCGCTAAGTAAATGCGGCGATATCCGTATTTTCCCTCGTGCTTATGGAAGAGTTCCTTGATCACTTCTTTCCACTCTTTATTTGGATCTTCGTTCTTTAATTGCGTTACCTGGTAATGATAGGTGGCCTCGGGAATGGCTACTCTCCGCAAAGCGTCCTTTAATTTGAATCCTTTTTTTTTGAGTTCGAATACCAGCGCTGCTTGTGCTTTTCGAGATAGGCATTCGGGTTCTCCTGAAAAGCTTTTAACTTTTTTAGATAGGAAATCTCTAATCGCAGAAGCTCATTTTCGCGTTCTAGTTGTTCTTCACGCGTTAACTCTTTTTCTGATTTCGATGATTGTTGTTTGTGATTTTTTGGCATAGGTGGCCGTCCTTTCGCTTTTTCTTGGAGGCCTCCGATTCCTTCCTTCCGTAATGTACTAGACCAATTCGCAATTAACGAAGGATTGTTCATTTTAAAGGCAATCGCAGTCTCCCGATAAGAAGCGCCTGTCTGTTTCATAAAGTTTAATACATTTAACTTAAATTGGACAGGGAAGACTTGTCTTGAACGCTTTCTCTTCAATCCCTCTTCTCCAAAGGTTTGATAAGCACGAACCCAACCAATGATGGGGGATTTATGAGGCATTCCATACTTTTTGGCTAATAAAGTGTATCCCAGAGATCCTTGGAGATACTCCATTACCACTTCTAATTTAAATTTTTCACTATACTTTGCCATACAAAAACACCCCGAAAGTTAGTTTTTAACTCTAACTTTCGGGGTGCACTACCCTGAGGGCGTTTTTATGTGCTCCATTCATCTAATGTTTGAACGGTATACGTTGGGAGCTTTTCCACTGACTCCAAGTGTTCTTTCGTCGTGACACCCGTATGCACAAGCAGGGTATCTAACCCTGCGTTAATGCCTGCAAGGATATCTGTCCGGTAATTATCCCCTACCATTAACGTCTCTTCCTTAGATGTGCCGAGCTGTGCCAAAGCTTGTTCCATAATAATCGGTTCAGGCTTCCCAATAAAAATCGGATCCGTTTCTGTTGAAACAGAAACCACTGAAGTTAATGAACCATTACCAGGTAGCAATCCACGTTCTGTTGGAATCGCAATATCGCCATTAGTCGATATAAACGTAGCCCCGTTTCGAACGGCAATACAAGCTTTAGCAAATTTTTCATAAGTAATTGAGCGGTCAATGCCAACGACAACGTAATCTGGATGATCGTCTTGAAGGGTTAGTCCTTCATCCGTTAACGCATCACGAATCCCTTCTTCACCGATTACATACACCGATGCATCATTCTTCTTATGTGAGATATAGCTTGCTGTCGCCATGCTTGTTGTAAACACATGATCTGGCGTGCAAGGAACACCAAATGCCTCAAGCTTCTCAGACACTTGCTCTTTCCGTTTTGATGAATTGTTCGTCACAAATAAATAAGGAAGTTTCGCTTCCTTTAAACGCTTCACGAATTGAACTGCCTCATGAATCTTTTCAGTACCTCGGTACATGGTACCATCTAGATCAATTAAATATCCTTTATAGTTTTTCATTTTTTCTTCCTCCTTTTATTTATCCAACCCACAAGAAAACCGCTTTCATTTATCGAAAGCGGTTCCTCGGTCGTGTTTTTGAATGGATAACGTTAGCTGCTTTTCACGTTTTTTACTACCTCTCATCAAAAACACCCTTCTTTCTTTACATGCTTCGATTATTCAAGTTTTAATGATGATTGTCTGGAAGAAAAGCTGAGACTGCGCCCAATTCTTTCGTTAAGTACTTTCTAATATCAGCAGGAAATTGCTCAAGTGCACTGAGATTTTTCCGTAGGTTTTGCTCCAATGCTCCATGTTGAAGATTAACATACTCCTGCATAAGCGGTTTTCTCATACCCACTACTTCTTTTAACCGAACAGCATTCTCAGAGGAAATCACTTTTTCATCAGATAAAATTTCAATAATATCCTCATAACTACCCGGATCTCGCATAATAAAACCATCGATCATGCTGTTTCCGACATCGATCATGCTTTCAATAAAAACATGATGAAGTCTCTCTAATCCAAGCATGTGAAGTTCCGTCTGAAAAGAACTTTCTTTTAATATCCCAATCATTTTATCAAAATAAATGAGCTGTTCTTCAATTTTCTTACGATCCACAAAGTACATAGAAATACACCTGCCTCTAATCCAATCGATATAAATACTTTTCTTTAGTGTATCATATCCTAAAATGCAAAAGCTTACATTTTCTATCGAAGCTTGTATGACAACGCTTCATAAGATGGTATGATAGCGTTAACTAGAAAAGGAGGGTGCTATGATGGAAGATGAACGACTCATCTACGACGAACAGGAGGCTACTGAAGCAAGGTTCGTGTGCTTTATGGGAAGCAATCATCGGTTTGACCTTTGTATTGTAAAATCAGATCGCTTTTATGGAAAATCGTTAGTCCTCGATATTCAAGGAGGCAAATTTGCAATTATCGGCCACGATGATCTAAATGAGCCAGGAAACCTCGAGCATGCCTACTCTCTCAACGAGGAAGATGCCGAAGAACTTCGCAACTTCTTGAGAGAAGTTCTAAGTCACTAATATTTTAGTTAGCAATGAATACACTACCTCCTAAGGTGGTGTTTATTCATGTTTGATGATGAAGATTATCAAGACTTTGCTAACGTAGAAAAAGGAAGAAATTACGTCCTGCCAGAAGATACACCTGAGGGTCCATATGGTTCACCGGTAAATAAAAAGCTTGGTAAAACGACTCCATGGCGAGAAGGTCAGCGATCTTACAGTGCGTTTAACTATGAGAATAAAAACCTTCACCAACACTTACCTCGTCAGGACCCTGGTTCCCATCCACCACACGATGATCCAGACAAGGATTCTGAAAAACCATACAAAGCATAAGCCTACTCGGCTTATGCTTCTTGTTGTTGCTTCTTAGGATTTTCTTTCTTTTGCTTTCTTAATACAAAGTAAGGACAGCCAAAATTGCAGTATTCATATAAATAATCCAGTACCGTGCTGAATTTTGTATCAAATGTCGCTTTCTGATTGCGATCATCAAAAAATCCTTTTAATCGAAGCTGACCGTATCCCCAGTCTCCGACAATATAGTCGTATTTATCTAGAATCTCACTATATCGAGCAAGAAAAGCTTCTTCGTTCCAGCCTTCTCTTTCATCTTTCATCAACTCAAATGTATGTTGATTCACTTTTATCATGCTACTTCCCTCATTTCAAATGGGCTCATTAGTCTAATGATACCTTTTTTATTGGAATTGTCCAAGTAATACCAGGAAAAAAGAAGCTTAGTTCGGTCATGATAACAGTATGGAGGTGAAGACATTTGAAAAAACACATACTGCTTATCCTGCCACTTGCAATCGGAATTACGGCATGTCAGGGAGAAAATGCGACTGATTCCTTTGATCATGCAGATTTAACACCGGTCAAAACTGATCCAGAAGAGTATGGAATGAATACTGCAAACTCTCAGGAAAAGGCCAAAAAAGGCGGATTTGGTTACATTCGCCACACACGAAATACAAACAACATGAATTCTCAAAAGCAACCTGAAAACATTGCTTACCTCGATCGTGATCGTATGTCTGATATGATCGGTTCGATGGCCATCGTGCTTCCTTATGTGAATGATGTGGCAACGCTAGTGACAGATGAAGAAGTGTTAATCGCCTATAAATCCACTTCGAAAGACCGTGATGCAACTGCTGATCAAGTTAAGAAAACAGCCCTCTCCGTTATCCCAAGATATTACCATGTGTATGTTTCTGACGAAGAAGGAATGATTGCAGAAGTCGAGCGATATCAAAATGCCTCTACAGCAACCGCAGATTTAGACCAAAGCATTGAAGAAACCATTGCCAAAATGAAAAAAGCACCACAGGGCAAAAAAGTGAGTGATGGAGAGAATGAAAACGGTGAAATGAAAGGTGAAATGAATGAGGATTTAAACGATACAGGCGGAAAAGAAATGATGTCGAAGTAAAAAAATCGGCCCTCAGCAGGCCGATTTTCATTTATTTCAGAGTAGCTTAGTTAGTTGCTTGTTTTGCAGCATTGACTTGTTCATCAGCATGGTATGAAGAACGTACCATTGGACCTGATTCACAGTGCTTAAATCCTTTTTCCAATGCGATATCCTTTAACTCAAGAAATTCTTGTGGTGTCCAATATTTTTCAACTTTTAAATGCTTTTTCGAAGGTTGTAAGTATTGGCCAAGCGTAACAATATCAACGTCGTGTGCGCGAAGATCGTCCAATGTTTGAATAATTTCTTCTTTTGTTTCACCTAGTCCCAACATAATGCTTGATTTTGTAGGAATCTCAGGGTTCATTTCCTTGGCACGCTGAAGAAACTCGAGCGTACGACGATATTTTGCACGTGCACGCACTCTTGGCGTTAAACGCTCCACTGTTTCAATATTATGATTCATGATGTCCGGTTTTGCATCCATAAGGGTTTCAAGCGCTTCGTATTGACCACCCATGTCAGAAGGAAGAACTTCAATTGAGCAGAATGGATTTTTTCTACGAATAGCTCGAACCGTTTCAGCAAATACAGCTGCACCGCCATCTTTCAAATCATCTCGCGCTACTGCCGTGATGACGACGTGCTTTAAGCCCATTTGTTCAACCGAATCAGCAACACGCTCTGGTTCAGCCCAATCTAGTTCTGTTGGAAGACCTGTTTTAACCGCACAGAAACGGCATGCGCGCGTACAAACATCACCAAGAATCATAAATGTCGCTGTTTTACGTACAGCCCAGCACTCATGAATATTAGGACAACGCGCTTCTTCACAGACCGTATGTAGTTTCTTCTCGCGCATCATCTTCTTAAGACCTTTATAGTTCTCGTTCGTATTTAATTTTATTTTCAACCATTCGGGTTTTCTTAGATACTCTTCTTTCTTACTCAATACATTCACCTCACCTATCGCTTTTCTGTATTAAAGAATACCATAGATAACCCTTCGATTTCCATAAAAAGTGTGAATCTCGTGACGATTAAGACTTTAGACCTTCCATTATTTAGATCTAATGATTTACGATTTGAAATGCAAACTAAGTGTAATGACAAATAACGAAAGGAGAAGAAACGATTGAGAAAATACAGTTTTCTTATCCTTGTTCTTTTCTTTCTCATACCAGCTACTGTTTTTTCTGCTGAAGTAGATGAAGATAAATTAAGGAACGAACGCATGATGCTGTTTCATAAGATGGAAGCCGTCACGCAAGTTCCTTGGTATCTTTACGCCGGAATTGATCAATATGAACGAAGCATTAGGCGATCTCAAAAAGATATTCCTCGTGAAAAAGGAGCTGTAGCCATTTACATTGCCCCAGAAAAATGGACGGGCGCAGCAAATCCGAATAAGGAAGATACAAGCACAGAGTCGATTTCGTTTTTTGGCGGCATTGGACTTGATGGGAACGGTGATGGTAAAGCAGAGCGAACGAATGATGAAGATCTTCTTTATACGATTGGTGACTTCTTGCAAAAATACGGAACTTCGTTCGAAGACCTACAAATTGGATTATGGGACTTTTATCACCGCGATCAGGCGGTTCGAACCATTACAAGCAATAGTGCTGTTTACAAAAGATTCGAAACGCTAAAGCTAGATAAACATGCCTTTCCAGTCCCTCTGCACGCTAACTACAGCTATCGAAGCACGTGGGGTGACCGACGTGGTTGGGGAGGCCTTCGCATTCATGAAGGAACAGATATTTTTGCTTCTTATGGTGTTGGCGTTAAAGCCACAAGTTATGGAACTGTTGAAACAAAAGGATGGAATGAATACGGTGGTTGGCGGATTGGTATCCGGGACATTGATGGGAATTACCACTACTATGCACACCTAAACGGTTTTGAAAAAGGGATTGAGAAGGGAAGCGTTGTTCAGCCTGGTGAAATCATTGGCTACGTTGGTAGCTCAGGATATGGCCCTAAAGGAACAGCCGGGAAATTTCCACCGCACCTGCATTACGGCATTTATAAAGATAATGGAAGGACAGAATGGTCATATGATCCATATCCTTCTTTACGACTTTGGGAACGCCAGGAAAGAGCGCGAAAAAAATCCTAAAAAAAGAAGAACTAGCGCGCTAGTTCTTCTTTTAATTTTATTGTTTTTTTGAGACTCTAACAGCATTAAGAATACTTGCTGCAAGTCCTCCCCAGATAATGACCATTCCAACAATCATCATAAAGATCGCGCTACCCCCCATATTAGCTTACCTCCTTATACTTTTGCTGCTCTACTTTCGCATCCCATTTCTTTAGGCTGAATAGAATTCCAACCAGAATGGCGAACCCTGCGACAGCCCAGCCGCTATAAAGGATAAAGCCGTTTGAGTAACCTTCATAGTTACCAGTAGGCGTATCAAATTGACGAAGAAGATTCGTTTTAAACAGATCAAACATCATGTATCCAAGTACTAGCGGAGTAATGACACCAAGACAAGCTTTCCACCAGTACTTCAGCGAAATATCTGAAATGCCATTTGCATGTGATTCAAGCGTATTAAGCTCACGAAGCACCCAAGCCACTACAACTACTTCTACAAGACCAACAAATGCAATACCGAACTGGTTAATGAAGTAATCCGCTGCATCTAAGAAGAACAAGCCGCCTTGAGTCGCAAATAAAATTGAGATAATGGAAGAAATTCCTCCACCAATTAATACAGCTTTTGTACGAGAAATTCCAAACTTCTCGGAAACCCCTGCAACGTACGTTTCTGAAATGGAAATAAGTGAAGACAATCCAGCAAGAACAAGTGATGCAAAAAACAGGAATCCAAACAAACCGTTCAATGCTGGGAACTCATTAATAATTTGCGGGAAGACAACGAAAGCTAGTCCTACGCCACCGCTTACTACTTCACCAACGCTTAATCCTTGCTGTTGTGCCATAAAACCTAGTGCAGAGAACACACCAATACCAGCAAGTAGTTCGAACGCTGAGTTACCAAAACCAGTAATAAAGGCGTTATTCGTAATATCTGATTTCTTAGGTAAGTAACTAGAATAAGTAATCATAATAGCAAAAGCAATCGATAAACTAAAGAAGATTTGTCCATAGGCAGCAACCCATACACTACCAGATGTTATGCTGTCAAAATTCGGTGTAAAGAAAGCATTTAGCCCTTCAGCAGCACCAGGAAGCGTCACTGCTCGGATGACAATAATTAAGAAAAGAACAATTAAAGTAGGAATGAAAATTTTATTTGCACGCTCAATTCCTTTTTTAACACCGGCAAGAAGAACGCCTAATGTGATAATCCATACAGCAATTAACGGAAGAAATACGCCTGGTACGATACTACCTGTTTGTCCAGGATCAACCGTCAATTTCAAATAGTCATTAAAAAGGAACGCTTCTGTATCTGAACCCCAGCTCTGGTTAAAAGAAAAATAGCTATACGAGATCGCCCACGCAATAATAACGGCGTAGTATGTCGAGATAACAAAGGCAACAATAACGCCCCACCAGCCAAGCCATTCCATCTTTTTATTCATTCTAAAGAATGAAAGTGGCGCTGATCCACGGAACTTATGCCCTATTGTAAATTCAAGAATTAAAATTGGGATTCCAGCTGTTAGTAATGCAAATAAATAAGGTATAAAAAATGCCCCGCCACCATTGTCATAAGCAACAGCCGGAAATCTCCAAATGTTTCCTAGACCTATTGCTGATCCAACTGCGGCTAAAATAAATCCAGCCCTCGTTCCCCATTGCGCACGATTTTCCAAATGAATTACCCCCTTAAACAAATTAAACCCTTTTCACTATAAGCCCCCTTCCAGAAAAAGGTTAAGACTTTTAAGTAAATTCAGATTATTTTGTTTATAGTATATCTAGTACGTATGGCCTTGTCAAAACAATCTTTTTTCTTTTTTTGGTATGAATCGTTCAATTTTTCATGGAAATCTCTCTATTTTTGTGTAAAAACATAAAAAAACAGGAGGAAATACCTCCTGTTTCATTATTATTTTGCCGCTTCAACCGGTCTGTTGGCATATTTTGTTTTCAGGATAAAAGCGAGAATTCCAAAGAAAATGGCTGTTACAATGAATCCAATAATCACACTACCTGTAAATCCTAAAACAAGGTAGCCAAGCAATGATATTCCTGCTACGAGCAAGGCATAAGGCAACTGAGTCATCACATGATCGATATGATGGCTTCCTGCCCCTGTGGAAGAAAGAATGGTTGTATCTGAGATCGGTGAACAATGATCACCGAATACAGCTCCGGCAAGGACAGCTGCAAGAACTGGCAGCATGTAAGTAGGATCGGTTGCCGCAGCAATCTCCCCCGCGATTGGAAGCATGATGCCAAATGTTCCCCATGACGTACCTGTTGCAAAGGCCATTACTCCTGCAAGCAAGAATAATATGGCAGGCAAGAAGCCGATCATAATGTGGTCATTTACTAGACCTGCAAGATACTTTCCTGTTCCAAGACTTCCAATAATCTCAATTAGCGTCCACGCAAAGAAAAGAATGTATACCGCCGGAAGCATTGACTTAATTCCTTCCCATATTCCTTTACCAAGCACGGCACCGCCCATTCGTTTCATAAAGAAGAAAATGAGAGATGTTGCAAGCCCAATTAATCCACCATATAGAAGCGATGCGGCAACATCCGTGTTTTCAAAAATCGACAAAGCGGTTACTGCTGTATCTGTTCCGCTCACCGCCTGAATGCCTGTGATAATCATAAACGCCACAGTTCCTGCAATCAGCATGATGATCGGCCATGCAAGATCTGCTACTTTTCCTTTTTTACTTTCAGGAAGACCCGTTGTTTGACCAGGTACGGCACCTTGATTGGGATCGAGAACCTCTCCAGTCTTCTGGGCACGATCTTCATGAACCTTCATTGCTTTTAAGTTGATATCAAAATAACTCACAAAGAAAACCATGGCTAGAGCAAAGAGAGCGTATAAGTTCATTGGAATCATTCTGATAAACGCTTCTAATGCGCCAACGCCTGTAATACTATGTGTTGCTAGTACGCCACCAATAAGTGCGATAATATAAGCACCCCAGCTTGAAATCGGGGAAATAATACACATCGGTGCTGCTGTGGAGTCAATAATATAAGCAAGTTTTGCCCTTGATACATTATGCCTGTCCGTAATCGGTCGACTCACATTACCAACGGCTAGCGAATTAAAGTAATCATCAATAAAAATAATAATACCAAATACGGCTGTTACAAGCTGTGCGCCAACTCTTGTTTTGACGCGTTTCATCGCCCATTCACCAAAGGCACGACTTCCACCTGACATCGAGATAAAGGCTGTCATCATTCCTAATAAAAGTAAGAAGAAAATAATGTACATGTTCCAAGTATTTAAGCCACCGCTCTCGGAATCAATAAAAATCCCTTTCACGATTGTATAAATTTCATTTAATGATCCTGGCACACTCCAATTGTTGATCATAAGTGCACCAAGAATAATGCCCACTCCAAGTGAAGGAAGCACTTTCCTTGTCACCACTACCATTAGCAAAGCTATGAGCGGTGGAATAATGGATAGAATTGAATTCTCCATGAATATCCTCCTAATAAATAAATGATTGTTATGCAAACCGGAATGGACGCCTACCCCTCAGCCGCTTGTTTCTGAACGCAAAAAAGCGAGCAATGATAGGATTGGTCCTATCATTGCTCGCTTCACCGAGTCAATGTTAAGTGTCCACCCCGATCAGTAGTTCTCCATTACAAGTTAGACTCATAATGACAGTTCGACACTTTTTCAATGCCGCCCCAACATAAATAATGTGACCGTTATTTATGCTTCGGCAGATCTCCCTTTCGATGCTGATCATTGGTGTCATTCTCCCAACACGTACTCATGAGGATCTGCTCCTCTACCTCATCGTATAAGATAAGGAACAATATTAAGTTCAGTTTTAAAGTATACCTTACTTTCTCTCATCCTGCAATTGTAGATTATTCCATATCATCAATTTGAATAGATGGAGTAGGTAACCCACCTTCTGAACCATTGTTATAGAAGTTTGGTACTTCACCTGGAATAATCGTTAACAAAACGGGAATATCCGTCGTCACCACATCAGAATCCGTAGCAAATGGGATAACGATTTTTACTTTCACTTCAATGTGAACCCGAATGTCGACAGAAATATTATTAATACCAACTGGTTCAATTGTACTTTTATAATCAGACTTCACTTCACCGATCGCTGTGAAACGCACAGGAACTTTTGGTCCCATATTGGCAAGTAACGTGTTATCAAACGCCTGACCAATTGGAATATAATGAATGATCCCATTATCCAACGATGTTTGATCATCCACTTCAAGCTCCACACCATTTTGTTCCGCCCAGTAATCTAACGTTCCGTCTTCCACACTTTTTAGAAATCGCTGTACTTTTTCCGTTGATTGCGCAAGCACCTGAGTAACTGCCCTTTGATTGATCTGAACTCGCACCAACTTTCCTTCATTGTCAGTCACTTCTTTTATTAACGAATCTTGATAATTATCTACTTCTTCAGCCATCTTCTGATTAATGGCTTCGTTAATCGCTATTGTTGCGATCCGATTCGTCTCGGTACGGGCAATTTCAATCAGTGTAGGCTTTATTCCTTTTTCAACGATCCATAGCCCCTGGACCGTCATAAAAATGAATAGTAGGAAGGAGATGACAAACACATAACGAAAGGGAAGCGGCCCCTTTCTAAAGAATTTTCTACGAGTTCGAAACAACATGAACCCTCCCTTCTCTTCCTCATGTATATGCCATGAAAGAGAGAAGTATGGACAATTTCTCCAGAATGCTACTTCCCTAGTAATGTGATTTTTTTAATACCAAAGAAAAAAGCCTAAGCAAATTGGCTACGGCTTTTTTCACATCATCTTAAGCATGGCATCTCTGCCCTTTGTGCCGATCTTAATGCCTCGCGCTTCTGCTTCAAGCGTAACAGATTCAAGTGGGGCATCAAGCAGCTGATCAATCGACCTTACGCCTACAGCTCTTCCTGCAATAATCTTCCGGTCACTTAACTTCTCATTAAGCAAGGCAATATCCAGTGCGCCGCACATGATATAGCCATTTTCATTCATGACCGCTAGAAAATTTGTTTTTGGAAGCTGCATACTAACTGCTGTAAACGGATGACCATCAATCATGATTGGTGTCATAGTGATCACGTCATTCCCGCCTCCTGACCTGAATGAATATCACTATATCTATATGAAACCAACAGCATGTTTGACATCATACGTGCAAAGTTTTAATGCCTATTCTCAAGACGCCAGGCAAGAAGATCACGAAGCATTTCAGGAAGATAATACTTCTTCTTTGCGTGCTTCATTTGTGGATAGAATTTACCAAACGTGAACATATCAGCTGTGGCCACGGCATATTCTTGGTCAGATATGAGTGGATGACCATTATGAAGAACGTCAGTGACATGACGAAGTCCGTCTTCCATCTCAACCGTCGTCACTTCAAGACCGTCGAATGCCATGATCCCCATCACTTCTCCTCTGAATCCTAGTCCTTTAAAACTTAAGTTCACGATTTCATCTGACATGGCGTGGGAAATGATTTCGCGTAACTCACTTCCTCTTAAGATCACTTTACAAGGGTTTACGGGATGAGGACAAATACGGTGGAGATCTTCTCGTGAGACGTGACCTTCTGATAATCCATCAAGAAGCATACCTGCATTAATCATGCCAATATCTGCATGACACCATTCTCGAAGGGCAGCGGCTAATTCATCCGCTAAAACCGACCGTTGAAACCACTCAGATTCAAGAGGTTGCTCAAGTCGACAGACAACTTCTTCTAGCATCGATTGCGCTTCTATACTTAATCGTTGAATCATTTCAAAAGTTGGACGATCTTCTTTCCGATTTCGAACTGAAATCGCATAAGCCTCTTTATCCGTAATCTCCCTTGTGTCCATATCGATGCAAACGGTCACTTCTCCAACGTAATTCCCGTTTTTGCCTGCCTGTGTAATGAGCGTGTCCTCTACAAGCATCCCATGCTTCAATACATGATGGGTATGAGCACCGATAATAATATCAATGCCATTCATCTCTCGTGCCATTTGTTCGTCATTGCCTAGTCCCATATGAGACATCAGCACGACAACATCTGATTGTTGACGAACTTCATCAATCATAGCTTGTAGAAAATCATATGGCGAATCGATTTTCCAACCTAATAGCGAGTAAAATTGCTCATACGGAATCGTAACGCCAATGATCCCCACTTTCACACCATTTAACTCATGAATTTTATAAGGGGCCGCCCATGCGGGTCTTGTGCCATCTTGATGATAGAGATTCGCCACAAGCACCTCAAAACTAGCTTCAGTATACAGCGCTTCAAGCTCTTTTTTTGAAAACGTAATGCCCTCATTATTGCCAATTGTGGCGTAGTCGTATTGAAGATCATTCAACAGCTGAACGTTGCCCTTTCCAACCATTCCCTCAGTCATTGGATGCACCTTGTCAGAATGGTCCCCTAAATCGAGAAGGAGGTAGGGTGTGCCTTGAAGCTCGTGCATGCGCTTCTTCTCTTTGAGATAAGACGACACCTTGGACCAGTTTTCGAAATGACTGTGAAGATCGTTCGTATAATAAAATTGTAATGTTCTAGAAGTCAAGACACTCTTCCTTTCTTACCCCATCGTTCCCTGCCAGATAAGCCGGACACCGACTATAATTAACATCCATCTTAAAATCACAACGATGGTTTTGTCCGAAAGTTTCTGGTTAATAAACGAGCCGCACTTTGCTCCAATCCAGGCCCCTGGAATTAATCCGAGTAGTAAAAACCACTGAATGTTACCAAGCGCTAAATGCGTCAGGGTACCTGTTATACTTGAAAGAAATATCATAAACATCGAGGTCGCAACCGCAACTGTTGTCGGAAATCCAAATAAGAGAATCATCGCCGGTACCATGAGAGACCCGCCACCTATTCCAAAAAGACCGGAAATGACGCCAACAACGAACGAAACTATCACAGCTGCAAGAGCAGAAAAGGTATAGTTTACTTGCACTCCATCTGAATCCGTATACGAGCGTTGAAATTGCCCATTCAACTTCATCGGACGTAAACGGTTCCTTACCATTAATAATATGGAAACAAGCACCATAAATACCCCAAAATAAATGGAAAAATAATCAACCTGTATAAATTTATTCAGCCATGCCCCCAGAATCGCTCCTGGACCACTGCCTAGAAAAAAAAGAGCGCCACTTTTATAATCCACGCTTTTCTTTTTCATATATGCGAGGGTAGAAGAAAGGCCTATGGCGACGAGGACAACGATTGAGCTTCCGACAATTTTTTGTGGTGATAAGACTGGAAGCCAATTTGTGTACTGGTCAATAATGAGAAGCACAGGGACGATAATAATGCCCCCGCCAAGACCTACTAGGCTACCAATCGTACCAGCAGCTAGACCAATGATAAATAACAGTATCCACATCAGCATTGTATAGCTCCTTACAGGTCAAAAAGATCAAGTTGCTTAGGATTTAAATTCGTATACTCAATTCCAAGCATTTGAATCATCCACTTTGCATTATTAGCAGCGTGACCACCTGAGTTATTGTTAAATAAAATAAACACATCTTTGCATTCTTTTTCTAATTCTAGGATTCGCTCTTTCCATTCAAGCAATTCTTCTTCATTATAATCATACAGGTAACGCACTTCTCGCCAGTTATGACGATTCCCTGGGTTCGTCCATCCATTCGTATTTCTTCCGTGAAGACGCACAAGAACGTGATCCTTATGTATGGTTTCCATCACTAATGGAACGGATCCTTCTCCTGCCTGAGGTTCATCGCATATGGTATGAATAAATCCTTCCGCTTCTAGAAAGCTCAGCGTCTTCTCACGAAATGCTTCATGATACCAAGACTGATGCCGAAATTCGACAGCACATGGAATGTCTCCCATCCGCTCTTTGCAGTCTCTCAAGATGTTCACATTTTCTTTGTTCACGTCAAACCATGGTGGAAATTGAAATAGCACCATCGCAAGCTTTCCTGCTTTTTGAAGCGGGCGAAGCGATTCCTTATACGCTTGAAACATTTCATCACGCGACTCAAAAGGAATATCTCCTCTTTGATGACCCGTCATTCCCTGATAAGCTTTCACAACAAAACGAAAGCCCTCTGGCGTTTCATCAGCCCATTTTTGAAAGTTTCTAGCCGGTTGCACCGCATAAAAAGACGAATCGACTTCAACAGTAGGAAAGTGTGAACCATATATCGAAAGTTTTTCATTGCTTTTTACACCTGGTGGGTATAGATCATCATGATCGCCCCATCCTGTTACACCTATGTAAATCATGCAATACTTCCTCTCTTCATTGATTCTCTTACTTTATTCTCATATCATTACCCGAAAATAGCAAGGGAAAATCCCCTCTACTATTTCAAGATAACGTCAATCGTGCCCACTTTGAAGCCGATCTAATAGAAAAAAACGAACCGGAAAATCCGGTTCGTTGGGAATGGAATTTTAACCGATTGAACCTTCCATCTCAAATTTAATGAGACGGTTCATTTCAACAGCATATTCCATAGGTAGTTCTTTCGTAAATGGCTCGATGAAGCCCATTACGATCATTTCAGTTGCTTCTTCTTCAGATACACCACGACTCATAAGATAGAAGAGCTGCTCTTCAGAAACCTTCGATACTTTCGCTTCGTGTTCAAGTGAAATGTTATCGTTTAGGATTTCATTGTAAGGAATTGTATCAGAAGTCGACTCGTTATCCATGATGAGCGTATCACACTCAACGTTTGAACGAGCGCCTTCAGCTTTACGGCCAAAGTGTACGATACCACGGTACGTAACTTTACCGCCCTGCTTCGAAATCGACTTCGACACGATCGTTGAAGACGTGTTAGGTGCTAAATGAATCATTTTAGCGCCTGCATCCTGATGCTGCCCTTTACCTGCAAGAGCAATAGAAAGTGTCATACCGCGAGCACCTTCACCCTTCAAGATAACAGCTGGATACTTCATTGTAAGCTTAGATCCGATGTTACCATCGATCCATTCCATTGTTGCATTTTCTTCCGCAACGGCACGTTTCGTTACTAGGTTAAACACGTTATTCGCCCAGTTTTGAATCGTCGTATAACGGCAGTATGCATCTTTCTTAACGATAATCTCAACAACCGCACTGTGTAGAGAGTTTGTTGTATAAACAGGTGCTGTACACCCTTCAACGTAATGCACAGAAGAGCCTTCATCCGCAATAATAAGCGTACGCTCAAACTGTCCCATGTTCTCAGAGTTAATACGGAAATAGGCTTGTAGCGGTGTATCAACTTTCACGCCTTTAGGTACGTAAATAAACGATCCACCTGACCATACAGCCGAGTTAAGTGCAGAGAACTTGTTATCCGTTGGAGGAATTGTTTTCGCAAAGTATTCTCTGAAAAGATCTTCGTTTTCTTTAAGAGCCGTATCGGTATCTTTAAAGACAATCCCCATGTTCTCAAGGTCTTCTTGCATATTGTGATACACAACTTCAGATTCGTACTGTGCAGAAACACCCGCAAGGTATTTTTGCTCCGCTTCAGGAATACCAAGCTTATCAAATGTTGCTTTGATTTCTTCTGGTACTTCATCCCATGAACGTTCAGACTTCTCAGAAGGCTTTACGTAGTACGTAATTTCATCAAAATCAAGATCAGCAAGGTTTCCGCCCCATTGAGGCATTGGCATGCTGTAGAAATGCTCAAGTGATTTTAAGCGGAAATCAAGCATCCACTGAGGTTCATCCTTCATGCGAGAAATTTCTTTCACAATTTCAGGAGTCAGCCCGCGCTCTGAGCGGAAAATCGAAACGTCTTTATCACTAAAACCATATTGGTATTCGCCAACTTCAGGCATTTTTTTAGCCATTCTATTTCCCTCCTTGACATTACACATGTCAGTGTTTGGCTGTTGTTCTCTTTCCATCATTCTAGTATGAAAAAGAAGCGGTGACAACACCTGGAAGTGGGTTAAGCCTCATCCTGTTCCTTAAAACCCTTCTCCATTGCCTTCCAAGAGAGTGTTGCACATTTGATTCGAGCCGGGAACTTCGAAACACCTTGTAGTGCTTCAATGTCACCAAGATCGAAATCCTCTTCGTCATACTCTTTCCCCTGCATCATATCTGAGAAAATCCCCGATAGTTTTAAGGCCTGATCAACTTCAAGTCCTTTGACTGACTGTGTCATCATCGACGCTGATGCCAGGCTTATAGAGCAACCTTCTCCAATAAACTTCGCATCCGAAATCTTCCCATCATCTACTTTCAGCTGAAGCTGAATCGTATCTCCACATGTAGGGTTATTCATATTTATTTTAAGGGCGCCTTCTTCAAGCTCCCCTTTATTTCTTGGGTTTTTATAATGATCCATAATGACCTGTCGATATAACTGGTCTAGATTATTAAAAGACATTACCGAAAAACTCCTTTGCTTTTCGTAATCCGGCTACAAACGTATCCACGTCTTCTTCAGTATTGTATAAATAGAAGCTAGCACGCGCAGTAGCCGATACCTCTAGCCACTTCATTAGCGGCTGAGCACAATGGTGTCCAGCACGGACAGCGATGCCTTCTGTGTCAAGTACGGTTGCCACATCGTGTGGGTGAACTTCATCACTATTGAAAGTGACAACCCCAGCACGTTTTTCAGGTCCGTAAATGGATACGCCTTCGATTGTTGATAACTGCTGCATAGCATATTTTGCAAGATGAGTCTCATGCTGTTGGATGTTATCCATGCCAATTTCATTTAAGAAATCAATCGCAGCTCCAAGACCAACCGCACCTGCAATAATAGGTGTGCCACCTTCAAATTTCCAAGGGAGCTCTTTCCATGTCGAATCATACAGACCAACAAAATCGATCATTTCTCCACCGAATTCAAAAGGCTCCATGTTTTCGAGCAGCTTTTTCTTCCCGTAAAGGACGCCTATCCCAGTTGGTCCGCACATCTTATGACCAGAAAATGCAAAGAAATCGCAGTCGAGATCCTGAACGTCAATGTTCATATGAGGGGTGCTTTGTGCTCCATCGACAACCATAACAGCACCATTTTGGTGTGCAATCGCAGCAATTTCTTTAATCGGGTTAATTGTTCCGAGTACGTTCGAAACTTGCATAACAGAAACAATTTTCGTGTTTGCTGTTACTGTTTTCTCGACGTCTTCTAGCGCAATTGTTCCGTCTGGTTGAAGGGGAATATATTTTAGAGTGGCTCCAGTTGCTTTTACAACCTGTTGCCATGGAATGATGTTGCTGTGATGCTCCATCGGTGTGATGACAACTTCATCACCTTCTTGAAGATTTGCACGTCCATAGCTTGATGCGACCATATTAAGCGCTGTAGTCGTTCCGCGAGTAAAAATCACTTCTTCTGTGGAAGAAGCATGAATAAATTCACGAACCTTTTCACGTGCGCCTTCATAAGCATCTGTTGCATGTGTTCCAAGCGTATGAACACCACGGTGAACGTTTGAGTTAATTTCCTTGTAGTAACGCTCCACTGCGTCAATGACTTGAGTTGGTTTCTGAGACGTTGCTGCACTATCAAGGTAAACAAGAGGTTTCCCATTTACCTCTTGATGTAAAATGGGAAACTGCTTGCGAATGTCCTGGACATTCATCATTTAATTAACTTTCCCTTCAGTAACCTCTACCGCACGTTTACGAACGCCTTCAATCGGAAGTTCGTTAATAACTGGAGCAAGGAAACCGTGGATGATCAAACGCTCAGCTTCTTGACGGGAAATCCCGCGGCTTTGCAAGTAATAAAGCTGAATTGGATCAACTTTACCAACTGATGCAGCGTGGCCTGCCATAACATCATCTTCGTCAATAAGAAGGATTGGGTTTGCATCCCCACGCGCTTTCTCGTTCATCATGAGAACACGCTGTGTTTGCTCACCATTTGATTTCTTCGCACCATGTTCAATCTTCGTTACGCCGTTAAAGATCGCGCTCGCACTATCTTTTTGAACACCGTGCACTAGAAGAACACCTTCAGAATTTTGACCATGATGGAAAATCTGATTCGTGAAGTTCTGGCTCTGGCTTCCGCGACCAATCGTTACGGTCTTAGAATCAGCATAAGAACCATCACCAATAAGGTGTGTTGTATTTGTAGAAACCGTGTTGCCGTCGTTCATTTGAGCAAGAGCCCAGTCAACTTTCCCATCACGTGCCACATTCGCACGGCGGTTCACGTAAGTTGTCACACCTTTTGCAAGGTTATCAACAGAACCAAACGTAACGCGCGCATTCTGTCCAACATGAACTTCAGCGATAATATTTGCAACTGACTCAACATCGTGTCCATATGATAAGAAGTTCTCCACATATGTGACCGAGCTATTGTCTTCGGCTACGATGATCACGTGGTTGAACAAACCAGCTTCAGGGTCTTCTTGCCAATAAAGAGCTTGAATTGGCACTTCCACTTCTACATTACGAGGAACGTACAAGAAAGTACCACTATTAAGAAGAGCTGCGTGAACGGCAGTTAGGCGGTTCTCATCAACCTTCATAACATCTTTCATGAAATACTTCTCAACAAGATCCCCGTGATTTTGAAGAGCTGTTTGAATATCTGTGAAAATCACACCTTGTTCTTTTAGCTCATTCGATAGCTGACTAAAAACAGGCGTTGTGTTACGGTGCACAAGAAGATTTCCTGACTCTTGATCTTTAGCAACAAGATCGCGCACATCTTCAGGAAGATCATCAAGTGATGAAATCGCTTCTCCAGCTACATCATGTTTAAATGAAGTGAAGTTCCACTTATCGATTTTTGTTTTATCAGGCTTTGGCATTGGAAGGTTCTCAGACTTCTCTAATGCCTTCAAACGTAGGGCAGCCATCCATTTCGGCTCCTGACGCTTTTCTGAATAAGCTTTAATGTATTCTTGATCGAATGCAATTTTCGTATCCACTGACATTGTCATCCTCCTTACTGCTTACGCTTCTTGACCAACTGTTTCGTCTTTAATTCCGAGTTCTTCTTTAATCCAATCATAACCTTCTTCTTCAAGACGCTGTGCTAGTTCTGCGCCACCAGATTTTACAATACGACCTTGCATCATAACGTGTACTTTGTCAGGTGTAATGTAGTTCAATAGACGCTGATAGTGAGTGATAATTAAGCAACCGAAGCTCTCATTGCGCATTGCATTAACACCTTTAGACACAACTTTAAGCGCATCGATATCTAGACCGGAGTCAATTTCATCCAGAACAGCGATCTTTGGTTCAAGCATCATAAGCTGAAGAATTTCGTTACGCTTCTTCTCACCACCAGAGAAACCTTCGTTAAGGTAACGCTGTGCAAATTCTTCACCCATATCAAGCTCAGCCATTTTACCGTCTAGCTTTTTGATGAATTTCATTAGAGAAATTTCATCGCCTTCTTCACGACGAGCATTGATTGCAGAGCGAAGGAAATCAGCGTTCGTTACGCCGCTTACTTCACTTGGGTATTGCATTGCAAGGAAGAGTCCAGCTTTTGCACGCTCATCAACTTCCATTTCAAGTACATCTTCATTATCAAGGAAGACACTGCCTTCAGTGATTTTGTATTTCGGATGGCCCATGATTGCTGAAGCAAGGGTAGATTTACCTGTACCGTTCGGCCCCATTACTGCGTGAATTTCTCCACCATTTATTTCAAGGTTTAATCCTTTGATAATCTCTTTTCCCTCAATGGAAACATGAAGATTCTCAATCTTTAGAGTTGATGCTGCCATTTGTGAATACCTCCAATAACGTTTATACTATTCCTTCCTTATTGTAGTACCTATAAGGTGTATGTCAAGGAATGTGTGCTGAGTCATTCTCAATCTATTTTCATTCTTATTTTATAACAAATCCAAACTAATATCAAGGAACGCAGGGATCATACTTTATAGCGTTCGCTACGAATTCGATTGCTATTCAAAATGAGAATGAATCGTTGATTTTTTCGTTTCATACCCTTCTAAGCCTACCATTTAATCCGGACACCTACAACGGAATCCTCATACAAAAAACCAGTCACAGTGGACTGGTTTTCATTATATCTGGCTATTTTGGATGCTGATTCATCTAGATAGTTTACGGTCGAATTCACTAACCATTTTGAGACTCCGACGGTGATCCATCTCACGCTCTTTTTCTACTTGCATACGCTTGTTGAAATTTTGGCTATATTCTGCATAACCTACTCCGTGAGACTGGTACATCGCCTTTTCCATTTCAGGTGTGTGGTTTAACCGCATGGGGCTAATAATGAATCAATCCTTTCAATATCGTTTTACTTACAAGGAATACTTTACCACGTTACATTAACAGTCCACAAACAGCATATGAAGGGATGAGAGCGAGTGAAAGAGGATGAACCTTGTTCTGAATAGTTAAAAAACATCGATTCTTATCTTTACTTCCAAATCCACCCTCATTCACTAGAATAAAAAAACAGCCTATATATAGGAAGAAACTTAATTTATTTAGTGCTTCGGTTGATCCAAATCTTTTATGCATTCTTGCACAAGTGTAACAGCCTGACTCATGGCAGCTCCACCGCCGAAAGCTGCTGTTACCCCTATCGTTTCAAGAATTTCCTGTTCGGAACAGCCTTGATCAAGGCAACCTTTTGTATGATAAATGATGCAGTATTCATCTTGTGAAAAAATCGAAATCCCAAGCGCAATCATCTGCTTCTCTTTTTGACTAACTTCCCCTTCTTTAAAGCATGCTTCTGTAAATGCCGAATACTTTTTAGCAAGCTGGGGCATTTTCTCGGTAAATGTGCCTAATCCTTCTTTATAATCATGTAATGCTGCTTCTGCGAAATTGTTAAATTCCTGTTCCTGTTTCAAAACACAGGCCTCCTTTTATCTTAATTGTCCATACTAGTATGAGAAGCGGTTAAGCATGCTATCCATTCTTTTCTATAGAAATGTTTTTTGTATCGCTTACATGTGATGTATGTCACACTAATAACGATCGGGATACGTTATGATGCTTATGAAGACAATATCTACTAGCAGAGGTGAAGATGATGTACGAAGGAAAAACAACACGCGTTGCATTAATTGGAACAGGATTTGTCGGGACAAGCTACGCCTTCTCGTTATTGAATCAAGAACTAGTAAATGAACTTGTATTAATTGATGTAAACAAAGAAAAGGCAGAAGGAGAAGCACGTGATTTAAATCACGGTCTACCTTTTGGCGCTCCGATGAAAATTTGGGCCGGCGACTACCAGGACTGTAAAACCGCTGATATCGTCGTGATCGCAGCAGGTGCGAATCAAGCGCCAGGGGAAACACGCTTAGACCTTATCGATAAAAATACAGCCATTTTTAAAACGATCGTATCAAGCGTAATGGAAAGTGGATTTGATGGTATTTTTATCGTCGCAACGAATCCAGTAGACGTACTTACTTACGCAACATGGAAGTTCTCCGGGTTACCGAAAGAACGCGTCATTGGCTCAGGTACGATTCTTGATACAGCTCGATTCCGTTATTTACTAAGTGATTATTTTAATGTCGATTCTAGAAATGTACATGGTTATATTCTTGGTGAGCACGGCGACACCGAACTTCCAGTTTGGAGTCATGCCTCTATTGGTAGTCGACCAATCATGTCACTCATTAAAGATAAACCAGAGGCAAAAGAAGACCTTGAGGAACTCTTTGTTAATGTGCGCGATGCCGCTTATCATATTATTAATCGTAAGGGAGCGACATACTACGGCATTGCAATGGGGCTTGTAAGGTTAACGCGAGCGATTATTCGAAATGAAAACTCAATCCTTACTGTGTCTACGCTCCTTGAAGGTGAGTATGGTTTAGATGATTTGTATATCGGCGTACCTGCGATTGTGAACAACAACGGCATACGCGAAATTATTGAACTTGATCTTGATCAAACTGAGTTAGATCAATTGCACCACTCTGCCAAAACGTTAAAAGAAGCAATGAAGCCAGTATTCCAGCATTAAAAAAAGGTTCTCCGTCAAATGACGGAGAACCTTTTTTCTTATTCGTCTACTGGTACGACAGCACCATCATATTCTTCTTCAATAAAGCTCTGAATTTCATCAGAATGTAGAACCTCAACTAATGCTTGAATCGCTTCGTTATCTTCATCACCTTTATTGACAGTAATCACGTTCACGTAAGGTGAGTCGGAATCTTCAAGAGCAATCGCATCTTCTTGAGGGTTTAGACCCGCATCGATCGCATAGTTTGTGTTGATCATAACCGCATCGCCTTCACCTTGCTGGTAGATCTGCGGAAGAAGTGAAGCTTCTACGTCTGTTTTAAAATCAATGTTTTTAGGATTTTCTGCAATATCTTCTACTGTTGCATCAGAAGCCTTCACGCCTTCTTTTAGTGTGATAAGTCCTTGAGCTTCAAGTAAAGAAAGCATACGTCCATGGTCAGAAACAGAGTTACTCATAATGATCTGAGCACCATCCGGAAGCTCATCTAAGCTCTTATAATCTTGTGAATAAACACCGATTGGTTCAATGTGAATGCCTCCAGCGTTAACAAAATCATAATTATCGTTTTCTTCCATTTGCAACTCCATATAAGGAATGGTTTGGAAGTAGTTTGCATCTAATTCACCGTTCGCTAGCGTCTTATTCGGTAGAATGTAATCCTGGAACGTTTTAACTTCTAGCTCTACACCTTTTTCTTCAAGCATCGGTTTTGCTTCTTCAAGAATTTCAGCATGTGGAATGTTTGAAGCACCTACTACGATTTTCTTTGAATCTTCAGCTTCTCCAGATCCTTCACTGTTCCCACCATTGTTGCCACACGCTGCAAGCACTGCAAGAGTAAGTACTGCAAATAGGGATAAAAATTTCTTCATGTTATTCTCTCCTTTTATTATCGTTTATCTATCACTCTTGTTGCTAAATCTCCAGCAATTTGAAGAATCGCAACTATAACCAATATTAAAACTGTCGCAACGAGCGTCACGTCAGGATTATTTCTTTGGAAACCTTCAAGGTAAGCGAGGTTCCCAAGTCCCCCTGCACCAACCACACCAGCCATTGCGGTGTAGCTTACAAGTGCAATCGCCGTTACGGTAATACCCGAAATGAGGGCTGGCATTGCTTCAGGAAGGAGAACTTTAAATATAATCTCCCCGTTTGATGCCCCCATTGACTGAGATGCTTCAATCACTCCTTTATCCACTTCCCGAAGAGCAATTTCAACCATTCGCGCATAAAATGGTGCCGCACCTGCAATAAGGGCTGGAAGAGCTGCATTCGCTCCAAGCATCGTTCCAATAATGTAAACAGAAAGCGGAATGAGTAGAATGATTAAAATGATAAACGGGATCGAGCGGAATAAGTTTACGATTCCAGCAATAATGCTATTAACAAACTTGTTCTCCCATATGTTTCCCCTTCCGGTTAGAAACAATAGTAGTCCAAGAAGAATACCGAGAATAAACGTTGCTAGCACGGAAATTGCCGTCATGTAAGCTGTTTGAATAGTAGCTTCCCACATCGATTCCCAGTTCACATTAGGAAATAGTGATTCAACCATTCGTAATCACCTCCGCTTCTACTCCTTGCTCACGAACATACTTCAGTGCACTTTCAACGACAGTCGGTTCACCTTTAAGAAAGACAGATAACTTACCATAAGGGCCATCTTGCGTATGAGAGATTTTTCCTTGAATAATGTTTACTTCAATATCAAACTGACGAATTAACTCTGTTACAAGTGGTGATCCCGTTTTACCTTTGAGGAACGTAAACTGGACGAGTTCACCCTCCTGGCTTGCTGCTAGATGTGCAATCGATTCCTTCATTTCTTCAGGCTCACTTAACTGATTCACGAAATCTTTTGTTATTTCTTCTTGCGGATGATGAAAGACTTCAAGTACTGAACCGTTCTCAACTACTCTACCGTTCTCCATCACTGCCACTCGGTGACAAATTTTGCGAATAACGTGCATTTCATGGGTAATCAAGACAATAGTTAAACCAAGTTTCTGGTTAATTTCTGTCAGAAGTTCGAGAATGCTATCCGTTGTTTTAGGATCTAGAGCAGATGTTGCTTCATCACAAAGCAATACCTTAGGGTTATTCGCAAGCGCTCGCGCAATACCAACACGCTGCTTTTGTCCCCCACTTAGCTGTGATGGATAAGCCGCTTCTCGTCCTTCAAGTCCAACAAGCTTAATTAATTCATCGACACGCTTCATTCGTTTCTCTTTGGAAACACCTGATATTTCGAGTGGAAACGCGATGTTATCACGTACCGTTCTTGACCAAAGAATATTAAAGTGCTGGAAGATCATTCCGATTTCCTGTCTTGCCGCACGTAGATCTTTTCCTTTAAGAGAGGATAAATTATTTCCTGCCACCGTGACCGTACCGTCCGTCGGTCTCTCAAGCAGGTTGAGCATCCGAATTAGCGTACTTTTTCCGGCACCGCTGTATCCGATAACACCGAATATTTCCCCTTTTTTCACTGAAAGGTTAACATCCTTAACGGCCTCTACCTTTCCAGACTTCGAAAAGAAGGTTTTATTAATGCCTTTAAGCTCAATCACATGTCTCACATCCTTTATGCATTTGCATGTTGTACCAGCTTCCTGAAAAAGGACTTTAGTCCCATGCTTTTATTCTTTACCTCGAAACACTTAAAAAATGATTCTAAAAATGCCCTTCTACTTTGAGTAGAAAGGCATGTCATCAATCAATGTCTTCCTCTCATTTCTCAAAGCAATCGCTTTGCAGGAATTGGCACCTTTTCAAACGAGTCGTTTGACGGTTGCCGGGCTTCATAGGGCCAGTCCCTCCACCTCTCTGAATAAGAGATTATAAAATTAAAATTACTTTACTGTGGTTAAGTGCTAAATTGAATTCTAGCATGGTACTTTATGAGTGTCAATTACTGAGCAAAAAGTCACAATAATCAAACATATTCACTATCATTAGCCAAGAGAAAACCATCAGCTGATTCGCCTGATGGTTTTTGCTCGCTCAGAAAGTTGTTTGTAGAGAGCTAATTTCTCAAGATCAGCATTTCCCCCACTCACAACAGCCCCAATTTTGCTACCTTCCAACCGGCTTGATTTACACAAGACAGCAGCGACAGATGCCGCACCAGCGCCTTCAACAAGTGTCTTATGTCTTTCAAGCATAAAGACGATTGCAGCAGCAATTTCTTCTTCAGAAACAGTCATCATATCGTCAACGAGTTCTTCGATAATTGGATACGTTCGTTTTCCTGCTTCCTTCACAGAGATGCCATCGGCAATCGATTTTACTGATTGAAGAACGAGAGGACCAGTACCTTTAAATCGATTCCATGTCGCAGATGCTTCCGAAGCCTGGATTCCAATGATTTTGACGTGAGGAAAGAACGACTTGATTGCCAGCGCAATTCCTGCTAATAATCCTCCTCCTCCAACGGGAACAAGAATCGTATCTAAGTCAGGACATTGTTGCATCATTTCAAGTGCAACGGTTCCTTGTCCTGCCATCACAACAGGGTCGTCAAACGCATGAACAAATGTTGCCCCTTTTTCAACACGCTCTCGATCAGCTCCACTAAACGCTTCGTTATAGGATTCGCCTTCAAGGACAACCTCTGCGCCATAAGATCGGGTCGCTTCAATTTTACTTGTTGGCGTATGAATCGGCATATAGATCTTTGCCTTGATTCCTCGCTCCATCGCAGATAGCGCTACTCCCTGAGCATGGTTACCTGCTGAAGCGGCAACGATTCCTCTAGCGGCTTCGATTTCCGTTAGAGAGGCAACCTTATTGTAAGCACCGCGTAGTTTAAACGACCCCGTTCGCTGGAGGTTCTCCATCTTTAAGAAGACATCTTTATTTGTAAATCCATTGAGCGTTGTAGATTGCTGAAGCGGGGTACGATGAACCGCCTCCAGCAAATTCTCCATTGCTTCTACGACATGAACGTTATATTTCTCCTGGTAATTCCCAACGTCATTCACTCTCCTACAAGTTGTTTTTCTTCATACAATTTAATCTTTTCTTCAAGGGACAACGTACGAGATACTTCATCCCAACCATTTAGCAGCATTTCTTTCCAATAAGGATCAATTTTGAAAGAAGCATGAATGCTTTCTCCATCACGAACTTCTTGTTTTCGCAAGTCGACTTGAAGTTCGTATCCGTCTTTTGCCTTTTGAAAAAGCTCAGCGATAACTTCTTGATCAAGCGCAATCGGAAGAATACCATTTTTTACACAGTTGTTATAAAAAATATCAGCAAAACTTGTCGCTATGATGACGCGAAAGCCATAATCAAGCAATGCCCACGGAGCGTGTTCTCTTGAAGATCCACACCCAAAGTTTTTTCCAGCTACGAGAATAGAGGCATGCTGGTATTGCGCTTCATTTAAGCTAAAATCTTCACGAGGCTTTCCATCATCATCAAAGCGCCAGTTATAGAAAAGAAATTGGCCGAAGCCTTTTCGCTCAATTCTTTTCAAAAATTGCTTTGGAATAATTTGATCGGTATCGACGTTCACTTGATCAAGGGGATAAACAATCCCTTTGTATTCATTAATCGGTTCCAGGGCGTCTCACTCCTTTTTACATCACAAGTGGTTTTATTTTTCTAGCATCAGTAAATCGTCCTTCAATAGCAGCAGCTGCAGCCATCGCTGGGCTTACAAGGTGTGTTCGGGAACCGTTGCCCTGGCGACCTTCAAAATTTCGATTAGAGGTAGACGCGCAGCGCTCTCCCGGAGGAACAATATCATCATTCATCGCAAGACACATACTACACCCTGCTTCTCGCCACTCAAATCCAGCTTCTTTGAAGATCGTATCTAACCCTTCTGCTTCAGCCGCATCCTTCACTGATTTAGAACCAGGTACTACGAGCGCCTTTACACTTTCATGAACTTTACGACCACGAACAATTTCAGCCGCAGCTCGCAAATCACTTAATCGTGAATTCGTACAGGATCCGATAAAAACATATTGAATCGCAATGTTTTGAATCTGGGTACCAGGTTTAAGATCCATATAAGCAAGGGCCTGTTTGATTGCTTTTTGATCACCTGGATCTTCGTAATCTTCAGGGAAAGGTACTCGAGCATAGACAGAAGAGCCCATCGAAGGATTCGTTCCCCACGTCACTTGTGGTTCAATTTCTTCAGCGCCAATTTCAAGCACTTCATCATACGTTGCACCTGGATCAGTTGCAAGCTCTTTCCACTCAGCCACTGCTTCATTGAACGCTTCGTTTGCTGGAACATGTCTTTTTCCTTTTAAATAAGAAAAAGTCGTTTCATCAGGACTAATGAGTCCCGCTTTTGCACCAGCTTCAATGGACATGTTACAAACGGTCATCCGCTCTTCCATTGACATGTTTCGAATCGCTTCACCCGTATACTCAACAACTGCTCCCGTCCCTGCATTCACACCAAACTTGGCAATAACGGCAAGAATTAAGTCTTTAGCCGTTACTCCAGAACCAAGACGGCCGTTTACACGTATTTCAATGGTTTTTGGACGCGATTGCCAGAGCGTTTGTGTTGAAAGAACATGCTCTACTTCGCTCGTTCCGATCCCAAAGGCTAGAGCACCAAACGCGCCATGTGTTGAAGTATGGCTATCTCCACAAACAATGGTTTTTCCTGGCTGTGTTAAGCCAAGCTCAGGACCGATGACGTGCACAATTCCCTGATCAGGGTGATTAATATCTGCAATTTCCACACCAAACTCGTTGCAATTCTCTTCTAGCTTCTCCATTTGCACTTTGGATACCGGATCATTAATAATATGACGTGCAATCGTAGGCACGTTATGGTCCATCGTCGCAAAGGTTAAATCCGGTCTTCTGACACGTCTATTGTTCATCCGCAGACCTTCAAAGGCCTGCGGAGAAGTGACTTCATGCACAAGATGTAAATCTATATACAGGAGATCCGGGCTACCCTCTTCTTCATGCACAACATGTTTATCCCAAATTTTCTCAATAATTGTTTTTGGCTCCACACTGATCCCCCTTTTACCTATTTGTCATTAAGCGTATGCTTCCATGATGCCTGCCGTAGCACCCGCTTCTTCTAATTGATAAATCACTTTCTTCACCATTGCGTCTGTTCCGAGTGCATTCGTTCGACTACTTGCTAAATCACTCGTATAATAGCCCGCATCTAGAACTTCCTTCACGGCCTTTTCGATGGCATCTGCTTCTTCCTTCATATCAAATGAATACTTCAGCATCATCGCTCCTGATAACATCATCGCAAGTGGATTCGCAATGTTCTTCCCAGCGATATCCGGTGCAGAACCGTGAACTGGCTCATACATGCCAAATCCATCACTGCGAAGACTTGCTGACGGTAGCATGCCAAGTGATCCTGTAATCATGGATGCTTCATCGCTTAAAATATCGCCAAATAGATTTTCTGTTACAATCACATCAAAATGAGCTGGGTTTTGAACCATCTTCATTGCTGCCGCATCGACCAGCATATGTTCCACTTCAACATCCGGATAAGCTAGTGCTTTTTCTTCTACAACTTCTCTCCACATTCGGCTTGACTCTAGAACGTTTGCTTTATCGACGCTTGTTAGCTTCTTCTTTCGCTTCCGTGCTGCCTCGAACCCTTGATCAACAATTCGCTCAATTTCATTCCTTGTATAATGAAGCGTATCAACCACTTCTTTCCCGTTGTTACGACGCTCGCTTGGTGTACCAAAATACAATCCACCTGTTAATTCACGAACAATCAACATGTCCACGCCCCTGATTCGATCGGGTTTAAGAGGAGAAGCATCGAGTAAACTTTCAAATGCTGTTACAGGACGAAGGTTTGCAAACAAGCCTAGCTCTTTACGAATTCCAAGAAGACCTCGTTCAGGACGAAGATGACCGGAAAGGTTTTCCCACTTAGGCCCACCGACTGCACCAAGAAGAACAGCATCACTCTTTTTACAGATGCTTAAAGTTTCTTCGGGTAAAGGCATACCTTCTTGATCAATGGCCGCCCCTCCGATTCTTGCAAAGTGAAATTCAAACGTATGGCCAAATCGATCTGCCACGGCATTTAGAACTTTCATCGTTCCTTCCATTACTTCTTTGCCAATGCCATCACCTGGTAATACCGCAACTTTTCTCTTCATCCTTCTAACCTCCCCGTTAGACGTGCGCTTGTTTTTTTACTTGATAGCTTTCTCGAGCAAGAACACGATTCACTGCGTTTAAGTAAGCAATTGCTGAGGACTCTAGAACATCTTGAGCAGTGCCTCGACCATTCGATTCAATTCCGTTGTACATAACACGAACATGAACTTCAGCAAGAGCATCTCTGCCACCGCCAACCGAATTAATCCGATAATCTTGAAGTTGAAGCGTGCCTGGGATCATTTCTTCAAGCGTGTTGTAAATGGCTTCCACACTACCAGAACCCGTTCCAGCTTGCTGAATCATCGTTCCATCAGGCTTCTCGATGGAAATCGTAGCCGTGGGGATATTTGCTGTCCCATATTGAACTTGAATGCTATGAATCTCATATTTATCAACAAATTCATCTGTTTGAATATCCGTTAATAGTGCGAACAGATCATCTTCTGTTACTTGCTTTTTCTTATCAGCCAAGTCTTTAAAATCAGCAAATGCTTCATTAATCTTTGCTTCATCTAATTCAAAACCAAGTTCTTTCACCTTATCTCTGAAGGCATGTCGACCAGAATGTTTTCCAAGAACGAGGCTGTTGGACTGTACTCCGATCAGCTGTGGACTAATAATTTCATAGGTCGTTTTCTCTTTTAATACACCATCCTGGTGAATACCAGATTCATGAGCAAATGCATTGGCGCCAACAACCGCTTTATTGCCTGGCACTGCCATGCCAGTAAGTTTGCTGACAAGGTTGCTTGTGCGCTTAATTTCATCTAGTTTCAATCCAGTTTCTGCCTGGTAAAAGTCATTCCGGATTCGAAGTGCAACAGCTATTTCCTCAATGGCGGCATTACCTGCCCGCTCTCCAATACCATTAATCGTTCCTTCTATTTGAGTTGCTCCACATTCAATTGCAGCTAAGGAATTTGCTACCGCCATGCCAAGGTCGTTATGGCAATGAGCAGATAAATCAACACCTTCAATGTTCGGAACATTGTTTCGCAAATACGTGAAAAGCTCCCCATATTCCTGTGGACTTCTATATCCGACCGTGTCTGGGATATTAATGACAGATGCACCAGCATCGATAACTTCTTTAATAATTCTGGCTAGAAAAGTTCGATCAGATCGACAAGCATCTTCAGCCGACCACTGCACTTTCGGAAAGAATTTCTTCGCGTATTTTACTGCACCAACAGCCGTTTCTACGACTTCTTCTGGCGTTTTCTTCAGCTTATGAGTCATATGAATAGGGGAAGTGGCTAGAAAAACATGAAGTCTTGGATCGGCACCACCCTTAAGGGCTTCCCAGGCTGCATCAATGTCTTTCATGTTTGCTCTCGCAAGACCTGTTACAGAAACATTTCTTACAGTTTCAGCAATGTTTTTCACACCTTGAAAGTCACCTTTGGAAGCAGCAGGAAAGCCTGCTTCCATGATGTCTACCCCAAGACGCTCAAGTTGCTTTGCGATTTCCAGTTTTTCTAATGCATTCAGATTGACTCCGGCTGACTGTTCTCCGTCACGAAGCGTTGTATCGAATACATTAATCTTTTGCACTGGTAACCACTTCCTTCTTTGATTTTGGTTTCACAAATGGCATCATCGCACGAAGCTCTTTTCCTACTTGTTCGATTGGATGATTCTTCTCTTTCTCGTTGATCGCGTGGAATTCTGGACGATTTAGTTTATTTTCTAGGATCCAGCCCTTCGCGAATTTACCCGTTTGGATATCTTCAAGGATATCTTTCATGCGTGCTTTTGTATCAGCATCAACGACACGCGGACCTGATACAAAATCACCCCACTGAGCTGTGTCAGAGATGGAATAACGCATTCCAGCAATACCATCTTCATACATCAAATCAACAATAAGCTTTAGTTCGTGCAAACATTCAAAGTACGCGACTTCTGGTTGATAGCCTGCTTCAGTCAATGTTTCGAACCCGGCTTTTACAAGTGATGACAATCCGCCGCAAAGAACGGCCTGTTCACCGAAGAGATCTGTTTCGGTTTCTTCTTTAAAGGATGTTTCAAGAACACCTGCACGAGCACCGCCAATTCCTTTTGCGTAAGCAAGGGCTAGTTCTTTTGCGTCACCAGATACGTCCTGATATACACCGAATAGAGCTGGAACGCCTGCACCATCTTCAAATGTTCTTCTTACAAGGTGTCCTGGCCCTTTAGGAGCAACAAGGAAAACATCTACATCGGATGGAGGAACAACCTGGTTGAAATGAACGTTAAAGCCATGAGCAAAAACAAGTGCATTACCAGCACGAAGACCCGGCTCGATTTCTTTTTTGTACACTTCCGGCTGATACTCATCTGGAAGAAGAATCATGATTACATCGGCTTCATCACTTGCGTCTTTTACTGTTTTCACTGCAAAGCCATCTTCTTCTGCTTGATTCCAGGAGCGTCCTTTTCTTAAGCCAACCGTTACATCAAATCCGCTTTCACGAAGATTTAAAGCATGAGCGTGACCTTGAGATCCATACCCAATTACCGCGATTTTTTTCCCTTTTAGCGTTCCCTCGTTGATATCACCGTTATAATATACTTTTGCCATTTTCATTCATCCCTTCATAATTAGGTTTATTTTTTTAATTTAAGATGGAATACTGCTTCAAATCTGTTACAGATTTTTGACTTCCGCGAGGGAAAGCCGTGATGCCTGTTCGAACCATTTCCTTTATGCCATATGGCCTGAGAAGATCTAAGATTGCTTCAATCTTATCGGAATTACCTGTTACCTGAACCGTGATGCTTTCACGACTTACATCAATAATTGAAGCCCGAAACGGTTCAATTATGCCGGAAATTTCACTTCGTATTTGAGCATTACTAATGACCTTAATTAAGGCTAACTCCCGGACCACAATCGCCTGGTCCGTTATATCAGTTACTTTCAACACATCGACTTGCTTATTGAGCTGTTTGATGAGCTGCTCAATTTTGGCATTGTCATCGACATTAACGACAAAGGTCATTTTTGAAACTCCTTCTTTTTCGGTATGACCAACCGTGATGCTTTCAATGTTAAATTGCCGTTTTGTCATGAGGCCTGTGATGCGATTTAGCACCCCACTTTGGTTAATGACCGTTGCGGTTACGATTCGTTTCATGGTTTCACCCCAATCATCTGATGCAGCCCTTTACCAGGGGCAATCATTGGATAGACATTTTCCTTTCCACTTACGCGACAATCAATTAAGACCGGCTCGCGGTGAGAAAAAGCTTCTTCAAAAACAGCTTTCGCTTCTTCTTCATTCGTAACTTTAAATGATTTAATTCCATACGCCTCACCTAGCTTTACAAAATCAGGCTGTACAGGGATTAGTGACTGGGAATAGCGTTCCTCGTAGAAAGCTTCCTGCCACTGTCTCACCATTCCAAGCGTCTGGTTATTCATAATGACGACTTTTACAGGAAGATTAAGTTCTTGAAGTGTGGAAAGCTCCTGCAACGTCATTTGGAATCCTCCATCACCTGTTAGTGAAACAACCGTTTGTTCTGGAAAAGCAAGCTGGGCTCCTATAGCGGAAGGGAAGCCAAATCCCATTGTGCCAAGTCCTCCAGATGTTACCCACCGATTTGCATCCGCAAATGCATAATATTGGGCTGCCCACATCTGATGCTGACCGACATCGGTCGTAATAATGGCATCTCCCTTCGTATATTCGTGTACGAGTTCTACGACACGCTGTGGGAGAAATTCAGTCGTTGATACTTTCTTCCACAGCGGAAAATCTTCACTATTTTGTGTTAGCTTCTTACGCCATTCTTCTGTATCAGGAAGAGGGGATTCAATCTCTAGAAGCTTCTTCAATGCCTCTCTAGCATCAGATACGATTGGAATTTGCGTTGGAACGTTTTTCCCGATTTCGGCAGGATCAACATCGATATGAGCCACCGTTGCATGAATAGCAAAATGATCAAGGTTACCAGTTAATCGATCGTCAAACCGTGCCCCAATACTAATTAACAAGTCACATTCATATAGAGCCATGTTCGCTGTGTACGTTCCGTGCATACCTCCCATCCCCAGGAATAGTGGATGATTGCCAGGATAACTTCCTAGGCCAAGCAATGTATTAATCACCGGAATGCGATGTTTCTCAGAAAAAGCAACGAGTTCTTTTCCCGCATTCGCATGAAGGACACCTGCTCCGGCTAAGATCACCGGCTTCTTTGCTGCACCAACCGCATCTGCTAGTTTCTTAATTTGCAAAATGTTAGGCGAAAAGGTTGGCTGATAGCCTGGTAAATGGATAGTCGAATCATAGTCGGGTGAAATGGTTTTGTTCGCCACATCCTTAGGGATATCAACGAGAACGGGACCGGGACGCCCCGTTGTTGCAATATGGAACGCTTCTTTAATAATTCTTGGTAGGTCCTGAACATCACGCACCTGGTAATTATGTTTGGTGATTGGTGCCGTGATCCCCATAATATCCGCTTCTTGAAAAGCATCTGTTCCGATTACCGTACTGGCCACCTGACCTGTGAAGATCACAAGTGGCAGGGAATCCATCATTGCATCCGTAATTCCTGTTACGAGATTGGTCGCACCCGGTCCTGAAGTGGCAATGACAACGCCCGGCTTTCCGCTCACTCTTGCGTAGCCTTCAGCCGCATGAATTGAGCCCTGTTCATGCTTTGACAGAATGTGCTTAATCGGTGATCGATATAATGCATCATAGATTGGAAGTACTGCTCCTCCTGGATACCCGAAGAGAACTTCAACATTTTCTTTTTTTAAAGAATGGATTAATACATCTGCCCCGGTCATTTCCGCTGTTACCGCTTCGGCTTCTGGTTTTGCCTTCGCCCGCATATTCATACCCTCCAATGCTTATTTGCCCGCTTCCGTCTTAACGGTGAAGCGTTACTAACTATTAATAAAAAAAAGCCTTCTCATCCCTACGCCGCTTTTTACGGTCCATAGGGGCGAAAAGACTTCACGGTACCACCCTACTTTTACGACAATAAACTGCCGCCTTATGAGCAAATTGCTCGTTTTGATAACAAGTGTTTAAAGAACACTTGGTTGATCCTATGTTACTAAGTTCAGATCAACACTCGGAGGGGATGTCGATACAGGGGGTAATACCGGCTTCCACCACTACCGGCTCTCTGGTTATTACCAATTCCTGTTTCTTTTGCCTCGTCATCGATTATAAATATTTACTTTTCACCCTGCCTGCACATCACGTTTTGAAGGATAAACAGTGACACCATCCACTGTGACAATATCTCTGAACGCTTCAAGAAGGTCATTTGTCGTTTTACCTGGCTTCCCTTCTCCAATCTCGCGACCGTCTACTTTCACAACGGCAATGACTTCAGCAGCCGTTCCAGTTAAAAAGACTTCATCTGCTACATAGACGTCGTGACGCGTAAACGTTTCTTCGCGCATGTCATACCCTTTTTGTCTCGCGAGTTCCATAATGGCATTTCGCGTAATGCCTTCTAGCGCACCGACATAGCCGGGCGGTGTTTTAATAACGTTACCTTTCACGATAAATATATTATCAGCCGAACCTTCAGCGACATATCCCTGATCATTTAACATCAGTGCTTCACTGACACCAGCTAAATTGGCTTCAATTTTGACAAGAATATTATTTAAGTAGTTTAATGATTTCACCTTAGGACTTAATACATCCGAGCGGTTCCGTCTGCTTGCTACCGTGACAATTTCAATTCCTGTTTCATATAATCGCTTAGGGAACAAGGCCAGTGATTCTGCAATAACGATCACTTGTGGTTCCTTACATGTGAAAGGATCGAGTCCTAGATTCCCTACACCGCGAGATACAACGATGCGAATATAGGCATCTTGAAGGTTATTTTTTTTCAGCGTCTGCACAATAATGTCAGTCATTTCCTCCATCGTGTGCGTTATTTTTAGCATAATTGAATGAGCTGAATCATAGAGGCGCTGAAGATGATGTTCTAACCTGAAGACATTCCCATCATACATGCGAATTCCTTCGAACACCCCGTCGCCATAGAGGAAGCCATGATCGTACACCGATACTTTGGCATCTTCTTTTTTCACAAATTCTCCGTTAAGGTAGATCCACTGTTCACTCACCTTGTTCACTCCTTTCTATGTGTTAAGTAGACGCAGTAAAGCGTTATTGTCTAATGATAGGACCAATCATTTTCAAGGTCCCAGTTGTTGTTTTTGTTTGATTTATTAGAATACTTAGTTTGTTTAATTGAGGATTATATTACGCCGGTTTGGACGTAAGGTCAACACCTAAAAGTTAAGTTTTTTGATAATTATGATATATCAGTTTATTTGTAAACGCTTACAATCCTATCGTGCGTGAGATTTGGTCACACGAAATTTTTTATTGTAAAATTAATAAAAGCGCTTACATAAGGTCATTCACATAAACCAGCGTTGCGTTGGTGAATTTCATACCTTTCTCAGTTAAGTGAAAGAACTCCCTTTACTACTGCTAATCGTCAGTTCTTATCTAGCTGACGACAATAGACAGCTACCATTGCATAATTATTTAACCCCTCTTGTTTTTCTACTTAAACCATTACACTTGAATGATGCCAACATCTTAGCAAAAATTGATCGATTTTATAATCCCTCCATTGAAAATACATGCTTGGTTCCAACTTACTCAACGATCGATCTTTTCTTTCT
This sequence comes from Bacillus sp. es.036, assembly GCF_002563635.1. Classification (NCBI taxonomy): domain Bacteria; kingdom Bacillati; phylum Bacillota; class Bacilli; order Caryophanales; family Bacillaceae; genus Bacillus; species Bacillus sp. es.036. Next base: position 2,729,397 of record NZ_PDIZ01000001.1, read on the forward strand.
ATAGAAACCTTACGAATTTTGTTCATTTATGCAGAAGCATATTTATCAAATTCCATTATTAAAGTTGCATAGTTAATAGCTTACGTTATCTTTAAAGATGTTTATGAACATTTACAGTTGTCGTGTAATAGGCAACCTTTACTTGAACAAAAAATAGGAAACATGCAAAAAACCCTCTTCTAAATGAGAAAAGGGCTTTCCACTAATATTTCTTAGACGCTAGCTTCGACTTTTGCTTTTGCGATCGCTTAATCTAAATCATCAATTAAATCATCAATGTGTTCAATCCCGACAGAGAGTCGAATCAGATCGTCTCTTACACCAGATGCCACTAGTTCATCAGCACTTAGTTGCTGATGAGTGGTACTTGCTGGATGGATAATTAAGCTTTTCGCATCACCAACATTTGCAACGTGAGACCAGAGATCAACGGCATTGATAATCCCTGCACCTGTTTCACGACCTCCTTTAATGCCGAATACAACAACAGCACCGGCACCTTTCGGAAGATATTTGTGAACAAGTTGATGTGAAGGATGATCCTCTTCCTCAGGATAGCTCACCCATTCAACGGCCGGATTGTCTTTCAAATAAGAAACTAGCTTTCGCGTGTTAGCAATGTGCTCTTTCATGCGAACGTGTAGCGTTTCCACACCAAGAGCAATTTGAAAAGCGTTAAATGGACTAAGCGCAGCACCCGTATCTCTTAGCAGCTGCACTCTTGCTTTTACAATGTACGCAGCTTCTGGGAGTGCTTCAGCAAAAACGATGCCGTGATACGTATGATCCGGCTCTGTGAATCCAGGAAATTTAGAGGAGTTCCAATCGAACTTTCCTCCATCAACGATGATGCCTCCCATCGTTGAGCCATTTCCACCAAGCCACTTTGTCGCAGAATGAACGACGATATCTGCTCCGTGTTCAATTGGTCGGCACAGATAAGGTGTTGCAAACGTATTGTCAATAATCAGTGGTATGCCCGCTTCATGTGCAATTTCAGCAACTTTTTCGATATCCAATACGTGAAGGCCTGGATTCCCAATCGTTTCAGCAAAAATGGCTTTCGTGTTTGGTGTAATGGCTTGCCTAAAAGATTCCACATTTTCCGGGTCAACAAAGTTGGTTTTTATCCCATATTTCGGAAGTGTAGCAGAAAAGAGATTGTACGTTCCACCGTATAAAGTCGATGCTGAAACAATTTCATCTCCGCTATTTGCAACATTTAATATCGCCGTAGTAATGGCTGCCATACCACTTGCTAGTGCAAGCGCTCCAACGCCACCTTCAAGCTGAGCAATTCGTTCTTCAAGTGCTCCGACAGTTGGATTTCCAATCCTTGAATAGATAAACCCTTCTTCTTTTAATGCAAATAAATCAGCGGCATGGTCAGTATTGTCAAATCGATAAGCATTAGATTGATAGATTGGTAGTGCTCTAGCTCCCGTAGCAGGATCTGCTTGTAACCCTCCATGAATGCCAATCGTCTCTAAATGATATTTTTTATCTGCCATTTCACTTCACTCCTTCGATTTTGTTTATCATTGTAAGTTGTTCTTTTATAAGCGGTCCCCATTTATCAAACTCAACGAGAAACCCATCGTGACCAAATTTAGTATCGACAAGATAAAACTGAGAGGATGAATCTTGTTGAAAAAGCTTTTCTAATTCATCTGGTGGATAAATCAGATCTCCTTTGAACCCAATTGCGAGGATGTTTGCTTTGAATCTTTTGTTTACTAAGGTAAGATTGCCTCTTTCAATGCCAATATCGTGGTTATCCATCGCCTTTAACAAATATAAGTAGCTATTTGCATCAAATCGGCTTACAAGCTTATTTCCTTGATAATGAAGATAGGATTCGACATCGTATTGTGGTTCTTTATGGCTAACTGAAGCCCCTTTAACGCCTCGACCGAATTTTTTTTGGAACATTTCATCCGTTCGATAGGAGACCATTCCAATCATTCTTGCGGTTGCAAGCCCAGATGTTGGAGTTTGATCACTACTATAGTAACCATTCCTCCAGTTCGGATCATTCGTAATCGCAAATCGAGAAATGGCATTATAAGCAATTCCATAGGCGTTCAGGGTTGGTGTGACGGCAAGTGGGATAAGATGATCCATCCAATCTGGATAGAGGAGCCCCCATTCTAGTACCTGCATCCCTCCAAGAGATCCACCAATGACAGCATGCAGGTGGTGGATACCAAGTTCCTCTAGCGCTTTTTTCTGAGAATGCACCATGTCTCTTACAGAAACAAACGGAAAATCGGCTTGGTAACGCTTTTGCGTAACTGGGTTGATCGATTGTGGTCCTGTCGAGCCATTACATCCCCCAAGGACATTGAATGTAATAACTTGAAAATCAGAAGTATCGATAGAAGCACCTTTCCCAATTAATCCTTTCCACCAGCCAGCTTCTTCATGACCGACTGTATACTGATTTCCAGTTAAAGCATGACAGACAAGAATCACCGGCGCTCCCCTAGGGCCTACACGTTCATAGGCAAGTTCGACGTCATGAAGTTCATTGCCAGATTCCAGCATTAACGAACCAATCGATACCGTCCGATCTTCGTATATCGTCTCTCTATCCAAACCCCTATCACTCCTTTCAAACAAAAACTGCTTGTTTTTACTTAAAATAAAAAGCCTCTCTGAAAGACAGAGAGGCTTGATTTATTCATCAGCTCCGCTTATCTTTCAGGATTTCTCCTGCAGGATTTGGCACCTTTTCAAACCAGGATTGGTTTGACGGTTGCCGGGCTTCATAGGGCCAGTCCCTCCGCCTCTCTAGATAAGTAAGAATATTTCGTTTTTAATTAATTGTGTTTATTTTAGCAAGGTGGCGCATTAGTGTCAAACATTTTTCGGAATTTTTATTCTTTTGAACTCAGGGATAAAACAGTCTATGACCAGAAATCTTTCGTTAGAATGAACTTTTTGATAAGGTAACGATAGACCATTTAAAAGAGGTGAACAACTATGGAAGCACCCTTCTTTGCATTAGAGGATATGAATAGTGGCGACGTTATTCGCCTTACTGACTTTGTTGGAAAACCAGTGATGATAACGTTCTGGACATCCTGGTGTCCTGACTGTATGAAAGATATGCCGATGAAAGAACAATTTTACCACCATGCTGATCTTGAAGAGCTGGCCTTCTTAACAATAAATGTAACTGGACGAGAACGATCAGAGGAAGCCGGAAAAGAATTTACGATAAAAAACGACCTTCCTTTTCCTGTATTACGTGACAATGGTCGAGAAACGTATGATGATTACGGATGTACTGGAGTTCCAACAACGGTTCTACTCGATAAAGATCATCAAATTGTTAACGTTTTTAATGATCAATCTTCTTTCCTCGATATTGCGAAAGCTCTTCCATCCATCATGAAGTAAAAAAAGCCAGAGGAATCCCTCTGGCTTAAATAATGGATATAAAATGAATAATAGCATGATGCTTCACGAATCTTTTTTCTTTTCTTCAGACTTGCCTTTATTATCTTTTGGGTCTTCTTTCTTTGGAGCTTTTTCGCTCTTCTTTTCCTCTTTGTCTTGCGCTTTTTCGTCTTTCTTCTCAGACTTTTCTTGAGCCTTATCGCTTTTTCTTTCAGCTTTTTCTTGTGCCTTCTCATCCTTCTTTTCAGCTTTTTCTTGAGCTTTATCTGTTTTACTATTTTGTTTTTCAGCCTGCTTTTTTTCTTTCTCTTGTTCTTTTTCTACTTTAGTTTCCGTTTTTTTTTCTGCTTTATCTTGTTTATCTTTTTCATTTTGATCTTCTTTGTCATCTTTTTGTGTCTGCGTGCCACTAGATGAATTGGTTTTCTTTGACTCATTGGAATTAACATTATTCGATTGATTGTCTTTTGATTCAGGAACAGATTTTTGTTCAGGTTGTTTGAGGATAAGTTCTCCGTTTTCATCCTCTTGATCAGGTACTACTTTTTTGTCGTTTAATTGGACAACAGAGTCTTCAATAGGTGTTGGTGTATCTTTCACTTTGAATTCATCAGGATCTTCAGATTCTTTCGCCTCAACAGCGGTCATACTTTCGGGTTGCATTTCATCCATTTTTTTCACAGATAAATTACGTACTTCGTCCATTGACAAAGAAGCTCCCCGATCAATGGCTGCGAGGTATGCCATATATTTCCCTTGAGATATCCCATGTTCTATTGCTTTTTCGCGCATACTGTAATCAGCATCAAGAATGGTTGTAATGGCAACCGCTTGATTAACAAGTGCGTTATTCTTTTCTATACCTTGGATAACGGCTTCTAAATCTCCGCTGATTCCTTTACTTTCTTTTGCTTCAACGTTCGAAGCGACAATGAGTAATTCCCGATTTTCTTCTAGATAGCCTTCGTTATCGAGTTTCGAGACAAGTAATCCTCCAAATTCGCTAAGTGGCATATTCATTGTATCCCGTTCTAAGTTCAACCCTTCACCGTCTGAATTCCATGCTTGATATTGAATAACTTCAAGATCAGAATTAACTCCAACCTCAATACTTGGATTGATATCAAAGCTTACATAGGCTGCAACCACATCATTTTGTCTAACAGGAATAACGCCTGTTACGATAACGACTAACAATAGAATTGCTGCCAAACCGGCCAGGGTGGGCATAGAGGGGGTAAAATAACCTTTTTTCTTATTTAGTGGTTTTGGTGCAAGTTTAATTTCAGAGCCGATTGTTAACTCATGATTTCGCTTCAGATTGATCGTTGAAAATTCTCCATCAGGAGTTAGTACAACTGCCTTTCTTCCGCGAATGTCCATAATGACCCCTTTTTTCATCCCCTGGCCCCCTTTTTTCCAACTACTGTATATAAGATTTCAGAGCATTAAATCCACCCAAATGAATTAATGCAACTGCTATTATATACTTTCGATTACGTTCAATCGTTTTGCGACTGCATGTAACGAGCGCCAGCAAATCTTTTATAGGGAGCTGCTTTTTCTCTAATAAATATCCTGAAAGAACGTGATCATCCGCGATTAATTTTGCAATCATCTTGGCATTTTCTCTTGCATCAATATGTTTCGGACAGTTTTTGCTAAGAACCTTAAACGTAATACTAAATTTCTTCAGCAACTGCTCATATTCCTCAATTTCAAACATTCGTACTTCACGTTGTTTATCAATCTCATATACATCAAGTGCGGCTTTTTGTTCTGCAAAGCTATCTTCTAGCCGACCTTCCTCATCAAGTTCCTCAGGTTCAAGGTAAATATACTTATTCTGTCGCGCTTCTTTTCGAATATAATCGATCACTCTTCTTCTAATCACCATATCAGCAAATGTTAAAAATCTGCTTCCCTGGCCTTTTCGATACTGATCCATAGCTTCATTAAAAGCGGATAGTCCTATACTGAACTCATCCATCGAATGATTTATATAGCGATTGCAAACTTTAGACGTGATTTTCTTAATAAAAGGTTGATAGTCTTCTAAAAGCTGATTGCGTAACGCCTGATTTCCATTCTGTATACGATCAACTTTATCTTCTAAAGTAATAGTCTCTTTTTTGTTTTCATTTTTATTAGCGAAATTTCCCATTGCGCTGATTGAAATGGTTGTCATGTTATACACCTCTCATATTGCAGTCAATCTCAACTAGACCGCTTTTCGGGTTGAATTCTTAGATGTTTTTAAGTTTTGGAAATTCTATAATAGGTTAGAAAATGAAATGCGCCACCATCCGTACAAAACAGTGGAATGGTGACTCTATTCAGTTATACCACTCAATCAGCATCAACGAAAATACAATTTTATGACAATGTTACTGTTTCTTTACTTCCTGTTATATTATCTTATCATTATTAATCTTGCTTAATTTTCAGCAAATTAAATATTCATTTTTTCCTTTGCAGACAGGATTTTTGCAACTTATAAAAAACGAGTAGATGGTCAAAATTCATCAAACGAATTTACTTTAATTAAGAAATTTATCGATTGTTACCACGGATTCAAATGCAAAAAGGATCCGATTTTCATCATTTCCACCAATAACTGTTAATGCAGGAACACTTTGTATTCCGAGCACTTCTGCAACCCAAGGAAAATAATTCAAGTTGCACGTATATACAACAGCGTTCATCTCTTTTGCTTCTGTAACAATATGTAACATTCGCTCTGCTATTTTACATGTCTGACAAAAGGGAGTATAGAAGAATATAACACTACCTTCTTTTTCTAAAAGCTCTTTAATCAAAGCTTCGTCAGTAATCTCTTGCATCCGTATGCCTCAATTCCTTTAAGACCAAAAGGAAGCTACTTAAAGCTTCCCTTCGTTAATCTTTTACTTGCATTATACAGTTAATACTTTAAACTTAGCTGCTCTTAAAATTCTTGTTAAATAATTTAGCGGTGTCTCTGCTACTTCACGATGAAGCATTGTGATATAAAGATGTTCTGCGTGGGGAATTTCCTGCGTTAATTGTCGCCTTAATTTCTCACCTGCATCATCTGCATCAACTAGTACAAACACGTCTTTCTCTTCAAGTTCTTCACTTAATTCCTCAAGTCGCTCAAAGCTAATTGTTCCATAGGTGCAAATAATATGAACAGGTTCATCCAACACTCTCATTAACTGCTGTTTATCTGTTTTTCCTTCGACAATAATTACTTTATCATTCATGGCACAACGCTCCATTTCAAGCTGTCGTATCAATGCATTGCTATAGCATATGGTGGTTGAAAGCAAATCGTTTCACTTTAGAAGTAGATTAGCTAACGAGATATGATTACACAACAGCTATTGAGCCAGGTAACCGTCTATTACTCCGTTTCTTTATCCGGATCTTCTTCTTCTAGATACGTTTCAGAAGTCGAATTACCGTGTTCTCTTTGAAGATCATCAACTGTACGTAGACGATCATCTTCTCTATTACCTGCGGTCTCAAAAGTAGCTTCATCATCTGGTCGGCTATCTTCTTTCGCCTTTTCTAATTTATCCTGTGCTTCTTTCGTACGAATAGCATAAGGAATGGCTTCAAGGCGTTCCTTATCAATCTCTTCTCCAGTATCCACACAAATGCCATAGTTTCCTTCACGAATACGATCAAGTGCTGTATTAATTAAACTCAATCGTTCTCTTGCTGCATCTTCTAAAGTAATATCCTTCTCACGTTGGTCCAACTCAGAAGCCATATCAGCAAAATGATTATCGTACGATGTTAATTCTCCAGTCTCATCGGATAATGCCGCATTTTCATCACGATGACTAGCACCACTATCTAAAAGCTCTTTCTTTAAATTAAGTAACTGTTTTTTAAATTGCTGTAATTCTTCCTTCGACAAAGCCATTATCATTACCTCCATAGGTGATTTTCTTTTCCAATACCTATTTTCCCTTAACCACCGTGCAGTTAAACCATGCAATTATGTTTTATCATGCTCAACTCGTGGAAATAAATGAATATGATTAAAGAATGGAGTGGTAATAATGGCTAAATTAAAACTTGGAGACCAGGCACCCTCTTTTTCACTTATTAACACAGAAGGTGAACTGTTCCAATTTGAACAGCACCAACAAGAAGATAACCGCTGGCATATGCTCGTCTTCTTTAGAGGTGAATGGTGTCCTGTGTGTAACGAACAGTTAGAAGAACTACAAGAACATCTAGGCGCTTTTCAAAAACTAGACGTACACCCAATTGCAATCGCGAAAGACGAATTAGAATCGCTTCGAAAAATGAAAGAAAAACACAGCCTTGAGTTCCCAGTTTTAAGCGACAACGAAAACGCTGCAATCGACTCTTATGGCGTTATGATGCATCGCGAAGACGACCCTTATGAAGATCATGGTGAACATGGGGAACCAGCTATTTTCTTAATCGATGAGAATGGTAAACTGATGGCACAGTTTCTCCAATCCAGCCCTTTCGGAAGACCTTCAGCTGATGGATTGATTACGACCATTAAATACATTCGTAAAAATAAAGCATAAAAATTAAAAAAAAACGGCCAATTGGCCGTTTTTTTTGAAGACATTAAGCTTGTCGGGGATAAACAGGCGCATTCGCTTTTCTTGTCCAGCTACTGCGCTCAGGCCCTCGATCACTTCACCTTTCAATCGGAACACAAAGAACGTGTTCCTTTTGAAAGCTTCCAGTGCTTCTCGGTCCTTTCGAGCGCATTCGCTTTTCTTACTAACACCAGCCGAGGTCGCAGTCTTCGACATACTTTGCCTTTTGCTCTAAAACTTGTTCATAGTGGTAAATTTTATCTTGATCAAATTCGTATCCATCTGATAATTCGTAGCGATTGCCCTGATCAGAGAATAAAATACGGCCGATTTTTTCTTTGTTCAGATACAAATTCATTGCTTTTTGATCAAATTTACCATAAATCTTGTTCGTGACATCAATTCTTACCATAGGACGAGAAGTATCAATCATTTGGATCATCTCCTCTATATCGTTTCTTTCCATAAAGCCTCTATGTGACTAGTAGATGACTAAAACAAAAAAGAACCACTAATTAGAGTGTATGATGAACCGTTCCATCTCATCATTTATTTTGTAAACGGGTGATGCCACAACACATTAAGTTTATTATTCGTCTTCGCTTACCATTTTTTCGTAAGCTTCTGCAGTCATCAATTCTTCAATTTGAGAAGGCTCAGAAGGTTCTACAACAACCATCCATGCTTTTTCATATGGAGAATCATTAACAAATTCAGGGCTGTCTTCTAAATCTTCATTGACAGAAAGAACTTTGCCTGAGATTGGTGCGTACAACTCGGATACAGTTTTTACAGACTCAACGCTACCAAATGGCTCGTCGGATTCGATTGTGTCGCCTTCTTCTGGAAGCTCAACAAATACGATGTCTCCAAGTTCTGATTGAGCGAAATCTGTAATACCGATTCGGATGTTTCCGTCTTCTTGTACTTGTACCCATTCGTGTTCTTCTGAGTAGCGAAAATCTTTTGGTAAGTTCATTGGTAATTCCTCCCTGAAATAATTCCTCTTAATTAAGGTCAATTATATTAATTACAATAACTATCGTATAATAGTTATTATTAATTAAGCAACTATTTTATCGTTTCCACATTTCCTCAAAAACATCTTCTTTAAATCCGACTGTCACATTCTCTCCATCTGTTACTAATGGGCGCTTTATTAACATCCCGTCAGATGAAAGGATATCGAGCAATTCATCTTGAGAAGATGAGGCAACTTTATCTTTTAAACCAAGCTCTCGATACTTCTGACCACTTGTGTTAAAAAATTTCTTGATTGGTAATCCACTCTGATTAACCATTGTAGCTAATTCATCTTTCGACGGCGGATTTTCTACGATATGAATTTCATTTACTTCTACATCGTTTTGCTCAAACCATTTTTTGGCTTTACGGCATGTCCCGCATTTAGGATAGGCATAAAATGTAATGGGCAAATCTGTTCCTCCTTAAAGGCATCATGTGATTCTATGGATAGTTTACCACATGACAGGATGAGGACAAATACAGACGCTTCTCTAAAAAGTAGCTTTCGGCATAAAAAACTAAAATCCTTTAATAAATTCACTCTTTATATTTCCTAATAAGGAGAAAAAAATCCCCCCATTGTTGGAGGGATAAAAAGAGAGTTTGGTTTGGAAGTGATTTTAAATCATTGAATGACATAACCTTAGACAATTAAACAGTAAAGCGTTGTTGTTCCAGTACGGTAGCTGCAATTTCACGTTTCTTTGCAATTACGTTGATTGGCGTGTAGCGCGACAGTTTACGAAGAGCAGAAATCATCATACGTAGAGAATCGCCAGTTTCAACAGCCACTAACGTTTCTTTCGCATGTGCCTCAATGCGATTGAACGCTTCCTGACAGAAAACTTGTGTAAGAAGAAGCTTTTGGTTCTGCTTTTCTACACTCGTTTTGTTGATCGCTTTTTCAGTGCGTAGGACAGCGGATTCCATTGAGTAGATTTCACTTACGATATCTGCAATGTTTGATAAAACTTCTTGCTCTTTATCAAGCGCTTTGCCATACTTTTGCACCGCTGTTCCAGCAGCCAATAACATGATTTTCTTCGCCATCGTAACAAGATGCTTTTCTTGTTCAAGTGGCGCATCCCCAATTTCTTGAGGTGTAAGCATCATGAGTTCTTCTTGAAGAGCTGTTGCTTTTTCAAGAAGTGGTAATTCACCTTTCATTGTTTTGCGAATTAGCGTTCCAGGAACAAGAAGGCGGTTAATTTCATTCGTTCCTTCAAAAATACGGTTTATTCGAGAGTCACGATACATCTTCTCAACTTCGTATTCCGACATGAAGCCATAACCACCGTGGATCTGTAACGCTTCATCAGCAACATAATCAAGTGATTCAGAAGCAAAAACTTTGTTTAAAGAACACTCAACTGCGTATTCAGCGATTGCTTCAGCTACTTTAGCCCCGTTTTTCTGATCTTCATCAGAAAGTTTTCCTAACTTTTGCTCGAAAAGGCCTCCTGTACGGTATGTCGAACTTTCAGTTGCATAAGTGGCAACAGCCATGTTAGCTAATTTTTCCTGAATAAGAGAGAATTTTGCAATTGGCGTGTTGAATTGCTTACGCTCGTTAGCATATTTAGCTGCAAGTTCAATCCCTCTCTTCATGGCACCAATTGTACCTACTGCAAGCTTATATCTACCCACATTAAGAATGTTAAATGCAATCACATGACCTTTCCCTGCTTCACCAAGGAGATTTTCTTTCGGCACCATCACATCATCAAGAATCAATGTTCTTGTAGAAGAAGCTTTAATTCCCATTTTCTTTTCTTCTGGACCTGTCGAAAGTCCTTTAGAATCACGTTCCACGATAAAAGCAGTGAACTTCTCACCGTCAATTTTCGCATATACAATGAATACATCTGCAAAAGCTGAGTTTGTAATCCATTGCTTTTCACCATTTAGAACATAGTGCGTACCTTCTTCATTAAGTTTCGCTACCGTTTTCGCTCCAAGAGCATCCGAGCCCGATCCAGGCTCTGTTAGGGCATAAGCAGCAATCTTCTCGCCTGTTGCTAAACCAGGAAGATATTTTTTCTTTTGATCTTCATTGCCGAAAAATACGATTGGAAGGGACCCAATTCCCACATGCGCACCATAGCTAACTGAGAAACCACCAGCACGAGAAAATTTTTCTGTTATAACAGATGAACTAATTTTATCAAGTCCTAGGCCACCATACTCCTCAGGAACATCCGCTCCAAGAAGACCAATGTCACCTGCTTTTTCAAGCAGCTTACGTGAAATGTCGAATTCATGATTTTCAAGCTTCTCAAGCTGAGGAACGACTTCTTTCAGTACGAAGTCTTCCGTTGTTTTCCCCATCATGACATGCTCATCAGAAAAATCCTCCGGTGTAAAAATATCTTCAGCTGTTTGATCCTCTACCAGAAAGCTCGCACCTTTGATTGTTTTATTCATTGTATTCGACATGCTGATCATTCCTCCATTTTCATTGTTTATAGGATTTCAAACACACCAGCAGCACCCATGCCGCCTCCGATACACATTGTCACAACACCAAACTGCTCACCGCGACGCTTCATCTCATGAATTAAACTAAGGGTTAGTTTCGTTCCTGTGCAACCAAGAGGGTGCCCTAGAGCAATGGCGCCTCCGTTCACATTCACTTTATCTTCATCAAGACCAAGCTTACGAATAACGCGCAGTGACTGAGAAGCAAAAGCCTCATTCAGTTCAAACAATCCAATATCTGAAAGCTCAAGACCTGCAAGGCGAAGTGCTTTAGGAATGGCTTCAATTGGGCCAACTCCCATGATTTCTGGTGCTACACCTGCCACAGCAAACGATCGGAATTTTGCCATTGGCGCTAATCCTTCGCTCTCCGCTTTTTCACGATCCATGACGAGGACGCTCGCCGCTCCGTCACTTGTTTGTGAAGAGTTCCCTGCTGTAACAGAACCTCTTACATTAAAGACCGGTCGCAATTTTCCTAGAACGTCTAGAGATGTATCCGCACGTACTCCTTCATCCTGAGAAAAAAGAAATTTCTTTTCTTGTAGCTTGTTTTTCTCATCAATCCACTTCTTCGTCACTTCAACCGGGACAATTTCATCCTGGAATTTACCGTCTTTGATTGCTTGAGCAGCACGCTGATGACTTCTTAGCGCAAAAGCATCCTGATCTTCCCGGCTAATTTCAAAGCGACGAGCCACTTCTTCAGCAGTGTGACCCATTCCCATAATGTATTCCGGCTTTTCTTCTACAAGTGCCGGGTTGGGCTTGATGACGTGTCCTCCCATTGGTACAAGACTCATAGACTCTACGCCGCCAGCTAGAATTGCGCCTGATTGCCCGAGCATAATTCGCTCAGCTGCATAGGCAATACTTTGCAAGCCAGAGGAGCAATAGCGATTGATCGTAATCGCTGGAACCGTTTCTGAAAGTCCCGCTCTTGCACCGACCATTCTCGCTACGTTTAGCCCCTGTTCCGCTTCAGGTATGGCACATCCAATAATTAAGTCATCTATTTCACCATCATAACCGCCTGCCCGCTTAAGCGTTTCCGCCACGGTGATCGCCCCAAGATCATCAGGACGCATATTTGCAAGCGTGCCACGATTAGCTTTTCCTACAGGTGTTCTAGCTCCAGATACAATAACTGCTTCTCTCATCAAACTTCCCTCCTCCATACTAGTTACGCAGCGGCTTTCCTTTTACTAACATGTGCTGCATTCTTGCTTGCGTTTTTGGCTCTCCTAGCAGGCTGAGGAACGCTTCACGCTCAAGATCAAGTAGATACTGCTCATCAACAAGTGTTCCTTCTTTTACTTTTCCGCCTGCAATAACGTGAGCAAGCTTCGATGCAATCGTCAAATCATGATCGGACAAGTAGCCGCTCCACTTCATCGTTTTTGCTCCCATTAGCATTGCAGCATAACCTGCTTCTCCTGCAACTGGGATCTTTTTAGAGACAGGCGGCTGATAGCCCTGTTCAGCAAGGAATAGCACCTTTTCCTTCGCATCATGAAGGACATGATCTGCATTCGCACTGATCCCATCCTGAGGGCGAATAAATCCTCGTTCCATTGCTTCATGTGCAGATGTTGACACTTTCGCCATTGCAATTGTTTCAAACACATTCGCCGCAATATCGGTAAGATTCACATTAACTCCAGGAGGTGTTTGTTCTAACTGGCGAAGATAAAGCTCTTTGTTTCCGCCTCCGCCTGGAATCAAGCCAACCCCTACTTCTACAAGACCCATATAGGTTTCAAATGAAGCTTGAATGGAAGCGGCAGGCATACATACTTCCGCTCCACCACCTAGTGTCATTTGGAAAGGCGCTGCAACAACAGGTTTCTTTGAATAACGGATACGCCCCATCGACTGCTGGAACTTTCTTGCAACCATTTCAATTTCAAAGAAATTATCATCCTGCGCTTCCATTAACATGTAAGCAACATTGGCACCAACACAGAAATTTTTACCCTGGTTTCCAATCACAAGACCTTCAAAGTTTTTCTCTGTTTCATCAACGGCTTCATTAATCATCTGGAGGATATCCATCCCGATCGCATTGTTTTGGGAGTGAAACTCAAGCCCTGCCACCCCATCACCTAGATCAAGAAGCGTTGCGCCAGTATTTTTCTTAATCACGCGATTCTGAGCTTTTAGTCCTTTAAGATGAATAATTTTCTTGCTTTCTTCAACTACTTTCTGATCACCTTTATGATAGAAAGATTGAGTGGCGCCTTCCTGCTTATAGAAAGACGTTTGCCCTGAGGCAAGCATCTGATCAACCCACTCAGGAATCGTTTCACCTTCTTCTTTCATTCGAGCGACTGACTTCTCTACTCCAAGTGCGTCCCACGTTTCGAACGGACCCATCTCCCAGCCAAATCCCCATTTCATCGCGCGGTCGACGGCATCAATATCGTCTGCAATTTCATAGGCTTTCTCTGCAGAATAAAGAAGGACAGGTTTCATAATGTTCCAGATTAACTCACCGGCGCGATCATTCGCATAAGCAAGCGCTTTCAGTTTATCCGCTTTCGATTTTGCTTGTTTGCTTGCCTCAACAGAAGCGGTTTTTAATTTCTGTCTTGGCTCATAATCAAGCGTTTTAGGATTTAGCTCTAAAATTTCGCTACCTTTTGCACCTTTTTGCTTTACGAAAAAGCCCTGGCCTGCTTTTGCTCCAATCCAGCCTTTTTCTTTCATCTGCTGCATAAATTCAGGGATGCGGAAAACTTCTTTTTCATCGCCTTCAACCTGTTCAAAAACATTGTTTGCTACGTGAATAAACGTATCAAGCCCCACAACGTCAAGTGTTCTGAACGTTGCGCTTTTCGGACGGCCAATTGCTGGACCCGTTACAGAATCTACTTCACCAACTGAAAAACCTCGGTTTAGCATTTCTCTCACTGTTACAAGAAGTCCATAAGTACCGATGCGATTCGCAATAAAGTTTGGTGTATCTTTTGTTTCCACTACCCCTTTACCAAGAGTATCCTCACCAAATGTCTTCATATAGGAGAGAACTTCTGGATCAGTATCTTTTGTTGGAATTACTTCAAGAAGCTTTAAGTATCTTGGTGGGTTAAAGAAATGAGTACCAAGGAAGTGTTTTCTAAAATCGTCTGATCTTTCTTCAGCCATCGCTTCTACTGAAATTCCCGACGTATTCGAGCTAACAATCGTCCCAGGTCGTCTAAATTGATCTACTTTTTCATATACTTTTTTCTTAATTTCAAGGTTCTCAACAACCACTTCAATGATCCAATCAACTTCCTCCAAGCGTTCCATATCATCTTCCATATTTCCTGCTTCAATTAATTGAATGTGATCTTTTTTCGAAAGTGGTGCAGGCTTTTGTTTCTTTAACTTCTCAATCGCTTCTGATGCAAGTCTATTTCTAACCGAGCGATCAGCTAGCGTAAGTCCTTTTGCTTTTTCTTTCTCATTCGGTTCTTTTGGTGCAATATCCAATAATAAACTTGGAATTCCTACATTCGCCAGGTGGGCGGCAATGCCTGATCCCATTACTCCTGCTCCTAATACAGCTACTTTATGAATGCTACGTGTCATAGCGAACCTCCCCTGTTGAATGAATGCTCATTCATTTTTGTCTCAAAAAAAAGAGCGAGATCATTTCCTCTGTCTATACTATAAAATATATTCTGAAATTTAGCAATATACCACGTGTATTTTTTTAACAAAATTAAATTTTTACGAATTTAGTCACAACTTGTTGAAAGCGGACGATTGTCCGCTTTCTTCTATTTCATCATTCCTTTTAACACAAAAGCCACGTTTGCCGGCCGCTCTGCAAGTCTTCTCATAAAGTAGCCGTACCAGTCCTTACCATAAGGTACATAGACGCGCATCTTATAACCTTCTTTAAGAAGCTCCTCTTGTTT
Organism: Bacillus sp. es.036; assembly: GCF_002563635.1. Classification (NCBI taxonomy): domain Bacteria; kingdom Bacillati; phylum Bacillota; class Bacilli; order Caryophanales; family Bacillaceae; genus Bacillus; species Bacillus sp. es.036. The sequence goes on from NZ_PDIZ01000001.1 coordinate 2,744,788, forward strand.
TTCCACACAGATCCCATAAAGCATTTGAAACTCAAATTGTGTGTGTGGAATAGTGTATTCTTCAACAAGTTTCTTTGTGTATTCAATAATCTGGTTATCGTGAGTGGCAATCGCAGTATAATTTCCATTTAATAAATGCATTTTAATAATCTTTTTAAAATTTTCATCGACGTCTTTTTTGTCTGGGAATGCTACTTTATGGGACTCTTTATAAGCCCCTTTCACAAGTCTAAGATTAGGAGACAGCTCATTTAACTTCTCAATATCTTCAGCTACCCGGTACAAATAGGCTTGAAGAACAGTACCTATGTTTGCGAATTCTTTCTTAAGTTCAGTGAAGATTTCAATGGTTTTACCACACCTCTCAAAATCTTCCATATCGATCGTGACAAACACGTCGTGGCGATCAGCGGCTTCGAGAATACGACGCATATTCTTTATTGTCATCTGATCATCAATATCGAGACCCATAGATGTTAGTTTAAGAGAAAGCTGAGAATCAAGGTTTTCTGCTGCAATACGCTCAATCGCTTCAATACAATGATTTGTCATTTCATCAGCCTCAGCGGCATTATCAACAAATTCACCGAGATGATCGATTGTAACGGATAATCCTTTTTGATTTAACTTTTTTATCGCGTTCACGGAACTATCAAGAGACGCACCGGCTACAAAGCGGCTTGCTCCAAAACGCATACCATATCGCTTCGCTACTTTCGTTGCTACCCTATTCTTCCCCATGTATAAAAAGAAATTACGCATTACTTGTTCCATCATAACCCCTCCATGAAAACGCATACAAAGCGCTATAAAAAATATATTCTGGAGAAAATCGGCATATAGTATCAAATACCGCCATATTTCGCCTTCAATGCTATTTTACCATGACATGCTATAGATTAATCTAGTTTTGATAGATTTTCTCTCGAATTAATCCTGTTAAATTTTAACTATCACCTTACTCTATACCCCTCTAAACAGAAAGTAAAAGTCATACACTAGTATATTTCCGATCGTCTCTTTCGGATACTTTACTTTTGTTGATTTGTTGCTACACTTATCAAAATTTGTCTATGCAAAAAAAATGAAACCAGAAGAAATCCTGGTTTCATTGATCAGTGTCTTTATTTGACGCTTGAGCTTTTCGGTGCTCTTCGTTCAAGGTTTTAATTTCAGCCACTAACTCTTTCATGGCATCTTTTGCATCAGGATATGTTTGGTTCCAGTGCTTCGCTAGTGGAGGCATCGTTTTTGAGAGATGCGTGTACATCGCCCACAGCTTTACTTTCTCCTTGAGCTCAGGGCTTGTATCTCCAAGGAGAAGCTCTGTGTATTTATCCATCAACCCATCGACTTGTTCCTGAAGTGTTTCAAGACTCATTTTACTCACTCCAATCACACGCAGAATACCCCAATTATAGCATATTTAATGCGATACCCGACCATTCATCTGTACATCTCTTAATCTTCCATAATCGATGCGTTCCTGGTTTTCTTTGATCGCTTTTATTAACTCGTCTATCAGTACCTTTTCATCCGTCACAATAAAGAAACGACAGGATATCATCGCGAAGTCTCCAAAAAATGCTCGACAACCCTCATACCGTTTTGCATCACGAAGTGGCTGATATGGAAAAATAAAATTTCCGCTTTCTTCAAAAGCTGGATCAAGAGGATGTTCTTCAAGCTTCTTAATAAGCTCTCGAATCGTCAGCTCTCGTCCATGCTCATTTTTTCCGATTTCAATTATTTCAAGCAAGGCTAATTCCCCCTTCTTTACAAGGTTCGAACACAAACGGCTCTGATAGAGGGCCGTTGAAAGAAACAACTCGTTTACTAAAATAAAAAAAGAGTCAGAATAAATTCTGACTCAAACTTATGGGTCACAAAGAGTGAGTATTTACAAAGGGGGGACCTGACCTCACTCTTTACCTTATCTTATGTCGATTTAATCAAGTTGGCTGGACAAGTACCACGGTACAAACATGGAATTTTCCTACGCTTGTATAGCAAAAGACACACTCATACATGATTTGAACTTCGATCACCATTATAATAGAAAGAAATGGCATTCGGAGCATCATGGAGGGAATAAGATGGAGATCATTGTAATTGGTGGAGGTATTGGCGGTCTGACAACTGCTGCCCTGCTCACAAAAGACGGCTATCATGTAACAATTCTAGAAGCTTCGAATGAATGGGGAGGATCTGCTGGAAAATTCAGCAGAGGAAAATTTCTTTTTCCAGTTGGTGCAACGATGGGAATGGGGTTTGAGGAAGACGGACTACACCACCGAATTTTAAGAGAGTTGGGACGATCCTTTCCGGCCATCGCAATGGATGAAATTATGCGAATATACCAGGGAAGTCGTGTAATGCCATACTATTCTGATCGAAATCGTCATTTATCAGAATGTGCCACCCAATTCCCCGATTATGCAACCAAAATCGTTTCCTTTTATAAAGAGGTATGGAAAATCGGGGCAGAAATTCGAAAGTTAATTGAACCTCTTCCAGTTGTTCCACCGGTAACTTTATCAGAATGGAAAGGGCTACTTCTATCTCTAAAACCCGGTACACCTCTCCTTTTGCCTTATTTAAGGAAAACAATGGGAGATCTCCTTATGAAACATAACCTTACAGAAGCAACTGATTTTAAGCATTTTATAGATGGACAATTAATCGATAGTATGCAAACAACTAGTGAAAATTGTTCAGCGTTAATGGGCTCCCTCGCTCTCGATATTTATCATGAAGGTGCTTACTATACGGAAGGCGGATTATATCGTATTGCTGAAATACTTCAGCAATATATTGAGGAGAACGGTGGAAAAACCTACCGCAGAAAACAAGTCCAAACGATTCGTCGCGAAAATAACCGCTGGGTAGCCATTGATCAAAAAGGAGAGCATTGGAAAGCAGATCACCTTGTTAGTAACCTACCTGTCCAGGCATTTGTGCCACTTCTACCAGAACCGCTCCAAAAACAACTGCCTCCAAAATTAAGAAGCAGAAGTCAACTTGCACAGTGGGGAGCGTTTACGATGTATCTAGGTTTGAATGAAATGGTGATCCCTGACTATACCGCTCTGTTTAGCCAGGTCCTCTCCACGGATGGAGACATGACGGAGGGGAATCACCTCTTCTTATCCCTGTCGAAGTCCAACGATCTTAATCGTGCACCCGCTGGCTTTCGCACGTTGACCGTTAGTACACATACAGAACTCCATCACTGGGATACAAAAGAGAAATACGATCAATATAAAAAGAAACTTACTGAAAAAATGCTAACAGGGATCGAACGCGTCATTCCAAATGTAAGAAGCGGAATTGAAATACAGGTGACTGGAGCTCCTCGAGCATGGGAACGCTTTACGAAAAGACCAAAAGGTATGGTAGGCGGCTTTCCCCAAACAAACGAATATAGTCTTTTTAACAGCCTTTCCCATCGCACCGGGCTAGATGGATTATGGCTTTGTGGCGACAGCGTATTTCCAGGTGCTGGTACGATTGGGGTATCGACGAGCGGTTACCATGTCTACCGATCAATTTTGAAAGATAACAAGAAAACAAAGCTTTTTTAGAATAAATTCAGCTTTCTTAGGCAGAATGATACTATCATTTATGTTGAAGGAGCGAATGACTATGAACGAAAAGAATAAATTAGTAACTTCCGATAGTGAAAAACTTCTCACTTCTATGCGAGAAGAAATTGCCGAAGAATTCCTTGTGATGGAAGCTGTCACCGAGCAAGTAGAGGAAAAAGATTTTTATACGTATCATCTTTTAAAAGAAGCTGAAAAGCTTCGTGATCAAAAGAAATAGTCCTTTCACAACAATGACGTATGGAGAATCCTGTAGTATACTTCTAGTAATTGATTTAAAGGAATGGTGCTTATGACAACTCATACGTTTACGGTTGGTGAAGAACGTGCAAATTATATCACCCATGGAATCGGAGCAATTATTAGTCTTGCTGCTCTCGTCATATTAATTGTCTTTGCATCTCTTTACGGAACAGCATGGCATATTGTCAGCTTTACGCTTTTTGGCGCAACGATGCTACTGCTTTATACAGCTTCTACCCTTGTGCATAGCTTTCCCGCAGGAAAAGCAAAAGACTTTTTTGAAATACTTGATCACTCTTCCATCTATTTTTTTATCGCAGGAACGTACACCCCCTTTTTATTTATAGTCATTGAGGGCTGGCTTGGCTGGACATTGTTTGGAATTGTATGGGGCCTCGCGATTATTGGAACAGTTTTCAAAGCTTATTTTGTCAAAAAGTTTCTCTTTATCTCAACGATTCTTTACGTTTTAATGGGCTGGCTCATCGTTCTTGCCTGGAATCCACTTACCCAGAACCTGCACCCAAATGGAATGATGCTACTAGTGATTGGGGGAATCCTCTATACAATAGGTGCTGTGTTCTATGTATGGAGAGCTTTTAAATACCATCATGCTGTTTGGCATTTATTTGTTGTAGGTGGAACGCTCGCTCACTTTTTCTGTGTTCTGTTATACGTTTTACCATTGTAAAGCTATTCCTCTGCACGAATCGTGCAGAGGTTTTTTTATTTTAAATCGAGGCGAAAACTTTTTATCAACACCATTCGTCATAGCAGTAGAATAATGTTAAAAGGATGAACGTTTGTGATTGAAGTATCTCATCTTACAAAACAATTTAAGAAAAAGAAAGTTCTCCATGATCTCAATTTATCTGTTGAGGGTGGTATGGTTGGACTAGTAGGCCCTAACGGTGCTGGAAAAACGACGTTTATGAGAATGCTGGCTGCTGTATCGAAACCTTCTTCTGGAGATATCATCGTTAATGGGTATTCTATTCAAAAAGAAGCTTCAAGCGTTCGCAAAGAAATTGGCTACCTCCCTCAGCACTTTCAGCTTTATCCGCAGCTTACTGCATCAGAGTTTCTCGATTATACCGGACAGCTTAAGCAAGATCGGGACTATGATCATGAAATGGAAAAGAACCGCTTGCTTGATGCTCTTAACTTAAGAAGTCAACAAAATCAGAAAATCAAGACGTACTCGAATGGGATGAAACAGCGCCTTGGTATTGCACAGGCCCTCTACGGGGAACCTTCGCTTATGATCTTTGATGAACCTTCTGCAGGATTAGACCCTGAAGAACGCTTACGCTTTCGAAACATCATGGCAGATGTTTCAAGTAGAAGGACGGTCATTTTATCCACACACATCGTAGAAGATATTGAATCAAGCTGTGACACGTTAATCGTTTTAAATAAAGGCGAGATTTTATTTATCGGAACGCCTTTTGATCTACAATGCAAAGGAAACGGACTTGTTTGGGAATTTGATCTTGAAGATGATGACTGGAATCAACTTGCTGGACTGCAAATGACGCTAACAAAAAGAAAGGCCAACGGATTACATTGTCGTGCCATTTCACCTGTAGCTCCGTTTGACTTCGCAGAAGCCGTCAATCCCACACTTGAAGAGGGCTACATGGCTTTGATTGGGCGTGATGGTACATGAGAAAATGGCTCGTTCAATTTAAACTTGAATTATCGTTTTTGTTTAAAAGCTGGATTTTTACGCCTCTTCCGTTTGTTTACTTGATTTGGTTACTTTTTAGCATGAATACCAATCAGGATGGCATTCATGGGAATCTCTATCGAACGACCTATGAAACCACCCACTCGCTTATTTTCATTCTTGTTACCGGCTTATGTATTCTTATCGGAGTTTATCTCATACGTCGTGATGTTGGAAATGAATCTTTTGAATGGCATCAATCCTTCCCTGTGTCTAATTTCATTTTCATATCGGCTAAATTTGGTTCGGCTCTTCTCTATATGACGATCTTTACGATTCTCATGACGACTACTTACTTTATATTTGCTACAAATGAGAACATTGCTATACCAGAAACGCTGACGATTTTACGGTTCTTTTTCGTTCAATATGAAGTAACCTTCTTTATTAGCTTATCTCTTGGCATGCTTTTATCTGTGTTAATAAAAAATCGATTTGTCTATTTAATTGCGTTCTGTGCCTGGATGTTTGGAACGCTTTTCATGGAAATTTTCATTATTAATCAAGGAGAACTTTTCTATCTAAAAGCGTTTCACCTCACCTACTTATTTGTTGATTCAGTACTAATTAACGGGACGTGGGGCATTCAATTGATGAAAGAAGAAATAGCATTGCAGCGTCTTTTTGTTACGACAGTAGCCGGCTTTCTTCTTGTCCTCATTATCTTTATTCTTAATATTCGTAGACCTCACCAATACGACAAACTTTGGAGAGGTATGCTGATTCTAAGTGCTGGAATCGTTATTGTTTCTTACCTTCCATACGCTTCTTTATGGAGTGAACGAATGAGGGAATTTAGCGAGATAAAAGAACAATCACCTTTTATTACAAGTGGCGAAGACGGTGAACATCGCTACATGACATTTCCGCCGCTTCCTCACCCAGATGGACTTTTGGATGGCGAAGGTGAGCTCTATCAACCAGAACGCTTTAACATTGAAAAGTACGACATTTCGATCGATCAACAAAAAGAGAATTCTCTTTCAATTGAAGCCAGCCTCACGCTTCCGGAAGATGAATTTTCAACGAACGAGGTGATTAAATTCACACTGAATCAAACATTTACTGTAAAAGATGTGATAATCGATCATCAGACGGTTCCGTTTACAAGAGAAAATGATTTTATAACGATTTCATTACCTGATCATACTCACTCACCCGTTATTCAGTTGAACTATGAGGGAACTTATGAACTCTGGGCATCTAATTACGGGCAAGAATACTATCCAGGATACGTTGGTGGAGATCAGATGATCATGCCTTCTCAATCAGCATGGTACCCGTTGCCTGGCCATCAATATCTTTACGATATGAATGGCCAGTCTCAGACGAATGTAGAACTAGACAATCGAGCGCTCTTTAACGTTACGGTGAACATGACTTCACCCATATATGGAACAATTGAAGAACATCAGTTAGCGAACGGCTCGTATCAACTTAAAGGAAAAACTTCCAAGCTCGACCTCTATTCAGGGGATCTTGTAGAAGTTCCATCGGATTATTTTCCATTTACGATTGTCACAAATAGCTATAATCAGTCACGCGCTCAATCGTTCATGTCCGAATTAGACAAACGACTTCTTTATACCGATCGATACCTTACGAAAGAGATTGAACCAATGAGTCATCTCTTTCTATTACCTGTCGAAAATATTCGCTGGGCAAATTATATGAGACAACAGGGGTTTATTGACCAAAATTATCTTCTAAGTGAGTCGTCCTTCTATCAACTAGATGAGGCATACTTACTGAAGCTGTTTCTTCAAATTAACCTTTTGCATGACAGTACAGAAATATATGGATACGACGAAGGGGAGTTAGTGACTAGCGCCATTCTAAGTGCTTACGCTTACCTCTATGAAATAGAAAATGGAAATGAAGAAAAAGCCTCCGCTACTAGAGGATTAGTTATTACACTTAATGACGACATTCCAATTGAGAACTATAGTGAAGAAGAGATTAAAGCAAATCGAATTTTCACTATGATTAAAACGGCAGTAGAATCTGGAAAAGAAAAGCAAGTAAAAGAGGTACTAAACCGGATTTATAGCGAAGAATGGATTGATCCGGGATTCCCTTCCGATTTCTCTTTATTCCGTGAACCATCGACACTTCTCTCCTTTGAAGATTGGCAGCGAATATGGGACGAAGTGATGCAAGAAAGTCAGAAACGAAAGGAGAAGGTTTCATGACAGATGAAGAATTAGTACTGGCAATGGCTCGTGGAAATCAAGCTGCTTTTGAAGCTTTCGTTCATCGCTACCACGCACCGCTTCTTGGCTACCTTGAGCGAATGTTGCGCGATCGAAAAAAGGCAGAAGATGTCGTCCAGGATACTTTTCTAAAATTAATCAAACAGCTGAAATCAAATAAAATTCCTGAAAAAATAAAGCCGTGGCTCTATCAAGTCGCCACAAACCAATGCAGAGACTACTGGAAAAGCGCAGGGTTTAGATCGGAAAAACAAATCCTCGACTTTATACCTGATCAGCCTGATAAAGAGCCATCAGTCGTTGAGTTATTTGAGCGTCAGGAATCACGAGTAGAATTTCTTAAAAAGCTTGATACCTTATCAGAAACACAAAGAGAAATTGTTTATTTACGTTTTTATCAGGAGTTAAAATATCAAGAGATAGCAGAAACATTAGAACTGCCGCTTGGCACGGTAAAATCAAACTTATTTCATGCCTTAAAGAAACTAAAAGCATCTTTAGCTCGAAAGGAGGAAGTTAACCATGCAAAACATTGATCTTGAGTTAGAAAAGCTAGAAGAAGATTTAGAGCAGCCTCTCAAGTCCTATCTGGCTACGTCACCCCGTTCAGAGGATACGCAGAAACTTCTTTTGTCCTTACAGGATTCTTTTGACGAACTAAAACCGTCTCAGGTCGAATTTCAATTCGATCAAGATGCGGAACCAGCAAAGCCTTCACTCGCAAAACAATGTCTCAATCAATTAAGCTCTTATCACTGGGCTTACTGGTTAATAAGCTTTCTCATTTTTGCCATGCTAACGGTTATCTCTTCTGGCAGTATGGAATCAGATAGTTTATTCCCGATTGTTGTACCAATTTATTTACTATTTGGCGTTCTTTATAGTTACAAAACGTGGAATAAGGAAATGCGCATGGTCGAATCGATTACCCCATTCCCACCAGCTCTCTTATTATTAAGCAAATTACTTGTGGTTCTCGTAGTAAACATCGGCCTTTCGCTGTTATCCACGCTTTATATTGTCTCAGATAATACGATGATTAATCCCAGTACTTTTCTGTTGCATTGGTTTGCACCGCTTCTCTTCTTAACGGGCTTGCTTGCTTTCGTAATGTTTCATAAAGGTGTCATCGCAGGATTTATCGCAGCGCTGTTCGGATGGGTTTTGACATTCCTTGTTTTACCTTATACGGTGTTCGCACTTTCGGGTGAGGCGTTTCAACAGAACTTCTTATTTGTTGTCTCTTACCTCGTTATTCTAGGTCTAGGTGTAGGTATGCTTTTCTTATCATATCGGAAAAGTTTACGCCTTTCCTACTTATGAGGTGGTGTGAATGATCAAAGTAAAGAACGTCAAACATGACCGAAAACACTTTTCTCTTTCCATTCCAGAATTAGCTTTGGGTAAAGGCATTACTATTTTAGTTGGCAAGAACGGGGCTGGTAAATCAACGTTACTTCAACTAATTGCAACCGCCTTAAAGCCTCACAGAGGTACCATTCAATACGGTGGGAAAACCATTGATGACGCCCTCCCCTTCATTCGTAAAAATATCGGATTTCTTCCAACCGGTATTGAACTATATGAAGAAATGAGAGTAAAACGATTTCTGCGCTACATGAGTGAATTAAAAGGTGTTGTGAATGAAGATGCTGTTGCACGATCGCTTGTTGGCCTGCACCTTCAAGACGTGAAACGTGCCAAAATCAAAACCCTCTCACAGGGGATGAAACAAAGAGTTGGAATTGCCCAGGCAATTCTGGACTGTCCGCCTATCTTGCTACTTGATGAACCATTAAACTACCTGGATAGTCGTGAACGAAAAAACGTCGTCTCGCTTTTAACAAGATATGCACAATCAAGACTTGTCCTCATTGCCACACATGAGTTAAATGAATGGGAAGATATGGCGGACGAGGTGATCTGGCTTCAAGAAGGAAAAGTTCTTTTTAAAGGACCAATCAACCTGTGGAAAACACATCTACCTTTACGTGTGTATAAAGGTCAAATTCCTCTCTCTAAAATCAAAGATCTTGACCAAGAACGAATCATTCATATGAAGCGAGGACATGATCATTATTTGATTAAATATATCGATGTAACAAAACCATTTGAGCATTTTAAAGAAGCCGAAGTTACGATCGAAGATGCTTACTTTATACGAAAGAAATCTAGAGATCAAGGAACCATCCCTCCTCATCATCTGATATTCTAAAAAAGTAGCCCTTATTTATCAGGGGCTACTTTTTTTAGCAGGTGCTTTCCTCTCTATAGCGAACTAATGGTTAACCGAGTAAAGAAGGTGATTTCCTTGCAAAAGCAATCTCTAGGTATGATCTATGAATTTATTCTCGCCCTTCTTCTTATCTATTCACTCGTCGTTGATTTGCCAGATCCTGAAGGGGCGGCACTCGATTTCTTTATTTGGATCCTATTTTTGATTGATTACGCGACACGGCTTTTCTTAAGCGAAAACAAGTGGACTTTCATTAAACAGCATCCGCTTGATTTAATTGCCATTATCCCTCTCGATCAGTTGTTTCGAACTGCAAGATTTGTTCGATTCATACGCGTTATTCGTTTAGTGGCCCTTATCAATCACCGCACTTCTATGTTTGAACTATTTTTCACAAAATACAAGATTGATCGCGCCTTTGTCTATGTGATTTCGCTTCTATTTATTTCTGCTCTTTCAATGAAATGGATCGAACCGGAGTTTGAAACCTATGGGGATGCACTCTGGTGGGCAGTTGTCACAACGACGACTGTCGGCTATGGTGACTTATATCCTGAAACAACGGTCGGAAAAATTGTGGCAGGCGTTTTAATGATTGTCGGCATCGGGACGATTGGGGTGATTACAGGGACGGTTGCAGCGATGTTTTCAAATAATAACCGAAATAACCTACCGTCTGAATTAGAAGATATAAGAAGAAAGATTAACAGCTATCCAAACATTAACCAGCTCGACTACAAGCATATGATCGAAAAACTTGAAGAAATCCAAAAAAGAGAAGCGAGAAAGGATACTGATGAACAGAGGGAAACGAAACATCAAACATCTTAATACGCTTAACCAAATAAAATTCCCCTAAAAGGCGTTTGAAAGAACAAACGCCTTTTAAGGGAATGAGCCAAAAATATTCCGTTCAAATCAACTTACTCGCTACTATAGTTTCTTACTTTCTTGAAGAAGTTTCGATTCTCCCGTCCGTTCCCATTCTTCCACGACTTCGTACGCTTTCTCAGGTGAATAGCCCTTTCCAACTAGCACTCCCATTAAGATGAATTCTTGCAAAATGTGCGTCGCATTTATACCTCTTTTCACATCTTCTAGGCCTTCATTTACGAGGTATTCCGTATACTCCACCCACTCATCTGGCGTTTTACCAAACACCTTTTCAGCTCGATTATTCTCAGCTTCTTCCGCTGCTATCGCATCTGCTTTGGTTTCATGAACGGTTCCAAACGGATGATTTGGAGGCGCATAAATGGAGTAAAGCTTTATTGGAACATCACCGGTATTGGTGAGATTATGCCAGGTTCCAGCGGGTATAAAAACTGCAAAGTCATCGTAAACCTCTCTCTGATAATTCAAAGCATCTTTTCGTTTCCCCATTTGAACTTTTCCCTGACCCTGTTCAATCCGCAAAAACTGATCTAAATTAGGATGATTCTCGAGGCCGATGTCTTCCCCAACGTCAATACTCATTAAAGTTAACTGTAAGTAGTCTCCCGTCCACAAAGCAGTTCGAAACGTATCGTTTTGTAATGTAGCCGCATTTATATTTGCTACAAAAGGGTTCGGTCCATAATCTTTGAATTCTCTACTCCCCTTACTACCTTGTGATCCAAAAGAATTAGCATTTGTGTCCATTATTTTCAATCCCTTCACAAATCATAAAATATCCTATGCATTTGTGCTGGGTGTGTACGTCAAAAAAATTTTAAAGTTCATTTTTCTCCTACTATAAAAAGGCAATCGCACTGTTACTATTCCGTGCGATTGCCAATAACAAGAACGCTTTTTTTACCGCTACTCTTATTTAACCACTTTTTCCGATTTTACTTCAGTTTGACTCCATGCTGTTGTATAAACATTGAAGAGCGATTCCAACTGATTGACCAAATCGAGGGCAAGGAGCCCATTTCCCTCAGCTTGCTTCGAACATCCAATCGGAACGGTCCTCTTTATCAACTGTGAATAAATTTCTGCTTCACTGAGCGTTCGCTTAAATTCCTTTTCTGCCACGTTCATTAGAAGAGCAAGTGCACCAGATACGTGCGGAGCAGCCATAGACGTACCAGAAAGTACGGCATAATCTCCACCTGGATAGGTCGATAGAATATCAACTCCTGGTGCAATTAAATCAATTTCGTTATTCGTATTCGAAAACGGCGCAAGCGTACGTTGGAAAGAAGCTGCTCCTACTTCAATAACCTCATTATACGCGCCTGGATAAGCGTATTCTGACGTATCTTCTCTACCGTCACCTTCATTTCCAGCAGCGCACACAACCGAAATGTTTTGACTCACCGCATCTTTAATTGCTTCGTAAAGTTCAGGGACATTAGATGGTCCACCGAGTGACATCGACATGACATTTACCCGCTCACCATCTGGTCCCCGCCAATCGATCGCATAGCGGATACCATTTATGATCGATTGATAAGAACCGCTCCCCGCTTCGTTCAGTACTTTTACAATTAATAACTTCGAATCTGGCGCCACACCTTGAACACCTTTTTCTCCGTTTGTCGCTGCAATTGTTCCGGCTACATGCGTGCCGTGCCCATTATTATCTTCGTAACGATCTGCATCTCCACCGAAATCTTGCGTGAAATTCTTACCACCGATGATGCGGGATTGTAGATCAGGATGATCCATTTGACAACCGGTGTCAATAACGGCAATGATTCTTCCCTTTCCTTTTCCTGATTCCTCCCATATGGCTGGAGCTTGGACCATTTCCACTCCGTCGGGCAGGATTCCAGCTTCTTGAACGATCGCCTTTACTTCGAATGGGATTAGTCTAACTTCGCTCATGTACAACGCCCCTCTCTTTTACCTGAATTATCTGATAAAACCTCGAGGTTTGTCTAGTTCCATATGGTCTATTTTCCCATTTTTATTTTATAGAGAAATCGTTCTTTCGTACTAGAGAAGTCTTGCCGCTATTTCTGCAAGCTTACTTCGCTCTGTACTCGTTAAATGAATAATGCCAACTTCATCCTCTTGCTTTAACCGCTCAACCGCATAAGTTAAGCCATTGTTTACAGAATCAAGGTAAGGATGATCAATTTGTTCAGGATCACCAATTAGAACGATTTTTGTCCCTTCTCCAACACGTGTTAGAATCGTTTTCACTTCATGTGGTGATAAGTTTTGTACTTCATCAATAATCACAAATTGATTTGGAATGCTTCTCCCTCTTATGTATGTTAATGCTTCAACCTTTAGAGTCCTCAGTCCTGATAAAATATGATTTAATTCCTCTTCGTTTTTTGCATCGAATAAAAATTCCAAATTGTCATAGATTGGCTGAATCCACGGCCTAAGCTTTTCTTCTTTTTCACCTGGTAAAAAGCCAATATCATTGCCAACTGGTACGACAGGCTTTGAGACTAGGAGCTTTTGGTAATGTTGTTCATCCTCTGTCTGGCTAAGTCCAGCAGCAAGGGCAAGCAAGGTTTTCCCCGTACCAGCTTTTCCTGTCGCACAGACGAGCGATACATTTTTGTCCATCAATAGCTCCATGAGCATGCGCTGCTGGACATTTTTTGGCAGCACTCCCCAAATATGTTCACTTTCTCGATTCAGTCCTTGTATCACTAATTTCTGATTGTGAATCACCACTCTTCCAATTCCAGAATGGTTGCTGCCAAACAGATCTTTTAAAAGGATAAAGTCTTGACTGTAAACTTCTTCGGTCGAATACTCTCGCAAAATCTCTATCGAAAGTTCCCCGCTCTTGTAAAGAGAGTCAATCACTTCTGGAGGCACAAGGATTTCATGGTATCCTCGATGAAGTCTCTCTACATGATCAATGAGTCGATCATTCTCATATAGTTCTGGAAAAAATGCAGGTAAATCAAGTGATTTCTTTAGCGCATCTGCTTTTGCAATCATTAACGTATCATTTGAAACGAGGACGACATCGCCTATTGAATCCGTGCTTAAATTAATCGCTACTGCAATAATGCGGTTATCGTTTGATTCTTCACTAAATTCATTTCGTAATTTGTCAAAAGAGCGATGATTCAACTCAATTCGAAATGTTCCTCCGGAGTCAAGCGGAATCGGTTCATCGAGCTTTCCTTTGTTTGTGTCTCGCAGTTTCTTATACATTCTGCTAAATTCTCGCGCATTTCGACCTACCTCATTCATTAATCGCTTCTTAGAATCGATTTCTTCAATGACAATTGCTGGGACGACAACATGGTTGTCTCCAAACTGAAAGAGTGAATGGGCATCATGCAAAAGAATATTGGTGTCTAGAACAAAGGTTTTCAACAACAGAACAGCTCCTTTTAACGAGAGTATAAGAAGGCGAAGGGATGTCCCTTCACCTTGAGCTATTCCCGATTTTTTCTTTCGGATCCTTCCTTTTTACACAAACACAATCTGATTTACAGTTTCTTCATAATTTGTGGTTTTCTATTCTCGCACATATTGTTTATAAGTCGTATATTCACGAAAACCAGATTTACGGAGAATGGGTTCCGACGTTCCAAGTCTTGCCTGCGTCACCGCTAGCTCACATCCTCTTTTTCTCGCTTCAATTAGACGATCTGCTAACAAACTACGATAGATGCCTTTCCCTCTATTTTCAGGTAGAACACCCGCTCCGTTTAAATAGAGTACCTTCCCATCCTTGCTATAGCGATAATTCGAATAACCTACGGGCTTATTGTTATCGAGGGCAATCGTGTATCCGCCTCTTCGATCAGGGAATTGAAGGTAAGATGCTCGCTCAGTAACGGCAGCCTGAATCGCTTCATCATCATATCCCCAGATCTTCGCTGCTACTTCAACATGCGCTTGCACGTCTTCTTCCGTATTCACTTCTCTAAACGTAAATTCCGATATAGGGGCTTCTTCTGTTAGCTTCTTCGCTAAACCTCTATATGTATCGTAATACTGAAAGCCTAATGTGAGAAGTTGCTTTTCAAGTTCACTAGAATCCGAGCTTGATCGCACCCACCACGACAATGGACTTCCTTCAAAATAAGCGATGACATCTTTTACTTCGTGGATGGTTCGATGATATCGAACAACCTTATTCGCATAGACGCTAGTTGATTTTTCATTTTTTATCATCACAAGGTCATCATTTTGAATATAGTGAATAGATTCAGGTACAAGAGCTTCTTCGTAATCCCATTGAATGGCTTCAATTGCACGTATGGTTTGTTCTTCATCCATTGCATATCATCTCTTTTCTCCATTACTCACCTTGATTGATTACAAAGCCGTTCCCTCGCATCTTTTATCAATAATCTGTCACATCTGATTGTGATTAAAACGCGTAGCACCCGGACATACTGGGAATAAAAAATGTTAAGGAGGGTGTGCTGATGGAAACCAATCAGCTTAGAAAAGCATTAGAGCAGCGAAGAAACTACTACATCTCAAAGCTTATTGAGGCAGGAGCCTATTCCACCGCTGATCACCATCTCTATCACTGTACACTAACGGATCTTGAAAAAGAGTACAAACAACTATCCAACTATTAAAATGTTAGATCAACATGAGATTCGATGAGAATCTCTTTTTTATTTGATTGTAGACGTATAAAACAGCTATAGACTGGTAAAAATAGAGCCATAGCATTAAAACTAGCAAAATAAGAAAGGATGAAACATGATGAATAAAGCGGAACTTTTATCGACTGTTGCGGAACGTGCAGCGATGTCAAAGAAAGATACTGCCAGAGTGGTAGACACCTTAATGGATACGATTGCCGAAGCACTTGCTAAAGGTGAAAAGGTGCAGCTTGTTGGATTTGGTAACTTTGAAGTGAGAGAACGCTCTGCTCGTAAAGGTCGCAATCCACAGACTGGCGAAGAAATTCAAATTCAAGCATCTAAGACACCTGCGTTTAAACCAGGAAAAGCATTAAAAGAAAAAGTTGTTTAACATTCAGAAGAGCTGGATCCATTTGGTTCCGGCTTTTTAATTGAGGAGAAATCGATGGAATTTATGCAGATAATCAAATACACGGTTACCTTCGTTACGATCATTATGCTGATCGTTTTTTACTACCGGATGGCTAAAAAGTAAAAGCGCGCTAATTGAGCGCGCTTAGCTGTTTGCTTAATTTATGATACCAGCTCTCATTAAGTTCTTTCGCAAGTAGCGCCTTCTCAAGTCCTTCGCGATCGGTTCGATCCTTATACGTAACGCGGTTAATCAATGAAACCGTCACATCATGGTCAGGTCGATGTTCAAGTATAATGTCATCCTGAACAGTGACGTGCCCCTCTTCTAATACTCTTAGATAATACCCACTGTACCCATTTTCCATCACAAATAAATGCATATTCTCAACTTCAAACTTTTTTGCGAGCTTAAAGCAAGGCTGTCTTGGTAAACTTACTTGAGCTTTTATACCACCGATTTGATAAATATCTCCAATCCGTGCTTCTTTCTCATCTAGCCCTGACACTGTGAAGTTCTCACCAAATGCGCCTGCCTTTAATTCACATCCAAGTTTCTTTTCCCAATACTCATAATGTTCAACGGGATAAACACAAATCGCTTTCTCTGATCCACCATGATGGACGAGATCTGCCTGGCCATCGCCTTCTATCTGAATATTTGAAACATATACAGATTCACGAACAGGCTGTTTGTAGATACCAGTAGAAATCGGCTTTCCTTTATAAGTCGCTTCAACGGGTTTACCAACATTTACGCTAATTAATTTCCCCATCTAATCCCTCCTTCCCTAAGTTTAGCATAAGAAAGGGCCTTCCCTTGCAACGCAAAAAAACAGCCGCATGACGACTGTTTTCTTTCATTTATACGTGGCGATTATCAATTCGTTTTTCTATCTCAGCAAGTTCTTTTTCATTTTTAAGAAGTTCTGCTTTATTTTGATCAACGAGCTGTTTAAAAGTTAATTTTTTCAGCTTTTTCAACAAAATTCACCAACTTTCCCTCTGCATGATCTCATTATACAACAGGAACACGTTAGATAAGTTAACAAACTATTAAAATTTTGTGAAAATTAACACACATTTCAGTTTATGAATGATTATTCAGATTCATTCCTATCGGATGGAGGGCCACCACTTAAACCATAAAAGAATAATTGCAGGACGTCGTCCAAAAAGTCTTTTCGCTCTGACCAGGTTTTCGCTGGAACTTGCTGCACCTCTGTTTTCAGGGCATTGAGATAAAACATGATCGCTTCCATTGAAAGTGAAGCATTAATCTCCCCTCGCTCACGTGCCCTTTCAAGAAGCTGAACGAACAGTGGAAGGGTTTGTGTTCGGTAGAAATGGTCTACATACTCTTTCAACTCTTCGTCTGTCGTTAACATCTCTTGAAGTAGCGATGGGTCGAGACTCTGAACAGCTTTATGTTTTTCAAAAACAATTAACTCAACCAATTCAGGGAACGTATGCTCTTCCTCAACACTCTCTTTAAATATCTGAAACTGTTGATGCATGTATTCCTTCATCACCGCTCGCACAAGCTCTTCTTTACTAGTGAAGTGATTGTAAATCGTTACTTGAGAAACTCCTGCAAATCGCGCAATGTCACTGATTTTCACTTTCTTAATGCCCTCTTTATTAAATAACGTAAAAGCAGCATTCATAATATCTTTACGCTTTTGTTGTTTTCGCAATTCAAATCCATTCATTTTCATCACCACTCTTAGTATAGCATTTATTGAACTATTTATTAAATTTAAGTTCAATAAATATTGATTATTTCCTTGCAGTCATTTATGATAAAAATGAAATATATATTAAATAATAGTTCAAAATTTGACTGAGGGGGAACCTCAATGATCGAATTAAACGGCTTAACCAAAAAATTTTCAAATGGAAAAGGAATTTTTGACGTTACTTTCTCCATTCCAAAAGGAGAAGTATTTGGATTTCTCGGACCGAACGGTGCTGGGAAATCCACAACCATTCGTCACCTGATGGGATTTATGAAACCTTCAAAAGGCTCAGCATCGATAAATGGGATGGATACATGGAAAGATGCGGCTAAGATCCAAGAAAAGATTGGTTATCTTCCTGGTGAAATTTCTTTTCTTGATGGCATGGATGGAATGGAATTTCTTAAACTTCTCGGTGGCATGAGAGGAATGAAGCAAACAGACTATCGCGACGAGCTCATTCATCGCCTTCAGTTCGATGTGAAAACACCGATTCGTAAGATGTCGAAAGGAATGAAGCAAAAAGTCGGTATCGTGGCAGCTTTTATGCATGAACCAGAAGTCATTATTCTAGATGAACCGACATCAGGCCTCGATCCACTTATGCAGCGTATTTTCATTGAAATTGTGATGGAACAGAAGGAAAAAGGGACCACATTTCTCATGTCTTCTCATAGTTTTTCAGAAATTGAACGTACGTGTGATCGAGCTGCGATTATTAAAGATGGCAAAATTGTTGTCGTCGAAAATATTCATGACCTCCAGCAAAAACAGCGTCGACTCTTTGATGTGACGTTTGCAAGTGAGGAAGAAGCTAAGCTCGTAAAAGAAAGTAAACTTGACGTTGTTTCAGTCACCGAGAACCGTGCAGAAATTGCCGTACAGGGAGATTACAATCAATTTATTCAGGCTTTAGGAGATTATCAAATTCGAAATATTGATATTCATGAACAAAATCTCGAAGAAGTCTTTCTTAACTATTACGACAGGGAGGCGAACCCATCATGAACATCACGTTATATGCAAAGATGTTAAAGGTTCATGCCAAATCAATCTCTAGCTATGCGATTGGTTCTGCTCTCTATCTTCTATTAATCATCGGCATTTATCCTTCGATTGCGGATGCACCTGGATTGAATGAATTAATGGAGTCGATGCCTGAAAGCTTTCTTGCGGCTTTCGGAATGGAGGGCGGCTTTCAACATGTAAGCGACTTTATTGCAGGGGAATACTATGGGTTACTGTATGTGGTGATTTTGTCGATTTTTTGCTTAATGACAGCGTCTCAGCTAATGGCTCGTCACATTGATCGAGGCTCAATGGCTTATATTCTTGCCACGCCGAACTCTAGAAAGAAAATCGCCTTTACTCAGGCACTTGTGCTTATCACAGGACTTCTCATTATCGGATTAACGACTGCTTTAGCAGGAGTCATTGGGACTGAGATCTTAATTGAGGATAAACCTTTTGAAGCAATGACGTTTATGAATGTTAACCTTGTCGGCATTCTATTATTCTACGTCATTTCAGGATACTCGTTTTTATTCTCTTCAATGTTAAATGATGAGCGACAGGCTCTTGGGATTTCCGGTTTACTCACAATCGTCTTCTATGGGATGGATTTAGTTGGAAAAATGAGTGATAAGCTCGATTGGATGGTACACCTTTCTCTCTTCTCAACGTTTCGCCCTGTTGAGATCGCGAGAGGTTCTGTTGACGTCTGGCCAACAGCCACGTTCTTATTTTTACTAGGTACAGTGCTCTATGCTGTTGCCATACTCATTTTCTCAAAAAGAGACCTTCCTTTATAATAGGAAGAAAAGAAGGAGTGATCGAATTGAATTATGTGAAAGAACTCCGCGAACTCGTTGGTCAACGACCTCTTATATTAGTTGGCGCTGTCGCCATAATTTTGAACGATAAAGATGAAGTTCTTCTTCAGCAACGGAATGAACGAAGGAAGCGATGGGGATTACCAGGCGGATTAATGGATCCTGGTGAATCGACAGAGGAAACCGCCATAAGAGAGTCTTTAGAGGAAACGGGCTTAACGATTCGAAACCTCGCGCTTTTCAAGCTTTATTCTGGTAAGGAATTTTTCACAAAAGCGGATAATGGGGATGAATTCTATTCCGTCACAACCGCTTATGTTACGAAGGAATACGAAGGAAAGCTTACCTTAACGCAGGAAAGCTTAGCATTTGATACGTTCTCTTCAACTAATCTCCCATGTCATATGGTTGAGAGTCATAGAAGAATGATTATGGATTATTTTAACGAAAAAAACGAGTTACCTTGAAGCAATGGAAACCTCTCCATTGCTTCTTTTTTTGCAATAAACTAGTACTGATTACCTCTTTTTACCTTTTCATTGTCTCATATCACTCGATCATTCTTTTCTTATGTTAGAATGAGAAAGTCATTTTGACAAAACTATGAATCTCATTAACTTACATAAGGAAGTGAACACCATGAGGAAATTATTCCTTTTCCTTCTCGTTGCTTTAGTCGCTTTGGTTACAGCTTGTTCGAACTCCGCATCCACAAACGAGCAGACCGATGAAAAGACAGATCAGCAAGCAACTAATGAAGATGAAAGCAAAGAATCAGATAAAAAGGCTGAAAAAAAGAATGAAGAAAAAGAAGTGGCTCAACCTTTTGAAGCACTGGCCCCGTCTGAAGATGCGAAACCACTTAAGGAAACAATGACCGAAGAAGAATTAGCGAAAATGCCTGTTGTCGAAGCACACGGCGAAGATCGTACAAGAAAGACACCCGTTGGCGAAACGTTAATGGAAGGCACAACTGATGAGACAGACGGTATTCTAAAAGATTATCGCCTCGTTGCTTACTATGGTCAACCAAACTCTACCAAAATGGGGATTTTGGGTGAGATGGAACCTGAAGCATTAATGACGAAATTAAAAGAACAGACTCAAGCTTATTCTGATGCTGATCCAGACCGTCCTGCCATTCCAACGATTGAGTTAATCACTACAATCGCTCAGCGTGACCCAGGTCCAAACGGAAAGTACTATCACATGACTTCTGAAGAGGATATCGATGAATACGCTGAGCTTGCAAAGAAACATAATGCCATTCTCATGTTAGATGTTCAGCTAGGTCGTGATACCGCTCTTCATCAAGTGAAGCTATTGGAAAAATGGTTAAAGCTTCCTTACGTGCATGTCGCGATTGATACCGAGTTCCACGTCAAAGAAGGCCAAACGCCTGGAATCGACCTTGGAAGTGTCGATGGTTCTGAAGTTCAGGAAGTTGTTGACTATGTTTCTAAGTTTGTAGAAGAAAATAACTTACCTGACAAAATCGTACTTGTTCACCAGTTTACAGACCATGCTGTTACAAACAAGCAGGCAATCAAGCCCACTGACAACGTAGAAGTTGCCCTTAATTTCGATGGGTATGGTGATTATGGAACGAAAATGTCACTCTATCGTAAATTTGTGCGAAATGAGCCTGTTCAATACGGCGGATTTAAAATTTTCTATAATAAAGATAAACCGGTTTTAACACCTGCTGAAGTCCTTCAGCTTGATCCGAATCCAGCGATCATAAATTATCAATAATCCGTAGCGCTTTTCCCTTTCCTTTTAGGGGTAAGGCGCTTTTTTTGTTTAATAATAAAACTTCCACTCCCACCTTCTTTACGCATACTTTTTCCATGATAAGCCAACCTAATCATTGGAGGTGAGGATCATGGAAAAAAAGACACCAAACAAAAATGAAATCAAACAGAACAATTTGAACAAATTCACGAATGAATATGGTGCTGATTTAGATGAACAGGCAATGAACGGCGATTACGGCATGCTAGAGACTGAGGAAGAAGATCGAGCAAACAAAAAAGCGAAGAAATAGTAATAGCCACCTTGTCTATTAGTGATAAGGTGGCCTTCGTTTAATGTAAATGATGCTACTCGCTTTGTACACGTCCCATTATAATCGTATTGATGTATTGGTCATTAGACAAGCGTTTATCTCTTTTCAAAATCCCTTCTACTTCAAACCCATGATCTTGATAAAGGTTAACGGCTTTTGTATTCGTCTCTGATACATATAACGCGATTTTCTTGACATTGTTACGATCAGCCCAGGTGATGCTGTTCTTTAATAAGCTGCTTCCAATTCCATAGCCCCAATAGTCTCTTAAGACACCAACCCCGAAAGTTACTTTATGCGAAAACCTCTTCAACTGAGTCCCTTCGCATCTCGCGTAGCCAACGATCTTGCTATTTACTTCTGCTACTAAAAAGAGGTTCGTTGGGGCTTCTTCATCTTTAAGAATGATTTGTTTAAACATAGCACCGTCTAGAAGCGCTTCTCCTTTCTCTCGGTCCAAAAAGTCTGTCTCCGCATCAATCTGCCTTCTCACGTTAGAAAGCTGATGGGCATCTTCTAATTCGGCAGAGCGAATGACGTAACATAAACTTTCCACCCTATATTCTCTTTGAGTAACCTTCATAACTCCTCCTCAACATGAAAACTCTTTCTAACATACCTTTTATAAAAGATGTAGTTTTCACTTATAAATCTGGGTGTTTTCCATAGCTCAGTTTGATCATAAATGGATAAAAGAGAACCAGCATGATAAAAAATGCCACACACCCTCCAATAAGAATAGACAAAGGGATGACTGCTCCATATAAAATAATGACTATCATATAGACCTGAAAAAGGAGAAAAAATGGGATAAATCGTGATTTTCTCAATTGAAGATAATGTGGGGCTGAACAACTTGGACAAAAGATACCGGAAATCAGATGATTTATCCCCAACATCTTCATAATAAGTTCATTCCACTTAAATGAATAACCACAGTTTTTACATTTAGGCATCTCTAATCTCCTTTTGATGTTAACCTATACCAGGGTATAAGAGCATATAAGCGACCAATAATGAATAAAATAAGGATTTCATTTGCTCAACTACTTCGGTACCCTTCCTCTTTTCGCTTCACGTTATGGAGCGTTAAAGCTAGGAACCCTCATCATTTTTTGCTTCTAGTTTACTTTCTACTTTTCTTAGCAAGTCGTTTTGCATCTGTAGTTGATCTGTTATTTTCAATCCTACTTTTTCTATGGTTTTCGTTAAAGACCAAAATAAAATAAATATAAAAACAATCAAAATCATACCTGTACTCCCCCTTCTCTCTTTTTCTAATGGTCTTAGCCGTATCAATTTACGTGCCTTGTCTGGAAGATTGACGAAACGATTTTCTGACGTATATGGTATAAATCAAAACAACGATTGAAAAAATGACATTTCCGAGAAAAGGCTGCTGAGATATATTGGATATGAGGAGAGCACTAATGCACCCAAAGATTATGGAATAGGCGATCATGAACCAGTAGCCCCAGTTTGTTAACCTGATATATCCATATACCATTACAAAAGAAAGAAGAGCGACGAGGATTCTCATCAACCTTTCTGGAGCATTTGGTAATCCAAACCGTTCCGCAATCCCAATCGTATTGGCCCCTGCGTCATAAAAGATGGCGGTAATGAGCAATACCACCGCTCCAAACAAATAGAAGTAGCTAATGAGCGTTACGCCTAACGGTCTTTTCAACTGTCTTTTCCCCCCTCGAAAACTGAAAGCTTCTCTCTCTACTAGTTTTTATTTATGAACCTTTATTTTAATTCTTTTCGTTTTTCTTGATATCTTCTTTCTTAAAAAAGAGATACAGATGCATATGACCTCCAAATGCAATAAGGCCCAGCCCCAACTCTTGAAACCACATGAGATAAAACCCATCAAATTAAAATAAGTAAACGAGTATAAAAGAAAGCCTAGTGTTACATAAATGGCCGTTACACCGTGTCCCATTATTTACAGCTGCCTATTCGTTCGACTATCCCAATTATTTCAAAACGTTGACTTGCTGGCAATCTTTTCTTTCATCGCAGGAACGGAACAACCGGCAACAAAAAAGGCAATAGATGCAATATACCCTTTCGAAATGACGTCTTACCTTTATTCGAATGACTTCCTGCTTTTCCAGATCTATACTAATCTTAAGAAAGCCGCAAAACAAAGGATGTGAACAAGTGAAAATTTCACTCGATGTTAATCGGAAGTATGACGAAACGAGCGTAACGATTCACTGTAGAGAAATGGATGATTCGATTAAAGAGATATTGGATTATCTTAATACTGAAAAAACGGAATTCATTGTCGGTAAACGAGGCGAAGGGCAGCACATTTTAAAACCAAATCAAGTTCATTCTTTCCATTCAGAAGGCGATCAAGTAATGGCAACGACAGCTCAAGGCGTTTTTAAAGTGAAAGAGAAATTGTATGAGCTAGAAGAAAGTTTGCCGATGAATACATTTATCCGGCTCTCCAAGTCCGTCATTGCTAATCTGCATGAGATCAGTCATTTTGAACCATCATTTAATGGCACGCTCGCTGTACACTTTCAATCTGGTAAAAAAGAATATGCTTCAAGACATTATGTAGGCAAAATACGAGAGATTCTAAAAATGAATAGGAGGTCAAAGTAAATGAAAACATTTTTATTTAGGAGTATGGTTGGGTTATTTTTTGGAGGGTTTCTAGCTGTATTACTAACCTATGGGATTATTTTCTTAGGTGATCAAGCGACGCTTGATTCCAACCTTTTTGTAACAAACTCGTTAGGAGCGATTTTCTGTGGATGGTTGTTTACGGTTACACCGCTTTACTTTGAAATTCATTCTCTAAAACTCCCTCAACAAACAGCATTGCACTTTTTCACTGTAATGGTTGTCTATTTTATTTTGGCGTATGGGATTGGTTGGATCCAGCCAGATCTAGTAAATATATTACTCTTTATTGCTATTGCGCTTGTATTCTACAGCATCATGTGGACGGCTTTCTACTTATATTTTAAGCATCAATCTAAGAAATTAAATGAAGATCTTCAACAAACCAAGTAGCCTTCCCTTTATTATAAATGGCAGAAGCGCATTCAACTGGAATGCGCTTCTAAAAGTATTTTGTATAGAAGTCGTGACGGAGTTTTCCACTAAGCTGAGCATATAGCTTTGTTGTTTCGCTCTTCTCATGCCCCATCAAACTTTGAATCACTTCAAGAGGAGCTCCGTTATTAATCATATGCGTTGCGTAACTATGTCTTAATTGATGAGGGTGAATCACTTTATCAAGTTCTGCACGTCTAGAAATTCGTTTAATGATATAGCGGACAAGATCAATACTCATCCTTCTTTTTGGCCTTCTCTCCGTTATGAATAAGCAAGGTTCAAGGTCTTTACGCTCATCAAGATAGCGTTTTAACCAGATAGAACACCGCGTGTTAAAGTACACTTCTCTTTCCTTATCTCCTTTTCCATGAACAATAACAGAATTTGAATGAAAGTTAACATCCTCACGATTAAGCTTCACAACTTCACCAATACGACAACCAGTTGAGTAAAAGAATTCAAACAACGCTTTTTCCATCGTATTCTGACAGGCTTCTCTCAAGTGTTCAATTTCAATTTCATTTAGAAACTTTGGAATTCTCTTACCAAGCTTAGGTTCTTTCAATTTAGCGGCTGGATTTTTCTGAATAAGTCCCTCATCATAAGACCATTTAAACAGTGAGCGGATGCAGCGAACACGATGTCCTAAACTAGAAGGCTTTAAATGACTCCCCATTTTCACTAAATAAGCTTTAAGATGATCTGTCGTAATCCCATTTATATCAACATTGCCAAAATGACGTAAGAGCTGATTGTACTGAAAATTGTAAGTCTTGAGCGTTAACGGAGAATAGCCCTCAATTTGCTTATCAAGATTATATTTTTCCCAAACAAGTGATAACAACATTCATTCCACTCCCTAAGGTTACGAATCTAGTAATCTTGAAACTATTATGTCCAGGAAATGTAGAGTTTATGCTTGAGTTATTTTATAATCTCTGCTCGATCCTTAAACCGCCAAATAGAATTTTATAGTAAGACTTTAGTAAAATGATGAATAATAAAAAACCCTAAATTATAGGGTTTCCTAAGGAATTTACTTTTTAAACTTAGGACTCTGGCATAATCCAAATAATTTCGCCTATGCGAACAAAGAAAGTTGAATCATGTTCTTTAACCACAACATGATCTGGTTTGGCATCAATCACTGTTCCATTTACTGGACCACGTGATGTATCAATAACCACTCTATTTCCAATAAGGCTGCGAAGAGCTGCATATACGTAAGGCTCTACGACCACAACTTGCATAGGGACATTGGGTGACATCTGGGAATACATCATTCCACCGGGATTCATCTTTCCCCCTCCTAGTATGTTACTCTACATGTTCATTTTATTACATACTAGCTTGACTCGTTCCCTCCTAACATTTTACCCTTCAATTCCCATTGCTTGTTAGCTCTTCATTTAAAGAGGGTTGCTAGGTATTATGGTTGTTTCCAACCACACCTTCATACCCTCATGACAGATTTGCTTAACACCAATTATTTCACAGTAATCTTTAATCAAACTTCTCTTTAACTACTTTCAGAAATTGTTCCACTTCGACTTCTTTTTTTAGATTTAATGCGAGTAGATCTCTACTTAAATAAGTTTCACCTTCAAACTCTTTTTGGAATTTTTTATAGTAATTCTTCAGACAAGGATGTGCTTTAGATATCTTTTCTACCTTTAAATTAATTTTGTATTCTTTAGTTCCAATCCCTAGTGAAGTATATACTCCTATTATAATATCAAGCAAAAGATCTAAGATAAGCATATTTAATTACTGAAATCTAGGTTTCCAGGACTTTCTGGTAGAGGATTTACTTCAAGGATATTTGTTGATTGAACATTTTTTGAAACCTCCTGAAATTGGAATCCATCTATCCACACCTTCCCAGAACCATGAAGCAATACTCCAAAATGAATAGCCTCACTGTCTTCTTCGACATCAAGAATAACCGAATAGTAGTTCCAATCAGTTGTTCCCTCAATTTGTCTATTTTCCATATTATCAAATTGCAATACATCCCCAGTCTTATTATCAACACGCATCCAGGCACCACACTTATAAACTTTCTCTGTCTTTAGGAAACATGACATCTTCAATCTCTTTCCTTTGTATGTATTAGATTGAAAACCTTGCATGATTGTAGCAAAATGATTTTGATTTGTTTCTTTTTTTCCATATAGTAATCCTGATTGTTTACCTGTATGAAATTGTGATGGATCTAATTTAATCTCATATATTTCTGGATTTGAGCCACTTAAAGTCCATTTTTCTACTTTATTACGATCATCCACACTATCTTCCTCCTTTTTTATTAAAAGCGTTCTCATTATTTTTCTATACTTTGACGGTGGCAAATTATAAATATCTTTAAATGCCCGAGTAAATGCTTCTTGCGATTGAAACCCCCAAATAATGCCTATAGATAGAATTGACTCATCACTGTCTAATAACATTAAGGATGCCATAGCCATCCTCCGATGCCTAATATACTCACCAATTGTCTTGCCAGTTTCCTGCTTAAAAACGCGAAGTAAATGGTATTTTGAATAACCAATAAGAGAAGGCAATTCATCAATAACTATGTCATCATCTAAGTTCTCTTCGATATAAGAAATCGTTTTTTGTGTAGTATTGCTATAGTTCACATCATCCACCTCATATTTAGCATAGCTTAAATCACCAATAATTTTTTGATCATAATTGCTAATATTAAAAACAAAACGAAAAAATAAGCTTATCTTATTACAGATAAGCTCCGAGATTATGGAAGAATTGATTTCTAGATATTCTCCTTTGATTAGATAAAAGTATATTATATGTACTACTTTAAAAGAAGCCATATCACTACTAAGATGATAGCTATTATCCCCCATAACAAAACTTGCTTATTTCTCAATCTTTTACCTCCCTTCAATAGGTTCTGATTATTGAGCATTCGCTCCGATTTAAAGGAAGATCACGAATTTCCTTTGAAGGTATTGCCCGTCTAAGTTGAGTGCTTATTTCCTTTCTTATTTCGTCCAATTAAAATAGCAATGAAGAGAAATCCGAACCCTACTATGTTCATAATGGTATTACCTAAATTGCCTATGTCACTAATTTTTAAACCGATTAGAAAACCACCAAACAAAATAAGTGGAATAACTATAACAAATCTCAAAATTATTCCTCCGAACCTATATAGTGCGTTTTACTTTCACTTACTTCTTAAAAGCCATAAGATACTATGATTATTACAGATTAGCTCCGAGATACTGGAAGATGGTAAAAAACGATCCTTCTGTCTTAAGGTTAAGACTTTTCTTCTTTTGATAACAGTCCAACAATGAACATGACAATAGCATATATAATAATCGTAGTTATTAATAAAGTTAATGGATTAAAATGATCATGCAAAAATGGGGACAAAACTATTACTATCACCAATAGTATTGCACCAGTTATTTTTTGGTTTTTCTTCTTTTTTGCAACTTCCATTTTCAATGATAACCTCCCTTTATTCCTGGGTTGCTCTTAAATAATGAAATAGCTGCAAAGACACCTTACTCAACATTCGCTCCGAGATTATGGAGTAAGCTATTTACAGCTTAAAATATCATTATTCAGAACCACTGGTCCCAACTTTCCAGTTTTAGAATTGGAAGCTCTCACTTGAACTTTAGCATTGTTTAATTTTGCAGTGATCAAGTCAAACCTTCCCGACCAGGTAGGACTATCTTCTTCTGGAGTAGGATAAAGTCTGAACCTCCAGCTTATTTCACCAGGTATAAAAGCAAATCCCTCATAAATATCATATTCGCCGTATGTAGAGGGTTCAGGTAGATGAACACTTAAGATACTGATATTAGTTCTGGCAAAGCTTGGTGGAATCAATTGAACTTTATAAATTAGTGCACTTCCTCTTGCATTAGTAAGACCTTCATCGATTGGGTCTAACACCATACTGCAAGGCATTGAGATAGCAATTGATTCTTTAGGAAAAAGAACTACTGAAGCCAGAAGGGATGTAATCAATAGAGTTTTTTTCATATGTATACCTCTCTTTTTTTGATTAGCTTTCCCTAATGACTACTCAATATATGAATTAGCTGCTTGATATACTTCAGCAAACGCTCCGACGTTAATTGAATAACAGTACACTAATTAACTTAAAACATTAGATTTCGTAGGAATAAAACACCATATAGTAAAGCTCCTCCAATAAAAACTAACAGTCCGACCATTACAAAACCATAGATATATCCTTTCCCCATTGCAAATAAGTCTGAAATAATATTCTTAACAGTATTGAATAGTATTTGCATAGTACCCCCTCTAACATAACAATTGTTACTCTAGCTATCTTAATTATTAATACGAAACATTCTCTTGAATGCTTTCATATCTCTTCAACGGAAAACTTTTTAAACCTACATAGGGAGTTCATTTTTTATTAAGCAAGCGCTCCGAGATTGTTGAAGACTCGATATCAAGATAATTAAAACCCAAAAAACAGAATTTAGACGATTCAACTTGGATAAAACTATCTTACGACTAATTTAGTTATGAATTGAACTAGCCAGAAAACATTCTATATAGATAAATCAAAAAGGGTACAATATGTTTAGTGAAACAAAAAATAATATATCGTTTATCTTAGAGCTATGAAATAATTCATTCAAAAGATTTCAATTTCAGATCTACAACAATCAAGTTTAAGGAGTATAGGATGAAAAAAACTCTACTTTCAGGTGCACTATTAATATTCATAATAGTTATTGTAAATCATCTTTCTGCCTCAGATTTTGAAGAGAAGAAAGCATTGGAAGTATCAAATTCTAACTTACAGGCAGCTGATTTCAACTTAAGTAATTTTAATGGTGAAAACTACTCATTAGAAGTTCTTCAAGAAAAACCGTTGATAATTAATTTTTGGGCATCCTGGTGTGGACCGTGCAATAATGAAGCACCACTTCTCGTTGATTTATACGAACAATATGGAGAAAATATTGAGTTTTACGGCATTAACACCACTGATGGAGAACTAAAAATCAAAGATGCCAAAGGATTTATGGAGAAATTCAACATTAATTTTCCTGTATTATTAGATATTGAAGGTAGTGTATCCAAAGAATATGGAGTCATAGCGTTACCGACTACCTACTTTATTGATCAAAATGGAGTTATAGTTGATAAAATTCTAGGTGAAGCCTCAAAAGAAGAGCTTGAAATGAAAATAAAAAAATTAATAAATGAAACATAAATCTGATAATGTTCAATATTCAATTAGATGGCATTTGAAAAGTTGGAATTAGTGACCTCTATGAATTTAGATTGATTTTACAAACTCTAGATAACCTTTTCTTTCCTCGTCCTCCTGTTTTTTTATTTAAGCTCTTTTCTTTTCAATTAATGTCCAAACTCCATAAATCAATATGGAAGCAGCCATCATTATTAAGAAGGCATTAGTAATTAAATTAAAATCTAATTCATTAATTGTTTTAGTAATTTCACCGTTCTTTCCGGTTTGGTGAATTGTCCAGCCATTGTAGCCCAGAAAAAAATACGAAAGCGTAAATGCGATTATTAAACCGCCTAATAAAGAAAACCAAGTTTTCATCATAGACCAACCCCTTTTTACACTCTATGTCCTTAATGGCTCTTCAGTATTATCTTCAATAATTCTTATACAAAACTACATAGAGCGCTTCCTTTTTATTGCGGAAACGCTCCGAGATTGTTGAAGTCTCGATTTCATAACATAGGGATTTATTCTTTCACTTTTATACTATTAAAAATGGAGTCTACAGCTCTCTTTATAACTTCAGGATTTTCAAGATGAACCCTATGTCCGGACTCTTTTGCCAAAATATATTTAGTGTTGGAGTTTAACTTTGTTTGATTGCGAATTAAATTTTGCCATATATTTTCTATGTCTTCGGCTTCTGACTTATGTAACCCTTCACTTTCTACCATTTCTATAATTGAAGCCTTTGGATCCCTACCTATCACTATAGTAAAAGTATCAGGGAAGGCTTTGTAATAATTCGTTTCCCTGGACAATAGGTCAAATTCTAGTTCTTCACTTAGAGATTCGAACATGGTCGGGTTACTCATAAATTTCTCTACTTCTTTATGACTGATGCTTGGTAATATCTCTTTAAGCTCATTAACCCAATCTGCCATCTCCAGTTGTAGATGTTTTTTTGAAAGACCGGAATATGTTTTACATTTTTCTATCCAAGCTTCTGTACTATTGCCGTCCTCTCCCTCGATCTCAACTTCATCAAGCCTATAAGCATCAAATGAAGTTGAGTCGACTAAAACAAACCCACTAGCCACGTTCGGATACTCCTGAGCAAATTGCTGAAGAATGAGTCCTCCGTATGAATGACCTATGATAATAGGTGAAGTAATACTAAGTTTCTTAATTAGTGCATTTAGATCCTTTGCGTTTTCCCTGCGATTTCTTGTTGTTATCCCTTTATCACTCTTGCCGCAGCCAGCTCTATTGTAAATAATAACTCTTGCGTGTCTTGAAAGATCTTCCCACAAAGCATTCCATTCAGATAAAGGACTTATCATACCTGGTTGGATGATTATAGTTCTACCATTGCCTTTCATCCATACCTCGAGCTCTTTGTCACCGATATCGACGAGTTTCTTAATATTAATCACCTCCAAGTGTCCCATTTACTTCTGATATATCTCGTTTCATAGGGAAGTGAAGGACACTTAACTATTATTAGATAATCGCTCCGATTATCAGGAATAAGCGAGGATCTTCTATTAAATAGTTTTATCTAGTATCAAACCATTTCTGTTAGTGATAGGATTCATATTTTATAAAGAAGGGGATGAACGTAGAAATACATATGCCCATCAAAACCATATAAATCAACCTAACACCAATAGAATAGCTGGATAAATAGAACCCAAAAATCAACATCGGAAGAATAATTGATAGAGACACTAAAACTCTTGATAAATATGTAATCTTATTTTTCGTCCCGCAATTATTACAAGTGATTGGTCTGTAAATTCCCC
This sequence comes from Bacillus sp. es.036, assembly GCF_002563635.1. Taxonomy (NCBI): domain Bacteria; kingdom Bacillati; phylum Bacillota; class Bacilli; order Caryophanales; family Bacillaceae; genus Bacillus; species Bacillus sp. es.036. The sequence continues at coordinate 2,776,484 of NZ_PDIZ01000001.1, forward strand.
AGATATTTTTTATTATGGTTCTCCATTTAAAAGGTTTCCCACATCTATTACACTTTGGTAACCCCATCCAATTCACTCCTCATACATTTCCTTTATATCACCCTTTACCGTTTACTCTGCTATGATATTGCATAATCGCTCGGAGATAATGGAATATCGTCATATTCCAGCTACTGAATTAATATACCGATGGTAACGCTTCCCATTGAGAGAGCATTTTCTATAAGAGTAATCTTCCACAATCTTCGTTCTAACTTGTTCGGGGGTTAAGTACAGTTTTCGGTTTTCATAATTTCTACTGGCAATTTAATTCCCCCTATAATTTTTTCTGATATGTTAACGACTGTTCAATATATAAAGGGGAATTTTATAAAACAAAGTAAACCATTTTTAAAATTAGTTAGTTTTTTTCCTGAATTTCATCATTATTAAAAATGCTAATATGAGGTAAGCGACCAAACCTACCAACATAGGAAGTAATGCTTGTTCTTCACGGAGGAAATCAAAGTTTCTCAGTACCCCTGCAGCTAGAATAGCAAAAGCGATGACAATTAATCCCAAGATTAATTTGTATTGTTTTCTTGAGGGGGAATCACTTAATGGATAAATCATTAATATAACTACCAAAGAACCTACAAAGTAATAGTTTAAAGAAATCATTTCCGCACTTAGCGATTCTGCATTCATCAAGATAGCCATTTCTGTAGCTGATGCAGCTATTATTAAAAGAAACCATTTAAAATATTTCATAACGCCTCTCTTTCCAATATTAATATCTTTGGAACCTTATTTAAGATTTCTTTCTTCATATTAAACCACTTAATTCATTAAAATATCTCGGTATTAAAGACTTCACCTATGCTGCGCATACCTCTAATACCAATTATTTCAAATCCACCTACATAACTCAATCTTTTATTTCAAATTAAAAGGAGCCTATCCTATTACAGATAAGCTCCGATTATATTGAATAAGAAGTATAACTATTGTAATGTATAATCGATATGGTAATTTCCATCCAAAAGGAGGTAGATCTTGAAAAAATCTCATATTTTTAATATCTTTTCAGGCATTCTTATTACTATCATATGGATTTATCAGATTGTAGCAAATGGAGCCTACCCTTTGTTACCACTAGTGATGATTGTATTGGTCCTGATATTATACATAATGGAACGAAAGGGCGTAGACACTGTTTATTGGGCTGCACCAACTATTGTATTGCTTCTAATTAGCTTATGGACTATGGTTCCAGAATTCTTTTTTGGACCTTAAAAAATTTTTTCGTAACAACAAATTCTGTTCAGGATTACCGACTATAAATCAAAAGACAAACAGCAGTAAAAATTAAATGTGTTACTCGCTTATATCTCAAAAAAGAGCTTGGTACGACTTTTTTGGTTCCAAGCTCTAAAAACGTTTTTTTTCTCCGTAAAAGCTCCGAGATTGTTGAATATGGTTTCTTGTATATCATTTATACTTCTCTCTTATATACCTTATTGCTTTCAACGATAGTACACCCACTATTTTGAAATGTCTTTAACATAGGTATGTTATCTTTTCCCGTACTCCCGATATAATAGGCAGCATCAAAATCATTTTTCAATATATCCAATGCTTGCTTATGAAGCTGCTTACTCTTTCCCTTACCTCTCTCACTTCGAACCAGTCCAAAGTAAAAAAGTCGACCTTCGTTAGTAGTGCCAGGTTCTATGTGTGGCATTACTACACCTAAAAGACGATTACTTTCATATGCTACAAGACAGGATGCTTTATAGGTTGAACCTAGCTCCACCTCTACACTTCGCATTTGTTCATCCACATTTAATGAAGAAGGCGCATTTAACGAGTTAACCATTGATTCTTTCCAAACCCTCTTAAAATCACTCTTGGAAATTTCATTTAAAGATTTAAATGAAATGGGAACATCTTCTTTTGGTGAAATGGTATCTAAATCTCTCCGTACAGTAATATTATCTGCACGTAACTCAAATCCATTGTTTTCCAAAAGCGCCTCAATTTCACTGTTAAACTTAGAGTTAACAAGGACGATGACATTTTTTACGCTTCTAATGGAAGGATCTATTCTCAAATGACCAATAAGTTCAACCATTTCCGAATGAGTAAGATTCTTCGTTTCTTCAATTGTTAAAAATGTTTCCCCTTCAACAAATTTCACTTTTTCATAAAGGTCCATCCTTTTGGAAAGTTGCTCATATTCTTTTGTGGAAAGAATATGAGCGATAAAAGAAGATTTCTCGTTTCTGTACTCCTCCATATCTTCGCCTTCAAACTTCATCTTCAAATGATTGTAGGCTTCTGTATATGATGGATGTTCGAAGAAAAATTGAGTTACTTTGCGAAAATTATCTACTGAAGAACCATTAACTGTGAGCTGGATACCAAGAGGTAGTATTTCATCTTCCTTTTCAAATGCACAAAAAAAGGAAGTTTGGTCACTACCCGTGTTTAAACTATACATTGCCATCAATGATTCTTTTGCTTCGGGGAAATCTTCTTGAGTCACTCGAACTTGAAGATCAACATCTCCTTTTGTCAAAGAACCTATAACTCCTGTACTACCAACGTGGTAAACCTGTGATTCAGGCAATACTTGTTTAATCAACCCTGAATGTTTTTGAAAGACTGTTTCTGCATTTATTCGAAACTCCTTTTCAGGAGCGAATGTAACTATCTCTGTCATAACCGCAGTACCTCCTGAGTTTTATAATATCGATGTTGTACAACTCAGAAATCACATTGGAATCCCTCGCTTTTCGTTTAATTTTATCCAGCAACATCTTTAACCTACCAGACATTTAGGATGCATCTCTAATACCAATTATTTCAAACCAATCCACATAACTCAATCTTTTATTTCAAATTAAAAGAGCTTATCTTATTTAAAGATAAGCTCCCTTTAACAAAAGAGTAAATAGTTTTGGTCAGGCATCCTCTAAATTACTCAGTAATCTCTTTAATAATATACTTGCGATTACTAGAACGCCTACAATAATAATAAGCAGAAGAGGGAAAGTGTAAGTTGCAAAAACCGAAATAACCATCACAATCCCTACGATAAGTATAAAAAGTAGATTAGTCCATTGCTCATTTAAGCCTTTAAGAAGAGCGTAAAGTGAAGCTACAAAAGCAGCTGGTGCATAAAAGAGTAAGCTAAGAAATATTACTAGGAAGTAATGAACTTGATAAAGAAAGGGGAGCGTACTACTTAAGTAAGCTTCGCTCTCGGGGCTAATATAAAAAGTTACTATCAATCCCGTAACAATTAAGACTGCTGCAATAAAGTAGTGAACAAGACTCACAAAGAACTTAGCGAAAACAAGTTCACTTCCATTAGCTAATGGATTTTTCCAAATAACTTTCGCTTGAGAGTTTGGCACTTTTACAATTAATGCAGCGTGTTGCATTGGTAAGATGTACAAAGATAGAAATAAGTAAAAAGCCCAATGGAATCCATTATTTGATATGTATGGAACTCCTATTATCAAAACAACAAATAATATTGTTAGTTTTAATAAACTAAATTTGATCTTTTTTAATTCATTTTTAACTAGTTCAGACAATTAGTACCTCCAGAATTGTTTCGTGTTATGTCTTCACAAGAGATTTTACACGACTACATTAACTTAATAAAGGGAATAACTCAATCTTTTCTTTCATAAAAGGAATCCTATCTTATTACTGATAAGCTCCGAGATTCTGGAATAAGGCGCTGATTTCTAATTAATTATTATTACTCTTGAAAATGAGTAATCATATTTCTCTTTAAAAGTTTATGTTTCCACATCTTTATTCTCATTCCATTGGAATTCTGGACCTGCTACTTACGAATTAGCCGTACCAAGTTATACAATCGAGTAGGAGGGGAAATATAATTCCCCCGACCTCTCACACCACCGTACGTACCGTTCGGTATACGGCTGTTCAACCTTTTGAGTAACGTGACTCATAAATTGTAGAGATTTCTTTTAATCCCCATTTTATGAGTCTCTTTTTTGTAAGTGCGCGTTGAAGAATTTCCGATCGTGTAATCCTCCAGTATCCCTTACGGGAGTTAGCCAATTTCATGGCATCCTCATGATCGATGCCATATTTGCGAAGCATTTTAAATTTCGTCTTAACTTTCTTCCACCTTTTCCAGATGATCTGTCTGAGTCGATGGTTTAACCTTCCTTCGATATCCTTAATGAACGCCTTCATTCTCGCGATACCGTAATAGTTAATCCATCCCACCGTTATCCGATTGATATCTGTGATAATCTGTTCCCATGGGCCGGCTCTTTTCCGACTGGTTAGCTTTTTGAGTTTGTTTTTGAATCGTTGTTTCGCCGACCTGCTTGGTCGGCTTCCAACCTTCCCATGAGATTTTGGATATTGAACCCAAGGAAAGTGGCTGAAGTAGCGCCGCAAACCTGGCTTTTCTTTTGATTAATGGTTAACCCAAGATCTTTCTCAATGTATTCCGAGATACTTTCCATCACTCTTTCACCTGCCCGGGGGCTCTTTACGTAGATGACGAAGTCAACTGCGTAGCGGACAAATCGATGGCCACGTTCTTCTAGTTTTCGATCCAGCTTATTTAAGTAGATGTTTGCGAGAAGAGGTGAAAGCGGACCACCTTGTGGTGTCCCTTCCGACGTCTTGATATAGATGTCTTTATCAAGAATACCGGAACGCAAGAGTTTCCATATCAGTTTTAGGATGACTTTGTCCGAGACAAACTCCTCTAAGTAGGCGTGAATCCTCTGATGGTGGATGGTGTCGAAATAGCTTTTCAGGTCACAATCTACTACGGTGCGATATCCGTCCTTATAGTATTGTTGCGCAACCTTGATTGCCTGATGGCCGTTTCTTCCTTTTCTGAATCCGAAACTGTTGTCAGAAAAGTGAGGATCTATTTTGGGTTCGATAACCTGTAGGATAGCCTGTTGTACGACTCGATCCAGTACACATGGGATTCCGAGGTATCGTTTGGTACCATCCTTTTTCGGGATGGCGACTCTTTTCCCTGGTTGTGGTTGATAAGTTCCATTTAAAAGCTTTGATTTCAGCGATTGGTAGAATGTCTGCATATGTGCTTTAAGTTCATAGACGGTGATCCCATCAATGCCCGGATTACCTTTGTTTTTCCTACCCTTCTCATATGCATTCCATAGGTTTTCATCGCGAATCACCTGTTTGATTAGTTCGTTACCATCTTGTGCTTTCATCTCCATGTCGGCATCCCTACACACTCTTATGTACCTTTCAGTTTCCAACCTATTTCTCCATAAGTAGTCATCTCTCTGGTCATTACCACGATGTTTTCTGTGCTTAGGCGGTGATGCCTACACCTCCTTGTTTTCCAAGATTTAAGATTGTTCAGCCCTTCGTTTCATAGAAACTACTATGGCTTATGCTGACTTCTTATGATTCATCCACTTATCCCTAAGTAGATTGTTACGTAAATAACCCTTATGAGATCTCCCCGGGTAAGGGTGATAACCTTCCTCCCATGTAACTGTTGTATTTACTGTATGGAATTCGGGCAGTATTGGACTTTATTTTGTGTTGCAAACTCGTCCATTCCAATTCAGCCTTTGTATACAATTTCTATTCGCAAACTCGGGATTTTGCCGCCGACTTCCTTCAGATTCCACTTCACAATGGACACCCTTGCCTTTGGCTAACAGTTCCTACTGCCAAGCCTGTAGCGGACTTTCACCGCCTAGTTATCACCCATGCCGGGCACACAACGATAAATCTATTAAATCATTTAATAGATAGTCGTTCCATTAGCTTTTCCTGGGGGAATAAACATTAAAGCTATCAGCTTTAAACAAACAAGTTCTATAAAATAAAGATAGACTAATTATATTCAAATATATATAATGAATTTTATGGTAAATAATTAAAAATTTTACCAATAATTAAACAGAGGAGATTATGAAATTGAAAAAATTGTTGGTCTTTGGAATTGTTGGACTTTTAACGTTTGGAGGAATAATTGACTCCAATTATGTTAGCGCTTCAAAAAATGAGGAAATTATTAAAGATGAATTTATACAATCTTCTGAAATTATCAGTAAGAAAGAATTAATTGAGGTAATTAAAGAAGTTAACGAAAGTACAGAAGTTTCTAAACTTCCTAAGGATGACATTATAGAAATCTTTGATTCTATTGACGAAAATACTACTAAAGAAGCTAAAATTGAATATCGTGATCAAATGAAGGAAGAACTAAATCACAAGCTCAATAATTTGAATAATTCCAAGTTAAATACGGAAGGTTTCGTTGAGGAACAAATCACTTTATCTGATGGAAGTGAAGTTAACATAGAAACTAGTGACCTTCCAGAAGAAGTAGATGAAAACGAATTACCCGAGGAATATATTGTAGAGGAAGAAGAAGATAGTGATTTACCAGCTGAAGATTTTGTAGAAATATATGAAGGTGAAGGTATAGAAATTAATAGAGCACCAGTATTTAGTGGGATAATGTATTCTCCTTATAGAAGTGAAAAGAAAGATTATGGAGCAAGGCGTTACAGCTCTATTATTACTTTTAGAGCAAGTGGATTAAATGTAGGAAAATTGTATCTTCGTAGTCATTATTCTGTTGGGGATTACGGGCTAAAAATGAGGTACTCCTCTAAGTCTGGTACACGTAGTTATTTACCTAAATTCGACATTTCAAGAGCTACGGCAAAAACAACTGACTCAAAAGCACCCGTAGAAGGTCATGATATCAACAGCTATGGTGAATATACTGTAAAAATTGATTTATTGGGATGGTTAGGTGGAAGTAGGTATTATGATATAAGAAGTCAAATAAAATTAAAAAAGTTGGATAAAAAAGAAAAATATGCTTACGTAGCACAAAGTTATGTATTTAATTGAGGTTAAAGGAGAGAAATTAAATGGATGATTGGTGGGCAATTCAATCTGTATTTTTACTAGTGGGCCTAGTTGTAACAATTTTAGGATCGGTTGCGATAATTGCTTTAGTTTTATATATTATAAAATTTTTGAAAAACAACTCCCAATAATACATTAGCACTCATAGGGGAATTTCCTTATGGTGTACTATGCTAGTAAATTATTACAATACATCATCGTTATTCAATAATAAAGCGCCATGTATAAGTAAAAGAACTCATTAGAAAACTATTCTTTTCCGCTTCTATTTAATTTCCAGAAGGTCACCTCTCATGCTTATATGAAGAATGGCCTTCTGGTTTCTTTTGTAAGTCGGAAGTATTACTGGTTACAATATATGTTAGAGGCAACATAATTTAAAATAGATAACGAAAAGTACTCTAATCGAGTCAATTCACTTTCTCCTTTGTTTAGAAAAACCTCTCATTCTTTACTCCATTAAGCTGTCCTATACCTACATTGATCGCAACTTTCGTTAAGTAAACGCTCCGAGATAACGGAACTATAACGAAATGATTTTAACTAATATAAAACTGCTAAGTTGATTTTTCAGCTCAGTTATTTATTGAATTCATTAACTGAAAGAAGTATTCAGGTTTATGAGTCTTATTTAGGTTATACCATGAATGTAATGTATCTGGTGCAAATACATCTAATTTTTTCAGTACTTCCATCGCAAATTCCAGAGGAGCTATTCCTGATGCAGTAATTAAATTCGCATCAGTTACGGCAGATCCCAACTCATAAAACTTTTCTCCTTTATAGTTAGGACATACCATTTTAGTATATTCTAAGTTATTACTTGTATGCTTTCTAGTATCTAAGTATCCCATATTCGCGAGGCCCTCAGTTGCACCACAAATTGAAGCAACAATAGTGCCAAGCTTTAAAGCTTGGCCAATACTTTCCAAGATAGGTTGATGAATTTCTTCACTCCAAGTAGTCCCTCCTGGTAAAATTAAAAGATCTTTACTCTCAAGAGTACATTCATTAAGGGAAATATCTGGTATTATGTTCAGTCCTCCCATAGTAGTAATCATTTCTTTATTAGCTCCTACTGTAATGACTTTTAAAGGTGCTAAATCTTTTTTGAAATATCTTCCTGAGTTTAGTTCAGCAATTAAATATCCATATTCCCAGTCTGACATTGTATTAAATACATATAAAACAACCTTTTTTGTTTGCATCCAATAACACTCCAATCACATTTGATATAGTCAGTATAATAAAACTTCCCTGACAGTTAGCGTCAGGGAAGTGATTATACTTCATGAAATTTTATTAATTCCGACAGAACTTCAATAAGTCTTTTCTTAAGACTTATTGGCTCAATAACTTTAATAGATTTGTTGTACGGTAAAAGTAAATAAGGTACATATGTATGGATCACATCTTTTTCAAGAAGAAAAACGGCTCGATTTGAAGACCGTTCTTTTAAATAATGTCCTAAAAACCAATGCTGACAAATATCATCCAATACACTCTTATCCCCACTAATGACGAAAGATATTCCCTCTTCCTTATCTTCTACAGTTGGAAGAAGACTTTTTATAAAAAAGTCATGTGCTGAAAAATTTTCTGGCCGGTTAAACTTATTTTCGGTTAGCATTAGACTTTCTATTCGATCTACTCTAAAACTACGGATATCATTCCTAAGATGACAAAAGCCAATCACATACCACTTATTATTCCAATAGATAATTCTGTATGGATCGACCAATCTATCATTTAATTGCTTTTCACTACTTTTATGGTAAAGAATTTTTACTGAGTACCCGTCAGCTACGGCCTGCTCCAACTCTTTCAAAAGAGGTTCAATAGAGAGTGAGCTTAATCGACTTATTACTTCAAGACTAGTTAAATGTTGGTTTATCTTTGTTTCCTGCTCTTGATTTGAGTATTTACTTAGTTTTGAAATGGCCCTATTCAGTGCTTCACCTCCATAATATCCGGCTTCTTCTGCAAAAACAGCAGCGTGATACAATGAAGTTTGTTCCTCAAAATCAAAGAAAAGAGGAGCCTCAATAAAATTATTCAGTAAAGTGTATCCACCGTTATGTCCTGGTTCTGAAATGATAGGTACGCCACTTGTTGAAATGGTATCAATATAACGATACACAGTTCTTATATTCATCTCTAACTTTTCTGAAATTTGTTTTGCAGTAATTTTTTCACCTGAACGAAGCATCCATAGAATTGCTAACATATTGTCAATTTTAGGCATATAATTCCACCTCTATATGAAATTTATTTCCTATTATGTATTTCCGATTTTGGTGTTCCGATAGCTTTCTATATTATGTGGCCCTTACAGGAGCAGTATCTAAATTAGTTAGGGGTACCGTTAGAAATATGCGGACTTATAACGCTAAGCCTATTTTCCTATCGCCCACACATCTGCAATACCAATTATTTCAAATTAGTACAAATAACTCAATCTATTCTTTCACACTAAAAGGAGCCTATCTTGTTACAGATAAGCTCCGAAGATAATCGAACAAGTGCTTCTCTAGGAATGAATAACTAATTTCGATTTACTTTTCTTAAAGTTATAATTATTATCAATTGATACACTGTAAATGAAACCCCTAGCAAGGCTATAAATACTAGTGATAACAGTGAATTCGCGATACTATTACTTTTAAGCAATAAAAAAGATACTCCAATCCAAAAAACTATTAACCTTATTATTCTATTTGTTACGTGTGATTTGAACATTTTACACTTCCTTTAATTAACACTCCAGCCCTAAACCTACTACGTAGAGCGCTTACTTAATGTTAAGCAAACGCTCCGAGATTGCTTAATAAACAAATCTCCAAGAAAAGAAGATAATGATAAGTAAAATTTTTCATTATTCATAAATAATCCCTGTTTAAAAATACTATGCATTAACAGAAGAACGCATTGATTTCATCTTTTCCTTTTCATCAAACTTCCAAAATAATGAAGCAGAAGCGATCACTACTAACAACCAGGGGCTAGTACTTATTAGATAATCTAGAGTGTTTACTAACTTTGAATTAGAAAAAACAAACAAGAACAGCAATATCCCAACCCCGTTATGTACGATATAAGAGTAAAACTTCCGATGGTTTTTTTCGGCAGTAAGTTGATCAGCTGTCACCGAAATTGGAATACCAATGATTATAATTGCTGGAATTAGATATATAATCATTAAAAATGAGCCGCCAATCGCAACAGATATTTCCCCGTCTCCTCCAGTCAACTTATAGATAATCCCCCCTACAGTCATAATAACGATACAGAACAACCAAGTCAGAATGGAAGTTATCAACGCTGTTTTGAGTTTGCTAAATAGCATAGTAATTAACTCCTTATTTGTGTGTTTTGTACACCCCATTTTCGAAATAACGTTTTAGAGAATCTTGCCTAAAACTCATAGAGCGATTCCTTTTTATTAAGCAAACGCTCCGAGATAATTGAAGATTCAGTTTCAAGAAAAACATTACCATTTCTAGTTTAATCCTTTGTTCCATGATCAGATAAATCTTGACATGATTTCTTCGCTGTTCTAAAATGACTTATAAGTCATTTTTGACCTATGCGTCAAAAAAAGGAGGCCTTTATGTCTGATAGAATGGCTAAAAAATTTTTAAAAAGAAACAAACTAATTCTAGAAACAGCTGAAGAGTTAATTAGAGATCATGGTTACCATCAGGTAAAAATGAGTGATATATCTGAGAAACTAGATATAGCGAAAGGAACCCTCTATTCTCACTACCAATCAAAAGAGCAACTTGTCTTTTCCATTGTAAAACCTAAGATTGACAGTTTCTTAATTACTATGGAAAAAATAGACACGAGCGACCTTTCTGAAAGCAAAAAAGTTCTATCCTTTATTGAGATGGGATTTCGTAGTGACTTTTTCCATTTCGTTTTATCAAGCTTTCCTGATATGGGAGCTATCTTCAGTGAAGATCATAACTCAGAACTTAACCAAATCCAGAAAAAAATCATTGTTATTTTTGAACGTGTAATAGTCAAAGGAACAAAAAACAAAACTTTTCAAACGAATATGTCCTCAAACTTTTTAGCGCTACAGTTAATGCAGATGTTTGATCCTCTTATTTATAAAACACTAGTATCCTCAGGTACAATGAGTTCTAATGAATTTGTAAATCAGTCTATTACATTTTTTATGACAGTAATCAATAGTAAAGGGGAATTTTAAGATGGATTATTCTAAACTGAGAACTAAAAAATTTGAAGAAGTGTTTACTGAAAGTGAGTACTCAAGCTTAAGGGAATTTTTGATACAGGCCTACTTGTTTCTTGACGAATCAAATAAAATTGAAGCTAGAAGACTCTTAGTGAATACATTTGGACTTAGTGAAGAAGAGCTCAATGAAAGATCTACAGCGTTTATACATCATAGTTCAATTAAAGCTACCCTTCTTACCACGATAAAAACCGCAGAAAACTGGGTCGAAAACTCAAATCAAAAAGATATCCCTGGATTACTCAATTTATCTCATTCAGACATAGAAATAATGGGGCCAAAAGGTTCTATTAGTGGAAGTCAACATTTAGGTGATTGGATAGACCGCGCCAACCTCCACCTTCATACCATTCGGCGCTTTGCAAAAGGTCACAATATTGTTCTTGAGCAGCAAGGTACTTGGTATGAAGAAAGTGATCAAGTAAAAGGTCAGAATATCGTTTACACGTTCATGAGAGTTATTGACGGAAAGGTTGCTTTCTTAGGAAGATACGACAATAAGATTAAAGCTTTTCAAGTTAGTGAATTAAATGAGGGGAACCTGATTGAATAAAATAAAGTGCCTCTTACAAAGAGCCACTTTATTTTAGATTTGCTCCGATTATGTGGAGTAGTGCGATTCTACGAAACCAATTTTTTTGAGTGGATAATTGGGGCTCTATCTTTATTTGATACATCAATTAAAGCAACCTCTACCATCTGTCCAAGAATGGTGTCATTTCTTCTAGAACAATAATTAAATGCTTCAGATAATTTTTCTGCTGTTAATCTATTAGCTATTGTACAGTGAGGTATCCAGCTATCAGGTGAATACAATGAGCTAGGGTCATCATTAAAATGTCTGAAGTTTTTATGATGATTATTATGAAAGTCAATTAAGTCTTTAGTGACGGTGGGCGTATAGAATAAAGCTCCCGAATTCAAGAACGAACCAATTGTGTTAAAAGAAATATCAATTACTGTCTTTCCATTGTAGTAATCATCCATTTGTTTCATAAAATCAAATTGGTTTAGGTCATTATAACTTGCCAATGTAATGTGTGGCTTTCTACTCTCCACTTCATATGCATAAGAAGAAATTGACTTTTGGTTTAACTCTTTCCAAATATCCTTTATTATGTGATCTGTTTTTTCATCGAAAGTAGCTATAAATCCATACACAAGACGCCCACCTTTAAATTCTGATATTGAAATTGCCTCTGTAATTAACTTAAACAACAAAGAGCGTAATACTTTCTAAATTAACGCCATCGTTTCGTTAACTCTTGGTTTCAAGACTCTCGCAGAAACAGTTACCTATATTTATTCCCACTCACTAAAACATCTTGAACAATATATAATTTGTTCAGGGCCCCAGGCTTTTAAAAGAGTCCACCCATTTAGCTTTTTCAGTGTAGCAATAATTGCCATCTTCTCATCTTTTTCTACTTCTCTTCCGCAATTTTTGCAAGTAACTTATCGCCAATAATAAGTATCCACCCTCTCGATAAACTTCTAATTTAGTAACTTATTAGCTTCACCTTTTAAATACGTTTGAATAAAAAATACGTTTCACGATTCAAACTATCTCGAAACTGAGTATTCAACTAACCTTCCAAAATTTCTAATACCAATTATTTCGAATAAATCCGCATAACTGCGTCTTTAATTCCAGTTAAAGGAGCCTATCTTATTACAGATAAGCTCCGAGATTATGGAATACCGTTATGCTTCTAATATGTGCTGGTAAACCTTTAAAATGGATTATAGAAAATACACTAAGGCACAAGCGAACCCTGTGACAAAGTAAGTTATTAATCCTCTGACCCTATATTTTTTTTCAACACCTGTTCTCTTCTCTAACCCTCGTATGTAGTCATAAATAACCATAAGACATACTAGAATGGCAATACCAAAGAAATCATCGCCTTCAACTATTAACACCATCGAAAAAACAGTAGATATAGCAAATGCAATATTGGTAACTATTGTTTTAATGGTAACCTTCCTCCCAATCCCACATAGTCTATTTTCTTTTTTTCTTTCTCTGAGCTAAGCACTTACACTTTATTAAGTAAATGCTCCGAGATTGTAGAGTAATGTATTCACTCCACTTTCTTATCTACATATACTCCTACGAGAAAACGAAGCAATAGATATAACAAAATAGTGACCCCACCCACTATGAATACGTTATAATCATCAAATAATACCGTTGCCAAAATGATTGCGATAACTAAATAAATAACTGCAAACCCTTGCTGATATCTCCTCTTTTTAGATAACTCATTTGGATACCTCAATTCATTCACTCCAGTCCTAAATCTGAAAGTCAACCTACATAAAGAGCAGACTTTTTATTCTGTAAATGCTCCGATTTTATGGAGTAAGTTCAGTTCAATTTCCTTCAAATAATCCGAACAACATCGACTAATTATTTGTAGTTTGCTTTTTAAGTCGTATTACTTCGGCAATAATACTCACTATTGCTCCAACTAATAATACCAAGAAAGTCCAAGATGTTATGTTCATCCCATTATCATTAACAGAATGACTACGATAAAATCCATTAGCTGCTAATAGGATTACAATTAAATTGAAACCTATGTAAAATCTTCCTCCACGCTTAATTGGAATTCCTCCTTTTCTATTGGATATAATTACAATTCGTTTATTGCTCCGATTTAATCAAATAGAAAATTACCCACTAATCCAATTAAAAGCATTAGTATAAAACTCCCAAACAGAAAGTATCCGATTAACTTAATGGGTAAAGGAAGTCTTCCTCCACGTGTTTTTGGAAACCCTTCGATGTTTTGTTTATGTGCTATGGCATCATTGAAAGGCTTATTTTCATTTCCATTGTTCATAGACAATTTGGTACCTCCAATATTTCTGGTCTTCTCTAACAAAAAGTCTCCTATTATACTTACGAAGTAGCCCCTGATTTAGTTTCAAATCGTTCATTATCTCGAATTCAAGTCTTCATACAGATAGATAAGGGTTTGAAGTTATCGCCCCCTTTTCCCCCTGTTTGCACCGTATGGGCAACTTTCATCGCGTACGGCGCGCCAACTAATCCAATTCATTCTTTCGATGTAATGAATAAAGCCGATTTATATTAAATCTTAGATTGCTTGAAGATTGCACTGCCTTCGAAGATCATTTACCTTTTCTTTTTGAGTGTTTTCCAGCTTTAATTCTTTAAGGATCGCTTTAATTTTAAGTGGATCCTTTAAATGTACAAGCCGGTGAACGGGTTCATATAACACGATCAGGTTAGAGAATCGATCATCTTTTGAAAGATGATAAGGTCTCTTATGATGACAGTGCCAGTCTGATAATCCAAGCTCTGTTCCCGTTACAGCACACTTACCGTACTGAGCGATGAACTTACTAATGCGATTATCATTGTATTCAATCGTTCGATTTGGTATATAGTTTGACATGACATAGTTAAGTACATTTTTCTGAATCGCTTTTAGGTTCTGGTGAATTTTCGCCCTACCTTTCGCAGTATAGTTACAGGTTTCTTGCGAAAAACATAAGTTGGTTTTATGCCGTTGCGCATAAATCGGGACGAATACCATGTCTTGAATCTTATAATATTGGGGTTCATACCCTTTAAAGCGTTTTTGTAGCGTACTTGTCATGTCTTTAAACTCAGCTTCTTTTCTCACGTCTTTTAATCGGTTGTATAATGTCCTGCGAAGATAGAAGTTCAACTCATGTAAATTATTTGTGATATGAGTGGCGGCAGCGTAATAATTCTGGATCCCCATGACAACTGTATTGAAATGCCAGACGGTCTCAGCACAAGGCTTTTTATGGATTGCCTTGATGGATTCTTTCATTTTCCTTTTGGCATTTGCTTTGGCTTTTTTCGACATATTTGAATGAGCCACAAATCCTTTTCTCGTCTTTCCTTTCTTGACAGCTCGAAACGTAAATCCTAGAAACTCTGAAGAGTTTTTCTTTAGGTTTACTACTTTCGATTTTTCTTCACTTGCCTCAAGATGAAGTCTTGTATGGAGAAAATCCTTTATGGCATAATTCATTTTCATTGCTTGTGAGCGTGTACGACATAAGACTTTGAAATCGTCCGCATAACGGACGATGTAACATTCTTTTAAATTTGACCTCTTCAGCGCTTGTATTTTACTTCCATTATGTTTGTACTGATGGCTAGTCTCCAGAGTTTCCCATTGGTTACTAATCCACCAATCTAGTTCATTTAACACAATGTTGGATAGAAGTGGAGAAATGATACCGCCCTGTTGCGTTCCTCTGGTTGGTATGCCTTCTCCTTCAACCTCTGCCTTCAGAAGCTTTGAGATAATAGAAAGCAATGCTTTATCCTTTATACCAATAGACCAGATCTGTTTCAGTAATTTGCTGTGATTGACGTTATCGAAGAAGCCTTTAATATCAACGTCAATACAATGATAAAGTCCACTCAAATTGATAAGAGACTCGAATCTCGCTTTTGCGTGATGCGTACTTCGATTGGGTCTAAAACCATAGCTGTGTTTGTGGAATTTCGCCTCACAAATCGGTTCTAGGACTTGTAAAATACATTGTTGAAGAATTCGGTCCCAGATGGTGGGTATCCCCAACGGTCTCGTTTTGCCGTTGGCTTTTGGTATTAGAACACGTCTAACGACTTCAGGCTGGTAGGATTGAAGCGTGTTTTGAACTTTCTCAATGACTTCTTCTACAGACAGAGATCGAATGTCATCGATGGTTAATTTATTAACACCTGCCGTTTTACTTCCCGTATTTCGTTTGATATTTCGATAGGCAAGACGTATATTTTCGTTCGAACAGATAATATTCATTAAGTCATAGAAATTCTGACCATTAACACTTTGAGCGTACAGATTATCAAAGCAGTGCTCCATATTGTAATACTCAGAGTGTCTCAGTTTCTTCCGTTTCAACAAGTCGGTGACTCCCTTAGGAGTTGAACCTCTTTTAGTCTCACGAGAACCTTATTAATCGATAAAGAACTGTCTTACATGGTTGAATGATCTTCATTAGTCTAGTGGCGATCCCTCCATGTGAATTAGACATTTCATTGGTACTGTGCCACCACTTTCACTGATATTAAGGTAAGTTATACAGTTGTTATTCTCACAATTGTTTTCCTTATCACCATTTCATCGGAAGCAAGTCCTCCACGTTATCAGCTTACAACGTTGAATTATATCTATTATAGAAAGAAGTTAGGTGCTTCCTGTAAGCCTGTTAGTCGTTCATGCGCCTTTAACACACCGTGGACTTTCATATTTACGAGTTTTACTCATCCACTACTAACCTCACTCTTGGTGATATACACATTTCTATGTATTGCAGTTATAGACCTGTACCTTCAGAAGTTCGTCAGCTTAACCTCTATTCTTATAGGTTATACGCATTCTCACCATGTTCTTTCAACCCAAGCATTATGATTCACACCACCCCCGCAGGTAGGTTTTCGTCAGCCGATCCTGTTACGGTGAATTCTCACGCCTTTTCATCGAGCTTATAACACTCTTATCCTTGCTAATTCAAGTGCTATTCGACTAAGAGAGAGCCCTTCAAGACGTTACGCTATCATTTGACTCTTCGATATAATCCTTCAGTTCTGTAAAGAACTGTCTAACTTTTACCTGAGTAATGTGACCATTCTCAGTTTAATTAGAAACGTTTCGCACCATAAAACTGCCCTTTAATTGAACAACTACTTCTTTTATCCTCACTACCAACATTAACATAATATTCCATAAAATCACTAAACTCACCAACCTATAAACTGTATTTCCCTATGTATATCAGTTTAAGAAATTCAGAAGTGCCAATACTAAGAGAAAACCCTTAAACTGGAAAGGAATTCACCCATGACATTTCCTGTTATCCATACAAACTTTTGGGACGCTGTTCTTGCGGTCCCTTTAGTCATGATACTCACACAGTTAATCAAAATATTCACCCCTATACCTCGGACCTTTGTTCCAACACTAGCGATTATTTTAGGACTTCTCATATCAGTGTTTTATAGTCATCGTCATCACTTTGTTGCCGGTTTGTTTATGGGGTACTTTTACGGATATGCCGCGATTGGAAACTATGCATCGTTGAAGACATCATTTTTAGCATTACAGAAGAAAAGAAGAAAAAAGGAACATTTTTCATAAGTGAATTTCGTTTTATTTTAAAAAGGGGACTTCCGATATCCGGAAGCCCCCTTTTTGACTTTTTTATTCTTCACCAAGATCTACATTATGATAAACCTGCTGTACATCTTCTAACTCTTCAAGTGCATCGATCATTTTCAAGAACTGCTCTTGATCTTCTCCTGAAAGCTCAACGTCATTTTGTGCAAGCATCGTAAGTTCAGCTACGGTAAACTCAGTAATCCCTGCATTTTTAAATGCTTCCTGTACCGCATGGAACTGATCTGGTTCAGCATAGACAATCACGACGTCATCCTCTTCCATAATGTCACGTACATCAAGATCTGCTTCCATTAACAGTTCAAGAACTTCATCTGCTGATTTGCCTTCAATGCCGAATACAGCTGTTGCATCAAACATGTAAGCAACAGAACCGTTCACACCCATGTTTCCACCGTTTTTACCAAAAGTAGAGCGGACATCAGAAGCTGTACGGTTTACGTTGTTTGTTAATGTATCAACGATCACCATAGATCCGCTTGGACCAAATCCTTCGTATCGAAGCGTATCGTAATTTTCATCTGCTCCGCCCTTCGCTTTTTCAATCGCACGGTCAATGATTGCTTTTGGTACGTTGTATGTTTTCGCCCGTTCAAGAACTAAGCGCAGCGCCTGGTTCGCTACTGGATCTGGTTCACCTTGCTTTGCCGCTACATAAATTTCACGACCAAACTTAGCATAAATTCGACTTGTATTCGCATCCTTAGATGCTTTCTTTTCCTTAATATTATTCCATTTACGGCCCATTCAATTTCACTCTTTTCTACTAGTTATCTGTTTACACATTCTCTATACGTCTCGTCAATTATACCATATTTTACAGTTACCATTTGCTTGAGGGACTTGGATTCACTAGAAATAATAGTAAACTAGTAAAAAAGAGGAGTGATCATGTGAGTCAGAAAAGGTTGCAAGATTACGGCGTTACTATCGGAGAAATGGAGCCCGGTGCAAAAAATGCGATTACGGATGTCGAAGGAGTAACCGTCGGACATACTACTCTGAATAACGGTGAAGTTCAAACAGGCGTAACAGCGATCCTTCCGCATCAAGGGAATCTGTTTCAGCAGAAAGTAATTGCATCGAGCTATATTCTTAACGGGTTTGGTAAAACAATGGGAACCATTCAGCTGGATGAGCTTGGTACGCTTGAAACACCAATTATTTTAACGAATACGTTAAGTATTGGAACGGCTGCAGATGCGGTGTTTGATTATATGTTAGAACAAAACCATGAAATTGGCGATACAACTGGAACGGTTAATCCGGTTATTGGCGAATGCAACGACATGTTTTTAAACGATATTCGAGGACGACACGTTCAAAAGCATCATGTTCATGAAGCGATCGCAAACGCTTCGACTACTTTTGAAGAAGGTTCCGTTGGGGCTGGAAGGGGTATGCTTTGCTATTCATTAAAAGGTGGAATTGGAACGGCTTCCAGAAAAGTAAAGCTTCAGCATGGGAGCTATACCCTGGGTGTGCTTGTTGTGACGAATTTTGGTATCCTTCGTGACCTTAATGTAAACGGAAAGAAAGTGGGCAAGACATTAAAAGAAGCCCTTCTTCATTCCTGGGAAGAAAAAGATAAGGGTTCTGTTATGGTGATCGTTGCAACAGATCTTCCCGTTTCAGAACGACAGCTTCATCGAATTATTAAACGCGCGTCTACAGGGCTCTCCAGAACGGGATCCATTATCACAACAGGTAGCGGCAAGATTATCATAGGTTTTTCCACCGCTAACAAAGTCGCCCATCAATATACTCCGCAAACTCAAACACTAGAAACCATCCATGAGGAAGAAATCGATACCGCTTTTCGTGCAGTTGGTGAAGCGACAGAAGAAGCGGTACTTAATTCTTTAGTAGCCGCTACTCACGTGATCGGCCGTGATGGAAATGAGAGACCGACGTTAATGCATTTACTCCAAAAATTTAGTATGAAGCTTAAATGAAAAATCCTCCTGTCACGACGACAGGAGGATTTTTATATGATTAGCGATTACGGGCTACATAAGGATAAATTGGATTTTTCAATTGAAACTCGTATGTGTTGCCATCAACGATGCCAACGACTTTATTGCTATCGTAAAGATCTAGCATGAAGTCTGCCATTTCCTTAGCTGTATGGAACTGCGGAACAGTTCCTTCATATTCGAAGTTATCAACGTCCATTGAACGGTTCGCAAATTCGGTTTCTGTTGCTGCAGGTGCCAAAACTTTTGCCTGCATTTTCGCGCCTTGTCCTTGGAGCTCCTGAGCAAGTCCTTCTGTAAAGGCACTGACAAAGAATTTCGTAGCACAATATGTCACAGCATCTGCAACGATTGTATAGCCTCCGCCTGAGGAAACGTTAATTAACTGCGTTCCCTCGACATTCGCATAATCGCGAACAAACAAGGATGACAAAATCGTTAAAGCCTCATTGTTCAGACGAAGCATCGTTTCAATTTTTGGAAGTTTTTGTTCGCCAACTGGATCAAAATTACCGAATCCAGCATTATTGATAAATGTTTCAATTTCAATATTTTCAAGACTCTCATAGAAAGCATAGACGTTTTCGTTAAGTGATAGATCTGCTTCACGAATGATCACATCAAGATCAGAATTAATCTTCTGTACTTCGCTTTTCAGCTCTTCCAATTTCTGAGTTCGACGTGCAGCGATTACAAGGTTCTTTCCGCGAGCCGCAAATGCGAGTGCTGATTCATACCCAATACCTGAACTTGCTCCTGTAATAACCGTGTACTTCATGTTAATCCCTCCACTTATTCATTATGTTACAATCTTATTGTAGACGTTTGAGTGCACTCTAAGTCAAACAAAACGAAAAAGCAAGGGGGATTGAATGTACTCGATAAGTGAAATAGCCGAAATGGTAGATATAAGTGCCCATACCCTCCGCTATTACGAAAAGGAAGGGATTATTGAACCGATTCGAAACGATCATGGCGTGAGACAATTTGACGAAAAGCATCTAAAGTGGTTGCAGTTCGTCAAAAAATTAAGAGAAACTCAAATGCCCGTCTCTCAAATCAAAGCATATACGCATTTATTTCTTGAAGGAGAGCACACCGCGAACGCTCGCCTAAAACTTCTTGAGGATCATCAGCAGTTTATTCGTGATCAAATCGAGACATTGCTTGCAACGGACGAAATGCTAACGAAGAAAATTTCAACATATAAAGAACAGATGGAGAAATCATTGATGTAATAACGAAAAGTCCCATTCCTTTATGGAACGGGACTTTTGTGATTTTGCTCTACTTGTCTCTTCCGCTACTCCAGATACGTATCACTTGTTCCGCTGAAAAGGCCAGCTGAGATTTAGTTACGTCTGGGTTAAGCGCATGTTCTAATGAATGACACCCTTGTTGAATCGAAAGTATTCCCGATAATGTTTCATACAAGTTATCCACCGGTTCAACAACCTGCCCTGCTAATGCAAAGCATGGAACATGATGTTTTTTCGCAAGTTTTCCAACTCCAGACGGAACTTTCCCATAAGCAGTTTGACGATCCATTTTCCCTTCCCCAGTAAAAGCGATGTCAGCCACTGCAAGCTTTTCTTCTACTTTTAGCAGTTCAAGCATCCACTCAATTCCAGGGACATAAGTCGCCCCTAGAGAATAGAGTGCTCCACCAATCCCTCCTGCCGCTCCAGCTCCTTTTTGAGTCGATAGAGAAAGAAGATTTGCTACACGATGAAGAGCAGCATCATAAGTCGGAATTTCTTCTTTCTTCATACCTTTTTGCGGTCCAAAAACAGCAGCAGCTCCACGTTCACCTGCATAAGGGTTGTCCACATCCGTCACGATATAAAGATTCGCATTTAGCTTACTACTACTTTCACGGATGGATGCGGTGTCTAGTAAAGGATTCTGGTGGAGAGGAAGTTCTTCGCATGAATGATCAAAACACGTATACCCTAGGGCTTGTAACATTCCTAGCCCTCCATCGGTGGTCCCCGTCCCTCCCAGGAAGACGTATATGTCTTTGGCGCCTTTTTCTTCAGCATCCTGGATCAGCTCACCAACACCATAGCTTGTTAAACGTGAAGGTTCTAAGTTGTCTGATGAAATCAAATGCAGCCCCACCGCTTCAGCCGATTCAATGTACGCGGCTTGCTCTGTTCGATAATAACGAGCGCTTCGTTTTTTTCCGTCTAGCTGGTGGATCGGCACTGTTACAAAGTGTCCCGGCAATGTTTGGATCGCTTCCAATGACCCTTCTCCTCCGTCTGCTACCGGAATAACGTCAACAACACTATCAGGGAATACTCGCTTAATCCCAGACTTAACCGCCTCACCTGCATCCTTCGAGGATAAAGAACCTTTGAACGAGTCCATCGCAATTAATACATTCATTTCTCCACCTCCTTTTGCTATTGAATTAAGAAGCTTCTCACCTGGCTTGGTGACAGTTCAACAGATGCTTCAATTGGAGATGCATTCGTTTT
Organism: Bacillus sp. es.036; assembly: GCF_002563635.1. NCBI lineage: Bacteria > Bacillati > Bacillota > Bacilli > Caryophanales > Bacillaceae > Bacillus > Bacillus sp. es.036. The sequence goes on from NZ_PDIZ01000001.1 coordinate 2,798,319, forward strand.
CACTTCATTTAAATTCACTTCATTCACTTTCTGAATAGCTTCATGCTCCAACTGTACCATTTCCTCACGAACTGTTGGATTATAATAGCGAATCAATAGTCCTTCATCCAACTCTGCTTTCTTCAATGTACTCATGACCAAATTCGTTTCTTCAAATGAAAATAGAGTAAAGGTAGATGGGACCAGGATATGTTCTTGATTTAATTTCATCGCATTATGAGGAATCTTGTTATATGAAATGAAAGGACTAACATACCGTTTTGCAAGCTGAGCTATTTTGGCCTCATCTCGATTGCCCTTTACATAAGCGAAGCCAAAATCAAATTGGTACTCGCCAATCATTTGTGAATCTGGCGTCGGTAATTTAATTCCAGACGGACGTCCTGGACGTCGAACAAGCTCTTCCTTACCAAGAACACCAACGCTTCTAAAGAGCGTTACCGCAATTGTATCAAAGCGATCTCCAATAATTTCATATTCTCTCACACTATTTGTCATGACAACCGCTGACTTTTCTTCATCTTCTAGGCCAACATAACTAAGGAAAGGATAAATTGCATCTGGTCGTTCATCCCAATCTTCTTTCTCCCAAACACTCATCCCATCATCAATAACCTTGCGTTCAATCGTTCCAAACTGTTGATCTGCAAAGGAAAATGAGCTAGCCATTTGTGTTGGGAGTAAGACGCGGATGCGGTGATCCTTCACGTTATTGATCACATTACAGGAAACCTCAATCACATTACCTTTTGCTGGAATTGTAAGTTCATAATGAAAATCAACCGTCTCAAAACGTTTACCATTCAGCTTCCTCGCTTCAAGATCTTCTGGTAAAGTCCATTGATAAGTGATTGTAGCACGATGAGTCTGTTGGGTTGACTGTAAGCTGATTTGAGCATCTGTTATTTCATCGACACTAAAGCGTGGTTTTTCTCCCTCTAAAGGCGAGAAATCATATTCATCTCCATCATCACCAACATTCTCAAGTCCAAGAACACCTTTATGAGTTCGGCCAGTTTCTTTGTCAGTTAGTGATAGTGTACCGTTTTGTTCAAACTGAATGAAGTAAGCAGACGTTTCAACAGTACGACGGTCTTCACTTGGAAGAATGGGCTGATGATCGGTCGTTTCCACCACATAATACGTTTGATAACCGATGCCAGAAAGTTGGGTTTTCACTTCAATTGTAAATTCCACAAATGGATCATAGTTTCCGTAATGCACGATTTGTCGGTCAATTAAACCGGGATCGATAATTTTTGTAGAAAGAATTTCGTATTCGAGTTCTTTTCCATCGTCGTCTATTAGTTTAAATGAACTAAACTTTGTAGTAACCGTTGTTGTTGTTACTTCTTCTCGCTCCACAGGAAGAAGATTGAAGAAAACAAGACGATCCTCTTTTCGATCCGTATTGATATGATCTGTGATTTTACGTTTATAGAAATCGATTAAACGATCTGTCCGTTCTTCAGCATTCTGGAAACGTGCCATAATCTCCGCATGAACTTTGTCAGAGCAGCAGCAACCGATACTATCATGTGCATGGTTTTTCATCATTTCCTTCCAGATCGGCTCAATTAAACCATGATGATATTCAAACCCTAATTTGTAAGCAAGTGAAGCCAGTGGCTCTAGATGATTGGTAAGTTTATTCTCAATTCGTGTATTGGCTGCTTTAATATCTGCCCTAGTTGAGTAAATGCTACGATGGACACGCTGGTATTTACCGTGAAGAAACTCACCGTAAATCTCATCAAGACCTTCATTTTTCTCGATTCTCTCGAGCAAGTCTTCATAACGGCTTAAGAAAAACTCTCTTTCTGGATAAAGCTTTTCAAGTACGGAAATGACTTCATATATATTTTGCTGAATGGGCATCTGGTCATGTCCATTTGGTAGCAGAACGTCATCGCCAGTAGCACCTCGATCGAGCACCGTAAAGTATTTATCCATTCTCTTCTGCAGTGCTTCCTCTTCTTCTGGTAGGTACTTTCCAATGGCGTACCCGAGCGGCATGAGTTGAACAAGAACTTTTGAGTCGCCAGGAGCTGTCCAGTAGAATTCAGTTTTATCAGTTCCGTGATGTTCAGAAGTTCCTCTCCAGAAAATCGAATATTTAATGTCAAATCCGTTCAGAATTTGTGGCATTTGCGCAGATTGCCCAAACGAATCAGGAAGGTAGCCAATTTTCATTGGCTCACCAAATTCTGCACTGTCTTTCATACCGTAATATAGATTTCGTACAATGGATTCTCCACCTACGACCATCTCATCTGTTTGCGTGTACCACGGTCCAATGACCAACTTATCCGCTTGAACAAGTTTCTTCACGCGTTCTCTTTGCTCCGGGTGAATTTCAAAGAAATCTTCTAGAATCGCTGTTTGTCCATCTAGTACATAATAAGGATAATCAGGATCGTTTTCTAACCTTGTTAAAATCTCTTCCATATTATTCACGAGTAAAATGCGTGATTCTTCTGTTGAAAAGTACCATTCTCGATCCCAATGCATGTGAGGGACGATGTGGACGTTTTTTGTCATAGCTGCTCACCTCATTCAAAAATTATGCTGCTTGTTGCTTTAATGCTTTTTCATATCCATATTTTTTGATCTTTTGTTTTCTCGTTAAGATAAGAAGGATCGTTGAAATGGCTGCACCAATCACTGCGGCACCAAACCAAATGACTGCATTCATAACCCCGCCCATTCCTCCTTGAAGGAGAGCAAGTGAGAAGATACCTGCGCCAGGTACGTTTAACCCAATATTCGCTACAGAAATAATCGCTCCGGTCACTGCTGATCCCGCTACAAGTGAAGGAATAACGCGTAATGGGTCATTAATCATAAACGGAATGGCTCCTTCCGTAATTCCTGCTAAACCAAGAATCCACGTCTGTTTCCCAACTGCTTTTTCACTTTGACTAAACGATTTATTTGCAATGATGGTAGCTGCTGTAACGGAGAAAGCGGAAACCATTTTTACTGAAGCGAAAGTGGCATAAGGAATAAAGTTACCGCTCGCCATGGCTCCGATACAGAATGTGTATGCGGCTTTATTTACTGGACCGCCTAAATCAAAGGATACAAATCCTCCAATTAAAGCTCCTAGAATAATTGCATTCGTTCCTGTCATACCATCAAGCCAGTTAAGTAGCGTTTCATTTAGCCACGTAACAGGTTCACCAACGACAAATAGCATAATTAGGATGGTAATAAGAGAACCAAGAACCGGATATACCCAAAAGCTTACAAATCCTGCAAAAGTACCACTAGGTTTAATTTTTTGCTTCATGTATTTCAGGAGATAACCAGCAAGGAAACCACCAAGCATCCCGCCAAGGAATCCACTGCCAATCATATTTGCTGCAACACCAGCTGCAAATCCAGGTCCAAGACCAGGTTTATCCGCAATGGAGTATGCCATGTATGCAGCAAGAATTGGAACCATTAGTGTGCTTAATAATAATCCGCCTAACGTTTTAACCTGGAATAACCATGATCCTTCTGTTGCTAGCACATCTTCTAATCCGAATCCTTGCGCAATAAGCGTAGCAAAAGCCGAGATCATTCCACCTGCAACAATAATCGGAATAATGTACGAGATTCCTGTAAGGATCGAATCTTTTATTTCGGTCTTAAAAGGCTTGTGGTCTTCATCTTCACTCATTTCGTCTAGATGCTCCATGTTTGAAACGGTAGATTGTTTCTTTTGAAGTACTTTTTCAATTAACCCTTTACCATTTTTCATTGGTGACGCAACATTTGTTTTCACTGTTGGTAAGTGCTTGAAGCGCTCTTGATCTTTCACTGCTACATCATTCGCGAAAATTACGCCAATTGCTTCACTTAAATCTTTCTTTGAATGACGACCTTCAATACCATTCGCACCTTGTTTCTCTACTTTCATTCTTACATTCATTTCTTTTGCAGCCTTCATTAAAGCCTCCGCTGCCATATAAGTATGGGCAATCCCCGCTGGACAGGCTGTAACACCTAACACAAGCGGCCGAGTTTCCTCACCTGCATCTTCTTTCTCTGCCGGTTTATCTTCAGCGTCACCAAGAGCCTCATATAACTCGCTTGCTGTTTTCATTTTGACTAATTGATCTTTATAAGTTGAATCAGATAGGCGTGTGACTAACTCTGCTAAGAGAGACACATGTGTTGAGCCTGCTTCCGCTTCAGGGATAGCCAGTAGAAAAACCAAATCAACCTGATTTGTCGGATCCACACTTTCCCAATCTTCTATTGGCTTTTTAACCGTTGCTACAGCGAAGGCTGCCTCTTTAACACCTTTTGATTTACCGTGCGGAATTGCAAGTCCACCTTCAAAACCTGTAGGTGAAAGCTTTTCTCGATCTAAGACTGCATTGAAGTATTGATCTTTATCTGATAGTTTACCTGCTACTTCTAGCGCTTCCGTTAATGATTCAATCGCTTCACGTTTTGTAGCGTAATGTTGATTAATCTTTATTAAATCGAGAGAAGTGACATTCTGTAGATTCATTTTTTTACCTCCCCATCAAGTAATCGCTTACAACCTCATCTTAAATGTATTTAAGGCTTGAACGCTCATTTTGTTAGCGCATTCACAAAAATAATAAAAAATAGATAAGCTCTGTGTATTTATACACAGAGCTTACGGTAAGACTCAACTAATAACCGCGCGATCATGGCCATTGGCACAAAGTTTGTTGTGTTATAGCCATTTGTTTCCTCTTTTGGCGCATAACAATATAACATCAAATCTGCTACCTCACTGAGTCGACTTTCTCCAATATGACTCATACCAATAATTTTTGCGCCTTGCTTATGCGCATATTCACCAAGATCAAGGGTCTGCCGCGTTTCTCCAGATTGACTCAGCAAAATGACAACATCTTTCTTAGTGAAATGCTGCAACGCTGCCATATTCTCATGACGATGTTCAGAAAAAGTAACGTCTTTATGAAAAGGCTTGATGTTCATTACAATTAATTCACTTATATATGAATGTGCTCCTGCACCAAACACTAGAAGACGTTGAGATTGATGAATCCACTCACCAGCTAATTGTATCAATCGCTTATCCGTTAGTTCCATCGTTCGTTCCAATTCATATTGAAAAGACCTGCTTTTTGTTTCTTTCGTTGCCATTTCATCTTTCAACCTAAGTTTCAATTGCGTAAATCCTTCATACTCCAATTTCTTCATAAGTCTCATTATAGAATTCGGGACTGTATGAGTTTGCTGTGCAAGGTGTTGCACCGACATATTCACAACATCCGCTTTATTTTGAAGAATATATTGAATGATTTGATCTTCGAGATCTGTTAACTGAAATTCAAATTTACGATATCGATCTTCTAAAGATAGCATGCTATACCAGTCCTTCAATTAGATTCATGGTTCTATTCTACCATCGTTTTGTTTTTGGTTCTAAATCCATAAGAATTTTTTATAGTGGATTTAAACTACGAAGAAAGAGATGCGCCCAAATTCCATCTTAAGGCACATCTCTTCTTTTGATTTCTTATGACTTCAACATCTCTGACACCCATTGATCTCGATGAATCACTTCACCTGTGGGACTCTTACTCTCCTGGTTTTTAATAACGTTCTCCAAGAAAGTAGAAGAATATCTCACCTGTCCTTTACCTAGCTTTCCATTTATTCCAAATACTTCAACTACGTCACCTACATCAAAAGAGCCAACCACATGATGAATACCGTTATATAGCAAGCTTCTCCCGTTTAAAACAATCGCCTTTTCCGCCCCTTCATCAATATAAAGCTGACCTGCTACGTGAGAATGCATCGCAATCCATTGTTTTTTAATCGGAAAAGATGTTGCTTTCTCTCGACTGATATACGTCCCATCTCCAACGCCTGAAAGAATACGAAGCAACTTTTCACTACCAGTTTCATGACCGATAAAGACGCGAACGCTCAGGTTTAAAGCAGTCTGCGCTGCGATTAACTTTGACTTCATGCCTCCTGTTCCAGCGCTCGATCCAGCGCCGCCGGCTTGTTCAATCATCTTATCATCAATCTCTGTCAGCGAGTGATATTTGACTGCATCAGGATTTGTGGCCGGATTCGAATCATAAATGCCGTTCACATCCGTTAAAATAATGAGCTCATCTACATGAACAAGGCCGCTTACAAGAGCTGAAAGCATGTCGTTATCTCCAAACTTTAACTCTTCCGTTGAGACCGTATCATTTTCATTAATAATCGGCATGACACCTCTTGCCAGTAATTCAGACAGCGTATCGAACGCATTTTTGTATCGTTCTTGATTTGAAAAATCAGGGCGTGTTAACAGAATTTGAGCGACTGAAATGTTCCGCTGATTGAATTCCTCAATATAAGATTTAATGAGTAAACTTTGTCCAAGAGCAGCTGCAGCCTGCTTACCTTTTAACGTAACTGGTCTTGAAGGATAGCCTAACTGTTTAAATCCCGCTGCGACTGCGCCTGAGGAAACAAGAACCACCTCATGGCCTTCTTGTCGAAGCAACGTAAGTGCATCCACGTGATCCAATAACTTATTTAAATCGATCTCACCGCGCCCATTTGTCAGTGAACTACTCCCAATTTTGACAACAATCCGCTTCTTCCCCATACTCTCTCTCCTTATATAACCACGTTCATAAACGTTGATGAAATTTCTAAAATTTTAACACAAAAAAAGAAAATTGTATTGCTTTACGTCACTAAAAACAAAAAGAGTCTCACTATATAGAGATAACGGTGAAAAGAAACCTACAAAAGAAAAGGAACGCTTTGTCACTTACTAAACAAAGCGTTCCTTTTCTCAAGCATCGTTAAAAACCTCAACAGCGAGAAGGTTCAATCAAAGGTGTGCCTAAAAGCGCCCAAGTGTGGGTAGTATGCTCAGGTAGATAATCCTGATCAACAGACACCTTTTCTCTAAGACGCTTTTGATCTTCAAAAGAGATCCATTCCTCCAACTTATCAGGGACAGCAGCCCCTATTTCGGTAGCCATATTGTCTCATACATTGATAGACACACGCTTGGTACATCTGATCATTTTGTGCATAACTTTGATAGCAGTTATTCAAACACTGTTGATAAAGATTGTGCTGGGTTGGCGGCAGTCCACCAGGTCCAAGCCATGGCTGTTGATGTGGATATGGCTGTATCCAACCTCCTCCATTGTATCCTGGTGGAAGACCTCCAGGGCCTAACCACTGTTGCTGTGGAAAATCCCATCCACCTGGACTCATAGAGCCACCGCCATAAATAATTCGTTGATGATCGTTTGGCAACATCAATCTTCCTTTCTTCATTAGTCACTCGCTTCATAATTAATTTAGTAGGAGGACAGCTTAACCGTGCTTGGATTAAAATAAAAAGGAGGGAACTCGACTCCCTCCTTTTTCGCTCTATTTATAAATCATCAAACCCATTATCATCAGACACTTTCGTATATTGGCGTGACTTCTGTTCAAAGAAATCACTTTTACCAGCATTCACATCGGCATACGCTTTGATCCACCTCATTGGATTCTCACGATGCCCTTCAAAAGGACGCTCGATTCCAAGCTGGTTCACGCGCGTATTGGCCATGAATTTAATATAAGCACTTAATTCGTTCATTGTAATACCAGGAAAGCGATCACCGATAATGTACTCTCCCCATTTGATTTCAAGCTCAGCTGCTTCTCGGAAGGTGTTTGTAATAAAAGCATGGTTCTCTTTGTTATTAAGCTCAGGATGCTCTTTGAAAAGTTCCTTCACGATGTTTACGAATAACGTGACGTGAAGCTGTTCATCACGATTAATGTAGTTAATCATCGTTGAAGTCGACACCATTTTTTGATTTCGAGCAAGGTTATAAAAGAAAGCAAAGCCAGCATAGAAGAATAGTCCTTCAAGGATAATGTCATATACGATCGATTCAAAAAACGTTTGCGGTGATGGATTCTGAACAAATGCTTCATATCCAGATGCAATAAATTGATTACGTTCTAAGAGCACGTCATCATGCTTCCAATATTCAAAAATTCGATCCTGCTCATGTTTATTGACAATCGAAGAAAGCACATAGCTATAGGACTGATTGTGCACAACTTCCTGAAAGGAGAGCACTTGCATGAGCGCAGATAGGCTTGAATCTGTTAAATAATCTGCTACTTTGCTCGAATAGTCAGTTTGAATTGAGTCTAGAAAAGCGAGAAGCCCAATGATTTTCTTAAACGTATCTTGCTCGTCTTTACTTAGTGCTTCCCATTGCTTTACGTCGTTTGACATATTGATCTCAAACGGGGTCCAAAAGTTTCCTAGCATATTTTTATACATCGGATAGGCCCAGCTAAACCGGACATCATCCCAGTTTAGAACGTTTGAGCTCTTACCGTTAATAATCCCTGTTGAGCTATTCGGTGCAGACACGTCATAGAGCTTTCTTTTCTGTATCGTTTCCACTTTGATCTCCTCCTTTAACTTGCGCAGCTTTCACAGTCATCGATCTCGACTGAAGTACTTCTTGTGTAATACGTTGTCTTTAACCCTTTTCTCCACGCCGTCATATGAATGTTGAGCAAGTCCCTTGCTTTCACCGTGCTCTGCACATAAATATTAAATGAAATGGACTGATCGACGTGGCGCTGTCTTGCCGCATTCTGTTCAATACTCCACAGCTGATCGATATGATAGGCAGACTTATAATACCAGGTTGTTTCTGGTGATAGATCAGGTGCCGTTACCGGAATTTTGTAATTCTTTTTTTCCTCTGAATATTCTTTTTGAAAAATTGGATCAATCGAGGCTGTCGATCCGGCTATTAAACTCGTTGAACTGTTTGGCGCTACAGCTAGTAGATAAGCATTCCTGACACCACTTTTATGAACCTTCCCTTTCAGGGCGCTCCATTTATCGTTCGTATAACCACGTTGTGTAAAGTACTCCCCATTTTGCCAATCAGAGCCTTCAAAAAGAGAATAACTCCCTTTTTCAACCGCAAGTTCATGACTCGCCTGTATGGATAAATAATTAATTGTTTCATATAGTTCATCTGCATAGTTTGCTGCTTCATGACTTTCCCAAACGATCCCCTTTTTCGCCAGTAAGTGATGCCAACCAAACGTTCCAAGCCCAATGCTTCGGTATTTCTCATTTGTTAACTGCGCTTGAGGTACTTCAATCGTATTAATATCAATGACGTTATCAAGCATTCTTACTTGAATCGGGATTAATCGCTCTAGGGCATTGGCTGTAACCGCACGTCCAAGATTTATACTTGATAGATTACAAACGACGTAATCACCAGGCGTTTTCGTAATGATTATCTTACCGTCTTTCGTAATCTCCTCTTCAACGGTCGTCGCACTCATATTTTGCATAATCTCAGTACAAAGGTTTGAAGCATAGATCATCCCAGCATGCTTATTTGGATTTGCACGATTAACCGTGTCACGATAGAACATGTACGGCGTACCTGTTTCCAATTGAGATTTCATGACTCGCTTCATAATCTCAATCGCTGGTACCGTTTTTCTGGAAAGCTCAGGATGGTTCACACACTGCGTATATTTCATACGAAACTCTCCTGATCTTTTTTCTTTGTCATAAGCATCTTCAAGAGAGAATCCCATCACCTGACGGACTTCATGCGGATCAAACAAATGCCAGTCTGCACGGTCTTCTACAGCTTCCATAAAGACGTCTGGAATACACAAACCAGTAAAAAGATCATGCGTCCTCATGCGTTCGTCCCCGTTATTAAGCTTGGCATCAAGAAATTCAAAAACATCTTTGTGCCAGACATCGAGATAAACCGCAACAGCGCCCTGGCGTTGACCTAATTGATCCACACTAACGGCTGTATTGTTTAGTTGCTTCATCCAAGGTAAAACTCCTGATGAATTCCCTTTAAACCCTTTGATATCACTTCCACGCGAACGAATTTTCCCAAGGTATGCGCCAATTCCTCCACCATTTTTCGATACAGTAGCGACGTCCGTATTGCTGTCATAAATGCCGCGGAGGCTGTCATCCACTGTATCAATAAAGCACGAGCTAAGCTGTCCATAACTTTTACCGGCATTGGAAAGCGTCGGTGTCGCTACGGTCATGTAGAGATTTGATAGTGCCCAATAAGCTTCTTTAATGAATTCCAGTCGCTTTTCTTTCGGTTCATTCATCATCAGTGTCATCGCAATGACAAGAAAGCGTTCTTGCGGTAATTCAAACACATTTTTTTCATGATCGGTAGCAAGATAGCGGTCTGCAAGTGTGCGAAGGCCAATGTATGTAAAAAGACGATCTCGTGTTGGAGCGATGAACGTCGCTACCTGATCCACTTCGTTTTTCGAATAAGATTGAAGAAGTGCTTCGTTATAAATCCCTTCCTCCGTTAGTTGTTGTAGAAGCCGATAAAAGTTTCCTTTCCCGTATACTTCCTTTTCATTTCGGTTACGAAGAGAATTCCGATAAAGCGTACGCAGATGAAAAGCAGCTGCCACATAAGTCCAATCAGGTTCCTCTGCCGTAATTCGTTCCAATGCATTTAAGACAAGGATATTGTCAATCTCGTTTTGCGTAGCGTTTTCTGTTAGGCCATCTATTGTTTTCGTAAGAAAGCTTGCACGACTCAGTAAAGTATACTCATTTAGAATGGCTTTTACTTCCTCCAACATCGTAGTTAACTTCGTATCAACAACTGTGCTCATTAACCTCTCTCCTTTATGAATCCATTATAAAAGGCTCACTCTTAGAAGAGTGAGCCTGGAGAAAACGACAAGTTAGACGTGCACATCCGTGCACATTTCCGATGCCATCTCTCACCCTCAATCCCCGAAGAATAGAAACGTTTTTGAGTACACGGCAGGTCTACTGGCTTGTGCTTCGTCCTCGGCAAACCTTCCCAGATTATTCTCCAGTGGTTTCTTGCCTCGTCCACACGACAGTTGCGGGGACAGCTCCGGATTCAGACCGGATTCCCTTTTAAGTCGTTCTACGACACCGCATACTCAACTATTTAATTATTTAAGATTTACCCCATATATAGTATGCAAATCACTTTTATACTACTAAATATTGATAACACCATCTTACATGACCCATCGTTTTTGCACAAGCTCTATTGTTACATTGACGAGAATTTATTTCAACTTTAAAGACAAACACCTATCACAATCACTTCGTTTAAGCATATATTGTTAACACCTAAAAAAGTTTCCTTAAGGAAAGAAAGGTGAGTGTGATGAAAAAAACGACATGCTTTAAGAAGCTTGCTGGCTACACACAGCTCTGTCAGAAATTCGGTCTTCTAAGCGAAGAAGAAAGCAAAGAAATTCTACAAAAATTATATGAACACAAAACTTAATACCTTCATCCTGGTGGTAAAGGAAGCGTGATGATAACCCTTCCTCCCTTTTTAAGATTTTCTGCGTAAATTTCACCATGATGCTTTTCTACAATTGTTTTCGTAATTGCCAATCCGATTCCAGAGCCTGACTGATCTCCTGTATAAAACCGTTCAAAAACACGATCGGGATTTTCTCCAAATCCAGTACCATCATCTTGAATTTCGATCGCAACCTGATTTTCCTCTTTCCGCATACGAATTTCGATGAGAGATGAGGCGAATCGTAGGGTATTCCCAATTATATTCAAGAAAGCTTGCTTCATTTTATCTGCGTCTACCTCTACATGAACCGCAAAATCACCATCATATTTTAGCTTTAACCCGTTCTGGTAAGCTAATGGTTTTACTGCCGTCACCGCTTCTTTCATAATAAGTTGCATGTCAACTACTTCGTAGGTGAAAGCCTCTTCTACTGTTTCCAGTCTTGTTAAATAAGAAATATCTTGCACGATTTTCTTGAGTCGCTGCGTTTCATTTACGATTACTTCAAGACTATCCCCCACTTCTTCTCCGACAATCACGTCGTCTAGAATCCCTTCCGCATTCCCTTGGATTGCCATTAACGGGGTTTTGAGTTCATGAGAGGCATTTTGAAGAAATTCTTTTTGGTCGAAATCATTCTTTCGTAGCTGATCCGTTAGTTCTTCGAAGGTTTCCGCTAGTTCATTAATTTCATCTTTTGACTTAAGTTTTAGTGGAAGCTGTGGCTTTCGCATACTAAATCGTCTCATGTGATCTGCCAGGAGACGAATCGGTCCTGTTATGCCTCTTTGCATCCAGGCAGCTAGGAGTACCGCAACCGCCGCAGAAACGAAGAGGCTGACCGCCTGGGCCTGTTCGATGATTCGATTAAAGCCTTCCAAACTCTCTACCTTTGTAAAAAGGACAAGACGGCCAATTTGCTCACGAGAGGCATTGATTGGCACTTCCTCTGTAACAAATAGCTTCCCCTTATTTTCTTCATACTCCATTTGAACGTCTTCATCGACATTTGAATAAATCGTCCTGTCATTCTGGTTATAAATAATGAATTGAGAAGAAATTAAATTCCCCGCCATTTCAATCCTTCTACGATCCAATAAACTATTCGGCGGCTGATTGCCTTTCCAATTTCGATCTTCAAGCATATGACTAATTTGAAGGCCTTCTTTTTGAAGCTGATCCCTCGCTTCACGAACAAGGTATTCTTGAAAAAGGTAGCGAAATGAGACCGTCGTAATAACAAGAATAACCACGATTAAAATCACGTAGCTTAGAAATAATTTCGTGCCGATCTTAAGCTTCTTCATCGATTTTATAACCATACCCCCAGACCGTCACGATTTGATAATCCGCATCTTCCATTTTTTTACGTAGCCGCTTCACTAGATCATCAATCAACCTTCCATCACCTGCATAGTGATATCCCCAAATGGTTTCAATTAGTTTTTCTCTTGTGAATGGTTGCCCGTGGTTCTGAATAAGAAAAGCAAGTACATCATATTCTTTTGGTGTTAATGCTAATTCCTGATCATCTATTTTTACTTGTCGTTTTTTCTTATTCAAATGGACATTTTTCAAATGAATTTGTATGGAAGATTGCCCCTGTTCTACTCGATCGATCCGTTTAAATATATTTTTAATCCGTACAACCAGTTCACGCGGACTAAACGGTTTTGTTAAATAATCATCCGCCCCCAGTTCGAGCCCCAGGATCCGATCTAGTTCTTCATCCCTTGCAGAAACGACGATAACTGGTGTAAAAGACTGCTTCCTTAACCGTCGAAGCAGTTCAAGTCCATCGACATTAGGCATCATAATATCCAATACGAATAAATCGGGTTCACTCGTTTTAAGAGCACTTAACACTTCAGCTCCATCCTGAAAGGTTGACACCGTAAACCCTTCTTTCTTTAAATACTTTTCTAAAATATCACGTATGTTTTGTTCATCATCGATCACAAAAACGTGTGGCATTTCTTCACTCCGTTCTTTCGTCCACCATACTTTCTTCCTATTTTATCCTACGCTTCTCACACAGTAAATCCATCTATATAGTAGCAACAACGTAAATAAAAGAGATAGGGAAGCTCCCTATCTCTCATGATGACTAGCTAAGCTTTTCAATTAGCTGATCAAGCACCTCATTTTTTTGTTTAACCAGTTCGGAAGCCTGTTCTCTGTTTGCTTTCATTTCTTCATGGGCCTCTTCACGTGCAGCTTTCTCTTCTTCCGTTAACTCCGGACGTTCTCCACTATCTTTCCACTCTTGCATCTTCGCTTCTTTTTCTTCATGGGCAGCTGTGAATTTCTCTTTTAGAGCATCCAACTGAGTATTTAGATCGGCAAGCTCTTTTTGAAGCTCATCAACGCCGTCAACGCTTGCATCTTGATCAAGTAAGAGATCAATTAACTGATCTTTCTTTTCGGCCGTTTCCATTCGCAATTTGCGCTCTTCAGAGTGACCTTTAAAGTGACCTCTTTTTCCATGATGACCATCACGTCCCGCCATTTCCTCCTGCCCCATTACTACTGCTTCGTCTATTTCAGTTGATTCGTCATCTGCTGCATAAACATTAGCTCCAGCAATTCCTCCCGCAAGCATAACCGATGCAACTCCAATCATCCATTTGTTCAATTTCATCAATCTCCCTTCGAAGGTATGTTCTTACACTACCTATTATGGACAACAATCTACGAAGAAATTTGTAAGAATGATGTGAAAACGATGTGAGTTTCCGCTATCGCTTTGTTAATTGCTGGATCACTTTTTCATCTAAGCTACGTACATGTAAATCTCGCTGTGGAAATGGAATTTCAACATTGTTTTCTGCGAGAATCCGATTGATGCGGAAATTCAAACTGCTTTTTGTTTCTACTGCTGCTTTGGGGGACGAGATCCAAATAAACAATTGAAAATCTAGCGATGAATCACCAAACCCAAGAAAATTCACAAAAGGCGGCGGTGTTTCAAGAACATACATCGAGTGTTCCTTTTCTTCTTCAGCTACTTGTAAAAGAAGTGATCGAACAAGCTCGACATCCGATCCGTATGCGACACCAATTGGTAAGACAAGTCGCAATCGAGAATCGCCATAGGAATGATTGACAACCTGTTCTTCGATGAAGTAGGAATTTGGCATTATAATTCGTTCATTATCTAACGTGCGAATAATGGTTGCACGCATATTGATTTTCTCAATGTCACCAATAATGTCGTTAATAATGACACGATCGCCTACTTTAATTGGCCGTTCAAATAAAATGATTAAACCAGAAATAAAGTTATTTGCGATATTTTGCATGCCAAAACCAATTCCTACACCTAGAACACCTGCAAATACGGTTAATGCACTAAGATCAATCCCTACTGTCGTTAAACTAATAACGACTGCTACGACCATTAACGTATAGTGAAAAATCCGATTAAACGTAAATTGCAATCCTGTATCTAAGCTATACCGATCATAAACAGGGGGCATCAGAAAAGAAGTAGCGATTTTTGAAATTCGATTCGCAAGCGTAATAATGAATAAAGCAATTAAAATAAGAAAGAGAGAAATTTCTACCTTTCCAATGGCAAACAAAGGGCTAAACATCCAACTGTTATTGGAATAATAAAGTAATACAAATAGTAGAATTGCGTAACCTGTAGTCCAATTGATAAAAGACAAGAAGGCTGGACGAATCCCATTTGGATACTCCTCTTCTGTTTCTCTTTTTGTAAGCCATAATTTGATTAAAAATCGAATAAGAAAAAGACCTAGTATGACAGAAACGGTTATCATTAAATCAACAACATTCGCATTTTCAAAGATTGAAAGCACAAAAGGCAACTCCTTTTTGAGTCAGTTACCTTTTATCATATCACGGAAACTGTAACCGAGGCAGTTTCGGTCTCGTCTAACATATAAATAACTGAAGTGGGGGCTCAGCTATGAAAAAATGGCTTTCTCTGATCTTTGCTTCTATCTTTATACTAGCTGGATGCAATTCAAATGAAGGAAGCAACTCTACAGAAAGTAGTGATCGGGTTACTTCTATTGATCAATCCACTGAACAGAATAAAGGGAGTGATGTAGCAAAAGGAAACAGTTCATCCGCTGAAGCGACATCGGAATTGCCTGAATTGCAACAGGAACGCAAAGTTATTTTTAATGCTACCCTTTCCTTAAGCGTGGAAGATTTAACACTAGCGATGAATGAAATTAAGGAATCGACTAAAGTATTTGAAGGTTATGTTGTGGAAGAAAGCACTTTTTCAGAGGACAACGCCTTTATTGGCTCAATGACCATTCGTATTCCTCAATCTCAATTTGACGCTTATCTACGCAAGGTAGAAACTCTCGCAAAAGGAGAACGGCAAAAGTCCATTACTAGTAAGGATGTAACAGAAAATTACGTCGATCTTTCTTCACGATTAAAAGCAAAGGAAGCTGTGCAACAGAGACTTGAATCATTTCTAAACGAAGCAACGAAAACAGACGACCTGTTAGCCATATCAAATGAACTTTCTCGTGTACAGGAAGAGGTCGAACAGCTGAAAGGGCAAATCAATTATCTCGATAATCAAAGCGACTATTCTACTGTAACAATCTCGCTTGAACAAAAGAAACAACCAGTTCCATCAATTGGGGGAAGAGATTTCGAAACAATTTCTGAAGCCAAACATCTCTTTATAACCACATCAAACGGACTGCTTGCTTTTTTCTCCAAAACAATCGTTCTATTCATTGGTCTTTCTCCAATTCTTTTACCACTTCTGATCATCGGTTTATTTTTCTTATACCGCTTTCGAAAAAAGACATCGAAAAAGCCGGCCAAATGACCGGCTTTTACTATGCAGCTACATCTCGTTTTGTGAACAGTAGCCATGATAATAATAAGAAAACAATAAAATAGACAAGTAAGGTCATTAAGGAAAAGCCAAGCGTCATGCTTTCGATAATGGGAGATCCATCGAAATAAACACTTAAATCCGTATTGGCAAATAAGATATATTTCACCCAATCGTACTGACTTAAAATATACGTAAGCTGACTTCCTGTAAACATTAAGAAAATCGCTAGCCCTATCGCAAGGGATGAACTTCTGAAAACACTTGATAGCATGAAAGCAAACGTCACCATCATAAGCAAGTTCACACTTGCAAGCGCGTATTCAACGATATAATGAATCGCCATACTCGTTTCTGCCACATTACCACCTGAATAAGTCAGGTATGGTTGATCGACGGCATTAAAACCAAGGAATAACCCACCTATTATAAAAGAAGAAATGTATAAAATGACGAGAGAAAAAAGGGCAAATAATAGCGTTGCTATGAATTTAGAAGCTAGAATTTTCGTCCGTGATGCTGGACGAATTAACAAGAGCTTAATCGTTCCCCACGAATATTCACTCGCAATCACGCCCGCCCCGATAATGATTGTGAATATGGAGATTAAACTCACCACGCCAGTCGAGCTATCCATAAAACTCCAAATGGAATCACTTTCTAAAGGGGGAATATCATTCTCCAATCGGTATTCATTAATCGCAATCGAACGTTCCTGACTGTCTTTAAAGGCTTTTGGCATTCCTTCTGAATTATTTAACGTTTCTTCCGCTTGTTGGATCGCATTTTCAGAATTCGCACGCCAGTTTCCTGTCTCATCACTTGCATTCATATTGGTGAAAATAGCTGCTACAAGAACGGCCGCCACCACAAGTCCGATCATCACCCACGTTCCAACTCTTCTATAAATCTTCATGTTTTCATTTTGAATTAAATGTAGCATACTAGACAACCTGCTCACCTCCAGTTACTTCAAGGAACACATCTTCTAACGTTTTCACAGAGGATTGAATACCATAAACGCGGACGCCCTTTTCCACCAGAACGGCTGTTACCTCTGGAATAAGCTCATGCTCGATTTTAATCGTCAACTTACGATCCGCCTGTTCAATCTCACAATCAGGGAAATTCGCTTTAACAGCATGAACCGCGTGTTCCACTGGATCAACTTCAAATGAAACCATTACTGCTTGATCATTTTGAACAAAGTCGTTTACCCGCTGCACATCGATCATTTTACCAGCCTGAATAATGCCAATTCGATCACACATGAGCTCGATTTCGGATAACAAATGACTTGAAACAACTACGGCGACGTTTTCTTCTCTGGCAAGCGTTCGTAAGTATTGTCTGATTTCTCGAATGCCAGCGGGATCAAGACCGTTTGTTGGCTCGTCTAGAATGAGTAGCTTAGGTCGATGTAGAAGTGCCTGCGCAAGTCCAAGACGCTGCCTCATTCCGAGAGAATATCCCTTCACTTTTTCGTGAATACGTCCTTGTAGTCCGACGAGCTGAATCACTTCTTTAATCCGTTCTTTAGAAACCCCCTTCACCATACGAGCATAATGCACGAGATTTTGATAACCCGTTAGAAATTTGTACATTTCAGGGTTTTCAACAATCGCCCCTACTTTAACTATCGCATTCTCGTAATCTGTTTTAATACTGCTTCCATCAATGAGAACTTCGCCTTCTGTCATTCTCATTAGCCCAACCATCATCCGAATCGTTGTTGTTTTTCCTGCTCCATTCGGTCCCAGAAAACCAAACACTTCCCCTGGATAGACATCAAATGAAAGCTGATCAATGATTGTTTTCTTTCCAATTACCTTTGTTAAGTCTCGAATTTGAACAACTGGTTTTACAGCCATGTTACGCCTCCTCTTGGTAAATCTTCTTCAACCAATCCACTATTCTCATACGATCTCGCTCGCGAATGGTTTCAACATCTTCGAGAGCCAGTACCTTACCATTTCGAATCGCAATAACCGTTTCAAGCAAAGGTTCGATTTCTGTTACTTCATGTGTCGTAATGATCACCGTTTGTTTTTCTAAATCAATAAATGAAAGCAAACCTTTCACAATTGAATCTCGCACCATCGGATCAAGTCCTGATAATGGCTCATCCATCAAAATAACCGGCACTTCTCTTGCCAGGGTGAGCGCAATCTTTAACCTCCCCCGATTTCCTTTCGATAAATGCTTTACCTTTTGACTCGAATCTACCTCCATAAAGTCAACAATATCGTTCGCTTTTTCTATATCAAAATCCTGAAATTGTGAAGCAAAGAAATCGATTGTCTCTTTCACTGAAAAGAATGAATAATACGCATCCAATTCAGAAAGATAAGCCACTTTATTGGCTGTTCGCCTAGAAACCGGTTCTTGGTCAATCATTACTTTCCCTTCAGAAGGCGCTACAAGACCTGCGATCATTTTCATGAACGTCGATTTCCCGCTACCGTTTGACCCTACAAGACCTATGATCTTCCCTTCTGGAATCGTGACATTCACTTCTGATAGGGCATGTTTTGTAAGATATCGCTTTGATACATTCTCAAATGTAATCATGATTGATTCTCCTTTTCGTTCGTAACGTAAGTTCGAATACCTTCAATCATATCTTCTGATGAAAAGCCCATCTGCTTCATATCTTCAATAAAATTCTGGATGTGGTTAATCTTAAGCTGTTCTCGAAGTTCGACCAGTTTTTCTTTTTGCTCTGTTACAAACGTTCCTTGTCCTCGCTTCGTCTCCACGATTTCCATCCTCTCCAGTTCATTGTAAGTTCTCGATACTGTATTAGGATTTACTCCTGATTGAATGGCCATTTCCCTCACAGAAGGAAGCTTTTCACCAGTTTTTCGTTCACCTTTAATAATTTCCCAGCTAATGCGATCCACTAGCTGCAGGTAAATCGGCTTTGAGGGATTAAATTCTTCTCCCATCCGTTACACCTCCACTTTTCGATCAAGTAACCAGCAAGTAATCAAGAATATAACGACTAAAGTGATGATATCGAAAACCACGTTACCAACCGGAAATGGAAAGATTGAAACAGTTAAATCAAACTCCTGCTGACTAACTTCCATATTTAACGGTGAAGGTAGTTGCACATACCCCCACTCCACAAGCACTTCTGAAAGACGGGTTCCACTAAACCACGAACCTAGCCAACTAATGAAAGCAACAAGTACGAGAACAAGGAGAAGCGCCCATTTGCCAATATAGGTTTTCAATACTTGATAAAACGTCCAATAGAAGATAAGCCAAATTCCCATGTAAATAGCCCCTGTTACAATGACGGCTAAAAAGTAAAACCCGAACAACCATACGTTGTCAATTGGAAGCTCCAAAGCAGTTGTCTCTAAGTTGTAAGCTAGAAGTGATAAGCTACTTACAAGACCAATCGAAATTAGTATTGCTAATAAACCATTCAGGAATTTAGCCCCAAGTAAGCGAGCTCCAGATTGAGGATTGTGGAGCCAGAGATGCAGGTTTCTTCCTTCTGTGTTAAGACTAATCAATAAGTACAGGGGTAGAAAGAAAACATGTATCGCTGTTAAGACACCACCAATAATGGCGGTTAAATAAGGGAATTCCCACCTTTCTGATGCTAAGAAGAAACCGATCATTACCAGTAAATCAAATGTTAGGACGCCTAAAAGAAGGGTTCTTGTTACACGAAACTCTTTTCGTAACAACCCGCTCCAATTCATCATTTCATCACTCCTCATATTGTGTTTGTGTATTAGTTACATAGTACACCGATACTTTAGAAAGGTCAATCTTTTTTAGATAAAATTTTTTCTTAAAAAATGATCTAAATTGACGTTTTTTTCGTTAGCTTTGTAAGACTATTGTCAGTAAATGCTTATATGATAGAAATTAACTAAAAGAGGTGAAGAATGTGAGGAAGATCTTGTTGCTTGTCGTTGGCGCAATTATCTGGCTTGTTCTTGCTGGTTATAACAATAATTATGTTGAGCCTGAAACGGCGAAGGAAATGGCGACGAACACCACAGAAGAAAACCAATCTGAGTTAGAAGTAGAAGAAATTGAAAAACCGGATGTCTTATCGGATGAATTTTTACTTCTAGATGATCAGAAGAAAAAAATTGAGAAAGCAAAAGAATCTCAGGACGTTCAAGAAGGAATTGAACCAGTGCAACTTGAAATACCCGCCATTGATGTGACAGCCGATATCGAGAATGTAGGCGTTTTAGATAACGGGCAAATGGGTGTACCAGAGGATATCAACAAAGTTGGCTGGTTTGAGCCCGGCTTTAAGCCAGGTACAAAAGGAAATGCTGTCCTTGCCGGGCACGTCGATAGTAAAACGGGACCAGCGATCTTCTTTTATCTCGAAAAACTTTCAAAAGGAGACGAAATTATTTTAACTGGTCAAGATGGTGAAACAATGACCTTCGTTGTAACCGGTAAAGAAAGATACCCATATGATGATTCTCCAATTGAGAAGATTTTTGGACCAACTGATTCACGTACATTGAATCTCATTACATGTGTTGGCACATTTAATCGGTCGAAAGGGACACATGAAGAAAGACTTGTTGTGTCTACCGAATTAAAAGAGGACGATGCTGATAAAAAGGAACAAGTAAATCCTGACGAAGTACCTGATGCACCAACAAACCTTAGTGTTAGCGGCAACTTTCTTTCGTGGCACGCTGTTCGTGATGAAAATGTGGTAGGTTATCGGATTTATAAAGCCGATGCGTACGGAGTATACAAACAAATTGAGAGTGTATCAAATCTTGAACGAAAGAGCTTTACCGATCCAGATGCCTCAAGCTCTTCCTACTATGTTACAGCGGTTAATATTTTTGGAAATGAATCGGCGCCTTCTAAAAAAATAACTTCAGACGAATAAGAAAGAGCCCAGCTGAAATTTTCAGCAGGGCTCTTTTTTGGCTATCTAGAACTAACTCGCTTTCTTCATTTCAAATTCAACAAGATAACGGTTAAAGTAGTCGTCTGTTTCACTCTTAATCACTTTATAAAGCAACAATAGCGCAATTAAGTTTGGAATCATCATTAAGGCATTGGCCATATCTGCAAAGGCCCACACGGTTGTTAAGTTCGCAACTGTTCCAACAAAGCACGCTAGTATATATACGGCACCATAATAAATCGTTATTTTTGTACCAACAAGGTATTCAAAACATTTATACCCATACACGTACCAGCCGATAATGGTCGAGAAACCAAAGAAAATAACAGAGAACGTGACGATATATTCACCAACCATACCGAGACTTGATCCAAAGGCAGCAGTCGTTAAAGCACCCGCTTCCAGGTTTGGATCATGCACAACTCCTGAAAGCTCTCCTCCTGTTGGATCCCAAAATCCTGTAATGAGGAGCACGAGCGCCGTCATTGTACAAACAATAATTGTTACAATAAACGTACCCGTCATCGCAACGAGCGCTTGTTTTACAGGGTGATCCGCTTTTGCATTTCCTGCAATTAGCGCTGCTGTACCCAGGCCTGCTTCATTAGAAAAAATCCCTTTGGAAACGCCGGATTTCACTGCTTCCATTACAATTACACCAGAAAATCCTCCCACAGCCGATAGAGGAGAGAAAGCATACGTGAAGATTAACTTCATTGCTGGAATAACCGCGTCGAAGTTTAGGATGATGATAATGACCGCTCCTACTATGTAGAGTACTGCCATAATTGGAACAAAGAAACCTGCGACAGAACTAATCCGTTTCACACCACCAAAAATAATAAGTGCTGTAAGCGCAGCAAGGATAACCCCCGTTACCCATCCATCAATGTTAAAACTTTCATCAACAACACTTGCGATCGTATTCGATTGAACGCTATTCCCGATGCCAAGTGAAGCGATAGCACCAAATAACGCAAACGAGATCGCGAGCCACTTCCATTTTGGACCGAGTCCCTTTTCAACATAATACATTGGTCCACCTGCATACTCACCATTATCATTTTTCACTCGGTATTTCATAGCAAGCAGGGCTTCACCATATTTGGTCGCCATACCGACGAGACCAACGACCCACATCCAGAAGATAGCGCCTGGTCCACCAATCGTAATGGCCGTCGCAACACCCGCAATGTTTCCATTTCCGATCGTTGCCGCAAGGGCTGTCATCAAAGCTTTATAGTTACTAACATCACCTTCAGCACTGCTGTCCTCTTCTTTTTCTTTTGAAAATGCCAACTTAAACGCATACCCAAG
Organism: Bacillus sp. es.036; assembly: GCF_002563635.1. Classification (NCBI taxonomy): domain Bacteria; kingdom Bacillati; phylum Bacillota; class Bacilli; order Caryophanales; family Bacillaceae; genus Bacillus; species Bacillus sp. es.036. The sequence goes on from NZ_PDIZ01000001.1 coordinate 2,820,742, forward strand.
TTTCCGAAACTGCAGTCCTTTTAAAATTAACGTGAGAAAGACACCTGTTCCAAATAACAAAATTAGACTTGGTGCTCCCCAAAGAACGCCGTTAATTTTCTGTAGCCATTCTAAGATGTTCATTCTCTCTACTCCTTTATGTTAACGCTTTCATGCACTGACCTATACCACATTATCATTAGTTCGCCTTCATCGCAATTTTTTCGTCGAAAAATGATGAAAAAGTCACTAATTATTTTTCTATAACGATGTAATAAATACAAGGAGTAACATTATCCAACAGAAAAAAGAGACTTAACGGATGTTAAGTCTCCCATGGAATAAACTCTATAGCTGACCAATCGCATCACTGATGCTATGGTCACCGTCTAGAACCTCAAATGAACGATTAAACGTATGCTCATTCTCTAGAACTTCAGCTAGAACAGCCGCTACATCTTCGCGTGGAATTTGACCAGATTTATCTTCTAATGTTTCAGAAGCTCTAACCTTTCCTGTACCAGGGTCATTTGAAAGACGGCCCGGGCGAAGGATCGTGTACGTTAAGTTTGTAGCTTTTAAGTGCTCATCAGCACGTTTTTTCGCATATAAGTAAGGCTTCATTTCATCTGGTCCTTTTTCTGGGTAATCGGACCCAACCGTGCTTAGCATTACAAAGCGCTTAATGCCCTGTTGCTTCGCTTCATCAACGGCTTTAATTGCACCTTCTTGGTCAATCATGATCGTTTTATCCGCACCAGTGTGTGGGCCTGAACCTGCAGCGAAGATCACCGCTTCACAGCCATACAACGCTTGTGAGAAATCTTTCTCAAGATCACCGAGTACTGTTTTGCCTCCAGCATCTTCAATCGCCTTGACTTGGTCTGTATCGCGAATCATACCAACTGGTTCGTGACCGCGTTCAGCTAATTTCGAAATTAAATGTGTTCCTACTTGTCCATTTGCTCCAATAACGAGTACTTTCATGACAATTCGTCCTCCTTTAAAAACCTTCACACTTGTTATATTCCGCAAATTCATCTTTTTAAACCAACGAATGTGCAAAGTGCTAAAAGCAGACCTGGTTTCGCCCATTTTTCTTCGCTTTATAAAGACACTTGTCTGCTCGTTCCACTGATGTCATGAGAGGTTTTTGTTGGTCGAGTTCAGCTAGTCCAATGGAAACCGAAACATTTTGTATTTCTTCTCCCATTTCAGTAATGAATTGCTGTTTACTCAAACTTCGCTGCAAGGTTTTCATCCGATTGTAAGCCTCGTCCTTCGTAGCCGCTTCGAGCATAACAATAAATTCCTCTCCTCCGTATCGTCCAACAAGCCAATCATCCTGTTCTGAAAGAAAAGCGGCAAAATCAGCAAGAACACGATCGCCATTCAAATGACCGTATGTGTCATTAATTTGTTTGAAAAAATCAAGGTCAAGCATGGCCACCACTTTCAATAAATGACTCTCATGGTCTCTCGCTTTTTTAAGAAAACTTCTAAGGTTTAAAAGGCCTGTCAAAGAGTCGTGTTCAGCATAAAAACGAAGTTGCTCACTCATCTCAAGATTTTTTGTACTCATTTGTATAAAGAAATACATGATTAGCGCAGATAACTGAAAGGAAATAAACCGCATTAAATACGAATAGACGGTAATGTCTTCTGAAATAATATGGCCAACGATCGCATCCGAAATAAACCAGATGCCAATAAAATAAAAAAACAGCTTTAAATATGTAAGGTTTTGAACAAGCTTCCTTCGTACTAGCATGGTTACAAAGGTCGGGATTAACAAGGTGAAAAAGAGTTCGAGGTAAATAAATTCACCTGGAAAAGCAAACCGAGCTAAGATAATGATGATAAGAACGGGAATGCCAAATTGGTAGCCATGATACAAAACGAGTATCACCATTGGAATGGTTCGCAAATCGAACAGATAACCGTCTAACGAAACCGGAAGCATATAGAGGCAGATAATACCGATTGCCACAATCAGGATATGCGAGACTGCAACAACGTAATTGGGCCACCGTTTTTGAAAGGCGAGATAGTATAAGCTTTGAATGCAAAGATGCATAAACAATAAGATTGAGAAATTAGCTAATAAAGATTGCATCGGGCCGTGTCACATCCATAATGATTATTTTTATTGTTTCTTACTTAAAGATTCTACACCTTGATTCTACACCTATTTTATCGTTTTTGGAAAATAATAGCATGTCCTTATTCTATCTGTTATGAAAAAACCAAGTATCACTCCTTCCGGAGAAATACTTGGTTTCATAATAAGCAGTCGGGGGATGACCTCTTCACTTATTTAGTATAATTTTTGCAAAGCTTCTTTATCAAATGGTAAAAGGTCATCTGCACGCCCATCGCGTACTTTGCTTACCCATTCAGGATCCATTAATAAAGAGCGACCAATGGCAACAAGATCAAATTCCTCATTTTCTAGCTTTCCAATCAAGCCATCAAGACTCGTTGTATTGGCACCTGAGAAGCTTGTAAATTCGCCATCAAGTCCAACAGATCCTACTGAAATAACTGGCTTACCAGTCAGTTTCTTCGTCCAACCTGCTAAATTCAATTCGGAACCTTCAAATTCAGGCTCCCAAAAACGACGTGTTGAACAGTGGAAAATATCCACTCCAGCTTCAACGAGCGGCGCTAGGAACTGTTCTAATTCCTCCGGTGTAGTGGCAAGCTTCGCTTTAAAATCGTGCATTTTCCATTGAGAAAAACGGAAAATAATCGGGAAGTCTGGACCAACTTTCCGACGGCACGCTTCAATGATCTCAACTGCGAACTGTGTTCTCCCTACAAGATCGCCACCGTAGCGGTCAGTGCGCTGATTTGTTTGTTCATAGAAAAACTGGTCAATTAAATAACCGTGTGCTCCGTGAAGTTCAATCGCATCAAAACCGAGTCGCTTAGCATCTGCTGCCGCCTGAGCGTAAGCTTCAACGAGCTGTTCAACTTCTTCTGTAGTTAAAGGCTCGTTTACTTTCTCACCGGATAGTGCTAGACCTGATGGGCCAACTGGTTGTGCTTCTTCGTTTGGCAGTTCACCCATTTTTCGAGTCATTCCAACGTGCCAAAGCTGAGGGGCAATTTTACCGCCAGCTTTATGCACTTCTTTGACGACATTCTCCCAGCCATTAAGTGCTTCTTCACCATGAAATACTGGAATACTTGCACCTGAAACAGAAGAAGGATGGTTAATACCTGTCCCTTCTGTGACGATTAATCCAACACCATTTTCAGCTCTACGGCGATAATAGGCAGCTACATCTTCACCTGGTACATTTCCTGGTGAAAAACCTCTCGTCATTGGAGCCATAACCGTACGATTTTCTAAAGTTAATTTCTCACTATTGAACGTTTTGAATAACGCTTCGGTTGTTTTTGTTGTGTGTGTCAATTTGGTTTCCTCCTCTATCCTTCGTGCACTTTATATTATTTCAAAGTCACATTTTAAATGAAAGCAATCTGTTTGTGTGATGTGCTCGTGACGTTATTGTTCATGAAAAATGCTGTTAATTCCGCGCTACTCACCATAATTACGCGAAAAGTCGATTATTTCCGCGATTTTTAAATTAATTCCGCGATCTGCCAAATCACAAAAAAATCATAGGCAAAGCACCTATGATTTCCTGTCTCAACTACTTATTCTCATATTTAGCTGAAAGAAAGCCTAAAGTTGCCCCCAATATGGCTCCACCCAGAACCTCAACAGGTTGATGTCCAAGAAGCTCTTTCAACTCTTTTTCTCTTTCCACGAATTGCATACTGGGGTAATCACCAGAGATTGTCGCCAGGTTATCTTCTAAGTCGTTTACTAGAGCAGCAATTTCTCCAGTATGACGCCTAACTCCCTGAGCATCATACATCACAATCACCCCGAAAATAGTCGCAAGAGCCGTTTCTGTATGACGAGACCCTTTGTGTGATGCAATGTAAGAAGTAAGGGCTGCAACACCAGCGGAATGCGAACTCGGCATTCCACCGGTTGTCGCGACCTGTTTCAAATCCCATTCTCCTGATAACTTCTTATGCGTTAGGATCTTCAATCCTTGAGCAATCGCAATTGACGAAACCGCCGTTAAAATTCCTCTGTTCATTTTTTGCATCTCTCTCATCCTCCACTTTGCTATCTTTTCTGCCCGAGCAGAATGTTCTATTAGACGCATTACCCTTTTCAGAGGAATTCTACGCAGAGAGAGTGCTAATTTAGAAAACAAGTTGCTTTTATCTATGCTGATCAACAAGAATAGGATTGCCATCAGGGTCTTCTATTGTAAAACTCGCTGGCCCTTCACTTGATTCATCCGCTTCAGAAAGGATTTTTACACCGTTTTCTTTTAGCTTATTTTGAAGGATTCGGACGTCCGTAAACGACTCAAGGTTTTCAGCGTTCTCATCCCAACCAGGATTAAACGTAAGCATATTTTTCTCAAACATTCCTTGGAAAAGGCCAATAACTGTACTTCCATTCTTCATAATCAGCCAATTATGAGAGATATCTCCCCCTAACGATTGGAAACCTAATTTTTCATAAAAATTCTTTGACGCTTCAATATCCTTCACACTTAAACTGACAGAAAAAGCCCCTAAATTCATCATTTCTACCTCCTCCTACTAGTTGCTACAAACGTTCTTCTACATTTCCACGTTTCTTACCTTCTTTCAAACATGAAGTAAGATTTCCGCTTGTAGGGTTTTCACTACTCTTCATAATCAATTTTCAAGCCATCCACATGCTTTCGATTCATCAATTTCTTTTTCTTTCTGTTCTCAACCGATTCAAAAAGGATATCAAAATCATAATTCTCAGGGTAAAGTTCGCTTGCAGGCAGAAGGAGTTTTAATCGCTTCGCATGAATCGTCTCTTTTTTGCCATTCATCATGACAATCACGTTCCCAAACTCATCAATCGGTTTGTAAACAATTCCTTTTTCCTCCATAGAAGGTATCGCCACGCTGTCTCCAATGGCAAACTGTTCAAAGTGCTTTTCAACCTGTACTTTTTGCCGTCGCGGTTGATCATCGACCTTTTTACTTTTCAACTGTTGTTCATAGTGCCAATCGCGCTGATCTCGCTTATCGTAAGTTTGCTTCTCCTGATACGTAATCTCATGTGCCCGTTCAATGATGGCAGGATGCATGCCAAGCCGAAGTGCAATTGCGAATGCCTGACTTTCACCGGGTATGCCTATGCGAAGCTTAAACGTTGGCCGCAAGGATTCTGGATCAAACTCCATGGATCCATTCTCGAAATCAGGATGGGCAGATGCAAAATTCTTCATCTCGCTATAATGCGTCGTAGAAAGAATGGTTGCGCCAAGGCGATTTAATTGTTCTAAAATCGATACAGCAATTCCCATCCCTTCACCAGGGTCTGTGCCTGAACCAAGTTCATCTAGAATGACAAGAGCATCAGGTCCAGCATCTTGTAAAATGGTAATGATATTCGAAATTCGTGAAGAGAAGGTACTTAACGATTGTTCAATACTCTGTCCATCGCCAATATCAACGAGAATGGCACCAAACATTCCAAACAAAGAAGACTTTTCAGCCGGAATGTGTAAGCCACATTGCACCATCATCGCAAGAAGACCGACTGTTTTAATGGCAACGGTTTTCCCTCCTGTATTAGGGCCTGTAATGACTAAACCTTTATACCCTTTCCCAAGTTCAAGAGTTAGAGGAACTGCTTCTTTTGCTAATAAAGGATGACGACCATTGCGTAGTTCAATCATCGGCTCAGGTGATAGCTGAACTTGACTGCCATCAATCGCTACACTATATTTAGCTTTGGCAAAAATATAATCATAGTGCGTCATCGTTTCAATGTTAATGGAGATCTCCTGTGCATATCGCTCCACTTCTCCAGTTAGCCTGCTCAGAATGCGCTGTTCCTCTAGGTATTCATCTGCTTTTAATTCATTTAAATCTACTTGAACTTTCCGAACTTCTTCTGGCTCAATGTATACGGTCGACCCACTTGACGATTGGTCATGTACCGTTCCTTTGATTTGTTTACGATATTCCTTTTTCACTGCTACAACATAATGACCGTTACGATCACTAATAATGGTATCCTGGAGAGCTTTTCGTTTCGATGATGAGCGCAAAATTTGGTTGAGTTTCTCCTTCACCCTTTCTTCATATACAGTTATTTTCTTTCTTATTCTACCTAACTCTTTACTCGCTAGATCGTCAATTTCTCCATTTCGTATCGCTCGTTTCAACTCTTCTTCTAGATCCGTCAGTTCATAAAGAGAATGCACATAGCTTGAAATCGTAGGAGCTAACCACTCTTTCCCTGCCATAAACTGCTTCATTTTCCGCCCACTTTCAATCAAATCAAGTACGGTTGTGAGCTGGTCAGGTCGTAATGCAACTCCCTTGTTTAGTTGCTTCATCACTTGAATAATGCCATGAAGACCATGAAGAGGAACGCTTGAACTCTTTTGGATAATGCCTTTTGCCTCGGTTGTTTCATTTAATCTGTTTTGTACCACATGCTTATCATGTGAGGGTTTCATTTTCTGAATCTCACCTTTCGCTTCTTCAGAAAGCGCATAGTAGGCGATCTCGCTCCGAATTTTATCAAATTCAAGTGTTTTCATCGTTTGTTCGTTCAATTTTCTTCCTCCTAGATTGTTCTTTATTTCTCCGATAAAGCATTTGTTCAATTAACATACATACACACCCTTTCTCCTTCAACGAAAAAAAGAGCTACAAATGAACACAGGTTCACTCGTAGCTCTTTTATAAAAGGGTAGACTTCCCCATTCCCATGCTTAAAAAAGCATATAAAAAGCCGCGCACAGAGGCGCAGCTGGAATGGTCGTCATCATTCATGAGCTTAATCTGTGTTCTTAACTAAATTGACAGAAGGCATAATTAAATAAGCATAGTATTTATGCGTCTTTAAAAACCATACTGTCTATAAAATTACGTTAGTTAAGAATCACCGATAACATAAACTTTTCCCCTTTTTCTTTTCAGGTTACACTTATTATAAGGGAGGGTGTCACTTCTTTCAAGCCCAGATTTAAAAGGCGTGAGAAGTTGTCCCACCATCAATGATAAGATTCTGCCCTGTTGTATAGCTAGAATAAGGTGAAGCGAGATAAAGAACAGCAGGAATTAGCTCCTCCAATTGACCAATACGATGCATCGGATTACTGTTCTTAATTTTATTTAAAAGGATCGGGTTCTCAAGCGCTTTTTCGTTAAATGGTGTTTTTATGAAACCAGGACTAATCGCATTCACGGTAATGCCAAGCGGAGATAGCTCTTGTGCTAGCTGTTTCGACAATTGTGCAACTGCCGCTTTGCTTGGGCCATAAGGTGTGGAAAATGGCAGGCCAACTTCACTTGCCATCGATGCAATGTTAATAATTCGTGATCCTTGTTGTTCTTTCAAATCAGGGAGAACTGCTCTTGTCATCATATAAACAGATTTCACATTTGTTTCCATCACGTCATCCCATTCACTAGGTTCCAACTCTTCGATCGATTTACGCACCGTTTTACCTGCATTATTAATAAGAATAGTAATCGAACCAAGCTTCTCATGGATATCAGTTACGAATTCTTTAATACTCTCTTCCTTTGTAACATCATAAGCAAATGGAAGAACTGTTCCATTTGTTTCTTTGCTTAATTCTTCTGCCGTTTCTTCAAGTATATTTGAGGTTCGTCCTACTATAGCAACTTTAGCACCAGCTTCAGAGAGAGCACGAGCCATTGCTTTTCCAATCCCTCTTGCTCCACCCGTAACGACGGCTAGCTTGTTTGATAGATCAAAATACTTCATTTTCAACCTCCTCCTCTACTTTCTCTACCATACAAAAGAAATTTATTTTCTTCGACTCAAATGCATTACATCGAACAAGAAAGCGCTTTTTTTCTATCATTCGACAATTTTCAGAAAAAAATTATTTTGTATTATAAAGGTTATTGTGGTAATTTGTTAGAATATTTAGTATTAACATACATAAAGGAGGAGTTCTTATTGGAAGCAGCATTAAATAGTATTAGTGGATTCGTGTGGGGGTGGCCCTTGCTCATCCTGCTCGTTGGAACGGGTATTTACCTCACGATCCGTCTTGGTTTTCTCCAATTCACCATGCTTCCATATGCGTTGAAGCAAGCCTTCACGAAGAAGCAAGATAAAACATCTGAAGGGGATATTTCTCATTTCCAGGCTTTAATGACAGCCCTTGCTGCTACAATCGGAACAGGTAATATCGCCGGTGTTGCAACAGCGGTTTTCGTGGGGGGACCTGGTGCTGTTCTTTGGATGTGGATCAGCGCGCTCTTCGGAATGGCCACAAAATATGCAGAAGCCATTCTCGCAGTTAAATACCGCTCTGTGAACGCAAAAGGTGAAATGTCAGGTGGACCGATGTACTACCTTGATAAAGGCCTTAATATGAAATGGCTTGGTATGATCTTTGCATTCTTTGGTGCTTTTGCTGCATTTGGTATTGGTAATATGGTGCAATCCAACTCAGTTGCTGATGCAGTGGCTACTTTTGGTATTGCACCTTGGATTACCGGTCTTGTCTTAATGTTTTTCACTGGAATGGTTATTCTTGGTGGAATAAAAAGCATTGGTAAAGTAACAGCTTACTTCGTTCCTGTCATGGCCTTATTTTATGTTATCGGAGGACTAGTTGTTATTTTCATGAACCTTGAGCTTGTGCCTGCTGCTGTATCGCTTATTTTCTCAGATGCCTTTACAGGTGAAGCTGCTGCTGGTGGTGCGATTGGTGCCGTTATTCGTTACGGTGTAGCGCGTGGTGTATTCTCGAATGAAGCTGGGCTTGGTTCCGCTCCAATTGCTGCTGCAGCTGCGAAAACCGATTATCCAGGTCGTCAGGCTCTTGTATCAATGACCCAGGTTTTCATTGATACGATTGTTGTCTGTTCCATCACTGGAATCGCGCTCGTTATGGGAGACCTTTACGGAGGCGACTTGAATGGTGCTGCGTTAACAACGGCAACATTTGAAAAGTTCCTTGGCGTTCCTGGTGCACTTATTGTTACGATTGGTCTTATTCTTTTTGCTTATTCTACTGTTCTTGGCTGGTCGTATTACGGAGAAAAGTGCTTCTCATATCTGTTTGGAGACGCATCGATCAAATATTATCGCTTCGTTTTCGTATTAGCCGTTTTTGTAGGAACAACGTTAAAACTAAACGTTGTTTGGTTACTTGCAGATATCTTCAATGGCTTAATGGCACTACCAAACTTAATTGGCCTACTCGGTCTATCTGGGGTTGTGGTTGCTGAGACAAAACGTTTCCTTGAGAAAGTAAAGGAAGAAAAACGTGAGGCGCATTCCACAGGCGTTTCAAATTAAAAAGGTGTCGGGGGAAATGCCCCCGACACCTTTTCTTATGAGCTTTCTTCCATTTGAAACTGTTGTTGCGCGAGTTCCTTATACAGATTGCTGTTCATAAACAATTCTTCATGAGTACCTTGAGCGGATACTTTTCCATTTTCCATTACCAATATTTGATCTGCATGGACAACCGTTGAAAGACGATGAGCAATCACAATTGTCGTTCGATCTTTCATTAAATTGTTTAAGGCACGTTGCACTTGAACTTCTGACGTACTATCAAGACTAGACGTCGCTTCGTCTAACAAAAGGATAGATGGATTTCGTACAATTGCTCGAGCAATGGCGATCCGCTGGCGTTGACCACCTGAAAGCTTGATTCCTCTTTCGCCAATTTCAGTATCAAGTCCATTCGGAAGATCCTGTATGAAAGGAAGGGCATATGCCTGGCTGGCTGCGACTTCAATATCCTGATCCGAAACCTCTTTCTCCAACCCATATACAATATTTTTTTTAATCGTTCCGGCTATGAGTGGACTCTCCTGTGAGACATAGCCGATTTGCTTCCGCCAGGACACAAGTGAAAAGCGACTGATCTCATTATCTCCTAGTTTAATTTCTCCTTCTTGTGGTCGATAAAAGCGTTCAATCAAAGAAAAAGTCGTTGTTTTTCCGCTACCGCTAGGCCCAACAATAGCTGTAACCTTACCTGGTGGCACTTCAAAAGATGCTTTTTTCAAGACCATTTCTTTCCCATATGAAAATTCAACATTATTAAATGAAAGGACTTGTGCCGGGTTTTTGACTTCTTCTCCATTTAGTCGCTCTTCACTCTCATGATCAAGTAAGAATTGGAGACGTTCTGTTGCGCCCATCGCTTTTTGAATGGCTGTTAGAAAACGCGCCATCGAACTAAACGGAATAATGATTTGAAACAAGTATAAAAGAAAGGCAACGAGTTCTCCTGCCGTTAATTCTCCTGTCGACACACGTACGCCGCCATATCCAACAATAATGACGAGCACCCCCATCAACAGTAGTGTCATAAGAGGCATGAGGAGCGCATAAATTTTTGCTTCTTTCATACTATAGCCAAAAACATTTTTTATGCCATTCTTTCCGTTCTCCTCTTCCACATTTTCTGCCATGGAGAATTTCACGAGCCGAACTTCTGATAACACTTGAGTAATCGTTGCCGTGAATTTGGCCGTTTCTTCCTGCAAACCTTTTGATACTTTATACATTCTCTTTCCGATAAAACGAATGCCAATCATCATAATTGGAACGACAGCAAGTAAGATCGCCGTTAATTTCCAATCTAAGTAAAGTAAAATCCCTATCGAACCGACAATGGAGAGCGTGCTCGTTAACAAACTAATCAAATGATTTGATACGAGATCTTTGATAACCCCTGTATCGTTTACAATCCGACTCGTCGTATCGCCCACACGATTTTGATCAAAGTACTCAACTTGAAGAGAAAGCACTTTCTTCATTAAACGCTCCCTTAAACGAGCCACGACTGTTTCACCGATATATAAGAGCAAATACATGGATAAACCCGAAAAAATCGCTTGAACGATAAAAGCAGCAATTAATAACGTAATAACCCCTGATGAAAGCGTGCTTCCTGAAAGCTGATCCACTAGATTTTTCGTAAAAAATGGAACAATTAATCCAGCGATCGTTCCAATCGTACTCATCGCAATGGCTGCTGCTACGAGAGGTTTCGACGGGTTTGTATCTCGGATTAGTTTTGAAAGCCCACGCCAGTTCATCTTTTTATCTTGATCGACTACCTTTGCCATTCTCATCCCCCTTGTACTCTCTTCTTAGTATACCGTCTTTACAAATAAAATCATGAAGATAAATTCGTTTTAGATGTACCGTCACGCATCTACTATTCCCCAATAGAAAAAGGAAGGGACGCTGCCCTTCCTTTTTCATTCATCTTCAATTAGAAACTTTCTTTCACTACCATGCGCTCAATTGGGAAACGTCCTGTTCCATGCGCTTCAGCAGCGGCTTTCCCAACAGAAATAAGCATCGTCGGAACATACCGTGCAGGGATGTTAAATTCTTCAACAAGTGCAACTGGATTAAATCCGCCCATTGCAACTGTGTCATAATCTTTTGCTTTTGCAGCTAGCATCAACTGCATAGCAGCTAGTGAACTATTTTTGATCGCTTCACTTAATGCAAATCCTTCTCGCTCATATGCACGGTTTATTTGACCAACTAGCGTTTCCTTCACAGCGTTGTCCATATAACCTAATTCAACAGCCTGGCCATATATTTCTTCTGCATGCAAGTTAGCTTCAAGGTCACCAAGGATCACAATGGTAGCTGAGCTATCAACAATTTGTTGTTGATTAAAAGCAATCGGTAGAAGCTTTTCTTTCTGTTCGTCACTTTCAATAACAAGGAATTTCCAATGTTGTAGATTCCATGAAGACGGTGCTTCAATCGTAGCATTTAGCATTTCATTCATCACATCTTCAGGAATCTTGACACCTTTTTCAAACTTTCGTACAGAATGACGATCTTTCATTACATCTAAAACACTTTGATTTTCCTGTACACTTACCGACATGTTTGTTTCTCTCCTTTGAACCTATCAATAATTTTCTCTTTGTCTACTTTCTTCACCATTTATACAGTAACACATTTATTTACAGTTAGAAAACAGAAATTGCTAGCAGTTGTGGCAGTATCTACCCTTCTTGCCATTGTTTTTATTTACCCAGTTTTGAACCCCACTCTTCACATGTTGGATAAACGAAGGTGCTTTTCTTTCTGGAAAATCCAGCGTTAGTTTTAGCTTAGATAATTCAGCTGTTAACTTGATTGCTAATTCAGGATAAGCTAAATATAGTGCACGGTAAGACGTTTGATCTAATTGAATGAGCTCAACATCAGTAACCGTTTTGGCATACAAATTTTGATGTACAAAAATCGAGCGGTTTCCGAGAACATCATTTGCCCCAAGAACGGCAAGCGGCTCTTCCATATTATCAGCATGATAAATTGCAATGCTTCCACTTCTAATAATGTAGACATCACGATTTGTATGCTCTGGCTTAATCAAAAACCTACTTTTGTTTCGCTTCATTAACTGACCCGATCTCTCTAATCGATTCCAATCTTTCATATTAAGCTTACTTTCGTTTTTTGCCACCAGACTTGTACTCATGTCTGCTCACCCCCATTAGGTTATTGGAATATTTTTTATTACAGTTACAATATAAAACAAAAACAATCGTTTATAATTGTTTTTGCTTCAGGCTTTGGATAATATCACGAATCGTATATTGTTTCAAGAATGCTGTTAAGTGGTTCTCAGCATCTGTAAAAATATCGCCAAGTACATTTGACAAGTTCGCTCCAACAAGACAGTACTCATTCGAATCAGGGCACCTTGGTTGAAGTGAACCGATAGAAGTGAGGTTATAGATCTTATCAAGCGTTACTTCTTCCACTCGGCAAGATAACGTAAAACCTCCACCAGCACCTTCTTTTGAAACGATATATCCGTTTTTCTTGAGTAAACTAAGAATTTTCCTCATACGAACGGGATGGACCGAAGCACTTCCGGCAAGATAATCACTTGTTGCCATCTGCCCTGGCTTAATTGCGAGTAAAGCCAGACTGTGTACGGCGAGAGTAAAATCACTATTCATTTGCAGCGCCTCCCAACACTTTCTTCCACTTCCATCCTATCGTATTTCATTTATTGCTGGCAAGAAAATTTTAACAGGGAACTACTTCCTCCGACTCATTTCGAAGTTCTTTTAGTTGTGTCGAAAGTTCCATAAACCATTCCTTGTCTTTCGTGATCAAGGCAACTTCAATAAGATTTAACAAGAAGGATTCATCCTGCTCTAAATCAGGTTCTTCCAGCTGCGAAATACGATTCTGGAAAGTTTCAATTACTTTTCCAACAGTTTCTGGATTATCACATTCTAGAACAAATACTTTAATCGTTCCAAGATAATTATTAACAGATTCAACGTAGCCATGAATGAGTTCATCATGGACTGACTTTCCTTTTACCCAATCACCTTTTTGGTATTGTGTTTGTTGATGTAGTTGATTCATCATTTTATTACCTCCTTATTTGGAAGACTAGTTTGTGTTCCAACTGAGTCAAGGTATAGTGTAATTTTAAATATTACAGTTCGTTTTGTCAAGAAGAGACGCTTTCAGTTAATTGAAATGCTTCTGCAAGTAGTTTATACGACTTCAGTCGGGCTTGAAAATCATGTGTAATGGTATTAATGATCACTTCATCCGTCTGGTATTGATTAGCCAATTCCTCTATTTGCTGTTTCACCTGGGTCGGATTACCTACAATCATTCTTTTTCTGTTTTCCCGAATCCGCTCTTTATCAAACACGGTATATGGAAAGCTTCGTGCTTCATCAGGGGATGGAAATCCGTCTCCTGATTTCCCTTGTTCAATTAATAAAATCGATAAATCCAAACTAGAAGCAAGATATTCTGCTTCTTCTTCTGTTTCACCACAAATGACGAAGATCGCAACGTTTGTTTTAGGCTCCTCGTTAAATTCAGATGGTACAAAACGAGAACGGTATTTGTCAACCACGTTCGCCCCACCATATCCATTAATGAAATGCGCAAAGGTAAACGCTAGTCCTCGCTGGGCAGCCATCATTCCACTAGCCCCACTTGACCCTAATAACCACATTTCAGGTGTCGTACTGCCAAGGGGTGTTGCCCGTACGTTCATTCTCTGTGGGTCTTCCCCATTTAGATAGGCGGCTAACTCATTAACCTGCTCTAAATAGTTGTCCATCCCCATACTGTTTCCCCCAGCCAGGGCTTTTGTAACATTCGGCATACCTCCTGGGGCACGTCCAAGCCCAATGTCAATGCGGTTTGGATTTAAGGTTTCAAGCATTCGAAAGTTTTCCGCTACCTTATACGGACTATAATGTGGTAACAATACACCTCCAGAACCGATCCTCATCTGCTCTGTATTCGCTGCCAGGTGAGAAATAAGGACTTCAGGACTAGATCCAGCAAGGCTTTTCGTGCTGTGATGTTCAGATACCCAAAAACGGTGATAGCCTAGCTTTTCTGTTTCTTTGGCAAGTGTCGTTGTTTCTCTAAGTGCTTCAGTAGGCGTATTGCCTCTTGAAACAGGTGATTGATCAAGTACACTCAATTTCATATTTCGTCACTCCTTTAATGTAAAAAATATCATTACAGTTAATCTTATCAAAAGAAAAAAGGTAGACCAATTAATTTGCTTGCCCGTTATTAGTTGTTACCCTTTTTGCAAACAAAAAAACGGACTGTCACGCCCAAATGGTTACGCCAGTCCGTTTTTAACTAAATAAGCTATATTTGAGGTTGTTACAAAAAAACTTACTCTTCTGCAACAACAAGCTTAACTTGGTGATTGCGAAGCATTGTTTGAATGTTCTCTTCTGGAAGTTCGTCCGTAATAATCAAATCAATGTCTTCCAGCTGTGCAAATGTAAAAAATTCCGAACGGTAAAACTTTGAATTATCAGCAAGAGCGATCACATAGTGAGATTGTTGAATCATCTTTCTTTTCACCATGCCGTCTTCTTCATGAGCAATTGTTAATCCATTATCTGATATGCCGATGACACCAATAAAAGCAATGTCGGCATTATACGAGCCGACTTTTTCGACGACTGCAGATCCATAAAGAAAACGATGATCCTTCTCTAGTTTTCCCCCGAGAAGATGAATATCGAGGTACGCTCCATTTGATAATATATCCGCCTGGTGAATAGAGTTTGTGATAACAGTAGCTTGCTTTTCCACAAGAAATTCGGCACATGCTTGAACCGTCGTAGATGCATCAAGAATAACAACGTCTCCCGGATTCACATAGTTTGAAGCCATCTTTCCGATTCGCTGTTTTTCTTCAGAAACCACTTTCAGCCGATCGTGATAAGACTGGATCTCATGACGTAACTCAGGAAGCACAGCGCCACCCCTTGTCCTCGTGACCGCTCCTTCTTCTTCTAGCTTTACTAAATCACGTCTAGCCGTATCTCTTGATACGAGAAATAGCTCGCAAATACGTTCTACTGAAATCCGTTCATATTGTTTTAAATAATCCAGAATCGCTAGCATTCTTTCTTCTTGATACATCAGTACACCCCCATTTCCATCCACTTACATTGTAAGTTTTTATAAGTTTATTATCAATAGTAAATAAGTATTATTAATTATATTTACTCATGAATAAGTAAATGTAAGTAATAAGTTCTTTTCTCCTCTCTTAATCCCAGCTTCGAAATATCCTTTTGCGCTTTACATCGAAATAATGTATTATTTTAAATATTTACAAGATAACTGGAGGCAAATCATGAAGGAAAACTTAGAAAAAGGCATTTTATTAATTTCCTGTCCGGATAAAGAAGGAATCGTTGCAGCAGTCTCAACGTTTTTATTTTCAAATGGTGCAAATATTATACACTCTGATCAGCATTCCACTGATCCTGTGCTCGGGCACTTTTTTATGCGGATTGAATTTAGTCACCCTCACTTGAATCATCAGCTATACGAGTTGAAACAATCTTTTGAAGAAACGGCAAAGCCCTTTGAGATGGAATGGTCCATTACGGCTTCTTCTAAAAAATCACGCCTCGCTATTTTTGCGACAAAAGAAGACCATTGCTTACAAGAATTACTCTGGCGATGGCAATTAGGGGAATTGCATGCAGACATTGCTATGGTCATTAGTAATCACCCCAACTTTAAAGAGCTAACTGAGAACGCGGGTATCCCTTTTTATCACGTACCGGTGACAAAAGAGTCAAAACCAAAGGCAACCGCCGAGCATGTTCGCCTCCTTGACGAGCACGATGTCGATACGGTTATTCTCGCTAGGTATATGCAAATCATTCCTGAAGAGCTTATTCACCTCTATCACAACGAAATGATTAATATTCATCACTCCTTTCTCCCAGCCTTTATCGGAGGTAATCCATACCAACAGGCGTTTGATCGAGGAGTCAAACTGATTGGAGCGACGGCGCATTATGTGAATGCTCAGCTAGATGAGGGCCCAATCATTGAACAGGATATCACTCGGATCACTCACCGCTATAATGTGACTGATTTAAAAAGACATGGAAAGGATATTGAACGCATTGTGCTCTACCGGGCCGTGAAATGGCACCTTGAAAAGCGCGTGATTGTTCACGGAAACAAAACAATCGTCTTTCAATAAGCTTCCAAAAGAAAAAGCACCCCATTCGGGTGCTTTGCTTATTTTAGTAAGCCCATACTGCGCCAACGATAATCAAAAGAATGAACAATACAACGATTAGCGCGAAGCCTTGACCATAACCGTAACTCATGCGTATCCCTCCCTTCATGTTAATTTAACAAGAAAGGTTTAGTAGCCACATCCGCCGTAACCGCCGTAGCCACCTTTTCCGTAACCACCACATTGACCGCCGTAATTAGCTCCGCCAACTGCAGCAGCTCCAACGATAATCAAAAGAATGAACAATACAACGATTAACGCAAAGCCTTTACCGTAGCCTCCGCCACGTACTTGCTCTTTTCCACCACTCATTAGAAAACCCCCTTTCCTGGAAGGTTACTAACACTATATGTCGCAAAGGAAAGGAAGGATTAGGCTGGTGTCCATAGTTCTGTAGAAATATCATTTCAACTTATCTGTCACGTTCAAATAATGCCTGCTACAGCTAGTAAAATAATCACAAGAAGAATGAAAAGGATAAGAAACAAAATCAATTCATCCATTGAGATCCCCCCGAAATCGGTCATTTACTATTTTATGTCACGCTGGGCACCTAGGTGAATGAAACCTTACTGACGCAAAAAAAGAAGCCTCTTCCGAAGAAGAGGCTTCCTGAATGTTTATTCCATTGTATTCCCTTTCGCAGGAATCGGGTTTTCATTAAAATTACGCGCAAAATGAATTAAATTATAAGCCATTGTTTTGGCATGACCTGTCGAAAAATCATTTTTCTGTCCATTCGCTTCGATATAGGAATCGCCTGGTCCAGCTTCTCCCACCCAATAGGCATCCACATTTGGTGGTACTGTTATGCCGATGTGAGAAAACCCATATAGGATTGAAGCGGCAGCGTGTTTAGCACCATCTTCATTACCTGTAATCACAACGCCGCCTACCTTATTATAATAGAGGGACTGGCCTTTCTCGTTTGTTAAGCTACTTCCTCCGTATAAGCGTTCAATGGCAAGTGTCGCAATGCTACTTTTTTCACCTAGCCAGAGAGGTGTTCCTACTATAAGAATATCAGCAACCTTCACCTTTTCAAAAATCGCCGGCCACTCATCTCCATGACCTTCATCATCCGAAACTCCGTAAGCGATCTTATAATCAGCTAACCGAATACTTTCAGACTCAATTCCTTCTTGTTGAAAAATCGCTTCCGCTTCCTTGTAGAGAGCATCCGTATTTGATGCCGTTTCACTTGTTTTAAGGGAACAATTTAAAAATAATGCTTTCATCTTCTAACTCCTCTCCAACCTATGGTTATTCCTACCATCTTTTTACCTCTTCTAGAATTATTTAAACAAATCGTTATGCAAAAAACACTTGAACGAAACTTCAAGTGTTTTTTTTACTTTTATTCTGTTATAAGCAATTGCGGTGGCTCATTTAAAAACTTCATCATGTTTTGGCCATCTTCCGATACTTTTGCCCATGCCGGTGACTGCATGGCGTCTTCCAACTGCTCTTTGGATTCAAACGCAATCGTTGCAGTTAAGAAATACTTTTTATCGGTGTTCATTGCAGCTGTAACGTAATTCACTTCTGCGTGAGTGACATTAGGAACATCTTTTACTAAAGCCATATGATTCTTTTCATAATAGCTCTTAAATTCTTCTACGTGTTTCGGTTCCTCATAAAGGACAACAATTTTAGCCAAGATTCATCGCTCCATTCATTTCATTTCTTATACCATAAGCTAAGTTGAGCTGATTAGAAAGTAATATGCACTTGGTGTTCACTCATTTCTTTTTACGGCTAGCCGCTACTTTACCAGTAATAATAAATAGAACAATGATGATACTTGTCCAAAGAAAACGGGTTTGATATTCGTCCAAATTAGCAACGTCATGTCCAACAATCGTGTAAAGGATCGTTCCAGGAATTTGTCCAAGAGCCGTCGCTACAAAAAAAGAGCGAAACGAAATCTGACTAAGCCCTGCAAGAAAGCTTATAAAATCAAACGAAACAATTGGAATCAATCTTGCGACAAAAATTAAAAAGAAACCGTTTTTTCCGCTGTACCGATTTGCTTGATGTAGGAGATGATTCTGTTTCGTAACTTTCTCAACAAAGCCAGCACCTAGAAGTCTTGCGAGCCAGAACATCACAATGGCAGCTGCCATTCCTCCTGTCCAGCTGATTAAGAACCCAAATGGAATGCCAAATGCAAGCCCATTTGCTGCGGTAATTACGAATGAAGGCAGCGGCGCCAGTATGCCCTGAGCAATCATTAACGCTATGCTAATGATCGGTGCCCACACTCCCAAAGAGCGAAAGTAATCAGCTAGGAGAGAAAGTGATTCAAGTGAAAGCATGGAGCGAACTCTCGCCAACCACGGTGGATTGATTAGAAAGATCATTAAGATTGTAAGTAAAAGGGCTATTCCTATCCATAGGAAAGGATTTACGGACTTTTTCATAAATAACTCCTCTTTTGAAAAAACTATAGCATATATGCTCTTAACAAGAATGTTCCATTGACGAAATCAAGTGACAATCATATCCATTGAGTATGCTGTAAGAAAAATAATAGTTGTTTTACGTTCCCCCAAAAAAGGAAAGCATCGATATAATAAGACAACTATTACATAGGAGGTGAACCCTTACAACTCTGTAAGGGCCTTATTGGAACTAATTAAAGTAATTGCTGTTCTATTGTTAATCGTCTTAACGGCATTTTTCGTAGCATCTGAATTTGCCATCGTGAAAATTCGAAGGACAAGAATAGATGCGCTCGCAAGCGAAGGGAATAAAAAGGCAAAATCGGTTCAAAAAGTATTAGGTAACTTGGATGGCTATCTTTCAGCCTGTCAGCTAGGAATCACAATTACTGCACTTGCTTTAGGTTGGCTCGGAGAAGAAACCGTGGAGCAGCTTTTGCACCCGCTGTTTGAGGTCATCAATTTACCTGACTCCATTGCTACACCAGTTACCATAGCGCTAGCTTTTGCGATTATTACGTTTCTTCACGTTGTTCTTGGTGAGCTTGCTCCGAAAACTTTTGCCATTCAGAAAGCAGAAAGTGTTAGTTTACTTCTTGCTGGACCACTTATCTGGTTCTACCGTATCATGTACCCATTTATTTGGGCATTGAATGGCTCAGCTCGTGGTATCGTAAGGTTATTCGGACTTAAATCAGCGAATGAGCATGAACAAGCCCACTCTGAAGATGAGCTTCGCCTCATTTTATCCGAAAGCTACAAAAGTGGGGAAATTAATAAATCCGAGATGGAATTCGTGAATAATATCTTTGAATTTGATGAGCGGATGGCTAGAGAAATCATGATCCCAAGAACAGAAATGACATGTCTCTTTTTAGATAATACAACGGAAGAAAACCTTGAGATCATGAAAAACGGTAAGTATACACGCTATCCTGTTGCAGATGGAGATAAAGATAAAATCATTGGCGTCGTCAACATTAAAGAAATTTTAACACAGTATAAATGGGGTGAAGAGCTTTTACTGAGAGAATACATTCACCCGATTAATCACGTTATTGAGACAGCTCATATCAAAACACTTTTAGCCAACATGCAAAAGAGCCATAATCATATTGCCATTGTTGTGGATGAGTACGGAGGTACGGCAGGACTCGTCACTGTTGAGGATATTCTTGAAGAAATCGTTGGTGAGATTCAAGATGAATTTGATTTTGATGAAAAGCTTCCCATTCGTGAAACAGAAAATGGCCAAACGATCGTTGATGGAAAAGCACTCATTAGTGATATTAACGAATTGCTTGGCACATCAATTGACCATACAGATGTGGATACAATTGGTGGTTGGATCCTTACGCATGACATTGAACCTAAACAGGGAACCTCGTTTACAGTAGATAACTATCAGTTCACAGTTCTAGAAGTAGACGGACATCAAATCAAAGAACTTGAAATAAAGCAAAAATCATAAATAAAAAAAGCTGTCTCGATGTGAACCACATCAAGACAGCTTTTTCGCTTAAGATAAGAGATCAATCCAAATCTTAATGGACGTTCCAAGAATAAGGGCAGCAAGTACCCACTGAAGAATTTTCGTATTGATTTTCTTACCAGCATTGGCACCAAGCGGTGAAGCAATTAAGCTTGCGACAATCATAACTGCGGCAGGGAGTAAAAGAACTTGGCCAGTTGCCAGTTTACCAACCGTTGAACCGATTGAGGAAATAAACGTAATCGCAAGAGAAGAAGCAATTGTCATCCGTGTCGGAATTTTTAATACGACGAGCATGATCGGAACGAGAAGAAATGCTCCGGCCGCGCCAACGATTCCTGCACCAATCCCCACGATAAAGGCAAGAGCAGCTGAAAGAAATTTATTAAATTTCACCTGATCAAGTGGAATATCATCGATGCCTTTTTTCGGTATAAACATCATAACCGCTGCAATGGCTGCAAGCAGACCATACACGACATTAATTCCTTGCTCTGACATAATGGTGGACCCATATCCTCCGATGAAACTACCGATCAGAATGCTGACACCCATGTAGAGGATCAGCTGCTTATTCAGATAACCGCCTTTCCGATAAGCCCATACACCACCGATGGTTGCAAAGAATACTTGAACCGCACTAATGCCAGAAACTTCATGAGCACTAAAGGCAGCAAAACCGAGTAGTGGTGGGATATAAAGCAGCATTGGGTATTTAATGATCGAGCCACCAATCCCAACCATTCCAGAAATAAAAGATCCTATAAATCCAATTGCAAAAATTGTTATAATAAAGCTAAAATCCATCTTGTTCACCCCTTACATTAAAAAGGAGGTACTTATTCAGTACCCCCTATCATTTTACTAAGCTTTTTTAATCCAGAAATAGAACACGCCGTCTGTTTCTTCAGACTTCATTAGTTCATGACCGCCTGATTTTGCCCATGCAGCTAGATCACTCTGTGCACCTTTATCCGTTGCTTGCACTTCAAGTACTTCACCTGACTCCATATCCTTCATTGCTTTTTTTGTTTTAACGATTGGCATTGGGCATGCTAGCCCTTTTGTGTCTAGTGTTTTTTGTGCATCCATTTGTAATTCCTCCTTATTAGTTAACCGCACAGCGGTTTGGTCCAATTTCCATTTCTCTTTTTGTTTCTTCATCAGGAGTGATTTTCCCCATGTTTGTTTCACGAATTTCTTGATAAGCATTTGGCTGTGGTGGAAGATTTTCCGTCACCATTTTTCTAAAATCTTCTTCTTTTTCTACGTTAAGACCATCATTCTTTTGGTAAAGATCTTGCAGCTTTGCAGAGACGATTCCTTTTTCATCAAGCTCTGCCATTTTTGAAAAGTGAGCTGGAAGAACAACTAATTCTCCGGTCATTTCTTTGTAACGGTTGTAGAGTGTTGTGCGTAGGTCTTGAACCCAGTCTTCAGCCTTACCAGCTAAATCTGGTCGTCCAATGGACTCTACAAATAGAATGTCACCTGTTAGAAGGTAAGCATCATGAATCATAAGTGACGTACTTCCAATTGTGTGTCCTGGAGAGTAGATCGGTTCAATCGTAACCTCTCCAACCGTTACTGTGCTTCCTTCTTTCAATGCCGTATAGTCGAACGTTACTTCACCAGCATCCTCTTCAGGAAGATAATACGTTCCATTCACGCTGTCAGCTAACGTCTTACCGCCAGAAATATGATCAGCATGAAGATGGGTATCAAACGTTGCTTTTATTGTAAGACCTTTGTTTTCCGCAAACGTTGTGTAATTCTCAATCATGCGGTTAGCATCCACTATGGCCGCTTCTCCATTTGATTCGATCAAATAAGAGAGGCATCCTTTTCCAAGGCGAACAAATTGATAAAGAGCTCC
Organism: Bacillus sp. es.036; assembly: GCF_002563635.1. NCBI lineage: Bacteria > Bacillati > Bacillota > Bacilli > Caryophanales > Bacillaceae > Bacillus > Bacillus sp. es.036. The sequence continues at coordinate 2,843,170 of NZ_PDIZ01000001.1, forward strand.
TCCTGGAAGGTCACCAACCTTAACTGGCTCAAGGTATTCACTCCATGCTTTCATTCCACCTGAAAGATAAGAGACGTTCTCAAGTCCTGCTTCAACGAGTTCTTCACCTACAAAGATCGATGAACCTTCTTTCGCACATACAACAAGAATTTCTTTATCCCTCGGAAGCTTCGGCAGAATTTCTTCTACCCCGTCAATTAAATCGAAGTAAGGAACATTCATTGACGTAACGGATGCACCTTCGATTTTCCAATCACCGTATGCTTCTTCATTTCTTACATCGAGAATAAAAAGTTCATCCTGATTGATCACTTTTGTTGCAACTTCACTTGCCTGTTTTTGTTTCAAACTCACTTCATATACCCCCGTCCGTATTAGTTTATCTAAAAAAATTTAGTCATACTGCGGGAAAAATCCCCGCCCTTTATTTTCTAAAGATCAGACGTTGTAGGACCATCCCATTCGGACATTCCTGGTACAACATTGATCACATCATAGCCATTCTCAGCTAGCTTTTGCGCAGCAAGATCACTTCTTGTACCTGTACGACAAACAACATAGATTTTCTTCTCTTTATCTAACTCTGCCATACGATTTTCTAGCTCACCCAGTGGCAAAGAGATCGCATTTGGAAGGTGGCTGAACGCATATTCCGCTGGCTCTCTTACATCCACGACCGCCATATCTTCTTCTGCTAGTTTAGCGGTAAGATCTTCATTTGAAATAACATGTGGATGACTCTTTTCAAGCGTTGTTTCCCCATCTGAAGCCTTACGAAGATAATGTTTTAGTACATCGCCTTCTTCGACAGTTCCAAGATAATGATGCCCAACTTTGTCAGCCCACGCTTTAAGGTCAGCTTTAGAGCCTTTGTCTGTAGCCAGAATTTCTAGAACGACTCCAGCTTCAAGATCCTTCATCATTTTCTTCGTTTTTACAATTGGCATCGGGCAAGCTAGCCCTTTTGCATCAAGTACATGATCAGTTTGTATCATAAGTCTACCTCCTGTAGGGTTTATTCTGTTTCTCCAGTCCATTCAAGCATGCCGCCTGTCATATTTAAAACGGAATACCCGTTTGATTTTAAAACCATTGAAGCCATACTACTTCTGCCACCTGATCGGCAGACAATGATATGCTCTCTATCCTTATCAAGTTCATTCATTCTGTCCTGTAGCTCATTGACTGGGAGATTATAGGCACCAGGAATTTTACCTTCGGCTACCTCTTCTGGTCCTCGAACATCGACAATACTAATGGTTTTATTGCTCTTTAACAGTTCATTTACCTCACTTGGTGTTACATCTTTTACATAACCAGACATTCTTTTTCCTCCTCTTATTTCCACATATTCATTCCGCCGCGTACATTCGACACAGACGTGAATCCCTGTCTCCTCAATTCACCACAAGCTTTTGAACTTCTCATACCACTTTGACAGATCACAACAACTTCTTTATTTGGATCAAGTTCTTTTGCACGTTTGCTTAGTTGATGAAGCGGCATATTTTTAAATTGCTTTACTTTTTGTCCTTTATATTCATCCGGAGTACGCACATCAATAAATTGGACATTGCGATCATTAAACTTTGCTTTCGCCTGTTCAGAAGTTATCGTGGCTACACCTTTTCCAGGTCCGAATTTTTTATAAATGAACCATGCAGCTATCACGATGATAGCAATTAGGATGAGTTCCATTCTTATCGCTCCTTAAATAAAGAGATTGACGTTACCATCTTCAGCATCACCAAGGTAAGCGGCCACACCTGCATAGTCGATTTCTTCTAGCAGTTCATCTTTTTGTAGACCAAGTAGATCCATCGTCATCGTACAAGCAACAAGCTTCACTTCCTGTTCTTGTGCAAGCTCAATTAGCTGCGGAAGTTCTGTTACATTATGCTTTTTAATCACGTTCTTAATCATTTTTTTACCCATTCCACCGTAATTCATTTTGGAAAGGCCCATTTTGTCTGCGCCGCGTGGCATCATTTTCCCAAACATTTTCTCTAGAAAACCTTTATTAACGTCTACTTGCTGATCCTTACGAAGAGCGTTCAAGCCCCAAAATGTATGGAAAATCGTTACCTCATGATCATAAGCAGCAGCACCATTTGCGATAATGTAAGCGGCCATTGCTTTGTCATAATCTCCACTAAATAACACAATCGTTGTTTTCTTTTGTTCACTCATTTTATATCCTCCTCTTATACACCCTAGGGTATATAACATGTTAAAATTTTTTATCGACTTCTTACTAAAAGGTTAACAGCTTCTTTGACAACATCATCAGTAGATTCTCCCTGCTCAATCTGTTGGTGAAGACACTGTTCAAGATTCGAACTTACGATTAATCCAATGGAACGATCAATCCCAGAACGCGTTGCGGAGAGTTGCGTTACAATATCTTCACAGCTCTTCTCTTGCTCCATCATCTGGATGACGCCGCGTAATTGACCTTCAATACGCTTCAATCGATTCGTAACGGCTTTATCGTATTTCATTTGATACCCTCCCCACTATATACCCCTTAGGGTATAAAATCAAGTAAAAAAATTTATCGGCAAATCAATTACGTTTGTTTTTTAAATACCTATAGGGGTATTATAACGTATCTGTATAGAATGTCAACACCCTGGATTTAAGAAAGCCAATTGATTTGAATAATAAAATACGTAGCAATTAAAGCAATCATTAACAATACGACTACTAGTAGAAACACGACGATCCATGAAGAGGAAGGTACCTCGAATTTTAAAATGCGTTTTTTCGTGCGATAGAACTGCACAGCTCCGCCTGCGATCGTCAACAATCCAAAAAATAACGAGGAAAAACTAATGAAGACCGCTACCTGGTCATCTGCACGTTCTCCCGCGGCTCTTGTAAAATGTAAGCTTGCTGTTAGAAAACCAATACCAATGATAGCAATCGAAGTGCGAACCCACGCTAGAAACGTTCGTTCATTTGCTAAAAGCTGCTGCACTCGTCCATCTGCTTTCTTGTTTTCCAAGTTTCTTCACCTCACATGATTTGAATTATATACCCCATAGCGTATATACGCAACTGTTGACTACTGTTATTGTATCCTTCTAAAAACAAAAAAAGCAGAATCGCTTACGATTCTGCCTGTTCATCAAAAATGTTTATAAATTCCCCGTATCCTCTCTCTTCCATTTCCTCTTTTGGGATGAAATCAAGAGCAGCGGAGTTCAAGCAATAGCGAAGACCTGTCGGCTCAGGACCATCTTCAAACACATGGCCAAGATGAGAGTCTGCTCCTTTACTTCTTACTTCCGTTCGAACGGTAAACCAACTTTTATCTTCTTTTTCTACAATGTTTTCTGATACTAGCGGCTTAGTGAAACTTGGCCAGCCAGTACCGGATTCATATTTATCGATCGAGCTAAAAAGCGGCTCGCCTGAAACAATATCAACATAAATTCCTTGTTTTTTATTATCCCAGTATTCATTATCAAATGCTTTTTCCGTATCATCTTCCTGCGTCACACTGTATTGAATCGGCGTGAGCATTTCTTTTAATTCTTCATCAGTATACGTAACAGCTGATTTTGTTTCTGGCACGTCTACCTCACGATCATCTCCCCATGCTTTCTCAAGAAACTGATCTCGCCCTGAATTTTCACGATAAAATTTATAGCGAAATTCATTTTCTTTATAATAATCTTGATGGTAATCCTCCGCTACGTAAAAGGTCGTTGCTTCTTCAATCGGAGTAACAATCGCTTTATCGAACCGTCCTGAGTCCTCAATCTCCTGTTTCGACTTCACCGCAGCCGATTTTTGCTCTTCGTTATGATAAAAAACACCCGATAAATATTGATCACCACGATCGACAAACTGTCCTTCATCATCTGTCGGGTCAATTTGTCGCCAAAATACATCTAAGAGTGTCTCATAGCTAACAATAGAAGGATCATAGTACACCTGAACGGCTTCAACATGACCGGTCCCTCCTGAAGATACTTCTTTATAGGAAGGGTTTTCTGTTTCTCCACCAATATAACCAGAGACAGCTTCTCGAACGCCATCTAGCTTTTCACATGGTGGTTCCATGCACCAAAAACATCCTCCCGCAAAAGTAGCGATCGCTTCATTATCCTGGACAGCCTGTGCCGGCTCACTCCCATATGAACGTTTAAAGATCACATCATATAATTTCGGCAATGTGAAAACTAAGACAGCCGCTATCCCAACTAACAAAATCCACCTTGTTGCTTTCATACGTTATTCCTCCTTTATTTCTAATGGAAGCATAAACCAAAATTCACAGCCTAACACTACATCTATTAATTGACTCTTCACCATCTTCATCGATTCACTCTTCTTTAGTTTAACTCATTTAGGATAATTCGTTGAATTTGGATCGGTTTTCACAAAAACACCCGGGTGTATCATCATATTTCTGGTTAAATAATGTCAGAGGTGATAGGCTATAAATATAGAAGAAATTATTATTGAATGGTTAGGAGTATATACGATGAAAAAATATAATATCCCTGTCGAAGCTGCCCTCGAAGTGATTGGAGGAAAGTGGAAGGTCGTCATACTCTGTCACCTAATCGAAGGCACGAAGCGCACGGGTGGACTAAAAAAATTAATGCCTGGCATTACGCAAAAGATGCTAACACAACAGCTCCGTGAATTAGAAGATGATGGTGTGATTTTAAGAAAGGTGTACAATCAGATTCCACCAAAAGTTGAATATTCACTGACTGACTACGGATGGTCTTTAAAAGAAATACTTGATTCACTTTGCTCATGGGGAGAGCAGCACATCGAAAAAACTTATCCTTGCAAAGAAGATGTGCTCTTACAACCTGAAGAACGAGATACAATGAAAGCTTAATTCAAAAAACGGTCGGCACGTACAAACGTGCCGACCGTTTTTTATCTTCGAGCTGATGTCAATTTATCTGGTGAAGGTAACCATCGATCGAATGCCAGCAGTTTCGAGAAAAACGGCATGGCGAATACTGTAGAAACGAACAGCGTAAAGATCAAGATAAATGGTATCCCCCACATAGTCGCAATGACTTCAGATGACTGTTGTTCAAGGAACCATTTAATGACAAATCCATGGAACAAATAAATCGCAAACGTTCTGGATCCTAATGGTGTAAAGACAATTGGTCCTTCTGGAATCACCGAAAAGAACAAAAACATAACAATCGCCGTTCCAATATAATAGGTGAGGCGAATCAACAAGTCTGTGCTTGATTCATACACATACGTACCGTAAAGGAGATCAGCTAGTCCTTCAATTTTGTATAAATAAAACAGTAAAAACAATCCGCCAAGTACCACGGGAGCAATCCATTTCATATATGGGAAGCGGATCGGCTTCTTTTTACGCCCCATTACCATGCCAAGTACGAAGAACGGTAAGAAAACGAAGAGTCGGTCAAGTGATAGAAATCTTTCAACATCAAAGTAACCAACAACGAGGCCAGCCCCGATACTTAAAGGTAGCAAAACACTTGTCTTCATTTTAAGCAATATAGGTGATATCAGCTTATATGCAGCGATACATAATAAAAACCACATGGCCCATCTTGGGGTTAAAAACTCAATTGCAAATGATTTTTGATACAGGTTTGTGTAATAAATTGAATAAACGACCTGGAAAATGACATAAGGAAGCAAAAACGTCGTGAACACTTTCCAAAAATATTTTGTGCCAGATGCCTTTCTAGTGAAATAGCCAGCTAAAAAAATAAAAGCAGGCATGTGAAAAATAAAGATGACATGATACAAACTGTAAATAAAACGAGAGTCATTAATAAATGGCGTTAGCAGGTGACCACCGACTACTAACAATATTAAGATAGCTTTACTATTATCGAAGTATGCAATACGTTCTGACACGAAAAACAACCTCCTCAAAGGATTGAAAGACCATATCGTCCTTCTCTATATACCCTCATTTTCATATTTTCATCCTTTATATTGGTTAGTTATTCGCACCTTGACCGCATAATTCTGTCAATCTCACCAAAAGAAAGAATATTCCAACACTATTTTTGGTCATAAACACAACCTTTTTACTACCTAAATCCAGGTCTATTGACTCAAATTAGTATGAAAACGGTTGAATTAATAGAAAAATATATTTTTTCTGAATAATCCCATTGTTTTTTTGTGCCCAGATGAGTAGAATGAATGTTATATTTTCACACATACAAAAGGAAAAAGGAGGCGGGAGACATGATCACATTTGTCGGAGCCATTTGTTTATTGATTGTTGGGTATTACGTTTATTCTAAGGTGGTTGAACGAATTTTCGGCATTGACGATGATCGTGAGACGCCTGCATATACAAAGCAAGATGGCATGGATTATATGCCGATGAGCTGGTGGAAAGGAAGTTTGATTCAACTTTTAAATATCGCTGGTCTTGGTCCAATCTTTGGTGCAGTGCTTGGAGCACTATACGGGCCTGTTGCTTTCATCTGGATTGTCGTTGGCTCAATCTTCGCAGGAGCTGTTCACGATTATTTCTCAGGTATGATGTCACTTAGGCATAATGGGGAACAGTATCCTTCACTAGTAGGACGCTACCTTGGAAAAGGGGCAAAAGGAACGATTAATATTATTTCGATCGTTTTGATGATTCTTGTTGCTGCTGCTTTTACAGCTGGTCCTGCCCAGCTAATGGCGCAAGTAACGCCACTTAGTTTTACGATGAGCTTGATACTCATTTTTGCTTATTTTGTACTGGCAGCCATTTTACCTGTAAATAAAATCATCGGTCGAATTTATCCGATTTTCGGGGTTATTCTTATCGTGATGGCTGTATCTATCGCAATTGGATTATTCTTTATGGACAATCCTATTCCAAATTTAACTTTTTCAAACTTGCATCCGGATAATTTGCCGCTATGGCCACTCTTAATGATTACCGTATCGTGCGGAGCAATCTCAGGATTCCATTCGACTCAAAGTCCAATCATTGCAAGAACAATGAAACGTGAAAGCGATGGAAAGAAAGTCTTTTATGGAGCGATGATTGCAGAAGGAGTAATTGCTCTTATCTGGGCGGCGGCCGGAATGACTTTCTTTGGAAGTACAGGTGGACTTCAGGGAGCCCTTGCGGCTGGAGGACCGTCCGGAGTCGTAAACGAAATAAGTTCTTCCTTACTTGGTACATTTGGTGGCGTTCTTGCGATTGTGGGTGTTATTATTCTTCCAATCACAACTGGCGATACGTCCCTTCGGTCTTCTCGTATGATGCTTGCTGATTTATTTACTAAAAAAGAGACATCAAAAGCTGCTGATGGCAAAGGAAAGACGCTTCTTTTAACAGCAGCTGTTGCAACACCGACATTTCTATTAACGCAGATTGATTATACGTTTTTATGGCGATACGTTGGTTTTACAAATCAACTCGTGGCTACTGTCATGCTTTGGACAGCAGCGATGTACCTTGTAAAAAAACAAAAGTTCCATTGGATTTGTAGTTTGCCTGCACTCTTCATGACAATGACGGTATCAACATATCTTTTCCTTGCACCAGAAGGGTTTCAACTTCCATACAACATCTCAATGGTCTTTGGTGGCATCATTACTTGTTTTACAGCGGGATGGTTTGGTTATCAATTATGGAAAGCCCGCAAAAGAAAAATGGTTACAATCGAACAAGTGGCATAGAGAAAAGCAGCCTTCCTTTTCAGCTAGAAAAAGGAAGGCTGCTTTTTTGGTTGCGTATCGTAAATGGTAAGTTTGTTCTTAATAGATTTACGTTCTTTCGGATTGGGGATAAACGCTGGCTTCCCAATATGAAGCATCCCAACGATCACGTCACCAGGCTCAAGTCCCATCGCTTCTCGAAAGATAGGATCGAAAATAAATCCGTTTGTTTTCCATACAACGCCTAATCCTTTCGCCCAGGACAGTAGCTGTATATTTTGAATGAATGCACACGTAGCCGCAAAATCTTCATGACGCTCTTTTTCAGTCGTAGCCGCTTTCACCGTCACAAGAAGATGAATCGGTATGTTACGAATGAATTGATTGATCTTTTCCTTTTTCTTTTCCGCTTTTTCTTCATCAAATTCTGTGCGGGCAATACTTTCTTGGATATGCTCAATGAGGTGTCCTTTGCCGTCACCCTTATATAACATCACTTCCCACGGTTCTCTTAGTTTATGGTTTGGCGCCCATTTCGCATCTTCCAGAATGTCTACGATTGTATGTAATGGGATATCGTCGGGTTGAAATTTGCGAATCGTTCTTCTTGAAACAATTGTATGTTGAATCGTATCATTCATTTTTTATAAGCACCCTTTCTTAAGACAAATGGTAGACCCGTGCCTTTTAAACTCATCATACCTCCATTCTATTGATAATGATTATCAATGTCAAACAAAAAAAGAAAGCCTATGAGAGACTTTTCTTTTCTTGATGATAATTTGCAACGAGCTGATCCATTACTCTACTCGTTCTAATGGCCGTGTTTCCAGTGCTTGGTGTTTGTCCTATACCGTTTAGCTCATTGACAATAGTCTGAATTAACGGCTGTTGAACATGTTCAGGATACACCACTTCAATTTCACGTTCACCTGACTCAGTTTTGAGAATGATTGGACGTTCTTGAAGTGTTGAATAAACGATTGATCCTTTATCACCAACGATTTCATTTAAATCTTCATTTTTGTAAGATTGAAAACACCACTGCCCTGTGCCGTGTACACCTGATTGAAAAACATAAGTGCCTGATACGATGTCTTCTGCTTCATAAAGACCGCCTTGATTACTCGCAAAACCATCCGCTTGTTCAATAGGACCAAACAGATAGTCAAGAAAATCAAGCGTATGACTGGCCAGGTCGAAAAAGTGACCCCCACCTGAAATTTCCGGTTTCACTCGCCAGGGAAGATCACCTTGTAATTCTTGTTCAGAAGCTTTCTTATGATGCACGGTCCTTACAAATCGAACATTACCGATCTCCTCATTCTCCAACAACTCTTTTACTTTCAAAAGAGCAGGCATCGCTCGACGATAAAAGGCAACGAATAAAGGCACATCGTTGGAACGGCATGTGTCGATCATCTCCTGACATTCTGCTGTGTTTAATGCCATTGGTTTCTCAACATACACCGGCTTCCCAGCTTGGGCTGCAAGAAGCGTATATTCTTTATGAGTCGACGGTGGTGTCGCGATGTAGACAGCGTCCACTTCGTCATCCTGAATCAATTGTCCCGCATTTGTATACCACTTTGGCACTTCGTGTCTCCTAGCATAATCTTGAGCTAGCTCTGAATCACGGCGCATAACCGCCACAAGCTCTGAATACTCTGCTTTTTGGAACCCCGGTCCGCTTTTCTTTTCAGTAACATTCCCGCAACCAATGATCCCCCAACGAATGGTTTTCATGTAAGCCCCCTAGCTAAAAGTTTTTTCTCCTCAATTTCATGCTCCTTAAATTCGTTTACTTCATCTTTAATTCGCATCATTTTCGCATCAAGGTAATGAACGATTTCTGCCGCTTCTTTTAATTCATTGCTTAATTTATCCGGGATCTCCCCTTCAAACTTATAGTAAATCTTGTGCTCTAAACTTGCCCAGAAATCCATGGCGATGGTACGCAATTGAATTTCCACTCTCACAAGTTCTGGTCCTTTCGATAAGAAAACGGGAATTTCAACGATCAAATGCAAGCTTTTGTATCCATTTGGTTTTGGATTTTTCACGTAATCTTTTACATCAATCAGTCGGATATCGTCCTGACTTTCAATCATGTCATAAATACGATAAATATCATTAGTAAAAGAACAGGTTACGCGCACGCCTGCAATATCATTAATATGTTGCTTTACATTTTCAGTCGTAACTTCTAGTCCTTTACGTTCTAGCTTTGCCATAATGCTTTCTGGTGATTTTATTCGTGATTTCACGTGTTCAATTGGATTATGCTGATGAACAAATTGAAATTCATCATTTAAAATTGTTAGTTTAGTGTTAATTTCATCGAGCGCAAATTTATAAATGAACAAAAAATTCTTCCATTCTTCTATTCGTTCTTGGAATTCCTTCTTCATGTTCAAATCATCCTTTCACCTGTTACCGTACCATACTTTTATGAACGGCGTATGAACGGACTTTGACGAACTCGGAACAAATGCCAACGTTGATATGGTAAGATATAATGAAGGGAGGTAAATAATGGATAAACCAAAATTTCATTTTCTAATTATCATAAACCTTTTCATAAGCGCGCTTGCCATGGCCTTGTATGCATTCACTATGTATCAGGATCAAAAGGTAGGATATTCCTTCACCTTTGTCACCCTTTGCTTTTTTTTCATTGTATTGGCGATTTATGGCGTGATAAGAAATCAAAAGCTTCGCGCGAACGATAACCATTAAGGCTTCATTGACAATAAAGAACAGAAGCTTTGTAAAAATAAGCTTCTGTTCTACTTATACTCACCGCTCCTAGCCGATAAAGACAAGGCCAAGCGAAATCGCCACACCGCTTACAATCAATACGATGAAGCAATACCCCATAATGTCCTTTGCCTTTAACCCTGCAATTGCAAGGGCTGGTAAAGCCCAAAACGGTTGGATCATATTTGTCCACGCGTCTCCCCATGCTACAGCCATCGCTGTTTTTGGAATCGATACCCCTAATTCCTTTGCGGCATCAAGCATGATCGGTGCTTGGACCGCCCATTGCCCTCCACCAGACGGTACAAAGAAATTCACAATGCCCGCGCTTAAAAACGCAAAGAACGGAAACGTAAATTCATTTGAAATCGAAACAAAGCCCTGTGAAAGCTGAGCAGCTAGTCCAGAAGCCACCATCATTCCCATAATACCTGCGTAGAAAGGAAACTGAATGATGATCCCACTCGCTCCCTTCACCGCATCACTTACAGCTTCTAGAAAATGGCGGGGTGTTCCATGAAATAGGATTCCTAGAAAAAGAAAACCAAAATTGACGATGTTCAGATTCAATTCAAATCCTGCATTCACAAAATAATAAACCAAATAGGCGAGCCCAACAATTGAAATAACCAAAGAAATGATGCGACTATTCTCAAGTCTTTCGGCTGGCGTTAATTCTTCTTCAAGACTCGCCGCCTCTACGTGCCCTTTTTCAAGCAAGTTTGGATCAATATGTACACGCTCATCTTCTGAAGGTGACATGAAATAATTGATAATAGGTAAAAGAAGAAAGAGAGACGCTACAATCATTAAATTAAACAAAGAAAAAATCGTTTCATTCGTTGATACAATGCCGATCAAATCAGCTGTAAAATGATCAGGCGTGGCAATGGTAAGTGGGATGGAACCAGCAAGCCCGCCATGCCACACAAGAAAACCACTATAAGCACTCGCAATCAGCAAACGGTAATCGACCTTCTTCACCTGTCTCGCAAGTTCTTTCGCATAGAGCGCTCCAATAACAAGACCAAATCCCCAGTTGATCCAGCTTGCAAGCAGAGATACGAGTGTGACGTATACGATCGCTTGCCCCGGTGTTTTCGCTCTTTTTGCAAGAAAATGTAGACCCTTCTTAAAAAGTGGACTACTTGCGAGTACATAACCAGTGACAAGAACAAGCACCATTTGCATGGAAAAAGCAAGTAAACTCCAAAAACCTTCTCCAAAGTATTGAACCATCTGAACTGGTGAACTTCCGGTAAAAATCATTCCGAGAGCAAATACAACGAACGTTAGAATGATCACAAACAAAAACGGATCTGGCAAATACCGTTGCATGATCCGATTTGATAATGAGATGGAAGCTTTAAGCATACATTCAACTCCTTTATGTAATAAGGTACTTCAACTTCATTCGGTAACAATTCTCCTGTTTCCTCCCAAAAAAGAAAACGTTTTCAAAATAAAAATTTCTTATAAATAAAAGAAAGAGCCGCAGTATTGCGACTTTACTTTTCCCTTTCCTCCAAAAAAGCTTGAACCATATCAACATAAGGTTGAGTGAAATAACGGTTGTAATGAATCGTTGAAAGTCGTATTGGATCTCCAAAGAAAAAACGTTCAAATTGCGTTTGTCGGGAGCCAAATGCACTCATCCCAAAATCCCACGCCATTCGAAATAGCTGCACGCGTTCTTTTGCATTGATGTTCGCGCCTTGAAGATATTTCGCCAAATCTTCTTGAATGCCTGAATTAAAGTCCTTCTCCGTAGGAATTGAAATCAGCCCACTGGCACCAAGTAGTTGTATGATCTCAATTAATCTTGGATAAACACCGGAAAAATATTGAATGGCAGCCTTCAATGGCTGACTCTCCGGAACAAGCGTACCATATTGATTTAACCGACTATTGACTTCAGAAGCGACTAGCAGTGCTTTCATAATTTCAAGCGTCGTGATAATTTCACTCATTTTTAACTTAATATGCTCGTACTCTTGAATTTGAATGGCTTCTCCCATTAACTCACATAGTCCAAGAATATATTCTACCTTTACTACCTGCCTGCACACAGCTTGAAATTGTAAGAACGTGTACATACCAGTCGCTTCTTCCATCTCTCCGACAATTTGAGCATCTTTATAAAGAAAGACACATTCCCAGGGGACTAAAACATCCTCAAATACGACGATTGAATCAATTTCCTCAAATTGTGAAGCGAGAGGATGATCAAATCGGGAATCACGATAGCAAAACGATTCCCTACAGATGAATTTCAGTCCTTCGGTGTCAGAAGGAATCATAAAACCGAATAAATAAGCATCATCCAATGTGTAGCCTCCTGCAGGTAGAACGAGTAGTTCATCTGTTAATCCCCCCTGGGTAGCTAACAATCTCGCACCTTTAATGACGATTCCTTCTTCTTTTTCCTCAACTACTTTGGCTGCTGTGACATTCGTATCATCAAAGTACTGACCAGCCGATCGATTAACCTGTGGATTAATAAACGTATGTGTGATGGACAAATCTTTCTCTCTTGCTTTTTCATATAATCTCTTAATGTTATCTCCAAAAGCTTTCTGATCTCGTGCAAAATGCGGTGCTGCATACCCAAGCGTCATAAGTAGTGTATTCATATAATCCGGTGACCTTCCCATCAGTCCTGCACTTAATCTTGCCCACTCCTGAGTTGCCAAGCGGCGATTCGTGAGATCTTCAACCGACGTAGGCTGATGATAAGAAAAACTATAGTCTCCTTTACAATCAAGTGTTGAATATCGAAACAACTTTTGATTAGCAGGCTGACATTGATAATCATAAAGAGCGGCTTTGCTTTTTAAAATGCCTTTAAAAGGCGCCAGTTCCGATAATTTGCCTGAACACCGTCCTCCTTCAATCCATACTTCATTTTGGAGCGCGTCAATTCGTTCAATATACTCTTTTCCGTTAATCATGCCGTCTCCCCTTTTCATAAAACTACTTATTAAACTATGCAACAGTTGCATAAGAATGTAGTGCTTATGCCTTCTTCATGAAAGATTGTAATAAGAATGTGGTTTTTATCCCATACTTACTGATAGGGGTTTTCAAGTCGACTCTTTTGTGGAACAATAGACACAGCCTTTTGAAAGGAGCATGTGAATTGCGTAAATTAACTTACCTATTTATAACAGGTTTATTAATCGTAGTATTAGCAGCCTGTGGAGGAAATGAAGAGAGCAGTAATGACAAAAAACAAGAAGATACAAAGACAGAAGAAAAAGCCGGTGAGCAAGAGCAACCGGAAGTTGATGAAATCGATGCAGACAAAGTAGTAGCGACCGTCAACGATAAAGAAATTAAAGGGGAAGAATTTAATGCCCTTTATACTCAAAGCCAAATGCAATATGTGCAAATGGGTCAGGAAGTACCAAAAGATCAGCTAGATCAAATGAAAAAACAAGTCGCTGAAAGCATGGTTGGTCAGGAACTGATCCTTCAAGCGGCTCAAGAAGAAGGCATTAAAGCTTCCGATGATAAAGTTAAGGAAGAGCTTGAGAATGTCAAAAAAGGCTTTGAAGATGAGAAAAAATTCGAAGCAGCACTTAAAGAAAGTGACATGACGATGGAAGATCTTGAAAAAGAAATCGCGAAAAACATTCAATATACGAAGTACATTGATCAAGAAATTAAAGTTGATGAAGTAAGCGAAGAAGAAATGAAAGAATACTATGAGAAGGCAAAAGAACAGGGTAGTTCTGAAGAAATGCCAGCTTATGAAGATGTGAAACCTCAGATCAAAGAAGGTCTAGAAGGTGAACAGAAAAATAAGAAAACGCAAGAACTGATCGACAAACTTAAAAAAGATGCTGATGTTAAAATCAACATTTAAGTTCCTCGGTGAAAAGCCACTAGCGAAATTACTCGCTGGTGGCTTTTTGATTGTCGTAAAGATGGTCTTCAAGCTGACTTCGAATCTCATCTGGAATCGGCATGCTTTTTTGGACATCAAAATGATAGTTCACGTAAGTCGCGCTTCCTTTCACACAAATGCTCTCGTTCTGATGAATTTCCTCATAGACTTCAAAGCTTGTTCGACCAATTCGCTTAATCCATGTGTAAACAGTTATCGGCGTTCCATAATAAATTTGAGACATGTACTCTGCATTCATTTTTAAAAGAACGCAGTGCCAGTCATGGAAACTTAAATCTGGGTTAAACAAACGAAAGATCGGATCGCGACCAGATTCAAACCATACCGGAATGACCGTATTATTAATGTGTCCTGCTCCGTCTGTTTCTGAGACTCTTGGATCGATTACTTTCTGATACATAAAGCACCTCCTATTGTTTGACTAATTCGCTACGTTGAAGTGCTCTTCCTTTTTATAAGTAGGATGTTCATACGATTAAGAAGAAATGTGGCATTTCATGACGAACGACCGTTCTTTGTTATTCCTCCTCATGCCGTTATACTAGACGTAGATAGACAAGTACTGACTTACTTTAAAGGAGAGTGAAAGCTATGAAGCACCACCCGATTCCTTATTTCTCATTTGAAGGCACAGCGCGTGAGGCTTTGGAATACTACAAGGAAGTCTTCGAAGGCGAAATAACCGATGTTCAAACGTTTGGAGAAGCAAACTTCGAAACGCCACCAGAACTGGACGATCACATCATGCATGCACGCTTTAAAAAAGATGACCTATTTTTCATGGTTTCCGATGTTTTTTTGAATCAAAACGTAACTGTAGGGAATAACATCTCTCTTGCACTCGAACTGGATAGCGCTGAAGAAATAGAGTCGCTCTATGCCCGCCTGAAAGAAAAAGGAACTGTATATATGGAGCTTCAAGATACCTTCTGGGGAGCAACGTTTGCGAAAGTAAAGGATGCCTATGGGGTGATTTGGGATCTTAATTTTGAGAAACCTGGGTCTTCTAACTAGTGATGGAGGTCCGCCATGGGTGTGTGGCGGGCTTTTTGTTGTTGTCGGAACTTTTTTAGAGAGTTGGGCGGGTTTTGCAAGATGCCAGGGGTGTCGCGGAAGGCCCAGACGTGGCTTGGAAAGGGTTTATTGGCCAAATTACTATTTTATTGGCTAAATCCAGAATATATTGTCCAAATCTGAGTTTTATTGGCCAAAATCGAAATTTATTGGCTAAACCTGTTCAAATCCACTTCTAAAAAGTACTTTCTCCCTTTTTTGATACCCTCACACTGAAGGTTCATCGCTCTTAACATTTTTGATGTAGCAGAGACGGAATCCATCCTCAAAAACCGCCTCGCCTCTTGATTCGTAATTTCTCTAGACACAAGTAGCGCATATTCTTGAAGCGCTCTTAAGTGGGCATTCCTAGAATAAGCACCGCAAGTTTCGCAAAACCACCTCCCGTGCAATCTCTGCATAGCCAGACGAGCACACGCTGGACAAGCAACACCAACAATCAATTCGTCCGGAGAAATTGAAAATCGCTTCAGCACGTCTCGGTCAAGGGGCTCATGTAACTTAACAAGAATACGCCCTAACTTTCGTACATCCTTCACCATCAATCGCTCATCACCATACCTCTTATCCAGTAGCTTCACTTTTGTCGGAAGAAACTCACCCCGAATCACTTTTGAAGAAATGAACTGAACCTCCTCTGTCGCTTTAAGGACCGCTCTGCGGTTAGCGACAACAATAAGCGTTTCAATCGGTACTTCTGGGATATTCATTTTTTGAAGCAAAGCTCGAAGTTGGGCGCGCTGCCGCTCCACCTGAGTGAGGGGGTTAGGAAAGGCTTCTTCTTTTGTGTCGGAAATGCGAATCAGCTGGTTGAAGATGGGATCAAACATAAGAGTGCCTGAGATATTTTTCACTTCAAGAATGAGAAGATAGTGCTGAGTCACAACAAGCGTATCTATTTGAAAATAATGGACGCCGTCAAATAGACGCAAGTCATGATAGATCGAAAACCGCTTATCGTCTAAAAAACTTAGCGGGAAATTTAGAGATTTCTCACCTGAAATTCCTGCATGGTACATGGCAATTTGCTCCTTCACTTCTTCAATGCGCGAATGATAGGATGGAAGCCGGTTTAGTAAAAGGCTTAATTTGTGGAGATGATGCGGGGGATCATGATCTTTCTTAATCAAAGGGAGACACTCTCCTCTGGATTTTATTTTCTACCTATACGAATTCATTCTCCACTAATTCATTATTTCCTTTGCTCAATAAAATGAAAAAGCCAGTTCCTCCACATAGAAGGAAGCTGGCTTTCGCACTACCATTTACTCAAGATCAAGATCTGTTACTGCACCTTTTGCGGATGAAGAAACGAGTCTTGCATATTTACCGAGAATACCTGTCTTATATCGAAGTTCAGGGCGTACCCATTCAGCACGGCGACGCTCGAGCTCTTCGTCTGTTACATCAAAATTGATTTGTTGCTTGTCACTATCAATGGTAATCGTGTCGCCTTCTTTCAAGAGGCCGATCGGTCCACCAACAAACGCTTCTGGTGAGACATGACCGATCACAAACCCGTGCGATCCGCCTGAGAAGCGTCCGTCTGTCATAAGAGCAACTTTCCCATTCAATCCTTTACCAACAATCATGGAAGTAATGGAAAGCATTTCCGGCATACCAGGTCCGCCTTTAGGACCTACATTACGAATAACGACAACGTCACCTTCTTTAATATCATCCGCTTCGATTGCTGCCGTTGCTTCTGCTTCGTTATTATAAACACGAGCTGGGCCTTCAAATTGACTAATTTTCTGACCGGACATTTTTGCAACAGAACCTTCAGGAGCTAGATTCCCTCGTAGAACAACAAGTGGACCACTTGCTTTAATCGGATCATTTAGAGAGCGGATAATTTCTTGTCCTTCTTTTAGCGATGGGGCTTCGGCCAAGTTTTCTGCGACCGTTTTTCCAGTTACTGTGAGACAATCGCCGTGAAGCAAGCCATGCTCATGAAGAAGTTTCATGACAGCAGGTACACCGCCAATTTCATATAGATCTTGCATCACATATTTACCGCTCGGCTTCATGTCTGCAATGTATGGAACACGTTCGCGAACGCGTTCGAAATCATCCAATGATAAGTCGACACCAGCTGAGTGGGCCATTGCCGTTAGATGCAAGAACGCATTTGTTGAACCACCAAGAGCCATGACAACCGTAATCGCATTTTCGAATGCTTCTTTTGTCATAATGTCACGAGGATAGATGTCTTTTTCAAGAAGGGAAACCACTAGTTCTCCAGCTTGACGACATTCAGTTTCTTTATAATCATTCACTGCAGGCGTTGAGGATGATCCTGGGATACTCATTCCTAGTGCTTCAACCGCAGATGCCATTGTGTTTGCCGTATACATTCCGCCACACGCGCCAGCTCCAGGACAAGCAGAACATTCAACTTTGTGCAACTCTTCGTCGTTAATTGTTCCAGCTTGATATTGTCCAACCGCTTCAAATGACGAAACGATGTCAATATCATTTCCATTCAGTTTACCTGGCTGAATCGTACCACCGTACACGTAGACGGACGGAATGTTCATACGACCAATTGCGATTAAGCAACCTGGCGTTGTTTTGTCACAGCCGCCAATTGCAACAATGCCATCAAGACGTTCTGCATTTGTGACCGTTTCAATTGAATCCGCGATGATTTCGCGACTAGGCAAAGAATAGAACATTCCCTCATGACCCATCGCAATACCATCAGAAACGGTAATCGTGTTAAAAATCATTGGCGCGCCGCCGTTATCCTTAGCGCCCGCTTTCGCCTCACGCGCAAGAGAATCAATATGTACGTTACAAGGTGTAACTTCACTCCAGGTACTCGCTACACCTATCATTGGTTTTTTAAAATCTTCATCTGTAAAACCGACTGCTCGAAGCATGGAGCGGTTAGGTACTCGATTAACACCTTCACTGATTACTTTACTTCTGATTCGAAGATCTTTTTTGCCTTCCATTCCAATCACCCTTCCACTTCACATATAAAATTAGACAATTTATTTAATTCAAAATTTATATTCTTTGATGATACTAGTTTTCGCACTTTAACGCAAACAATTATCTGAATTTAATTGTAAACTTTTCGCGAACGCTATCTTCCTATAAGGACCATAGCTTCAAAAACAATGAGAAGCCGCCCTCTGAGGAGGACGGCTTCATTTTTTATCGTAACGCTTGGAAGAGTTTAAAGGGTACCAGGCTCAAATGTTTTACAATCAGTTTCTTCACTATTACGTGCTTTATTCCCCTGATGACTGACAACATAGATTTCGTCTGCTCCACAGCTTTTTCCATTACGATTGTGAACGCAGTTTGCGACTTCGCACAACACATCTAATGCCATTCCCTTCACCTCCTTCTTTCTAGCATGAACAGAAAGGGGGGCTGACATACCGGTGAAAAAGAGATATCTCTTTTTTCATAAAAAGTTCTTTCGAGATTCGTAATTTCCAACCGCAAACTCATGGTATGATGATAAAAAACAAGAAAAATTGAGGTCGGCATGATGTGGCAAAATAAAAATGTGTGGATTTTACTAACGGGTGAGTTCGTGGCCGGGTTAGGTTTATGGCTCGGGATTATTGGCAACTTAGAATTTATGCAGGAAAAAGTACCATCTGATTTTATGAAAGCCGTTATTCTGGCGATTGGACTCCTTGCCGGGGTTGCGATTGGTCCGTATGCTGGACGCGTGACAGATCAGATGAAGAAGAAAACCGTGATGATCGTTGCTGGACTTGCCAGAGCGATTAGCGTCATTTTCATGCTGCTCGCTATTCAAACTGGCTCTGTACTCTGGATGGTTATTTTTCTGATTCTCATTCAATCGGCTGCTGCTTTTTACTTTCCTGCTCTACAGGCTGCTATTCCTCTCGTCGTAAAGGAAAAAGAGCTTCTGCAAATGAATGGGATTCATATGAATGTAGCCACGTTATCTAGAGTACTTGGCACCGCCATTGCAGGAATCTTCCTAGTGATCATGTCACTATCAACGATGTATCTTCTTTCTTTAGGGGCATATCTTCTTCTTGTCATATTTACATTCTTCCTTACTATTGAAGAAAATGACGTTTCTGAAACGAAGCGTTCAAAAGCAGAAAGTAGCTTTACGCTTTTGTTTCCAATAATAAAAGAGCTACCAATTGTGATGATGACACTGATTATGACGTTAGTTCCACTCTTATTTATCGGTGGATTTAATTTGCTTGTGATTAGTATCAGTGAGCTTCAAGACAATTCGCTCATTAAAAGCTGGATTTATACAGCTGAAGGGCTTTCGTTTATGGTCGGGGCTTTGGCTGTTAAGAGAATTTCAAGAAAACAATCGCCTTACACCATTTTATTTTTATTTTCCTTTATTATCGGACTTTCCCAGCTATTGCTCTTTTTTGCAAACAGTCCTGTTCTATCGGTCATTGCCTTTGTTGTATTCGGTTTCTCAGTTGGCTGTTTTTTCCCAACGGCCGCTACCATTTTTCAAACAAGAGTACCAAAAGAATTTCACGGACGATTTTTTTCATTTCGAAATATGCTGGATCGGATCATTTTTCAAATTGTACTGCTTTTAACAGGGTTAATGTTAGACCTGATCGGTCTTCAAATGATGTCTGTCATTTTTGGCATTATGTCGATTACAATAACAAGTATCTTTTTCCTGAAATATCGTCAGAGCAATTCTACGTCTGTAAACATGGATGTGCGTTCATAACCACGGTCGTTGCATTAACGTATTTTTCTTTTTTGTATAGAATACGGTAGGACGACTTTTGAAGAAGGCGATACATCATGGATAATGAAGTAAAAGGTGTATTTGGCTCTTGGATTCAAGCGATTGGAACGATCTTAGCCGCTATTGGTAGTACACCTATTAAAGAAATCCCCTCCTCAATACTTGATAGTTTAAATCTTATTGGAAATGTGATGCAGGGAACAGGAAACGCTCTTATCGCTGATACCATTAATCCGCCCTCACTGGATAAATTAGGGAATCAACTTCAGGCAATCGGAAACTCCACAGTCGTAACTGGAATTTTGATCGACTTTGATGATAAAGTGAAACAAATTTTAGATATTGACGGAAACTGGCTTCAAGCTCTTGGTGGAGGGGTATCTCTTGCAGATGCATTAGACGGAGAAGTCTCGGCTTCAGCGTTGTATAGCATTTATGGGAACTTCCTTCAGGCGGTCGGTAATTCACTTCAAGCGATTTCAGGAATTAAAGAGCTTAAGAATGAAGAAGCAACAAATATTAATGTCGTAGGAAGCTGGATTCAGGCGGTTGGTTCTGTTATTTCAGCTATTGGTCAAACGAAATATCCCTCTTCTTAAAGAACCCCCCTGATCGGACAATCAGGGGGTTCGCGTGTCATTATTTTAATAAACGGAGAAATTCTTTCATAAATCCTGGTAAGTCAGGCCACGCCTGTCCTGAGACGAGGTTATCAGCTGTATGGACCTTTTCATCAATGTATGTAGCCCCACATGCGGTTACATCGGGTTTACAAGCTGGATAAGCGGTATACTCGCGATCTTTCATCATATCAGGAACCACATTAAGAACCTGTGCCGCATGACAAATCGCACCTACCGGTTTAATTTCTGCAAACGAAGTATGTGATTCAATTCCGTAGGCTTGCTTCTCAACAAATGTTTCCATTTCATCTGTAAAGTCGTGGCATACCGTTTGTAGTTTCTTAGCGGTCGGGGATGCGATCGTGACGTTAAATCCTTCCTCAAGACAACGATAGTAAGGGTAGAAAATCTCAAGTGCTTCAACAGCATCACCGGAAATGATTAATACGTTTTTACTCAAAACGAGCACCTCCATAAGAATTTTGATTCCCTTTTTCATTACCCCTCTTTTTTACATCTCTAACAGATCTCTCAAAAAATACGTCTAGAATTTCCGTCTATGGTTGAATTCGTGGATGACTTGCGACTACAATAAATCATAATGCATTTCCCATTCTGATGGGAATAGAGACAGGAGCTTTCATATGGACATTAAGCAATTAGCCTATTTCGTTGAAGTCGCCAAGCAAAAAAGCTTCACGAAAGCCTCACACTCCCTCTACATCTCACAGCCAACGTTAAGTAAAATGGTGAAAAGTTTAGAAGCTGAGTTAGATGTTGAACTACTCGATCGCTCGGCACGATCGAGTGAACTAACCGATGCAGGAAAAATCGTATATTTGCAGGGTGAGAAAATATTAAATATGGTCGACGATCTTTCTTCTCACTTATATGACATGATGAATTTAAAGAAAGGACACATCAAAGTCGGCCTCCCGCCACTCATCGGCGCCCTCTACTTTCCTAGTATCTTAAAAGGGTTCCAAGAACTCTATCCTGATATTACGATCGAACTAATGGAGCATGGAGCCAACATTGCGCAACAAAAAATTCTCGACGGTGAATTGGATTTTGCAGTTGGACTTTTGCCTGTCGATGAAACAAAATTCGAAACTCTCCCTTTCAAAAAGGAAGAATTAATGCTGTTTGTGCACAGTTCACATCCATTCGCAGAAAAAAATTCGGTCTCAATTAGTGAGTTACGAAATGAGCAGATCATCCTATTTAGTGAAGACTTTATGTTACATGACCAAATGATTGAACAGTGTCGTCAGGCTGGATTTGAACCGCACATTTCTTACGTGAGCTCTCAGTGGGACTTTATTAGCGATATGGTTAGTCACAATCTCGGCGTCACCTTTTTCCCAAAATCGATTCTTACTAAAATCAACCAGAACAACGTGATCTCCATTCCACTGGTGAATCCTGAGATCCCATGGGACCTTGGCATTATTTTAAGAAAAGAAAAATACATTTCTTATGCTTCCCGTGCGTTTATTAACTACATTAAGTCTGCAATTTAATTAGCTTAATCTCGAGGTGAAAGTAACATTAAAATGTTTAACAAAACAAGCCGTCCTTATGATGGACGAAAGTTTAAATCATTTCTGGAAGATCAGTTACGGGCAAATTTACCCTACGCTAAAAAGCCTACTCGAGGAAAAACTGATTACGGTTCAGGAGCAGAGTGAGTCTGGAAAGCCTGATAAAAAGAAATATGAATTAACCTCTTTAGGTTGGCAGGTCCTTTACGATTGGATGGAAAGCCCCATTAAGGAAATTGGAGTAGAAAAGAATGAGTTGTTGCTTAAACTTTTTTTCAGCCATCATCAGAGTAACCAAAAAACTTTAAAACAATTGGATCACTACCAATCAAAACTCCAGGAACGTTTGAATACTTATCAGGCGATTGAAGAAATGATACGAGGAACGTATGGCGATCAAGACGATGCGAAATTCTGGCTTTTAACATTAGATTATGGGAAACGAACAACGCAAGCAGCTAGTGAATGGGCTAACGAAGCCAAACTGAAACTAACTCTAAGGAGGGAATAGGAATATGGCGAATCAAGTTTTTCCCGGACGCTACACGGTAGATAAAGGACAGGACGTTGTTGTATTTCTCATTGGGATGCGAATCAACCAATGGTGGGCTGTGCACAAATGGCTTCCTGTCTTTCTAGCGATGCCTGGCATGATTCGTGAGCTTAGTATCAATAAAAAGTTAGGATGTCTCTCTATGGAAAACTTCTTTAGCTTTCGGACAACGCTACTCCTTCAATACTGGCGTTCAGCAGAAGATCTTCGTCAATATGCTCATGGTAAAGCCCATCTAAAAGCGTGGAAAAAATTTAATCAAAAGATCGGAAACAATCGTGCTGTCGGCATCTACCATGAAACATACGTCCTTTCGAGCTCTCACTACGAAAGTCTCTATGGCAATATGCCCGTTTTTGGATTAGGGAAGGCGCTCGGAAATATTGAGGTTACTCCTCAAGCTGATTCTTTTAATAAACGTCTTCATGGAAAGCATACCGAAAAGATGAACGAACACTAAAAAAAGCCCGGATCGTGAAAATTCACGTTCCGGGCCTCTTTCATGAGATGATTTTTTTGCAAATAAAAAACCACCAAATATGTATTTGGTGGAGACGGTGGGAGTCGAACCCACGTCCAGAAGTATCGGCACTTAAGCTTCTACGAGTGTAGTCGTTATATTAGTGTTTCACTACAATTCAGCCCAACGACAGGCTTCCTTGTAGCTAGTCTGATTAATCTCTTCCAACTTTCCTCAGACGGTGGATTGTTGGCGTATCCCACTTAAGTTGAGTCCCTTACCCTACCACATGGGCGATGGAGGGAGGAACCGCAAAACAGCTTACGCTGCTAGTGCGAAGTTGTTGTTTTCTTTGCCAGTTATAGGCATGGCGTTTTTAACGTAGCTCGCCAACTCGACTCGCGACTTAAGCTCGACCTACCCCTGTCGAATCCGTAACGTCCCCATGTAAGAAAATGAGAACCGAAAACGGGTAAGCAGTTAAGCTTAATATGTTGTTTCGGTAATTTTAATTATAACATAGATCAGCTTCCATTCAAATGGAAACTATATCCGCTGACGTTCTTTCAATGCTTTGTCCACTTCACGTTTCATCGTCTTATCTTTGAGATCTTGGCGCTTATCATACTTCTTCTTACCCTTAGCAAGGCCTAGAAGTACTTTCGCATAGCCATTCTTGATATAGACTTTCAGTGGAATTACCGTATAGCCCTGTTCTTTCGTTAGGCCAATGAGCTTATCAATCTCTTTCCGCTTCATCAATAGCTTACGAGTACGGGTTGGATCGTGGTTAAAACGATTCCCCTGCTCATATTCATTAATGTGCATATTCAGAAGAAAGATTTCTCCCTTACGAATAATGGCGTGAGAGTCTTTCAGGTTTACGCGTCTTGCCCTGATGGATTTGATTTCAGTTCCTTGTAGAACTAGTCCTGCTTCATATGTCTCAATAACGGAATAATCGTGTCTTGCTTTCTTATTTTGTGCAATGAGTCCACCATCACCTTTTGGCATGACCGTCCCCCTCTCAAACGTCGAACTCCAGTATATCAATTTGGTCAGAATAAGTCAAGGTGACTTACTCTGACCAAATGATTAGTAACGCAAATTACGAATTGTTATTGCGACGTTTTTTCTTTTTGTTTTTCGGTTTCTTTTTTGTTCCCTGACCATCTTTTGGCGGCGAAAACTTGCGCTTTTTCTGTCCAGCATCCGTTGTTTTGTTAGATGACTTCCCGCGTTTTTTTCGCTTGCCGCCTTCAATGACTTTCGGACTTTCTCTTCTGCGACGTTCTTTTGGCGGTTTCATGCCAACAATTTCAAAGTCGATCGAACGTTCATCAATATTAACATTCAAGACGCGAATGGCGATTTCATCACCGATACGATAGACGTTACCAGTACGTTCACCAATCATCGCGTAAGCACCTTCGTCGTAGTGGTAGTAGTCATCGGTTAAATAACTAACGTGAACGAGACCTTCGATCGTGTTCGGCAATTCAACAAACAAACCGAAGTTCGTTACACCACTAATCACACCTTCGAACTCTTCCCCGATTTTATCTTTCATAAACTCAGCTTTTTTCAGGTCATCGGTTTCACGTTCAGCGTCAACCGCACGGCGTTCCATCGCAGAAGCGTGCTGAGCGATTTCACCAAGCGCTTCGCTCCATTTGGAAGTTGTTTGGTTATCAACTTTTTTCTCAAATAGATACGTACGGATCAAACGGTGCACGATTAAGTCAGGATAACGACGAATTGGTGACGTAAAGTGCGTATAGAAGTCTGTCGATAAGCCGAAGTGACCGAGACTTTCAGGGAAGTACTTTGCCTGTTGCATCGAACGAAGCATCACCTTACTAATGACCGCTTCTTCTGGCTCTCCCTTTACTTCTTCAAGAAGCTTTTGTAGCGCACGAGGGTGTACCGTGTTCGCATTCCCGCGTACAACGTAACCAAAGTTCGTAATAAATTCGAAGAACGTATTTAATTTATCTGCATCCGGATCTTCGTGAATACGGTACATGAACGGTACTTCCATAAAGTGAAAATGCTGCGCAACGGTTTCGTTTGCGACAAGCATAAATTCTTCAATTAAGCGTTCAGCTACTGAGCGTTCTCGTTGCACGATCTCTTGCGGCGTCCCTTCATCATCAACAAGTACTTTTGCTTCTGCAAAATCAAAGTCAATAGCACCTCGTTCGAAACGACCTTTTCTTAAAATTTCAGCCAATTCACCCATGCTATCGAAGAATGGTACGAGAGATTTGTAACGTTCTAGCACTTCATCGTCTTCACGCTGAAGAATTTTGCGTACATCTGTATACGTCATACGCTCATTTGTACGAATCACACTTGGGAAAATCTCATGGTTTACCACTTCACCCTGTGTAGTAATTTCCATCTCACAAGAAATCGTTAATCGATCCACTTGAGGATTCAAACTACAAATTCCGTTTGATAAACGGTGTGGAATCATCGGAATCACTCGGTCGACAAGATACACACTCGTCCCACGATCAAGCGCTTCTTGATCAATCGGAGAGTTTTCCGTCACATAATACGTTACGTCTGCGATGTGAACACCGAGCTTATAGTTTCCATTCGGAAGTTTGACAACATTAACTGCGTCATCTAGATCCTTCGCGTCTGCCCCATCAATCGTGACAATGGTCTCTTCACGAAGGTCACGTCTTCCTTCAATTTCTTTCTCGTCGATTTGATCCGGTGTTTTATGAGCTTGCTCCATTGCAGCGTCAGGAAACTCGCCTGGAAGCTCATGCTTATAAATGATCGACAGAATATCGACGCCTGGATCGTTTTTATGACCTAAAATTTCAGTGATGCGTCCTTCCGCACTCATACGCCCTTCAGGATACTTCGTAATTTCAACTACGACTTTATGGCCGTCAACGGCACCGGCAGTAGCTCCTTTTGGAATGAAAATATCGTGTGGAATTCTCTTATCGTCGGCAATCACAAATCCAAAGTGCTTGCTATCAGAATATGTACCAACTGTGCGTTTTACACCACGCTCAATGATACGGATAACGGTACCTTCTGGACGAGTGCCAGATGATTTTTGGTGCAGTCTTACAATGACGCGATCTCCGTTCATTGCTCCTTCTAGATCACCCTGATTGATGTAGACATCTTTCTCGCCCGTATCACTATCCGAAATAAGGAAAGCAAATCCTTTTGCGTGTACTTGTAACTTTCCGCGTACAAGGTTCATTTTCTCAGGAATACCATAGCGATTGCTTCTTGTGCGAACGATTAATCCTTCATCTTCCATGCTGTTTAACGTTTTCACAAACTCCTTAAATTCACTGGAATCTTTCACACCAAATACTTCTTCAAGCTCCTGAACGGTAAGCGGTTTGTACGCTTCGTCCTTCATGAAGCTCAATATTTTTTGTTCATGTTCTTCTGCCATTGTCTTCCACCTTCCTTCTACTTAAATAAGTTCTTTGTTTATTCTGACCAGTCAAGGCTATCAAGAAAAGCATGAACGTCTTTATGAAGCTCGTCTTTTTCCTTGCCTAGCGTAATCGCATGCGTTGAGTTTTCGTACCATTTCAAACTTTTCTCATCAGATTCAATGTTATCGTGAATGACGTTGGCACTTTCTGTATTAATCATTTCATCATGTCTCGCTTGTGCAACAAATGTAGGAGCATAAATCATATCCACGTTATCACGCACATCATAGATCAAATCGCGAAGTTCACCAAGTGTATTCATCGGTGTTTCTTTAAAGGCTTCCATTTCCTCTTCAATTTGTTCAGGTGATTTCCGCTCAAATTTCTTGTATTCCTTCGCATAGGAAAGGACGCCCTGATACATCGTTTCTTCATCTTTCATATCCATTGGGGCGCACATGGGCACGATTCCCTTTACAGGAACAGTATAACCGAGCTTTAATGAAAATACGCCTCCAAGTGATAAGCCGACTACTGCAATTTCGTCATGACCCATGCTTTTAAGCTTTTCATACCCTTCAGTGACGTTTTTCCACCAATCTTTTGGCCCAGTATGTACAAGCTCCTCAGGCGGAACGCCATGTCCTTCATATTGTGGCGCATGACACGTATAGCCTCTTTCCTGCAAGTAACGTCCCATCATTCGTACATCTGCTGAATTTCCTGTAAAACCATGCAACATTAATACCGCGCGATTGCCTCCCTCGAATGTAAATGGCTTTGGTGCTACTACTTTCATGATGTGATCCTCCTCTAAATCTAAATCAACTACCAGTTAGTTTGACCTGCAAAAAACGAATTATCCTGTTCATTGAGGTCTTTAACTGCATTTTACCTGTTTCGAGCGGAAGGCAAAAGGAATTCGTTCTTTTAGCTTATTTCCCTCTTCCATTCGACAAAAAACTTCCTTTTCACTTCTTCTTAGAAAAGCTTGCCGCCAAGTACTAGCGGAAGCCATCGTTTTTCTTATACTTTAGTCCTTTAAAAAGGTTAAATATCCTTAAAGTACAATAAAAAAAGCAGCAAGTGACTCAACACCTGCTGCTTTCTTGATCACGTTACACGAGATACGCAACGAGAATTGAAAGAACAAAGAACAATACGGCAAGTACTACCGTTACTTTATTTAAAACCGCTTCAAAACCGCGGGCTTTCTGCTTACCGAATAATTGTTCAGCTCCACCCGTAATGGCTCCTGATAAACCAGCGCTTTTACCTGACTGAAGCAATACAACAGTAATAAGTAAGATTGAAACGATAACTAATGCAATTGTAGCTGCAAGATGCATGATTCCACCTCCCGGACTATAGCCTTTCCAATACTATAAATTTACCATAAATTTTTCAATAAAAGCAATCTATTTCGGTAATACTCGACATTCTCATTATTATCTTAACAAGTGTTAACACTTTTTAAACGGTATCGGCTGTTTTCGTAGACATTGTTGCGATAAGAGTGGTGGCTGATTTCCGCTCCAGGATACTCGCTTTCCGCGGCGCGGGCGGTGAGCCTCCTCCCGCTCCAATCAACTATGAAGTGTGGATCTTAGTACAATCCACCTTTAAAACAGCCGGTCTTTAGAAAAAAAATCCATAAATAATTTAGTAATAGAATTAAAAAAGCCCCCGCGTTTTCACGCGGGGGTCATCAAAACTTACTTTTTATCTAAGTTATAGAAGCTCTTACGTCCACCGTAGATTGCAAGGTGCTCAAGCTCATCTTCGATACGAAGAAGTTGGTTGTATTTAGCAACGCGATCCGTACGAGACGGTGCGCCTGTTTTAATTTGTCCAGCATTAGTCGCAACAGCGATGTCAGCGATTGTTGTATCTTCTGTTTCACCAGAACGGTGAGAGATAACAGCTGTGTAACCAGCGCGCTTCGCCATTTCAACAGCATCAAATGTTTCAGTTAGTGTACCAATTTGGTTCACTTTGATTAGGATTGAGTTACCTACGCTACGCTCAATTCCTTCAGAAAGTTTGTTTGTGTTTGTAACGAAAAGATCGTCACCAACAAGCTGAACTTTCTCACCAAGAGCTTGGGTAAGTTTCTCCCAACCTTCCCAGTCGTTTTCGTCAAGACCATCTTCAATTGAGATGATTGGGTATTTTTCACATAGCTGGCTGTAGAATTCGATCATCTCTTCAGAAGTCTTCACTACGCCTTCACCAGCAAGGTTGTATTTACCGTCACTGTAGATTTCAGAAGATGCTACGTCAAGTGCGATCATAACTTCTTCGCCAGGCTTGTATCCAGCTTTTTCGATTGCTTCAATAATCGTTTGAATTGCTTCTTCGTTTGAACCAAGGTTAGGAGCGAATCCACCTTCGTCACCAACAGAAGTGTTAAGACCTTTTTCTTTTAGAACGCCTTTAAGGCTGTGGAAAATTTCAGCGCCAGTGCGTAGTGCTTCTTTGAAAGAAGGTGCACCAACAGGCATTACCATAAATTCTTGAATGTCTACGTTGTTATCAGCGTGCTCTCCACCATTAAGAATGTTCATCATTGGTGTTGGAAGAGTTTTTGCGTTAAATCCACCAAGGTATACGTAAAGTGGAAGTTCAAGTTCTTCAGCAGCAGCGCGGGCAACAGCCATAGATACACCAAGAATAGCGTTAGCACCAAGCTTGCCTTTGTTGTCAGTACCATCAAGGTCGATCATCATATGATCAATTCCAAGCTGGTCATAAACACTCATACCTACTAGTTCTGGAGCAATTGTTTCGTTGATGTTAGCTACTGCTTTTTCAACGCCTTTGCCAAGATAGCGATCTTTGTCACCGTCACGAAGCTCTACTGCTTCGTATTCACCAGTGGATGCACCAGATGGTACCATTGCACGTGCTTTAACACCTGCATCTGTAAATACTTCTACTTCAACTGTTGGATTGCCGCGGGAGTCAAGGACCTCGCGTGCATAAACGTCAGTAATGATTGGCATAACGTGTCATCTCCTTTAAATGTAAGTTATTTAATTAATGATTTTCCTGTCATTTCTTTCGGTTGCTTGCCGCCAAGCAAATCGAGAAGCGTTGGTGAAAGGTCCGCAAGAATTCCATCTGTACGAAGCTCTGCACCTTCTTTTGTTACGATAACAGGTACTGGGTTCGTCGTATGAGCCGTCATCGCATCGCCATCAAGCGTTGTGACTTCATCCGAATTTCCGTGGTCAGCGGTAATGATGGCATGTCCGCCTTTTTCAGTAATTTTATCAACGATCTTACCAAGACATTCGTCAACGGCCTCAATGGCTTTGACTGTTGGCTCAAGCATTCCGGAATGCCCAACCATGTCAGGGTTCGCAAAGTTTAAGATTATCGCGTCGTGCTTATCGGCATCGAGTTCTTTCAGTAACGCGTCCGTCACTTCATAGGCACTCATCTCCGGCTGCAAGTCATAGGTTGCAACTTTCGGAGAGTCGATAAGAATGCGTTCTTCCCCAGGAAACTCTTCTTCGCGTCCACCGCTAAAGAAGAACGTAACGTGTGGGTATTTCTCTGTCTCAGCAATACGCAGCTGCTTGTAATCCTGCTGAGCGAGTACTTCACCAAGCGTGTTATCAAGGTTTGTTGGTTTGAAAGCAACGTCGCCTCCAACTGTTTCACTAAAACGAGTAAGTGAGACAAAGTGAAGATTTTTAGGACGTTCTTCTCCACGATCGAAACCGCGGAAATCATCATTTGTAAAGACTTGTGAAATCTGGATTGCTCGGTCAGGACGGAAGTTAAAGAAGATAACTGCATCTTCATCATCAACCGTCGCAATCGGTGAACCGTCTTCTTCTGTCATAACTGAAGGAAGAACGAACTCATCATAGATTTCATTTTTGTAATTATCATCAACTAGCTCGTATGGGTCTTTGTAAGAAGGACCTTCACCGTATGCCAGGGCACGGTAAGACTTCTCAACGCGATCCCAACGCTTATCGCGGTCCATGGAATAATAGCGGCCTGAGAGCGTCGCAAGGCGACCAACTCCGACTTCTTCCATCTTATCCTCTAACTGCTGAATGTAGGTTTTCGCAGATTGCTGGCCAACATCACGACCATCAAGGAAACCGTGAACGTACACATCTTCAAGGCCTTGCTTTGCAGCAAGTTCAAGAAGAGCGAAAAGATGTTTAATGTGGCTATGAATTCCACCGTCAGAAAGAAGTCCAAACAAGTGTAGGCTTGTTCCTTTTTTCTTCACGTGGTCAATTGCCTCTAGAAATGTTTCATTTTCAAAGAAGTCACCTTCTTCAATTGCAAGATTAACTCTTGTTAAGCTTTGATACACGATGCGTCCTGCACCGATATTCAAGTGGCCTACTTCAGAGTTCCCCATTTGCCCGTCTGGAAGACCAACTGCTTTTCCACTCGCTTGTAGGGTAGCATGTGGGTAGTTGTTCCAGTAACGATCAAAATTCGGTTTATTTGCATGTGCTACGGCATTTCCTTTTTCCTCATCTCGAAGACCAAAGCCATCTAAGATGATTAAAGCTTCTGGCTTTTTAGGCATTCTGACCAGCCTCCAAAAGCTGTAGGAAAGATTTCGCATCAAGGCTAGCGCCGCCGACTAAAGCTCCATCAATGTCGGATTTACCCATAAGCTCGTCAATGTTACCAGGTTTAACACTGCCGCCATATTGGATACGGACCGCATTAGCTGTTTCGTCAGTCGTTTCGTCTTTAAGGACGCCGCGGATAAATGCACATACATCATTTGCTTGATCGCTTGTTGCTGTTTTACCAGTTCCAATTGCCCAGATTGGCTCATATGCGATAACAGATTGAGCTACCTGTTCATTTGTTAAACCAGCAATTGCTTTTTGGACTTGTGCTTTTACAATATCTTCTGTTACGTCGCTTTCACGCTGTTCAAGCGTTTCACCGACACAGATGATTGGCGTTAGGTTATGTTTGAACGCTGCATGAGTTTTTTGATTTACAATCTCATCCGTTTCACCAAATAGCTCACGACGTTCAGAGTGACCAAGAATGACATAGCCTACTCCAAGGTCGTTAAGTGCTACAGGGCTAATTTCACCTGTAAACGCGCCGTTTTCTTCAAAGTGCATATTTTGAGCACCAACTTGAAGTGCTGTACCTTCTAGCTCATCCGTTAAATAATCAAGGAAAAGAGCAGGAGCACAGACAACGGAATCTACGCGATTGCCATCAGGAATAAGTCCTTTCACTTCGTCAACAAAGCTTTTTGTTTCCGTAAGTGTTTTGTTCATCTTCCAGTTACCTGCGATGATTGGTTTGCGCATGTTCACTCACCATCCTTTATAAGATTAAAAACATAAGTATTTTATTTGTCGTTAAGTGCGACAACACCCGGAAGTTCTTTACCTTCCATGAACTCAAGAGAAGCACCGCCACCAGTAGAGATGTGGCTCATTTGATCAGCATAGCCAAATTTCTCAACCGCTGCTGCAGAGTCACCGCCACCAATAACTGAATACGTATCTTCTGCGTTCGCAAGTGCTTCAGCTACTGCTTTCGTACCATTAGCATAAACGTCTAGTTCAAATACACCCATTGGTCCGTTCCAGATAACGAGTTTAGAGTCAGCGATCACTTTGCTGTACGTTTCTCTCGTTTTCGGTCCGATATCAAGTGCTTCCCAATCGGATGGAATTTCTTCAATGCTTACCACTTTCGTGTTTGCATCATTTGAGAAATCATCACCAATCACAACGTCTTCTGGCATATAGAAATTAACGCCTTTTTCTTTTGCTTTATCCATGAATGATTTCGCTAGATCGATTTTATCTTCCTCAAGAAGAGACAAACCAACTTCATGTCCAAGTGCTTTTACAAATGTATAAGCAAGACCGCCACCGATGATCAAGTTATCTACTTTATCAAGTAGGTGATCAATCACACCGATTTTATCTTTTACTTTTGCTCCACCAACAATAGCTGTGAATGGACGGGAAGGTTCTGTTAGAGCACTTCCAAGAACTTCAAGTTCTTTCTCCATAAGAAAACCAGCTACAGCAGGAATATGATGAGCGATACCTTCTGTTGAAGCGTGAGCACGGTGTGCTGCGCCAAAAGCATCATTTACGTAAAGATCTGCCATTGCAGCAAATTTCTTCGCAAGGTCTTCATCATTCTTCTCTTCTCCAGCCTCAAAACGAACATTCTCAATAAGAAGAAGGTCGCCATCTTCTAGACCTGCAATCGCACGGTCAACTTCTTCACCATACACTGCATCTGTTTTTGTAACGGTTTTGCCAATGAGGTCGCTTAAACGGTCTGCAACCGGATCAAGACGTAGCTCATCAACAGCTTCACCTTTTGGACGTCCAAGGTGGCTTGCAAGAATGACTTTCGCTCCCTGATCAGACAAATGCTTGATCGTAGGAAGTGCTGCTTTAATACGCGTTTCATCTGTTACCTTACCATCTTCCATAGGTACATTGAAATCCACGCGGCAGAATACCTTTTTGCCTTTTAACTCAACGTCACGAATTGATTTTTTGTTCATCACGCACGTCCTCCTCTGCACAAAGTTTTAAAAGGTTCACCTTTTAAATAAAGCTATATCGTTAGTAATGACAATGGAAAAGGAGGAAGGCCCAAGACTTCCTCCTCCTCTATTAACAATTCTTATTATAGCCCTTTTGCAGCGATGTAGTCGACTAGATCTACTACGCGGTTAGAATAGCCCCACTCGTTGTCATACCAAGAGATAACTTTAACCATGTTTCCATCGATACCCATTGTAGAAAGACCATCTACGATTGAAGAGTTCGGGTTACCGTTGTAGTCTTTTGATACTAGTGGCTCGTCGCTGTAACCAAGGTATCCTTTAAGATCGCCTTCAGCAGCTTCTTTAAGAGCAGCGTTTACTTCATCAACTGAAACGTCTTGATCAAGTTCAGCTACAAGGTCAACGATTGATACGTTTGGTGTAGGTACACGCATAGCCATACCATTCAACTTACCATCAAGCTCTGGAAGTACAAGAGATACTGCTTTAGCAGCGCCTGTAGATGTTGGAATGATGTTTTCAGCTGCTGCACGAGCACGACGGTAGTCTTTGTGTGGAAGATCAAGAATTTGCTGATCGTTTGTATATGAGTGAGTTGTTGTCATAAGACCACGCTTAATACCGAACTTGTCGTTCAATACTTTAGCTACTGGTGCAAGACAGTTTGTCGTACAAGATGCGTTAGAGATAACGTGATGGCTAGCTGCATCGTACTTGTCTTCGTTAACACCTAGAACAACTGTAATGTCTTCGTCTTTAGCTGGTGCGGAGATGACAACTTTCTTAGCTCCTGCTTCAAGGTGCTTCGCAGCATCGTCACGGTTTGTGAAACGGCCAGTGGATTCGATTACCACTTCAACACCAAGATCTCCCCATCCAAGTTGTGCTGGGTCGCGCTCAGAAAGAACTTTGATTTCAGTTCCGTTAACAACAAGATTCTCGCCGTTAACTTCAACTTCTACATTAAGTTCTCCATGTACGGAATCGTATTTAAGAAGATGTGCAAGCATGTTTGCATCTGTAAGATCGTTTACAGCTACAATATCAACACCAGGGTTGTTTAATGCTGCACGGAATACGTTACGTCCAATACGTCCAAAACCGTTAATACCTACTTTTGTTGCCATTGTGTAGTTCCTCCTTGAATTTCCTCGTTTCCCGAGGTGTGTTTTATTTAATAAAGGGAATCTCCCTCTAATAACGCTTTAGCGGCACCTTCATCTGTAACAAGAATACTTTGAATCCCTGTCTTTAGATAAGCTGCGATGGCTTTTGCTTTCGAACGGCCGCCGGCTACCGCAATGACTAATTCACTACGCTCTAAATCTTCGAGTTGCAGTCCGATCGTCTTCACTTTGTGAACGACTTCTCCTGACTGATTGAAGTAATACCCAAACGCTTCAGCAACAGCATGTTCGCGCTCGATTTTTTCAACAACATCAAGCGTCGACTTACGTCTCTGTGCCATCGTTCTAGCTTCCCCAATCCCATGAACCACAATACCGGCTGACTTAATAATCTCAAGGATATCTTTGACGCCCGGTTCTTCGATAAGAGATTGGTATGCTTCTTCACTCAACTGATCTGGAACATGTAGTAAACGATAGTCAGTATGGGCTTTTCTTGCCATCTTCGCACAAATCGTGTTCGCCTGATTTTCTACCTGTTCACCAAGACCTCCTCGGGCTGGGACAAACAGCGTTCCTTCCATTTCTGAAGAAGGAATCATCATATCGGCTACACCTGCGAGCGTGGTACCGCCCGTTACAGCAATTACTCTATCTTTTAGCTGAAACTTTTTCAAGCGTCCCACAGCGGCTCGACCCATTTCTTTTTTTACCCAGGGTGTATCATCACTATCACCAGGGACAATAAATACTTCCGGTATGCCAAGCTTATCTTTCAGACGCTTTTCAAGGTTATCGAGACCGGACACTTCATTCATAACCGGTTCAAGTTCCAACAAAAGCTGTTCACCCTCTTCTGTCAGGTGCATACCTTGTATCGACATATGTAGTAGCCCCTGATCTTTCAAGAACGTTACTTCGCTTCTCAGAACCCGCTCGGTGATATCCAAACTGTTCGCAAGACTTCTACGTCCAATAGGCTGCATAAGTCTTAATTGTCTCAATACCCGATAGCGCTTATTCATAACTTCTAGCATGTCCGGCAATAATTTTTGTTGAAGTGACAATAATGAGCGCATAATTCGTCTCCCCTGCTGTTCTTCTTTTTTCCTGAGACGTAATATGTCCCGCTTAGACATTTTCAGTCCCACCTGGATCAAAAAGAACTTCTTACAATTTTCATTGTAGCAGTTGCCAAAAGCATGGGCAACTATGTTATACTGAAAATTTTAAAGTAAGCGTTTTCTTATTGTTTTTTTTGAAATTCGACCATAATCAACGATTTCACCTTCGATTTCGACAACTGGAATCATAAGCATAAACTTTTCCAAGAGCGCCTCATCGCTATAAATATCAACCGTTTGTACTGAGAACGTAACTTCCTCCTGTAACTCTTCAAGAAGATAAGCTGCTTCATCACAAAGTGGACATGCCGCCTTCGAATATAAAGTAACCGATTTACTCATCAATTAAACCTCCCTTCTTTCAATTTCCTAGTTTACTTAACAAGGTATTCAAACGCAAAAAAAGAGCCACCTTCCCGGCAGCTGTTACGTAAATCGCTTTCGCTTTGATGAACTTAAGATCTTTAATTCGTCTCGATATTTTGCAATTGTTCGTCTTGATACTTCAATTCCACGCTGGATATGAAGAGCTTCTACAATTTTTTGGTCTGATAACGGTTTGAGTTTATTCTCATTCTCCACAAGTTCTTTAATAAAGAGCTTAACACTGGAAGAAGAAGCCCCTTCCCCAGATTCACTCGCTAGCTTTGAAGTGAACAAATCTTTTAGTGGGTACAAACCATGTGGTGTTTGAACATATTTACTTTTAATGGCCCGACTTACTGTCGATTCATGAACATGAGCTTCATTAGCTACTTCTTTCAATGTGATCGGTACAAGGTCACTCATGCCATTTCTTAAAAATCCTTGTTGATGGACGATCACAACGCCCATAATTGCCCTTAACGTCTGCTTCCTTTGTTCAATGCTTTTCATTAACCAGCTGACTTGCTGGTATTTGTCTTTCAAATAGTCAGCCGCTTCGTTATGTTTAAATGAACGATACGTGTTGCTCACTTTCATTGCCGGCAAATCATCATCAAGCAATGTAACAGTAAATCGTCCATTTTTCTCTTGGATCATAACATCTGGTACGATGTATGTTGTTTTCTCAGTAAACCACTTCGTTCCTGGACGGGGGTCAAGGTCTGCTACCAAATCTGCTGCCTGTTGAATTTGTTCGACAGGTACGTGATACTGCTTCGAAAGCTCACGATATTTCTTTTCTGCTAACGCTTTCAAATGATCAGATACGAGCAATCGAGCAAGTTCAAAGACCTCCCCCTCCTGATTTAGCTGTAAAGAAAGACATTCCGATAAAGAGCGAGCCCCTATACCTGAGGGGTCGAGTAACTGAACCTGTCGAATCGCTTCAGTTAATTCAAATTCGTCACAGTCTAAATAACTCATCACTTCTGTTTCATTGATTCGTAAGTAGCCACTTTCATCGATGCTATCAATTAAATAATGGACAATGCCGGTTATTTTTTTGGGAAGGTTTATACACCTCGTCTGCTCGTGAAGTTCATCGTGCAGACTCCTTCTTGTTTCCGCATATTCCAGCGGATCTTGTCTAGTCCCATTCTCGTAGGAACGTTTTGAAGAACGAACACCTCCGTCCCATGATGGTGACTGTAATTCAATAAGTGGATTTTCAAGAGCCTGTTCTTTCACGTACTCCAGTAATTCAGCCGTAGAATATTGGAGTATAGAAATCGCTTGATGCAACTGGGTTGTCATGACTAGTTTCGTTGTCTGCTTTTGTATCAATCCTAATTCCATCGCAATCCCTCCACCTTCATCATACTATATCGTTTCATTTTATGGTATGAAAAAACGAAAATGAGCAGAATTTTCTGTTTTTTAAAGACGGTTTTTGACACCATTTTTAATAAAATTGATGAAATCGCCCGTCCCTCAGTCAAATTTCAACATAAACTGTGTTATAGAGAGAAAAAAGGAGGCAAATACCATGGATTTAGCAGTATATGGAATTGCTTTGCTTCCAGTCATCATTGGAGTAGTACATCTCTTCAAGGTGTTTGGTTTTCCGGTAAGATTTTTACCCATCCTTTCAATCGTCATCGGAATTGTGATGAGTCATATTTACGTCGAACCGGAAGATTTCAAAAAAGCCTTCTTTATCGGATTATGGCTCGGACTATGCGCTACAGGTATGCACTCAGGCTTTAAACACACGATGAGTGGAGCAGGCAGCAAAAGACATGATGATGATCGTGATTGTTAGAAGGCACGACGGATAGCAGAAAGAGTGGACGAGTTCTACTCTTTTTTTCTTTGTTCTTATTTAAGAAATCAATCAACAACCGATATCGTTATCGTGAAATTTGGCTACCCTACATAAAAAATCCCTCTCGCATCAGCGAAAGGGATTGGAATTATGTATATGGTGCGCCCGGAGGGATTCGAACCCCCGACTGACGCGGTACCGGAAACCACCGCTCTATCCGACTGAGCTACGGGCGCGCTTTATTAGCGCAAAGATTATTATACGGGATCGCCTATTTTTTTGCAAGGTGATTTTCTCCGTGCCGCTCTTTCATTTGAATGACTTCGTTACTTAAGTCTTAAGCTCTTGACGGCTCAATTAACTCATAGTAAAGTAAAACCAAACACATGTTCTGTTAGGCGGTGGCGATCGTGTTCCAATTAAGTAAAGAAGAAACGAAGGCATTAAGAAACTACCTCTTACTTCCTTACGTAAAAAGAGTGCTGGAAATGGATATGAAATGGCTACAACATTCTAGAATAAAGCTTCCGCGCCCTTACCTGGTACTAATCCGGTCTGCTATGTCGCTTGCGTCAACTGATTTAAAATGGGCAAAAGCAATTCTCCATGAAAGAGGAATTCGCGTCTACATTGAAGAAACTAAAGAAGAAGTCATCATTTGCAAAGTCTTCTGCCGTGGCTACAATCAAACATACCGATATTCATCTATTCAACTTCGTAACCAGGTAGAGAGAAGAATTCTAACTTATTTTGTAGCAGATGAGCGCCTCAAAAAAAGGAGCACGTGGTCTGTTTAAAATAAGGTGATGCGGGGAAAATGGATGTAGATAGAGAAAGAAAAACGTCTTTACCTTACCCTTTTCAAAAATAGCACAGCACTTTATTTGACCTATATTGACCTTTTAGGTATGATGAACGTACAGCAACTACATATTCCATAAAAATAAAGGAGGAATTTTAAATGGTTTTAATTCCAACGGTAATTGAACAAACAAACCGCGGTGAAAGAGCGTACGACATTTATTCTCGTCTTCTTAAGGATCGCATTATCATGCTAGGAACAGCAATTGACGACAACGTTTCAAACGCTGTAGTCGCTCAGCTTCTTTTCCTTGCTGCAGAAGATCCTGATAAAGATATCTCACTTTACATTAACAGCCCTGGTGGTTCGATCACAGCAGGTATGGCAATTTACGATACAATGCAATTCATCAAGCCGAAAGTATCAACAATCTGTATCGGTATGGCTGCATCCATGGGTGCTTTCCTTCTTGCAGCTGGTGAGCCTGGAAAGCGTTATGCGCTCCCAAACAGTGAAGTAATGATTCACCAACCGCTCGGTGGTACGCAAGGTCAGGCTTCTGACATTGAAATTCACGCAAAACGTATTATTCAAATGCGCGAAAAGCTGAACAAAATTCTTTCTGAACGTACTGGTCAACCACTTGAAACAATTGATCGCGACACGGATCGTGACCGTTTCATGGAAGCAACAGAAGCGAAAGAATACGGCTTAATTGATGAAGTAATGGAAAAGAAAGCATAACTTGTTTGAATCGAGCCTTTCCTCACCGAGGAAAGGCTCTTTTTTACGCAAAAGTTCTTTCCTACAACAAAAAACGAAGGCTACCGCTTGCACTTAGCGGTATG
The DNA here is from genome assembly GCF_002563635.1 of Bacillus sp. es.036. NCBI lineage: Bacteria > Bacillati > Bacillota > Bacilli > Caryophanales > Bacillaceae > Bacillus > Bacillus sp. es.036. The sequence goes on from NZ_PDIZ01000001.1 coordinate 2,882,534, forward strand.
CCTTCGTTTATTAATCTTTTTGCACAAAATCCATGAGTGATGACATAGCATCCTCTTCGTCATTACCATCAACAGTTAAAATAACAGAAGCCCCTGTTCCAACCGCAAGGCTCATGATACCCATAATGCTTTTGGCGTTCACTTTCTTTCCATCTTTTTCGAGGAAAATATCCGCGTTAAATCGGTTGGCTTCCTGCACGAAAAGGGCCGCAGGTCGAGCTTGTAATCCTGTCTCTAATGTCACAACAACTTCTTTTTGAACCACTTGTTCATTCCTCCCCTTATTTATAACTGCTGATAAGAAAAACGGATCGAGGACTCTTATTTAGCGAGTGTTAAAAACGGGTATCAGCAGAGTCGTTTTTTATCCCCAATTTAAGTAAGCGCTATCTCAGACTGTGAAAAATTTAGAAAAACCCCATTCCCTGCGCTATGAGGGAATGAATGTTTTTCTTTAACTCTGCTTTCCATCTAGTCGGAAAGCTACTGTCCACCAGGAGTCAAGCCTTTGGTGAGGACGACTATGAAATTGGCTTACCATTACGAAGCTTATCAGCAATTTGATCAATTTTTCTCAACCTGTGATTGATTCCGGATTTGCTAATCGCTCCACCCGTGACCATCTCGCCAAGTTCTTTTAACGTTACATCCTGGTGTTTCACTCGAAGTTCCGCAATCTCCCTTAGTTTATCAGGAAGAATTTCAAGCCCAACTTCTTTTTGGATAAAGCGGATGTTCTCAACCTGCCGAAAAGCTGCACCGACTGTCTTATTCAAATTGGCTGTTTCACAATTTACAATCCGATTAACAGAATTTCGCATATCTTTCATGATGCGAACATCTTCAAAGTAAAGCAGCGCCTGATGGGCCCCGACAACACTTAAAAACTCTGTAATCTTTTCACCTTCTTTGATATAGACGATGTAACCTTTCTTTCGCTCAAGCATCTTCGCATTTAAACCAAATTCATTCATTAAGTTACAAAGTGACTCTGTATGCTCTTCATACATGGAGAAAATCTCGAGATGATAAGAGGTTTCAGGGTGATTAATTGAACCCCCAGCAAGAAATGCTCCTCTTAGATAAGAGCGTTTGCAACAGGCCTTCTTTGTAAAATCAATCGAAATCGTTCTAGTAAACGTAAATGCATTATCCATAATACCGAGATCCTCAAGAAGCTCTCTCGCTTTCGCTGAGACACGAACAATGTAAACATTGTTTTTCTTCAATCTCATCTTCTTACGGACAAGCAGTTCAACATCATAATTGTAAATCCGCTTAATAAGTGTATAAATCCTTCTTGCAATGGCAGCATGTTCTGTCGGAATGTTTAAAATCAATTGTCTGTTTCCAAACGAAATGGATCCATTCATTCGTATAAGAGCTGCTAGTTCTGATCTTGCACAACAAGGTTTGCTTTCTAACTGCGTTAATTCTTTCTTTGTATCAGCAGCAAATGACATTGCCATCCCCCCTTTTTCATGCAGGGGCCCCACTGACCCATCATGCTCTTCTATCGTCTAATAAAGATAGAAGAATCGATGATATTTTTTTCGCATCATGGCGTACATATTTCTCATCGTATTGGATAATTTTATCACTGATTACATGAAAACCAAAGCTCTTCAGACGATTTTCGTCATATTGCACAACCTCTGCTCGTTCTTGTGCATAACGTTTTTCGTAAAAAGAGGGAATCATTTCTTCATTTACAATAATCGTATCCATAAGTTTATAGCCAATGTGATCAATGAGTGCCTGCACGTGGTCACTCGCCGTATAATTTTCTGTTTCACCTAACTGAGTCATAACATTACAAACATATACTTTTCTTGCTTTTGCCTGCTGAATTTCTTTCGCGATACCTGGCACAAGTAAATTCGGTAAAATGCTTGTATACAAACTACCTGGTCCAAGTACAATTAAATCTGCTTCACGAATGGCTCGAATCGATTCGGGTAGCGCTTTGATGCCTGGTGGTGAAAGAAATACTCGCTTAATTGCTTTGTTTACCTTTGGAATTTGGGATTCACCTTGTACAAACGTTCCATCACGCATTTCCGCATGTAAAACAATGCTTTGATTCGATGCAGGGAGAACTTCACCTCGCACGTTCAAGACGCGACACATTTCTCTTACGCCTTTTACAAAGTCTCCGGTAATATCGGTCATGGCAGCGAGCATTAAGTTGCCAAGAGAATGACCAGATAAGCCATTTCCGTTTTTAAAGCGATGCTGCATCAATCCCTCTAATAAAGGTTCAACTTCAGATAAAGCTGTAATGACATTTCGCACATCGCCTGGAGGAGGAATATCAAACTCGTCACGCAATCGACCTGAACTTCCTCCATCGTCGGCTACTGTTACAATGGCAGTGATGTCGACAGGAAACTTTTTAAGTCCACGTAGAAGTACCGATAGGCCTGTTCCTCCGCCAATGACGACGGCCTTTGGCAGATTAGTCTCATCCATATTATTTGTGACCCTTCCCTTTTTCAATATCCCGATGCGTAATATTTGTTCGATATTCTGATTCAAAGTGATGGCCGATGTGTTCTGCAAAAGCGACAGAACGATGCTTACCGCCCGTACAGCCAATGCCGATGACTAGCTGACTCTTCCCTTCTCTCTTATATTGAGGGAGCATATAGGCAAGCATATCGATTAACTTCTCAAGAAAGATTTGTGTTTCCTTCCACTTAAATACATAGTTCGCGACTTCTTCTTCCACACCTGTTTTTGGACGCAAATGCTCCACATAATGAGGGTTTGGAAGAAAGCGAATATCAAATACAAGGTCAGCATCAATCGGAATGCCGTATTTAAAGCCAAATGACATCACGTTTACGCCAAAGTTTTCTTTTTCATTGTTCGAAAAGCGATCCATGATTTTCTCTCGAAGTTGCACCGGTTTAATATCGCTTGTATCAATAATTTGTTGGGAGCGGCCTTTCAGCTCTTCCAACATTTCACGTTCTTTTTGGATACCTTCAAGCGGCAAACCTTCTGGTGCAAGCGGATGAGAGCGCCTTGTTTCTTTATAGCGTCTGACAAGCGTGGAGTCTTTTGAATCAAGGAAGAGCACTTCTGCATCTAAGCCATCATGTGAATCCAAATGATCAACGGCTTCCACTAGATGATCAAAGAAATCTCCGCCGCGTAAGTCCATCACGAGCGCAACTTTATTTAACTTTCCTTCTGATCCGTCAACCATTTCAACGAACTTCGGTAAGAGGGCTGGCGGCAGGTTATCAATACAGAAGTAGCCAATATCTTCAAAACACTGCATCGCAACCGTTTTACCCGCACCACTCATTCCTGTAATAATGACCATATGAATGCGTTTATCGATTAAATCGGTCATTTTCCCCACTCCGTTTCTCAATTTCTCTTATTGGTACACTTCTCATTAAGACGGGTCTAGTCGATAAGAAAGTAGTTTGAAATCGGGGGTATAGGTGAACGTTCCATAAATTATTCCATGGCCTTTCATCATATAGTCAAGAATATGATAATCTCCCGGAGCCATTGGAAGGTCACTCACATCATCTGTTTTAACCCAAGCTACTTTTCCTTCTGCTGACTTTTCTACTGATTCCCCATCGTATTCCGTTGCAAGAAACGTAAACATCATCCATTCAGACTTAGTTACTTCATTTTCTTTAATAATGAATGTGAAAATCCCCTTAAGTTTGGGGTTCTTTAAATAGACACCAGTCTCTTCTCGGAACTCGCGAATCACCGAATCACGGATGGATTCTTCCGATTCCATCTTTCCACCTGGTGCAACCCACCAACCTCGGCGCGGCTTTTGTAGTAAGAGTACGCGATCATTTGCTTCGTCGTTTAAAATGCAGTTTGTTACTCGTTGCACAATTGTCACCTCAATTCAATCATCCTGTTAGTATACGAAAGCCTGAAAGAAGCTCAGACTTCAAGATTTTCTACCCATAGTATACTATGATTGCTGACCATGAACAATGAGAGCGGTTTGGATCAGCCCTGAAGATTTGTCTCATTCAGGCAAAAAAAGAGCACGGCGCATAAATGCCCGTGCAAAAGAGTGAATCTATTTAAAGGGGGTTAAATCTACTAATAGTTTACCCCATTTGTGTTTCACCGCTGTTACAGCCAAATTAAAAGGGAATGACGCGGTGACAGGCACCACCCGATACCGCTCGAAGGCTGTCGAAATGTGGTTTTACTGCGAGCTATAAAGAAAAAGCAGAGGATCACCCTCTGCTTTTATACCGAATTAGACCAGCGCTTCTTTTCCAGCATCTTCGAGTGATTCAATGTAGTGCTGAACAGATTGCGCAGCGATACTACCATCGCCAGTTGCTGTTACGATTTGACGAAGCATTTTGTCACGAATGTCACCTGCTGCATAGATGCCAGGAACTTTCGTCGCCATGTTTTCGTCTGTCACGATATAGCCCTCTTCGTTCGTAATATCAAGGCCACTTACAGCTTGGTTTAATGGAAGCATACCGATGTAAATAAAGACACCATCTGCGCTGAATTCACGCTCTTCACCAGTTACCGTGTTAACAAGAAGCGTTTTATTCACTTTGCCATTTTCACCTAGAATTTCTTTCACCGTATGGTTCCAGATGAAATCAATTTTTTCGTTATCAAACGCGCGCTGTTGAAGAATTTTCTGTGCTCGTAGCTGATCACGTCTGTGTACAATGGTTACTTTAGAAGCAAACCGTGTAAGATACACGCCTTCCTCAACGGCTGAATCTCCACCGCCAACGACAACAAGCTCTTTGTTCTTAAAGAAAGCTCCGTCACAAACCGCGCAATAGGAAACACCACGGCCACTATACTCTGCTTCGCCAGGAACACCAATCTTCTTGTATTCTGCGCCACTCGTTACAATAATAGCCTTTGCATGAAATTCTTGATTCCCTGATACGACTGTCTTGTAGTCACCGTTATCACGAATTTCTTTCACATCACCATATTGATATTGAGCGCCAAATTTCTTCGCGTGCTCAAACATTTTCGTAGAAAGATCTGGACCAAGAATGCTATCAAAACCTGGATAGTTTTCTACATCTTCTGTATTTGCCATTTGTCCGCCCGGAATCCCGCGTTCAATCATAAGAACGTCGAGATTAGCACGAGAAGTGTATACAGCTGCAGTCATACCTGCAGGCCCGGCACCGACAATAATGACATCATAAATTTTTTCACTCATCTGCTTCACTTCCTTCACGTTTTGCTAAATTACATTAATTATTAAAGGATAATGTTTCTTATTTAAAATATATCTGATTGTTGTTAAAAAGTCTACCAGCCTGCTCAGAGGTCATTCGTCTCCAGTAAGCGCGTTAACTTTTTACGGTAAGCATATATGGTCGATCCAGATACACCGAACGCGTTTGCGACTTCAATTTGAGTGATGTTTGTTTGTTTTACTTTATGCCACATGTAAAACATCGTAGCAGCAGTTGCCTTTACATTCTGAAAAGCTTCGCTACTATTTGAAAGTTTAACATAACAAGGCAACCAGATCATCGCAATTAGCTCATGCAGTTCTGAGTCACTAATATCAGCCTGCTCTAGCTCAGCAATAACACGCATTCCTGATCGTACATATTCAGGGAAATCTGTCTGTGTACGTACAGTATACGTCCCTTCATCATCTACGATTTGGACCGATTCATCAGCAAGTGTGACCGCAATATACGCTGAAAGCTCTTTAACAAGAAGAGGTTCATCTTTTCGTTTACAATAGGTTTGTAAAATCGAAGCACCTTCTGGATCGCGTCTTGTATAGAGAAGCATCAGATGCGTCATTCTAGCATGATAATCGTGTTTCCCTTCAGACTCTTCCACTTCTTGGGGCATCTGTGACCGGTAGCTAACCTGGTTTTTATGAAGCGTACCCGCTTCGAGTTCTGCCAGATAATGCTCTGCCATTTCATTCTTTGCATCTACCGTTTGAACCTTTTTCCAGTAACGCTTTGCAAGATCAGGACGATTCAGTTGATATGCAGAAACGGCTAACCAGTGATAGAACGGCACGTCCCACACGTGTCGGGTACTCTCAACCTTACGTAGCCAGTGAAAGGCAAGCTCATGTTCACCCAAAAAACCAAACGTACTTCCTAATTTATACGAATGATCTGGATGAATCGGGTAGACATTCTTAAGCCTCTCAAGCATCACATCACGTTTAACATGTTGACCGAGGAAATCATAGAAAAGCGTTAAGTTACAAACCGCATTTAGATTGCCTTCATTTTTCGTTAAGACGTCATCGAGTACTTCGACGGCTTCCTCATACTGCTCACTATAAAAATAAGCGAGGGCAAGGTTATTGTACGCAGGCCAAAACTCAGAATAAACTTCTGTCATCCGCTCAAGTAACTCAATCGCTTCAAGAAAATGCCCAGCTTCAATCGCTTTACGAGCGGCTTCATGCTCTTGAATCAACTGTTCTTCTTCGCCAATCTCCTGAGGTAAGTGCTCGGATTGCTCGAACAAGATGAGGTCGACAAGCTCCTCGGCATCTTCCATAAATTCACCTTCTGGCTCATGCTTAAGGTAAATTCTTGCATGCTCTTCCGTTTGTTTAAACAGACCCATATGTGCAAAGTTGTTCGCAAGGAAAAAGTAGCAATCATAGTATTCAGGATCAAGATCGTCAAGAACAAATTTCAGCCATTCATTTGATGCTTCATATTCGCCTAATTCCGACAGGACCGCTGCAAGTTGACATATATAATCGACTTCTTCGGGGACAAGTTTAACCGCACGTTCAAGATGCTGTCTTGCTTTATCCAAATTCCGTTGCTGATAGGCTCTCATAGCCTTTTTATAAAAATAATCTCCGTCCTGAACGAACGGAATCAGTCGGCCTTTCATTTCCGAAGAAGCATGAAGTTCTTTCCTCATGTTTCCCCCCAATAATCTTTCTTCAAGTAATTCTATTACCAGTCATATCCGTTCAAAAGTATAACATACATCTACTTCCAATCGTAAAAGAAAATAAGTAGAAAAAACTGGCTAAATGCTCACATGCGCTCTTCGAATCGTTTTGATCTGGTGCAAAATAAAAACGAGCTCATCGGCTCGTTTTTATTTCCACATATCTTTTTTGCGCTTTGAGATTTCTTGCGCAATAAATCCAATTCCCATTCCAAGCAGCACACCAGGCCCTGGTTGACCAAGAAAAAGTCCAATAGCAAGTCCCACAAACATGAACCCTACAAACATGTAACCTCTCTCCATTTCTCGTAATTGAATTTACTCTAGTCTACGAAATGGAAGAGAAAGAAGTTTCATTATTTTGAAGCGTGTCGTTCCTCAAGTACCTGAAGAACATCATCGAGCGCACATTCCTGCTCTCTTAACAGCACCATCAAATGAAAAATCAAGTCGGCTGATTCCCACGTAAGTTCTTGGTGGTCGCGGTTTTTCGCTGCAATGATGACTTCGGAAGCTTCTTCGCCAACCTTCTTTAGAATCTTATCAACACCTTCATTAAAGAGATAAGTTGTATAAGCTCCCTCAGGACGCTCAGCTTCTCTTTTAGCAATGATTTGTTCAAGTGTATTGAGGATAGCAAAACGATCCGCATTTGGCTTTGCTTCAAGCAAAGAATCACTGAAACAAGAATAAGTCCCTTTATGACAGGCTGGTCCTTCGGGATTTACAAGTACAAGCACTGCGTCTTGATCACAGTCATAGCGAAGATCAAGAACTTGCTGTGTATTGCCTGAAGTCTCTCCCTTATGCCATAGTTCTTCACGCGAACGGCTGTAAAACCACGTTTCCTTTGTTTCGATTGTTTTCGTTAGAGACTCTTTGTTCATATAAGCTAGTGTTAACACTTCTTTACTCGTTGCATCCTGTACAATCGCTGGCACAAGGCCTTTTTCATCAAATTGAATCATTTCGGTATTCATCGAATCGCCACCCCGTTTTGTTTTAAGTAATCTTTCACATGTGATAGTGAGGTTTCTTTATAGTGGAAGATCGATGCGGCAAGAGCAGCATCCGCTGAAGCTTCGTGGAAGACTTCGAGGAAGTCTTCAGAAGACCCTGCTCCTCCTGATGCAATGACAGGAATGGAGACAGCTTCGCCAATCGCTTTCGTTAGAGGAACATCAAACCCATCTTTACTTCCGTCCGCATTCATACTTGTTAATAAAATTTCGCCTGCACCCATTTCGTGAGCTTTGATCGCCCACTCAACAGCGTCCCATTCAGTCGCCGTGCGACCGCCGTGCGTATAAACGCGCCATGAATCTGTATCTTCTTCCCACTTCGCATCAATCGCAACGACCATACACTGTGTTCCAAAATAATCAGCGCCTTCACGAATCAATTCCGGTCGTAGAACAGCGGCGGTATTCATCGATACTTTATCCGCTCCGGCTCGAAGCACACGCTTCATATCTTCAAGCTTATTAATTCCGCCTCCGACGGTAAAAGGAATAGCAAGTTCCGCTGCCACCTGCCGTACCACGTCTACCATCGTTTCTCTTCCTTCGTGTGAAGCAGAGATATCTAAGAAAACAAGCTCGTCTGCTCCTTCTTCATCGTACACTCTCGCTAACTCAACGGGATCGCCGGCATCTCTAAGACCTACAAACTGGATGCCTTTCACAACGCGGCCGTCTTTTACATCAAGGCACGGGATAATTCGTTTCGTCAGCATCCCTAGACCTCCAGCGCCTGTTTTAATGTAAATTGATTCGTGTAGAGAGCTTTTCCGATAATTGCACCGCTAATCGAGTCACTTCTTTGTTCAAGACTTTTCACATCATCAAGGTTGCTTATCCCACCTGAAGCAATCACTTCTTTACCCGTAGCCTCACCAAGTTCAGCAATCGCTTCAACGTTTGGACCTGATAGCGTTCCGTCTTTTGAAATATCCGTAAAAATGAAAACCTCTGCTCCGTGTTCAGCAAGTTCTTTTCCGAGATCAACAGCTTTAATTTCGGAAGTTTTTAGCCAACCTTCAACTGCAACATACCCATCTCTTGCATCGATTCCGATCGCGATCTTTTCCTTATATTTCGAAAGCATTCTTTTCACAAAGTCCGGGTCAGATATGGCACTGCTACCGAGAATAATCCGATCAACCCCGTTTTCAAGGTAATAAGCAACGTCTTCTTCCGTTCGAATTCCTCCCCCAACTTGTACACGCGCCGATAAGTTGTTGGCCACCTCAAGAACGTGGCGATCATTCACACGCTTTCCCACTCTTGCCCCGTCAAGATCAACCATATGGATCCACTCGGCTCCGTCATCAGCAAATTGCTTTGCCATATCAAAAGGCGAATCGCCGTAAATGGTTTCTTTGTTGTAATCACCTTGCAAAAGGCGTACACATTTGCCGCCTCTCATATCAATAGCAGGATAAATGGTAATTGGCATCTTATGCGTCATTCCTTTCTACGTATTGGGCATAGTTTTTTAAAATCGTAAGACCGGCATGACTGCTTTTCTCAGGGTGGAACTGGGTGCCAAACACGTTACCTTTTCCTACAACAGCCGGAACTTCCTCAGCATAATCAGCTGTTGAAATTAAAACATCATGATCATCCGTATCAACATAATAGGAGTGAACAAAATACACGTGCTCATCTCCGACATCACTCATTAAAAAGGAATCTGGCTGATGAATCACTAGTTTGTTCCATCCCATATGAGGGACTTTGTAGGCATTACCAAACGCATCCTTACCAGGAAATTTCTTTACGGTTCCCGGTAAAAAAGAAAAGCCTTCCGCATACCCATTTTCATCACTTTCTTCAAAAAGAAGCTGCATGCCAAGACAAATGCCAAGTAACGGTTTACCTGCTTCCACTTCTTTTTCAATAAAAGCTTTTAAGCCCGTTTCAGTTAAGATCGCCATCGCATCACGAAAAGAACCAACTCCAGGAAGGAGAAGTCCAGTCGCTTTGGCGAGCTCCTTCTCATCCTCTGAAACAAAATAGTCATAACCGAGACGCTCTAGTGCCTTACTTACGCTGTATAAATTCCCCATGCCATAATCAATAATTCCGATCATTTACAGCATTCCTTTCGTTGAGGGCACACCTTTTACTCGAGGGTCGATCAGCGTTGCCTCATCTAGAGCACGTCCGAGCGCTTTAAAAATGGCTTCAATGATGTGGTGTGTATTGTGTCCGTAATGAACGATCACATGTAAGTTCATTCTTGCTTCAATCGCAAGTTTCCATAAAAACTCATGAACCAACTCAGTATCAAATGTTCCAACGCGCGTCGATGGCAACTCTACACGATATTCAAGATGAGGACGATTGCTTAAATCCACGACAACCTGAGCAAGTGCGTCATCCATCGGAACAAACGCATTGCCATATCGCTTAATGCCTTCTTTTGACCCAAGCGCCTGTTTTAGTGCTTCACCAAGGCAAATTCCAATGTCTTCTGTTGTGTGGTGATCGTCAACTTCCGTGTCCCCATTTGCCGCGATCGCTAAATCAAACTTGCCATGCTTAGTGAACAAATCAAGCATGTGAGTAAGAAAAGGGACACCGGTTTGCAAATCAGTTTTTCCGCTTCCGTCCACCCCAAAGGATAGGTTAATCGATGTTTCAGAGGTTTCTCTTGAAATGGAACTTTTTCTTTCTTCGCTCATTCTAAATCCTCCAATCGAAGTTCAACGGCTCTAGCATGAGCATCAAGCCCTTCAAGCTTAGCGAGCGCTGCGATGCTGTTACCGTTCTTTCTCAATGCTTCTTTACTATAAGAAATAACGCTTGATTTTTTAATAAAATCATCTACTGACAATGGACTTGAAAATCGTGCGGTTCCGTTCGTTGGGAGCACGTGATTAGGTCCAGCAAAATAATCCCCAACAGGTTCGGAGCTATAAGGACCAAGAAAAATCGCTCCTGCATGACGAATTTTTCCGAGAAGCGTCATCGGTTCATCAACCATGATTTCAAGGTGCTCAGGAGCAAGCTCATTCACTGCTTCAACCGCTTCCGCAAGGTGATCAACAACATAAATCATGCCATAATCCTCAATCGACGCTGCAGCAATTTCGGCGCGCGGAAGTTCAACTAGTTGTTGCTTCACCTCTTCTTGAACGCGCTCCGCTAGAGTAGCTGATGTTGTTACAAGAACGGCGCTTGCCCGTTCATCATGCTCAGCTTGTGATAAAAGATCTGCTGCAACATAAGCCGGATTCGCATGTTCATCCGCTAACACAACAATTTCGCTCGGTCCAGCGATCATATCAATATCAACGATCCCAAATACTTCTCGTTTCGCAAGAGCAACGAAAATATTACCCGGTCCTACAATTTTATCGACAGGAGCAATTGTTTCTGTACCATATGCGAGTGCTGCAACTGCTTGAGCGCCGCCAACTTTAAAGATTTCCGTGACGCCTACTTCTTTTGCTGCAACAAGAACACCAGAAGGGACATTTCCGTTTGAGTCAGGCGGTGTGACCATCGCAATTCGTTGTACACCTGCTGCGATGGCAGGGATTACGTTCATTAGTACTGAAGAGGGATAAGCGGCTTTTCCACCAGGAACATAAACACCAATAGAATCAAGCGGCGTCACTTTTTGTCCTAGCATTGTGCCGTCTTCAGCAGTCGTAAACCATGACTGGCGGCGCTGACGCTCGTGAAACGTCTGAATGTTCTTTGCAGCCTTTCTAATCGTTGTGATGAGTTCATCAGATATATCGCGATAGGCTTTTTCGATTTCTTCAGTTGAAACGCGAAGTTCTGTTAAGTCTGCTCCATCAAACTTCTTTGTGTTTTCCTTAACCGCTTGATCACCAGTTGCTTTCACTTGTGAAAGAATCGAAAGAACAGCCTGACGCTGCTCTTCCGTCCCTTGCTCAATCGAGCGCTTAATTGAAATGCCTTCGTTCCGATTAACGATTTTCATCTGCACTCTCTCCTTCCACAACCGCAGAAAGACGTTGGACCATATCGTCAATAATGGCATCTTTCGTTCGATAACTTACTGGGTTCACAATAAAACGAGATGTGATCGGCTCAATAAATGCCGTTTCCATTAAGCCGTTTTCCGTTAGTGTTCGACCTGTTGAGACAATATCAACAATGCGATCCGCTAGACCAATCAGTGGCGCAAGCTCAATCGATCCGTTTAGCTTAATGATTTCAACTTGCTCTCCCTGCTGACGGAAGTAATTTGACGCAACGTTCGGATATTTTGTTGCGATCTTCGGAGCCACCCCTTTGATTGGTCCGTCCGAAAGTCCAGCAACGGCAAGGTAACAGCCACTAATTTTCAGATCAAGCACTTCATAAACATTTCGTTCCTCTTCAAGCATGACGTCTTTACCCGCAATTCCAACATCCGCTACTCCGTGCTCAACGTATGTTGGAACATCCATTGGTTTCGCTAAAATAAACCGAAGATTTTCTTCTTCTATATCGATAATTAACTTCCGTGAATCATCAAACTCAGGGGGAAGTTGATAACCTGCATTTCGAAGCAATTCAACCGCTTCTTCAAAAATACGCCCTTTCGGCATGGCCATCGTTAGCATCACTACATCCCCTTTCCGTTTTTACCGATTAAATATGTTACGTTATCAAATCGCTCAGAATAAGCGTCAAGATTCGTTATACCGCTTAACTCCTGCACAACAACTTTCTCGCCCTCAGTTCGTCGTTCTGACGCCTGTTGAATGGCTTCTTCTCTTCGTTCAGGGCTGAAAATAATGGCATTTGGAAGGCGCTCATTATCCGTTACTCCAAGCGCTTCCGCAAGGTGATCGAGGCGGATCCCGAATCCCGTTGCCTGCGCAGGACGATCAAAGCGCTCGAGCAACTCATCGTAACGTCCTCCATTACTTAGAGGTACGCCAAGGTTGTTCGCATAACCTTCGAATACAACGCCTGTGTAATAACTCATATGACTCACAAGTGTAAAATCAAATTTCACTTGATCTGCTACACCATAAGCCTTGAGCGTATGTAATAGCGTGCGGAGCTCATCAAGAACTCGTTCACCAGCTTCATTTGGAAGAAGTTCAATCGCTTCTTCTAATTTTGATCCATCACCACGAAGCGTGAGCAGGTCCATTAATCTTTTTTGATCAATTGTCGATAGCGGCATCTCCCGAACATGCTGACGATAGCCCACGTAATTTTTTTCATATAAATAGCGGCGAAGCACAGCCGCGCGTTCTTCATTTCCAACGATCGATAGAAACAGCTCTTGAATAAAGCCAACGTGTCCAATAGCGATTTGGAAATCTTCAAGGCCAGCTTCTTCTAAAACAGCAGCCATTAACGCAATCACTTCCGCATCAGCACTAGTTGTCCGATCTCCGATTAACTCGACGCCGATTTGTTCAAATTCCGCTGGCTTGCCTCCTTCGTCTTCCTGTGCGCGAAACACGTTCGAATCATAAGCTAGACGAAGAGGGAAGGGCTCGTTCTTAAGACTTGAAGCTGCGACACGAGCAATCGGCGCCGTCATATCTGGTCTTAGGACAAGCGTATTGCCGCGCTGGTCAAGCAGTTTAAAAAGCTGCTGATCAAGAATAGCAGAAGCTTCTCCGACCGTTTCATAATATTCAAGTGTAGGAGTATTCATAAAACGATAGCCCCACCCTTCCGTAACACGCTGAATCTTTTCTCGAATGCTTGTTTTTAAGTCATATAGGACCGGTAGCGTATCGCGCATACCGAGTGGCTTCTCAAATACGAATGGTCTTGTCATTTTGTGCACCTCACATTTCCTTTAGTTCGCTAACATACTAACAAGATGAAGTTATTTGTAGTTTACACGCCTTTATTTTTTTCGTCAACCAATAAGGGGCATTATTCCCTTTACTCCTTTTCTGTACTCCAATGTGAATTACCTTTATTTTTTAGGTGATCTTAAAGAATGATGTCGATTTTTGGGTTTCTGTCTCATAATCGTGATGACTTCTTCGTAGATTGGGGTAATGACTATGAAAGAAACTTTCTTTTCCAATTAAGGAAATCTATAATGAGGAAAAGATTACAAAAAGAGAGGATGTGCCACGTGGTTAATAAAATTTTCTTTTTCCTCGTGATCATCGGCGTTCCCCTATCCGTTGCAGGAAGCCTTCTTCATTGGTCGCAAATTCTAATGTTTGTAGTCTACTGCTTAACCATTGTTTCTCTTGCCGCTTATATGGGAAGAGCAACCGAAAGTCTTGCCGTGATTTCAGGACCGCGGATTGGTGGATTGCTTAACGCTACCTTTGGAAATGCGGTTGAACTCATCATTTCCATTTTTGCATTAAGAGAAGGTTTAATTGAAATTGTGCTTGCTTCACTAACAGGATCAGTTCTAGGAAACCTGCTCCTTGTCGCTGGTTTGTCATTCTTCGTTGGAGGATTGAAGTTTAAAAGACAAAAGTTCAACGTCTATGATGCCAGGCACAACTCCGGACTGTTAATGTTTGGGGTGATCGTGGCCTTTGTTATTCCTGAAGTGTTCTCAATGGACATGAGTGACGCAGAAGCGATTTCATTAAGTACCGGCATATCCGTCATTCTTATCGTTCTTTACCTTGCTGCACTTTTCTTTAAGCTCGTGACCCATCGAGGTGTCTACCAGCACGTTTCTGATCAAGAAGGGAGCGATGGCGGCGGCAAACACGCCCACGAAGAACCTGAGTGGAGTCGTAAAAAAGCGATGCTTGTGCTAGCTCTGTCGACTGCTGCAGTGGCCTATGTATCAGAAAGTCTTGTGCATACGTTTGAAACAGTTGGCGATACATTTGGCTGGAGTGAATTATTCATCGGTGTGATCATTGTGGCCATTGTAGGAAATGCGGCTGAGCACGCTTCCGCTATCATCATGGCTTATAAAAATAAAATGGATGTGGCAGTTGAAATCGCAGTCGGTTCAACCCTACAAATCGCCATGTTTGTTGCGCCACTACTCGTCCTTCTCTCCCTGTTCTTTCCAGTTCAAATGCCACTTGTCTTTACGTTACCTGAGCTTGTGACAATGGTAACGGCCGTGCTGCTCACGATTGTCATCAGTAACGATGGCGAAACGAACTGGTTTGAAGGAGCGACGTTACTCGCTGCTTACTTAATTATGGGAATAGGATTTTATCTTCTTTAAACAAGAAGCCTGCAATTTGCGGGCTTTTTTGTTACAGTAACTGAGGGAAGATCTTCCGCATAACGTGTTAGAAATTGGACTTCACCCTCTTTTGGCTGATGGAATGTCCACCTAACGGATCGAACGAAAACGCAGAAAGTAGGCGAAAACATGATTCACCGTAAAACAAGTCGAGAAATTCAATTAATGAAAGAAGCTGGAGAGGTTCTTGCTGACTGCCACAAAGAACTTCGTAGCATTATTAAACCAGGTGTTACAACGAAACAAATTGATGATTTTGTTGAACTCTTTTTAGAGGAGCGCGGTGCGACACCAGAGCAAAAAGGCTATCAAGATTACCCATACGCCACATGTGCTTCTGTTAATGATGTCATTTGTCACGGATTCCCAGGATCAAGAAAACTTAAAGAAGGCGATATCGTTACAATCGACATGGTTGTGAACTTAAATGGCGCACTTGCTGATTCTGCATGGACGTATGCTGTTGGAGCGATCTCAGAAGAGAAGCAACATTTGCTTGAAGCGACGAAAAAGTCTCTTTACCTTGGCATTGAGCAAGCTGTCATTGGCAATCGCATTGGGGATATTGGCCATGCGATTCAAAAATATGCAGAAGCAGAAGGGTTTGGCGTTGTTCGAGATTTCACTGGACACGGCATTGGACCGACTCTTCACGAAGAACCGATGATTCCACATTTCGGTCAGCCCGGTACAGGCGCCAGACTGAAAGAAGGTATGGTGATTACAATTGAACCGATGCTAAACATTGGTAAACCATACAGCACGATTGACGAAGATGGCTGGACAGCTCGCACAGTGGATGGCTCTACATCCGCTCAGTATGAACATACGCTTGCAATTACAAAAGATGGCCCAGTTATTCTAACGGATCAGGGTGACGAGTAATCACAAGAAAGCCCGCAGCATCTGCTGCGGGCTTTTATATATCGTGCTTTGCTCGTTCTTCTTTCGTATAGATGACCTGCATCGGATTTCCACCAACAAAAGCCCCTGGTGGCACACTTTTATGAACAAGCGTCCCCGCTGATACGATGGCCCCATCACCAATCGTAATGCCTGGCAACAATGTACTATTCGCCCCAATCATCACCCGATCACCAATGACAACATCACCAAGGCGGTACTCATCAATCAAATATTCATGAGCTAATATCGTTGTATTGTAGCCAATAATGGAATTTTTTCCGACTGAAATCTTTTCCGGAAACATAATGTCCAGCATCACCATAAGGGCAAATGCCGTTTGGTCACCAATTTTCACACCTAGGAAGGTTTTATACAACCAATTCTTCATAGGAATAAAAGGAGTATATCGAGCGAGCTGGATCACAATAAAGTTCTTCACGACCTTCCAAAACGGAACGGTTTTATAAATTTGCCAGAGAGCATTGCTACCAGTAACGGGGTAACGCTCCGTGTTTCTCACTTGTCGGCTCCAGCAATCGAAAGAATTTCTCCCATATGATCAACCAGGTAATCTGGCTTAAATGAGGCAAGAAAGTCGCATCCTTTAATCGTCCAGGACACACCAACTGTCGTTACACCCGCATTTTGTCCAGCTAGAATATCATATTGGCTATCACCAACCATCAGCGTTTCTTCACGAACAGATCCTAGTTTGTTCATGGCAATTTCAAGTTGCTCTGGATGTGGTTTAGGATTTTCAACTTCATCAACTGTGATAACTACAGGAAAGAATTGATCAAGCTTTGTTAGCTTTAATCCCATTTCTACCGTGTTTCTCATTTTTGAAGTTACGATTGCTAGTTTATATCCTTTTTCAAATAACGTCTTCACTGTTTCAAACACGCCATCGAATTCCGTGACAAGGTGGTCGTGATTCGTAATATTATGATCACGATAAAAAGCGACCATTTCTTCTGCACGACTTTCATCATGCTTTGCAAATGTTAAGTAAAGCGGCTCTCCAATAAACTGTTTCAACTCTTCGTCACCATAACGGCCAGGATAAAAATGGTCAAATGTATGTCGAAATGAGGCCATAATTAAATCATTTGTATTAATCAATGTTCCGTCTAAATCAAATAAAAGAGTGTTAATACTCATACGATGGATCCTTTCTTTTTGAAGCATTTAGTTCACGACGTTTCCATATTACTGAGATGATTACCGTTAAAAGAATGGCTGTTACTAACCGAACGAGAAGCAACCAGATGACCGGTATCCCAAGTGGAATAAAAATAAGTGTATCCTCAATGACAGCATGACACGCCACGAGAAAAATAAACGCTAAATAAAGATCTCTCTTCTCAACACCATCTTCTTTTGCAGCCTGAATCATAACACCTGCTCCGTATGCAAGGCCAAATACAAGTCCTGCGGCAAGCGTTGTCGATGTGTTTTCTTTCATGCCAAGACTTCTCGTCACAGGAGCCATCCACCTTGAGAAAGTCGTAAGCCATGACAAATCTTTCATCACCTGGATAAAAATCATCAGTGGAATGACAATTAAAGCAAGCTGAAGAACGCCTAAAGACGCTTTTTCTAACCCCTGTAGTATAATAGGTCCCCAGCCGCTCACCGTTTCATTCGTTTGAGAAACAAGTCCATAAGCTGCCTGCTCGCTCCCACCTTGCCAAATAAGATTGATAACAAAAGCCGATACGATGGCAAGTCCAATTCTTACAGCAAGAATAACCCAGAGCTTTACACCAACTCTTGCGGCTACGCCTGATTCAATCAGCAAATTATGTGAAAAGGATAGCATAACGGCTAAAATGAAAACCTCTTTAACCGTTAAGTCTAGTGTTAATATTGCCCCAATACCAGCATAAAGATTTAAGAAATTCCCTATTACTAGAGGAATGGCTGCGTCCCCTGACAAACCGATCCATTTCATTACAGGAGCGATCAGCGCAACGATCCATTCGAGGACAGGAGTATAACGAAGGAGGGTCATCACTAACGTAATCGGAAAAATGATTTTTCCAAGTTCCCATGTTGTCACCAGTCCTGCTTTTAAACCACGTCGCAAAATCCCCACACTGACACGCCTCCTAGCTTTTTTCGTTATATGGCTTAGCTTTCATCACCTTGCGTCGATAAATAACAAGGGCAACCGATACAATGATCAATACGACTGAGATCACCTGTGCCACTCGAAGCGATTCGGTTAACATCAGGCTGTCTGTTCGTAAGCCCTCAATAAAGTAGCGTCCAAATGAATACCAAATAACGTAAGAAAGGAAAACTTCGCCTTTCTTCACTGACGTTCGTTGAAGAATCACAAGCAACACAACGCCAGCTAAGTTCCAAAGGGATTCATATAAAAACGTCGGGTGATAATACGTACCGTCAATATACATTTGATTAATAATAAATTCTGGCAGCATCAGGTTCTCAAGAAACGCTCTTGTCACAGGTCCCCCATGTGCTTCCTGGTTCATAAAGTTTCCCCAGCGACCAATTGCTTGTCCAAGAAGGATACTTGGTGCAGCGATATCAGCAATTTTCCAGAAAGAGAGACCACGCTTTCTTGTGAAAATGATTGCGGTAATAACGGAACCAATCAGAGCACCGTGAATCGCAATTCCGCCTTCCCAAATCGCAAAGATATCACCTGGATTATCTTTATAATAGCTCCATTGGAACGTTACGTAGTAAATACGGGCAGAAACAATTGCAATTGGCACAGCCCATAAGATTAAATCAACAAACGTTTCTTTCGGCAATCCCTGTCTTTGCGTTTCCCTGATGGCTAAAAGCAAACCAAGGTAAGCACCTAATGCAATGATGATGCCATACCAGTAGATTGAGATCGGTCCAAGCTCTAGCGCGACACGATCAAGTGGCTGTATTGAGGCTAACATGTCGTTGTCTCTCCTTTATCAATATCCTACTTAAGATTAGATGCTATCGTGTTCGTCACCATCTTCAATTTCTCGCGTCAATCGTTCTGAAAATTGTTTCGCCGCATTCATCCCCATATTTTTCAAACGGAAGTTCATCGCAGCTACTTCAATAATAATGGCAAGGTTTCGTCCAGGTCGAACAGGTACGACAAGTCTGGGTACATTTGTATCAATGATTTTCATGTACTCTTCTTCAAGCCCAAGGCGATCATACACTTTTTTAGAATCCCAAAGTTCAAGATTCATAACTAGAGAAATCTTCTTGTAGTTTCGGATCGCACCTGCACCAAATAACGTCATAACGTTAATGATTCCAAGGCCTCGAATTTCAAGAAGGTGCTGAATTAATTCAGGAGCACTTCCAACAAGCGTATTTTCTGCTTCTTGGCGGATTTCAACAGAATCATCAGCTACGAGCCGATGGCCACGTTTTACAAGTTCAAGAGCCGTCTCACTTTTTCCGACACCACTTGAACCCGAAATTAAAACTCCGACACCATAAATATCAACAAGCACGCCGTGAATAGCCGTGTTCGGCGCAAGCTGACTTTCAAGATAGTTTGTTAAACGACTGCTCAAACGAGTCGTCGTCATCGTTGATCGTATAATCGGAACATCCTTTTCTTTCGATGCCTGAATCAGTTCTTTAGGAACGTCCATATCTCTCGAAAGTACAATACCTGGTGTCTCGTCTGTACAAAGCTTCTGCATTCGTTCCATCTTCTGTTCCTCAGTGAGACCATGAAAGAAGGACATCTCCGTTTTTCCAAGTAGCTGCAAACGCTCCGCTGGATAATAAGTGAAAAAACCTGCCATTTCAAGTCCCGGGCGTGAGATATCACTCGTCGTGATCGGTCGATGGATCCCTTCTTCACCACTCACTAACTCTAAATTGAACTTTTCAATCACATCTTTCATACGAACTTTAACCATTCGTAAACCTCCTATGTATGAACCAAAGCAACGGTTCCAATTCAACTTCCCCTATTGTACCATTTCCTATTTCAAAGCACATATAGATTAAAACCATTTTTGTGATGGGGAATACGCAGCTCCCCCTCCCCATCACAACAAAAAAACCGAAGCATTTGCTCCGGTTTTTTCAAGGCTTTATTTTACTTTCAACGGTACAACCGCATCATGCATTTGCTTCTCGAGTTCCTGAATGTGTGCTTGCTTCATTTCGTTTGACCAGTTAAGTCGCTTCGCCATGTACTCAATGACTGGCTCTTTCCAGCGACGGACCCAATCAATATCAAAGTAAAGTGCACTTGTTCTACGGTTGAAGTAATCAAGCGGCGTTGCCACCATCTCTTCTTCGATCCCATAAATAAGGGTTGAGAACACTTCAAGACTTAAGTGATGGAAACTTGCCTCTGTTCCGACCGTTTCAATGATTTGATAGATTCGTTCAATATTAGAACCGTAACGCTGTACGAGCGTTTCTGCTTCTTTCACGCTTAAACCAAGCGTAGTTCCACGTCGTACTTGTTCCGTTGCATATTCTTTAAAACCTTTGCTTCCGCCAACGTAACCGCCTGATAGCACCATGTTTTTCGTTGTCGAAGCTGGGAACTTTTTATATTTTTCTTCTTTAAATTGATCTGTAATCAGATTGACCACTTTCTCAGCCATTTTACGGTAGCCCGTGAGTTTACCACCGGCAATTGTAATTAAGCCAGAGTCAGAAAGGAAGATTTCATCTTTACGAGAAATTTCAGAAGGATCTTTTCCTTCTTCGTGAATCAATGGACGAACACCAGACCAGCTTGATTCCACATCTTCTTTCGTTACATTAATCCCAGGGAACATGAAGTTCGCTGCATCAACAATATAATCTCTATCTTCGACCGTCATCTGTGGATGTACAGGGTTTTTAGTATATTGTGTATCCGTTGTACCGATGTACGTCTTACCAGCACGTGGGATCGCAAACATCATCCGACCATCATCAAACGGTGTATCGAAATACACGGCTTGCTGGAGCGGGAATTTAGACTGATCAAAAACAAGGTGAACACCTTTCGTTAGGAACATGTGCTTTCCTTTTTTAGATTGATCGAGCTCACGAATTTCATCTACCCATGGTCCCGCTGCGTTTACGACTTTTTTCGCGCGGATTTCACGCGTTTCACCCGTTACAACGTCTTTCGCGCGAACGCCAACTACTTTCCCATCTTCATATAAAAGCTGTTCCGCTTTCACATAGTTAACCGCTTTTCCACCGCGATGAACAGCTTCCTTCATAATTTCTAGCGTTAGACGGGCATCGTCCGTGCGGTATTCTACGTAATATCCGCCACCTTTTATATCACTTTTACGAAGAAGCGGTTCTTTATCTAATGTCTCTTTCTTTGACAGCATGCTTCTTCTTTCTTTTCGTTTCACACCAGCTAATCTGTCATAAAGAGCCAAACCTGCTCCAGTAGAGAACTTCCCAAACGTACCGCCTTTAATAATTGGTAGTAGCATCCACTCTGGCGTTGTTACGTGCGGTGCGTTTTCATACACAATCGCTCGCTCTTTCCCCACTTCGGCAACTAGCCCTACTTCGAAATTTTTAAGGTAACGAAGACCACCGTGTACGAGCTTCGTTGAACGACTTGACGTACCAGCAGCGAAATCCTGCATTTCGATAACGGCTGCGTTCATTCCTCTCGAAGCTGAGTCAAGTAAAATTCCTGCACCGGTAATTCCTCCACCTACAACGAGGACATCTAGCTCCTCTGAGACGATTTGATCAAGTACTACGCTTCTTTGCAATCCTGAAAATGGTTTAACCAAGATGAACACTCCCTTTTGTTATATGAACAATTACTTAATTAACATCAGTTTCTATAATTCTTCTCTTCAGTACTTTACCCCTAATAGAGGGTTTCTTAAGCATTGGTTTAAACATTCCTACAAAAACTCGTTTAAAGAACAAAAAAAGACCACAACACACCAGAGCATGACAATCCATGCTTGGGCACTGTGGTCTTCTCCTATTCTCCGACCAGAACACTATTAACTTAAGTTCATTGTAGCATAACCTGTATGCTATGCCTAGAAAAATGGATTATTTAAAAGCCATTGTTGCATTTACAGCTTTTTTCCATCCTCCATATAGCTCTTCTCGCTCTTCTTCTTTCATTTTAGGGTCAAACGTTTTGTCGATCATCCACTGTTTCTTAATTTCTTCTTTATCTTTCCAATATCCAGTCGCGAGTCCTGCAAGATAAGCTGCACCAAGTGCTGTTGTCTCACTAACCGTTGGACGTTCAACAGGGACACCAATAATATCGCTCTGGAATTGCATAAGGAAGTTGTTATTTACAACACCTCCATCAACGCGGAGTGTTTTAAGGTCAATGCCAGAATCAGCGGTCATCGCATCAAGCACATCTCTCGTTTGATACGCAAGGGATTCAAGCGTTGCGCGTACAAAGTGCTCTTTACTCGTTCCTCTTGTTAAACCAAAGACAGATCCCTTTACATCACTATCCCAATATGGCGTTCCTAGTCCAACAAACGCTGGCACCATATAAACGCCATCAGTGGACTCAACACGTTCTGCATAACGCTCACTTTCAGGTGCTTCGTTAAACATGCGTAAACCGTCACGTAGCCATTGGATTGCAGATCCTGCAACAAAGATACTACCTTCTAAAGCGTATTCCACTTTACCATCAACGCCCCACGCGATCGTTGTAAGAAGACCATTTTCAGACTTAACCGCTTTTTCACCAGTATTCATGAGCATAAAGCAGCCCGTACCATACGTATTTTTTGCCATTCCTTTGTCATAACAAGCCTGTCCGAATAAAGCTGCTTGTTGGTCACCTGCCACACCCGCAATTGGAACATTTTGACCAAAGAAATGATAATCAACTGTTTTTGCGTAGACTTCAGATGAAGGACGAACTTCAGGAAGCATCGATTTCGGAACGTTTAACATTTCAAGCAACTCTTCGTCCCACTTTAAGTCATAAATGTTATACATCATCGTACGTGAAGCATTTGTGTAATCAGTCACGTGTGCTTCTCCGCCGGAAAGTTTCCAGATCAACCACGAATCAATTGTTCCGAAAAGAAGGTCACCATTTTCCGCCTTCTCGCGCGCTCCATCTACATTGTCCAAAATCCACTTAACCTTTGTTCCAGAGAAATAAGCATCAATTAAAAGACCAGTCTTGTTTCGAACCATGTCTTCATGACCCTGATCTTTTAGCTCCTTAACGATACCAGCCGTTTGACGAGACTGCCACACAATCGCGTTGTAAATCGGTTTTCCGGTATTTTTGTCCCAAACCACTGTTGTTTCACGCTGATTCGTAATTCCGATCGCTTCAATATCTTTGGCAGATAGATCAGAAGCAGAAGAGAGAACCTGTGCCATTACGGAAAGAATCGAGCTCCAGATTTCTTGAGCATCGTGTTCAACCCAACCAGATTTAGGAAAATGCTGCTTGAATTCTTTTTGAGCAACGTTTACAATTTCACCCTTCTTATTAAAAAGAATCGCACGTGAGCTTGTCGTTCCTTGATCCAATGATAAAATGTACTTTTTTGACATGTTGTTTCCTCCCTAAATAGAATTAAATGATTAATTTTTCGCTTCAGACGAAGCATGAACTGTATCTTGAAGCTTATCACTAAGTTGATAAAGAATCGCAAATAAAATCGCTACTACGACAGTAGATACCCAAAAAACAGTGCTATAAGTTGCTTCTGTTACCGCTTTAAAAAGAATGGCACCATACATTCCGCCACAAGCAGGACCTATAACTGGGATCCAGGCATATCGCCAATTCGAATCCCCTTTACCTGGGATAGGCAAGAAAAAGTGAGCGATTCTCGGGCCAAGATCTCGAGCAGGGTTAATCGCATACCCCGTCGTACCACCAAGAGAAAGTCCGATTGCTACAATAAGAAAACCTACGATGAAGGGGTTCAACCCATCAGTAAAATCATTCGAACCAATCGCGAGAAGTCCGATCAACAGCATCGCTGTTCCAATAAACTCACTTAAAAAGTTACTAAACGTATGCGGAATAGCAGGATCGGTAGAAAATACAGCCAATTTAAGCGCTTTATCGTCTTCTCTACGAAAATGAGGAAGAAAATGAAAGTACACGATACATCCACCGAGAAATGCACCAATCATTTGTGCCAATATGTAGCCTGGTACATCACTCCACGGAAAATCGCCAACAGCTGCTAACCCTAACGATACAGCAGGATTTAAATGAGCGCCACTTACCTGACCAACTGCATAAACCCCCATAGCAACACCAAGGCCCCATCCTAGGGCAACGACAATCCATCCCCCGCCTTGAGCTTTCGAATCTTTTAAGTTAACGTTTGCAACAACGCCACCACCAAATATAATTAGAATCATTGTACCTAATATTTCACCTATAAATGGAGACAAATTGGAACACCTTCTTCCTGAGTTTAGTTAAAACTCCTCTCTGAGTCTATTCCCTTTTTCTATCATTCTAAAAGGGGAATTAAAAAAAACCACAACAATCTCTCCTATCAACTGACAGGATTTGTGTGTGGTTCTCCTCATCTCAGGCACGAGCTATTAACCTAACACCTATTTAACCAGACATATGTAAGCGATGTCAAGTGGTTCAATCCGGTTGAAAATGTTTCCATAACTCTTTTTTCGAAGTAGTGACCGCCGCCGCTCCTCCACTTAACGCTGCCTCTACGTCTTCAATTGTCCGAATAAATCCTCCTGCGAAGATAGGTACTTTGATTTGTTCATGAAGTTCTTCAAACACCTGAGGAATAATACCTGGCAACACTTCTACACAGTCTGGTTTCGTATTTCTCACCATACTATAGCTCGTATCGAGCGCCATCGAGTCGAGCATGAACAAGCGTTGTACAGAGAGAATGCCTCTTCTTTTGGCTACTCCAAGCACACTCGATCTTGTCGAGATAAGGCCCGCTGGCTTAATTTCTTGACATAAAAACTCAGCACCATGTTCATCATTCCGTAAGCCTTGAACAAGATCCGCATGCAATAGAATCTTTTTCCCGGCTCGATTTCCCTCCCGTATAACTGATTTTAATTGGCCGATATGCGTATCTAACAGGACTATATATGTATACTTACTATTTAATAATATTTCAAAATCGCGCATTTTCCTCACTGCCGGTAGGATGCTTTGGTTATGAAACGACATGACTCATCCCTCCTTTTCTTTTCATCATACCAGAATAACGAGAAACTTCCATCTGATAGAAGGGCTTTCATATCCAAACAGCTTAACTGGACCCAATCTTGGACAGAGTTCTACTTACTCCTTCCTCTGTCTGACCTTCCTCTACGAGAAAAAGCACGCCCTCAAGAAGAGAGCGTGCTTTTATGCTTTACGACGAATCGGTTCCATTATGAACTTCTCAATCAATAAATTTAACAATCCGATTACTATGGCAGCAAGAATCGCCATTCCAAAGCCATCAATGACGAATGCATCTCCCATTAGCGACGCCGTAATCATAAGGGTGATCGCATTTATCACAACAAGAAACAAACCTAGCGTAAGGATGGTCACAGGAAGGGTAAGCAGGATAAGGAACGGCTTAATAAACACATTCACAAGCGAAAGGATAACGCTCGCGAGAATAGCCGATCCGAGCCCTTGAATAAAAAATCCATCAAAATAACCTGCTACTACCATTAACACCACACTATTTACAAGTAAACTTAAAAACCAGTGTCGCATCATACCCCTCCCTATCCATCGACCTTTTTAGTATAGGCGTTTCTTTATCCCTTATTCGATCTTCTAAAGATAAGAAACTGAAATTGAACCAGCTGTTGAATTCGCTTCGATGCGATAGCTGTGTTCAGACTCTTCTTCTGTTCTAAACTTTTTCAAGCGATGTGAAATCTCTTTTTTCTCGCGAAGAATACTCATGTTATTAAGATCCGTTGTAATCGCTCCGATTGTCGACTTAAGATCTCCTTTTATATTCATGCCTTTAGGGATAACAATTTGTATTGTACCGTTAACCGTTTTAAAATCCGCACTACCATTAACAGCATTTTGAAGCGTATGGCGAATGGCTCCATTCATTGATTGCGCATCTGTTTCAACAAATGTGCCATCAATCGTAATTGGACCATTTGCCGTTTCAAGTTCACAAACTTCACCAGTTGACTCTTCTACCACAATCGCGCCATTTCCTGTTTCAGCTTCAAGTACTTTTACGTTCGATTTTCGAATACCGATTTTCCCGTTAGCTGTTTTTAACTTAGCTTTTGCTGATGTGATACTCTCACCTGTTACATCACCATTAAACGTCGTGATCCACACTCCCTCATAGTTAGAGGCAGGGACATAAATCACTAGATTCACCTTGACATCAGCACGTTCTGATTTGAACGTCATTTTTCCATTATCGACTGAAAAGTAAGTATCTCGTAACAGCTTATCCATTGCATCCTGTTGATTCGATACCCGGTATACATTGGCACGACAATCGATTTTCACATCGTTTCGTTCCCACGTCTGAAACGTAATTTCACCATTTCGAACATGCACATCAAGCGTCTCTGGTGTAGCTTCGAGTTGTTCATAAACGTGAGTCACCTCTTCAGATGAACCAAAATTAAAATCGAGATCCATATCTTTTACTTTTTGAATAAGAGATTCGACAAACTGCCCTACCTTATAGCTAGGAGCGGTTCGATCAGTGTGAGTATCTGTCGACTTCTCAAATTTCCTTTCCTCTGACCCTTCATTTGTTCCGACAGCTTTTAATAGCTTAGCACCTTCATCAGCCGAAATTTTACCGTCTTCAATCATTTTAAGAATCATTCTACGTTCTTCATTCATTCAAAACATCTCCTTTTTGTTTATTCGTTTAAACTATTTGAACAATTACCACCGGAGAACCTGAATTCCTTTTACAATGTTCCAGATAAAGACCACAACATTAAGTAAACTAAACAAGATAAAACCTAAAATGATCACCACACCTACATCCATCACAAATACAGCTAAAAGCGCCAGAATGATCGTAAGAAATGGAAGGAGGTGAGAGACAATCGAGCGCTTCGCATGATAGGACACTTCTTCATCCCTCACAACAAAATAAACAATGATCGGAAAAAGAAACGGTGCGAAAAATACGCTAAAATAGCAAAGGGAGGACATTACTTTTTCTACAGACATAATTGCTTCCCCTTTCAATATTCTCTACCTAACTATACGATTCGTCAAAAAGAAAGTTTCAAAAAGAAATAAGAAAAAACGAAAAGACAGCGATTCGCTGTCTTAACAGTTTATACTGACTGAGTTTGCTCTAATTTCTTCTTCATCCGGTTTTTATCTCGCTCAAGAATTGGCGCAAGATAGTTTCCTGTGTAAGAACGTTCTTCTTTA
Source organism: Bacillus sp. es.036 (assembly GCF_002563635.1). Taxonomy (NCBI): domain Bacteria; kingdom Bacillati; phylum Bacillota; class Bacilli; order Caryophanales; family Bacillaceae; genus Bacillus; species Bacillus sp. es.036. Next base: position 2,909,910 of record NZ_PDIZ01000001.1, read on the forward strand.
ACAATTTTTTCAGGTGTTCCTGTTGCAATAACTTCACCGCCACCATCGCCACCTTCAGGACCTAGATCAATGAGATAGTCCGCTGTTTTAATGACATCCAAATTATGCTCAATAATGAGCACGGAGTCACCATTTTCAACGAGACGTTGAAGAACTTCCAATAAACGAGAGATATCATCAACATGCAATCCAGTTGTCGGTTCATCAAGAATATAAAGTGTCTTTCCAGTTGACCGTTTGTAAAGCTGTGAGGCAAGCTTCACACGCTGCGCTTCCCCGCCCGAAACAGTCGTAGCTGGCTGGCCAAGTTTAATATAACTTAAGCCTACATCGAAAAGGGTTTGAAGCTTACGGTTAATCTTTGGAATGTTTTTAAAGAAATCAAGTCCATCTTCTACCGTCATCTCCAGAATATCAGCAATATTCATACCTTTATACTCAATTTCTAGCGTTTCTCGGTTATAGCGTTTCCCATGACATACTTCACAAGGAACGTAGACATCAGGCAAAAAGTGCATTTCAATCTTAATGATTCCATCACCGCGACATGCTTCACAACGACCGCCTTTAACATTAAAGCTAAACCTTCCTTTTTTATACCCTCGTACTTTTGCTTCATTTGTCTGAGCAAAAACATCACGGATATCATCGAAAACACCTGTATACGTTGCTGGATTTGACCGAGGCGTTCGCCCAATAGGAGATTGGTCGATATCAATAACTTTATCGACATGCTCAAGACCATTGATTTTTTTATGCTCTCCAGGCTTATCCTTTGCTTTATGAAGCTTCTGAGCAAGCGCTTTGTACAAGATTTCATTGATAAGCGTACTTTTTCCTGAACCAGAAACGCCTGTTACACAAGTAAATAAACCAATCGGAATTTTTGCTTTCGTATTTTTAAGGTTATTTTCTTTTGCCCCAATGATTTCAATGTACCTGCCATCAGGCTTCCGACGCTCCGTCGGTACAGGAATGAACTTCTTACCAGAGAGATATTCTCCAGTTAAAGATTCTTCATCATCCATAATTTCAGCCGGGGATCCTTCAGATGTAATATAGCCACCATGTGCTCCCGCTCCTGGACCGATATCAATGATATGATCAGCAGCTAGCATTGTATCCTCATCATGCTCCACGACAATAAGCGTATTGCCGAGGTCACGCATATTTTGAAGGGTTGAAATTAACCGATCGTTGTCACGTTGGTGAAGACCAATTGATGGTTCATCTAAAATATACAACACACCCATTAATCGTGAGCCTACTTGAGTAGCGAGTCGAATGCGCTGGGCCTCCCCACCCGATAGCGTACCAGCGGAACGATTGAGCGTTAAATAATCTAAGCCAACGTTAACAAGGAAGCCAAGGCGATCCTGAATTTCGCGTAAAATCATTTTACCAATTGTCGCTTCTTTTGCAGTTAGTTCCAATTGGTCGAAAAATCCTGCTGCATCTTTAATCGCATATTCAGTCGCTTCTCCAATATGCTTTCCGTTAATTAAAACAGAACGAGCTTCCTTCTTTAAACGGTAGCCTTTACATGTGGGACATGGTTTTTGAGCCATATAAGCTTCCATTTGTTCACGAATGTAGTCAGAACTTGTCTCACGATAGCGACGCTCAACGTTTGGAATAACACCCTCAAATGGCACATTATTCTCGCGAACCTGTCCAAAATCATTTTCATATCGGAAATATACTTTTTCTCCATCGCTGCCATAAAGCACTTTATCAAGCTGCGCTCTTGGGATTTTGTTTACCGGAGTATCCATGTCGATACCGAAATGATTGCACACACTTTCAAGTAATTGCGGATAATAGTTTGAACTAACGGGCTCCCACGGAGCAAGTGCATGCTCACGAAGAGACTTATCCCAATCCGGGATAACTAAATCAAGGTCCACCTCAAGCTTCAGACCTAAACCATCACAAGAGGGGCAAGCACCGAAAGGACTATTAAATGAAAACAGTCTCGGTTCTAGCTCTCCAATCGAGAAACCGCAATAGGGACACGAATGGTGCTGATTAAAGAGCAATTCTTCTTGTCCCATTACATCAACGATTACTTGACCACCACCGAGATTAAGAGCCGTTTCCAAGGAATCTGCTAGTCTTGATTGAACGCCATCTTTTACAACAATCCGGTCAATAACAACTTCGATTGAATGCTTCTTGTTTTTTTCTAATGTGATTTCGTCAGCTACTTCCATCATTTCACCGTCGACACGAACGCGAACATAGCCCTGCTTCTTAATATCTTCAAGCACTTTCACATGTTCACCTTTACGTCCTGAGACGACAGGCGATAGGATTTGTAGCTTCGTACGCTCTTCATAAGCAAGGATACGATCGACCATTTGCTCAATGGTTTGTGATGTGATTTCAACGCCGTGACGGGGACAAACTGGTCGACCAATTCTTGCAAATAACAGGCGAAGGTAATCATAGATTTCGGTTACCGTTCCTACTGTTGATCGCGGGTTACGACTTGTGGTTTTCTGATCAATTGAAATCGCTGGTGAAAGCCCTTCAATGGCGTCTACGTCCGGCTTATCCATTTGACCAAGAAACTGCCTTGCATAAGCTGATAAAGATTCAACATAGCGACGCTGTCCCTCTGCATAAATTGTATCGAAAGCAAGGGAGGATTTTCCCGATCCTGATAAACCTGTAACCACCACAAGTTTATCTCTCGGAATCGTCACATCAATGTTTTTTAAATTATGGGCTCTGGCCCCTTTGACGACGATCTCATCGTTTGCCATTTGTTCGTCATCCTTCCGCTTTAAGCTCTAATAATAGGTCACGAAGTTCAGCAGCGCGCTCGAAATTAAGGTCTCGCGCAGCATCCTTCATTTCTTTTTCTACATTTTCAATCACTTTTGCACGTTCTTGCTTGTTCATCTTACCTGGCTTAGGTACTGTATATTCTTCGCCTTCTTCAGCCGTAATAGTGGCTCGGATACCTTCACGAACTTTTTTCTTAATTGTCGTTGGAGTAATACCGTACTTGGTGTTGTATTCTTGTTGAATTTCGCGACGGCGACTTGTTTCATTCATCGCAATTTCCATCGAATTCGTCACTTTATTAGCATATAAAATAACATGTCCGCTGGAATTACGAGCGGCACGGCCAATCGTTTGAATTAAGGAACGTTCCGATCTCAAGAAACCTTCCTTATCCGCATCCAAAATGGCGACAAGTGACACTTCAGGAATATCGAGTCCCTCTCTAAGAAGGTTAATTCCCACTAATACATCAAATACCCCTAAGCGTAAATCACGTATAATCTCAATTCGTTCAAGCGTTTTTATTTCAGAGTGCAGGTAACGAACCTTTACCCCCATTTCAAGTAAATAATCCGTTAAGTCTTCTGACATCTTTTTCGTGAGGGTGGTAACAAGCACACGTTCATTACGGGCCGACCGCTGATTAATTTCATCTAGTAGATCATCAATCTGACCTTCGATTGGACGCATTTCAATCGTAGGATCAAGAAGCCCAGTTGGACGAATAATCTGTTCCACAACTTGCGTCGAATGCTCGCCTTCATATGGACCGGGCGTTGCTGATACATAGACAAACTGATGAGCTTTCTCTTCAAACTCTTCAAATCGAAGGGGGCGGTTATCTTTCGCAGAAGGTAGTCGGAAGCCGTGATCGACCAGCACACCTTTTCTCGCCTGGTCACCGTTATACATGCCTCTTACTTGAGGAAGCGTAACATGAGACTCATCGACCATAATTAAGAAGTCTTCTGGGAAGTAGTCCATCAACGTATATGGCGTTGCTCCCGCTTCACGAAGCGTTAAATGTCTTGAATAGTTTTCAATTCCTGAACAGAATCCCATTTCCGCCATCATTTCAATATCATACCTTGTTCGCTGCTCTAGACGCTGTGCTTCCAGAAGTTTTCCTTCGTCATTTAGAACTTTAAGCCTTTCTTCAAGCTCAGCTTCAATTCGCTGGATAGCGATTTTTAACTTTTCTTCACGGGTTACGAAGTGAGATGCTGGGAAAATCGCTACGTGCTCTCGCTCCCCAAGAATCTCACCCGTTAACGAATTCACTTCCGTAATACGATCAATTTCGTCCCCAAAAAATTCAATGCGAATGCAGTGCTCATCACGCGATGCTGGGAAAATTTCTACAACGTCTCCTCGAACGCGAAATGTCCCGCGTGTAAAATTAATATCATTGCGTGCATATTGAATATCGACCATATCCCGCAGTAACTGATCGCGATCTTTCTCCATTCCTTTTCGAAGGGATAGCACTAAGCTCTTGTATTCTTCTGGATTACCGAGACCATAAATACAAGAAACACTCGCTACGATAATAACATCATTTCGCTCAAATAAACTGGATGTTGCTGAGTGGCGAAGCTTATCAATTTCATCATTAATACTTGCATCTTTTTCAATAAATGTATCGGATTGAGGTATGTAAGCTTCCGGCTGATAGTAATCATAATAGCTGACGAAGTATTCCACTGCATTATGTGGGAAGTACTCTTTAAATTCGCTATATAACTGTCCCGCCAGCGTTTTATTGTGCGCAATAATAAGGGTAGGTTTATTCACCTCTTGAATCACGTTTGACATCGTAAACGTTTTACCAGTTCCGGTTGCACCAAGCAACGTTTGATGACGTTCATTTTGTTGAACACCTTTCACGAGCTTCTTGATTGCTTCTGGCTGGTCACCTTGAGGCTCATAATCCGATACCAACTCAAACTTTTTCTCCACCATCTTCGCCTCCGTTCCTATCTTTCCTGTGATTTATTATAACACAGATGTTAGGCAAAACTTCAATTAAAGCGAACTGACATTCGCGTTTTTTCACTAACTTTCTCTTGAGATGAAACTCCTGTATGCTGTTAAAGGTGGACAGAGTGATTCAGCTTCTGTCTACTGTTTAACTAGCTTTACTAAAAAGGGGTTTTATCATTGTTATTGCTGCTTTTATGGGCTTTACCAACAGGCTTAGCCATTGGAGCGATCTCGGGATTTTTCGGGGTGGGCGGTGGATTTCTTCTTACGCCTATCCTTCTACTTCTTGGGTATTCGCCTTCAACCGCCATCACAATCAGTTTACTTTACAGTATGAGTACATCGATTTCTGGAGCTTTAACCTATATACAAAGTAAGAAATTCATATTAAAAACTACACTATTTCTATCAATTAGTGGCATGATTGGAACTCAGCTCGCTAAGCCACTTGTCCTCTATCTCACTAAAGAAGGACTAGATGATGCGGCTATCTCCCTATTATATATCCTTCTTTTAGGGTATTTTTCAATATCCATGCTGTTCGAAGCTAACAAAAACGCTGAAAATAGAAGTACTACTACCTTTTCCCCTCTTGGACCAATTCTAATCGGCTTACTAGGCGGATTTGTTTCTTCAATTCTTGGCGTTGGAGGTGGCTTCGTGATGGTACCGTTATTAATAAGTGTATTAGGTATACCAGCCCAACTAGCCGTTGGTACATCGCTTACGTCAATCTTCTTCATTGTATCGACAGGTTTTTTCTCTTACATACAAACGGTCTCGATCCCGATTACGCTTGCTACTATTCTTGTGATTGGGGCATTAATTGGGGCGCGATTTGGCGCAAGCGTAACAGCTTCTTTTCCTGAAAAAATGATGAAGAAATTACTTGGCGTACTTTATTTTTTTACAATGATTAGTATTGTATTAAAGCTACTTCACCAAACAATTCCTGGCCTCCTCATTCTTATCGGATACATTATGACGTTAATGGGTCTATTTCTTTACCAGTATTGGACGAAAAAGAAGCGCCTATTCTTTTTTGAATAGACGCTACTTCATTTTTTTCTTATTCTTTTTTTGGGTTTGCATCGAAAAATAAAAACCTACGAGCGAAGACAGTACGGTTAATAAAATAAGGTGAATGGGATGGTCAATACCACCGAATACAGCCCACATAAATAAAATGGTTAATCCAAAGCTAACGTATGTGTTATATGTTACTCGTGTAAACACGACCATAATTATCGATGGAACTAATAAAGCAATTAATATTCCTTGCATATGGATGAGTTCCCCTCTCTCTAAACACTTCTCTCCCCATCTTACAACAAGATAGGGAGAGAAAGCTATGATGAGTAAGGAATTCTCTCTTTTAACTCGATGAGGCTGATTCGCGTTTTAGTCTTTACACCCCAGTAAATTGAGTAGCATCCCACGGTTTTGGCGTTCCGAATTCACGCGCTAATTTTCGACTTTCGCCCTTTCTTCCTCTACGAAGTTCTTTACGTTCAGCAGCTGTTTCATTCAAGAATTTTTCTTCTTCCGTTTCAGGATAAACACCAGGTACTTCAACCGGGTTCCCTTCTTCATCAAGAGCAACAAATGTTAGAAGCGCTGTTGCACAAACATGACGTTCACCGGTGAACATTTTCTCCGCAATAGCTTTCACAAAAACTTCCATTGATGTTTTATGTGTCCACGTTACCATTGATTCAAGACATACGATGTCTCCCTGGTGAATTGGGTGAAGAAAATCAACCGAATCGGTTGAAGCTGTCACACAAGGTCTTCTTGAATGACGAGTTGCTGAAATAAGAGCAACATCATCAATAAACGCCATTAATTGACCTCCAAATAACGTTCCGTGAATATTCGTATGAGTTGGGTTAACGACTGTCGCTTTCGCCGTCCTAGACTCATTCGTTGACTTCATGTGGCTATTTTCTAATTCATTGTTCATTCTAATCACCTTTTCTTTCTTTATAAAGCCGCTCTTTTTTTGAAAAAGATAATTGGAAAAGACCGCTTTATGACTAAATGACTTTGGTATTATATTTAAAGCATTTTTCGCTAATACGACTAATTGGGTATTCTGTAGATTCAGCTAACATCATGAGAATGTTAAAAAGTGATGACTTTGAAATCGTAATCCCATAATGCTTTTCGAGTAAATCCGAGAGGTAAAGAGGTCCCATACCGACTTGAGACCGTTCCAAGATTTTCACGACTTCCTTTGTTGGGGCTTCTGTTACTACCGAAGTGCTGCCGTTCATTTGACTCATAATCGTTTCACGCTCTATTTCAAACTTTTGAAGCAACTTCATTTCTCTCGCATTGAGATCCATCAATTGTTGCTGTAGCTGAGTTTCTCCAGTCATTGTGACATGCTCCTTTACGTTAAGAATGATCAAATTGTAGCAAGTGATTTCTGAACAAACAAGACTGTCGAAATCGGTGTAAACGCAACCATGCAGGTGTTCAGTCGATTCTGACTCTTCCATATATTTCTTGAATAGACCCTATAACAAAATGGCATAGTTAATCAGACTTTTTTTCAAAAAGGAGGTTTAGCTTACGTTTTGCAGAAAAAAAAAGAAGAAGGCAGATGCCTTCTTCTTTTTCAATCAATGTTATTGAGCTTCTTCCTGATCCTCAAAGCGATTTTCTTTTACGAACAATAAACCAAGTTCATGATGCGTATTGTTATAAAGTGCTTTTTGTTCGAACCTTATCTCTCCATTAATGTCGAGAACCTCTAATTTACAAAAAGCGGCATTCCGTTGAAGTGCTGTATAAAAGTCGACGCCTTTCCCTAATGAAAGACCATTTACTTTTGAAATCACTTCACCAACCTGTAAACTCATTTGATCGGCTGGAGACCCAGGAAGGATTCCTAAAATGACTAATCCTTCATTTCGCTCATTAAAATAGGCGGGCTTGTTTTTACCACGATGAAGAAGTAATATGCCAGCTCGTCCTACCATGACTAAGCCAATCGCAGTTAAAGCGACCCACTCGTTGTCCAGAAAATAACTGATCATACCAAGGATCACCGTTCCAGCGCCAAGAAGAGCAACTTGTCTACCGTTAGTTTTCATTTCAGGAAGCGGTAGCGCATGGTGAATAAGTTTTCGAAAACCAATTGGGAACGGAAGGAGAAGAAAGGCATAGGTCTCGTTACCGAAATCCAGAAGCGGCCACCAAGAAAGAGATTCAACATTACCTACCGGAAGAAAAAGAAACAATGGTAAAAGCCATAATCTCTGCATTTCATGTGATCCTACAATCTTACCACGCTTACTTTCAACAAGTCTTGGAGATGTCTGCTTCCCGGCGTTCGTAGCAATTAAGTACCCTTCGATAAAGACTAGAAGCCCAACTAAAAGGGCGAGCGCTACAAGAGAAACAGACCCAATCCCTTCTTGCATCCTATTCAGGGTGCTGTTACCAAGATCACGTGGCGTATAAAACAACGCCGCAAAAACCGGAAGAATCATAACAAAAGCTGGAGACAAAAACCGAATTTGTCCTGTTATTAAAAGTAACAATGCAGCGATGCTCATGGCGATCGTCGTACTGAAAGGAACTGTTAGACCTAAGAAAAGATTAAGGATGAAAAATGCAGCTCCAATGATTAAACAAGGTACAACAGCAAACACGACGTCATCCAGCACATCGTGCACTCTCGTATGAAAATCTCTGCGGTCACGTTTCACTCGTGACCTCCCAAGAAAAAATGCTCCGATGATTGTGATATACGTGAGGGGATGTAGAAAAAAGCTTATTATCCCTTTAAGTATAGATAGGCCAAAAGTGTCCATTTAGTAATCCTCCATGCGTAAGTTCCTATTTATCTAGAAGTCATAAATCAATATGCAGAGCAAAGCGACTGCAAACCGAGAAATTCGAAAAAAATTCCGCAGGTTTTCCTGCGGAATAGCTTCGACATCAACCGTTCAATTCCTTCTTACGATTATTTCGTAAGAAGCTCAACTGCTGTTTCGAGCTGCACATCGTTATCAGGATTGCGAATGGAATCAATAATATTCTCCTGAAGTTTTTGAGCCGTCTTTTCGTCTATTTTACCCGATACATTTATATCGTTCGAACGTTGAAAAGCTTTTACAGCTGTAACTGTTTTATCACTGAAGTATCCATCTGTTCGACCTGGTTCAAACCCAAGTCCTTTTAACATCACTTGAGCAGATTCCACTTGTTCATTGTTCTGATCAAACGATAGTGTTTTTTCAGAAGATAATGGATTAACATAGAAGTAATCAGGCTGTTTCGCCTCAACTGTAGGCTCAATTCCTTCTTTATGAATCCAATTACCATCAGGCGTTAACCATTTAAACATCGTTAATTTAATGTTGCTACCATCTCCAAGGTCGACCGTCGATTGAACCGTTCCTTTACCAAATGAAGACTCACCGACCAAATCATAGCCACCCGCTTCTTTCAGCGCACCAGCAAGTATTTCAGCAGCTGAAGCACTACCACGATCAATAAGTCCTACGATTGGATAGTCTTTTTTCTCTTCAAGAGAAGAAACAGATCCCTGCTTCTCACCCTCTCGATCTTCTATTTGAACATATGGTTTATCATTCGGAATAAGCTCCTCAGCCATATCCGAAACGACATTCAAAAGACCACCCGGATTATTTCGAACATCCAGGACAAGACCGTCGATTCCCTGATCTTCGAGCTTTTCTAATTCTTTAGAGAAACTTTTAGCAGTATCTTCTGAAAAGGACGTTACTTGTAACACACCGATTGTCTTACCATTTTCTTTGATGGTGTCCGCATGGACTGTTTCGATTGGAATTTCGTCACGAGTCACTTCCACCGTCATCACTTCTGAAGCCCCAGGACGTAGAACACCAAGTGTAACGACCGTTCCTTTTTCACCACGTATTTTTAAAACAGCATCATATAAATCCAGTCCTTCAGTGCTTTCGCCATCAATTGTCATAATTTTATCGTTTGGACGAAGACCTGCTTTTTCTGCTGGAGAGTCCTTATAAGGGGATACAATGGTGACTCTTCCATCCGTCATATTCACTTCTGCTCCAATTCCTTCAAAAGAGGAACCAAGCGATTGACTAAATTGCTCAGCTGTCTTTGGATCCATATAAACAGAATAAGGATCTTCTAGCGTATCCACCATTCCTTTAATGGCCCCATCTAACAGATCTTTCTGATCAATATCGCTCACATAGCGATCTTTAATCAACTCATAAGCTTTATTAATTTTCTTTAGCTCTTCTGACTCTATTTCATTTCCTGATCCAAGCGTTAAAGATTTGGCGCTTCCTTCAGGCTCGTCCTGAAATAGCGTAAAGGCTGCATATGTACCACCTGAACCGATAACCAGGGCGATCAAGACAAGTAAAGCCACAACTTTCCCCTGTATATTCATTGTACTCACCTCTTCTGATTTGAAGGAAAAGGCACCCCATCATAACGATGCGATGCCTTTTCATCTTATTGTACTATATGATTCAGTTGTTTTCATTATGTTTCCATCTCAGAATGTGAGGGGGAAAGAAAAATGGATAAAACAAGATAATCAGTTTAGCGAATGTAGTTCATTGGGTCAACGGCATTTGACTTACTAGAATTCCATGAACCTTTGTGAATTTCAAAGTGTAAATGTTGTCCAGTAGAATGTCCGGAGTTACCCATTGTACCAAGATATGTTCCCTGACTTACAGATTGACCAGTCGATACGGCACGATTTTGCATATGAGCGTAAACAGTCGTGTACATTTGTCCGTTAATGCTATGTGTAATGAACACTACATTACCGTATGAATCTGAGTGATAAGATCTCAAGACAGTTCCATCTGCCGCAGCTGAGACTGGATTTTGACCACCTTGTGCAATATCAATTCCTGCATGATAAGTGCCCCAACGTTGTCCTAGTCCAGATGTAATTGGACCTGCAGCAGGCTTAATGAATGATGCGTTACTTGATGGTGCTGGTGCCGGTTCTGGTGCTGGTGTTGGCGCCGGTGCAGAGTTAGAACTGCTTGAGTTACTTGAACTGCTGGAATTACTTGAGCTTGAAGCAGCTTCTTTTTTAGCTTTTGCAGCGGCCGCTGCTTCTGCTTCAGCCTTTTCTTTTGCCGCTTTAGCAGCTGCTTTACGTTCTTCTTCAGCTTTACGAGCTGCTTCTTCAGCACGTTTGATTTCTTGTTTCACAGCTGTTTCTTGGGCAGAAAGAATTTCAGCCGTTTCATTTAAGTCCATCATGTGGTTATGAAGTTCGCCTTCTTCTTCTTCAAGCGACTTCATAAGCTTATCTTTTTGTGCTTTTTTAGAATCAAGCTCTGCTTTAAGATCCTCAAGCTCTGCTTTATTTTCTTCAAGAGAAGCTAACTTATCTTCCACTTGAGCTTTCTTTTCTTCAACGGCTTCCTTGTCTGCTTTATGCTCTTCAAGAATTTTCTTATCTTGATCTGCAATCGTATTTAGAGCAAGAACGCGCTCTACTAAATCACTGAAATCTGTTGCTCCAAGAAGCACTTCCATATAGTCAACCGTTCCGCCACCGTTTTGTTGCATGGAACGAACGCGGTCTTTCAGAAGTTTATCACGTTCAGCAATACGTTCTTCCAATGCTTTAATTTCCTCTTTTAATTGATCAATTTCAGTATTTGTATCTTTAATCTCTTGCTCTTTCGCTGAGATTTTCTCGTCAGTTTCAGCGACTTCTTTGTTAAGCTTCTCAATTTCCGCTTGAACGTCTTCTTGCTCTGCTTTTACATCAGCAAGTTCAGATTCCTTTTTCTGCAACTCTTTTTCATTTGACGACTGCTTTTCTTTAACATTATTAAGTTGATCATCGAGATTTTCCGCACTAGCTGTTTGTGGAAGTGCAGCAGTTGATAGTCCACTTAATCCTAGCGTTATTGTTAGAGCTGTTGCCATTATTTTATGCTTCAATCTTTGTTCCTCCCCCAAAATAGATCAATCTATTTATCTGTTACTCTTTTCATTTAAACTTTTAAGAATTTACGCATTGACGTAAGACTTCCCCACACGCCGATTATGACACCTAGGACAATTAACAACCCAGATAGCTGATATACAAACGGTGTTACCGGTAGTAAATCGATAAATAAAGTCGGAAAACGATTCGCTATTAACTCAATTAAATAGTAATACCCATAGATTAAAATGCCTATTGGGATAATTGAACCGAAGATCCCGATTAAAATACCTTCTACCAGAAACGGCCAGCGTATGAACCAATTGGTAGCCCCTACTAGTTTCATAATTTCAATTTCATGACTTCTGGCAACAATTGTTAGTTTAATTGTGTTAGAAATGAGGAACATGGCTGTAAATAGTAATCCAACGACAAGCGCTAGTCCAACATTTCGTGCAATTTCAAGTACTTTAAATAGTCGAGTAACCGTGTCTTCAGCAAATTCAACGTCTTGTACATTATCTAGCTGTTGAATTTGTTCTGCCACATCATTGACGTCTTGAGGATCTGTGGTTTTGACTAAGAATGCATCGCTTAGAGGATTTTCATCTTTTAGCGATTCAAATACTTCCCCATTATCTCCGAGGTTGTCAATTAAATTATCCAATCCTTCTTCTTTGGATTGAAAGGTTACCGATTCAACTCCCGAAATGTTTTCGATCCTCGTCTTTAGTTCATCCTGCTGGTCTTGCTTCGCAGTTAAATCAATGAACGCACTGATTTCGACATCGCTTTCGAGTTGATCTCCAAATGCATTTAAATTTAGAAGCAGCGCGAGACATACCCCAACGAGAAGGAGCGTAACGGTCACTGCAGAAATAGAAGCGAAAGTCATCCAGCCATTTCGTCCAAGGTTCTTAAAACCTTCTTTTCCGTGTCGACCAAACGTTTTAATTTTCATACCCGTATTCACCTCTTGCTTCATCACGGGTTACTAAACCACCATCAATTGCAATAACACGTTTTCTGAATGTATTCACAATATCTTTATTATGGGTTGCCATAATAACAGTTGTACCGCGATTGTTGATTTGATCAAGTATATCCATAATGCCCCATGCTGTTTCTGGATCCAGATTCCCCGTTGGTTCATCTGTAAGCAGAATGTGAGGGTTATTGACGATCGCTCTTGCTATTGAAACCCTCTGCTGTTCTCCTCCAGAAAGTTCGTCCGGAAGGAATCTTGCTTTGTTTTTCAAATTAACGAGACTCAACGTTTCCATGACTCTCTTGCGCGTATTTGCTTTGCTTTCTTCGATGACTTCAAGAGCAAAAGCGACGTTCTCATAAACCGTTAGCCTTGGTAAAAGCTTGAAATCCTGAAAAACAACGCCGATTTCGCGGCGTAGCTTAGGCACATGCTTATTCTTTAATTTGCCAACGTCTTTTCCATTAATAACGATTGTTCCACTTGTAGCCTTTTCTTCCCGGTACATCATTCTCATAAAGGTTGATTTACCAGCACCACTTGGCCCAACTATGTAAACAAACTCGCCTTTATCAATCTTAATATCAATTCCGTTAATCGCTTTAATGCCATTGTTATACGTTTTCCAAACATCTTTCATTTCGATCAAATTGTACCACTTCCTACTTGCTTAAATTCTCGATGCAAATTCTTAGGAGTAAGGTTCTTATTGATAGTTCGTTTTTTGAATTAGTTCCTTTACATCTGAAGATATTATAACAAACAAATTCGCTATTTTAAGACAAATTTTTATTACATTTTTGTTTCAAGAACGCTCAATATGACATCTTCTGCAATAATGCATTAATAATCAATAGAATCTCACACAATTTTGCTCCGTATTTCGGGTGATTATAGATGGATGGTTGTATGTAAAAAAAAGGTTATTATTTGGCATTATAGCGTATTAAAAAAGCACTCTATTCGAGTGCTTTTTACCATTATTTCATATCCGCTAGCCAAGAAGCTAAATTTTCTTCTTGTTCTGTATCTCCTCTTAGAATGTTTCCTGGCATTTGGCCTTTCCCATTCTGTATCACGGCTAGGATTTCATCTTTTGATAACCGAGAGCCTATGTCTGAAAGCTTTGGCCCTACTTTCCCTTGAAGGTTTTCACCATGACAACTCAAGCAATTCGTTTGATAGGTAGCTTCTGCAGCTGTTGCATCATATTCCCCTGACGACTCTTCTGCATTTTCATTTTCTGAGGTGTTGTTTGAAGAACTGTCATTACTGCTTTCATTTTCACTGTTTCCTCCACCACACGCTGCAAGGCTAAAAAGTAAGACAACTGCAAATAAAATCCCGATCCATTTCTTCATAATTCCACCCTTTTCCATTCGTTTTCTACACTATTACCGGGTTATTCTCTTTTAAAACCTTCTCCTAACACTTCCGTTGCATTCGAAACAATCACAAACGCTGAAGGATCAACACCTTTTACTAGCTCTTTTAGTTTTGTAACTTCATTTTGCGCTACAACCACCATAAGAATTGGTCGTTTATCGTTTGTGTAACCACCCTGACCAGATATTCTCGTTACTCCTCGATCAATGACAGTAATGATTCCTTCTCGCAACTCTTCTTCTTTATCTGAAATAATGAGGGCCATTTTTGAGTAACCAAGGCCCAGCTGAACAACATCAATCGTTTTACCTGTTAAGTACATCGCAATCAGGGCATAAAGAGCTTCTTCAAGGCTAAAGACAAATGCTGATGCTACAACGATCAGTCCATCAATCATAAAGACACACGTACCAAGTGAAACTCCCGTATACTTATTCACGATCTGAGCGGCAAGATCTGTCCCACCTGTTGAAGCTTTTCCTCTAAACACAATTCCTAAACCAACACCAACACCTAAACCACCGAACAGAGCACCTAATAAGGGATCGGTTGTCGCTGGTTCAACATTTTCAGTTAACTTCACGATAAAAGGAAGAAAGAGTGTTCCCACCAATGTTTTTGGACCATATTTTTTACCAAGAAAAATCAAGCCGCTAATAAACAAAGGGATGTTAAATGCCCACTGGACATAAGCTGGTTTCCAATCAAAAACTCCTTTTGTAATTGTACTGATTCCACTCACTCCACCAGAAGCAATACTGTTAGGAAGAAGGAAAAGATTAAAGGCGATCGCTACGATCGCGGATCCAACCATAACGCTTACATATTCCAGTATCTTATGATAAGGTGAAACTTTTCTCGCTGTAAACTTCGCTAACGTTGCTATCATAACTCTACTCACTCACTTACTTCTATGATTTTCGTCACTGCTTATCCATAAGCCAAAGCCTTTCGTAGTATATCACCGGGTTTATAGGGTGTAAACCGCATTGTAGCAGCGCGTTATCAGGTTGAAGTGCTCTTCTATTCTCTCTTACTTTGCCCCATTTCCTTCAAATCATCATTGCAAGTACTCCCTGTTAAAATAGGAAAAAGCCCTTCTTTCGGCAGAAGGGCTTTTCCTTAATTTTGATCATTTAAACGAGATCGCAAGAACGCATCAATAAACGGATCAAGATCCCCATCCATGACAGATTGAGTGTTTCCGACTTCCATATTTGTACGATGGTCTTTCACCATACTATAGGGGTGGAAAACATATGAACGAATTTGACTACCCCAACCAATTTCTTTTTGCTCGCCTCGAATTTCGTCAAGCTCCGCTTCTTGTTCTTCAATTTTTAATTGATATAGCTTTGCTTTCAACATTTTCATCGCTTGTTCGCGGTTTTTTATTTGTGAGCGTTCTCCCTGACAACTCACAACAACATTTGTTGGAAGATGCGTAATTCGAACCGCGGAGTCTGTCGTATTAATGTGCTGTCCACCAGCTCCACTTGCACGATACGTATCGACTTTTAAATCTTCTGTACGAATATCAATTTCAATTTCATCGTTAAACTCAGGCATCACTTCACATGAAACAAATGACGTGTGACGTCGACCACTTGAGTCAAACGGTGAAATACGAACAAGGCGATGAACGCCTTTTTCAGCTTTTAAATAGCCGTAAGCATTATGGCCTTTAAAGTTTAGCGTGACGCTTTTCACACCCGCTTCATCGCCCGGAAGATAATCAAGTGTCTCCACTTTAAACCCTTTTTTCTCACCATAACGTGTGTACATCCGAAGGAGCATTGATGCCCAGTCCTGAGATTCTGTTCCACCAGCGCCCGGGTGAAGTTCAAGAATAGCATTATTTTTATCATGCTCTTCACTCAAGAGAAGCGTTAATTCAAATTGATTCACGGCTTTTTTTAGATCTTTAATTTCTACTTCAAGATCTTCAAAAAGCTCCTGATCGTTCTCTTCCTTCACTAATTCATAAGAAACTTCAAGGTTCTCATAATTTTCTTGAAGAGAATCGAATTCATTCACTGCTTCTTTTAACGTATTGGATTCGTTGATCACTTTTTGAGCAGCATTCTGGTCATTCCAGAAGTCTGGATCTGTCATCTGAATATCTAGTTCATCAATGCGGGCTCTCTTATTTTCGAGGTCAAAGAGACCCCCTAAAATCATTTAGTCGTGTTTCGATTGTATTTAGTTCGCTTCTAATTTCATGCATTTCCATCGTTTGCACCTCAAGTTTTTCGTTATTTTACATAGAATAGGCAGGTGTTCAGCTTTGAACACCTGCCCGGCATTATTCTGCTTTGCCGTGACAATTCTTATATTTCTTGCCACTTCCACAAGGGCAAGGGTCGTTTCGGCCAATGTCCTGTTTTTTCTTCACAGGTTTTGGCTTCGAACTTGCTTCTTCTTTTGGATTTACGGCTTTTCCTTCTGCTACTTTTTCTCGCTTCAAATTGCTTTCAATTTGAGCTCTCATGATATAGGTCGATACTTCTTCTTCGATCTCAGTAACCATATCTTCGAACATTTCGTATCCTTCGAATTGGTATTCACGAAGGGGATCGTTCTGTCCGTAAGCTCTTAGGTGGATACCCTGGCGCAATTGATCCATCGCATCAATGTGATCCATCCATTTGCGATCCACACTGCGAAGAAGAATCACTTTTTCGAATTCACGCATGCGTTCAGGTTCAAACTCCGCTTCTTTCTCATCGTAGTTTACTTTCATTTTCTCAACGAGAAGTTCTACGATTTCTTCCTTATCAAGGCCTTTAATATCTTTCACCGTCACTTGACCTTCCTGAAGGAAAATTCCTTTCGCATGATCAAGAATAGCCTGGTGATCCCACTCTTCTTGAATGTCTTCATCACCCGTGTGAGCATCTACAATTCGCGAAATGACAGAAGTTAGCATTGTTTCAACAATCTCACGTAAATTATCTGATTCAAGTACTTCAGCACGCTGAGCATAAATAATCTCACGCTGCTGTCTCATGACATCATCGTATTGAAGAAGCTGTTTACGTGCATCATAGTTGTTTCCTTCAACGCGTTTTTGAGCTGATTCGACAGCTCTCGATACGAGCTTCGATTCAATCGGCTGGTCCTCTTCCATTCCGAGGCGGTTCATCATGTTCATCATATTATCTGAACCGAATCTTCTCATCAGTTCATCTTCCATTGAAATGTAGAACCGAGATTCACCAGGGTCACCTTGACGACCTGAACGTCCACGCAGCTGGTTATCAATTCTACGACTTTCATGACGTTCTGTACCTAGAATGAAAAGACCACCAAGATCTAATACGCCAGCACCAAGCTTGATGTCTGTTCCTCGCCCCGCCATGTTCGTTGCAATCGTAACAGAACCTTTTTGGCCTGCAGACTCAATAATCTCCGCTTCTCGCGCATGGTTCTTTGCGTTTAAGATGTTATGTGGAATCCCACGTTTCTTTAAAAATTGTGAGATTAACTCTGATGTTTCAACTGCAACTGTACCAACTAGAATAGGTTGTCCCTTTTTATGGCGCTCCTCAATTTCTCTAGCAAGGGCCTGGAACTTACCATTCGTTGATTTGTATACAAGATCTGGATAATCCATTCGAGCAATTGGTTTATTTGTCGGTATTGCAATAACATTCATATTGTAAATGTTACGGAATTCTTCTTCCTCCGTTTTGGCTGTACCAGTCATACCAGAAAGCTTCTCATACATTCTAAAGTAGTTTTGGAATGTAATTGTTGCAAGCGTCATACTTTCACGCTGAATGACTAAACCTTCTTTTGCTTCAATCGCCTGATGAAGCCCATCACTATAGCGGCGGCCCGCCATCAAACGTCCAGTAAAGGAATCAACGATCACCACTTCTTCATCCTGAACGACATAATCCATATCAAGCTGCATAATAAAGTTCGCTTTCATCGCCTGGTTAATGTGATGATTCAATTGAACATGTTTGTAATCATAGAGGTTTTCAATTGAGAAGAATTTCTCTGCTTTTGTAATCCCATCTTCGGTTAATTGGACATTCTTTGTTTTAATATCGACATTATAGTCATCTTCTTCTTTTAACGTTCTAACAAATTGATTAGCCTGAATGTATAGCGTTGTGGATTTCTCCGCACTACCAGAAATAATCAGCGGTGTTCTCGCTTCATCTATTAAGACAGAGTCAACTTCATCGATAATGGAATAATGAAGAGGGCGCTGTACCATCTCTTCTTTGTATAGGACCATGTTGTCTCGTAAATAGTCAAATCCAAATTCATTATTTGTTCCATACGTAATATCCGCAGCATACGCTTCTGCTTTCTCTTCTTTTGAAAGACCGCTAATGTTTAATCCTACTGTTAAACCAAGGAAATGGTAAAGTTCACCCATCTCTTCAGCGTCACGCTTCGCAAGGTATTCGTTGACCGTAATAACGTGAACGCCTTTACCAGTTAACGCGTTAAGGTAGACAGGCATTGTCGCACTTAGCGTTTTACCTTCACCTGTTTTCATTTCAGCAATGTTTCCTTCATGAAGGGCGGCTGCCCCCATGATTTGTACAGGGAACGGGCGCATACCTAGAACGCGATCTGATGCTTCGCGTACAGTGGCATACACTTCTGGTAACATTTTATCGAGCTTTTCACCTTTTTCAATTCGTTCTTTATATTCTTCCGTTTTGTTACGAAGCTGATCGTCTGATAACTGCTTAATTTGATCTGAAAATGCTTCCACTTGATCTGCAATCTTTTGCAGGCGGGTTAACTGACGCTCATTGCCGTTTGGTATAATCTTGCGTAATAAACCTTTCATAGAAACGCTCCTCTTTTGTTGTCAGTAGAGTGCTATCATATAACTATACTTAGAATTTTATATACTATGTAGCTATTTTAACAATTAGTTGCGGGAGGCACAAGAAAGTAAAAAAGCTCACGGTCTGAAATACTATATTAATGAAGGAAAAAACAAATTTAATTTTCTTACATAAGTAAAGGGCAGAGGTTATCCCCCTGCCCTGGTTTATATTTATTCGTTAGTCTTGTTCGATTAGGCCGTATTTTCCATCTTTACGGCGATAGACAACACCAGTGCTTCCAGTCACTGCGTTTGAGAAGACGAAGAAGCTATGACCGAGCATGTCCATTTGAAGAATGGCTTCTTCAACGTCCATTGGTTTAAATGTAAAGCGCTTCGTTTTGACAACTTGCAGATCGTCATCCTCATCCATGTCAGCTTCAGCGACACTAGTCATTGTTGGGTTAAGTTCATCGCGGAACATATATTTTACGCTACCTTCCTGACGGAATTTGCGATTAACTTTCGTTTTATGTTTGCGAATTTGACGCTCAAGTTTCTCAACAACCAAATCAATTGCTGCATACATATCCTGATGCTCTTCTTCTGCGCGAAGTAGAAGGTTTGGCATCGGAATCGTAACTTCGATCATTTGCTGATCGTTGTAAACCTTCATATTTACATGAACATCAGAATTAGGTGGAGTATCGAAATACCTTTCAAGTTTACTTACCTTCTTCTCAGTGTATTCTCTCATTGCAGGTGTAACTTTAATGTTTTCACCACGGATGTTGAAATTCATCATGTGGCACTCCTCCTTCCATGCTATACCTCTATTATTCGTTATACCCTTATCATTCCCCTCTATAAACTTTAAAAAAACTCATTTATTTTTACGTTTTTTTCACAAAACATCCTAAAATACGACAATTTTTAACAACAATACTCTATAGTTCCTTTTTTATCTCACATTCAGATACAGAAAACGGAAAAAATAAAAAGCCCTTATCCAATTGGATAGGGGCTTTAAGCGTTTGTTTAAATTTAAGATACTTTTTCTACATTAGCAGCTTGTGGCCCACGAGCGCCTTCAACAATCTCGAATTCAACTGTCTGACCTTCTTCTAGAGACTTGAATCCTTCACCAGTGATTGCTGAGAAATGTACAAAAACGTCGTCGCCATCTTCTCTTTCAATAAACCCAAAACCTTTTTCATTGTTAAACCATTTTACTTTTCCCTGCATCTTGTTCAACATTCCCTTCAAAAATCTTCATGGCAGTGCCATACATTTACTATACGTGCGAGCCTAAACCCTGTCAAAGGGGTTTTTTTGTTGATTAAACTCGAATGAAGGCGCTTTCTATAAAAGTTCTCGACACAACCTTATCCCCTGCTCAAAGTAAGAGAATAAACGTTAGATGCCCCCGCATTTTTAAGCGTAAATGCTGCATAATGGATCGTCGTTCCTGTCGTATAAATATCATCCAGTAAAAGAAGCTTTTTACCCACTACATTTGCCCCTTCTACGATTTGGAACATTTCTTCTTCACGGTTTATCCTCTTTTCTCTCGTTCGTTTACTCTGCTTCTCTTCATTTTTCGTTCTCATTAATGGAGAGTCTTGGACAAATCTCGTGCCCTCGATCCACACCTCACATTGATTAAATCCTCTTTCATACATCCTCTCCTGACTAGCGGGCATTGGGATGACTTGATCTATAAACGAATAAGACCCTTTTAACTCACGAAGAATTAAACTTGAGAATACTCTTCCTACTTCAACATCTCCTCTAAATTTATATAGCGCAAGAATCTTTTTCAAAAAATCATTGTACTCGAAGGATGATTTGTTATGAGTAAGGACCTCACCCCATCCCCTTTCTCCCCATCTCACACAGTCAGAACATTGTTTTCCTTCCACAAACCTAGAATCGATTTGTTGAAGTGAACGCCCACATTTTAAACAAAGTGGCCCTACAATAGGAAGAAGTTGATTTCGACACGTTTCACAGCATGGAAGATTGTTTTTCATTCCAAACAAAAGCTGCCATGAAAGTTGATTGCTGGTATCCTCTCCACACAATGGGCACCGATCTAGTGTAGCCACCCTTTCTCCTCCGCTTCCTGATTCATTTTTCGAATATGCCGAATTGCCGCTATCATCGCATTTGTTTTACCGTAATGAAAAAATGCAACATCTCCTTCTGGATAAGAAGCGCTTCTTCCGGCTCTTCCGGCAATTTGTACGAGAGCACTTTCCGTAAAAACACCATCCTCCGCTCCTAATACAGCTACCGCAATATTCTCAATCGTTATCCCACGTTCAAGTATTGTAGAAGATAGTAAAATCGGAATTTCTCTCCTTCGAAACTGAAGGACCTTTTCAGCACGGTTTGGATCCTCTGAGTGAACGGCTTCACAAAAAAGTTGCTGTTCGTCAAAAACGCATTTTACTTTTTCAATGGTTTTGATGGAAGGAAAAAACAGCAATACTGGTTTTTGAGCATCCATTTGTTTTTTAATCCAATCTATCAGAATAGAAGGAATCTGCCCTTTTTCAATTTTCTTTCGCCAATTCCCACTCCATTGTAAAGTAGGAACAGGTAATGGATAGCCGTGATACCGAGAAGGAATTCGCACCACATTTAGTGTTTCTTGATTTAGAAAGCTTTCAGATGGTGTTGCTGTTAGATAAATGAGTGATCCACTTTGTTTTCGTGCTTTGTTTACATGAAAGTGGAGAGATGGATCGACGCTATATGGAAAAGCATCTACTTCATCAATAACCATGACATCAAAACAGTCCTTAAAGCGAATGAGCTGGTGAGTGGTTGAAATAACAAAAGAAGAATTGGGGTCTGAATGTCCAGCATAGAGCGGAGAAACCGTGAGTCCTGGGAAGACTCTTTGCAATCGTGGTGCCAACTCTAAAACAACATCTGTCCTAGGAGTGGCTATGCATACCGATTTATGTTGAGAAAGGGCATATGCCAATCCATGAAAGAGCACTTCTGTTTTACCACTGCCACAAACGGCCCAAATAAGAACCGAATGATTGTTTTGAATAGCACTAATAACTTCATTAGATGCCTCTTGTTGCCCTTCCGATAGCTTTCCGAACCACTGTAACGTTATGTTTTCTATTGCTTCATACTGGCGGCTCAGTGCGGAATATAAGGGAGAACAAGAGGTAACTTTCCCCATTATGATGCAATTTCGACAATATTGGCAGCTCGCGCTTTGACACCTTGCACAAGAAAATGAGGAAAATGTGTGATTCCCACATCGCATACACATCTCTCTTCCATGAAGTGTTTGAATGCCAGGCTCTAATTGAAGATAGCCATTAACATAGTGGGCATGAAGTTCTTGGAGGGAAAAGGGGATTTCATCTCGCAACAAATGTCTTCCTGAAAGAAAATGAATGATCTTCATATTCGGTTTAAACCGCTGATTGATTGGTAGTTGAGGGAGTGAAGTATAGTGGCTAATCGGAAAAAATTCGGGGAGCTTTGAAGACTGATAAAGAAATTCAGGTACGATAATTTTTTTATTGTTGAATAGATCGGAAGCAAATCTCATTGATTTGCTTCCATATTCAATTTCATGATCATACGCGGTACCAGCCCAGGCCAAGCGCACCTTCCCCAAGGTGAGTTGCTATAACAGGTCCAAAGTAACTTAAAATGATGTTTACATTCGTATATTTTTCTTCTAGTTCAGCTTTTAGATTTTCTGCTTCATCCTTGTTTGTCGAATAAATTAATGTCGCATTTATCAGGTCGCCGCCTTTTGCCGCCTCATCAAATAGTGTCATGATTTTATTGAGCGCTTTTTTTCGCGTTCTAATTTTTTCATACGGTACGATTTGTTTATCCTCGAAGGTTAGCACTGGCTTTATTTGGAGAAGACTCCCGACAACGAGCTGCGCTGCATTTAACCGTCCGCCTCTATGCAAATGACTAAGATCATCGACAAGAAAATAGGCGTTCGTCCCCTGGCTCTTAATTTTTTTAAGTCTGCTTAAGATCTCTTTACTCCCAAATCCATCTTGAGCCATACGGGCCGCTTCCAAAACATAAAATCCTTGCATCATGCAGCTAATTTCAGAATCAAAAACGTATACGTCTGCCCCTTCAATCATATTGCCAGCTGAATTGGCGGACTGGTACGTTCCGCTAATTCCACTCGATAACGTAATTGTGATTATTTCATCGTGTGTACGCGCCAATGTTTCATACGTTTCAACAAAACTTCCGATCGAAGGCTGTGAAGTTTTAGGTAGAATATTTTCTTTCTTCACCTTTTCAAAAAAATCATCTGCTTGAATTTCTTTTTCTTCTAAATAAGATTCGTTATCAAATATCACGCTAAGTGGAACCATTGTTATTTCGTACTCGGTTAACATCGATTCAGGTATATAAGCGGTACTATCCGTTACAATAGCAACTGTTTTCATATGAACGCCTCTTTTCAATCTATTAAATACATCAACTAATTTTCATTAAACCCATTCAAGTTAATGATAGAGCATTTCCCCCTTATTGCCAACAAGAGCTTATAGTATTTTTCACATATTTTGTCAACCATTATCCCCCATATTTTTTAATATAAATGTCGTAAAATGAATGTTTTAGTAAATTAGGCAGGGTTTCTGTTACATGATTGTAATCTTATATTCATCGTCCTGTTATCTCAATCATGTAAACTAGCAATCGTGATAGAGAAAATAAAAGGTTTAAACTTATAAATCAGGGGGAATTACAATATGTTTAAGAAAGTCGTGATCACTACTACACTCGCAGGTACTCTTTTGCTAGCACCAAACGTAAGTGAAGCAGCTTTAGGCGACCGTACCCTATACAATGGCATGAGCAACTCTGACGTAACTGAACTTCAAAACGTTCTTGACGATAAAGGTTATTTTGACTACCATACAGCAACTGGATATTTTGGCAACATTACTGAAGATGGCGTTCGTGACTTCCAGCGCAGTGCAGGAATTGGCGTTGATGGCGTTGTTGGACCTCAAACAGTAAGCGCATTAAAAGGAGCAGCAGTTTCTAAATCAAGTAGTTCTTCTAATACATACAGCGGAACACTTCGTTATGGTGACCGCGGATCAAGTGTAACAAGCCTACAAAACCAACTTAAATCTAAAGGTTATTACAGCTATTCTGTAGACGGCATTTATGGTTCCATTACAAAACAAGCTGTTCGTAATTTCCAAAGTGCTAACGGTCTTAGCGTAGATGGAATTGCTGGATCAAACACATTTGCAGCTCTTAATGGTGCTTCTGTTAGCTCATCTTCACAAGTAAAGAGTGCATCAACATCTAACTCTTCTGTTGTGTCAATCGCGAAGCAATACATGGGTGTTCCTTATGTTTGGGCAGGAACGTCTCCATCAGGATTCGACTGCAGCGGCTTCTTACAATACGTGTATAATAAAGCTGGAACTTCGATTCCACGTACTGTAGCTAGCATTTGGAACGGAACAGATAAAGTTTCTTCTCCTTCTGTTGGGGATCTTGTGTTCTTTGAAACATACAAATCTGGCCCATCTCACGCTGGGATTTACATCGGTAACGGTCAGTTCATTCACTCTTCTTCTTCTTACGGAGTAACAATTAGTAGCATGGATAACTCTTACTGGGCACCACGTTACCTTGGAGCAAAACGCGTATAATGCATACAAAAAGAACCTCAAAGTGAGGTTCTTTTTTTGTCTTCTTTTTCATTTATAAAAAAAGGCGCGCTTCAGCGCACCTTTACCCAGCCTTTTTTGATTGCCTCTACGACAGCTTGCGTTCGGTCATTTACGTTCATTTTCTGCAAAATATTCGATACGTGGTTTTTTACTGTTTTTTCACTAATGTAAAGATCTTCACCGATCGAGCGATTGCTTTTTCCATCTGTAAGTAACTGGAGCACTTCACATTCTCGTCGTGTCAAAATGTGTAGCGGTTTGCGGTACTCCACTTCCTTATAACCAATTTGTGTAGATGGTCTTTTTCCTTCCGTAGCGAGTCGACGGTATTCATTCACAAGATTATGCGTCACTTTTGGATGAATGTAAGCTCCTCCAGAAGCGACAACTTTAACGGCTTCAACTAACGAATTTGCATCCATCTCTTTTAATAAATAACCCGCAGCACCGGTCTTTACCGCATGGGTTACGTAAGTTTCGTCATCATGGATCGATAAAATAATTACCTTAGTCTCAGGCACTTGTTCGATCAGCTGTCTCGTAGCTTCAACGCCGTTTACATGTGGCATATTAATATCCATTAAAACAACATCAGGCTTATTTTCTTCAACAAGACGAAGCGCTTCGTCTCCATCATCACCTTCAGCAATCACTTCGAAATCATCTTCCATATCCAAAATACGCTTAACACCTTCGCGGAACAAGCGATGGTCATCTATAATAACAATTTTAGTTTTGGTCTTTGCTGCATACATCTCTTACACGCCCTCCTGTTCATGTATCGGGATTCTTATCAGTATATATGTACCCTTGTTTGGCGTTGATTGAACCTGAATCGTCCCATTTAATAATCCAACACGTTCTTTCATTCCGATTAATCCAAATGATTGATCTTTACGTATGTTCACATCAAAACCGATTCCATTATCTTGAATGGTTACCACAATCTTATCACCATCAAGTTTCAGGTCAACACTTATTTCAGTTGCTTCAGCATGCTTAAGGGCATTTTGAACAGCTTCTTGAACAAGTCGAAAAATAGCCGCTTCAAGGCGAACGTGAAGCCTCTGGATCCCCTCATCATAATCAAAGTAAATGGTTGCCTCTGATCGATCATTAACTTTATTTAAATACTTTAACAATGTTGGCACTAAACCAAGGTCATCGAGCGCCATTGGACGAAGGTCATAAATAAGACGCCTAACTTCTTTTAAGGCATCCTCAATCAAAGATTTCATATCTTTGATCTCTTTGAACGCTTCATCCTTCCCCTTTTTCTCATAAATCCGTTCAATTAACTGTGATCGTAATAGGACATTTGCAAGTACCTGGGCAGGTCCATCATGAATTTCTCGTGATAGGCGCTTTCTTTCTTCTTCCTGTGCTTCAATAATTTTAAGTCCATATTCTTGTTTTCGCCTAGCGTCCTCGATCACCTCACCGTACTGCCTCAGTTCTCCTCCGAGATAACTAAGAACGGTTGAAATTTGGCTCATAAATGATTCCGCTTTATCCGAGGTGTTTTGAAGAGAAGAAATACGTTGTTCGAGATCCGAAATTTGATCTTTTAGTCGCGTTTCCTTTTCCATGCTAACCGAAAGCTTTATTTGAGCTTCTGAGGCCTTTTCATAGGCATTACGAATCTCCGGCTCTTTATAGTCCTGAAAGTTCTTACTGATCTTTACAAGCTCTGCACGGGCCACACGATCCATTTGTAATCTTTCTTGCCTTAGACGATGAACGGTTTCCAGTTCTTCTTTTAATAATTGAAGTTGATTATTAACCTTT
The DNA here is from genome assembly GCF_002563635.1 of Bacillus sp. es.036. Classification (NCBI taxonomy): domain Bacteria; kingdom Bacillati; phylum Bacillota; class Bacilli; order Caryophanales; family Bacillaceae; genus Bacillus; species Bacillus sp. es.036. The sequence continues at coordinate 2,936,297 of NZ_PDIZ01000001.1, forward strand.
TGACACTCGTCATGAGAAAGCTCTCCAATTTCGAACAGTTTTGATTTACTACTATTAATACTCTCCATTGTCCTGTCAAGAATGACATCTAATGAATTTGGATCAAGCCTTTGAAAATCCATGCTCTTACCCCTCCATTCCTTCAAGGGACGGACGTTAAGTAAAGATAGTCCAAAAGTACTTCTTTTACAAAATTCGTATGTGACCGTCTGTTTATGACTTGAGGATATATATTTGATGGATTAATTTAAGAAACCTATAATAAGAAGGACGTATACCGTACTTCTCATTTTTCACTCTTAAATAACAATGTTTCCCTATGTACTATTCGATGATAAGATACAAATCCCTTTCATTCACAGGAATGTGCAAGGAATATCTGGAGGTTACTTCTATGCTTAATTCATATTATACCGTTAAAGTTGAGGGAGAAAACGAAATTGTGATACAAAAATCACGATTTATCGCTCACGTCAAACGAACACCAACAGAAGAAGAAGCTCAAGCATTTATTCAATCCATCAAAAAAAGACACGCTAGTGCCACACACAATTGCTCTGCCTACTTAATTGGTGAGCAGGATTTGATTCAGAAAGCGAACGACGATGGTGAACCATCCGGCACGGCTGGTGTGCCAATGCTTGAAGTGCTAAAAAAACGCAAACTAAAAGACACGACTGTAGTCGTTACCCGTTACTTTGGTGGCATTAAACTTGGTGCAGGCGGTTTAATTCGTGCGTATGGCCAATCCGTCTCAGAAGGGCTAAACGCAACGGGAATCGTCGAGCGAAAGTTGATGACGAAAATAACGACTCAAATTGATTATACTTTATTAGGTAAAGTCGAAAACGAAATCCGTTCATCGAATTATTTATTAGATGAGATTGCGTATTTGGAGAATGTGCAAGTTCGAACCCTTGTTGAAAGTGGAATGGAAGAAAGCTTTACTGAATGGATGACCGATATTTCAAATGGACAAGCAACGATAACAACGGGGGAACAGTTATATAAAGAGTATGATGTATAAAATGATTACTTGTTTAAACAAAAGGGTATTGGTAAATAAATATTCTCCCATCAATCAACATGAAAAATCCTCATTCGGGGAAGATAATTTTAGCAGGGAAAATTTCTAAAAACCTTAATGAGAAACCTCTTGCAATACACACCTGTTTTGATATGATATGAAAGGAATGAATTACTATTCCTCAGTTAGAGGGGGATTTTCTTGTATTCGTTAACAGAGTATATGATCGCGTTTTTAATCTCTATAAGTGTCGCTATCATTGCCACACCGATCGTTAAATTCTTATCACTTAAATTTAAAATAGCTGATAAACCAAATCAACGCAAAGTGCACAAAGGACTTATGCCATCTGCCGGTGGACTTGCTATCTTTGCTGGAACAGTTGCAGGTTTTTTATATCTTAGTCCCTACTCCCCTTATATGACCGAAATTATCGTTGCTGGAACACTCATTATTGTTTTAGGCGTCTTCGATGATCGGTTTGCAGTCTCGCCTAAAGTGAAGTTAATTGGTCAAATTATTGCTGCAATAATCGTTGCGTCATCCGGACTACAAGTAGAGTTCATTTCACTACCATTTGTTGGTCGAATTGAATTTGGATTTCTTAGCTTCTATATCACAGTTTTGTGGATCGTGGGCGTTACCAATTCAATTAACTTAATTGATGGGCTTGATGGCCTTGCTGCAGGTGTTTCTACAATTGCCTTAGGTTCAATCTTAACAATGGCAATTCTAGACCAACAACTTGTTGTCATAGCTTTGGCAGTGATTTTAATCGGTAGTACACTAGGTTTTCTTTTCTTCAATTTTCATCCAGCGAGCATTTTTATGGGAGATACAGGTGCTCTCTTTCTTGGATTCGCTATTTCAGTAATGTCAATGCTAGGGCTGTTTAAAAGTGTGACAGTGTTTAGTTTGATTATTCCCGTTATTATTCTAGCAGTCCCCATTTTTGATACATTCTTTGCAATTGTTAGGCGCGTCTTAAGAAAACAAAAAATATCAACACCTGACAAGTTTCATATCCACCACTGCTTACTAGCCATTGGATTTTCACATCAATCAACCGTTATCATTATTTACCTTCTCAGCTTTTTCTTCGGTATTACGGCTATATTATTCTCAGCATCTACTTTGTGGGGTTCCCTTTTCTTACTAATTTTAGTCTTACTTGTCATTCAGTTCACAGCAGAACTTATTGGACTAATCGGAAATCAACGAAAACCCCTTATTAATACGTTAAAGAAATTATTAGTTTTTACTAGTACCATGAAACGTTAAAAAAGCATCCGCTGAGAGCGGATGCTTTTTTGTTGGCTATATCTCTGTCAAAACATAGAACAATTCCTTCATATGATAACCCGATTTTCAGTATTTATTTCGTCGTATTTAATATGGCATTTAATTTCTGGCTTAGCGTAGCTACGCTTTCTTCATCAGGCTTAAAGTAATACACATCATTAATCCGTTCATCCGTTCCATCAATTGATAGACTTTCTATATCAGAAGAACTTACATCGGAGTATGCTTTTTGAAGAGCAAATAACTCAGTTGGCTTTAGGTTAGTCTCAATGTTATTGCCAACGTGTTGCGCAATATCATCTAACTTCATCAGTCCTGATGCAGTCGAAACTTCATTCATGGCTGCTTTAATAACTTGCTTTTGTCGTTCACTTCGACCAAAATCACCACGAGGATCATCCTTACGCATTCGTGCATAAGCTAGGGCTTCTGTTCCATCTAGGTTCATTGGACCTTCTGTGAAAGTTGCTCTTCCCCCCGATACGTCTGTATGGGCAACAAAATCGAATGGAACATCCACCGTAATTCCACCAATTTCATTGATGACATCTTTAAATCCTTCAAAGTTTACTTTTACATAATAGTCAATTGGTATGTTTAAAAAGTTCTCAACTGTATTAATCGTCATTTCTGTACCACCATAAGCATGCGCATGAGTAATTTTATCCTCAATGCCTTTTCCGACAATTTCAACACGTGAGTCTCTTGGAATGCTAAGTAAATTAACTTTCTTCGTATCTGGATCAACTGTCGCTATCATTAGCGTATCTGTTCGACCATTTTCTCCACCAGTTGAGTAATCTTCTATTCCCATTATTAAAATGGAGATAGGGTCTTTTGTAACAGCTACTTCAGCGTCACGAAGCTCAGATTTTTCTCCTCTGGAAAGTCCTTGATAAGACCCCGAGGCTGCATCATAAGCATTGTACGCAAGGTAAGCACCATACCCGATCAGGATAAGGACAATTAACAGGACAAAAGTTAAAAGTCTGCGAAATATACTTTTCTTTCGCCGTCTTCTAATTCTTGATTGTTTTTTCATTCTATTTCCCCGCTTCTTTCAAGCTTCTTTATTTACACCGCTACTTATTTTAGTACGTTGCGGTAAAATTCGAGCAGTTTTTTTTCTTCACAAGTCCAGTTGTATTTCGTTTCAAATGCTTTTCTTGCATTACGACCAAGTTCTTTTGTTTGAATCGGATTGCATAAGAGTTGGCTCATCTTCGTTCGTATATCCTCAGGATCTTCTGGATTAACAACAAGACCTCCTTGACTATCCTCAATCACGTTAGCGTAGTGCGGAAAATTTGAAGAGATAATGGCATTGTTAGCAGCCATATACTCAAATAATTTGTTAGGAAGTGCAACTAGATGGTTTGGATATGGTAAATAGGGAAGAATGCCAACAGATGACCGCTCCACATATGCTGATATTTGTTCGTAGGGTACCCTACTGATAAAAGTTACATTCTCTTTTAGTTTAAGCTGGTCAATAAGCTGGTAGACTTCTTCTCTAAATTGATCAGATTCAAAACTACCAAGGAAGAGCAACTTTGCTTGAGGTGCACTTTTTACTGCCAAACCAAATCCTTTAATAAGCTGTAAAACACCTCTTATCTTTGTTATACCGCCTAAATAAATAATTTGATTCTCATCTTTTTCATTCGATGGTTCTGGGAACATTTCCTTTAAAGGATAATTTTCAATTTTGCAACCATTATAGTTACGATAGCGTCGCCCAATTTCCTCGGTTGTATAAATGACGCCACTAATTTTGATAAGGGCTAGTTTTTCAATAGCTATATAAGCAAGCTTCATAGGAAATTTGACTACAGAAGGAATATAATCTCTTCCCATTATTGTATTTGGATAATGTTCATGCACATCATAGATAACGGGCTTTTTAAGCAACAACTCAATCATAACCCCTACTATCATCAGTTCTGGATCATGAAAGTGATAAAGATCAGCATTTTCTTTTTTAGCAAGCTTATATAAATGGAAAATCGATTGAAGACGCTTCTTTATTCCGTTTGGCCGGTTAAATGTAATGAGCGGGATTTCATTTGACTCAACCACATCGGGCTTAGGTGCAATTAGCACAACATCATATCCCGCTTTTTTTAAACTTTTACATTGCTTATGGTAAATACGCCCGTCGTAGGGTGAATGAATGGACGTGATAACACACACTTTTGTCATTGGGACCAACCTTTTACATTATCCTGAGTAGATTCCAGTAAACGCGCTAAATTCTTCGATAATTCCTGTCGATTATATTTTAATAACATTTTGCTTCGAACATCTTTTTCTAAATGCTCCATAATTTCAGGAGTAGAAGCAGCCTCTAATACAACGTTCGCTAAAGATTCCGCATTCTCTGGTTCAAAAAAGAGACCTGCATTTAAGCTTTTAACAATTTCTTTTGATTCTCCCCCGATTCCGAGAAGTATCGGTTTGTTCATTGCAAGGCAATCAAATAATTTTGATGGAATTGTAATATCAAAAAGAGGATGATTTTTCAAAATAACAAGACAAAGGTCAGCGGCAGCATAGAAGCCATTCAACTCCTGCTTCGCTCGACTATCCAGAATTAAAACATTGTGTAAATCCTTCTCTTTTTGATACCTTAGAAGCCTTTCTTTTTCAGCACCTTCACCTATAAGCACAAAAGTAATCGTAGGAACATCTTTTAAACGATAAGCTGCTTCTAACACCGTTTGAAGTCCCTGAGCTATCCCCATATTACCAGCATACAGAATTAGAAATTGATCTTCTAGATAATGTTCTTTACGGACCCTCACACCTTCTTCAGGGACAAGCATTCCCATTTCAGTTGGATTAACACCATTTGTGATAACATCAATTTTATTTTCAGGTATCCCTTTTTCTATGAGATAGTCTTTATATCCATGTGTCACCACAATGATATGGTCCGCCTTTTTATAAAGGAACCACTCTAATTTCCGAGCCATCGTTAATAGCTTTTTATTATTAATTTGATTTAAAACTTCAGCAAAATCCACCCATAAATCTCGCACTTCAATAACAAACTTGGCACGTTTCAGTTTACTCAATACGTAACCTGATAAGCCTACGAAAAGCTGTGGTGTTGTTGCAAAAACTACGTCAGGTTTTTTCGCAAATATTCCCGCAATAATAGAAGTTGTCATAAACGAGAAATAATTTAACATTCTTCTTACCGTACTCTTTTTTGTGTCCTGTACAACAAAAGAACGTATCACATTCAAACCAAGGTGCGCACTGGAATGAAATAACTTTTTGGAAGAAACATGATTAGGAAAAGCCGTAACAACCGTAACTTCACAGCCTTCTTCTACCAAATTCATTGACATATCATAGGCACGTGCCTGCGCAGCACCTATCTCGGGCGGGAAATGTTGAGATAGATATAAAATCTTCATAATGAATCCTTTCCCTCTTAACCAGAATACGACATAAAAACACTTCTTTCATTATACTTCGTAATGAATCGAAAGAAAAGTTGATTAAGAAAAGCATTGGAAGTGTAAACGAAATTTTACAATTAGTTAATAAACTTATTTTATTTAGTGATAACATTCCCTTTTGCACATGCAAAAAGTCCGGTAAACTCACCAGACTTTCTGAAACTTGGATAAATTTTGTAGTAGTTCAAAATATTGTTTAACTACATGTTGAATGGAATAGTCTCTTTTTACTTTTTTAATACCGCTGTTGATTTGTATTTTTCTCTCCTCTTTATTATCAAGAAGACGATGAACAATCGATTCACATGAGTCTAAATCATGTAACTTGTACGTTAGCCTTTGAAGAGTTCCTTCATAAATTTCAGGGATCGCTCCAACTGTTGGGGCAACCGCTGGACATCCGCAGGCCATGGCTTCAATGAGGCTCATTCCAAAGGATTCACCTTTTGATGTACTTACGGTACAACCGCCGCTATCGGCCACCAATGAATAAAGATCTGGCATTTCGTTATATTCCATGCGATCAATCCATTGGATATGAAGATTCCGCTTATTTATCTCTTCAAAAAGATGCCTTGTTGCTTTAATTGAAGCGGTTTCTCCGCCGATAATCCAAAACACACAGTCATCACGTTGTGTAGAGATTTTTTCAGCAAGGGTTAAAAAACCTTGCCAATTTTTATGATCGTTTAATTTCCCAACCCAACAAATAATTTTTTTATTTGTAAGAGGCTCAACTTGTTTAGGTGAGAATAATGATGTATCCAGGCAATTAGGAATAACATACGTTTGTTCTTCAGGAGCCGAATAGTCTGCAACGATTCGTTCCTTACTATAATTCGAAGGAACAATATATCCACGAAAATGACGCTGCTCATCTTCTACCAAATAGTTCAGCTTATAGGAAATGCCATGAACCTCTTGAATGATAGGAACCTCACAGTGTACGTCTATTAGGTAATCTGTCATTTCCTTTGTATCAATAGCAATAATTAAATCAAACTGATGCTTTTTCACATAATCATGAACACTAGCAGGGTCATCTGTCACTTTGATTTGATCGAAGTCTCCAAAGGCGGTCCTACCTCCATGATCAGAAAGAAAGATAAAGTGAGGATCACTGACAGATCTGAGAAATTCGAGTCTATTTGCCAACTGAGTGGTTACGCCACCTAATAACAAGTAGCGATAAATATATAGGATTTTCATTGTATTTCTCTCCCCTCCCACACGCCAATCGCTTCCTCTAAAAATCCACTTAATGTCTCCTCTTCATCAAGTGACCATACTTTCTGATCTTGTATAGAAGCACTCCAATCATTAGTAACTAATAGTGGAATACCTATGGTTTTCATCATCTTAATGGATACGATTGGCTCACTTTGTCGAAATGGCAGAAAGCCAAATGTCCATTTTCCCACTCTTTTCCTTAACTCATCTTCATTTGTATACTCTTTTATCATAAGTCTTTTTGTGTTGATTGGAATAGCATCTGGAAGATTATAACCGATAAGTTCCACCGCCACCTTTTGGTTAGCTACCAACATTTCCTTAATGGCACGATAATCTACTCGTTCCAGGTTTCCAACGTAGCCTATAACAATTCGCTTTTCTTCATCAGCTATAGGCATTTCCTTTAATTCCCTTTCCTTCTTTTCAAATGGAAGATAGCTGTTCATTCTAGTAATAAAGCTATCAGGGTTAAGACTGCCAACTAAAAAGCTATGAATCTCTTGGTCTGCTATTTCATTTGGAAAATAATAGACACTCCACTTTTTCCACTGTAATCGGCCAAGCCTTTTAGCTAGCTGATGATCTTGAACGGTTACAAACATTTCAGGAGAGTCGAATAAGTGAAGATGTTCATAAAATTCTGTACGACTAATTTGGAATAAGTTTGAACCTGCCCAATAAATAGGAGCAAATCTCTGAAACTCGTCTCCATTTACATAAACAACATTTTTCCCCTTATTATGAGAGAGCACATCTACTAGCTGATGTGAAAAAACAAGGCTATTTTTTCGATATAAATGATTTTCTCCAAATATAATCGTTATGTTTCCAACTGTTAGAAAGCGACTAAGCTGGTCATGCAGGTCACATTTTTTCGTATGTATCACGGTTTCATTAGATTTTTGAGATAGTTCCTTTTTTTCTTCAGATGAAAGTTCCAATTGAGCAATAAGAGCTTCATGTTTCTTTCTTATAAAAGGAATGCTGTTCACTAATTTATTCTTTTCTTGAAGTCGTGCTAGTTCTTCTGTTTTTTTCTCTTCAAGCTTTTCCTGTATCGCCTTAACGTAATCTTTGTTTATTCTGTCAATTATTTCTTGCATCTCATTTAATAAAATTTCTACTGCGTTTTCTGAATGATCAGGTGCTTTTGTTATATTTCTTAGTACGACATTAACATAGTGTTCATCGACACGGTGATCAATATTTTCATTGCTTGAGAAAATAGCTCCCCACTCATCTTTTAATTGGATCGCCTGTCTAAGTTTTTCCGTTACGATGATTTTTCCATTCGGCTTAATAAGTCTTTGCACTTCATCATTATAGGCAGGCAGAATTTCAGCTAAAGCATCTTCAATAATAAGCACATCGAAGTAATTTGTTGGAAATGGAATTTCTTCTGAAAGATCTCCTGTCCAAAATGAGCTTGTACTATTTACCATTGACGGATGATCGAGAATAGAAAAATTATCACTAGAAACAATAAGGTTTACCATATCTAATTGAGTATCTTCATTAACAATGGAAAGAATCCCGGGTGTTTGGCTTATATGAAGAATGTGTTTTCCTGATGCTCTAGAGCCACACCATCTTAATCTCGACCGTTGAGGTTCAGGAATGGATAAAGTTTCACTTTGTAAATGCACTAACTGATTTTTTAACATGCCACTCTCCTGATTCTACTGCACAGGCAGCTAATGAATTGGATACCATTTATTTGCATTATAGCTGATTCCACACATTCAAAAAAGGATTGTGGGCCATTTCCTGATAGAATTACGGATTTATAATAAGTTAGAGATGATCCTTTGTAAAAAAAGCTGCCGGACAATCCGACAGCTTTTCATTCGTACGTTTAACCCCAAAAATTACTAAGAATTTGGTTCTTTTCGTTTTCATCTTCAATTAATCCATCGATATAACGGTTTTCAAAAGATGTAGACATGTTATTCGAGTGAATGACTTGAACGTAGTTTCTTGGCTCTAATAATTCATGGTTAAGGCTGTGGACGGATAGATGACCTTTAACCGGGTGACGCTTACCATCAAGATACTCTGCCACATTATAAATGAGCGTATAAAAAGGTGGTGATTTGATTTTAGCTGTTGCCACCTTATCTGAATACTCATCATAAAAGTAGCCGTACTGATTAATAAGCGCTTCAGTACCTTCTGCAGGTTGATGGTTTTTTAGAAATTCAAAGTAGCCTTTATGGTACATATCGTCAGAATCAATTCGTGCAAAGTATACTTCATCGTAATCCTGAATTTCACGCTCTAACGTTTTATTATAAGCATTCTTAGGCACAAATTTAATGTTTTCCGAAAGTGGATCGTGCTGGTTCAGCGCATTCATTACGTGCTCTTCAGAACGCTGATCATATTGAAGAATCGTTGTGAAATCTTGATTTGTTTGTGCTTTAAGGCTTCTACATGTGTATTTCATGAAAATCCCCATACGATGATCGATCCATTCCTTCGTTAAACGATTATCATTCACATCAGTTAACGCCCAATTATTAAATGCGATTGGTACCAAGATTTTTCGTTTCATCTTCATCACTCTCCCATTTTAATTTCTACTGATTCACTGTTGCGTTTTGTACAATCATTTCCGCCATTTGTTGTGCCCCATTTTCTTTCATTAATGAAAGAGCACTTCTTCTCATGTTTTGATTGTTTTCTTCATCAAGCGCTTCTTTAATGGCTTTTTCAAAATCAGCTGCACCAGGATCTCTTAAAACGATCGCAGCTCCAGCGTTTCCAGCAATCATAGCTCTTGCCACTTGATCATCCGTTTTTGTATTTTCATTCGGAATTAAGATTGATGGCACTCCGAAATACATGACTTCGTGGAAAGTGTTGTAACCAGTAGCTGTTACGATCAAATCAAATGCGTTGAAATAAATGGAATTTGGATAGTCTCTCAATGTAAGAACACGATCCATTTTTAAATCCATTCGATTCCCAATAATGGATTCTCCAATGACGACGAAGACATCGTCTCTTTTTAACAACTCATTCAATAGGATGGAAATCGTTGAGTGAATATCATTGATTTTCCCAGCGCCAAGCTGAACGTATACCATTTTCATACCTTCTGGAATGTTCCACTGGCGACGGACACTTTCACGGTCTTTCAGTTCTTGTCGGTCTAGATATAAAACTGGTTCACAGAATGTTTTTATTCCTTCTTTTCTCATACTGTTTTCCCCACCAGCTTCACCCGGCACATACACTTCATCGAATTCTGCTTCTTTGGTTTCCACCAACTCAGCCTTACCTTCCTTATGCTGACCACGCTTTACCCAAATCTTTCTTAATCCGTCTTTTTTTCGCATCGAAGCAACCAGACCGGCATATGGAAAGGCGCCATCAAACACAATTGTTTCAGGTTGGTGAATGCCAATGACCGTTTCAAGATGATCACGTAACATTGCATTCCACTGTTTGGCACTCATTTCTTTTGGAAACAGCATCTTAGATGGTAAGTGGTAGCCAAGAAAACCTTCCTGCAAAATCAAATGCATTGCTGAGCTGGTCGTATGGAAAATAATTTTTTTCGAGGGATCAATCCGCTTCACTCGTCTCGCAATCGCAAGTAGTCTTGTTAAATGGCCAAGGCCCGCACCGTTAGTTGGCACAAAAAGAATAGCATTCCCATCATTAATTGGTTCAATTTCAAACGAGCCAGACCCATTTTTGATCCGTCCAATTTTCCCACTTTTAGCATCTCGGTAAATGCGAAGTAACCTTTTTGGTAACCGAATGGCTCGTCCAAATGACTTCGTTGATCCCATTACCGCATCACCAATCAAATACCGGGTAGATGCATTTGAATCCATATGGTTTACGATGTGTTGAGCGCGATTATATTTTCTTGTCACTTGAGACAGTTGCTTTTCCTTCTTATTTGAATCACGTTTTAGATTTTTAAGTTGTTCGTTCAAATCTCTAATTTGGAACTGTTGCTGAATCATTTGCTCCATGTTTTGATTCGCTACTGCTGTGGCAATCGCGTCATCTGTATCTTCACTACTTGGCTTACTTTCCACCAGAACTGCGGTCAACTTCTGATGAGCTTTTTCAAGCTTTAATATAGCTGCTAACAGCCCACTTGTCACTTCTTGTTTAATTCGGTCTTCAGGAAGTGCGGTCCGAGGTTCACCGATGAAGAATAAATAGCCGTCTTCAAATCCCATTGAAGTGGCAATAAAGAATTGATTTAAACTTAGAACAACTTCCGAAATATCTTCTGTAATTTCTTCGTTAATCGGAAATTTCACCGCCAGGCTGCCATTCAATTCTTCTGACAAAATACGATGAAGTGCCAAAAGAAAGCCTTCCTCGTAAAACCTTCGTGTAAAATTCCCTTCAAGAAGAACCATTTCAGAATGGTACGCTTCCAGTTCTGCTGCACGATAGTAATTCACTTTTTGAAGGTTTATATTCTCTTGAAGCTCCTGAGGTAAGGAGCTAACCATTTTTCTTTTCTTTTGTAAATCCTCATCAAAACGAACAAGTTCTGTCACACGTTGATCTACTCTTGCTAGTTCTAATGAAGCTTGTGTTTCCCCATCACCAGAAAGAATAAGAAGGGAATTTGCTTTTCTTCCGTTTGCAATCAGTCTGTTATTTAAGCAACCCTCATTGATCAGTACCTCAATATTTTCTGTATAAAATGGGCTAACATCAAATTTCATGTAGAATTCTCCTTTTACATCAATTACTTAGGGTTTACACTTGAATTTTCTTCAACATTCGTAGGTAAATCAAAGTTTTGCTGGCCACCAAGTAGCGTCACTTTACCTTTCGAATCTTTGTAGTTCTTCGTTACATTCCGCGTGTCATAAATTAGTTTCGAGCGATCAATGACATAATCATAATCCACTGTGGTATGATCAGTTGCAATCACAACAAGATCAGCGTCATCAAGATTCTGGTCATTTAACTCAACGGAATAAACAACTTCTTCACCATTCTTAAAGCTTGAAACAAACGGATCATGGTAATACACATGTGCTCCCTTATCTTCAAGAAGGCGATAAATTTCAAGTGCTGGAGATTCGCGAAGATCATCGATGTTCTTCTTATAAGCCATACCTAAAATAAAGATTTTAGATCCTTTAATGGATTTCTCATTATCATTTAAAATATCTGCAGCCTGATTCAGCGCATAGCGCGGCATGTTTCCATTCACGTCACTCGCAAGCTCAATAAATCGGTTATAGAAGTTAAACATTTTCGCTTTCCAAGAGAGATATGCTGGATCAAGTGGGATGCAGTGACCGCCAATTCCTGGTCCCGGATAGAAAGGCATATACCCGAATGGCTTTGTAGCAGCAGCATCAATCACTTCCCATGCATTGATTCCCATACGATCGCACATCATCGTTAGTTCGTTTACGAGGCCAATGTTAACGCTCCGGAACGTGTTCTCAAGAAGCTTCACCATTTCAGCAACGCTTGTTGAACTAACTGGAACAATATTTTCTAGGAATGAACTATAAAGAGATACGCCTAGCTCAAGACACGGTTTCGTTGCACCGCCAAGTACTTTAGGTGTATTTTTTGTATTAAATTGCTGGTTACCTGGGTCAACACGCTCTGGTGAGAAACAAAGGAAGAAGTCTTCTCCTGCACGGAAAGAAGTCTTTTCTTCAATGACAGCTTTAATTAATTCATCTGTTGTACCTGGATAAGTTGTACTTTCCAGAACAACAAGCGTACCTTCTGTCATATAATCAACTAACTTTTCAACGACAGCATTGATATAAGAAACGTCCGGTTCTTTTGTTTTGGCAAGTGGTGTCGGAACACAAATACTAACAGCATCTAATTTAGAGATAACTGAAAAGTCATCTCCTGGGAAAAAGTTCTTTCCGATAATGGATTCTACCTGTTCATCGGAAATATCCATCACATAACTCTTCCCGTTATTTAGAATGTCCATTTTTTCTTTAGATACATCGATTCCATATACTTCAAAACCCTTTTGTGCCATTTCAACCGCAAGGGGAAGTCCTACATAGCCAAGTCCAATAACTCCTACACGTGCATTACCTGTTTCAAACTTTGTTAACAATGCTTCCTTCATCTCATTCATCCTTTATAAATGTAATAAATTCGTGTTGATTTGGGATTTCCCCACTTTTTCATATTGAAAGCCAGCTTCTTCTGCCTGTTGTTTACTTATTATATTCTTCGTATCATAAAGCAACGTATGGCGCATTAACGCTGCTAATGTTTCAAGTTTCAAATCTTTATATTCATTATGATCTGTTAAAATCACCAGACAATCTGAATGTCGTACCGTATCTTCAATCGTATCTAATTGATTCGCAATCCTCTTATCCACGACATAAGGATCATGAACCGCACATTCAATCCCCATATCTTCGAGTTCTTGCAATATGGTAAGGGAAGGACTTTCACGTGCATCACCAATATTTCCTTTGTAGGCAAGTCCAAGCAGAGAAACTTTCGGGTTCGAAAGCCCTTCTGTTCGTTCCTTAATTTGATTCGCAATCTTTTTGGGAACTCCATCATTAATGGCTCTTGCTGTTTGAATGAGCTTTGCATCCCCTGGACTTGCTTCTACTAGAAACCATGGATCAACAGCTATGCAATGCCCACCAACTCCAGGTCCTGGGGAATGTACATTCACCCTTGGATGGCAGTTCGCTAATTCAACAGCTTTCCAAATATCGCACCCTACCTGTTCTGCAATACGTGCCAATTCGTTAGCTAACGCAATATTTACATCACGGTACGTATTCTCCATTAATTTTACCATTTCTGCAGTCGTGGCATCAGTCTGGTGAATCATTCCTTTTACAAAGATTTTGTAAATTCCCTCTGTTCTGATACTAGAGGCCGCATTCACTCCACCAACAATACGATTATTATTCACAAGTTCATCAAGCAGCTTACCAGGTAAAACACGTTCAGGAGAATAGGCAACATACAGGTCTTTCCCCACCTTAAGGCCTGATGATTCTAGAATAGGTGAAAGCACCTTCAACGTTGTGCCGGGAGGACTTGTCGATTCAAGAATAACGATATTTCCTTCCTTTAATAAAGGCTGAATCATTTCAGCAGCAGAGCGTACATAATTTAAGTTTGCTGTTTTATCTGGATTGACAGGAGTAGGCACCGCGATAATGAATCCATCTGCCGCGATCGGCTCTGTGCCGAACGTTAAGCGGCCAGAGTCGACTGCTTCAACAAGCATATCCCCTAAGCCTGGTTCTTCAATATGCAGTGTTTTATTCTTTAACGTCTCAATCACTTGCTCATTAATATCCACACCATGCACTTGAACGCCGTGCCTTGCAAACATAACAGCTGTCGGTAACCCGATGTATCCAAGGCCCATTACGACAAGTTTCATAATCACAACTCCTCACTCACAGTAACTTCAGAAATAAATGTGGTAACCACATTTCCTTGTTGTTTAAGAAAATAATTCATTGTACAAGTGAATTAACTTTTTTGATTCATTTGGCCAATTTAGTACTTTGCTTGCCTCTTCACATTTTTGAACATAATAATTACTTCTTTGCTGGATAGCTTCAATTCCTTTTACAATCGCCTTTTCATTCTCATCCACTGCTACCCCAAAATCATACTCTTCTAATAGATAAGCTTTCCCTGGATGATTAGAAGATACTACCGGAAGTCCCATCAACATATACTCAAAAATTTTATTCGGCGTTGAATAATAATTATTTTCACTCACATTCTCATACATCACTAGCCCAATATCAGCTTCCTTGGTTAGGGATAATATTTCTGAAGGAGGTACCTTCGGATGAAAATGAACCCTGGAAGTAAGCTTTTCTCCTTCAACTAATTGCATAAGAGCTTCTTTTATATCACCATCTCCAAGCAAAACAAGATGATAGTGATCAGGCAATTGATTCATCGATTTAACACATAGCTCAATACCCCTGTTTTTTGAGAATCCCCCTTGATACAAAAGAATGATTCGATCAGTTGGTATTCCATAAAGATGATGAAAATAATGAGCACTTTTCCGCTCTTGCTCAAGACCAAGAAGAGGTATATTCTGCAAATAAATCGAAGGTGGCAATTTCCCATACCGCTTACTAAATTTATCGATTAAATAAGGATTTACAGTTATAAATCGATCAACATGCCTCATTAACTTTGCCTCTAATGCATAACCAAAACGACGATCAACGGCATTTCGACCAGTCATTTCATTAAAAAGTTCATGCGAGTCATAAATCAACTTACTCTGAAAATGTTCCTTTAAGCGTTTTCCAGTATCAAGCGTGTTTAAATCGTGACAGTGTACGGCATGAATGGTTTCAGATCCCATCGTTATCTTTACTTTTTTATAAAATTCGTAGCTCGCATATTGATCCTTCGCAAGTTTAATGATTGGATGCCGAACCATTTTCGCTAGTACTGTTGGTTTTCGCGATGAGCCACTAGCGATCCCTTTCTTTGCTTGCTTTGTTGAAATGGAGAGCTTATAAATCTTGATCAAGTTATGCAAAAAGGGAGGATCAGTATCAAATTCATTCAGGCAACAAATCGTCACCTGATAACCAGCCTCTGCAAGAGCAATCGCTTCTCGTTGTACTCTAGCATCGTAATCAATGTCTTTAAAAAGAACCATTAGAATATGCTTCATTTTTTCTTCGCCTTCATAAACTCATCGTACTGTTCAACGATTTCTTTCGTATCGCCAACCGCTTTTTGTTCACCGCGATGAATCCAGACAACACGATCACAGATCTGTTTCACAAGGCCTGAAGAGTGTGTAACCAGAATCACTGTACGATCTTGCTGGATCTTTTCAAGGATCGCATCTTTACATTTCTTTTGAAACGCTGAGTCTCCAACACCTAATACCTCATCAATTAATAGAATTTCTGGATCAAGCATGATCGCAGTTGAAAAAGCTAGCCTTGCTTTCATTCCAGATGAATACGTTCTAACAGGCTTATAAATAAAATCATCCAGCTCAGAAAATTCAATAATCGCTTCAAGGTTTTCATCAATTTTCTTCTTACGGTTCCCAAGTAGAAGGGCATTCAAATAAATATTTTCAATACCAGAAAGTTCAGGCTGAAACCCGGCTCCAAGAGAAAGTAACATCGGACGCTTTCCTTCGACCTGGTAAGACCCCTGATCTGGTTCAATTAAACCGCTCATAAGCTTCAAAAGAGTACTTTTTCCTGATCCATTCCGGCCAATAATTCCGAGAACTTCACCTTTTTTAACAGTAAAATCCAGGCCTTTCAATGCCCAGAACTGCTTTTTATCCTTACTAAGCAATTGCTTCAATGGATTATCAGAATGCTCAGGATACGAGACCCAAATATCTTTTAGTTCAATGATGTCCTTTTTCAATTAAATCACCTTAGCATATTGTTTGTCGTATTTGTTCAAAATGCGTAGTCCAATGAACAACAGGACTAGTGAGAGCGCTAAAATAATGAAGAGGTTATCCCATAGTGGCTGTCCTTGATAAAGAAAGATGTTACGGTACGAAACGAGAAAGTTAGTGAAAGGATTAAGATAAAGAAGATCTCTAATGTTTGCAGGTACCGACTCCATTCGAAAAAGTACTGGCGACAGATAAAGCAATGTCCGTGAAATGTATTGCATCATGTTTTTAATATCTTTTAAATACACACCAATATGAGCCATGATGATCATGATTGGGAGCAATAGAAGAAGGTTAAGTATGATTAAGATAAAGAAATTCAATGCATTTACGGTTAAGTCAACACCACTAAAGTAGAGAAATAAAACCATAATGACTGAACTTACAAGAAACTTAAATGTATTCACACCAAGTCTCACAAGAATAAAAGTAAGCTTTGGCACATAAACCTGTTGAAGAATACGAGCTTTTGATGAAATAGCCGTAGTGGCATCAACCATACAAGCAGTTGCCCATTTTAACGGGATCAGGCCTGTAAAAAGATAAACAGCATAGTCGTCTCCGCCACGATCTAAAACGATTCCTACTAGAAAATAATAAATCGCCATATACAAAATCGGATCGACAATCCACCATAATGTTCCAAGGTACGTTCTAGCAGTATTCGATTTCAGTTCGGATACGGTTAGGTGGTAAAGCAAATCTTTGTTATTTCGCCAATCGTTGAGTAATTTTTTAAACATTCGCTTGTTAACTCCTAATCTCACTGCATTTATATTTTCAACGTCATATTATATTTTATATAATTCCGCTTCTGTCGTCTACCAGTATCAGAAGCCTGTCATTTTGGGTACTAACCCTTGATAAGTCGCCTTTTCTCTACATTTTTTCGCTAATCTCCCCCTTTATTCAACCGTAATTTACAAAATCTTAACGTTTCTCATGAATTTAGAAACGATTAACTTATTCTTTCATAATTCAACCTGAATTGCCATCTTTTGTCGAATAACATTTTTTGAGATATCCAACACGAAAAAAGCAACCAGGATGGCTGCTTTTTCGTGTTTTATAGAATTTTAACTAATTCTGCTACTTCTTTTTCTGAGTTCTCTGTTGTTTCATATACTTGCTTGATCATACCTACTCCCTTTGCATAAAAGATTGTCATGATCATTTGGTCTTCCTTCTTTGTCACCTTTATAACGTCATGAAAACTTCCATAAGGAACCTCTACAGTATCCAACTTAGTCATCTCTAGCCCTTCTTGTTTCTGGGAGAGATCCAAAAGTGCTTCCACTTCTTCTACAGATTTATATCCTTTAAGTATACTTTCTTTACTACTTGATTGACTTTCTTCTACAACGGCAGCTCGGTCTTCTGTCCATTTGACAATCTGGGTCGTTTGCATATCTCCAAGTGTAATAATTCTTTGAAGATATTCAGCATTCTGATCAACAATATATTCGGTAAACAACTGCTTTCCTTGAGATGTAAATGTCTTTGTGACACCAGTTTCAGGTCTGTAGTTAATCAAATCCACTTCATTAATTGTGCTTATTTCGTTAGTACCTGCTTTCGCTTCGGTTACTTCACTAGAGCTATTCTCTGTTGAACCTGTACCACACCCAGTCGCTACAAGTAACATTAAAAGTAAACTTATTGTGGTTTTTTTCATATTTGCCTCCAAGTTAATGGTTAATATGTGTCTAATATAATCTGTTAGCTACCTGACTTTTCGGTTTGTCCTGAACTTTTCCACCAACTGTGAACAAGGTGGTTACACGGTTTTCCATACCATATTCAAAAAGAACGTCCTGCACGGATGAGTTCAATTCATCATGTACGAGAATTAGTGGTGCACCAGTTTGAACGGCTAATGAGGAAGAAACAAGAGCATCAGGAAAATTCTGACCAATGGAAAGAAGCACAGTATCTGATACCATTTCGTCGCTGTATTCATTTAAAATAGCAGCAAGCGTTTCATATCGTGTCTCCCCAGCCAAACGCTTCACATTAGAACCATTGGAACTTTTCAGCTGCTCTTCTAGATTTGAAGAAATAACCGCTTCTCCGCCAAGTATCGCTGTCTCTTTCCCTTTTACATACGAAAGAGCTTCCGCTGATAATTCTTTCTTATCCGTTAGGAGTATCGCCCTATCGGATGCTGAAGCGATTGGCGAGCTTGCTAGCGCATCAGCATAACTTAAGCCGTTCGCTACAAACACTCCCTCAACATGATCAAGCCTTTCGTTAATCATTAAGTTTGTTTCATATCGATTGGCTCCACCCAGTCTTTCTGCTACTACCCCTAATCCCTTGACTTGCTTTTCAACCGTTGTAGAAATGGCACTCTTTCCACCAATCAATAAGACTTTGTCAGCACCTAATCGCTTGATTTCTTGCTCAGCAAAAGGATCAAGTGACGAGCCTCTAGTTAAAAGAATAGGCGCATTTCCTAGTTGAGCAGCAAGAGGACCTACAGATAGAGCATCTGCATAACCTAATCCATTTGTAAGTACAACTGTTTTTTCATTTTTATTATCTTTAAAACCTTGAGGATAAATTTCTTTTGAAATCTTAACGGCTGTTTCAAATCGATCGCTTCCAGCAAGAGCTTTCACGTTAAGCGTCTTTGTCACTTGTTCTCCAGAAATATTTGTCCAAAGCGTATCAGCAGACGTTCGATTGACAACTTTTACATCCTTCATAGCTTTAGCCGCTGAAATCGCCTGGTTTTTTTCGAAGTAACTCCCTTTACTTGAGCCATCTTTACTCCGAATTTGATAAGGACGCGTTAAATAATTCGACCACTCAATTGTGCCTTTCTTCTTATCAATGACTTTTGTATTTTTACGATCTTTTGCATAATTGATCGCATCCGAAAGCTCTGTAAAAGAAACAGCTTTACTATTTCCTTTAATATAAACATCATAGTTTACTTTAGTAGAGTCATAGATCGTTTCCTGCTTATCTTTATCAAATACCGTCACGTTGTTAAGGTTTTTTGCGAATGTAATCGCGTCATCTCGTGAAGTGAATTGCTTAATTTCTTTCCCACTACTATCCTTCACTTCAAACACTTTAAAGAAGTTAGTAGCAGCTTGCGCAAGCGCTTCTGCGGCATCGTTTTGGAAACGACTTGTTTTAATTAAGCTTTCTTCTGAGGGATTAGACATATAACCAAGCTCCACGAGTACAGACGGCATCTGTGCATTTCGAATGACAAAGAAAGCCTGATCATTTTGAATTCCCTTATCGAGCAATCCAGTTTTATTCAGCACCTGCGGATGAACGATGCTAGCAAGTCGGCGGCTTTCTGATTCGAAATTAACCTGCATTGGATCTGGCGGATATTCTTCATCCCACGCCGCGGCTTTACTATAATAATACGTTTCATATCCTTTAACGAGCGTGCTAAAAGGGTACGCATTATGATGAATGGAAACAAAAAGTGAATTGTCATTATTTCCCTTCACGTATCCATTCGCAACTTTCATTCTTTCAATAAGATCCTCTTTTGAGTCATTCGCAAAATCACGATCCGTTTGTCTTGTCATAAAAACTTTAATATCCGTTTCTTCTAACTTTTCCTTTAGCTTTAAACCGATTTCAAGCGTTCCAACTTTTTCATAAAAGCCGGTTTCTGCTCCAGAATAACCAGAGGTTCCAGTAAATTTCCCTCCGTGCCCTGGATCAATCACTATGTATTTTTCTGCTGAAGCAAAAGACGGACTGTGTATCATAACGACCATGAAAATAAAAAAACTAACAAGTAAACTCTTTTTCATACCCCACTCTCCTTTCTTGGCAATCTATTACATTTTATTATAGGTGAGTGAGAACTTCTACGTTCATTAGCTAATTCTTCTAAGATAAGAAAATAAGACTATTCATTCAGCTTCCTTTTCCCTTTTTCCTCCATTTTTAATAATGAGTCGATAACGCAAAAAAAACCTTTCCACTTTTGCAGAAAGGTTTTTGAACGGTTGTTATTCAATAAACGGATCTGGTTTAATAGTTGAAGCACCAAAGTAATATAAGATCGCTTTAACAATTCGGTTTGATGCTTCTCCATCTCCATAAGGATTAGCAGCTTGGGACATTTTATGATACTCCTCCTTATTTGTGAGAAGAGTTGATGCAGTAGAATAGATTGCTTCTTCATCTGTCCCTACAAGCTTAAGTGTTCCAGCTGAAACGCCTTCAGGTCTCTCAGTATTCTCTCTTAAAACAAGAACAGGTGACCCAAGTGAAGGTGCTTCTTCTTGAACACCACCAGAATCGGTTAAAATCAATGTTGCTTTTGAAGCAAAATTATGAAAATCAATGACATCAAGAGGTTCAATTAAATGAACACGAGAATGCGTTCCAAGTACTTTATCAGCCAGATCTCTTATTAGTGGATTTAAATGAACAGGAAAAACCACATGAACATCCTCATGTTCGTTAACAATCCGCTTAACAGCTTGGAATATACGTGTCATTGGTTCACCATGATTTTCTCGTCGGTGAGATGTGAGTAAAATCATTCGTTTCCCCTTAATTTTCGATAATAGAGAATGATCGTAGTCTTCTTGGACCGTATTTTTCAATGCATCAATCGCTGTATTTCCAGTTATATAAATACGATCTGCCTTTTTTCCTTCATTTAATAAATTTTCCGAGGCTTGAATGGTAGGTGCAAAGTGCAGATCAGCAAGATTTCCAGTTAGCATTCGGTTCATTTCTTCAGGGAAAGGAGACCATTTATCATATGATCGTAGCCCCGCTTCTACATGTCCTACTGAAATTTGATTATAAAATGCTGCAAGACTTGCAGCAAAGGTTGTTGTCGTATCCCCATGGACTAGCACAAGATCAGGCTTTTCTTCCTTCATAATTGTATCAAGACCATTCAGCACTCTTGTAGTAATGTCAGCAAGTGACTGTTTGCTTTTCATAATATTTAAATCATAATCTGGCTCGATCTCAAAAATAGATAATACTTGATCAAGCATTTCTCGATGCTGGGCTGTTACAGCAACAAGCGGCGTAATGTGTTGCGGAAATTTCTTTAACTCATTCACAAGCGGCGCCATTTTTATTGCTTCAGGTCTTGTCCCAAAAACACTCATTACTTTAACAGGTGCCATGTTGACTCTCCTTTTGTTCAAATGGTGAAACACATTCCATTACATCTTATTAAAACACCCAATAAAAAGCAAAAAGCTTCCCTACATAACAGAAAGGCTACTATTTAGTTACCGCTTAAATAATCGACGATGAAATCGCCCCATACTGCAAATCCTTGTTCATTCGGTCTAGAATCTACTAAAAAGTCGCTCATTTTTTCACTATCAACGGCTGGCCATTCTTTCCAATGATCCAAATATATGAGGTCATTTGCTTCCGCATATTTTTCAAGAGCACTGATTTGAAGTGCGTAATAGCCCGGATCAGCAATCGGATTTGACGGCATCATCATGATACTAACACTCGGGATCGCTTCTTTTAATTCCGACATGAAGATAGAAAGATTTTGGTGCCCCTCATCAATAACCACAACACCATTATCATTTAACGTAAACGCTTCTAATAGAACAATATCGGGTTTTTCTTCAATGACGTTTTCATACAATTCGTCCTCAACGATTGACTTGGTTGTGGCGTCTTTAAAAGTAAATTGTTTAACTTTAAAAGCCCCATTCCAATAGGATTCTTCTAACCCCTTTTCAATATTTTGCTTGAGTCCTTTTGTACTTGTACCGATTGATTCCGAGCCGACAATGGCAACAGAAATCGGTTCTTCGAAAGACATCATCTTCTCTTGAAGGTGCTCTGGGAAATTGGTAACTAGCTTTTTAAGTTTCTTATTACTTACCGGTATTTCCTTAATTCCTTCACTTTGCTTTGTGGACCCTGATGCAGAATCAACTTCTGCACTTACAGTCTCACCTGTTTGTTCAAGCTTATCATCCCAATGAATCTTCCCAGCAACAACCACTGCAAGGCATCCAATAAAAGCAATCAAAAAGAGTACTTTTTTCATAACTTCCCCCCTGGAAATCTGTCGAATAATGGTATTTAATAATATTATTGTAATAAAGGGAAAATGATTGCAAGTAAAAATTAAAAAGCCGCTCACTTTACGGAGCGGCTTTTTGGCATCTTACTTATTTAACCATTTGTTAAGCTGATCTTTCACATCTTTGTTTACAGCACTGTCACCACCAAGAACTTTCGCTCCTGATACATCTGTTGTTGTAAAGTACTTAACAAGATAAGATTCAATCTCTTTCGGGATTTCATCGCTCTTCACAAGGAACATGCTACCTTTATCTTTCACAACAAGTGGTGCAGCTGCAAGGGCATCCGGGAAGTTCATTCCGTTAGCTACAAACAGTTGATCAGTATTTGTACCAAGCTCTTTATGAATTTCTACAAGGGTACCGAATCGGTTTGCTCCAGCAAGGCGTTTGGTTGTAAGCGATAATTCATCAGCCATATCGACAACCTCATCAGAAATGACCGCATCTCCACCAAGAACGTAAACCTGCTTTCCAGTCATTAGTTTCTTCGCATCTTTTGTAAGTGTTTTGCCGTCAGTTAATACAATTGGCATATCATTTGCACCAGCAATAGAGGCAGCACTTAATGCATCAGCAAAGTTTTTACCAGTTGCAAGGAAAACAGCTTCACTAGTTGAGCCTTTTTCAGCAAGCTTGTTAATAATTTGAACGTTTGTATCATAACGAGTGTCTCCGCTTAGGCGCTCAATATCAGCTGTACTGACGCCAATGTTTGCAAGTTGTGTATTGACTTTCTTTGAGATGGCATTTTCACCACCAAGAATCATGACATTCTTAGCTTTAAGGCGAGAAATCTCGTTAAGAACCTCATCAGAAAGCATACCGTCTTTATTAGCAAGTAGGATCGGTGCATCATAAGCACTTGCTAAAGGTCCAGCAGATAGTGCATCTGGGAAGTTAAAACCAGTTGCGATAAATACCGTATCAGCAGTAGTTCCTTCTGGATACATTTGCTTGGATACTTCAATAGCTGTTTCAAAACGATTGTCTCCAGCTACCACTTCTACCATATCTCCATCTGTCTCAACAGGCACGATTGAAAGCACTTCGCCTGTTGCTTTATCTTTCAAGAAAATTCCAGCTGTATACTTACCACTATTTTCTGGTGTCGTAATTTTCACATCCGTAGTTGCTTTCTTACCTACACCTAAATCAAAGCTAGACTTACCAGTAACTTCAATCTTACCAGCACCTTCTTCTCCAGCTGCGAGCACTTTCGCTTCTGTAACGGAAAGATCGAAATCTGTAGTCTTTTCAACTGTTGAATAACCATCGACCCGAATTGTATATTCACCATCTGGAAGGTTCTTTACAGTGAATGATTCTTCAGAGTCACCATCTGCATCAATGGCAATATAATCTCCAATAATTTTTCCATCTTTTGAGCGATAGAGGTATAGGTCAAGATCATCGCCAGCATCGCTTGTATTACCAATGGCTACATCAAGAGAGATGTTATTCTTGAGGTTGATTGTTTTATCATATACATTTCCACCTGTTACAGTTTCACGAGATTTTTCCGTTTCAGGCTTACTAAACGCGCCACCCACTACTTCTACTGAACGTTTCGTAGATAAGTAGTTTTCAAATGTGACAGATTTGGATACTTCGCTTCCCGGCATAGCACTACCAAGTGCAATTCTTCCTGGGCTAGATACAACATCCTGAACGAATGCTTCTAGTTTAAATTTGTTCATAGCAACGCCGTCTTTTGGAGCCGCAGTACCATAGACCGCTACTTCCCAAACACCAGATTTAGGACTTTTTGCAACATAGTCTTCTACGCCAATACCATCATAACCAGCATAGCCCTGGAATGCGTTAACTTGATCACCATCAGGATTCATAACAAGCATCCTGACGCGCCCCTGGAATTCATCGTTTTCTTTAAGAGCTTCTAATGCAAAGCGAACTTCCTGCGCGCCTTCTTCTACATTAAAGAAATAGCTCTTTGTTTTCGAAGACTGAACTTCATCTTCATGCGTTAAGCGGAAACGATCTTCAGATGTAAATTCTTCTCCAAGAACGATCGTCTGAAATGAGCGAGCTTCCGCATAAGCCGTATCTGGATCATCAATTAATAGAGTACCTGCGTTAACGCCAATATCCATCTTGCTCTTATCATATTTAACAGTCATTTCCTTAAATTCACCCGGTGCAAGTTTGATGCTCTTTACAGAAGGAGTAAACCAATCAGAATTCGAAGAAATGTTAAGGTTCTTCGTTTCATCCGTTGGGTTTTCAACCATAACCGTTACTTCTTCAGGAACTTCTTTGTTGCGAACATAAAGTCCTGGTCCACCAGAAACTTTCTCACCGTGGTACACCGTTACATTGACTTCTTTTACTTCATTGATGTAGTGCTTACGAATATATTCATAAGCTGCGGGTACATCAATTAAGCCAGCTCCTTCTTGAACACGAGTGTATCCGTCCACATGAACAGCTGTTTGGATAAGGGCTTCACGAGCAAGCTCATAGTCAAACGGGATGCGATCTTTAAGTGCAGCTTGCTTTAATGTTGCGACAGCTCCAGCTACATATGGAGAAGACATGCTTGTACCTTGAAGAACTTCGTAATTACCCAAATGCTCAGGGAAAGAAGCATAAGCAGATCCCGGTGCTACGAAGTCTGGTTTTTGTTGCCCATCTTCTGTTGGACCATTTGCAGAGAAGTACCAGAGACCTTCACCTTGAACTGGAGAACCATCTGCATTTTTGCCATACGGATAATATCCATATTCTGTAGCCCACATTTTACTGTTAATGTATGCTCCAATTGAAAGAGCTTTCACTCCATCACCGGGAGCACCTACGGAATCCACGCCTGGTCCATCATTACCAGCAGAAGTGACATAAATCGTATCGAATAGCTCGCCCATGTCTTCAATGATTTTCGCATAAGCGCCTGATCCGTCATTAAGGTCTGGTGAGGAACCTAGACTCATGTTGACAACATCTGTTCCAAATCCACCTAATTCTTCAGGTACTGCTGCAAGATACATTGCATTCGCGATACTCCACCCATATGTTCTACCAGCAGAGTCAAATACTTTTAAACCATATAAATCTGCACCTGGTGCCACTCCTTCAGCAGATACAGCTCCAGTATCATTTTCTCTTTCAGGTCCATTTGCAGCTGTAATACCAGATACGTGTGTACCATGACCGTCCCCATCAAAGAAAACTGTCGCAACTGGGAATGGATACAATGTTGTATTCGGGAATTGATGCCCTTGATAAGTAGGACTAGGACTTGCAATTCTAAAGTTAGCACCAGCAACTTCGTCCTCCTGGTTAAGATCCATGTTATCAACGTCGCCTTCACCATATGCTTTTTCGTCGGTGAAATCTTTGTCCTGATCAATATCAATATAGACTTGATCATCTACAAGAAGAACATCAAATTGAGCGTCGCCTTTACCATCACCATTTAAATCACGGTAGACAGGCTTACCTTTAGCATCTACATCATAAGAAGCTGGAAGCAACGAACCGAAATAATATGTATCGTCTTCCGCATCAATACCTTCTGTTTTATATGTCCCTTCTTCTACAGTAATTGAGTCGCCTTCAGCCACTTCTTGCTGGAACCAAACGTCCCCTTCTCCAACTGTATCAACGACGCCTTTAATTTTAGAAGAAACAACTTCGCCTTCTTTATTATATTGAGTGAAGGCTTCGTGACCAGGATCGACACCTGTGTCTATAATACCTACTTTGATTCCTGTTCCATCGTATTTATCGTGAAACTCATCAACACCAGTTGCCGAATGAGTTTCTTCGGTTGCAGGTTTAACCACATCTTCAGGGTTTTTGACTTTTGGTTTAAGATCAGTGTCTTCACTTGGTCCTTCATCAAGAACGATTTCATTATTCGCTCCTAGCATGCCAACAGAATCTAGGCGATAGACTTGAAGAACTTTACTTGTTGGTACCTCAGCAAGATACAAGTAGTTGTTTGTATTTTTCTTTACTTTCACGCCAAGTTTTTCAAGTTCTTTTGTAAGGTCAGGTCCACCGTGTTTTTTTGCAACAATAATTAATTCTTGTTTTGATTGTTCACTTGCAGCAAGTGAGGCAATCTCTTGCGTAACAGGAAGCTTAAATTTCTTCGTTTCTGATAAAGCTGCCTCAGCTTTTTCTGGATTATACGTCATACCCGCGAATGAAGAAGCAACAAGAGAAGCGCCTGCAACAATAGTCAGGACTTTTTTCTTAAACGTCATTTAGTAAAATCCCCCTTAATAGTTTGTGAAATCCCTACAATCGATCCCCCTTTACTCGAAATAATTATAATAATTCACTATTTTCAGTTTAATTATAAAGAGATTAAGAGTCAATCTTTAACTGTTAAAATTGTGAAATTTTTTGATAATTTGTAGATATTTTAGGACTTTTGTCCATAAAAGCGAAATAATGCCGTAATGATAAAATGCAATGGTTGAATAAAATGTGATTAGTAAAAAAACAATATAAAAAAACGCAGCGTCAACGACGCTACGTTTTTAATCATCAAGAAGTTGATCGATATGCCATGCTTTTGTCTCACTAATCGCAGCTGGCCCACCTAAAATACGGTAGTTACTCACTCCTTGATTATTTAAATATAAGATAGACTTATTTAATGCTTCATTTTCTCTATTAGGATGAACGAGAATGATAGATTGACCTGATCTTGATGCAGCTGCTCCACCTGTGAGAGCATCTGGAAACTTAAGCCCTGTGGCAAAATAAATCCCATCACTTTCGTCTATCCCAAACCTTAACAAGACTTTAAAGTTTGTATCAAATCGATCTTCTCCACCGATTCGCTCTGAGTCCAAGGATGGAATTTCAGAGACCACACTTTTACCGATAACTGTTTCGCCGCCGATCACATATGCTTTTTTGGGACCTAGCTCGTTTAAATAGGTTTTCGTATCATCAGGTAAAGAATCACTTTTCGTAAAAAGAACAGGTGATTCAAACCTTGACGCAAAAGAGGAAATAGACAAAGCATCCGGGAAATTTTCTCCTGAAACGATAAAGGTTTCCGTTGTATTTTCATTTTCAATGATCTTTGCAATTTCAGTAGCCGTTTCATAACGATTATCTCCAGCGATTCTCGTTGTTTCTATGCCTTCTGATTTCAACTGATCTACAACACCTTCAGGAAGGGCATCTTCCCCACCAATTAATAGAACATGATTGGCAGAAAGGCGATTTAATTCATCTAGCAAGCTCTGCGACAAACCACTTTTTTTCGATAATAATATAGGACTTCCTAGTTTAGAAGCAAGAGGCGAGGCTGCTAAACTATCTGGAAATTCATCAGACCGAGCGAGCACAACGAATTTACCAGTTATACTCTTCCCATTAATTGAAATAGTTTGCTGATCTACTGTATTCCAACTTTTTTTGGAAATATCAATGGCAGTTTCGATTGATGTCTCACCATATATACGATTGTACTCTGTCACGCCATTAAATGCAGCTTCCACATCTAAGATACCACTGCCAAAATCATCAGACCCATTAATGGGTGCTGCTGTTTCTTCTAATAATTTAAACACTTGTTTGTTTGTTAAGTATGATGCGTAGTCTTTTAGTAAAACTCCTGAGGAAGCTACAATTGGCGACGACATACTTGTACCTTTGTCAAAAGTATATTCTCCATTCAACGTAGTACTATAGATGTCCGTTCCAGGAGCAGCTAGATCAACAAGAGGGCCATAATTTGAAAAAGGTGCCTTTTCTTTTGTACCTGTCTGAACAGAAGCGACTGCTATTACTTCCGGATAGGCTGCTGGAAAAACAACTGCCGAATCGTTGTCGTTACCCGCAGCACCAACCATCAGGATGTCTTTCGCTGCCGCTTCCTCAATTACTGTTCTTAAAGCAAATGAATTATTATAATTACCAAGACTTAAATTAATTACATCTGCATTATGATCAATCGCATAGCGTATCCCTTCTACAACTGTTGATAGATTTCCAGTACCGTTCTCCGTCACTTTTATCGGCATAATCGAAACCCCACGTGCCGGAGAAGCAATCCCGATTTGGTTGTTTGTTACTGCTCCAATAAGCCCAGCAACTTTTGTGCCATGCCCATCTAAATCTTGAACCGATTGACTTCCATTTACAAGGTTAACCCCAGAAATGAGATTGGCTTTTAGGTCTGGATGAGTAAGATCAACCCCCGAATCTATTACTGCAACCTTTGAAGAACTTTTTTGATTACTGAGAAGCTCCCATGCATTCAGTAAATTGATTTGATCCATCCACGGGTTTTGATATGAAAGCAATGCATCGTCTGGGAGACCCTCTCCCATTAAATACACTGGTTGATCTTTTTCTACATACTTCACTTCACGGTTAGACTTCAAACGATCAATCGTTTCGTCGACTTCCTGTTTTGGAACTTCAATCACTTCCACTTTTGTGGAATATTCGGATTGCCTTGAGGGACTTTTCGCTTCACCATATGTAACAAGGATACGCTCTGTTTCTTGATCAGATTGAGCTTCAGAGACTATGGGACCCAAAGAAAATAACAGAATAAAGAACATGAAAAGAATAATAGTTTTACTTTTCAGTTGTGACACCTCTTCCATGATTGATTGTTATACGCTTTACTTTCACAAGTTTATAACGAATCTTTCGACAAATCACTAGAATAGTATCACATTAATAGTTTGAAAAAAATGGTTTTAAGTGGGGAGGAAGTCTCATTTTTTTAGAGGTTGCTTGGAAAAAGAGGGGTTACACGCGTTCATGGAGAAGGTTCTGGTGCTGTTGTTGAAGCGTTTGAAGTTTTTCCTCTAGGTTATGCTGCTCTTTTCTCATACTGCCTATGATTTGAATTAAACTCGTAATCATCGTTTCTACACGTTCAATTCGATCTTCTTGCAATTTCGACACCTCCTTTTCATTTTCATCATTTTACCATATAATGGTCAGTAGAGTTCTAAAATTCTTTCGACATTTTTATGTTGGGAAAGTAATCTCAAAAACTGGCGATTAAACGCTATAAATTCGTCCATATTTCCCAACCTCAAAACTATTCTCTTTTCTGAGAATTTTTAGTAAACTGTAATCAAATAGTTCTAGGAGAAAGGAAGCAAAGAATGATTGGAGCAAAAATCCGATACTTCAGGCAGATGAAAGGCATCACACAGGAACAACTCGCTTCCGGAATCTGTTCTATTCCGTATTTAAGTAAGATTGAACACGGTCTTGCCCAGCCAAGTGAAGAACTTGTTGGACATCTTTGTAAAGAGTTAGGCGTCTCCCTAGATCAGGTTGATGATGAGGATAAAATGAATAAACTTCACAATGATCTAGATTCCTGGTACAAAGAAATGCGTCTAAGAAACTTTGATGAAGTTGTTAGTTACAAAAAGCTGATAGACGAAGAAATTGATGGCGTGGAAGATCCTGATATGCTCACGAAATATCTTCTTTTATCGTTTAGGTATCATATTTTATTTAGAGAAACTGATAAAGCAAATGATATTCTTGAGAGATTGTATCATGTACAAGAAAGACTATCTGAGCAACTTGAATTCTATTATTTTTACTTTCTAGGATTATACTACTACCAAAATAGTAAATTTAAAGAAGCTGGTGAACAGTACAAAAAAGCTCATTTTCTTCTTACTTCGATGAAATCAAATTCTGCAGAATGGGCGGAATTTTATTATCAACAAGCGCTTGTACACAATCGTCTTAGTCAAATTACTATATCTAATAATCTTGCAATAAAATGCCTTGAAATGTTTAATAAAGAATACAATTTCAAAAGAGCATCAGACACTGAAATTCTTTTAGGAGTAAACAATAGAGTTATCTTAAATTATGGAGAAGCCGAACATCACTTTCAAAACGCTCAAAAATATGCGGAATCTTTTAATGATAAACGACTTAAGAGTATTATTTATCATGACCTTGGTTATGTATACTCCTGCCAAAACGAATCGGATTTGGCTTTAAAATACTATCAATTAGCTTTACAAAATAGTGAAGTTCACGAAATTGAAGATCGAGCTAAGACATTATATTTAATTGCTTCAGAGTATATTAAAAGTGGTAACTTTGATCTCGCTCGTAAATCAATTGATGATGGTATGGAGCTAGTTACAAAAACAGAGTACCTAGAATATATCCACCATTTTAAAATCTTGATTTTAAAACTTAGTAGCAAGCAGAGTGAAAATCAAGAGGTAATCCTTAAAGATGCAGTTGAATACTTTGAGGAAAAAACACGTTGGTACTATGTTTCAGAGTACGGTGAAATGCTGGCAGACCATTATTTTAATAATGGCCAATATAAAAATTCAAGTTTTTATTTTAGGTTAGCGAACGATGCCAGGAAAAAAATCATGAATTAGAAAGGGAGAAAAACATGAAAAAGTTAATTGTAAATGCACTACTTATTACTAGCTTAGTAGGAGTTGTTACTCTAGGTAACCACGACAGAGTACCTGATTCTCACGACAGAGTGCCTGACTCAAGCCCATCAAAAACTGAAATTCATATCTAATACTCTAAACCCGGCTCATTTTAGCCGGGTTTTTTATTTGCCCCACCTCCACTCACAACGCTATACTTATCATAGTTTAACTAGAATAGGAGTGTGCTAAGATGGCTTTTTATATGTTTGATGTTGACGGCGTTTTAACAGATGAAAACGCTAGACCTGATAAAGATGTTGTAAAAATGATTGAACAATTAGCAAAAGATGAGCACATCCTATCTTTTGTGACCGGTCGTTCGAGAGGATGGCTTTCTGATCATCTTTTTCCACTCTTTGATGATGACATTGACTGGTCTTCCCTTTATTGCGTATCTGAACACGGTGCCATAAAAGGACGTGGAACAGATATTTCTTCATGGGATCTAGATGAAGAATATGTGATCTCTGATGAAGTAAAAGACAAGTTATACAAAGTGAGTCAAAAAGAGAAGTATGAAGATCTGATTCAATGGGACCAAACGAAAGAATCCATGGGTACGGTTGAGGCCGTTCACGGTGATCCTGGAGATAAGGAGCATTTAAAGAAAACACGCGAATCGCTTCAGGAATACGCAGATGACGTACAATCGATTTCTTCTGAATCGGGTAATAAAACAGCTGTATCTACTTATGGAGTTGATGTGATTCATCCCGATTTATCCAAGAAAATTGGAGCTACGTGGATCCTTGATGAAATTCAATCAGCTGAGGAAGTATTTGTTTTTGGAGATAGTAGTGGTGATATAGTGATGGCTGTTACCGCAAGAGAACATGAATTAGAGAACATTACGTTTTATTGGGTTGGCGAAGGTGAGACGCCAGAAGAAGAAAATATCACCTCTATTTCAAGTGAAGCTTCCTATTCAGAGGGAACGAAAGAAATACTAGAAAAGCACATTGGCTAATCCAATGTGCTTTCTTTCTGTATTAAACTAGTTCTACTGGGCGATTTTGTTTAATCGACTCATAGCAAGCTTCAATCGCTTTTAAGTTATTCACTGTCGCCTCACCGGAATAAGACGGCGTTTGATTGTTTTGAACACAGTGTGCGAAATGTTCGATCATGAGCGTATACTGCTCACCTTCAGCCGTTTCTTCTCTCACCTTACCTTCGCTATTCTTAATTTGAATCGTACCACTCGCTCCTTGAGCGTCAGGACGGTAAGCGTACGGTAGACGAATGCTTCCTTTTGTACCAAGAATCTCATAAGAATTGCTCATCTGGCGTTCGAAACTACAATCAAACGAAGCGGTAACGCCGTTTGCAAATGTTAAGATGCCTGAAGCGGAAAGGTCAACGCCTCCACCTTCCGGAATAGCTGCTTCAGCGTAGACCTTAAGAGGTTCGTTGCCAAGGATGAAGCGAGACGAATGAATGCAATAACATCCCACGTCCCAAATGCTTCCCCCACCTAGTTCACTGCTGAGGCGAATGTTATTTGGTTTGTCTCCAAGGTAGAATGAAAAATTCGCACGCATATGCTTTACATCACCAATTTCACCGGACGCGATTACATCCCTTACAACTTCGTGCTGAGGGTGGAATTGATACATAAAGGCTTCCATAAATATAACGCCATTTTCTTCACAAGCTTCCACCATCTCCATTGCGTCACGAGCCGTAATCGCCGCTGGTTTTTCACAGAGAACATGTTTCCCTTTCTTGGCAGCTGCAATGGTCCACTTTTTGTGAAGCGTGTTTGGGAGTGGAATATAAACCGCATCAATTGTTTCATCTTCCAACATCGCTTCATAGCTATCATGATAATGTGGAATGCTCATTTCTTCTGCAAATTCTTTCGCTTTTCCACTGCCACTCGCTACACTAATAACTTCAGCACCTGTAGCATTCTGGATCGCAGGTATAACGGCTTTTCTTGCAATATTCGCAGACCCCATTATTCCAAATCTCAGTCCCATTTCATGCACTTCCCTTCTATGTATTCATTACTTATTTTACCATTCTATCGAGTTAACTTCCCTGATGATGTTTCCTTATTTACCTTTCATCTACCCCCAACGTACCATGCTATAAACCGAAACATTAAGTAATCCCTTTAATCCCCCCTTTTGATTATAAGGAAAACAAGAGCCGCCCTCGTAGACGAGGGCGGCTCTTTTCATCAATCAACAAATCTTCGAATCACTTCAATGAGCTCTGGACGAATACTTTTCTCCAAATCCTTAATTTGTGATTGATTACGATATTTTTTCTCAATAATATCGCGCTGTTTACTATTTTCAAGCATCCAATGCAACCATTTACTGTCAGCCGTTTCAGTGAATGTTTCATCGTTTTCATATTTCCCATGTAAGTCTTTTAATAATTGCCCCATGTTTTTTTCAGGATGCTCATTCCAATAAGTTCTTAACGCATCACAAAGAATTTCAATTTCCTTTTCTCCATGCATCCAATCACATCCTTTTTAAGGTTCATTTCTTTTTTATATTCATACGCGATCGCTACATTTCAACCATTAGATAGGTAAACTAAAGTCATTTTATTTATCATAACACAAAACCACCTCCCATTTAATGAGAGGTGGTTTTGTGTTATTTTGAAAGTTTATTTACCGTTTCTTCCACTGGTTTACTAATAGCTGCCTCACCACCAAGGAAGTAGTATTCTCTACTCATTGAGGTCTCTACATACCGCTCAGCTTCACTGGAAAGTGAGCTTTGTTTTGTTAAAATAACCGGAGCACCCATAGCTGCCGCATAAGGGGACCCAGGAAGAGCATCAATAAACACATCTCCATTCGCGAAAAAAACACTTTTGCTTTCAAAAGCAAAGGTTTCAGCGATTTTCACGCTTGTTTCATAACGATTACTTCCAGCTACGCGCTTAACTGTTGAAGTGCTATTAAGGTTTTCCTCTACCATACTTGATACAGCATTTTCTCCTCCAATGATGGTAGCTGCAACTGGTTTTACGGTAGTCATGTAAGTTGAAGTAGCTTCACTTAATTCTTTACTGCTCGTTAACAAAATAGGAATTTGTTTAGACGCGGCGTATGGCGCGATTGAAAGAGCATCAGGTGAAGTATCATCTCCAGTTGTAACAATCACTTGATTGCTGTTCCCAACTTCTTCAGCAACAGCAATTGACGTTTCATATCGATTATCCCCACTAATTCTTTCTACATCTGAAAGATAACCTTTTATCGACAGCTGGTTAACTACTTTCTCCGAAATTGCTGCTGGTCCGCCAAGAATATATATTTTTTCTGGCTGCAATCGATTGATCTCGTCCTCAACGACTGACGGAAGTTCATCACTCTTCGTTAAAAGGAGTGGGGCATTGTACTTCTTAGCCAGAACACTACCTGTAAGTGCATCGACAGAAAGATCTCCTCTTCCCAGAACAACCACATCTGAAGATTCCTTCCATGCGTTTTGAGAAATTGCCACGCTCGTTTCATAACGGTTGTTTCCAGCAAGTCTGGTAATCAGACCTGATTCACTAGATTTAACTAAATCAGTACCCGGATAATAGAATGATAGAATTTGATCATAATTGCGCCCCTCTTTAGACTGCTGATAGGCTCCATATTGACTCATGCCAATTCCATGTCCGAAGCCACTTCCTGAAACAACGTAAGAATCTTTCGTATCGTTTATTTCTTTCACATAAGGGCTTTTCATAATAGTCGTACCAATCATAAATCGAATATTGTAGGAAGTATCATCCACTTTCATTGTATTTGTTTTGATCTGTCCATTTGAGTTTTTCACAAAACCATCTCTGGTTTTTAAAAAATAGTCAAATTCTATACTACCTTTTAACACTTGATCAGATTGAAAAGGTGGAACAGTAAAATCAATATCCTTAATATTCGTGATTTTTATTTCATCAGATGACTTAACTTTCCCTTTTGAAACAAGCCAAGATTTCATATTTTTGATTTCTGTTACATTTGAACTTAATTCTGACACGTTCGACCACCATGATTCAGGCTTTTTAAGGTCCAATTTCTCTATATCAATTTGCTGTTTTCCAAGCGTGTAATCCCAGTAGTCGTAGCTTGTTATCATTCTCTCATCGTAAGGATCGACTTTCGTCTGCAAGTATGGGATCCAGCTACTACCCCAAGAATTTGTATTTGACATCACCATTCCACCATTCGTGGAAGAATAGAAGGCACCTATGTATTCTCCATCAAACATCAATGCTCTTCCAGCTGTTTCCTCAACAGCTTCATTCGTCGTTTGATACCAATCATAGCCTTTATAAACTTGACTAGACTGGCTATCCGTCAAGTTATCTTTTCGAGGAAATGCAAATGTCCTCGCTGCAACTGCTTGTGCTTTTAAAGCTTCCATGCCTCCGTTCGTTCCCCAATAAGCTGGCATTTCACTAGGCACTACGCCTTTTAAATACTCTTCCATCGGAAGTGTATTAACGGGACGAATGTATTTCCCATCAACCGTAAATTTCATTTCACCTAGATACCTTTTATCACCGATTGCGACAAAGCTATCCATCGCATTTGTGATGGTTGGTACAAGGGTCATTGCACTCCCAAAATTAGTTAACTTTGTGTTTCCTCGGTAGAGCACCACATCGCCTGATTCAGCTTTGACACTGTACTCCCCCACGTTTGAACTTTCAATTTCAATCTCACTACCTTGAATTTGATAACTTCCTGTTACATTGAACTTTAAAACCGTCGTATCTTTCACATAGTTTACTAGTTTAACGGTAACTGTTTCTCCCGCTGCCTGCACACCATGCATCGACAAAGAAAATGCTAAAATGCCAACCAAAAGTGACGTCAAAAGTTTCAAATCTTTTCCCCCTAAGATTTTTTAAGAAAATATTAGTACTATTCTCCCTTTTTAACACTTTAGCATAATTTTTACATTAAAATAGTCACTCTATGACGAATCTTACAAAAATAACATAGAATACCTATAATTAGTGTCGAAAATATAGGTAATTCTTACTACAAAACCGTATATTTTTACTCACGAAAAAAGCCCTCACTAGACGAGAGCTTTTCGTAAACGGCATAAATACCATAATTTCATGAGGAAAATACTATGTAGGCACCCCGTTATATCAACGAATACGTCTGTTAAAAGCGCAGTACGATTTGGAATAAATGCTTGAATAAATTCATCTGTCACAGCGATAGTCGTAACGACTAGAAGGACAAGGATCAGTCTATAAATGGAGTCTCTCGCTTTAAATAAGTGAAACAAGCAAATTGCGATAAAACTATAAACAAAAAAATGACCAATTTTTCGTATCACAAAATGGGCAAGGCCACTTTCACCATTGTTTAATAAACTCACTGTTAACGGACCATACTGAAGTTCTCTTGTTTGAATAACTTGTGCAATTCCCTTAACAATATATGGCGCAGGCTCTTGTCCGAGTAATGTAAGCGAGGATATACACGAAAGAACAAATCCGATACCGAACCAGCACTGGATACTGACAATCATAATTGTACGAGAGAAAGTCATATCCTCCGCCTCCTTTTCAAGCACGTTACAGTATCGCCTGAATTGAAGTCGCTTATACGGCTGCTTCTACCATTTTCTTCAACTCCATGGCTCTTTTCTCTAGTAAATTTTTCATATAATTTTTAAGAAAAAGTACGTTAGCGATGTTACCCAAAATACCGAGAGGCGCTTTATATACAAATTGATCAACCATTAACGTTACACCATTCAGATCTTCAAATCGATGGGTATGAACAAACGATTTAAATGCACCATTTGTCATTTCGTCAATAAACCAGTGGGGTTCATTCATCCCTGTAATTTTAGCTGTTAACCGTTGCTTCATTCCAAAATGAGTGGCTTCCCATGTAACGGTATCCCCTGCCTGCATCAAGCCTTCAGTTACTCCATCAATCGCTTTTTCGTTTGTTTGTTCTGTACTTTTCATATGAGCATCGACATTTCTAGCATAATCAAAACACGTTTGAATAGGGGCATCAATAAGCGTTTCTAAATAGATTACAGGCATCGCGAGCTTCTCCCTCCAACTTTAAACCTAAGTAACAACCTAAATTATTGAAAAAAAGTAGGTCATAACGATTATTTCTTATAAATCGACAAATTATCCTAAAATCGTTAGACCTTTGAGCCGATAACTTAATTAAACAGTTCTATGACATAGTCTACTTTATTTACCTAATATTTTGTAGAGATAATAGATCGGGCTCATATGAATCGGAAATGGAAAGCACCTGAAGAAATTCTCTATCAAAAAAAGCGCAAGGAAAAGATGCTTTTCCTTGCCCTTCCTCTGATAACGATTTTATTAGGAATAAGCATTGCTGTTCTAACAAAGAGATAATATTAATCAGCTTTCCTTTTTTCGTGATCGTTTAGGAGCTTCAGGATTTGGGATACTCTCTTTAGGAGTTTGATTATTCGTTAACGCAGCGTTCGATTGTGCTTTGCGCTTTTTCATTTAGACCAACCTCCCTTCCACCTCTAGTCTTGTCTATCTTGATTTTTTAATGCGTAAATGGGTAAAAAAGCAGATCGTATTTACTGTAAAACGATTATTATTTTAATCCAGACGGTTCCATCCGACATTGGGAAACCTGCTTCACAAAATCTTAATAAAGGAAAGCAGTTTATCAGTATTTTCCCAATATACACGATAAACAGAATAGGTTATACTTAGAATTGAAGTCATTTTTCGACAATTTTTACTTTTTCATGACATCGTTTACTTTATGACTACTTATAAATGTTCGAATCGTACGAGAATGGCAAAATCATTGAAAAGTGATGACGCAAAGCTATAGGGACTTCACGGACTGTTTATCCGACAGTCAGCCAGCTGCCGAATACGGCCTCCGCTGCGATTTCAGCAAGAACCCAGGGGGAGATTTAATTATGAAAGAATCATGGCTAACGCCTGAAGAAATCCAATATCGTAGACAGCGTAAGGAGAAGATGATTTATCTTTTGCTACCTGTGTCTGCTATCGTCATTGGAGCGGCTATTGCTTTTCTCACGCAAATGACTTACTAATCTCGAAAGAAGAGAGCGATTGTTCTCTTCTTTTTATTATGAAAAAAAGATAACCCCTTCAGGTTATCTACTTCGTGTGTTCTTATTGGTGTTTGGTTTATGTAACCTTTTTACACCCATGACCAGAAGGCGAATGGCTAAATAGACGAGGAACAAAACGACAAATCCCTGCAATCCTACTACTGCATCGGCAAATTCCATATTTCCTCTGCCAGTGATTTTCTGCTGAATCTCAATGGCAAAGACGATCACGAGCAATACCGTTATTGTATAAATGAATGAAATGGCTGTGATGCTCCATTTTGAAAGCAATCGAAATAAAAATTGGACAACGACAAATCCTCCCATTCCCATTAAACCGATGACCCAGAAATGGAGATCCTTATCAGTGACCGAAAAACCCATCCCGTTCATTATACCAATGACAATGTCATGTAGCTCATTAACAATCGCCACAATCAACTTAATAAATTCTCCCATATCACACAATCCTTTTCGAGCAACTTTAATCTAGTCATATCAAGGACCAGTGATTCGCCTCTGTTTAGTTAAATACCATTTTAAAATAAAAATTATTTCTTTATTGTTTCTGCACTATAAAGATAATCCTCATTATTTGCAAGGATTTTTGTAAGATCTTTTCCGCAATAAGGACAAATCCACTCTCCTTGATAATTACTACTATACGAAGGCTTTTGACATTTGTCACACGTTTTCTCTACCATCTTATCACTCCATTCATTCGCACTTTGAAAAATGCTAGTTGTTATCCTACTAAGCATACCAACAAACATATTTTACCAAAGTAAATGATTTTTTCAAGTATTAATATTCTGAACTCGAGACATTTAACTGTGGACATACAAAAAAATAATGAGATAAGCAGCATAAGCTGTTAACCTCATTATTTAATAGAAAAAGACATTTTTCGTTGATTCATTGTAGGACGGCCGATTGACACATAGTGAATGGGATATTTCTCTACTTCATCTAACGAATAACAATTTCGACCATCAACAATAATGGGAGAAGCCATCCACTTCACATAGTTACTTAAGTCGAGTGTCTTGATTTCATTCCATTCGGTTAAAATCAGCGCCACGTCTGCTTCTTCTAACGCGTCGATTAACGAAGCTTTATAGAGGACATCTTCTGGTAAATGTTTTTTTGCATTCGCCATGGCAATCGGATCATAAGCAACGATTTCAGCACCGTGCTTCTTTAAAGCATGCGCAATCGGAATAGACGCTGCTTCCCGCATGTCGTCAGTGTTAGGTTTAAAAGCGAGACCTAGTAGGGCTACTTTTTTCCCTTGTAGTTCTCCCACTGCCTCAAGTGTTTTTTCAATTAATTTCTTTTGCTGAGTATGGTTCACCTCAATCACTGACTTAAGCAATTTAAAGTTGTGCTGATTGTTGCCAGCTAATTGCACGAGCGCATTCGTATCTTTTGGAAAACAGGAGCCACCATAGCCAATTCCCGCTTTAAGAAACTGCTCACCAATTCGACGATCTTTTCCCATGCCAAGCGCAACATCTTCAACGTTTGCCCCCACCTTTTCACAAATTGCAGAGATTTCATTAATAAAGCTAATCTTTGTAGCAAGAAACGCATTGGACGCATACTTAATCATTTCCGCACTATTGAGATCGGTGTGATAAATTGGAAGTTCAAATGGTTCGTTGATTCGTTCTAGGACACTAGCTGCTTCCTGATTATCTGCTCCAATGACAATGCGATCCCCATGAAACGTATCGGAAACAGCTGAACCTTCCCGAAGAAATTCAGGATTAGAGACGATGTCTACTCTTCTTTCGTTCATTGACATCTCGTCAATTAATGCTTTAATACGGGCATTTGTTCCAACAGGGACCGTACTTTTTGTGACGACAATAATATCATTTTGGAATGAAGTTGCAATATCGTAGGCAGCCTTTTCAATGTATTGTAAATCAGCTGTTCCATCAGGAAGCTGGGGAGTTCCTACAGCAATGTAGATCACTTCCACTCCGTCAAAACCCTCCTGATGAGAAGTCGTGAATTGGAGCCGACCCTTTCGCAAATTCCTTCTCATCATATTTTCTAAGTAGGGTTCGTAGATTGGTGAATGACCATCTGCCATCATCTCTACTTTCTTATGGTCCATATCAATGCACGTTACACGATGTCCTATTTCAGCAAGACTAACGCCTGTGACTAAACCGACATAGCCAGCACCAATTACAGCGATTTTCATCACAAATCTCCTTTTCATTATGATTTCCTTTTTAGTATAAGTGCGCATGAATCATTTCAGGCCACATTCACTTGATCAACACAAAAAGTTAACATTTTTTCTATAAACCACTCCCTATTATGCATGATTTTCGGTATGATAGGGATTAAATTGCTTAAGAAAGAAAGTGGAAAATAGATGAAATTCATAACAAAGAGGAAGTTTTCTTTTTTGGCCATTGCGATGATGGTTATTCTTTTCATATCGTCCCATACCCCTTATCAAAAGCAAGATATGAAACCCTTTTTCAAGGGAATGGTCTCGATTCAAGAGGAGGACTTGCCTCCGATTGCATTCACTTATGATGGGGCGCTTGTTACACCGTCAGCGCCTTATGAATACGTCGAGTTTTTTCTTAGAAAAGGTGCTCATGTCGCCTCGTTCGGTCTGCTCGCATTTTTATGTATCATGGCATTAAAAGAGCAGAATAAAAAAGCACCGATTTTCCTTGGCTCAATCCTGGCCTTTCTTTATGCGCTGTTTGATGAATTTCATCAAAGTCTCGTTGAAGGAAGAACGGGTCATTTAATTGATGTTTTTGTGCCAGACTTGCTCGGTATCATGCTTACCCTCATGCTTTTTCTGATTTTCTCACAAAAGAAAAAACACGTTCAAAAGCCCCGCCAATGAGAGCGGGGCTTTTGAAGCAATAGGCTAAATATCTTGTCTCATTTCAGATGTGCGTGACTTATCATTAACCTTCTCTTCGTTCTCCGTATCTTTCCCCATCCCTTTTAAAAAGGTCATCAGAATGGTTAGAGATCGGTTAATTTCAGGATCCTTTAGGGCACGAAGTAGATCAAAGTACCCTGTTTTCTCCATTCCCTCTGAATGCTCTGCAACATTCTCAATCCCCGCATTCACCTTTAATAATAAGGGCTCCAGATCCTGCACGTTAATTTTACCAGCTGCCCCAAAGAGAAGCATAAGATTTTTTAATGCAGTTGTATTCTCAGGAACATTTAATAAATCAACGATAACTTTTAAAACGCGATCTCCTTCACCAAACATACCATTTAAGAGAGTGAGTATACCACGTTCCTTCATTCCACCTACAACATTTAATGTTTCAAGAAGGGCATCTTTGTTTTCAATCAACGCATCTTCAATTTCCTTAAGATCATTCGCTCGCTTCTCTTCTTCTGAAACTTGGATACGCTTGATTTGCTTAATGGCTTTTGCCATAATTAATGCCCTCCTTTTTCACCATTTCTCCAGGGAAGAGATAATCTTTCCTTGCCCATTTTCGCTCAACCATGACACCTTTTTGCGGCTGTGGATTTCCAAAGCGATGATTCACCTTAGGAAGGGGCGAAGTGCCTTTATCTTTCAAAATTTCCATCTTTGCTTTTACTTCTTTGTATACAGGAGTATCTGTATCTTTATCCGCATAACTACTCGTTAATAAATTAATTGCCGCATCATCCTGATCATTTAGTGGAATGTAAACTTCTTTCCCCTGAACGCGATCCGTCACAAGGCACTTAATTTTCACGGCGCCATACGGCGAAGACAATCTTACCAACGTTCCGTCAGTTAGCCCTCTTTCTTCTGCCAATTCAGGAGAAACTTCAACAAACGTATTAGGTGTTTTCGCTTTAATGCCTTCGTTTTGGTACGTCATATTTCCTTCATGGAAATGTTCCAACAGACGACCGTTATTCACATGAAGATCGTACTGCTCATCGTATTCAATTGGCTTCGTCCACTCAACAGGGAATAGTCTTGCTTTTCCATCTGGAAACGGAAAATCCTCTGTAAATAGAAGCGGTGAATCTGTGCCATCTGCTGCAACTGGCCACTGCTGACTCTTATAACCTTCGAGTCGCTCATAAGAAACGCCTGCAAACATATCTGCAAGTTGAACAGCTTCAGCCATAATGTCACTCGGGCTGTCATAATCCCAGCCTGCTCCCATTTCATTAGCAATCTCCATAATAATTTGCCAATCCGGCTTCGAATCTCCAAGTGGCACTAGAGCCTGATAAAGACGTTGGAAGCGACGTTCCGTGTTCGTAAAGGTTCCTTCCTTCTCAAGACTAGGACTTGCCGGTAACACAACATCTGCGAATTGAGCCGTTTTTGTAAGGAACAGATCCTGGACAACGAAGAATTCAAGCTTCTCAAAAGCAGCATGGACATGGTTGATGTTTGAATCCACGATTCCCATGTCTTCTCCTTTTAAGTACATTGCTTTTAGTTTTCCTTCATGAATGTGGTCAACCATTTCATGATTATTTAAGCCGATTTCTTCAGGAAGTGGCGTACCCCATGCTTTTTCATATTTATCACGAACTTTTTCATCTGTCACATTCTCATAACCAGGCATTTTATCCGGCATGCTTCCAAAATCACTTGCACCCTGAACGTTATTATGTCCGCGTAGTGGATAAGCACCTGTACCAGGTTTTCCATAGTTACCAGTAACAAGAAGGAGGTTTGAGATCGCCGTACTCGTATCAGAGCCACCGCCATGCTGTGTTACACCCATCGCCCAAAGCGCAACCGTAGTCTTGGCTTCGTGAATCATTTCCGCGATTTGAATTAATTCCGCCTCATCGATACCGGTTACTTCAGATGCATAGCTCATTGTGTATTTCTCGAGACTAGCAATGTAGTCATCAAGACCGTTAACGCGATCTTTTAAGAAAGCTTCATCTGCCCAGCCTTGATCAATAATATACTTCGTTACAGCAGAGAGCCAGACAAGATCGGAGCCTGAAGATGGACGAATGAAAAGATCAGATCGCTCGGCCATTTCATGTTTTCGAAGATCGGAAACAATGAGCTTCTGACCGTACAATTTGTTCGCACGCTT
This sequence comes from Bacillus sp. es.036, assembly GCF_002563635.1. Taxonomy (NCBI): domain Bacteria; kingdom Bacillati; phylum Bacillota; class Bacilli; order Caryophanales; family Bacillaceae; genus Bacillus; species Bacillus sp. es.036. The sequence continues at coordinate 2,979,416 of NZ_PDIZ01000001.1, forward strand.
CACGCGCGTTGAAAGGACTGGATGAGATTCCGACGTATTTGATCCGATGACAATAACAAGCTCAGACATTTCGATATCTTTAATCGACCCAGCATCACCACCGTGTCCAACAGTACGGAATAACCCAACTGTTGCCGGCGTTTGGCAATAGCGCGAGCAGTTATCGATGTTGTTCGTACCGATCACACTTCTTCCAAACTTCTGCATTAAGTAGGATTCCTCATTCGTACACTTAGATGAACTTATAAAAGAAAGAGCATTCGCACCATGATTTTCCTTCACATCAGAAAACTTTTGACTAATCAGTTTCAGTGCTTCTTCCCATTCCGCTTCTCTAAATGAATCTCCTTCACGAATCAATGGCTTTGTTAAACGTTCTTCACTGTTCACATAATCCCAGCCAAATTTCCCTTTGATACACGTGGAGATTCCATTAGCAGGGGCTTCTACCTGTGGCTCAACTTTTAAAATGTCTCGCCCTTTTGTCCAAACATCAAAGCTACAGCCTACACCACAATAGGTGCAAACGGTTTTTGTTTTCTTGATCTCATTTTCACGCATGGCGGATTCCATATCAGAGATGGCAAGGATTGAATTATAGCCTGTTTCAACATTTTTCGTTAGCTCAATCATCGGACGAAGCGTATCCTGTTGAATGCTTGTTAATAATCCAGCTTCTCCTTCCATTCCCTTTTCCATCATCGCATTACATGGACAAACGGTTGAGCAATGGCCACAAGAAACACATGAAGATTCGTTAATGGGCACATCATTGTCCCAAATGACGCGCGGGCGTTCTCTTTCCCAGTCAATCGTTAACGTTTCTGTCACCTGAACATCCTGACATGCTTCGACGCAGCGTCCGCAAAGAATACATTGATCTGGATCATAACGATAGAAAGAATTCGAGCTATCCACTGGGTCCGGTTTTTGTTCAAACGGGATCGACTGGTGATTCATTTTCATTTGTTTTACTGTATTATGTACTTCACATGTCCCGTTATTGTAATCACAAACGGTGCAATAGAGTTCGTGATTGTGAAGGATGCGATCCATGGCGATCGTTTGGGCTTCTTTCACGTGCGTGGCTGTTGTATTGATGCTATCGCCATTTGAAATAGCCGTTGAACAGCCTCTAACAATTTCACCGTTCACTTCCACCATACAAGTATCACATGTTTCAATTGCCCCTAGACTTGGATGGTAGCATACGCTAGGCAAATCAAGGCTATTTTCATTAAGTGCTTCAAGCACGCTTTTTTCACTTGATACGGCTACACTCTCGCCGTTAATCGTTACGTGGATGGAATCCGACAAATGACATCACCCTTTTTGTTATTTTTCAAATGATCTACTAGTTCCAATACCCTAATTCAAATTAGCTTAGACACTATTCTGAAAAAAATTAACACTTCAAAAAAAGATACTCTATTTACATTTTTTAAAATCTCTATAAAAAAAACGGGCAGCTCCTTACCCGCTGACCCGCTCTTCTAAGTTTTTTACTCCAACACTTACGTTAAGCGTCTGAGCACCGCCGATATAGACCCCTTTTAACGGAGAAATATCGCGATAGTCTCGTCCTACTGCTATGCGAATATGCTGCTCTCTAGCAATCGCATTATTCGTTGGATCGAGGCCAATCCATGCTAATCCCGGAACTTTCACCTCAAGCCACGCGTGCGTTGCTGCATCGCCGCGATAAGCGGAGTTTTCTCCGATGTAAATGTACCCACTCACATACCGTGCAGGAATCCCTCGATGTCGACAAAGAGCAAGCATTAAATGGGTGTAATCCTGACAAACACCCGTACGATGAGTTAAGATTTTCTCTGCTGTTGTCTCCACGTTCGTTGCTCCAGACACATACTCCATCGAATTATAAATATGTTCATTTAACTTCACTGCAAAATCAAGCTCATCTTGCGCATTTGCCCAGAGTTCTCGCGTTTCTTCTTCCATTACATGCTTTGAAATCGTCGTATAATCCGTCTCAATCATATATTCGGTATAAGCCTGTTTAAACGATTCTGAATGAAGTTCCGTTCGCTGCTGATCCGTCAATGGCAACGTAACATCTAAGCGTAGCGGATGAACTTCAACCGTTGAAACGGTTTCAATCTCAAGACCCTGATGCTCGCCCCAAAGATAAAACGTCTCGACATAGTTGCCCCAATAATCCGTATGGCCGTAAGTTTTGCTATTAGGTTGGATGCGAACGTGATAATCATGAAGCGTTTGTTGCACATCATGCAGCGGACGCAATCTGAACTGATTGATACTCTGTCTTACTGGCAACTCATATTCATAAGTGTTCGTTTGGGTAACTTCGTATTTCATGGTATCACAACTTCCCCCAGATAATAGGTTTTCGTAATGTGCATGCCGATCGTCATACAACGGTGTTGAAAACTTTGAAGAAACGCATGGGCACCTTGATTGAGAATTTCTTCAATCGAAAAATCGTAAAGGTCATTGGAAAGATGTTCGAGCTCCTGTGCAAGTGACTCTGAATAATGTTCAACATGTCCATCTTCGAGCGCTACGAAGGCGTTTCGTACTTTTTGGATACAGTACATCATTGACCTTGGAAACTCAGCATTTAGAATGAAGAACTCAGCCACATTCCGACTTTTAATTAACGGACGATACGTTTTAATATAAGCTTCGTGTCCACTGACTGACTGAAGAACAGACCACCAATGATGATACTCCACAATTTCTTTGTTCTGGTAAGACGCTAAATTCTTGTGATAATACACATCCAGGATACGGGCGGCTTTTTCAGCCCTTTCCAAGTGTTTACCCATTTCCATGAAAAGGTAAGCATCCCCTCGTGGCATTGTTGCTTCAACAATGCCTTGAAAGAGAAGAGAATCCTTTTTTACAAACTCACAAATGTCACTAATTTCTTCCATTGTCCAGGGGGTATGACTCTGCTTCTTTAATTTTAAATAAAATGAATTGATGCTCTCCCATAATTCATTCGGAATAATTTCTCGAACGGCTCTAGCATTTTCTCTTGCGATCGTAATGGTATTTAGAATAGAATTCGGATTTTTTAATGAGAACAACAAAAACTCCATCACATTTCGATCGATTGGATGTTGATATTCTTCATCAAACACCTCTTGAAAACCGCTAATTTCAATGAGCTCGTACCAGTTTTGATTCGTTTCATCAATCGGATTGGCATTTTCAAGACGGCTCGTTAACTTTACCGCTATTAATCGCGAATTATTTTCTGCTCTCTCCACATTCCTGGCTAACCAATACAATGAATCAGCTACTCTGCTTAGCATCGAAAGTGCTCCCTCCTCTTTTAAATATGAATTGGATTTTCTTCAAGCACCCATGTATCTTTCGCGCCCCCACCTTGTGACGAATTGACGACAAGGGAACCTTCTTTTAGCGCGACACGTGTTAAACCTCCAGGGAAAACGTGCGTCTTTTCTCCTCCAAAAATAAAAACGCGAAGATCAACGTGACAAGCGGCAAAGCGGTCTTCTTTAAAAGCTGGCAAGCGAGATAGCTTGATTGTTGGCTGAGCGATAAATTCAGATGGGTTTTTAAGAATTTGTTGTCGATATGCTTCAATCTCTTCCTTAGAAGCATGAGGGCCAATTAGCATATTGTAGCCACCTGAAGCGTTCGTATGTTTTACGACTAGCTCTGACAGATGATCAAGGACATATTCTAGCTGATCGTCATATCGTAAAAGATATGTATCAACATTTTTGACTAGTGGCTCTTCCTTTAAGTAATAACGAATCATGTCAGGAACAAAATGATAGATCGCTTTATCATCAGCAACCCCGTTGCCAATTCCATTTAAAATCGATACATTTCCTGCACGGTAGACGTCGATCAAGCCCGGCACGCCAAGTAAGGAATCTTCACGAAATTCAAGTGGATCCAGAAACTCATCATCGATCCGTCGATAAATAACATCCACTTTTTTCAAACCTCGAGCGGTTTTCATATAGACTTGTCGTTCCCTTACAACAAGATCTCTTCCCTCAACAAGTTCAATGCCCGTTCGCTGAGCGATAAAAGAATGATCATAGTAAGCTGAATTATGAACGCCAGGTGTTAAGAGGACAATTGTCGGTGAAGAACTGCCTTCTGGAGCAAGCGAAGCCATCGCGGAATGAAGATAAGAAAACTGTTGCTCAAGTGATTGAACAGAATATTGATTAAAAAATTCTGGGTACACTTTTCGCATCACATAACGGTTCTGGAAAACATAGGAGAGGCCCGAGGGGTTCCGAAGGTTATCTTCTAAAACGCGATACTCGCCGTTATCGTCTCGAATTAAATCAATGCCAGCCATAAAAATGTGCTGCCTTCTTGGAAGATCGATCCCTGCTACCTGCTGAAAGAAATGCTGACAATTCACGATGAGATCACGGGGAATAATGCCGTCTTTTAGGATGTGTTGTTCGTGATAGACATCATCTAAAAATGCATTTAAAGCATCGAAGCGCTGCATGAGGCCACGCTCAAGCTCCTGCCATTCATCTGGAGGAATAATTTTTGGAACAAAATCAAACGGCATCGTTCGTTCCGTTCCTTCGTTATCACTATAAACCGTAAATGTAATGCCCTGCCTGAGAAAATCACTTTGCGCCAGCTCATAGCGCGATTGCAATTCTTCAGGCGCTACTTCGTTTAATTTTTCATGGAACGGTTTGCAATGTCCTCTCGGCTCCTTGCCTTTCTGAAGCATTTCGTCAAAGTAACCATCTACATGATAAGAATGAAACATCGGCACTCCCCCTCCATTTAAGTACGTTCACATATCAATTTTACCATTTTTCTAACTATTCTAACAAATTTTAAGATAAAAAGGCGAAATTCCTCTATTTGTAGAACCTCTATTTTTATTAAACAAAAAAGAACAGCATAAGCTGCTCTTTCAGGCGTTATCCTTTTACTGATCCTGCAAGTAATCCTTTCACAAAAAACTTTCCGAGAAAAATGTACACGAGAAGAGTAGGAAGTGCGGCTAAAAGCGCCCCGGCCATTTGGACGTTCCATTGCACAATTTGACTTCCTGATAAATTCTGTAGCGCTACCATGACGGGCTGCTGATCCGATGTCGTAATCGTGACGGCAAATAAGAATTCATTCCATATGTTCGTAAACTGCCAGATCGCAACAACCACAAACCCCGTAATTGATAGGGGAATCATAATAAAACGGTAGACTCCTAGAAAGCCAGCGCCATCGATTTTCGCAGATTCAATCATTGAATCTGGAATGCTTGCATAGAAGTTTCGAAACATGAGTGTTGTAATCGGAATGCCATACACAACGTGAACAAACACAAGTCCTGCGATCGAATTATACAATCCGATTTCTCTCAGAAACTGAATTAGCGGGATAAGGATACTTTGATAAGGGATGAACATCCCAAATAAAATGACAGTAAACAGCGTATTGGCGCCTTTGAATTTCCATTTAGAAAGAACATATCCATTCAGTGAACCTAAGAGAGCCGAAAGAAGCGTAGCCGGTATGACGAGATAAAAACTATTTAATAAATTCGGTGCTAGTTTCGTAAATGCCTCGGAATAGCTACTAAAATCTAAAGATGTTGGCAGCTGCCACATTTGACTTAATGTCACTTCTTCAAGTGGCTTCAGACTCGTAATGATCATCACGTAAACTGGCATAAGGTAAAAGCAAGAAAGGGCAATAAGTAGAACGTAGAGAATGGGACGTGTGAACGATCGTATAGCCACTAGGCTTCCTCCTTCCGACTCGACCAGAGGTAAGGAACGATAAAGATCGCAACCGCTAAAAGCATGATGACAGCAATCGCTGCGCCGTTCGCGTAATAATTTCCTCTGAACGTCGTTTCATACATATACACACCAGGTACGTCTGTGACAAAGTTTGCACCCGGCCCCGTCATCGCATATATTAAATCGAAAATTTTAAGCGAAATGTGCGCCATAATAATAATCACGCTAACGGTAATTGGACGAAGGATCGGCATAATGATTTTCCAATACACCTGAAATTCATTTGCACCATCCATCCGAGCCGCTTCCCTTACTTCTTCCGGAACGCCTCTTAACCCAGCAAGATACATAGCTACTGAAAAACCGGTCATTTGCCAGACGGCCGCGATGACAACAGCGATCATCGCAATCGGGATTCCGAATTCGATTTTCCCCCAGCCAATCGCCGGAAAAATCGTTGTATCGGTATACCATTTTGAATCAAGACCAAGTTTGCCAAGGAATAAATTAACCCCTGTGGAAGGATTCAATAGCCATTGCCAGACCACCCCTGTGACGACAAAAGAAAGTGCCATTGGAAAGAAAAAAATGTTTCGAAACAGCGACTCTTGCTGGATCTTTTGGTCTAAAAGAACTGCCAGAAACTGTCCGACCACGATTACCGCTAAAATAAACATAATTGTAAAAAAGAGCGTATTTCGTAAGTCAGCTTGAAAGCGAAAATCACTAAACAGATAAAGATAATTTTTCAATCCGACAAAAGAAAAGTCTGGGACCAGCGAATTCCAATTGCTTAACGATACATAGCCCGTCCATCCGATAAACCCATAAACGAAAACCCCAACTAAAAGAATCGATGGAATAAGAAAGCCGATCGCAAGCATGTGATCCTTTGTAAGCGATCGTTTTTTTCGCGTTGATACTGTGACCGATCTCATCGCTGTTTCTGTCTTCATCATCATCCCCCTTACCATTCAAAAAGGGAGAAGAGCCATTCTTCTCCCAACTCATTTTACTTAAGATCACCCGAAGCATCTTCAAGAGAACCAATTAATTGATCAACATCCTGTTGCGTCACAAAAATATTAATCGCCTGGTTTACTTTCGTAACAAAACCTTCAGGTGCAGCTGATCCGTGCGCAAGACTCGGTGCGAGACTCGCACTCTTGAAATCTTCAATCGTTTCTTTTCCATATTCATCATAGTTTGAAAGATTAGCATCTACACGAGCTGGAATGGAACCTTTTAAAGGATTAAATGCATCCTGCCCTTCAACAGAGCCAAGAACAGATAAGAATTTCTTAACGTCTTCAGGATTTGCTACACCCTTTGGCAAGCCGAACGTATCGGTAATCACCATAAACATCCCTTTAGTACCTGGCGTTGCCACCCAACCAAAATCTTCTTTTACTTTCAGGTTAAGATCGTTTACAAAGTAACCCTTAGCCCAATCTCCCATGACGTTCATCGCGGCTTCTCCATCTGCAACGAGCTGAGATGCATCTTGCCAGTTACGAGAGCTATGGTCTTCGTTTACGTAGCTTAGCATTTTTTTATAATTCTCAGCCGCTTCCTTCACTTTAGGGTCGCTAAACGCCAGTTCTCCTGTGAAAAGCTTTTTGTAATCATCAGCCCCAAGCGTCCCTAATAGCGCTGTTTCAAATAGGTGTGTCGCTGTCCAGGGCTCTTTGTCACCGAGGGCAAGTGGTGTAACGCCAGCTTCCTGTAGCTGGTCCGCTGCAGTAAAAAACTCATCGAACGTAGTCGGCGGCTCAACGTCATTTTCTTCAAAAACGCTCGTGTTATACCAGAGAACGTTTCCACGATGAATATTCACTGGAACAGAGTAAATATCGCCGTCTTTACTAACAAGATCAATTAGATCTTCTGGAAACTTATCTTCCCAACCTTCCGACTCATAAAGATCGTTAAGCGTTTCCATTTTTCCTGCTGCAACCCATCCGTCATTTAACTCAGAACCACCATGAACTTGAAACGTTGCAGGAGGATCATCACCCTGCATACGACTTGCAAGTACAGCCTTTGCATTCGTTCCTGCGCCGCCAGCAACGGCTGCGTTTTCGACTTCAATGTCAGGGTATTCTTCTTTAAATAAATCAATGAGCGCATTCAACCCATCTTCTTCCCCAGCACCTGTCCACCAGCTGAAAATATCAAGCGTTTCTTCGTTACTTGACCCGCTACTGCCGTTTGTTTCCCCAGAACTCGAACAAGCAGAAAGTGGTCCTAGAGCTAAGACTAGAATTAAAAACCAACCCGTAAATGATTTAAGCCTTCCCTTCATACGATCGATCCCCCCATATCTTTTGTTACTCTTACTCTATCAAAATAAATCCTCACAAAATCATGTAAGCGTCTTCATAATATTGTGGTTACCTTCACTTTTTTGTGGTTGTTTTCATAAGCTAGTACAAGATAAATGAAAGAAGGGTCTTCTCATGCAAAGAGAGAATGATAAGATATGCAGATATTTCTGTTCGATCGAGGTGAAAATGAAGTGAAGTTATCCGAATTAAATCCGGACACTCTCTCAAGAGAAGAAATTACAACGTTAATGTTTCATGACACCATAGATGATCAGCAAACCGGGGAATGTATTCTCGTGTTTGGTGCCAAAACAATTCACCGCGTCATAAAAGCAGCAGACCTCTATCATGATAAGCGCGCCCCTAAAATTCTCGTATCTGGTTCCGCAGCAAGATGGGGAGAAAATGAAGAACCTGAAGCCATATGGATGAGAGATCGGTTAGTCGAGCTTGGTGTACCGTCTGAAGATATCCTTCTGGAGCTCGAAGCTGCAAATACAACAGAGAATGTACTCGCCTCGCTTATGGTGCTACAACGCTCCATCGGTCTTAATCAGATTCATCGACTCCTGATCGTCAGCTCTCCCTATCATATGAAAAGGTGCCACCTCACACTTACAACGTATATGCCAGACTGGATCACCTATAGCTTTTGTAGTGACGATCGAGAATCAGGACAGCGAAACAACTGGTGGAAAGATGAACGAGAGAAGGCGCGAGTGATGAAAGAGCTCCATTCGATTCAGCGGTATGTAAAGAACGGTATATTGAAAGATGGGGATGTGCGTAGATAAACAAAGATAGGATTCTATTATTTCAATGAATAGCTAAACGCCCAGCCACATATTGGCTAGGCGTTTTTTATTGAAGAATCACTTTCGCATTAAGTCATTTTTTATATTTATAAAGCAGGAGAAATGCTTGTCCGTGCACGATTTCTCTTAAAAAACGCCATGGAAGCAACATTGAATTCTCTAGGTTTTTCTACATTACAAACGTGACCGCACTGCTCTAGAATGAAATGGTTTGCCTGTTCATCACTACTAGTATCTTCTAGCAAAGGCTTCAGAAAAAGGTGATCCTGTTCACCTGAAATGTATAGTTTCGGGATGTTTCCACTATTTTCTTGGACATCCATGTAAGTTTCTTTTACGTGAGGAGCCAGTTTATACCATGCAAGAAAATCGCTTCGATTCATTTTCAGGGCTTCTCTAATAAAGAGCTTTCGTGAACGTGCGTGATTCGATTTTGGCATCATGACATAAGCAAACAATTTGTATAACCACATATATGGAATAAAAGATTTCACTGCATTTCCAGCCATCAGCAAGAAGGAAGCTAAGGGATTGAATCGCGTAATCGCTCCACCAAGCACAGCACTTTGAACACGTTCAGGTGCCTGTTGTAGCAAGTGATGTACCGCAACTGAACCTAGTGAAATCCCCACTAAATGAGCTTTCATAATGTTCAGTTGATCGAGAAGAGCGAGAATTTCATTAGCAATTAATTCACTAGTAAAAGGTTTCCCATAGCTAGACGTACTTGGTGATTGGCCATGACCGGGTAAGTTTATCGCTAACACATGATACTTCTTTTTGTATGTCCCTATTTGGTGACAGAAGATCCCATAGTTTCCTCCAAGACCATGTAGCAAGACGATCGTTTCACTGCCACTGGCCTTGTTTTTGTAAAGCTTATAATCAAGCATGATGATAATTCCTCTCTGTTTAAGGGATGTTGCGTCCCATAGTTGCGTCTCAAGACAGTATAACTTTAGAATGGTGGAGAAGGAAATAGGTAAATGGGTAATGACAAGAAACCGTCAATAGCTTGCTACAAATCAACGAGAAGACGCTAAGCACCCACTTCCCTTTCTATACTAGTTTCACACCAACAACTTCTCACGATATTGCGAAGGCGATAAGCCGGCTTTTCGTTTAAATACTCGACTGAAATAATTCGGATCTTTATATCCGACGTTGAAACAAATCTCTTTTAAACTTTTGGAGGCATCCAGCATTTCTCGTTTTGCTTCGCCAATCCGAACTTCTGTAACGTAATCAATGAATGTCATGCCGCTCTTATCTTTAAATAATTTACTGACGTAATAGGGGCTAAGCTCAACGTGCTCCGCTGCTTCTTCAAGGGTGAGCTGTTTATGAAAATGGGCTCGAATGTATTGCTTGACCTGTTCAAGACGATCCCCGCCATGGAGCGCACGCCATTCATGGACATGCACACTCAACTTTCGTAGCTTTTCTCGCGCTAGACTGCTAGCTTCATACTCATTTTCCGCACGGATGTATGCATAAGAAGATAAGACGATTCCATTGTTTTGAAGAATACGCTCAGCGACAAGAAAGAGTTCATTCAGTTTTTGAACATAAGTGGAAGTTGGTTCAACTGCAATCATTTCTACATACACATCAAGTTCTTTCATCGCTCTTGTGAAGTCACCATTGTTGATCGCATTAATCACAATCGACTCCTGCTCCTGTGTGCGATCATGCCGAGGTACGTTAGCACTTTTCCCTTCATGATAAAAGGCATAAGTGACATCTTGTTCAACATCTAGATCACGAACAGTATGAAGAGCTTCCCGATAAGATGCGACAAATTGCTCGGCTTCCTTATATGGCCTCCCTACCCCAATACAAACCGCTACGCCAAAATATTGATTGAATTCATAAAGAAGGTTTCGTAACATAGGCAGTAATTTCGCCTTTAGCCGCTTGTCTTTCTCCTGAAGGCTGTCACTGAAAAGAAAGCAGGGTAAATAGTATTCATCTCTTACTCCTATTAAAGCTTCACCAGGAAGGGCGCTTTTCACTTTCTTTTTGATCCACTGAACCATTTCATTGAAGCGATCCTGTTTGTTTGGAAATTTAAAAACAAGGGCATAACCTGCTGTCGTTTGAAAGCCAAGCAGTTCGCTCCATTCAGCAGGACTGAACTCTGTTACTTGATTCATTAAGATCGCATTCATCCACTCACCTTCAAGTAAGTGAACGGCTTTTGCAAGCTGTGCTTGAACATGGTTTTTTTTTGCAGCTTCTTCTCGCTCTATTTCAAGTTCTTTAGAGACACGTGAAAGGGCAGCTAAAATTTCACTCTTACGCCCTGGCTTTAACAAATATTCTTTCACCCCTTGCTGCATCACGTCTCTTGCATAGTTAAATGTGTCAAAGGCAGAAAGCATAATAAATCGAATGTTCGGATGGTTGAGCTTAATCGTTCGAACTGCCTTTACCCCATCGATCCCGGGCATTTTAATGTCCATAAAAACAATATGCGGTTGAAATTCGCCTACAAACGAAATTGCTTCTCTCCCATTTTTCGCTTTTACTATCTTTACCTTATCGCCATATTCTCGTGTTATCATCATTTCGATTGCATCCCGCTCTAGCTGCTCGTCATCGACAATCATGATTTTAAGCAAATTGTTCATCTCCTTTTGGTTTTCTATAAGGTAAATTCAGTCGGACCGTTGTTCCAACTTCTTTAGAAGAATGAACGGTCATGGAACCGGCCTGTTGGGAGAACAATTCGATTCGTTTCTTCACATTTTGCATGCCAAGACCCGTAGAATGTCCCTGTCTATTATCTATAGGCGAATGTTCATCATTAGAAAATAATTGTGACAGCCTTGTCGTTTCCATTCCTACTCCGTTGTCTGCCACCTCAATAATGACATCGTCTTGTTCCGCATAAATGCGTATCATAATTTTTCCGCCTTCTTCATACGTTTCCACACCGTGTATAAAGGCATTTTCAACAATCGGCTGAAGCGTTAGCACAGGGATTTTGCAGTCTAGCACGTTCTCGTCTGCAATCACATCAAATTTCACTCGTTCACCAAACCGCGACTTCTGAATAAAAAAATATTCCCTCACAATCGTTAATTCATCTTTTAATGTCACGTCTTTTGCTAGATTACCAAGATTGTAACGTAGAAGAGCCGCTACCGATTCAATGAGCTCACTCGTTTGTTCAGCCCCTTCAATATAAGCACGTCTTGAAATCGTATTAAGGGTATTAAAAAGAAAGTGAGGATTCATCTGACTTTGAAGACTTTTTAACTCCATTTCTTTCAAAAGCTGATCAAGCTCTGATTTTTGCTTCATTTCAATAATTAATCCTTGTATATTTTCCTGCATGCGGTAAAAGGTTTCTGCCAATAACCGCAGTTCACTTCTCGACTTTACGACAACTTTATTTGCCGTAAAATCTCCCTTTGCTAGTTTTTTAGCTGCAGCAGCAAGTTCATGAATCGGTTTTGTAATGCCACGCGAAAACCAGAAGGCCATTAAGAGGCTAAAGATAATCATGGAAACGAATAACGAAATCCCCATCCACTGAAGGTAGGAACTTTTTTGATCCATTTCATTGTAAAAGATGCGGTAATCCGTTAATTCAGAATTAATAAGCGTTAAGGTCGTTTCCTGAATAAACGCAGAGATTTGCGCCGCTTCGTTTAAGTGACCTGAATATTGATTAATTTCCTGCCTCTGAAAAGCCTGCACGGTAATGTCGCATTCAAGTAAAAAGCTTTCGATCATGTTTTCATAGTTTGTGACGATTTGATCGTTTCCTTCATTTTTCACTGTATCGAGGAGCTCTTCTTTTTCTTGCGAAAGAATTTTTCGTTCAGTGGCATAAGCGGTTAATTCCGTTTGCGTTCGTGCCGTTAAATACGTATTCATCGCTTCATAGACCGTATTGGTTTGTTGCGAGATTTCATTTAAGACGATAAACCGCTCAAAACTCGTGTGATAATCATCAATCGTACGCTGACTGTTATGAAACAAGTAAAACGCGACACCGTTCATCAAAATCACAAGCAATGTAAAAAAGAGAATAAATCTCGCTTGAATTTTCATTGTTGTTTCATCCCTCCCGGCGTCATTGTTTCTGTTTCGGTCAAGTCTTTCTGCCGCACTACATCTGTCATCGTGTGGTGATAGGTGGAAACCTTATCACCTTCAAGCACTTGAATCATCAATTCTACCGCGTCGTATCCCATCTCATATGGTTTTTGTTCAACAGTCGCTTCAAGCTTTCCCTCTTTAAGAAGTTGAAGGGTTTCCGGGAGAACATCAAACCCAATCACATAGACGCGATCAGTCATGCCAATACTTTCAAGAACTTGAACGATGCCGATCGCATCAAGGGCACTCGTTCCGTAAAAGGCATTAACGTCAGGGTAATCTTTTATCATCTCATACGTTTTTTCGGCTGCTTGGATTCGTGTAATTTGAGATTCAGCGATAGCAACGACGTTCACGCGATCGCTCCCTTTAATCGCATCTTTAAATCCCTCGACCCGAAGCTTTTGATTTGCTGAATCATAACGGCCCGTAATGATGCCGACCTTTACCTCACCTTCTGTATCTTTTAGTAACGCTTGTCCTGCTAGAAACCCAGCATAATAATTATCCGTTCCAACGTACGCCACGCGCTTACTTTCAGGAGCATCCGTATCTATAGTTAGAAAAGGAATCCCTTTTTCTGATACGCGATTAATAATCGTAGGTGACACCTCTTGATTCAATCCCTGCGCGATGATGCCATCCACTTTTGATGCAGCCGCCATTTCAATCATTTTCATATGTTCATCAAGGTTAGCTTGTTTGGGGCCGGTATACTGTAACGACACATGATGCTTCTCAGCTGCAGCGCGTGCTCCTTTTTCGACAAGTCGCCAGTAATCATTATCAACCTCTTCCGTAACAAGAACGAAGCGATAATCCGGAGCTTTATAAGAAGCAGAAGGGCGGTCTGGGGTTAAGTTGAAAGCCCTTACAGAACAGAAGAGAAAAAAAGAAAATGTTACCGTTACTAGCAAACCACCAATCACATATATCCAGCGCGCCATTGATTTACCTCCTTTTTGGAGTCATCGCTACCGGTGACGTCACCGGTAGCGACGACCCCCTCCACAGACACTTGTCCTCCCTCAGAGGACTTCCCTAATGTCATTATATATCGAACGCTCCAAACGGAATCAACTTGTTTTTTTGATAAGCTAAAAAAGACTGTCCGCCGAACGATGATCAACCCTCGTTCAGCGAGACAGCTTTTTCCTTTAACGCCATTGCTTCCATTTCGCTAAAAGCTGCTGTTTCTTCACTTGTAACAGCGTATCTCCTTTTTCATTTTTATTCTGCTTCTGCCACTCGTAGAAACTGGCTACAGAAATCAAAGTCGCGCCTGCGATTAAGAGGTAAGCCCACCACGGCATGTTGCCCCAGTAAGGCCTCGTTTGCAATAGAAGATTTAAAAGCAACACGCTACAACCGATCAGGAAGTAAGATTTGATTCGATAGAAAAAGCCTGCAAGTACTGAAGCAAGGGAAAGCCCTCCAGCAATGAGCGCATCATAAATAGTATTACTACTAAGCGCATCGAATACAAGAATTGCGGCTACGACCAAAAGAACGCCCCATTCAATAATACTCATGATTTGTTTGTTTTGATCCCACGTCCGCTTTGATAAATAAATACTAACCGCAAGACACGGCAATACATAGACTTCCGTTACAATGTATTCGTTGATTTCAAGGTGATGAAGAAGCGTGTAATACGGGACAAATAGCGAGAGCGCCGCAGCGGTTTTCATCACTTTTGCAGGAATTCCAGCTGGAACCCTTTTTATTTGTAACATGAAAAAAGCAACGATAAAGAGAGCTCTTAGCTCATCCGCCCAAAGAGAGGCAAACGTTAAGTCTTGATAGAGGTTCAACACCAATAAAAAGGCAATGATTGCGTACCAATCGATATACTTTTCATTCATCGGGTTTGCCCGAAGTGAATAGAGTGTTTGATGAATGAAGTAACCAGCCGTAAGTAGAACGGCTGCTGCGCCAACATATACCAATGTTTTCATCAAGGTCGTCTCGATTGGCAGAAGGAAGATCATCGATTGCACGAAAAGAAGAGGAACAACCGTGAACAGCTGCCAACCGGATTGATGGATCATGTATAAGGCCATAGTGGCATACAAGAAACCAACAGCTAAAGGGACCAACTGAATTTCCTCGTAAGTGTTGATAAAAGGGAATAGTCCAAGTACGGCAAACGGCACTGCATACCATTTAATCCGTTCTTTCCATGTTTCACCAAGAAAGAACCATAAACCAAACATCACGATACTCGGTACAAACCCTGTATACGTATACGCCTCGCTTTGCATTTCTAAAAAATCAAGGATCGCTATATAAAGAAAAGGAAGAACCGTAAACGCTGCATATAAAAAGGTGCGAATTTCCCATTCGATCTGCCTCGTAAGCACAGAATAAACATAAACAAAAAGCGCGACGACATATAAAACCGCCTCGTTACCTTGTTCAAAAACGGTGTAAAGGAGAGCGGCAGGTAAATAGAGATGACCAAGATAGAAATAACCCTGCTGGATTACGATATCTTTTTTCCCAAGCGTATCGGCAATCAGGATCAGGAAGACTGCTCCTGGGAGCCACTGAAACATTCCTTGAAAAGGGAAAGCTTCCGCAATCGAAAGATAGGTCCCTAGTGTAAAAAGACTTAGTAGCGGCCATAACGTTTCTTCTTTCGTACGCTTGAAAATAAGATAAAGCATACCAACGCCACCGAGCAACAGTCCTGAACGAACAAACAATTCATTTACCGTCCCTGCAAGCAAGAGAAGTAACGATAATCCATAAAAGCTGACACCCGTCCAAAAGGCCATCTCTTCCAATACTTGCATGCCTTTTTTTCGCCAATAATAGTGAACGCCGAGGATTAAGATTGCTGCGATTGCTGTATGAAACGGTGCTCCAAAAGCACTTTCATAAAAATCGTTTCTCGCAAATTGGGGATAAAGTGCAAGTAATGCGAGTCCCCACGTAATCGGATACAGTAGCGCTCCAGTATCGCGAAGCCACTTCCACTTCCCTTTTTGATAGATTGATAAATACAAAAAGCCAAGTACGAGTAATAAGCTACTTTCCAACCACCATCGACCGCTAACGAGTCCAAGTAAAAGCGACAAGAGGATGGGGCCAAACGAAATGGCGAGTGCCCCCGTCTTTATTCTTTTCGTGACTGCCCAATCATTCCAGTAAAAGCCACCTGCATATAAAAGGACCCCTGTTGCAAACATGTGGATCATCACCATTTCGGTTGAGGGTTCCGTGTACAGCAAGCTCATCGAGTAAAGGCCAGCTGCAGCAAGAAATAATGGGGCTAAAAATCCAAAAATCCGATAACGGGTTACATTTGCAAGAGCGATATAATTGATGCTAATGATCACATAACCGAGCACAAGAAGCCATGACGGATCATCATAACGTAAGAATAATCCTTTATACGTAATAAAGAGAAAGGCGCAGAGCGATACGGCACCACTCGTTAGCTGAAATACTTTTTTCATATACGGATTTTGAAGACGATCGACCGACTGTAGCCCAATAAAAATAAACCCTACAAGCGCATATAGCATAACGTCTGCCGATTCAAGGACAGAATGCTCGATTAGCTGATAGATTCCATAGACGAGCAAAAGCGTAAACACAAAATGATATTCTTTTTGTTTGCCAATATAGATCATGGCAAGATATAAAAATGCTGTCACAATGACATTAAAACTATAAAAAACTTCGCTTTCGTAAAAGAACAGAAGAAGCAAGGTTGAGAGAATCAGATTCCCTTGCGCATAAATCGGAAGTTCTTTCGTGAAAAGAACGAGATGCTCATACTTCTTTGCTCGCGCATAGGTTAGCAACAGCAATCCGTTAAACAACACGATTCCAAGATAAAACAGATCCACTGTCGGCTGAAACACTTGAATAAAAAAAGCTGCGCCGATGCTCAATGTCACAAATGAAAACCAAACAAATAACCGCGATTGCTGACGCTTAGCTTGGATGAAATAAAGCGGTAAACAAATCAAGACACCAATCAAACCAAGCACTTCATTCCCCGCGCCACGGACGGATAGCCATTCACCAAAGAGCTGAAAGTATCCTGCTGAAAAAACAACGATCGGAAGAAAAAGACTTCCTAGAACTAAAAATGAAAAAGCCGTTTTTTCGATGCGGAGCTTATGACCACTCAGCCAGCTAATCCCAAAGAAAACAGCCGCAATTCCTCCAATAAGTGCGGTCTTCATGATGGACGTCATGACATCCCACGTACTTGTAGCAAGAACAAGTGCCCCCAGTAGCAAAAACACAACGCCAATAATTAAGATCCACGTTAAATTTCGATCCCTAAGCTCCTGCGTGGATTTCGTTTTCTTCTCTGTTACTGGCGCCACCTTAGCGGGAACCTTTTCTGGTGGAGTAAGTACTTGCTCGTTCTCTTCCACTGCTTCAACCACTTCAATAGAAGGATGAACCATTTTTTCATAAGCACTAGACACGATCTCGTATGTTTGATCAGTTATGTAATCTTTTAGCCTAAGCCGCTTTAGTTCAGAGCGAAACACCTCTTCCCTTTCTTCCTCATTCATGTTTCCCACCTCCAGTTATTAACAACATTTTCCTTATTTTCTTCTTGCTCTTAGTTTACTCATACTCGTTTCCCCCTTGCAATATGATTTCTGTAATCTGCTGTTTCTTCGTAAAAAAGCGATTGTCCGCCTGTGGTGGACAATCGCTTTGTTTTGTCTTTGGAGGGGGTCAGGTTCCGACCTGACCCCACAAATAACCTTTTTGCTCTAATAATTGTTCATGAGTGCCTTTTTCAATAATCTTCCCTTGATCGAGAGCGATAATTTGATCGGCTCGTTGGATCGTATTTAAACGGTGGGCGATAATAAAGCTCGTTCTACCTTCCATTAACGACCAGAGCGCTTTTTGGATTTGAATTTCCGTTCGCGTATCAATGCTACTTGTTGCTTCGTCGAGGATCAAAATCGCAGGATCGGCAAGTACCGCTCTAGCAATGGAAAGAAGCTGTCTTTGACCGTAACTAATCCCTCCCCCGTCTTGATTCAGCACTGTATCATATCCTTTAGATAATCTTGAAATAAACGTGTGCGCATTGGCTACTCGCGCCGCTTCTTCTACTTCTTCATCCGTTGCATCCAGTCGTCCATAGCGAATGTTTTCACGAACGGTTCCGTTAAACAAAAAGGTATCTTGAAGAACAAAACCCATGTTTTGTCTCAGACTTTCACGCTTCACTTTCGTAACGTCGTGATCATCCACTTCGATTGTGCCCCCATTCAGTTCGTAGAAGCGCATGAGCAGGTTCACAATCGTTGTTTTCCCTGCTCCGGTTGGGCCAATAATCGCAACCGATTCACCTGCTTTTGCTTCAAACGAGAGATTCGTAAGCGTTGCACCATCTTTTTCATAACCAAACGATACGTTTCGAAAGGCAACTTTCCCTTTCACCTGTTGGAGTGACACCGCATCCCCTTCATCCGGCCGCTCTTCTTTCTCATCCAAAATGTTAAAGACGCGCTCCGCACCAGCTACAGCGGATAATATCGTATTAAATTGGTTTGCCAGATCATTCAGCGGTCTTGTAAAAAGACGCGAGTACTGAATGAACGCCACGATGACACCAATTGAAACCAAACCTTTAAGTGACAGCAAACCTCCAGCCGCCGCAATAAGCAAGAAACTAACGTTATTCAGTACGTTCATCAATTTCGGAATAAATCCAGAATACGTCATTGCCCAGAACCCCGACGTTCGTAGCGCTTCATTTTTTTCATCTAATTGTGTTAAGACACGCTTTTCTTGAGAAAAGGATTTAATAATTTGCTGTCCTGATAGCGTCTCCTCAATGACGCTATTCATTTCTCCAAGGTTTCGCTGCTGTTCTTTAAAATAATGCCCAGTTCGATTCGTAATCCACTTCATCCCGAGAAACATAAGGGGAATGATCGTGAACGTGATTAACGTTAAAAGCGGACTTAACCACAACATCAGCCCTACTGTACCAACCAGTGTTAGGACACTAGAGAAGATCTGGATGACCGAACTATTTAACGTACGACTAACATTTTCAATATCGTTTGTTAGTCGACTCATAAGTTCACCGTGCGTTTTCTTATCAAAAAAAGGAATGGGCAGGCGATGAAGATGATGAAACAAATCTTTTCTCATGCGATAAACCGTTTTCTGTGCAATGCCGATCATCCAGAAGTTCTGAAAAAAGGTTGCTGCTGATTGCAACACATAGACGGCGACAAGCCAACCCAGAATCAACGGCAGACCTTCTAACTTACCTGGCACAAGATAGTTATCAATCACTACGCTTGTTAAATAAGGACCAAGCAAACTAAATCCTGAACTAAACACGACCATCACAATGACAAGAAAAAGCCAGCCTTTTTGGATGGATAAATAGCGCCAAATTCGTGCAACTGTTCCCTTCAAATCATCCGGTCGTTTTCGTTTAGAGGGTTTTTTGTTTGAGCTCATGGGCCGCCTCCTCTCCGTACTGAGAAACGTAGATCTCGCGATAAACATCACTTTTTTCAAGAAGATGATCATGGGTTCCTTCTCCGATAATCGCCCCATCCTCGAGGAGAATGATCTTATCCGCTTCTTTAATCGAACTGATTTTCTGAGCAATTAATAAAATCATACTTTCCTGATCCTTAAGTGCTTGTTGCAACTTTGCCTCAGTATTCAGATCAAGAGCACTTGTACTGTCATCGAGAATTAATATTTCCGGATTTCGAATGAGAGCTCTGGCAATGGATAAACGCTGTTTCTGGCCTCCAGAAAGGTTAATTCCTTTTTGTCCAAGAACCGTATCGTACTGATTTGGAAGCGTCAGAATAAACGAATGAATTTGAGCTGCTTTAGCCGCTGTTTCCACTTCTTCTCTGCTTGCATTCTCTTTCCCCCAGCGAATATTATCACCAATGGTACCACTAAAAAGAACCACTTCCTGCGGAACAACGCCAATTCGACTTCTGAGTTCATCCAGGTGAATGGCTGTTTCGTTAACACCATTGAACAAAACGTTTCCTTCAGTCGGTTCATACAACCTTGGAATAAGCTGAATCATGGAAGATTTTCCAGATCCCGTGGCCCCCATGACCCCAATCAGCTGACCTTTTTCTGCCGTAAAATTAAGATCTCTAAGAATATCTTCTTCTGTACCAGGATAGCGGAAGCTGACGTGCTGAAATTCAAGCTTTTCTAATGCGGCTGGCTTAACGCCTGATTCTTTTTCAACATACGTCTCTGTCTGTAACACTTCCTGCATCCGATAAGCAGAAGCTCTTGCTCGTGAGAGAAGCATAAGAATAAACGAAAACATTGTAAGCGCCACTGTAATCCGCGTACCGTATGTAATGATCGCTGAAATTTCACCAACCTGCGCTGTGCCAGCAACAACTTTCACGCCGCCAAACCAGAGGACAGCAACGATCGCAACATTCATAAGAATTAAGAGAACCGGCGTAGCAAGTTCAATTAAACGAAGTGACGTTACCGTTTGACTCATTAAGTTTTCATTGACCTGCTTAAATCTTTGCTGCTCATGCTTACTTCGAAGGTAAGCTTTAATTAGTCTCACCCCAACTAAATTTTCTCTCATCACGCCGTTAACTCGGTCTAGCTTTTCCTGAACTGAACTGAAAAGTGGAACGCCTTTTTTCATGACAAAATAAAGAAAGACAATGACGAGTGGAATCGCAGCGGTTAATAGAAGAGCGAGCTGAACATCTACAACAAAAGCCATAACGACACCACCAACGACAAGCAATGGTGCACGGACCATGATGCGAAGGCCCATAAAAACGACAAGTTGCACCTGGTTGACATCGTTCGTTAGCCTCGTTAACAGAGATGATGTTGGAAAGCGATTAAAGTCTGCAAAAGCAAACGACTGTACTTTTTCAAAAAGCGCTTTTCGTAAATCAAATCCAAAATGCTGACTCACGTAAGAAGCAAGATACGTGTTAATAATTGAAGCGACAAAAGAAATAACGGTAAGAACGATCATCCAAATCCCTAATTCAGTAATCACACTGAGGTTTTCTTTTGCAATTCCGTTATCAATAATATCTGCCATAAACAGCGGCAACCAGAGCTCAACGGCCAATTCAACAAGCATTAAAAGGGCCGCTACAATCGCCGCCACTTTGTAAGGTTTCATAAAGGTTACTACTTTTCGCATGGGATCCTCCCTCTTTGTCCTTCCTTTTCTCTTATTTTTACATTATACAGGATATTTAGGGGCTCGAACAAAAATGAGCTTTTTCACAAAAATGTTAAAAACAATAAAAGCCAGCTCACATCCTGAGCTGGCTACAACCTATGCTTTTTCGCTTTTTGAAACGATCATTTCAAGATCGCCTTCTAATTTACATACTTTCATGGTTGCCGGGATGATCAGATGATCGCCCTGCTTTACAGCATGCGACGATTCGCTAGATGCAATAACGCCTTCTCCACTTAACACACTTACAAGCAAATAACCGTGGTCTTCCTGAAGAGAATATTCCCCATCAAGTTCCCACTTGTATACTGTGAAATACTCCGAAGACACAAGCTCTACCTGCTTCAATCCGTCTTCTTCTGTTACAACAGGTGAAAATGGCGGATCTTCATGGGGAATCGTCGATACGTCAATCGAACGTTCAATATGAAGCTCGCGTGTATTTCCATTCGCGTCGGTTCGATCATAATCATACACACGGTACGTTGTATCTGAACTTTGCTGCGTTTCAAGAATCATCGTTCCTGCACCGATTGCATGGATGGTTCCACTTGGTACAAAATAAAATTCACCTGGTTCAATTGAAATGCGGCGCAGCAAGTTATCCCAATCCCCAGCTGCAATCATCTCTTTGAACGATTCTTTTGACTGTGCGTGATGGCCAAAAATTAATTCAGAGCCCGGATCACAATCAATAATGTACCAGCATTCTGTTTTTCCGTAAGCCTCTCCCTCGACTTCTCTCGCATACGAATCATCAGGATGAACTTGAACGGAAAGATCCTGATCAGCATCAAGAATTTTAACTAAAAGTGGAAAGTGTTCGCCCTCTTCATGGCCAAATAGTTCACGATGACTTTCCCAAACCTCACTTAATTTCTTTCCAGCAAGCGGACCATTACGCACTTCACTTGCACCATTTTGGTGAGCTGAAATCCCCCAGCATTCACCAGTCGTTTCAGTTGGAATCGTATACCCAAAAACATCTCGTAGCTTCGTTCCACCCCAAAGACGATCCTTAAATTCGGGTGTTAGAAAAAGTGGTTCATGTTGATACATGTATCTTCCTCCTACTCTTTTTTCAGTTTCTCATCATCAAATTTTTGCCGTCCATGCATCGCCGCCCCAATAATGCCAGCTTTATCATGGAGCTGAACGGGTTCGATCGCGATTTTCCCACGGAGTTCTTCATATACATAGGCATCGACTTTTTTTCGTAACATCGGTAAAATCATGTCTTTTGCCTGCATCACGCCGCCGCCGAGAATAAAGATTGACGGATCAACAGTATGAACAAGATTCGCAATCCCGATGGCCAGGGCATCCACTGCTTCTTCTATAATCGCGAGGGCTTCCTCATTCTCTTCTTTAGCAAGTTGAAACACATCTTCTGCTCCTAAAGTTTTGCCTAGTCTCGCCTTTCCTTCTCGTGCAATTGATGTACCTGAAGCAAGCGCTTCAAGGGATCCAGCGTTCATATTCGCATGCTTCTGACCACCAGGCTGGATAATCATATTACCAATCTCCGCGCTATAACCATGTTCGCCTTGCATCAGGCGATTATTTTGCACGTAGCCGCCACCAACGCCAGTGCTTACTGTTATGTAAAAAGTGCTTTCTCTACCCTTTCCCCCGCCATATAATGCTTCACCGAGCGCAGCGGCATCAGCGTCATTGACGAGATATGCGGGGATGCCGATTGCTTCTTCAATCATTGCGGTAATAGGCACATCTTTCCATCCAGGGAGATTAGGTGGGGACACCACGATTCCATCAAATGGATTTAAAGGTCCTGGTGAACCAATCCCAATGGAAACCGCTGAATACGCTTTTTTCACTTCTTTTATTAAATTAGTCATTCGCTCAATAATGAATTCATAACCTTGATCGGCTTCTGTCGCTATTTGTTTCACTTGCAGAATCCGTCCGTTCTCATCGACAATCCCAACACGAAGATTTGTACCGCCAAGGTCTACTCCGATATACACGTTTTCCATTTCTCTACCTCCCTATCATTCTTTCTTATATCCTACCACGAATCCTTTTGTTAGAAGGAGTTGAACAAAAAAAGTGATAGAATCTACAAGTTTTCTTATGAAAGAACAAATAAAATCTAATGCGATTATTGTCATTTTTAAGAAAATTCTTCCTAATCTCCCAACCCTCTGCTAAACTAAGAATAAAACGACACAAATCGGGTGACTTCAATGGTTTTTGACGGCATTTTAGTAGCAATTCTCGTCGGGTATTTAAGAAAAGGAAGTTTAAAAGGCTTTGCTTATCTCTCATTTCGAGCTGGATGGATCTTTCCATTGCTGCTTGTCATTGAGGTTCTTATCTTTTCCTTTCAATCTACCTACGCATGGATTGGAAAACTAAGCGCACCGCTCTTTATGCTGATTTACATCGTCGGACTAACATTTCTTTGGTTAAATCGAAAAATGAACATTGGGATCATGATTCTTTTCATCGGTGTTCTATTAAATTTCATCGTAATGGCTCTAAACGGAGGAAGAATGCCTGTATCTCTCGAATCAGCGAATATTCTTGATCCTGCTTACGCAGAAGCTATCAAAAATGGTCTTTACGGAAAACATGCTGTGTTGACCGATCGCACTGCCCTCTGGTTTCTCGGTGACGTAATTCCAATTACGGACCCTTATCCAAAAGATCAAGTGATTAGTATTGGTGACGTTATCATGAATATTGGTATTTTTATTTTCATCCAGCGCGTTATGGTTAAGACCAAACATCCAGAAACCCTCATCCAAACGCCAGCGCCTCAAAAAGGAACTTGAAAGGAGGTGGACATTAATGGAACGGAAAGAGGGAATTAAACTAACAGGCATCCTTACGAATATTGCAATTATTACTACTGCTGTTATCGCACTAACTTCTGGATTTAAATTGGTTTAATCACAAAGGAGAGGCACTGCTTCTCCTAAAAAACTAAATTTAAATGAGAGTGATCGAGACATGAAGGGCATCTTTCAGAAATTAACTAATGTTGTAAGCGTATATCTTGCACTCGTTTCTATCGCGGGAAGTTCACTCTTCCTCACTCAGTACTTACTGACATTTCATTCGATTAACTGGAGTCTGGCCTTCACGTTCGTAGCGGCAATCTTATTATTGAATCATTATACGATCCTGTTGCCACCAAGCGGTAACTCGTTATCGATGGATTCAGCGATCTACCTGGCAGTCCTATTTGTATTCGGTCTCCACATGACGCTATCCCTTTTGCTTGTCACTTCGATCATCTATGCTTTATACAACAAAAACGTTGTCTGGTGGAAACACCTATTTAATTTTGCGATTTATAGCATCATGATCATCGGTGCATATGAAGTTTTTATGCTCTCCGGTGAATTAAGCGGCATGCTAACATTCTTCAACGTTGCCTCTTATATGTTTTCTCTGGTCGTGTACTTTAGTTTAAATGTGCTCTTAATCGGGGTTTTCTTCCTTTTATCCGCATCTGAAAACTTATATCAAATTGTGCAAGGCATGTTGAAAGAAACGATATCAAGTTATTTCATTACGCTTGGTCTTTCCTTGATTCTCGTTTTATTAATGCAACAACAGGTCATTCTTGGCATGCTATTGTTTTTATCCGTAGCTGTCGTGCTATCCGTTTCGTTTAAACAGTATTTTGAACTTTATCAAGAAGTTTCACAGAAAGCAGATATCGATCATCTCACTGAGCTATACAATCACGGTTATTTCAAGTCACTTTTAGAGGATGAAATAAAAACTGCAAAAGCCACAGGACAACCTTTATCCATCGGTTTAATCGACCTTGATGATTTCAAAAAATACAATGATCAGCACGGTCATTTACAGGGCGACAGACTGTTAAAACACTTCGGTGCCGAACTAAAAAGGAATGCGAAAGACGTGTTTACAGCCGCTCGATATGGCGGAGAAGAATTTGCGCTATTAATGCCGGGAAAAACAGAACGGGAAGCGTATCACATCATCAACCATCTTCGAAAAGAAGTAAACGACCACTATTTTGAAGGTGTTGAAGTTCTTCCACACGGCTGCTTATCTTTCTCAGCGGGCGTTATTCAGTACAATCGGGACATGTATGATTCGTCGGAAGTTCTTGAGAAGGCAGATCAAGCGATGTATTTTTCTAAAACAAAAGGGAAAAACAACGTTTGTATTTATGATGCGAATCACGTTCTTTCCAAAACGTTTTACAACCATAAAGAAATGGAACTTCTAGAGCAACAATTGAAAATTTTTCTATCCAAAGATGTTTATACGTACAAACATAGTAAACGAGTTCATGAGTATGCAATTGAGTTCAGCAATCGTTTGAATTTGAATGCAAATGATCAGAAAACCCTCGTAATGGGTGCCTTAATTCACGATATCGGGAAGCTTGAAATTCCTCGTGAAATTATCAACAAAAAAGGCAAGCTGACGAAAGACGAATGGGAAATGGTTCAGAAGCACGTTACCTGGGGCAGAGAAATTGTGTCGACAAATCGCCAACTCCACGACCTTCTCCCGCTCGTCGAACTGCACCACGAACGTTTTGATGGAAAAGGTTATCCTTATGGATTAAGCGGTGAAGAGCTTCCAAAACTTGTACGCATGTTAACGATTATTGATTCGTTTGATGCCATGACAACCGAACGTCCTTACCAAAAAACAAAATCGATCAGCGAAGCGATTGATGAGCTAGAAAAATGTGCGGGTACTCAGTTTGATCCCGAACTCGTCCATGAATTTATCAAAGTCATTAATGAGAATCCCGCTCTTAATGAGAAGCCGATTCAGATTACGATTTAAATAAGCGAATGCCGAGGCATTCGCTTATGTTTACTGCTGAAAAGGCATTAACTGTTACCTAATACCTACCTTTCATGCTTGTCTTAACTAATTGAGAAAGGAAAGCAGCCTGCTCCCCTTTGCAACAAATATGTAACCATAACGAGGCCATTACCACATAGGCTCGTCACAATCAGTAACATGATAAAAGAACGGTAAAATACCGATCGTAACAACTGCCATTGCAAGCTCAACCGCCAAAATAACGAAAAGCGAAACGTCAAATGCTAGCATCGGTAGCCAGAGTACCGCCACAATACTCGGAATCACAGCCAGGTTATTCCGAGTCCTGCAAGTAGGGTACTGTTTACTTCCACAAGACGGACAGCAATCGTATTTTTTAAAGTTAACGACTGCTCGAAAGGTTTCTTTCCACGTCCATTTTGTTTGACATTGCTGACAGGTAGCCATCTCTAATCCCCCCTACTCTTTATACGAGTATCGCTTATAATGGGTTTCAAGTTGGAAAAAAGCTGACCGAATGGGCTCAGCTTTTTGCGAATAATATTAGTTTTGTACATCCTCTTCTAACTCAGCAAGGGTATGAATCATAATTTTAATGGCATCTCGAATACTCGTAAACGGAAAACCGGTGTGTGCCGAATGATGAAGCGTCATCTCAAAAGTAGGTGGCACATGAACAAATCCTGCAGGAATCGTAAGGTCTTTTTGTTCAAGCGCATACAGCACGCTATACATGACGTTATTGCAAAGGTAGGTTCCAGCAGTATTGGAAATTTCGGCAGGGATGCCATTTTGCATGAGCGCATCCGTCATCTTTTTAATAGGAAGCGTGGAAAAATAAGCGGCTGGACCTCCCTCAACAATCGGTTGGTCTTCAGGGGCGTGTCCCGTGTTATCTTCTACACTGTCATTCACGTTAATCGCAATACGTTCTGGTGTAATTTTTGTCCGATCCGCAGCGAGTCCAAGCATAATCACTGCAACCGGATCACACTGTTCAACATACTCAATCAGCATTTCTGCCGCTCGTTCATAATCGACAGGCAGCACGCGCGAAATAATTTCAAACCCACCAATCGTTTCTTCATCCAATTCCATGACAATCTGTTCGGTTGGGTTATGACGATGCTCAAGAAAAGGTTCAAATCCAGTTAACAATAAAGGTTTCACTCCACTCTCCCCTTTCGCTTTAAACCAGTCTTGGTGAAGATACAAAACTTCTACATTACCTTTCTATAACCTTATTTCAAGAGATTTAACCTAGAAATTTTAGTAAATTTTTACCATCACCACCACAAGTGATATTGAAAAGTTCTTTACGTTCTAAAAAGGGATTTAATATAAAATCACGAACCTCTGTCGTATAGAGCTTATCTAAACAAAAGGAGGCAACACCGTATGTCTTTTTCAAAACTTGTTTTCACGCCACTCAGTTACACCGGCTGGGGGGCACTTGAACAGCTTTTACCTGAAGTAGAGAAGCACTCTCCGGAGCGTATTCTTGTTGTTACTGATCCGGTTTTAAACGATATCGGTCTTGCTGATCGTGTTCGGATACCATTGGAAGAGATAGGATATTCAGTACATATTTATACCGAAACTGTACCAGAGCCACCGCTTGCCATCGGTGAAAAGCTCGTCAATTATACGCGAGAAAATGCATATGATCTCGTTATCGGCCTTGGCGGAGGAAGTGCATTAGATCTCGCCAAATTAACGGCCGTTTTATCGGCACATGAAGGTTCTGTTGGAGATTATCTCAATTTATCAGGAAACCGAGAGATTACAGACAAAGGCCTCCCTAAAATACTAATCCCTACAACGGCAGGAACTGGTTCTGAAGTAACCAATATCGCGGTGCTCTCTCTTGAAAGCTCAAAAGATGTCGTTACACACGACTATCTACTTGCAGATGCAGCGATTGTTGACCCTGAACTAACCATTTCCGTTCCTGCAAAGGTAACCGCGGCAACAGGTGTTGATGCCCTTACCCATGCGGTTGAAGCTTACGTCTCGGTCAACGCAAGTCCGACGACAGATGGACTTGCGCTACAAGCAATCCGGCTAATTAGCCGCTCCATTAGACGTGCTGTTACGAATGGAGAAGATCGAGAAGCACGTATCGATATGAGTAACGGAAGCTATATGGCCGGTCTTGCTTTTTTTAATGCAGGAGTGGCAGGCGTCCATGCACTCGCCTATCCACTTGGCGGTCAGTTTCACATTGCTCATGGAGATTCCAATGCGGTGTTGCTTCCATATGTGATGGGATATATTCGAAAAAGCTGTACAAAGCGAATGGGAGACATTTTGAACGCGCTGGGCGGTAATTCTCAATTTCTTTCAGAAGAGGAAGCTTCCTATGAATGCGTTCGCCAATTAGAAAGACTCGTTCAAGATGTCGGCATTCCAAGTACACTTAGCGGGTTTGATATTCCAAGTTCAGCACTTGAATCACTCACTGAAGACGGTCTGAAACAGAAAAGACTTCTTGCCAGAAGCCCGCTTCCTCTTTACGAAGCCGATATTCGCGCGATCTATCAATCTGCTTTCAATGGGAAGGTTGTAGAAGCGTCACTTGCCAATATTCAACACCCTTAATATCAATCATGAAAGCCCGCTACTTAAGCGGGCTTTCATGATTGATAATCCTATTGTTAGGGAACATCACTTAAAACGGAAATAGGTGGTGTCATACTTGGGTTACTTCTTATTACTTATTCTTTCTCTTGCGATCATGATCTTTCTTATAAGAGTTCCGCTAACCGATCGCTTTCCTCCAGCGATTCGCAAAATGGGCGTGATCTTCCTTGCGTTAATCTCGCTTGTCTTTCTCGCCTTATTAATTGCTTCTTTTATAGGTTGATCGAAAAGGCGAAAGTGTCCGCTTGAGGTGGACACTTTCGCCTTTTTTGTTTGTGAGAGGGGTCAGGTTCGAACCTGACCCCCTCTACGCTACCACTTTAATAGACTACAGCATTCGTTAAATCAACGTAATCCACTTCTTCTCGGCTGTCAATCAACCATTTCCCTCCGCTTTTCACAAGTTTATAGTGAAAACCACTTGAGGTAACTTCCGTCTTTACGTTGCTTTCACCTCTCTCATGATTCGCTGAATCCATCGTAACAAGAACGTCGATTTCTGCTTTCTTTCCAGATGAATCGATAAATAGGCTGTCGAGATCAAAGGCTGCCTCCACAACCTCTCCAGTAAAAGCGGCATTATTTTCTTTCACTGATCGGAAGCGTTCGTCAAAATACGATTGAAGCTCTGGGGTTAGGTTTGAAAAGTAATCTGTTTCAAGATTTTCATAGGCATAGACCCAGTCATTTAAGTACGTATTAACAGCGGAAATGATCAGATCTGTTTCATCTTGATTCTGCACCACTTCTGGCTGATCAGCAGCTACTTCCTTTTCGATCACGGCAGGTTCGCGATAGTCGATCGAAAAGAACGGAGCTTCTCCTTCAAAATGAACGGAAGGGCTTTTCACGACGCCTGCTTCAAACGTTTTCTCTGCATGCATAACAACAGATCCGTCCGTTGGATAAGGACCAATTTCTCCGGTATCACCTACCGCGATGCCCGTGTCTTTTCCATTTATAAATAAGCGAGCATCTTCGTAGTTCGAATCTGGCATCACAAACGCGCCATTAACAGGCAAATCAACCTGCACAGTTTCCTCAGATGGAACGAGTTCGATCTCCGCTTCTCCACGCATCGTGTACCCTTCATTTTCTAATTTTGTTTCAAAATGATAGCTCCCTGGCAGAAATGGCCCGATTTTTTTACCATCTTCTCCAATCGTTCCGCTCTCTTCTTTATTAATGAAAAGCGTTGTTTTATTGAATTGTGTTCCTACCTCTACATAGATCGGTGTAGGAGCGATTCCATAATCCTTAAATAGATAAAAAACCTTCCCATCTTCCATTAACGTCATTTGAAGGAGCAAGCTTTCGTTCGGTTTGATAAGCGTATGATCGCTTAAGCTTCTAGCCTGTCTCTCCAAATCTTGAACAAGAAGCGTTCGTTGGTCAGGGTGATCTTTCAAAAGCGAAACAAAACTCGCAAGTTCAGCTTCCTGGGAAAGCAATGGATTTGTGTCAGGAATGAACTTCCCGATCGCCTCGTAATCCTCTTCCAAAAGCGCATCGCGAAACCGCTCCACTGTTCGCTCAGGAGATGTTACCCATTTTAACGTTAGAAAACTACCAATTAAGACAAGGAGTATCCCTCCAATGATTGCTCCCCATAAAAGACCTCTCGATTTGTTTAATGGCGTTTCCCTCGTTCTTGCGACTTTCTGTCCGCACTTGACGCAAAACGTTCCGGCCTCGCTCCTCTTACACTGATTGCACCAATTCATCTTCCCACCTCCGCCCATTATTCCAAATCATATGGGAGAGATTTCTATTTATGACTGCTATTCCAAATCGATTTTTAACATGATTTAGAACTTTTATCATATCTATGAAAAGGTCGAGAAAAGCACTCGTTCGCCTCTGTCCTATAAAGAGCGAACAGCTGAAGGAGGAGAAGGCATGTCAGATCTACAAACGAAAATAGGCGGAGGTTTGTCAAAACTTCAAGATGGCCTAAACCAAGGAAAAACGAAACTCCAAACGGCACAGGAAGTTTCACAGTTAAAGAAGCATGCAAGTGATGCTGCTTCAAATCGCATGAAAGTCATTAACCAGCTTGGAGAGCTAACTTATCGCCTCCTTCGAAAAGGAGAAATCCAGCATTCTGATTTAACAGAACAAGTTGAGCGCCTTCTTCCATACGACCTGGAACTTTATCAAGCGAATCGTGCCCTCAGCCAAATGAAAAAAGAAGCAAGTGAACACGTTTGCGAATGCGGAGCCCCCATTCAAGTAGAGGATACGTTTTGTGGAAGCTGTGGAAGCAAAGTCCTGATAGCAGAACCCCCTCAAGCGCTCGCAACGCAACCGTGTGAAATGTGTAAGGAAGAAGTACTTGAGTCTGCTCAATTCTGCGGTTGTTGCGGTTTAAAAAACGGCTAGGAGGTGGTAATCATCACGTACTGTACAACATGTGGCAACGAGGTTAGCGACAATTACTGTCCTTTTGATGGGACTTTTCAGCTTCATGCAGAGACTCCAAGCATTACTTCGGGCGCCAAACCAAAATTTTGTTCAGATTGCGGTACAGAGAATAGCAATCACGAGCAATATTGTTTGCAGTGTGGTTCTTTTCAACTTCCCCTCGTCCCTTTTAAAGCGGAACGCACCCAGGAAAAGGTGGCGACGTCTCATACGATTCCCGATCTCAGCAGTATCAATAAAAGATTGGCCATACTCTGCGCCTTTCTTGCCTTTCTAGCGGTTGGCATCATGTCTTTCGTGGTATCAGAAGGGTTTCAGCAGCAAGCCGCTTCCTTTCAACAAACCCTAAATGAGCTCGAGGTTGGGCCGACAGAAGTCGTAAACGATTTTTATTATAACTACGGTACTGAAAACCCGCCATTAACCGATCCCTTCGTTGGAATGACCGATTATTGGATGGCAGCTCATCTCCTTAATTCAACACTTTCCTTCAATTTAACAGAAGCTGGTGAGCGATTTGGAGGAGACCTCGAGCTTCAGTCTGGCCTGCTAATCCTGCTTTTACTGCCCCTTATTTCGCTACTGATTGCGGGATACTTGTATGGGCGTAGAGCTTCAGGAACGTTTCAACACTATTGGGTATCTTCGCTTTTAATCGGACTTGTTTATGGCGTGCTAACGGCACTGATCGCTCTAATCGCAGGATTCCAATTCGATGCTTCAGCACAAGATAGCGGTATGGTTGCAAGTTTGGCGATCGAAAACAACTATCCGTTCATAAAAGCTTTCTTTGCTGCATTTTTCCTAGGGACAATCTTTTCGTTTATTGGTAGTTTGTATGGAAGTGGTACGATGAAACAACTAACTTCTTCTCCACTAAAAGAAGGCATCAGAACGATCACATTCGGAATCATGCTCTCCTCTACAGTGATTATTCTGTTACTCTATCGTTTCATGTCTGACGCTAACCCTTTTCTTAGCTTTGATGATATTCCTGGAACCTATTTTCTAATCATCGCGTTTCAAGGCGGTTTTCTTCTATGGAATACGCTCAACCTTTCTTCTCTTACGTTAGATATGAACATACTAGATGAGAAACTGCAGGTGATGTATTCTGCTCTTGGCGGGATAAAAATGGAAACAAATGATCCTTTTTCACTCTTTAGCTTCCTATCAAGTAATCCAGGTAACTTAAAACTCTATATGATCATCGGGTTGCTCATCCCAATTGGTTTATTCATATGGGCAGGATACAGGCTAAATCAGGGAGGCACTATTCAGCTTCATCGGATTGTCGTCTTTGGTTTGCTATACGCTTTTATGATGTCTTTACTAACTGCTGGTTTAAATACTGGATTCACATTTAAATTAGATTTCTCAGCTAGGGAATTTCAAGACATGACAGACGTACCATTTCTTTTTATTGGTTCCTCCGCCATCGCGACATTCTTCAAATGCTTTATCTTCTCAACACTTCTCGCCATTTGTGGCGCTTATTTGAAGAAACGGAAAGTGGGTTGAGCGAGCGTCCGCTGTGGGTGGACTTTTGAGGTTTTTTGTTTGCGAAGGGGGTCAGGCTCGAGCCTGACCCCCTTCACTCCTTTCACTTCTCTACCTCACCAACACCGCGTTCCGCACATACGTAACGCCTTCTACCTCAACTTCCTGATACACCCATTCATCTGTATATGTCATAAATTCGAGGCCTTCTTCAGTGAGAAGCACCGTGTCTTCTGACTTTACACCAGGCAATGAAGGATTCCATGCGTAGGCTTGATTCACGACAATCTTGTTTGGTGTGTCTGGATTCGCGAGAAATTCGCGCGAATTAAATCCGGTTAATCCACCCTGATGAAGAAGTTTCCAATCTTCCGGGAAGCCTTGCTTATCGTACTCCGCAATTCCGGCTTGGATCACTTCCCCTGCCGTTGCGCCCACTTTCGTCGCATGATTCATCACGCTATCAATCCTTGCAACCGCAGCGCTATGCTGACGCAATTCTTCTGGCTGTTCGCCAAAGTAAACGAGTCTCGTAACGTTTGCGACAAGGCCTGCTTCTTCCGCACAAATGACAATCATCGCATGACGTTCAAGCTTCTTCTGAGTTGGAATCGGGTGGCGATAGCGATAGATCCGCTCATCTGTCGCAACGAGAAGCACCTGAATCGACATCCCACCTGCAAGTATTTTCGCTGCAAGATGCGCTTCAATTTCTTTTTCCGTTTGACCTGGCTCAATTTCACGGCACGTCTCTTCTACCGCTTTTGCAGCTTTTTGACAGAGATTACGGTACAGTTCACGCTCATCAGCCGACAAGATCGAGCGATACTTTCCAAGCACTTCATCCACTACATCCCAGTCGCCATAAGGCATGTCAGCTGCCATCCGCAGTCCAGCCGTTACCGATTCAATTAAATCTTCAGCTGGTTTGTACCAATCATCAGACAGCACTTCAAAAGAAAAC
The DNA here is from genome assembly GCF_002563635.1 of Bacillus sp. es.036. Classification (NCBI taxonomy): domain Bacteria; kingdom Bacillati; phylum Bacillota; class Bacilli; order Caryophanales; family Bacillaceae; genus Bacillus; species Bacillus sp. es.036. The sequence continues at coordinate 3,012,985 of NZ_PDIZ01000001.1, forward strand.
GAAAGATCGGCACATTCTTCTTCCACAATACGGCGCTCTTCCATTTTCGACGTAACAAGATACGCCTGCTCACGCGTAATAATCCAGTCAGCCACACCTGCTTCCATCGTCTGAACGATGTAATTCGTATTCCCTCCTGTGATCCAAGAGAAATTGTTCCGCCTTCTAAGTAAGACCCCATCATAACCCTGTTCTTCTAAAAATAAACGTACCTTCTCAATACTCATGACTGATCTCCATACCCTTCAGGATGATTTTGATGCCAGCTCCACGCGTGCGCCACAATTTGCGAAAGCTCTGGATAGACCGGCTTCCACCCAAGTACATTCATCGCTTTGGAAGAAGAAGCAATCAACGTTGCTGGATCTCCAGCGCGACGCGGCGCTACTTCTGCTTTAATGGATTTCTCCGTCACACTACGACACGTATCAATCACTTCTTTCACCGTAAATCCTTTGCCATTGCCAAGGTTATAAACACCGCTCTCATTCGTTTCTTTCATCTTTTTCAACGCAAGATAGTGAGCCTGCGCAAGGTCAAGCACGTGAATATAATCACGGACACATGTGCCATCTTTCGTATCATAGTCATTACCGAAAATCGATACTTTCTCACGCTGACCAAGCGCCGCCTGAAGGACGATTGGAATGAGATGAGACTCCGGTTGATGATCTTCCCCAATTTTCCCTTCTGGATCTGCACCAGCTGCATTAAAGTAGCGAAGCGAAGTTGATTTTAAGCCGTAAGCATCGTCACACCAGCGCAACATTTTCTCAATCGCAAGCTTCGTCTCTCCATACGGATTTGTTGGATTCGTCACATCTTCCTCTTCAATCGGCGTTCTTTCTGGATTTCCGTAAGTGGCCGCTGTTGATGAGAACACGATGTATTTCACATCATGTTCAACGAGTTTTGATACAAGTGCATGAGAACCCGCTACGTTGTTTCGATAGTATTCAAGCGGATTTGTCACGCTTTCTCCAACAAGTGAACTCGCAGCAAAGTGAATCACAGAATCAATGTCGTGATCCGCGAAGATTTGATCGATCACTTTTCCATCTGTTAAATCTCCTTTATACAAAGGAACGTTAAGCACAGCTTGTTCATGTCCTTTTGTTAAATTATCGAGTACGACAACATCTTCATTTTGCTCTCTTAAATACATAACCGTATGGCTACCGATATATCCGGCACCACCAGTGACTAAAATCGCCATATTTTCCCCTCCGTATCAATCATTAATCGTCGAATGCTATCGTTATTTCCCGGAAAATACTAATTAAGCTTTAACACATATGAACCAAGCGGTGCAATTGTCATTTCTCCACGATATTCCTCGTGTGAAACCGCATCGATCCACGTACCGTCTGGAAGTGTGAGCGTACCATCATGATCAGTCGAATGGTTTACAACAGATAAAAATATCGCTCCATCTTCTCCAGTACGCGTAACAGCTTCCACGTTTTCACTTGAACGAATCGTCGTTACATCATTTGCTTTGAAAACTTCTCCATAAAGAGCATCCATCATCTCTTCTTCAAGAGCCGATCCGATGTAGTACACCGTACCTTTTCCATACTGATTTTTCGTAATAGCCGCTGTTTTTTCATAGAAACAGTCGCGATATTCAGCAAGAACTTCCGCGGTTTTCGGCTCAACGAGATCGCACCAGATGGAAGCGACAGAGTTCACACCTTTCAGCGCTCCCTGCACCCCTTCAACCTCATTGTTTTGACCAAGCTGAAGCGATTCATATTCATTAATTTCAACACCCGCGAGCTCACGTAGTGCGCCTGGAAGCGTATCTTCTACGACAAAATTGTTCTGTTCTTTCACCCCTGCGCGATAAGAAAGAATCACGGTGCCACCTTGCTCCGCAAAGCGTGAGATTTTCTCATTAACTGCTGGATCGGTTAGGAAATAAACCGGTACAACAAGCACTTTATATCCGTCAAGATTGCTTTCTTTTGTTACGATGTCCGTCATCGCGTTCATGCGATGGGCAGGACTGTAGAACCGAAGGAACTCTTGCTTGTATTCAAACGCATTGCTTTGTGGCTGAATGCCCCACGCCCAGGCGTTTTCAACATCATAATAAACCGCTACATTCGCACCATATTTCGATGCAATCCACTCATCTCCAAACACGCTCAGGGAATCGATCACTTCTTTTACTTCATTGTATTTGCGCTTTGGTTTTCCATCATGGTCAAGAACGCCGTGACAAAACTCTTCCGTTCCAAAACGAGCGGCGCGCCAGCGGAAGTACACAATTGCTTCAGCTCCGCGAGCAATCGCCTGATACGTCCAAAGCTTAATATGGCCTGGACGAGGCAAGTAACCGATGCGGCTCCAACCTTGCGCTCCTGAAAGTTCTTCCATCACCCAGAAGCCTTTCCCATCTTTTGAAGAGCGACAAAGATCATGCTGATGCGCAATTGCAGCTGGCGCAATTGGTTCAGGTAAGCCGCCCCACACCGGATAGTTATCGAACGAAATAAAATCAAGCTCTTTTGACATATCCCACTGATTAATGGCCTGATCGGTGTACACAAAGTTATGCGTAATCCACTGATCAGAGCGAATATGCTTTCGAAGAAGATCAGTTTGAAGCTTATTGTAAGATGTATACGCATCTGCACAGAAACGATCAAAATCGAGAAGCAAGCTTGGATTATGCTCCTGGAACACTTTACGTGGCACAGGAATTTGCGACCACGATGTATAGGTTTGACTCCAGAAGACGGTGCCCCACGCTTCGTTTAACGCATCTAACGTTTCATATTTTTGCTGTAGCCAAATTTGAAAAGCCTGCTGATCGACATCGCCATAGCTACGATCCGATTTTTCATGACCGTATTCATTGTCTACTTGCCAACCGATAATCCCTTCATGCCGACCGTAGCGCTTCGCCATTTCATCTACAATTTTCGCAGAAAACTGACGGTACACTTCACTGTTTACTGTATAGTGACGTCTTGCTCCAAAGGAAATAACGGTACCATTCGGATCGACAGGTAAAATTTCTGGATACGTTTCACACATCCAGGCAGGTGGTGTCGCTGTCGGTGTTCCAAGCACCACCTTAATCCCGTTCTTAGTCATCAAGTCAATCGCTTCATCATAAAGCGCGAAATCATACATCCCTTCCTCAGGTTCCATCAGTTGCCAACCGAATTCAGCGATGCGCACAACATTCACACCAAGTTCTTTCATTAATCGCACGTCTTCTGTCCAGCGCTCTTTCGGCCACTGTTCCGGGTAATAATCGACACCTACATACATTGTGTTAGCTCCTTTTGCCGTTTTGTAGTTTAGATTTAATGTGAAAAGAAGCTCGCCAGAATCGGCAAGCTCTTATTGGTTTAAATGAGTGTTAAGCGCGTCCGTAAATCGGTCAAATGCTTCCTGACCTGATGCCGTTCGTTTAAAGACCCCAGCATGACTTAAAATATCTGAGAAGATCAGTCCAATCTCATCACGCAACCGCCTCTGTACATTGGAAGAGTCCAGGTCCGGATATTTTTCAAGAAGGGTTTTCGCCCATTCAACATGCTTGTTAATCCGCTCATCACGTTCGATTTGGTTTAACGGATTTTCACCGCTGAGAGATTCACCAAGTAAATAAAGTTCTTCTTGTAGTCGACCTGGAAGCACAGCAAGTCCCATCACTTCAATTAAACCGATGTTTTCTTTCTTAATATGATGCACCTCCGCATGTGGATGAAAAAGTCCCATCGGGTGCTCTTTTGTTGTGCGGTTGTTTCGTAGCACAAGATCAAGCTCATAGAAGTCGCCATTCCGTCGAGCGATCGGAGTGATTGTGTTATGCGGCTCTTCGTCTGTAAACGCAAGAACTTCAGCACGCTCATCGCTATATCCCTTCCAGAATTGAAGAATCGCATGGGCAACTTCACCAAGCTCTTCGCGATCGGTGCTTTGGAGACGTAATACCGACATCGGCCACTTTACAATGCCAGCTGTGACATTCGGATAAGCTGACAAGACAACTGAGCGCTCCATCTCTGCTTTTGCCATCGGGAAGTCATGCTTTCCTCCCTGAAAATGATCATGACTTAAAATCGAACCGCCAACGATTGGCAGATCCGCGTTTGAGCCAATAAAATAGTGTGGAAACTTACCAACAAATTCAAGCAGGCGATCAAACGTGCCTCGAGAAATCTTCATTGGTTCATGTTCACCATACAAAACTATCGCATGCTCGTTGTAATAAACGTATGGAGAATACTGCAAATACCACTGCTTCTCTTCAAGCGTGACAGGAATCATCCGAAGGTTTTGCCGGGCTGGATGATTGATTCGCCCCGCGTAGCCTACGTTCTCTTTACAAAGCAAGCATTCAGGATAGCCGCTTGACTTCATCGTTTTCGCAGCCGCAATGGCTTTCGGATCCTTCTCTGGTTTGGAAAGGTTAATAGTGATTTCCAACTCACCATATGCCGTTTTCGTTAGCCATTCCTCGTTTTTCGCAATGCGATCCGTACGAATGTAGTGCACATCTTTTGAATAGTGATAAAAGTTAGCCGTTGCTGCTTCAGGGCCATCATGTTTATAAGTGGTTTCAAATTTCTCAATCACGCCTGATGGTCTCTCTGTTAAGCAACCCATGATTTTCGTATCCAACAAATCACGATAAGTCACCGTATTTTCAACGAGTCTTCCGTTTTCATAAGCCCACTCTAAAATTTCATCTAAAATGGTAACGGGGCTGTCAGGGATTTGCGAAGGAACGGCGCTTGGATCGCTCTCTTCAAGTTGTAGCACTTCAAGAATTTGATTTCGTACGTATGATAAATCCCACTCATGAATCAGATGCTTATTCAATCCATATTGGAGGAGACGGTTAATCTCTTTGTCGATGCTTCTCATGGTTTCTCTCCACTCCTCTCCAGACTTAAAACGCTTCCGAAAGCTGATTGATTTCTCTTGCTCCTGCACCTATTTCCACAACGTAAAATTCAGGTGTTAAACCCGTTTTCTCTTTATAGGTTTTCGCAACATTTGTTTGGAACGAATCCAAAAATTGATTTTCCACAATGCTAATTGTACAGCCGCCAAACCCTGCTCCTGTCATCCGCGAGCCGATGACACCTTCTTCTGCCCACGCAGCTTCAACTAAAGCATCAAGCTCAAGACCCGTTACTTCATAATCATCACGCAAGGAAACGTGCGACTCATTCATTAATTGACCGAATGCGTCAAATTCGCCAGCTTTTAGCCTTTTGGCTGCTTCAATCGTACGAACGTTTTCATAAACCGCATGCTTCGCTCGTTTCTGATCAATCGGATTTGTAATGTGCTGCTTATTTGCTTCAAATGTTTCAACCGTCAGATCACCAAGTGACTCAATCTGAAGATGCTCCTGAAGCTGACTCAATGCACGTTCACATTCAGAACGGCGCTCATTATATTTTGAATCCGCTAGCCCTCTTCGTTTATTTGTATTCGAGATAACAAGCGAAGCATTTTCAAGAACAACCGGGCTGTAGGTATATTCAAGCGTGTTGCAATCAAGAAGGACAGCCGCATCTTCTTTCCCCATCCCAATTGCAAATTGGTCCATAATCCCACAGTTCACGCCAACAAACTCATTTTCCGCACGCTGACTCATTTTCACCATTTCAACCATCTCAAGATGAAGGTCATTTAATTCATTTAATAAGACGGCCGTCGCTAGTTCGATGGATGCCGATGAAGATAATCCAGCTCCATTTGGAATATTGCCAAAGTAAAGCACGTCAAATCCGCTCACCGCATATCCTGAATCTTTCATAATTGAGACAACGCCTTTTGGATAGTTCGCCCAGTCATCTTTCTCATCATAGATGAGCTCTTTCAGATCGACGGTTATGACGCCCTGATTTTCAAAATTCATGGAATAAAAACGAACGAAGGAATCTTCTCGTTTTCTTGCAACTGCATAAGTCCCAATACTAAGCGAGCACGGAAAAACGTGGCCCCCATTATAATCCGTATGTTCGCCAATTAAATTGACGCGCCCTGGCGAGAAGAAGCTTCTAATCTCGCCACCTTCTCCATACACCTTACGAAATTGTGCATTTAGCGATTTCATTTTTTTCACCCGGCCTCGTTTATTTACTGCTTTTTCGCAGTTTTAATTTTGTCGACATCGTTACTTTTTTAGCTACTTTTCTTCTCAGAAGACGCTCCATTAAGAGTCCCACTGCCGTTTCACCCATTAATTCGGTATAAACTTTTACAGTACTTAAAGCGGGATAAACGTATTTTGAAACGCTAATGTCGTTTACGCCAATTAAGCTAACGCGATCTGGAACAGCTACTCCATTTTCATGAAGAGCGCGGAGGCACCCAATCGCCATCGTGTCATTCCCTACAAAGAATGCGGTGGGAAGCTCTTCACCAAGTTCTTCAATCGCTCGATTCATAAGTGAATAGCCGTCATCCACCGTAAAGGAACCCGTAAATACGTACGACTCATCATCTCGTTCTTTCATATATTGTTTAAACGTGATCTCACGTTCATCCACAATTTCAGCACTAGCATCCCGAAACGTTTCTCTTCCACCAATGTAACCAATTCGCTCATGACCTTTACTCGTAAAATAGTCGAGTACTTTTTTTGTTGCCTTTTCAAAGTCAACGACAACTGCATCGTAACGTTCGTTATCTGGATCATAGTCAACAAAAACGATGTTTGGCGTTACTTTATTTAATGAAGCAATTTCTTCGCTACTAAACTTACCTACGGCAATCATGCCCTGAATGTTTTCTTTTTCTAGCTCATCATAGTTATCTTTAAAAATTTTCACGAGTTCAAGTCGCTCTTCCTGACAGCGTTGCTCAACGCCAAGTCGAATCGACATGTAATACAGGTCATTCAACTCTTCCTTTTCCGTATACCAGTGAATGATTGCGATTTTTGGTGTAAGTGACTTCTTTCCGCGCTTCTTACTGTAAGAGAGCTCTTCCGCCACTTCAAAAATCCGCTTTTTCGTATCATCTGAAACAGATAACGTTTCATCATAGTTGAGGACGCGTGAAACGGTCGATGTCGAACATTTCACTTTTTGTGCGATGTCCTTAATCGTTGCCATGGCCATCATCCTTTTTTTATTCTGCTTTTAAGTAAAACACCTTCGATTGAAAGTCCCCACCGCGCTCAGCTTGCTCGCCGTTCGCTCCGTTAAATTCAATTGGAAGTGGAAGGCCGTGTTGCATCAGTTCATCTCCGAAATAAACTACTCCATCAACATCGTAAGCGCGATCTTTTCCTAAGCCTCTCACTTTCAAAAATTGATTCGTACGTGGGTTTGGCGTGCTTGATGCTTTATACCAGCCTACAAGTGCTTCTTTTTGGTCGGCTGACACGATCATCCAAGCCGTTTCATTGCTTTCAAACGGACTTTGCAACCTGATAAACTCTCCATCACGAACCAAGTGACGCAGTGACTGATAGCGTTTAATTTGCGCTTTCACAATTTCTTTCTCTTCATCAGAAAGACTAGAAGGATCCAGCTCATACCCAAACGTCCCAAAGTACGCCACATCCGCTCTCATAGAAAGAGGTGTTTCTCGAAGCGTTTGGTGATTCGGAACGGCTGAGACATGAGAGCCCATACTATAAATCGGATAAGCCATGGATGTGCCGTACTGAATTTTCAACCGCTCCACTGCATCTGTATCATCACTTGCCCAAGCTTGTGGTGCATAGTAGAGGAGAGCCGGATCAAAACGTCCTCCGCCGCCAGCACACGATTCAAACAATACATTTGGAAACTCTGATGTTAAGCGTTCATAAAGATCATAGACACCTAGAATGTATCGATGGAAAAACTCTCCCTGGTGCTCTAAACCTGCAGAGTAGGCCTCCGTAATGTTTCGATTCATATCCCACTTTATATAATCCAGGTTTGTAGCCTCAATGATTCCTTTCATTCGTTCAAAAATGTAGTCAACAACTTCCGCTCGCGTATAATCAAGCACGCGCTGATTGCGTCCAAGCGTAACGTGTTCACCAGGAATGCCTACTGCCCATTCAGGGTGCTCTCTGAACAGATCACTGTCAGGACTAATCATTTCCGGCTCAAACCATAATCCAAATTGAAGTCCAGTGCTCTTTACTTTTTCAGCAAGAGACGCGATGCCATCCGGTAGCTTTTCTAAATCAACCGTCCAATCTCCGAGCGACGATTGGTCATTATTCCGCTTTCCAAACCAACCATCATCTAGAACGAAAAGTTCAACCCCAAGCTCTTTCGCTTCGTTTGCAAAATGAAGCAACTTCTCTTCATTAAAATCAAAATATGTCGCTTCCCAGTTATTAATCAGGACAGGACGTTCTTTGTTCTTCCACTGCTCACTAATAAGCTGATGGCGATACAGACGATGGAACGTTTGGCTCATTCCGTTCATTCCTTGATCCGAATAAACCATGAGCGCTTCAGGAGTTTGAAATGCCTCGCCTGGGCTTAAATGCCATTGAAAGCCTAAAGGATGAATCCCAAGCTGCACGCGCGTCACATCGTAGTGATCGACTTCTGCTTGCGCAAGAAAATTCCCGCTGTACACGAACTGAAAACCAAGTACTTCTCCCGTATGCTCTGTCGCATCTGGAGTTTTTAAAGCAAGAAACGGGTTATGGTGATGAGAACTTGCTCCTCGTATGCTCGAAATCGACTGGATTCCTTGCTCTAACTTTCTCGTCTTCACATGACGTTCGCGTGCCCATGTACCTGAGAGGTGCACCATTTCCATATCCGCATGAGGCAAATCAACAGACAGCGACATCATTCGATCAATGGAAATTTCAACATCCGTTTTGTTTATCAGGCGAGCGTTTCGAGCGACCACCGCTTCATTTTCAAAAATCGTATAGCTAAGTTCGAGCTCTACCTGCTGAAACGAATCTTCCAACACAACGAGGAGCGTCTCTGCTTCGTCTGCATTCGCGTACGTTGCCGGCAAATCTTTTAAACGAGGTTTTCCTTTCACCACTTCATGGGATTTGTACACAAAGTTCGCAATCGGCTTCTGGCCGGATACCATAAAGGCAGGTTCTCTAAAATCCCCTTTTCCATAGACAGGATACTCCTGTTGAATCGTTTCAAGCGAAAAAGCTGCATCGTCCTCATACGTATGACAGCTAGCCGGTGTTGGGTTGTTTGTTCTCTGAAAATGACGATAATCGCGCTCACGAAGCGCTTTTCCGAAATACAAATGACCTAACTGCCCATTTTTTAAAACGTGAAAGATGTAGCTGATTTTTCCATTTGTAAGATGAAACTGCTGTTGATTAACGAGAATGCTCATTGCCATCGATCCTTTATCCAAGTTTAGGTTCGTTCATTAATTTAATGCTACTTGCCGTATTCCCCTCTAATTCGAGAACGACAATTTCATTTTCACCTTCATTTAAAAGTGGTCCAGGTAAGTAAAGACGCTGCTGAGGACCCATCGTTTGCCAGTAGCGGCCAAGGTTAAATCCGTTAATATACACGTTACCTTTTGTAAACCCTTCCAAATCCACAAATGTATCATAGCATTGATCAACCGTGAATGTGCCCTTCAGATATTTAGGATAACGCTCGCCTGCTGTATACGTCTTAGGTAGGCGAGCGCCTTCAATCTTCATCATTTCCCAGTCGAACCAATATTGATTGTTTAACCAGAGGTTCTGCACAATCCCTTTCTGATCAGACAAGTGCTTGCCGTAATTCACTCGACCCAGGTTTTCAACAAGAATTTCAAATGTGTTTTCCTCATCCGGGAAAGGGATCATCACCGATTTTGTCTCATCATTTACGGAAACTGTTGCTTCATGTTTTCCATTCACATAAAGAAAAGCTCTGTCACGAATTGGCGTTGTATCAAGCTCTAATGTTCCCGTCTCATGAATCGTCGTACGATAAAGCGTATACCCAAAGTTCTGGTCAAGCTTTTCCATGCTAAGTGGTGTCACATATTCTACTTTCGTCCCTACATCTTGAAGGGTGTCGAAAAGGCTGACACTCTCCGTTAGCTGCACTTCACCATAGCTTTTCGTCTCAACTTTCGAAACACCTTCTACCGAAACGTCCGCTACGTTTTTCAACACATCTGCCATGGCGAGATATTTGTCTGTTACATCTCCCCATTCTGTTAAAAGGGAATCATAGTCATAGCTCGTAATCGTTGGGGCATATTGCTCATAATGATTGGCTCCATTATAGAACCCAAAGTTCGTGCCACCATGGAACATATAGAAATTAACTGAAGCCCCCATGTCCATCAGTTTCTGGAATACCTCAGCTGCTTCCTTCGCATCACGTGTATGATGTTCGCCGCTCCAGTGATCAAACCAACCGATCCAGAATTCCGCCACCATTTTAGGTGAATCAGGTTTCATGGATTCAAGAGCTGCAAACGCTTCTTCTGGTCTTGATCCGAAATTGAGCGTCGTCACGACATTCTCCATTGAACCTTGCTTAATGAAATCTGGTCCGTCTGAAGTGAAGTAAAACGTATCAATGCCATGCTTCTCATATTGTTCTTTATGGAAAGCAAGGTAATTTTGATCATTGCCATAGGCCCCATATTCATTTTCAATTTGAAACGCGATGACCGGACCACCATTTTTTTGTAAAAATGGCTTCAGTCGCGGAAGTAGTTCATTGAAATAATCTTCTACGTGGTTTAGAAAAGCAGGATGACTACAGCGAAGTGCCATATCATCCTGTTTTAGTAACCATGAAGGGAGACCCCCCATTTCCCACTCGGCGCAAATATAAGGAGACGGCCTTAGAATGACGTAAAGTCCGATTTCTTGTGCTTCAGCTATGAACCGCTCCACGTCAGCCATTCCTTCAAAATGAAACTGACCTTTCTTCGGTTCATGAAAGTTCCATGGAATATACGTTTCTACTGTATTCAACCCGAGGGCCTTCAGCTTTTGAAGGCGATCTCTCCAATACTGAGGGACAACCCTGAAATAATGGAGACCTCCTGAAAGGATTTGAAATGGTTCGTCGTTTAGGTAAAATTGGTTCTTTCTCGCTTCCAGCATAACAGCCTCCTCCTATTTCAAGGCGCTTCCGAGCATACCTGAAATGAATTGTTTTTGTAGTGTTAAGAAGAATGCGATGATCGGAACAGTTGCTAACGTAACGCCCATCATCACTTGACCATAGTCGATATAAGACAGTCCCATTAAGCTAGAAAGCGCAACAGGGAATGTGTACATGTCGTTCGTGTTCAACACAACGAGCGGCCACATAAAGTTGTTCCATTGCGTCATGAATAGGAAGATCGATGCAGCTGCTAGAGCTGGTCGCATCGACGGAATCACGATTGAGATAAAGATGCGTGTTTCACTCGCACCGTCAAGACGCGCTGACTCCATCAATTCCGTTGGGAAAGCAAGGAAGTTCTGTCTTAACAAGAAAATCGCAAATGGGAAACAAAGTTGCGGTGCAATAACCGCGAAGTACGTGTTTAATAGATTAAAGTCAGACATCATTTGGAACAAAGGAATCAATGTTGCCTGGTAAGGAATCATCATCGAAAGCAAGAATGCGGTAAAGATGAATTTTTTCCCTTTGAAATTGTACTTCGCTAGAACGTAGGCTGCGCTCGCACAGACAGCAAGGGCAATGACTACATAAAGTCCTGAGACAAATAGTGAGTTAAATAGAACTCTGAATATACCAATCGATTCATTTAAGTTCGTTAAATTCGTCATAAACTGATCGCCAGGTAAAAGCGTTGGCGGGTTCGTAAACATTTTACTAGAGTCATTCGTTGCCCCGATAAACATCCAGTAGAATGGGAAGATCGAAACAACTAGGAAAATACTAAGAAGCGTGTACATCCAAACAGCTTTTAGCTTATTCTTCTTTTTCTTCGGTTTCTTTTGTTGCCTTTCAGCAAGGGTGAGTTTATTTGTCGACTGTTCAATTACCTCTAGGTTCTTAGCCATTATTCATCACCTGCTATCTTGAATTGGATAATGGAGAGAATACCTACCATGACAACAACCGCGTATGCAATGGCGGAAGCATAGCCAAAGTCAAAGTATTCGAATCCACTTTGATAAATATAAAGTCCAAGGGTCATCGTTGAATCTGCTGGTCCACCACCTGTTAAGTTGAACGGTTCGTCGAAAAGCTGAAGCGTTCCGATTGTCGATAGGATACCTGCAAAAAGAATAACTGGTTTTAGTTGTGGAACGGTAATATAGAAAAATTGCTTAAACTTATTCGCGCCATCAAGAGAAGCGGCTTCATATAAATCTTCTGGAATGTTTTGAAGAGCTGCTAGGAAAATAACCATGTTATATCCCGTCCATCTCCACGTCATGGCGATAATGATCGAAGCTTTCGCCCAAAATGGGTCAGACAACCAAGGAATCGCAGTGATTCCAATGTAGCTTAATGCCGTGTTAATAATTCCCTCTTCTTGAAGCATGATCGAAAACAAGATCGAGTAGGCTACAAGCGACGTGACAGCCGGTAGAAAGAAGGAAACGCGGAAAAATCCTTTTAGCTTTAACAGCTGGTTGTTCAATACATTGGCTAGTACCATTGCAAGAATGATCATAACTGGGACTTGAACAACAAAGATAATGAATGTGTTCTGCATCGCCGTCCAGAAAATATCATCGTTCCAGAGACGTGTATAGTTTTTCAATCCTGCAAAAACGTATTCTCCACCCACTCGTTCCTGAAAACTAAGAACGAAGGACGCGATAATCGGATAGACGGTAAATGCTAGGAAAAGCAGAATGGCCGGAGCTGCGAATAAATATGGAAAACGTTTCGCTCGATTCATGAATATCCCACCTTAGCATGACAGGGGTTGAAATGAATCAACCCCTGATGATTTCTGTAGCTTATTGAATACGGTTTTTCAAACGATCTTCTGAAGCTTTTAACGCTTCTTCAATCCCTTTGCCATTTGCGATTTCAGACTGTGCTTTCACAGCTTCATCTTTCGCTACGGCATAGTCTCCTGTGTAGTTAACAGAAGGAATACTATCCATTTCGTCAGCAAGTAGGCTCCAGATTTGCTGATTGTTAAAGAACTCAACTTCTTTTGTGAAAGCTTCGTTATCGTAAATCGTGTTCAATGAAGGGAACAAGCCGTCTTCCATTGCGGATAATTGAACATCTTTATTTGTCGAGAAGAATTCCATAAAGTCATAAGCAAGATCCGCATTGTTACTTGCACTAGGAATCATGTAGTTACTTCCACCAAGGTTCGATGCACGATTTCCGCCTTCTTCAAATGCTGGAAGTTCAATTAATCCCCATTTACCTGATGTATCTTTGCCCTGTTGTGTAATGGATCCGTATAACCATGCACCTGATGGAGCAGTAGCCACATCGCCGCTGGTCATCGCACTGATCCATGCATCCCAACCAACTGTTTCTTTGACAAGACCTTCTTCATTAAGCGCCTTTTGGACTTCCATTGCCTTTTTTGATTCTTCTGAAGTAAGAGCAACGTTCTTCTCATCGTCAAAGTAGAATGTACCCTGCTGATTGAGCATCATGCGATAAAGACCGTCATCGCCATTAAGATCCAAACCAATCATGGCTTTATCTGTTTTTTCTTTAATGGTTTTACCAGCTTCAATGTAGTCATCCCACGTTTTAATATCTTCCGCGTTTACACCAGCTTCTTCAAAAATATCGGTGCGGTAGAATACGCCAGTTGGTCCACCGTCAAACGGGAAGCCATACATTGCGCCATCTTTTGAAACAAGCTCAGTTTTATAAGACGGGAAGCTATCTTTCATTTCATCAAAGCCTTTATCGGAAACGTTTACAAAAGCATCCGGAAAAGCACTCATATAACCTTGAACGCGATCATCTTCCACAAGAACGATATCTGGTAAACCTTTACCTCCTGCTTGAAGACCGGTTGTTAGTTTCGAGTAAACATCATCAGTACCCATTTCAACAACTTCAAGTTCAAAGTCTGGATTTTCTTCTTTAAATTTTTCGGCCGCTTTTTCAAGCACCGGTACGTTAATATTCCAAGCCCAAGCTGTTACTTTATTGCTGTCACCTGAACCTTCGTCCTCGCTTCCACCATTCCCACACGCCGCAAGAAACAGACTTAACACAAGCATCATACTTATACTAACTAGTCCCGTTACCTTCTTCATCGACTACCCCTCCAATTAATTACTGAAAACTTTCAAAATTCGTAATGAAAGCGTCTACACTTATTAGAATAGTCGATGAGGTAAACAGAGTCAAGTAAATGTTTACTAAAAGTTTACTATATTATTTACCTGCCAATTAATGGAGGTTTATACAAAGAAGAAAGTGTCCATCTGTGACGGACACTTTCTTGCTTTTGTCTTTATGAGGGGTCTGGCTCGAACCTGACCCCCGCACCATTATTGAATGCGATTCTTCAATCGATCTGCCGCTGCTTTATACGCCTCTTCAATCGATTTCTTATCGTTCATCACTTCAGATTGCGCTTTAATGGACTCATCGCTCGCAAGCGCATAATTCCCTGTGTAGTTAACAGAAGGAATGTCATTCATTTCACTCGCAAATAGCTCCCAGATCGGCTGATTACTAAAGAATTCCACATCTTTCGTGAAAGCTTCACTTTCATAAATCGTGTTCAGCGTTGGGAACAAACCGTTATCCATCGCCGTTAACTGAACGTCTTCACTAGTCGTAAAGAATTCCATGAAATCATACGCCATGTCCTGGTTTTTACTCGCACTTGTAATCACATAGTTACTACCACCAAGGTTTGCTGCGCGATTTCCGTCTTCTTCAAATGCAGGAAGCTTAAACACACCCCAGTTACCTTCTGTGTCTTTCGCCTGTTGTGTAATTGACCCACTTAACCATGCGCCAGATGGAGCTGTTGCCACATCGCCTTGAGCCATTGCACTAATCCAGGCATCCCAGCCCACTGTATCTTTCACTAGGCCTTCTTCTTTCATCATTTTCACTTTCTCTGCTGCCATCTTTGATTCTTCAGAAGCGAAATTCACGTTCTTCTCATCATCAAAATAGAACGTTCCTTGCTGCGTCATCATCATCCGATAAAGACCATCATCACCATTCAAATCAAGTCCAAGCATCGCTTTTCCAGTCGCTTCTTTGATTTTTTTACCAGCATCAATAAAGTCATCCCATGTCTTAATATCGTCAGGATTTACACCAGCTTCTTCAAAATAATCAGTGCGGTAAAAAACGCCTGTTGGCCCACCGTCAAACGGGAAACCATACATTGCTCCGTCTTTAGACAGAAGGTCTGTTTTATAAGTAGGAAAACTCTCTTTGCTATCATCAAATCCCTTATCCGATACATTTACAAATGCATCAGGGAAAGTTTCCATATAACCCTGGATCCGATCATCCTCTACAAGAACAATATCCGGCAATCCTTTCCCTCCAGCTTGCAACCCAGTCGTTAATTTCGAGTAAACGTCTTCACGACCAAGTTCCACAACTTCTAGTTCAAAATCAGGGTTTTCTTCTTTAAACTTCTCAGCCGCTTCTTCTAGAACCGGAACATTAATGTTCCATGCCCATGCCGTAACTTTCTTTCCGCCGCTCTCTCCATCGCCTGACCCTTCACTCGAGCTATTGTTACTAGAACAAGCACCGAGAACCAACATTAGAATGAGTAAAATACTTACTCGACCCATTACCTTTCTCACCTTAACCCCTCCTGTTTGTTTACTAAACAATACCGAAAAAGAAAATGAAAGCGCATTCATATTTTTAGATTAAGGTACAAAGGCCTAATAGTCAAGTAAATATTTACTGATAAGTTTACTTTTATAGTTACTATAAACTTCTCTTGTTGCTTGCTTATATTCTCACTTGCTTTTTATAAGCTACATCAATAGATGAAAGCGCGGTAAAACGATTAGTATATCACCAAATCACCTCAACATATTTAAAGATTTTGTAAAATATTGAAAACAAACCAAATAAAATGACATAAATGCTATAGTTATAGATGGATTCTATTTAATAGTTGGAGGAACTATATGGTTTTTAGTAATCTCGTTTTCTTATTTGCTTTTCTGCCAATTGTCCTATTTTCTTATTTTTTCGCTCGAAGAAGCTTTCGAAACATCGTATTACTTATTGCTAGCCTAATCTTCTATGCGTGGGGAGAACCACAGTACGTCTTCCTGATGCTCTTCTCAATCCTAATGAACTATGGGTTTGGTAGAGGAATCGATTATTTTCAAAATCAGGTGCGACTGAAAAAAATTCTACTAACTTTATCAATCATCGGGAACATTGCGATTCTTGGGTACTTCAAATACGGTGGTTTCTTTTTAACAAACGTTAACACTTTGTTAGGCACAAGTTTTGAACTCGGAGAGCTCCCTCTTCCCATTGGAATTTCGTTTTTTACATTCCAAGCGATGAGCTATGTCATCGATATTTATCGAAAAGACGCACCCGTACAGAAAAATGTTTTTTCACTGGCTTTGTATATAGCTCTTTTTCCTCAGCTTGTTGCGGGACCAATTGTTCGGTATAACACGGTTGATCAACAAATTCACTCTCGCACCATTACGGCTGATAAAGTCCATGAAGGAATTAAGCGCTTTATTATTGGACTTTCAAAAAAAGTGCTGCTGGCTAATAGTTTTGCCCTAGTAGCAGACCAGGCGTTCAGCACCCCCGCCGGAGAAATGAGTGTGATGATGGCGTGGATTGGTGTAATTGCCTATACACTGCAAATTTATTTCGATTTCTCTGGTTACAGTGACATGGCAATTGGTCTTGGGAAAATGTTTGGCTTTGATTTTCTGGAGAACTTTAGATACCCATACATATCAAAAAGCATTTCAGAGTTCTGGAGAAGGTGGCATATTTCTCTTGGAACCTGGTTCAAAGACTATGTCTATATCCCGCTTGGAGGTAATCGCCATGGAAAGATGATTCAGGTGCGTAATCTCTTGATTGTTTGGACAATTACTGGGTTCTGGCACGGAGCAAGCTGGACATTTATGGCATGGGGATTTTACTACGGGGCGATTATTGTTATTGAAAGTCTCGGGTTTGGCAAGTGGTTAAGTCGACAATGGTCACCTCTTCAACATATCTATGTCCTACTTCTTGTTATGATCGGCTGGGTCTTTTTCCGTGCCGATAACTTTACCTATTCATTTGACTATTTGCAAACGATGTTCCGCTTAAATCAAGCTGCATTTATAGACTCCATGTTCCTTTTGCAATTGAATGATAACTGGGTGTTATTCTTAGCTGGCGCTCTATTTAGCACACCCTTCATCGCTAACATAGGTCGAATTTACAATCGTGTTGCGATGAGAATAAAGGGTCTGCAGTTCGTCACGCTTTTCTCAGAACCAGCGATCTATATGACACTAATGATTTTCGCTATGGTTCGACTTGTAAACTCCAGCTATAACCCATTTATTTATTTCAGATTTTAACGCTAATAAAGGAGCTTTGCTATGATTCGGCATATTGAAAAAGCACGAAAATGGATACTCATTATATTATTTTTCGCGTTTATCTTTATTGTTTTCTTCTATCTTACAGCTTCAGCCGATATTGAAGTATCTGATGTAGAAAAAAGAGAACTTGCTCAAAATCCAGACCTTTCGATTGAAAATGTTTCGAGCGGAGAATACATGGACGATTTCGAATCCTATTTTCTCGATCAGTTTCCAGGTCGAAACATCTGGTTGAAATCCTATCTTCAATATCAGCAAATGACGAATAAAACGTATATTTTTGATTACTATGTATCTGACGCTAACTGGATTATTCCTAAACCAAGCTACAGCAAGCCTTCTAGTCATATTGATGATGCGGTAAAGAACTTGAACGAATTTGCGTCAACGATGAAAAGTGAAGGAAAGGAAGTTTATTTTGCTTCACTCCCTCATAAAGTAAATACGATTGATATTTTACCCTCTTATATCGAAGAAGGAAAAGGGATAGAAAAGAAAGACTATTTCTTTTCTAATTTTGATCACGAAAACATACCAACGGTAGACGTAGGGAAAGAATTTAAAGAAGAATATACGGATGAAGAGTTAAAGGAGCGGTACTTTAAAACGGATCATCATTGGAACATGTATGGTGCTTTTGAAGGATATCAAAAAGTGGCCTCACTTCTCTCTAACAATTCCGCTTACTACACACCAATAAATGAAGATGAGAGTGACTATGAATTAACTTGTCAAAACGATAAACAATTTATAGGAAGCTATAACAATCAGCTTTATTTAACCGTAGATACAACCGGAGAAAAAATCTGTCACATGCTTCCAAAAGACGATCTATTTGATCGCTATCAAATTACTTGGAATGGTAAAGACCGCTCATTTAAACAGGTCTATGGCACAGACATCTTTAGAGACAACAACCCAGTTGATTTTGGTGGACTTTACATGAACAACACAGCTGAAATTAACATTGAAAATCCTGCAGTGAAAGATGACAGTCGACTATTGATTTTAAAAGACTCTTACGCTAACCCAATTGCGTTTCACATCGCTCAACATTTTTCTAATACGACTGTTTATGATATCCGTTACAATGATGATCAGATTCTAACCGAATATATTGCGGATAAAGATTTTGATGTTGTTTTATTTCTTTACAATGACGCCATGCTCCAGGGTGAATCATTTCGCTTTTCGACACCAATGAAAGAAGAAACAAAGTAACCGTTGATGTAGAAATATTATCAGAAAAGCCATCTCTCTAATTTAATGAGAGATGGCTTTTTTGTTCGCACTACGAGAACGATTGTCTTTAGAAGGGGTCAGGTTCGAACCTGACCCCTTCTAAAAAACCGCTACACTACCGTTGTTACCCCATAAACTGCCTCATGAAAATGATGTACCTCTGCCTCAAGACCATTCTCTTCAAATATCTCCTTCATTTTCTGTGAAGAAATCCGCTCATGAAGGGGAGGGCCCATTTCCATTTCAATGGCTTCCCATTCGAGCACAAGTATTTTCTTCCCCGGCTTAACAATTCGCTTAAATTCTTGAAAAGCTTTCTTAAGGTCAGGTACTTCATGAATGACAAAAGCAGCAACAGCTTTATCCGCTACTTGATCGGCCAGGTTAATTTGTTCAAGACTACTAACAATGTAATCGATATTCTCCACTTCTATCGCACGTTTTTTAAGAAGATCTAACATCTGCTTCTCAATATCAACCGCATAGACCTTTTCAGCCACTACCGCTAGAGGTAAGGTGAAATATCCATTCCCAGCACCAAAATCAGCTACATGATCGGTCGTCGTTACTTCAAGATAAGCTATAACTTGTTCAGGTGAGATTATTTCCTTTCGCTTCGGATCAAGAAGTCGATCCGCCTTTCCCGGTTTAAATCGTTTCCCTGCCATGGTGAAAACCTCCTTAGAATTTCTGCACATATTTAAATACCACTATAGGTATTATAACAAGAATGCTTCATCCACACACAAATGCCCGCTCTATGAAAGAGCGAGCTTTACAGTGTCCTTTATAGAGGGACAGTTGTTTGTGTTGGGGGTCAGGTTCGAACCTGACCCCTTTCGATGCGACCCTCTTGATACCCATCAGGATTCTCCGACTGCCAGCGCCACGTGTCGCGGCACATTTCTTCAATGCCTTTCGCTGCTTTCCAGCCTAGCTCTTTTTCAGCCTTTGTAGGATCGGCGTAGCATTCTCCGATATCACCAGGACGGCGTGGTGCAATCGAATACTTCACTTCTTTTCCTGTTGCTTCTTCAAAAGCCTTTACCATTTGAAGCACGCTATAGCCGTTACCCGTCCCAAGGTTATACGCCTCAACACCTGTCGTACCTAGAATATGCTCAAGGGCTTTTAGATGGCCATTCGCTAGATCTTCAACATGAATGTAATCACGTACGCCTGTACCATCAGCTGTGTCATAATCATCCCCAAACACGCTAAGCTGTTCAAGCTTTCCAACAGCTACCTGACTAATATATGGCATCAAGTTGTTAGGAATCCCGTTCGGATCTTCTCCAATACGCCCGCTGATGTGAGCACCGATTGGATTGAAATAGCGAAGTAGGGCAATGCTCCAGTTTGAATCTGCCACGTGAAGATCACGAAGAATTTGTTCAATCATAAGCTTCGTTTGGCCATAAGGATTCGTCGCACTTAGCGGCGCTTCTTCTGTAATCGGCATCACGTCTGGTATCCCATATACAGTTGCCGAAGAGCTGAAGACAATATTCCTTACGTTGTATTTCTCCATCACTTCACACAGAACGAACGTCCCTGTTAAGTTATTGTGATAATAATGAAGCGGCATGGAAACTGATTCACCGACCGCTTTCAAGCCTGCAAAATGAATAACCGCTTCAATCTCATTTTCTTCAAATACCTTTTCTAACGAAGCACGATCAAGGAGATCTACCTCATATATAGGAAAATCTCTCACTGTTAATTCTTTCACACGATCAAGCGACTCCATCTTACTATTTGAAAAGTTATCAACGACAACAATATCAGAACCGTGATCAAGCAACTGCACACATGTATGACTTCCGATGTACCCAGCACCGCCTGTTACTAAAATAGCCATTCTTAATCCCCCACTTCTCGTAATGTCTCCAAAAAATTCCTTCTAATCATATCACAATCAATCGAAGAATTTCAGGGCGTATAATGAAAAAATCGCTCTCAGTGAGAGCGATTCTGTTATAGGGTAGCAAATCGATTAAAACAGGATCCAGGATTTCTTTCGTTTTCCCTTCTCTGCTTTCTGTTCTGAATCAGCAGCTAAAAGGCCTTCCTGCTTCTTCATTCCCTCTTCTTTAAAACGGCGTTTTTCTTCCTTTGACCACGATTTGTATTCTTTAATAAAGGCTTCATACTTCGGCATGATATCCTTCATCGGTCCATACTCACGGATCGTGCCATGTTCAAGCCAGATTGCTTTATTACAGAACTTCTTCATCTGGCCATTCGAATGACTAACGAAGAAAATCGTCTTGCCTCGTTCTTTAAACTCTTCCATCTTCACAAGACATTTATCAGCAAATGTTTTGTCACCAACGGAAAGTGCTTCATCGACAATCAGAACATCCGGATCTACGCTAATTGAGATCGAAAATCCGAGACGTGATTTCATACCGCTTGAGTATTTTTTAACAGGCATATCAATAAATTTACCAATATCGGCAAACTCAATAATATCAGGCTTCATTTTTTCAATTACGTCTTTTTTATAGCCCATCATAAGAAGCTTTAACTCAATGTTCTCACGACCTGTTAATTCTTTATTTAATCCAGCAGAAACGGCGATTAGAGAGACATCACCTTTAACGTCAATTTCCCCGCTCGTTGGTGGAGTAATGTTGGCAACAAGATTAGAGAACGTTGATTTCCCTGATCCGTTAACCCCAATAATGCCAACAACGTCGCCTTCTCCTGCTTCAAAAGTTAAGTCACGAATGGCGTAAAAATCCTCACCGTAACCTCCAGGAAGAAGGATGTCCTTCAGCTTATCGGAGTTCTGCCTGTGCATTTTATATTTTTTCGTAATCCCATTTAATTTAACTGAATAGCTCATAAACGACAGTCCTTATTAAATATAGTCTACGAAATGACTCTTGAACTTCATATGCAGGTAGGAACCAATCATCAATAACAGCACAACAACCACCCAATAATAAAGTGTGTATTGAAGCGTCTGATGAACCCAGCCCATGCCGAGAAGTGCATCTCTGTAGCCTTCCACTATATAGTATAGCGGATTAAGTTTCATCCCAACCTGGATAAATCCAGGTAAATCATCAATTGTCCAAAGAATCGGTGTTAAATAAAGGAACATTCGTATAAATGACTGAAGCATTTTGTGTACATCTCTCACAATTGTCGATAATGTTGACGTAATAAGAGAGATCGCAAAGATTAAAATAATTAATGAAAACATGTAATAAGGCAATTGAATTAAGTGCCACGATAAACCCTGACCGGTTAGTAACACGGCTGCAAAATAAATACCGAGAAGAATCAAGTGCTGGTAAAAGACCGACATGATCACAAAACTTGGAATTGTACTCATAGGGAAGTTCATTTTCGATACCATCGAAATCCTGGTATAAATCGATTTTGACCCTTGAATAACAGCTGGATTAAAGAAGAACCAAACTACAAGACCAGCAGACATCCATAGCACAAAGGGGACACCGTCGACAGGATTACCATTACGGATCCCAAATCCAAATACAAACCAGTAAATACTCATTTGAAACAGAGGATTGAGAATTTCCCAGACCATACCAAGATAGTTGTTGCTATTTGTACTTTTCACTTGATAAACCGAAAGTCGATTTATTAAGTAAAAGTTACTTACTTGTTCTTTTAAAACTGCAATCATCGAATTCATGCTTATTTTGCCTCACTAACAAAAATTTGGTCAACAACCTTTTTGGTAGCAGATCCTCCTTCGAGGTAACAATACGTATTATAGAAATCGTTATACTTCTCCTCGAATGCGCCAAAACCTTCATTCTCAAACGTTTGAATGGCCTTTAACACTTCTGCCGTTGTTGTCACTACAGGACCCGGTGCTTCAACTTCTAAATCAAAGTAGAAGCCACGCAATTTGTCTCGATATGAAGCGAGATCGTAGGTAAAGAAAATGATCGGTCTTCTTAAATTTGCATAATCGAAAAAGACTGAAGAATAATCCGTGATTAAGACGTCTGACATTAAGTAAAGGTCGTTTACGTCGACACCTACAGATAAATCATAGACAAAACCCTCATATGGAGAAAGGTCAAATTGCTCTGCAATCAAGTAGTGCATCCTTAATACAATAACATAATCATCGCCGATTTCGCGTCTTAACATATCTAAATCCAATTTTAGCTCATGTTTGTATTTGCCCGGCTGATAGAATTCATTATCTCGCCAAGTCGGTGCATAAAGAACCACTTTTTTATGCGTTGGAATGCTGTACTCCGCTTTTAATGCGGCAATTCCGTTTTCATCATTTTCAAGATGCAGGCGATCATTACGGGGATAACCCGATTCAATCATGTTTTTCTTAAAGCCAAACGCTCGCTCAAAAATTTCTGTTGAGTAGCGGTTAGGTGAAATAAGATAATCCCACTTCGCCGCTTCCTTATAAAAATTATCTTTATAAGAAAGCGTATTTGTTCCGGGCATGTGTACCTCGTCCATATCTCCCGCAAGCTTCTTAAGGGGCGTGCCGTGCCATGTTTGCACGTAAACGGTGTGCGATGGCTTTGGAATCCAAAGGGACATTCGACTATTCGTTACCCAATAACGAGCACGAGCCATCAGGTAAAACCACTTTAGTGAAAAACGCCTTACAGTAGGTATACCCTTTTTGCGGAATAAATCAGCATGTGACTCTTCAACGCTCCAAATCATTTCAAGGTTATAATTGTGCTCGATAAGATATTCGTAGATCGCTCTTGGATTACAGCTATACTGTTTTCCAGAAAAGCTTTCGAATATCACGAGTCGCTTATTTGCAGGAAACCGACCTAATGCCACGAAAAGAAGTCGACTAAATGCCTTCATCAATGGATATATTTTCATCATCTTCAATAGCTTTTTCATGAAATCGACACCTTACTCCCGACAAATAGTATATTCATTTGAAATGCCCTCTCGCTTTAAAAAACAGGATAGTGCCATTTCGCCTTTATCAGCGGCAGTACCCTGTTTCTTAAATGTGCATCTACACTTCAGCTTTTTCGGGTTCAAACACCCTGTTAATCACTTTCTTAGCTGCATTCCCATCATCAAGATGGCAATATTTATCGTAAAATGCATTAAATTTACTTTCGTACTCGATCTCAATTCTTTCAAGATTTCCAATCGCATCAATAACGCCCTCTGATGTTTTCAACAATGGGCCAGGTGCTTCATTTTCAAAATCCATATAAAATCCGCGAAGTGAATCGCGATATTTTTCGATGTCATAAGTGAAGAAAAGAATAGGACGGCGCAGGTTTGCGTAATCAAAGAATACGGAAGAATAATCGGTAATCAACACATCTGATAGCAAATAAAGCTCCGCAATATCGCCATAGTCAGAAAGGTTGTAAACAAAATCACTCATACCCGTTGTATCGATGTGCTCAGCAACTAAATAGTGCATTCGGAGAGCAATCACATACTGATCTCCTAAGCGCTCCTGCATTTCTTTTAGATTCAGCTTTAAATCAAATTTATACTGACCTTTCCCGTGAAACTCATCATCACGCCACGTTGGCGCATAAAGAATAACCTTCTTATCTGCCGGAATACCAAGCTTTGTTTTGATTTCCTGCTGTCGGTTTTTCTTTTCTTCTTCTGGAAGGTAAAGAATATCATTTCTCGGATAACCAACATCAAGCATTTCTTTTCCAAACTTGAACGCTCTTCTAAAGATCTGCGAAGAATAATCATTCGGCGAAACAAGGTAATCCCACTTTTGGGCTTCGTTATAAAAATTCCGCTTATACTTTTCTGTTGTTGTACCCGGCATACGGACTTCTTTCATATCAGCCGCAAGCTTCTTAAGTGGCGTACCGTGCCACGTTTGCAAGTACACCGTTTCAGGGCGTTTAATAGCAAAATTCGGCATTCTGGCGTTCGAAACCCAGTATTTCGCCGTTGCCAGATGATAATAATACGCTGGACTTAAACGACGCACCTGCTTCGGATTTCCAGGGATGTCCTTTTTCTGCTTATCATAAACCCATAGATAGTCGTATTTCTGGTTGCTTTTCAACAGCTCTTCATAAATGTAGCGAGGACTATCAGAGTAGCCTTTGCCGCCAAAGCTTTCAAGCAACACTTTTCGCTCTTTCATTGGCATTTTCACAAGGACAGTTCGGTAGAGCTGACGCATGAGTAAGTGCTTTTTCCTTAACGCTCTTCGCCACTGTCTTAAACGAACGCGAAACTTCATTGACTTCAGAACAGCTTCCTTCTTACCTTTCTGGATGAGGCGATGTTCTCTTCGCTCAACTAAATTCCTGCGCTTTATTCTTCCTGGGGCCACGAGGGCAAGACAGTTTTTTAAAGCAGTAAAATGATCAAATAAAACAGATGGTTCTTTCGTTGCTTTATTTGTAATACTTCTTGAGTAATAGTTCAACAAAAGCAAGTCCAAGTAGCGGCTAATGCTTTTCGTTTCGCCATAAGAGAGTTTCATCTTATGATAAATATAAAATAAGTCAGGCAGCTTTTCTTCGACCGAATGCAACATTAGAGTTGGATGATCAATTGGATCGTAACATTCCCCTTTTAAATATGTGGGAACTCCTGAAATCATCGGAATCTCTTCAGAATTCACAATCGCAGGTATGGAAAATGATAAATCCGTGTAAAACGTCGCTTCTTCATCGAAACGAAGCTGGTGATATTCAACAAAGTCTTTTCGAATCAACAAGTTTGTGGCACTTCTGCGGCGAAGTGCTTTAATCTTCCTACCGCCTCTTAATCTTCTTAAATGGTAAGAATCTTCTCCGATTTCTGTTGGGATCCCAATTTTACCAGCTTTAAAAATAGACGCGCCAATAAGATGGTCTTCTCCAATATTGCTTAGAAGAAGCTCCAGTGTATATGGGGCCAGGTAATCGTCACCGTCCATAAAATAAATGAACTCATTTGAAGCATGGTCAATTCCCATATTGCGTGCTTTTGAGACACCAACATTTATGTCTAAATGATAGCAGCTTAATCTTGGGTCATGATAACGCTCGATGATTTCTTTACTACGATCAGTTGAAGCGTCATTGATCAGGATGATTTCAAACTTCTGATACGATTGCTGAAGCAAAGAATCAAGGCATTTTTGAATATAATCTTCTTTATTATAAACGGTTACTATTACACTAATTTGTCCCATCACAATCCCTAGCACCCCAACTATTTATTCTCGAATTCTCTTACTGCTTAGCCGTTAGATACAAGCAGCTCTTTCTTAATTTTTGTTGTTGAAATCCCTGCCGTACGAGGAAGATAAACAACTTCACAATGATCTTTCAAGAAGTCAAATTTCCCTTCCCAATCATCGCCCATTACGAAAATATCAACATCGTTATTTTTAACATCGTCTACTTTTTGTTCCCAATGTTCTTCAGGAATCACTTCATCTACGTAGCGAATCGCTTCTAAAATCACTTTGCGATTTTCGTAGCTATGATACGCTTTTTTATTTTTGAGTTCGTTAAATTCATCAGTTGAAATGGCTACAATCAGATAGTCGCCAAGATCCTTTGCTCTCTTTAATAAATTAATATGTCCCCAATGCAATAAATCAAACGTACCGTAAGTCAAAACCTTCGTCATTTCGACCCCTCCAGTTATTAGTGTTTAATAGTTTTTTTAACGAGACACGAATTAACATACAATTTACAATTTTTAATAATACTTAACATCACGCGTGCTTAATTTGTTTTATAATAGATTTGTACCCAAGTCTATCCTTTATCAAATGAGCGTGATGTAATAATGACACGCAGGCCTGTCTTTATCACAAGCATGGCGAGGAAAAAGGATATATAGTAAAGTAGAAACTCTGCGCCTGTTACCTGTTCAATAAAAACAATGAACACAGCTGTAACATAAAAGCCAGGTAGGCCAAGCAGAACAGCTACAATATCAAAAAATAGTGAACCATCTCGAATCGAATTTACAGGATCCTGAGTGGTCGATTGCGACATCGTTAACTTCGTTAGCTGGTAGGCAATTGGAACGAGTAATGCCATGATAATCGCTACAATCGTCACATAGATCATTGTCATTTCGAGTAGATTTACATCAAGCATCCCAGCTTGTCTTAAGACAGTTAAAATCATCGATAAAAAGACCGGCAATGCTGCAGCTTGTATAATAATGTCAATATAATACCCTTTTGATGACGTTTGTTTCGTAATTCTAGCAACTTCACCATCAACACAATCAAAGAGATAGCCAATATTATAAAACAGCGCGGCAAAAACAATCGATAAAGGTGTAGCAAGCATTAGCGATAAGCCTGAGATAATCATAAAGAATGCACTCATCCAGCTTACCGTATTTGGTTTTATCCGCATTTTAATAAACAAAATGGTAATATAAATCGAAATTCGCCGCAGTACATACCATGACCATAAATCTTCTTTATAACTTAAAGTTTGAGACTGCTTTCGATAAGAAAGAATCGTCTCATTATCAAGAAATGTGGTCGGTAGTAATTCTTGCCCATTTTTCATGACCGGTCTTCACCTTCCAGTATTGTTTGCTAAAGTATCCGCCTACTAGTCCGAGGCCCCTCGAAAAGTGGAGCAGAAAGAACTGCATCACCGTAGGAAAGTATGCGCGGAAACCATGTTGTTTAATAACGCCTAGTGAAGAAACACCGATCATCATCAGATAAATTGCAACTAATGAGAGTAACCCGATTAAAAAAGCATCATTAAAGAGTGCTCCAATTCCAAGACCTGTCCCAGTAAGAAATGCCATCAAGGGAGCAAGCTGTCGAAATCTCATTACACCTTTTGTACTTCTAGAAGCAATAATACCCCATTTTCCATCTGCGTAAGACTTTTGAACAAATGTCTTCACACTATCTCTAGCAAAATAAGTGGAAGCAATATCACTAGACAAATAAAACTTTCCGCCTCGATTTCTAACCCTCGCATGAAATTCTATATCTTCACTTCTTCTTAAGTTTTCGTTGAACAATCCGGCTTTTTGGAATACTTCACGCTTGTAAGCACCATACGGAACTGTGTCTACAAGTCCTTCCCATTTGCTGGAGCTTTTTGTAATGCGGAACATTGAGTTCCCGACTCCCATTGGATGTGAGTAAACATACGCATTAATTGTTCCCCAAAATCCTTTTCCTTCCGTTCGAATAACGCCTCCTACGCAGTCCATATTTGGCTTGCGTTGAATTAAGTCATAGTAACCTTTAAGGAAATCTTTAGGAATCATCGTATGCCCGTCTACCCTTAAAATGTACTTTCCTTTTGCATTCTGGATAGCAAGATTCCATCCTGTAGGTAAGGTTTCTTTCGGATTTTCAAATAGTCGAATTCTTCCCGGATTCTTAAGACTAACATCTTCTATAATATCTTTCGTTCGATCGGACGACATTCCATCAACTACTAGAATTTCATATGAATGCTGAGGAAACTCCTGTTGCAAGACACCTTCCAGCAACTTTCGTATATACCTCTCTTCATTCTTCACGACGAGAAGCACGGAAAAGAACAATTCTTTCATTTCTTTTCATCCCTTCACAACTTCGCCTTATCTCTTTTTTCTCTCTATGAGACTATTTTTTCAATAAATCTTTTCAATCTAATACTTAAGTATACATGAATTCGATTGAATAATCATTGTAAAAATAAGGGAAAAGCAGTTTATTTTCTTTCAATTGTGTGAACAATCTCTGCTAGATTCTTCACGTTCTCACGTCAAAAAAAGCTAAGACTGATCGTGGATTTAATGAGAAAACTAGGTTCATTACGTTAAAACGATCCTGTCGCTATAACTTCATCGCAACATATGACACCCTTCGTCACATCCCGGTAAATTGTGGCCCTTAATTCGCTTGTAATAAATGCCTGTTTAGTGAATACGATCTTGCCTATAGACAAACATAAAGCCAACGCATACTTTTAAACCAAAATGGGAATAGGGTCATTTAGAATAATAAGTTCAATCGTTTAGACAGACTACTCATCAAAACAATTGAGCTTACTTCTTTAATCAACCTCATTAAATAATTTACGAACACGCAGTTATCCTCCATTACCCTTCTTGTATGAAATAAAACTATACATAGGCGTACTAGCAAGGTTTTCGCGTAAAACGGGATTTAGTGTGTTTCATCTTAACATTTCAGGATTGAGAAGGATACCGACTATTGTTGTCGAAAATTCTGTAATAGAGGCATTCACGATAATCAAAACGTATCTGAAGCCTCTAAGCACGTCGTACTACGTGCATTTTGCTACGTTGTGAAAAAGCAGGAAAAAAGTCGGGAAATATGTTAATATTAGTAAGCACTTATATGGATTTTGAAATCAATTAGTTACTGGGAGGATTCAACATGAGAGTAAGGAAGGCTATTATACCTGCCGCTGGTCTTGGAACAAGGTTCTTACCGGCAACTAAGGCACAGCCAAAAGAAATGCTACCAATCGTGGACAAGCCAACGATTCAATATATTGTAGAAGAGGCTGTTGCCGCTGGAATTGAAGATATTATCATCGTTAGTGGTCGCGGAAAGCGCGCAATTGAAGACCATTTTGACAAATCCTATGAGCTTGAAGAAACACTTATTAAGAAGCAAAAAGAAGCGATGTTAAAAGAAGTTCAGCAAATATCTAATTTAGCTAACATTCACTATATCCGTCAAAAAGAACCAAAAGGCCTTGGACATGCGATTAACTGCGCAAGTCGTTTTATTGGTAATGAGCCTTTCGCAGTTCTCCTTGGAGACGACATTGTCAAATCAGAACAGCCGTGTATCGGCCAGCTCATGGATAGCTACAATCGTTACCGTACTTCTATTGTTGGTGTTCAACAGGTAGCTGACGAAGCCGTTTCAAAATACGGGATTATCGCTCCAAAAGGAGAACAAATCGACAATGGTATTATTCCCATTAAATCTCTTGTTGAGAAACCTTCCCTTGAAGAAGCACCGTCTAACTATGCGATTTTAGGACGTTACATTCTAACTCCTGAAATATTCTCCATTCTTGAAAACCTACCTAAAGGCGCTGGTGGAGAAATTCAGCTGACAGATGCGATTAAAGTATTGAATGAACAGCAAGCCGTTTTTGCTCATGAATTCGAAGGTCACCGCTATGATGTTGGAGATAAATTCGGCTTTATTAAAGCAACCGTCGACTTTGCTTTAACTCGTCCAGATTTACAAAAAGATGTGATGAACTACCTGAAACAAGTGGTTGATCAAGAATTAACGACCAAAAAATAAAGAAGTCTTCTTGAGCCCTTTAGGCTCTGATTCAATTAAAAGCCGCGATTTTCTCCAAAAGAGAATCGCGGCTTTTATTATTTCATTTTCGCTAACTGATTTTCCGAGAAGTCGCCAGCGATTGGAAGCTTATATTGTTTCCTCTGATAGGCTTTTACCATTAAAACAATCCAAACAATTAAGCTAAGAGGAGGTAAAATCACAACAGAAACGATTGTGCCAATAACCGGAACAACATTTAACACAAGACTTATAACGAAGAAAGCTCCGAACACAACTATTGATTGCATGGCGTGAAATCGAACGAACTTGTTTTCTTTTTCGATTAACAAAAAAATAATTCCAGTGACAAACCCTAACACATAGGTCAACAGTCCTGCGACGTTTTCCTCCAATCCGCTTGAAGTTTTTCGTGGGGTTGGCGTCATTTTTTCTGGATTATTCCCTGCCTCCACAGCGATTCCTCCCTTATCTTTTAAATTCAGAATATTGTATAAATTAATTTTATCAAAAGCAGGAATTTGGGGGTAGTATACGAAAGTATACTACTTAGACAAAATTCGAGTAATCTTTTATAGCGGAGTGTGATACGGATGGTCCTTCCAGATAACCCCAATCATGATCAAAGTCAGATGAAGGCTTTTCCATTTAATATTACGAGAGAAAAAGAATTAGCTAGCTTCTCTCGCTTACTAGACCATAGTGGAAGTGGTATTCTTTCAGTCTATGGCCAACCAGGTACCGGGAAAAGCGAATTAATGACTCACTATCAACAAGAAGCCACGGATCGAGGCGTCGTTTTTTATCTTGTTAATGCGCAATATTCAAAAGCCGAGCCATCTGCTTTTCTTCAATTATTGCTTGACCAGATGGGCGCCTCTAACGTATACATTTCACCACTTGAAGCCATTCATATGCACATCCAACATCTAGAGAAACAAGGAATTCGCTTTGTCATTGCGATTGATTCCTACGAACGATTTGAAAAGTTAGATGAATGGTTTAGACAGTCCTTTCTTCCTACGCTACCCTCTTCCAGCATTCTCATTTTCTGCGGTCGTAAGCAGCTTAATGCGTCCTGGAGAGCGTCAATCTGGTATCCCTTTATCACATCGATCGAGTTAAAAGGATTTAGTATGGGGCAATTCGATTCCGTGTTCCAAACATTGGATCCGGAGCTCATACAGCTAGCCTGGCAATTTTCAAGCGGTAATCCTTATGCCTTATCGCTCTGCGTGCAGAAATTAAATGAAACACAAGAGTGGAATGAAAGAGATGAACAAAAAATTTATCGTACTGTTGTAAAGGAATGGCTCAGTGAACTTGAAGATGATCAGCTCCTTCCTTACATAGAGGTGGCATCAATCGGCCGCTACATTCAGCAGGAAAAACTTGAGGTAATGCTTGATCAATCGATATCACGAAAAGATTTTGAAGCGCTCATCTCTCTCTCCTTTTTTGAAGAAACGGAAGCCGGCTGGCAGTTAAATACACTTTTCCAACGCGCAATGCGAGATGACCTTAGAAGAAGGAAGCCCTCTTATTATCATCAGCTCTGGAAGCGTGCTTTGCTCTATTGTCGTTCCTTTTTCGATCATAATCGAATAGTAGATTCTACGGAAATTAGTGAGTTTTTTTATTTGCTAGGTGAACCTATGATGCGAGCCTCGTTATTTGATCATGAAACGTTATCAACGTACACGATGACTTCAGCGAATCAAGATGACTGGAGGGAGATCCTTCCTTATTTAGAAGAGAATGCCCTTGTCAAAAAAGACTTGAATGCTTCGTTTGTGAATGATCAAAGTGAGCAAACGTTCAAGTACTTCATTTCTAAAAATAACAACCAGGAATCGGCTTTTATGACAAAAGAAATGATCGAGTCCGTAGGTATTCACCACGTGAAGTTGCTTCGACAAAGAGATGGAATCGTCAAGGGAATTGCTTTCTTGCTGCCCATTCAGTCAAACACGCTTAGAAAATTGCAGAGCAGTCCTGTGACAAGAAGTTATTTTAAGAGAATCTCTCCCGCTGAAGAAAAGCGTATTCTTTCACAAGATACACCATCAGGCTGGGTCATTCGATACCTAGGCGTGAAAAACCCAAAACAGATGGAAGATCGAAAAGCACTTCTTTACCACCTTCTTCCGCTTGTGTTAACCGAAGGGATCCTCGTTGCTTCAACGCCCCTTCCTTTTTATCAAGATTTATTAGAACAGTTTCGATTTAATGAAATTCCAGAAGCGATGCATTTTGATTATGGGCCTGATCGACCTTCTAAAACATATGAGCTTGATTTACGAAATGCTCGGCTCTCTCACTATCTTGAAACGTTCGCAAATGCCCTTGGAGTTAATCTATCTGAGACGCCGCAACACCGCTTTCAATTCACTGCTCGTGAGCAAGAAGTAGTTTCACTTGTGATACAAGGATATTCTAATGCCAAACTTGCACAGACTCTTTCTTTAAGCGAAGTTACAATTAAAAAACACCTTAGCCGTATTTATGAAAAAACCGGTGTAAAAAACCGGACTCAGCTTACCCGTGTGATGCTTGAGAGAAAATAGTGGCGGTATGGGGGTCAGGTACGTACCTGACCCCCGCTGCTTTAAAGAGGTGAATTAATGAAGCAAACAGAAATCTATCTTGTCCGCCATGCGCACTCGACCTATTCACCAGATGAGTACGGTCGTGGATTATCGTCCAATGGCCACCACCATCAGAAATTGCTCACGCACCAGATGGCTGAAAACCACGTCGATGTGATCCTTTCTAGTCCATATAAGCGAGCAATTCAAACAGTTGAAGGCATCGCTCTACAGCACAATAAGGACATTCAACTGATCGAAGCATTTAAAGAAAGAACGCTCGCCGGAAAGTCGGTTGAAAATTTCCAGGAAGCAATAGAAACCGTTTGGCTTAATGAATCCTATGCACATCCAGGTGGTGAATCAAACGAAAAAGCCCGTAATCGCGGCATTGATGCACTGAAGGACGTGCTAAAAACATATGAAGGAAAAAGCATTGTCATTGGAACTCATGGAAATATGCTTGCATTAATCATGAGTCATTTCGATCAGAAGTACGATGTCACCTTCTGGCGTAACCTTGATATGCCTGATGTGTATTGCCTGACGTTTGAAGAAGAAACCTTGATGAACGTCGAGAGAATATGGGAAAGAGCAAACTAAAATGACGGCGAAGGTGGTGACCCCACCGAACTCGCCGTCGTTTTCTTATCGTTATGTGGTTACTCCAATAACCCTTCTTCCTTAAGCTTCTCTTCTACACTGCCTGTAATATTTCGGTTGCTCGCATTTTCCGGACCCTTTCCGTGAAAGTCGTCACTGCAGTGTGACTGTGTTAAGTAAAAAGCATTATAAAGCAAGCGCCGATCCGCTATAGTAATGCCGCTATTCGGGAAAAGATACGTGCAATTTGTCTCGATGGGGGTACGCTTATCTTTTTGATCAACGTAATAAAACTCATCTGTTACTCCCCCATATTCCATATCTTCCGTTGATGTTAAATACGTGCCATCCTGATCATAAGGGACCACCGTAAAACCTTTTTCTTTTTTTAACTTAGGTGCGCCTTCTACGTTATAAATAACGATCAATTTCCCTTCAAAACCTTCCGGAACGAGATGAATTGTATCGGTTGTTTCATGTTGAACCGATGCCTGTGATGAACAAGAAGCCGTCACGACGATCACTAGACTTAAAACAAGCAGCCTGTGCCAATACATTCGCTTCCCCCCTGACCATTTATACCCTTATTTCTTTTCGACGGTGACTGCCGCACTTCCTTCAATTGCAGGATTTCACAAGAGGAGCGAATC
Source organism: Bacillus sp. es.036 (assembly GCF_002563635.1). Lineage (NCBI taxonomy): Bacteria > Bacillati > Bacillota > Bacilli > Caryophanales > Bacillaceae > Bacillus > Bacillus sp. es.036. The sequence continues at coordinate 3,046,771 of NZ_PDIZ01000001.1, forward strand.
AGAAATGAGTCGCTTAGTCTTGTGACCTTATAATGGAAATTCTTCAATTTTATTGCATTACGAAACGAATCTTACCGAGCGAAGAGTACTGAAGAAATTAAAAAACCCCGCTTCGGTGGTGCACCCCGAAAGTTAGAGTTAAAAACTAACTTTCGGGGTGTTTTTGTATGGCAAAGTATAGTGAAAAATTTAAATTAGAAGTGGTAATGGAGTATCTCCAAGGATCTCTGGGATACACTTTATTAGCCAAAAAGTATGGAATGCCTCATAAATCTCCCATCATTGGTTGGGTTCGTGCTTATCAAACCTTTGGAGAAGAGGGATTGAAGAGAAAGCGTTCAAGACAAGTCTTCCCTGTCCAATTTAAGTTAAATGTATTAAACTTTATGAAACAGACAGGCGCTTCTTATCGGGAGACTGCGATTGCCTTTAAAATGAACAATCCTTCGTTAATTGCGAATTGGTCTAGTACATTACGGAAGGAAGGAATCGGAGGCCTCCAAGAAAAAGCGAAAGGACGGCCACCTATGCCAAAAAATCACAAACAACAATCATCGAAATCAGAAAAAGAGTTAACGCGTGAAGAACAACTAGAACGCGAAAATGAGCTTCTGCGATTAGAGATTTCCTATCTAAAAAAGTTAAAAGCTTTTCAGGAGAACCCGAATGCCTATCTCGAAAAGCACAAGCAGCGCTGGTATTCGAACTCAAAAAAGAAGGATTCAAATTAAAGGACGCTTTGCGGAGAGTAGCCATTCCCGAGGCCACCTATCATTACCAGGTAACGCAATTAAAGAACGAAGATCCAAATAAAGAGTGGAAAGAAGTGATCAAGGAACTCTTCCATAAGCACGAGGGAAAATACGGATATCGCCGCATTTACTTAGCGCTTCGAAACCAGGGATATGTCATCAACCACAAAAAAGTGCAACGAATGATGAGTGAGTTGGGATTGAAGTGTGAAAAATTCACTCGGAAATCCCGGTATAAATCGTACAAAGGTACGGTTGGAAAAGTGGCTCAAAACCGATTGAAACGCAGATTCAATACGTCCGTCTCCAAAAAATTGTCACAGATGTGACTGAATTTAAATGTAGAGGAAATGAAAAGCTTTATTTGAGCCCGATGATGGACTTATTTAATGGAGAAATTGTTTCTTTTGGGATTTCCAACCGACCCGCACTCAATCTTGTTTTAAAGCCTTTGACTGAAGCGTTAGAAACCATTCGAACGGAAGCCAAATATCGGACCACCATCCACTCAGATCAAGGCTGGCATTATCAGCACAACACGTGGGTGAAGACATTAAAGAAGAATCGAATCTTCCAGAGTATGTCCAGAAAAGCAACCTGTGCCGATAATGCGGCCATGGAGAACTTCTTCGGGATTCTCAAACAAGAAATGTATTATGGAGAAGAGCTTGTCTCTTATGAAGAACTGAAAAGAAAACTTGAGGTATACGTGGACTATTATAACCATGAACGCGTAAAAGCAAAATTGGCTGGTTTAAGCCCGATACAATATCGAACTCAAACCAGCCAAACAGCTGCATAATAAAAACTCTAACTTTTAGGGGTCACTACCTTCCTATTCGAAGCGGGGTTCCTTTTTCTTTATACGGCAATATCTTTTTCAATTGCGTTCGAATCGTTAAATTTATCATGATTAAATTTCCCAAGAATGCGGGAAGTGAGCGTTCCTGATGTCATTGCACCGTTTACGTTAAGAGCCGTACGTCCCATATCAATGAGAGGCTCCACAGAAATAAGAAGTCCTGCTAAATAAACCGGTAAGTTCATTGAAGAAAGGACGATCAATGCTGCAAAAGTGGCTCCGCCGCCAACACCAGCGACACCAAATGAACTAATGCCTACGATTAGCACAAGCTGAATTAAAAATCCTGGGCTAAGCGGATCGATGCCAACTGTTGGCGCGATCATCACTGCAAGCATCGCAGGATAAATGCCTGCGCAACCATTTTGACCGATCGTAGCGCCAAACGAAGCTGACATATTCGCTGTTCCTTCATCAACACCAAGGCTATTTTTCTGTGCAGAAATATTCAACGGAATTGTCCCTGCGCTTGAACGTGATGTAAAAGCAAATGTAAGAACAGGTAGAACCTTTTTCAAATAAGTAAGTGGATTTAATCCACCAGTTGCAATCAAAATTAAATGAATGATAAACATTACAAGTAAGGCGAGATATGATGCGAGAACGAATTTTCCAAGTTCAAGAATTCCAGCTACGTTCGTCTGAGCTACTGTTGTTGCCATTAAGCCCATGATGCCAAAAGGCGTTAACCGAAGAACAAGCGTAACGATACGCATCACGATTGCATAAACGGCATTAACACCGTTCGTGAAAACGGCCGCTTGCTCAGGATTTTTCCGGCGTACGCCAAGTGCCGCAATCCCTACGATCGCTGAGAAAATAACGACGGCAATCGTGGAGGTTGGACGAGCTCCAGTCATATCTTCAAACGGATTGGCTGGAATAAAAGCAAGAATCTTATCTGGAGTACTCATATCCTTTACGCTACCAAGCGTTTCTTCAAGATAACTTCCTCGGTCCTGCTCTGCCTGACCTGCTTCAATTTGCTCGGCATTCAAGTCAAAAATAAGCGAGCTTCCGACTCCAACGATTGCCGCAACCATTGCAGTGGAAACAAGAATACCAATGATCCAACCTGACATCTTTCCAAGCTCTGACGTCTTCTCAAGATTTGTAATCGATTGAATGATCGAAACCATAACGAGCGGAATAACAATCATCATTAGCAAGCGAACGTATCCGCTTCCTACAATGCTATACCAATCGGATGTTTGACTAACAATCTCCGAACTAGCACCAAATGCAATTTGTAAGTAAACCCCTAGCGCGACACCGAAACCTAATCCGGCAAAAACCCGCTTACTAAATGATACATGCTTCTGCTGCATCTTAATTAATACACCAATAAGAACAAGTAAAATAGCAATATTCACAATAACGATAAATGTATCCATACTGAATTCCCCCTCTTTAATATTATCTTGAGACTAAACTTTATAATCCTTATAAGTTTAGTCGGCATTAATCTAAAATACTACCATATTGTGGCACTGTCAAGCAGAACCGTCGGAACGGTGCCTGTGGAACGGTTGGAACGGTGCCTGTCACTCCCCGTTATTTGTCGAATGGGGAGAAGGCTGAGAAAACCTCCTTCTTAAGGATGAGATAAAAACCGTACCGGTGGCCGGTTTATTTCATTTCGTTGCGGCGTAGAATGAAAGTAACAAAAGAAACGAAGGAGGTACTTCTGATGGAAAACATATATGTGCTGGAACAAGAAATTATCAACCGCCGCTAACATCTAAATCCTATAAGGAGGAATTTCTATGACGATCTTATTGCTTATCAAGAACGTCTTTAAAACAAACCATCATGAACAGCAGCACCTACGCGATCACCATAATCGACACCTTGATCTGCTCGCAAGGTCCCCTTACCATAGCTAGCCCCCTGGATGTTGAACGCAGCCAGGGGACTTTTTCTTGCATTTAGCTATCAGCTCAGCTTAACGTCAGTTGCAAAGCTTCTAAGCCCAGGATCGCTTCAACGACATCACTTTTCGAAACAGGTAAAGCCGTTGGAAAGTGAATCGACTCTCCTTCTTTCGTCGCGTATTCAGCAATCACATCACCGACGCCTTCCACATTTGCAGACGCAACCCCAAGTGACTCTAATGAGAGCGGCAAACCAATTTGCTCATAGAAAGAAAACAACCCTCTTACTTCCGCCCACTCCCCTTCTAGTACAAGCTGTACTAAAATACCGTACGCAACTTTTTCACCATGAAGAAAAGAATGTGCTTCCGCAACATGCGTTAACCCATTATGAATGGAGTGCGCTCCAGCAATTCGTCCATAACGATCACCAAGCCCGCCTACCATTCCTCCAGATAAAAGATTCGTTTCAACGACGCGGATAAACGCATCACTCAAATAACCCTTTTGCTGATCTTTAACCGCTTGATCACCATCCTTCACAAGCACATCGCGGCAGCTTTTAGCAACCTCGTATGCTAATTGTACAGACACAGGCGTAGAAGGTAGCCCTTCAATTAATGCTCTCGCTTCGTACCATTTGGCCAGCGTATCACCAATCCCGGCTCGTAAATAAGCGATTGGCGACTGTAAAAGAATTTCGGGCTCTACAAGAACAAGATATGTACTTCTTGGAAAAATAGTATACGTAATAAATTCGCCTTCATCTGAATACTTCACGCTAAGGGGCGTGGTCGCTGCGCATGTAGAAGCAAGCGTGGGTACGAGTGCCACGTCTTTATTCACTTCATTTCCAACCGCTTTTGCTACATCGAGCACTTTTCCTCCGCCTACTCCAAGTATGACATCGGCATGATGAATCCGCGCTAATTCCGCTTGCCTTGCAATTTCTGATTCAGAGCACTCCCCACTATACGTGGAATAAGCCGTATGAAATTCAGACAAATCCGGAAAGTAATCTTGAGCCGCTTCCCAGGATCGATTTCCTGAAATAACAAACACTTTTTGAAATCGTCCTTCCTGAAGCAGCCGTGGTAATTCCTGAAGAACTCCCGGTCGACATTCATAATGTCCTGGGGTTGCTCTAACTTGTATTGGTTCCATTTTTCATTCCTCCTAAGCTTGCTGAATCCACTTTTTGTTTCTTTTATTTAATGTAGAAACACCTGCATCTATCACACGCTTTACTCCAATCCCCTTTTATATAGAAGAAAGTGCATCAAAAAAAGGAAAAACATCAGGAATTGCACCCCTGTTCACACAACCTAATCTTTTTTCAATCGAGCGGAAAGAATGTTACCAAACGACTGCAGCCCCTGAACGAGGACAATGAGCAAAAAGACCGTCACGTACATCACATCAACTTCATACCGCAAATGCCCATAGCGGTAAGCAAGGTCTCCAAGTCCACCTGCGCCAACTAGTCCAGCCATGGCCGTTGCCCCAATGAGTCCGATGGTAGCAATCGTTAACCCGAGCACAATCGAGGATCGCGATTCTCTGACTAGAACGTGCCAAATAATGTGTCTCGTTTTAACACCCATCGCTTCATATGCTTCAACAACTCCGCGATCTACTTCAAGTAAGGCGGATTCCATCAGCCTCGCAATGTACGGAGCTGTAAAAACAACGAGCGGCACAATCACGCCTTTCACACCGATTGTTGTACCTGCGATCATTTTCGTAAAAGGTAAAATGAAAAAGAGTAGAATAATGAATGGAATCGACCTGATCACATTAATAACCGCATTTAGTAAGCGGAAAAGAACCTTGTTTTCAAGTGCTTTTTCAGGTCGTGTTAAAACGAGTAACACACCTAGCGGAAGCCCTATTAATACCGAGATCAGGAGGGAAATCCCAACCATCTGAAACGTTTCTATAATAGCACTCCAAATATCTGCTCCCCAAAGGTCGAGGAATTCCGAAATCTTAGCTGACATGGGCTTCCACCTCCTGAACATATCCTTCGACGACAACGCCGCTTTCTTCTAAAAAGGTGACAGCTCGATCCGTTTCATCTGCATTACCTTCCAAATGAACGACAAGTCTCCCAAACGGCTGATCCTTTAGCTGCGTAATATTTCCGGCTAAAATCGACGGATACACGTCGAACTTTTTACTAACATGCGCAAGAGCCGGACTTTCGGAACGCTCGCCAATAAAGGAAAGGTTCACGATCTGACCGCTTTCTTTCAAACGCGTAACGAGCGACTCTGGAAGCTCATCTTGGAAGAGCGACTGCACAAACCGTTTTGCCGTGGATGTCGCTGGTTGACTAAAGATATCAACAACTCTGCCTTGCTCAATGACCTTCCCATTCTCCATCACAGCGACTTCATGACAAATCTTCTGCACAACATGCATTTCGTGAGTAATGAGTAAAATGGTAATGCCAAAATCGCGATTAATTTGTTCCACCAGTGCTAAAATCGATTCCGTCGTATCAGGGTCAAGGGCACTTGTTGCTTCGTCACATAAAAGAACTTCAGGCTCATGAGCAAGCGCACGCGCAATCGCAACTCGCTGCTTCTGTCCTCCAGAGAGCTGAGAAGGATAAGCATCGCGCTTGTCCGATAACCCAACGATCTCTAAGTATTTATCCACCCGATTTTCGATTTCTTTTTTGGGTACGCCCGTTAGCTTAAGTGGAATCGCAATGTTCTGGTGAACAGTCCCCGTTTTCAACAAATTAAAGGATTGAAAGATCATGCCAATTCGCTGTCTTGTTTTTTGAAGCTTTCCCGTAGACAAAGAGGTGAGCTCAATGCCATTAATATATACCTTTCCCTCAGTCGGTCTCTCTAGCAGATTCGCCATTCGAACGAGCGTGCTTTTTCCAGCCCCACTATAGCCAATGACGCCATAGATGCTTCCTTTTTCAACTTCGATCGAAACATCATCAACCGCATTAGTGATCTTGTCACCATTCTTATACGTTTTCGTTATATTTTCTAAACGAATCATCGTGCTCACTCCTCTTTCAAATTACCAGGATGGGACTACTGACTTTGCAAATTCTTCTTGAACAAACTCTTTCACTTCATCCGTATGATAATAGTTCACTAGTTTTTGAATACGTTCATCTTCTGTATTCTCTGTTTTCGTCGCGATAACATTTACCCACGGGGAATCATCAGCCTCCATCTCAAGTGAATCTTCTTTCGGTACGCGTCCGCTTTCCATCGCGTAGTTTGTATTAATCGCCGCGATCGCAAGCTCTTCCAACTGTCTAGGAATTTGAGAAGCTTCTAGTGGAATGAATTCAAGATTCAATGGGTTTTTTTCAATATCCTTAATCGTTGCTTCCACTCCAACACCTTTTTTTAACTCAATAAGGCCAGCTTTTTCAAAGAGCTGTAATGCTCTTGGCTCTCCGGTGGAATGGTTTGGTAAACCGACTTTATCTCCATCTTTCAATTCATCAAGACTTTTGTATTGATCGGAGTATATCCCCATTGGGAAATTAATCGTGGACGCAACTTTCGTTAGATCCAGGCCTCTTTCTTGTACAAAGTCATTTAAATACGGTTCTGTTTGAAACACGTTTGCATCAAGTTCCCCTTCATCAAGCGCTGTGTTCGGCATTACGTAATCATTGAATGCCATCACTTCGATCTCAAACCCATCTTCCGCTGCCACTTCCTTTACTTTGTTCATCACATCTTCGTGCGGACCAGCCGTGACCCCAACCTTAAGTGGACCATCTTCTTCAGAGCCTCCAGAAGCCTCGTTCCCTGAACAGGCTGCCAAAAAGACTAATAGTAGTGCTCCTAGTAAATAAAATGATTTCTTCATCTTTGAATCTCCTCCTGAAATATGTAGTATTGTAAAGCGTTCTAGCACTAAAACTTAAAAGCGAAAAAGGTCCTTTTTCTGTTAAAATCCCACCCAATAAAAAAACTCCCTCTGTAAAGTACAGAGAGAGTTGAGTGATTTCGGATAACAAATCAGCCGTGCTTGAACTCCCTCTCATCTTTCAAACGATTGCTCGTTTGCTGGATTTAGCACCTTTCTCACGAACTGAGATGGTTGCCGGGCGTCATAGGGCCAGTCCCTCTGCCACTCTTGATAAGAGTTTTCAATATTATTTAACTATTTTCAATAGTATAGTACCTTTCTCGAAAGGCGTCAAGGGCAGATCGAGAAAAAACGCGAGCCGGGAGTGCCTGTCACTCCCCGGTATTTGTCGAATCGCGCCCTCCGCGTTGATCAAACCAGTTTACGAGATGCTTCAGCCTCGCCACTCTTAACTCTGGATGCCCACTGCGAGATAAATTATGATCTGAATCTGGGAATCTCACAAACATCGTATCTTTGCCACGATGTTTTAAGGCAATATACAACTGCTCTCCCTGCTCAATAGGACAGCGGTAATCATGTTCGCTATGCATAATAAGAAGTGGCGTCTGAATTTGATCGACATACTTCAAAGGAGAATGGTGCCACAGTTTATCAGGGTTCTCATCAAGATCACTTCCAACTTCCCACTTAGTAAAGAAATAGCCGATGTCACTTACCCCATAGAAGCTCTTCCAGTTTGAAATCGAGCGCTGCGTGACGGCTGCTTTAAAGCGATCCGTTTTTCCAACGATCCAGTTCGTCATAAATCCACCGTAGCTTCCTCCTGTTACGTAGAGTCGATCTTCATCAATAAAGGAATAACTCTTCAATGAAGCATCAACACCCGCCATCACATCCTCATAATCGCCACCACCATAGTCCCCTCGGCAGCCATTTACAAACTCTTGACCGTACCCTTGGCTTCCGCGTGGATTTGTGTATATAACAGCATACCCCTTTGAAGCGAGAAACTGAAATTCATGCATAAACGAATTTCCGTACATCATATGTGGGCCACCATGAATTTCGAGAATGAGAGGGTATCTTTGTTCATCTTTAAACCCAGCCGGTCGCATCATCCATCCTTGAATTTCTAAACCGTCTTTCCCAGTGTATGTAAAGCTCTCTGGAGACGAAAGCTCCATTCGTTGAAGAACCTCCTCATTAGAGTGAGAAATACGCTCCTCATTGACTCGGTCACCATGAAACGAAAGCGTATAGATATCACCAATGTTCAGAGGATCACTAACTGCAACCGCCGCTTCATTTGTCTTCGGTAAGTAGTGAAAAGCGTAGAAGTGCCTGTCACCACCCGTTATTTGTCGAACCGTGCAATCGACGTTAGCGCAGTAAATGCCAGTATTTCCTTTTTCGCTTGCAAGGAAATAGATGTCCGTTCCATCCTCATTCCACACTGCCCCTGGCGAAGCGCCTCCCCAGTGCATATCTGAAATCAACACATCCGAGCACTCCAGATCGTCGGAATCTGTTAAACAAGTAAACTCCCTTTTGTCTACATCAACGGTCCACACCTTATTTAATGTAGCTCCTTCGTGGAGAAAGAAGTGTCCGATAAACGAAAGCTTCTTACCATCTGGAGACCATTGAGGTGTTTCAAAGCTACCGCCTTCCCTGTTTAGTTGTTCAGGTTCGACCTCCCCTTCTTCTAAGCGCTGTACGAATAAATCCGACCGCATATACGAACCATGTTCCGCATCCTCATTGCGGCTTCTCACATAAGTAATCGATTGACCATCTGGTGACCAACTAGGGCTTGAATGGTTAAACGGCGCATCCGTCAGCCATTTGATCTTCTCTCCTCCTGAGGATACGTCGATCATGACAATCTGCAGGTGATCTCCATCCAAAAATCCAACACCATCTGATTTATACTGCAAGTCCGTTACGACAAGAGGCTTTCGTACCTCCCCCTTTTCTTCTTCCTTTTTATTTTTACTTAAAATGAGTAAAGATGTACCATCCGGCCTCCAAACCGGTGCTGATACACCGCTCTTCAAATTGGTTAGCTTACGCGCCTCACCACCATCCGTGGAGATTAGCCATATTTGATCTTCTCCTGATCGATCGGAAACGAAAGCAATCGTCTTACCGTCTGGGGACCAGCGTGGAGAGCGGTCCTTCTTTTCTCCTTCTAAAGCTGTCCAATCATGCTCAATCCCAGTATCTCGGTTCACTAGTACGAGGTTTGAAGTATATTCTTTTTCCTCATTTATCACTTTTTTCACATAAACGACATAGGTTCCATCAGGCGAAAGCTGAGGATCACCTACAAAGGTGAAATCATATAAAAGCTCTTCCGTCTGCTCGCTCTTTTCCAGTTCCTTTTCAACTTCTTTCTTCAAACTATCCACTTCCCTTCTTCTCTTATGTCTCTACTTCCATTAAATAGGTAGAATTCCTGCTTAGATACTCTTGCGCAAACGATTCATTTTCCATTACTCTCCCAACCTGCTTTCTCTTTTCTCTCCATAATGAGCCCACAATCTTAAAAACAAGAACATACATTCCTATTTCACCTCTTTTTCTCCGAACATCCGCTCACTTTCATACCAAAACCACATCGGTTTCAGGTGATATATCTCAAAACGGTATTTGAATGATCTCATTATGAGATATATAATGGAATTAACAAATTGAAAGCGGTTACCAAAATCAGAAAGCCGCTTAAAATACTAGGGAGGATTTACAATGAGCCAGCAAGCACGAAACCAATTTATTGATCTTTTGTGCGACAAAACGACGATGAATAGAGAAGAAGTTCTCAAAATGTCTGATGCAGAAGTAGAATATTTTCACTGGCTCTACTTTGATGAATCACCAGCGGACTTAATGATGTAAATATACGTTCACAGCCCCTGCAGGAAATTCCTGCAGGGGCTGTTTTGGTATGTGAATGTGTCTTTTTTGGGTGGACATTTGTACTTTATAGGGGTCAGGCTCGAACCTGACCCCTATCCTTTCCCTCCTTCCATCACCGCTACAAAATCCCCATCCTTCTCCTCTAACATCTGCCTCGCTCTTTCCCCATCCAGCTTCAACAAAATCATCAACACCGCAACCCGCGCATCCCCTTCCGCCTGTTCACTATAACGCGCTGCCTCCCCTTCACTAACTCCGGTTAACTCCTGAATAATCGAAACAGTCCGCTTCCGTAACTTTTCATTCGAAGCCTGAACATTCACCATTAAATTGCGGTACACCTTTCCAAGCTTCACCATGGAAGCAGTCGTAATCATATTTAACACCATCTTCTGCGCCGTTCCTGCTTTTAATCGGGTTGAACCTGTCACCACTTCTGGTCCAACTGGTAGTTCAATCGAGTATGTAACGATTTTAGAAAGCGGAGCATTCGTATTGCATGAAACCCCCGCCGTCTTCGCACCTATTTCATTTGCCGCTTCCATCGCCCCAAGCACGTAAGGCGTTCTCCCACTAGACGCAATGCCAATCACGAAATCACGCGCGCTTACATGCTTTCGTACATCTTCAATTCCAAGTTCCTGACGATCTTCTGCTCCCTCAATTGGATAACGTAGCGCCTGGTCACCTCCCGCAATCACACCGTTCACAAGATCAGCCGCAACGCCGAAAGTAGGTGGGCACTCCGAAGCATCTAATACGCCGAGACGTCCGCTCGTACCAGCACCGAAATAATAGAGTTTCCCGCCATTTCTTATCACACCAACAACCTCATCAATCACTTTCTCAATCTGGGGGAGAGCGATTTTCACAACGCCAGCAACGCTCGCATCCTCCTCATTCATTAGCTCGATAATCTCAAGTGTTGAAAACTGATGAAGATTTTCCGACTTTGCATTTCTCATTTCCGTTTTCGCATTGTTTTCATCAGCCATTTGCATCTCTCCTATTCGTTAGCCGCTCATGACATGATAAGACGACAGTAGATTCGCTTTTCGTTCTTTTGTGATCGGTTCTCCATTCACAATCAAGGCACAAATACATGCGCCTACCGCTGGAGAAAGTGTAGGAAAAAACACGTTATTGACGCCTAATTTTCTCACTTCTTCAAGAAATCCATCCCGGAAAAAAGACGACTCCATCAATCCTCCACAAATCACGAGCCTACCGCTCCGCACCTCAATCGCATCAATTAACTCGCTCAACTTCCGATAAGCGTGCTGAATGAGACCCAAAGCTGTCGGATTTTGCTTCTCTGCTAGGTCAATCACCACTTCTGCCACAGAAGCGATTTTCATACGCGCATATGGATCCTCATAAATCGCCGTAATCATGTCGGGGGCACTGGTTAACTTCAAGAAGGAAAGAAGTCCGTCACAAAAGGCTTTATCTATGATCGCTCTCCCATCATGCATCATCGCAACGGTGCGAAGCGCATGCTGTCCAATATCATAGCCGCTCCCTTCATCCCCAAACAAATAGCCCCAGCCGCCGACACGCCTTGAATCAACGCGGTCTAAAGCATAAGCAATCGAACCCGTTCCAGCGATCAAAACCGTTCCTTCCATGGAAAAGGTTCCGCTTGCTAGCGCACCGTAAGCATCGTTTCGAACCTCGAGTACTCCTTCATATCCTGACAGGACCTCCAACACCCACTTTTTCCAGCGCAGCTGATCTTCTTCTCGGTCACCACCGGCTGTGGAGACAAACACACTACAAAGTTCTCCCTCTTTTACACCAGACATTAATTCAGTCGTTACCTGATGAATCGCCGCTCGAACTTCTACTTCTGGGCGCGATTTCACATTCGTGGATCCGACTATACTTTTTGAGAGAATCACACCATCCTGATTACAAATGAGGCCAACCGTTTTCGTGCCACCGCCGTCTATGCCCATATACACTTTCTTATTTAATGGCACCCTGAGTCAGTCCTTCCATAAATTGTTTCGATGCGATGAAGAAAAGCACAATCATCGGCAGTGAGGCTAACGTTAGCCCTGCGAAAAGCGCGCCCCAGTCTGCAGAGTATTCACCGAAAAGTGAAAGCATGCCAACTGGAATCGTCTTTTTCAGATCATCTGTTATGAAAATAAGCGGGAAAAAGAAGTCGTTCCATGATTGGATAAACTGAATAATCATCACGGTTCCGAGCGCTGGACGCATTAAAGGAAGGACAACATTCCATAAAATACGCAGGTTTCCTGCGCCATCGATTCGTGCGGCTTCTTCAAGCTCACGTGGCATCGTTCGGAAGAATCCGGTCAAAATAAGAATCGACAGCGGAATTCCTGTTGCCACATACATAAAAATCAGCGACCATAGCGAGTTTAATAGATTCAAATCTTTCATTAAAATAAACAACGGAACGATGCCTAGTTTAATCGGAAGCATCATCCCCATCAGGAAGAAAAAGAAAATGATGTTATTCCAGACGAATGTGAAGCGCGCAATATAGAAAGCAGCGAGTGAAGATGTGATCAGAATTAATAACACAGATACAACACTCACAAAAACGCTGTTCATAAAATACGTCGTAAATGGGATCATTTCAAGTAAGTTCCGGTACGTATCAAGGTTGAACGTCTTCGGCAATGAGAGTGGACTTGTGAAAATCTCTGCGCTCGTTTTGAAAGACGAAAGGATCATTAATAAAATCGGATAGATGCTGATTGATGCGATAAGAAAAGCAAATACATAGTAAAACGGTCTCGTCCAGATTGTATGGTTCATATCATCGCCTCCTTACATGTCCACTTGTTTTTTCTGCATGTAGCGTAAATAAAGTGCGGTAAAGAATGAGATAAAGAGAAAGAGCACAACCGCCAGTGCGGATCCTAATCCGACTGCCGTCGTTGACCCACCTGCGGAGCCGCCGAATGCGAGTCGATAAAAGTAAATCGCAAGCGTATCCGTCGAATGATAAGGTTCTCCTTGTGATCCTTGCATCGCATAGACAAGTTCAAATGCTTCGAACGACTGAATAAACGTCAGGACCGTCATAATCATGAACGAAGGAACCATTAACGGAAGGACGATTTTACGAATCATAGAAAGGCCGTCTGCGCCGTCGAGCTTGGCTGCTTCGAACAGTTCTTTTGGAATCGATTGAAGACCGGCTAGGAAAATCAGCACCCCGAATCCGATCCCATACCAGCAGTTAACGAGAATAATCGAAATAAGAGCTGTATCTGGATCACCAAGCCACGCTTTTTGGAGCTGTTCCAAACCGATTTTTTCAAGAATGACATTTAGCGCACCGTAGTTTGGATTTAAAATCAGCTTCCATAAAAATCCAACAACGATCACGGATAACAGCCGTGGCAGGAAGTAAGCAATTTTAAGAAACTCCGACCCTTTTACTTTTTTATAGATAATATAAGCAAGAATAAAAGCAAGACCGTTTTGGAAAATCATCTGTAGCACGAAATAAAGAATGTTGTGACCAAAAGCATTCCAGAAAAGTCCTGAAAACGGCTCAAGTGTAAAGAGATCCTTGAAATTCTTTAAGCCGACAAACTCTCCGCGCACAATCCCTTTCCAATCAAAAAAACTGTACGTTAATGCGGCAAATAGTGGATAAACAATAAACAGCCCGTAGATGAGAAGAGCAGGAATAGGAAAAAGGTGGATGGTCCACCTTTTCCAGTTCCTCTCCTTCTTAATTTTGACGACTGAATTTGAATTCGTAGCTGGTTTCATACTCTCCGCCCCTTATTTCTGTAGTGGCTCATACCATGACTGCGCGCTTTCCTGAACCGTCTTCGCTACTTCCTCCGGCGTGCGTTCACCAAGGTACATCCCTTGTAGCTCTGTTTCAATCGTCGCTTTTGTGGACGGATTTCCACCAGCAAAGTGAACAAGCATCATGTAAGGTGTTGACTGCTCTTCTGCTGCTTTTCCAAGCGCATTCACAAGCTCATCCTCTGACTCAATCCCTGGAATCGCGCTAATCATTTTAAATTCTTCTGTAAACATCGTGCCAAACTCTTCCGTGGTCATAAACTGAAGAAATTTCTTTGCGGCATCTTTATGCTCAGAACTCGCATTGATCGCATATGAGCCATCCACCCATGTTGTAATCGTCGGCTCTTTTCCAACAGCAGACGGAATTGGGAAGAAACCGAGTTCAAGGTCAGGATTCATTTCACGTAGCACTTCAATTTCCCAGCTTCCTAGCGGGAACATCGCTGCGTCACCTGTAAAGAACATCGTGCGAATATCTTCCATCCCAAGTCCTTCATAATTTTCAGGGAAAAACTGTTTTAGTTCATCCATTGCGTCAATCGAGCTTTGAAATTCGTCGCTTGTAAAATCGGTTTCGCCTGCTGTAATTTGATCGACGAACTCATTACCACCATAATGAGCCGGCCCAATGATGCCATGTGACAATGACAACAGCCAGCCTTCTTTAGTACCAAGGGCGATCGGTGTCGTACCTTCTTTCTTAATTTTTTCATTTAGCGCCATGAACTCATCCCACGTTTGTGGTTCTTCAAGACCCATTTCTTCAAACATTTTTTTGTTGTAAAACATTTGTGTCGTACTCATATTAAGCGGTACACCATATTGCTTATCATCCGATCCTTTTGAAGCGGCAAGCGTTTCGTCTGAATATTGATCGAGTCCTTCTAAATCATCAAGCGGTTCAAGGTATCCTGCATCCGCAAGCTCGATCCCAGGCGTATAAGGACGAAGGTGAATGATATCAGGTCCTTCTCCACTTTGAAGGGCCGTGTTTAAAATCGTGTTATACTCCGTATTTTTTGAAGGTTTAAACTCTACGTTAATGTCCGGGTTTTCTTCATTAAATTTATCAATGATTTTTTGATAGCTTGCTTTATCTTCTGTTCGCCAGCTGCCAATCGTTAGCGTGACGCTGTCTTCACTAGCTTCAGAATCTCCTGAATTGCCACCACTTTCAGAGCTACATGCGGATAAGACTAAGATAAATGCTAAAAAACCCGTTAAAGTAAACGCTTTCATTTTATTCATTACTTTTCCCCCTCGTTTAGTTAGTAAAATGAGCGTAAATCAAAGAATGAAGATCAGGACGAATGTGTTTCATCTTGTGCTTCCTTCCATACTGAACAACATTCGTTAAAAACGTAACAATCAGCTCTTTCTGCGGATCAACCCATAAACTCGTTCCAGTAAATCCCGTGTGGCCGAAGCTTCCTGCTGACCACCCCCTTCCGCATGATAAAGTAGTGCCTTTCCCGCTCCACACTTCAAACCCCATACCGCGATTTTCAGCAACGTGATTTCGTGCTTTTTTCATCAGAGTTTGTGATAGCACCTTTTGCGTTTCTGGGTAAAGAAAATAAGAGCCAAATTTGCCAACATCACTCGCAGTAGAAAAGAGACCAGCACTTCCGCTTGCGCCGCCAAGATGGAGCGCTTTTTCATCGTGAACCTCGCCTTGGATGTAGTGATTTTTATACCATTCTGTTGAAGCGATTTGATGATGCTCTTCCGGATGAAAGGTAGTATGAGTTAATCCCAAAGGTTGATAGAGCGTTCTATCTGCAAAAGTTGAAAGCGTCAGGCCAGTCACCTTTTCAATGACTGCCCCTAATAAAATCATGCCAAGATCGCTATACTTTACAACTGTTCCAGGCTTAGAATTAAGTTCAGCATTCACCACTTCGTTAAAAACATCACGTGTCTCGAAACGTTGTACGGGTGGCGTAAGGTCGGCCGGAAGTCCTGTCGTATGGGTAAGCGCCTGACGAATCGTAATCTCTCGGTGTACGAATTCTGGGATGTAGGTTTGAATCGTATGATCAAGTTCAACAGAAGTGTTGTCAACAAGCCATAGGATCGACGGAAGGGTTGCCATCACTTTAGTTAAGGAAGCAAGGTCAAATCGCGTTGTTGTTTTCATGGTGTGGGGGTGATTGTTCGAATCGATAAAGCCACCGTATGCACGATGGAAAACGGTGCTCCCTTTCTGTTGAACGTGAAGAACAGCGCCAGGGAGCTCCTTTTTGACAATAAGATCGCGGAGATAGGCGTCAATTTTAACCATGCTTTTTCGCAACCTCCACCGCTTTTCGCGTGCGTTCAAGCGCCGCTACGCTTTCCTCGTAGTTTCGGCTCGTCATACCAACATATAAAATATCAATCACGTTAAGCTGAGAAATACGTGAGCTCATCGCACCACTTCGAATGCTTTTCTCAAGCGAGCTTGTGAACAGCTTAATATCAGCAAGATCTGATACCGGGTTCGTACCGTATTTGGTTAATGTTATAACGGTGGCGCCGTTATCCTTTGCGATTTTAAGCGATTCAATGATATCGTTCGTTTGACCTGAGTAGGAGATACCGAAAACAACATCCTGCTCCTCGAGATTCGCGCTAATCGTACCTTGCGTATCATAATCAACGCCCGCTTCACACCAGCGATTGATCCGAGAAAGCTTTTGTTTAAAATCCTGAGCAATTAAGCCGGATGCCCCAATGCCAAACAGGGCAATTTTGCGCGCCTGACTAAGGGCAGCGATCGCTTTCTCCACTTCCTCTTTTGAAAGAACCGAGATCGTATCATTGATTGATTGAATGTTGTTGTTGGAGACATTTTCAATAAACGAATCCACTGTACCATCAATCGATATTTCTTGATAAGACTTACTCGTTTGCTTTGTCGCAAGGTCCCCTGCAATCCGAAGCTTCAGTTCTTGAAATCCTTTGTAATTTAGCGTACGAGCCAGACGGATAATCGTCGCTTCGCTTACCTCTGTTCGTTTGGAGAGCTTCTGGATTGAGAGATTGATCACTTCTTCCGGGTAATGAATAATGTATTCCGCCACTTTTCGTTCTGAAGGTTTTAATGAAGTGATTGATTCCTGAAGACTGATCAGGCCACCGTTCATAACTAGCCCACCTTTATCTTATAAATTTTCAATCATTTCATTTTAGCATATCCTCTCAGCCTAGCTTGGCACAACAGCAGATTCAATTGCTTTTCTTAAGTGACCGTCATACCTTTCTAACGTAGCATGAACCGTTTCACCTGTTAATCCTGTTAGTAATGAAAGAATAGCCGCTTTCGTTGAGCCATATTGTTCTAACGATTTTTCAGCCTCTTCGATCGATACCCCTGCGATTTCAGCGACAATGTTCTTCCCGCGCTGCACGAGTTTCCGATTCGTTGGCACAACATCAACCATTAAATTGCTGTAAACCTTCCCAATTTTAATCATGGAAGCAGTTGTCAGCATGTTCAGGACAAGCTTCTGAGCCGTTCCCGCTTTCATACGCGTTGATCCTGTTACGACTTCTGGCCCGACATCCGCAACAATACTGTAATGGGCCACTTCCTCCATTTTCGAACGACGACTACAAGTCACCGCACCAACCGTGGCACCTACTGTTTTTGCGTACGCCATGGCCGCCACTGTATAAGGTGTTCTTCCACTTGCGGCAATCCCGACAATGACATCGCTAGAAGTAAGGTTAAGCTTTTTCATATCCACTACGGCCTGTTCTTCATCGTCTTCTGCTCCTTCAAGAGCATATTGAAGCGCCTGATCTCCTCCTGCAATGACGCCGATCACCTGTTCAGACCTGGTGCCGAACGTAGGTGGACATTCTGAAGCATCAAGAACACCAAGCCTTCCACTCGTTCCTGCCCCAACGTAAATTAAGCGACCGTCCTTCTGGAAAGCCTCGACAATCTGATCAACGAGTTGTTCAATGATAGGCAACGATGCTTTAACGGCTTCTGGTATCACATGATCTTCTTGATTTATCACGTGAAGAATTTCATACGTTGTCATTTGATCAATCGTGAGTGTGTTTTGATTTCTTCGCTCAGTCTGGATGTTCGTTAAATTCATTTCATTAATTCCTTTCATCTGTAGCATCATTTTTCAAACGTAAGTCAAAGGGCTGCGACGCCCCGATCCATTGTAAAAGCGGCAAATCGTTTGGTGCTACATTTCCAATTACGTTCACCCGATCATCTGAAGGAAGATCGCGTTTTGTTAGCTGGATTTCACCGGCATAGCGGCCATAGTTCTCGTTATCAATCGTCACCGCCCCACATTTTCGTTCCATTGAAATCATGGGCTCAGGACGATCATGAAAACGTCTGGAAGCCGCGGAACGAATCACATCTCGGGCTGGATCAGGTCGATTTTCATGCCGACCTGCGACCTGGAATCTTTCAAACTGTTCATTTGAATTCTCCACATCAAGTGGAATCACGCCCTCTGAAAGAAGTGATAGTTTACGAAGCTGATCGTCGCTAATCGAAATATCCCCAACCAGCACGTGGTCCACATTGTAGTGATAAAGAAGATCAGCGCAGGCGATGTGCGGAGGAACGTTGCGATGTTTCTCAAGCGTTGGTAAGCCCGCATAAACAGGCCCTCTCAGCTGTTCATCTCCAGGAATAAATGCCATCGTTTGAATGCCGTATTCTTTAAATAATCGATTTCTCTCAGAAAAGAAATCCTCATCAAGTCCCGTATCAGGACGAGGGTAATAGTTATGCCACGCTTCGAGATTCCCAGTGTTTGCACCTAATTCAATCCATCGCTCGATGTCTTCTCTTGTCACGGTGCTCGCATTAAGACCAACTTTCATCTTTTGAGACAGCGATACAATTAAATCATCGGTATACCCGTAATCAGGACGGATCCCGCTCAATCCCCACTGAAGTAAATCTTCATAGTTTTCAATTCCTAAAAAGGTGATGGAGTGAGGCGAGACGTCCGCCACTAACTCCATCTTAAATTCTTTCGCCAAACGACCAAGCTCTTTTAAACGAGTTTGATAGATCGTGTGATCATCTTCTGGTATATGTAAGGAAGTGAAAAGCACCTTCACTCCGAAAGACTGCGCTTTTTCTAACTTCCCTTCCATATCACCATCACTTCCTAGATAGATAGACATTCCGAGCACCTTGGTACCTCCTCTATGCAGCTGTCGTCTTTGAGACTCCTTTATCAATCGCCACGGTCATCTCTTCTTTAAATCCGAACAGATACGTGAAGACAAAGCCAAAGAAGTACGCAACGACAAGGGAAATAATGTAATAAAGGATTTGATTTGAATTCACAAGGAAAATGAGCGGCAATCCTGATACGCCAATCGCGATGGTTGCAACTTTAAAGAATGCGGCAAAAGCGCCTCCAATCGCTGCACCGAGACACGCTGTGACAAATGGTCTGCCAAGCGGCAATGTTACCCCAAAGATTAGCGGCTCTCCGATACCTAAAATCCCAACTGGTAATCCTGCTTTAATGACTTTTCGAAGCTTCTTATTTTTTGTTTTAAAATAAATGGCGAAAGCTGCTCCAACTTGACCAGCCCCACCCATTGCAAGAATCGGAAGCAACGGATCATCACCAATCGTGTTAATTAATTCCATATGAACGGGCGTTAGTCCTTGATGGAGCCCCGTTACGACAAGTGGCAAGAACGTTCCTGCAAGAATTAATCCGGAGAAAATACCTCCAGCGTCAATTAACCCTAATAGTCCTTGTGTAATCAAATCTGAAACGAATCCGCCGATTGGCTGAAGCACGATTAACGTCGCAAATCCTGTAATTAACACCGAAATCGTTGGCGTTACGATAATATCAAGAGAAGAAGGAACGAAGCGACGCACGCGACGCTCTGTCCAGGCCATGAAAAAGGCAGCGAGCATCACACCGACTAAACCACCGCGACCAGGAACGAGCTGTTCACCAAAGAGCGTAATATCCGCAAGGGCCGGGTTAATGATCAGGATACCTGCAATTCCACCTAGTGCAGGGGTTCCACCAAATTCCTTAGCAGCGTTAATCCCAACGAAAATACCAAGATACCCAAACAGTCCCCAACCAATGAAATTAAGAATCGATACGATTGACGTTTCAGGATCGACACCTGATCGAATGACGATGTTCGTAATTCCGGCAATTAACCCTGAGGCTACGATCGCTGGAATAAGCGGAATAAAGATGCTGGCTATTTTTCTTAAAAACAATTTAAAAGGCGTAGCGTTTTTTTGCTTCAAATCTGATTTCGTTTGAGCTGCAAGTCCTTCAAAAATGTCACCCTCATCATCCAAATCCTCTGCTTCAACGCCACTCATCTTAGAAACTTCTTCTGCTACCTTCGTCACAATGCCTGGTCCTAAAATAACCTGAACCGTTTCAGCTTCCACAACCCCAAGTACCCCGTCAATTTCTTTTAACTGTTCAAGATCTACTTTTGACGAATCAATTGGCGTTACGCGAAGTCTCGTCATACAACTTGTTAATGATTGAATATTCGATGGTCCACCGAGAAGAGGTAAAATGTCACTAGCTAAGCGTTCTTCTTTTCTCACAAGCTTTCCCCATTTCTTCTGATGATTTCATGAAACGATTCAATATCCTTCTAAGATTTTCTGCTATGTAATCGGCTCACTGCTTCCTAATGCGTAAGTGCTCCTCCCCTCTCAAGGTTTATATTGAATTTTCTAATAATTTTAGTTTAACAAGTTTTATTTAATAATGTAAGTGCTTTTGTGAAGTTTTATTACATAAAAGCACTCGCCATTTTCACGAGTGCTTTTAACCCCTTAGTAAAGCAAGTAATCTTCTCTTACTTCTTTAAACTCTTCAAGATCCGCTTCCCACTTTTGCTGCATCTCTTCAACGCTTTCTCCTTCTTCAATCGCTTCTCGAATCCATCCGTTTCCTACTAGAAGGTCAAAGAACGAAACCCCAGCGCTGTTTTCTGCGCGGAATTCGAAATCTTCTGGGTAAAGATCATGAATCGTTTTCACAAGACTAAGCCCTGTTGTAACTGGTTCAAATGCTTCCTTATCCGTTACGTGAATTTGCACGCCGTGCGTTAACTTCCCAGCGTGCTTCGAGAAAGATGGTGTGAAAGAAGCGGCTCGAAAATCAACGCCTGGAAGTTCAAGACCATTTAATTCATTAGCAAGTTCCGTTGCGTTAATAAAAGGCGCGCCGATTAATTCAAATGGTTTTGTCGTTCCGCGACCTTCCGATACGTTCGTTCCTTCAATTAAAGCGGCACCTGGATAGACGAGTGCTGTATCAAGCGTTGGCATATTTGGTGATGGAAGGACCCATTCGAGAGGCGTGTCATCATAGTACATTTCCCGCTTCCACTTATCCATTTCAACAACAGTCAAATTAGCGCCAATTTCAAATTCTTCATTAAAAAGTTGAGCAAGCTCTCCTACCGTCATGCCGTGGCGAAGTGGAATTTCATATTTTCCAACGAAAGAAGAATATTCATCATTGAGTACCGGCCCTTCGACTGCTTCCCCACCAAGAGGATTCGGTCGATCTAGTACGATAAATTCAATGTCATTCTCAGCAGCGGCTTCCATTGCGTAAGCCATCGTGTAAATATACGTGTAGAATCGCGTTCCAACGTCTTGAATATCAAAGAGGAGCACGTCTATTCCTTCTAGCATTTCAGGAGTGGGCTTTTTCGTAGCGCCATACAGACTATAAACGGGTAGACCTGTTTCTTCATCGATATAATACTCCACGTATTCTCCGGCCTGCGCGCTGCCTCGCACGCCATGTTCAGGACCGTACAGAGCCTTTAAATCAACATCCGAATCATTATGAAGTAAATCTACGATACTATTAAGCTCTTGATCAACACCCGTTGGATTTGTAATGAGTCCAACGCTTTTCCCCTCGATTAACTCTTTCTGATCTTCAAGGAGAACTTCCACACCAAGCTTGAATTTCTTCTTATTTTTATCATGACCATACGCATTTCCTTTTCCATTGTTATCAGCGAGCGCGACTGACAAAGATGATAGAACGAGCATCATCGTAACAAGCATAATCATCCACTTTTTCATATTCCGAACGCCTCCCCATTTTTTAAATCGGGGAGAAGGAGCGCTTCTCCCCGATCACAATTGTTAGTACGTTAACCCATGTCCAAAGTTATAAAGGATGCCACCTGTTTCCCCTGGAATCGTAATCGGTAGCTTTCCTGTTGGTGCATTTTCACCAAAAATAGTGGCAGCTGTTGCTTTAAAACTTGCCGTTCTAAAACCATACTGTGTCAGGTAGCTATCAACGTCCGGATACGCCATAATGTCATATGGATTCCGAATCCCAACGGCTATAACAGGTGCATCTGTTGCATTCATAATGGCTTTAACCATCAGCATTTGTGGATGCTCAGGTGAACGCGTTCCAACACTGTACGTGTACGTTCCTACAATAATTTGATCAGCGGATACAATCGTTTCACGCTGTTCGTCCGTTAACGTGTAGCTGGAATTTGCTTCAATCACGGTCGTATTCGCATGCTGCGCTTTTACGGCGTCACCTAGCGTAGACACGAAACTTCTCCCAACCACGACAACGTGATCATCACTATTTGCATCAAGTGGTAAAACATCCTCATTTTTCACAAGTGTGATCGACTTGTCGGCAGCTTCTTTCTCAACCGCCTTATGCTCAGCTGATCCAACTGTCTGAAGTGCTTCTTGAATTTGGTCTTCTACATCAATAGGTTGCTCAGACTTGATGATTCCTCTGTTCACTTTTAACGTTAAAATGCGTTCAACGGAAGCTTCAATGCGTTCCTCAGAAATGTCACCAGATTCCACAGCTCCATATAGTCCTTCCGCAACTTCTGGAAGACCAACAGGCATCAAAACGATATCCGTTCCTGCTTTCACTGCGCGAATCGCTGCATCGACCGATCCGAAATGATCTTGAATCGCGCCCATGTTCATCGCATCTGTTGTAATGACGCCCTCATACCCCATCTCATCGCGCATTAATTCGGTTAACACTTTGTGAGAGAGCGTGGCAGGTAGTGAAATTTCCGTTCCGTCTTTTTTCGAAATCACTTTTGTATCATCAATTTTCGGGAACGTCACGTGAGCGGTCATGATCGCGTCGATCCCCGCTTCCATCGCCTTTTGGAACGGATAAAGCTCTACTTCCATGAGGCGGTCTTTGTCATAAGGAACTTCAGGAAGTCCCAGATGAGAATCAACGGCCGTATCTCCGTGACCAGGGAAATGCTTCGCTGTTGCTGCAACGCCAGTTTCTTGAAGTCCTTTCGTATAAGCAATCCCAAGATCAGCGACAAGCTCAGGATCTTCTCCAAATGAACGAACGCCAATAACAGGATTATCCGGATTGTTATTCACATCCATATCGGGAGCAAAGTTCATGTTGATCCCAAGAGAAGCAAGCTCCTCTCCGATCGCATGCCCGACGTTCTCCGAAAGCTCCGGTGAACGTGTTGCGCCAAGCGCCATGTTTCCAGGCATGTCCGTTCCAGACTGAAGGCGCGTAACAATTCCGCCTTCTTGGTCAATTGTCATTAGCATGCCGTATTTTTCAGAAGCCTCTTGATATTGAGCGACTAACTTCGTTGTTTGTTCGGTTGTTACGACATTTTCTCGAAATAAAATCACACCGCCAAGATGATACTGTTTGATCTGTGCTTCGATTTCTGGAAGCATCTCAGTCACATTTTGACCATCCCAGTTTCGATAATCTGGCATCAGCATTTGACCAACTTTTTCTTCCATCGTCATGCCAGCAATCGCATTTTCAATCAGGTTGTACTGCTTTCCTTTTTGCTTAACGATCGCTGGAGCTGACGCTTTTTTATCTGATTTACTCACTTTGTAATCAATCGCAATGCGATCGCTGCTTTGTCCATCAGAAACGCTTATGAATGTGCGGCCACGCTTTCCTGTTAAAGTAACCTGCCCATCCTTATCTACTTTCGCCACATTTTTATTCGATGACTTCCACGTAAGATTCTGCTCTGTTTTCATAAAATGACCGTCTTCATAAATGTGTAGCGGATGAAGCGTCATTGTCTTTCCATCAAACGCCGCGCTCACTTCAGGAACGTTTTCCATTAAAATTAAGTGTGGCGCACCACTTTCTGCACCAGCCTTTGGCAGCCATACTTGTGAAAACATCATCACGAACGCCAATATCCCTACAACGATCCGTTTACTTCGTGCTTTCATTTTATCCCTCCTGTTTGTTTAAAATTAATAAGCTCGCTTCACCCATTCATTGCTTGTGAACGAGATTTTTTCTTGATCTAGTTTAACTGCATCAACGTACCATCCGCGCTTATTCGTTGATCCGTCTGTATGATAAGTAAACCGAATTTGTGTCGTATTAGCAGGAATCGTAACTTCTTCTCTTTCCCAACTTTCGCTTGCGCCAGTTAGCGAAGCTACCTCTGTCCACTTCTCGCCATCCTCTGAAACCTCAACTGTTCCTATATCATAGCCTTCCTCCATTTGATACCACGTATCAAACGAAAGTGTCGTTGCTTCGTCCACATCAACTTCAGCCGTTAAATGTTTTGACTCGTTATTGCCATAGCCTGCAAACCACGGATCTGCCTTTTTATCCATCGCAACTGGAATCGCATCCGCTACTTGTCTCGCAAATGCTCGTCTCGTTGGTGACGTCGAAACCGTTTCACGCGTAGGATGCACGCGGTTCGTTAACAGAATCGCAATCGTTTGATTTGTTGGGCTCACAACGATCGATGTTCCAGTATACCCGGTATGTCCGAGCGTAGTGCTTTCAGATAAAGCATCCATGAACCAGCCCTGTTGAAGCTCCCAGCCAAGCCCATGATCGTCTCCAGGAAACTCTGGAATCCGATTTTCAGTTAAAAGTTTGACAGTTGCCGGCTCAAGAATCCGCGTTCCGCCGTAGCGTCCTTCCATCAAGTACATATGCGCAAATTTCGCAAGGTCAGATGCTGTTGAAAATACACCGGCATGACCAGCAACTCCGTCAAGTGACCAGGCGCTTTCATCATGCACCTCGCCCCAAACGAGTCCTCTGTTCGTCCACGGCTGGTATTCGGTTGCCGCGATTCGTACTTTTAATTCAGCAGGTGGATTATACATCGTATCGTCCATGCCAAGTGGTTCTGTGATTTCCTGCTTTACATACTCATCGAGTCGCATGCCTGACAACCGTTCAATCAAAGCACCAAGCGTAATCATGTTAAGGTCGCTGTATGTATAGTTTGTGCCTGGCGCTGATTGAAGTGGATATTGAAACACATACTCTAAGCGATCCTCTCGATCTTCTCCGATTGTGTAGAGGGGAATCCACGGTTTAAATCCAGAGGTGTGGGTCATGAGCTGTTCGATCGTAACGTTTTCTTTTCCATTTGCCGCAAATTCAGGAATGTACTTCGCAACGTCATCATCTAACTGAAAAGCCCCATCCTCATAAAGCGTCATCGCCGCCGTCGTCGTAAACAGCTTACTAATAGAAGCAAGATCAAAAATGGTATCCTCGCTCATCGGAATCGGGTTGTCCATTTCAGTAAAGTCACCATTTGTGTATTGAGCCGAATAACCGTATGCTTCCTCCTTCACGATATGTCCTCTTCTTGCAACAAAAGCTACAGCGCCAGGCATTACCTCGTCATCAATGGCATTTTGGAGTAAACCGTCAATCTCTTGAAGCGGTTCTTCACGCATTCCTGCTCCTTTGTATGAGCCAGGGTGAAGAACAGGAGAGGTTGGTCCCGGGTTGTCCCAAGAAAAAGTAGGGTGAGCTTTTCTCGATTGATGCATGTTAACCTTTCCCTCTTTTTCGATTGTCGGACCTGGTGCAGCTAATCCTGATCCAGGGGCTAAAAGTGACGTTCCGAGTGCCGTAGTTAGAAGCAGCGACAGCGTTTTTCTTCTCATAGTGCCCTCCTCTTTTTAATTGAATACAGCTAAATGAATGACTCCTCCCTTTCTAAATGAACTAACATTCAGAATATTCTATTCAAATCGTAACCTCTTCCTTTATAGTCGTCTATACCACTTAAGTCATGGATTACCAAAAAACAGCGTCATTTATAGACCATTCCGCATAGGTCATTGGAATGAATTTGAAGTATTGTAACAACCAATTCAAGTTTATTTCGTAGCTTTATTTCAAAATTTGAGAGGATTCGGGTGGTGACAGGCACTTGCGGTTTTTTCAGTCCTTCGAGGAGAGACTTTTATGTGATTTTGTCTTTTTTGGGGGTCAGGTACGTCACCGGTGACGTACCTGACCCCCTATAAATAACCTCTTTCACTTCAACGCACTAAGCAATAACCCCCAAAACTTCTCCTGATCAATACCACGTGCAAACTTCACGTTAGCCTCTCTTCCCGTTACATGAAGAAGATCCACACACGTTGTACCATATGTAAATTCTCCCTTGGTCTCAATATCCACACGCACCGTCTCGAATTCAAAGATCGATTCATCAATTAAATACGCAACTGTGCACGCATCATGAATCGGGGCTCCTTCAAAACCAAAAACATCTTTATAGGTTTTGGTGAAATAAGCAAGAAGTTCTCCTACAAATTGAGAAATGGGACTGCCAATTGAAGCGATTTGCTCAAGTATAGCTGGGGTTGTGATCGCCTGGTGTGTCACATCAAGACCAAACATGGTAACGGGAACGCCGCTGTTAAAGACCAGTTCAGCCGCCTCTGCATCAACATAAATATTAAACTCAGCCGTAGGCGTCCAATTACCAAACGTACCCCCGCCCATCAGAACGATTTCTTGAATTTTTTCAACGATCGCAGGTTCTTTTTGAAGAGCTAATGCGATATTTGTGAGCGGACCTGTCGGAACAAGCGAGATGTCACCATCTGAAGCCAACAAACGCTCGATGATAAAATCGACCGCATGCTGATCAATCGCCTTTTTTTGTGGGACTTTAGGTAGCTGAGGTCCATCTAGTCCGGAGTCACCGTGAATATCGGGCGCAAATTCACGCACTTTTACAAGTGGTTGCTCGGCCCCTCGTGCAACAGGAACATCCAGTCCTAGTAAATCACACACTTTCAGCGCATTCAGCGTCGTTTTCTCAACTTCAACATTTCCCGCTACCGTTGTAATGCCTTTAAGTTGGATTCGGTCACTTGAAGCTGCGAGGATAATCGATATTGCGTCATCATGACCAGGGTCACAGTCTAAAATCACTTTTCTTTTTTCGCTCATAAAGCATTGCTCCTTTTAGGTAAAATGAAAGAACCCTGATTAGCCCCAATTTTGGAGGGGAGTCAGGGTTCGTTTGTTATTGGATTGAATCATATACAGTATTCGCGATTTGTTTTGAAAGTCCTCCAGTACTTGGATAAGAACCAGTCTCAAGAGGGCCATTGTTTTGCTTATTTGTTAAAACAATAATTTGAAGATCATAAACAGGATCAAAAATCACTTGTGTTCCTGTAAAACCTGTATGCCCGAAAGCTTTTTCTGAATGCTTTTCCCCCATATACCAGCTTTTATTGAGTTCCCATCCATAACCTTGTCCAAAACGCTGGGGAGTTATAAAGTCTTTGATAACCTCCTGATCATAGAGCTTCACTTTTCCGTAACTCCCACCATTCAACATTGCCTGTCCAAGTACGGCAAGATCTTGTGCCGTGGAGAATAAGCCAGCGTGTCCAGCAATACCTTCGTTTGCATAAAAACTATTGCCATCATTAACTTCTCCAATAAGTGTATAATTTCTCCACCTTTCGAAATCCTCAGCCCGCTCTGGAACGTTGTAGCCGAAATTTGGATCATCGACCATTTTATATTCAAAAGGATTTCCCCATGAGGTAGCTGCTATTTTACGATCAAGGTGGTCTGAAGGAGTAAATATCGTATCTTTCATTTTCAGTGGCTCATAAATATTTTTCTGAAGATAATCATCAAGCTTCTCTCCACTTATTTCCTCAATGATAAACCCTAGCGTCATAAAGCTAAAATCACTATAGCGACGATCGGTCCCGGTTTCGTATTCGAGTGGGAGGGCATTGATATAGTTTAGAACTTCTTTTGAATTCTCAGCATGAAAATAAGTCGGCTGCCATGGAGTTAAACCAGACGTGTGTGTTAATAGATCGACAATTGTGACGTCACCTTTGCCATTTGAAGCGAAATTAGGGATATATTTTGCTACACGATCATTTACTGATAATTCCCCCTCACTAACAAGCTTCATAATCCCTTGTGTAGTTCCCATAACCTTAGTTAAGGATGCAAGATCAAAGATCGTTTTCCTTTTCATTTTCCTTGGTTTTTCTAAAAGAGCACCCATATCATATTTCTGTGCATCTCCATAAGCGGACTCCTTGACGATTCTCCCATCCTTCGCTACTAGCACAACTACACCAGGAGTAATATTATTTTCTATTGCGCCTTTAACTGCGCTATCAATATCTTCGAGAGTTGTAGAATCCATGCCAACACTTTTCGGACTGCCGTGACTTAGTTTCTGTCCTTTGGCAGCAGTCGCTGTGGAAAAAAGTGGCGTCGTCAATAGAAGAAGTATTGCCATCAATACAACAATTTGTTTTTTCATTTTTCTTCCTCCTTAGCCTTCAAGAATTTGATTAAGAAAGCTCGTACCTGCTTCAGTGGATTCAATACGAAAATAATCACTCAAGGTTGCGCCTATATCTGCCATAGTATTTCTCGTCCCAATTGATACCGCTTTCACTTTAGGACCAGTAATCATTAAAGGAGTATACTCTCTTGTATGTTTGGAGTGTCCGATCGTAGGGTCATTCCCATGATCAGCCGTTACGATTAAAATATCATCCTCGTTAAG
The DNA here is from genome assembly GCF_002563635.1 of Bacillus sp. es.036. Taxonomy (NCBI): domain Bacteria; kingdom Bacillati; phylum Bacillota; class Bacilli; order Caryophanales; family Bacillaceae; genus Bacillus; species Bacillus sp. es.036. The sequence goes on from NZ_PDIZ01000001.1 coordinate 3,075,693, forward strand.
CAAAGGAATAAACTCTTCCAGCCAATTATCTACTTCTTCAAGAAGTGATGCGTACCAATTCGTATCTTCTGCATGACCAGCAAGGTCCGTTTCTTGTACATTTACTAGAAAAGCCCCATGCTTTTCTTTACTAAATGCTTCTTTTAGTTGTTGAAGCACCTCCGCTGTATTCACAATAGAATAGGCTAGATCCTTTCCTTCGAGCACATCTGCCGTTTTTCCAATTCGATAAACTGGAATTTTAGATTCAGCTAGGGTTTGGAATTGTCTTTGTACATTCACACCATATCCCATGTGACGAACGTGATAGTCTTCCCCATATACTCCTGCTTTAGGGCTGTCAATTCCCCACTGTCCCGCTTCCCCTTTTTTTACTACTGCTAAAAGTCTCTCGACCGAAGTATGAGGACCGCCTAATGTAATAACTCGACTTGTATCAACCACTTCCCTTACCACGCTTCCTACTTTAAGCGCATACTCAAACGAAACTTTTGTAAGGTCTGCCGTAACATTAATAATATTCCCAGGCGTCGATTCAATGTTATCAGCAACAATGATTGCATCGTCAACTAACAATATTGGTAAATCTTCAAAAGGATAAGTTACTTTGAAATTTTTCCTTAGAAGACTCGTAACTATATCCTTATGAACATCTTTCATCAAACGTTTGGCGGGACGTTTTGGAAGACTTCCTACGATCTCCTGATGTCCCATGTAAGTATCAGCACCGTGATGCGCAAGTCTTGATTTTCCATAAGCTCCTTTTGGTATCCCTGTTCCATCGACTAGCTGATTAAGACCCAATGAGTACATGGTTGGAATGGAAATCGCAACTTTATTTCGAATATGCTCATACGTATTTGCTACACAGTCCCCTGGTTCATACTCACCACAATCCTCCATCGCGCCAATTCCAAAACTATCAAGAATGAGCACTACCATACGTCCCATCCTATCCTCTCCTTTCGAAATGTACGATTTCTGGAACACCATCATGTAACCCACGCACAAGAGCGACGTTCGCCCTAGTCACAAACACTTGTGTCCGAAAAGCATAGATTGCTGTATCACCGATTGATACGGGCAATCCTTGTTCGAGTCTTCCATAGTAATCAATGTACTGAGAATTAAGAGACTTTCCTTTCAAAAAAGTATCAAAAATATGTTCAGGAGAGCTTCCGACATAGGCACCGGTCATATTTCCTCGTTCATAAAACCCTCCTCCAATCACATAGACGTTTTCCTTGTCTTCATGAGAGATTTCAGAGACATAAATAATAGCAGGATCCTCAGGAAGTGAACGCACCGCATGAAGGGGTGTAGTACCTGTCAGAGCATGGCCCGGTTCCCCATGCGTAATCCCTGCTTTTTGGAGCATTGGAATGGTTGCTGTACTCGTTGCACTCGGCCCATTAACCTGTCGAATCTGAAATCCGGATGCTTCAAGTATTTCTTTTGCTGAAAGAATGGTTTTCAGATTTTCTGTAAATCGTAACTCTTCCCGCTCCTTATCCATAAGCAATAATGGAAAAGAAGTAACTCCCATCACTTCAATTCCTTCGAGTTTCTTAAGCTCCGGAATAGCTGATTGAAGTTCTTCTAACTGAAAGCCTCCCCACTGCCCAGGATAAATAGTATCGGATGGATGAATAACTCTCAGAATAACATCCTGTTTTTTTCCTAGTTTCATAGCTGCCTCTGACACCTGTCTTGCTCGCTCAATCGAAAAAACTGTCACAACCTCTGGTTCGAAGCCGAGAATTTCCCCCCACTGATGTTTGCCAGGTTGAACGAGATGACCCACATTACCAATTTTGACACCTGACTGATGTAATCGGAAAGCTTCTTCAAATTCAACAGCAACTGCTTTTTCGATGCCATGTTCTGCAATCCAATTTCCAAGTTCACCAATACGGCCAAGCTGTTTACTCATAAAATACAAAACAAAATCATTCTCTTTCGCAGCCTTTGCCATGCTCCTAACATTTTTTGCTAGTGTATCGAGATCGAGAACATAGGTATTAGGGGGAATAAGCCCAGATTGGTGAAGGTGTACTCCCGCTTTTATGAGCTCTGGATTTCTCTTCTTTGTTAGTGAAAGAAACAATGTAGTAGCCTCCTAAACGACAGCGTATAGATCTTTTCTTAACTGTTTCATTATTCTCCTCGCAAAGCTTTTTGAAGAATACGGATAACGGTCTCTGCTCCAGCTTTCATTGGGTTAATACGTAACCCGTAGTCAAATAATTCTGGTGTACTCTCAAGGAAACTACCAGATACTCGATAAATCATTGGAACGAGTTCAAACCGTGATTCAGCACCAACTGGATAGGTTGCTGCTCCAAAAGTCTTACTGCGCTCAATTACTTCTTGAGCAACTGGCTCCTTCAATTCAACAATGACATTCTTTGATTGAGAGTTTGTAATATATGCCTCTTTCACTCCATACACTTTACCTTTGTTTAACAACTCACACAAAATTTCAACTTGCTGACTCTGAATAGCTAACGAGACCGGGGCAAAAGGTAAAGCCCTAAGCAACTCCATCGCTTCTGGCCCTTGAACCTGGCTACCTCCAGAATAATTTCGCTGCTGAATGGTTTCGATTGCACTCTCTCCTACCACCACTCCAATCCCTTCAGGACCTAGTAGCTTAAATCCGGAAAAAGTAGAGTAATCCGCACCGGCTTGGACCCCAATGCAAGGCATTTTCAAGGCACAATAATTGTCATCAACAATCACGAGCATTTCAGGTTTGATTGATTTCACTATCTGAATGACTTCTTTAAGCTGATACGTATCGATTGGTTGCTGTCTTGCGTGTTGGATATAGAAAACCTTTGCTTCTGAACGTGTAACATTCTGTTTAAGGGCATCGAAATCATTAAAATCTACTTCTTCAGTTCGTAATCCAAGCATTCTAATCGTTTCTTTAGTTGTCATATAAATAGGTGCAGAGTGAATGATCATGGATTCTCCCGGTTCGAGGAGGGCACTTAAAAGCGAGCGAATGGCACCAGTACCCGATCCTCGAACAAGTACCGCTTGATTAGCTCCAAAAACATTCGCCATCACTTTTTCAACTTTCGCAGTTGTTCTAGGACGCTTATAGATCGGATGCACACCTCGATCACCATCTTGGAACATTTCATTATCCTTAAATTCTTTCGTAATAAAATCGACAATTTCAAACTGCTTTTTTGTTGCTTCTTCAACCGACATCTGAGGTATGACAGATTCCTGATATCTCAATGTTATGCGCTCCCCTTTCGACTGAAAGCATGAGCTGGATTATCAATTAGCATCATTCGGATATCCTCATCAGACAAACCAGCTTCTTTTAAACGAGGAACAAATTCATTGAGAACATAGTCATATCCAATACCTCCGTGCTTATGCCAATGTGACTTTCTTGTTAAATCAGCAGATAATAAAATCTGCTCACCATATCCTCTTTCAATTAGATGACAAATCGTTTTAATTCGCTCTTCATCAGGTCGATAATTAATTTTGCCAATCGTATCAAATCCTACAAACGCCCCTGCTTCCACAACAGCAAGTACTCGTTCGTCATCTTGATTAAGGTCTTGATGCCCCACAATCAATTGGTTCATTGGCAATCCAAGAGCAGAATAAAGTTCAACTTGCTCGACTCCCATCGTTCCGAGCGTTGTATGTGTAGTGAGCGGAAGCCCCGTTTCCATTGCTGCGATTCCTGCCCCAGTTAAAAGTTCTTCTTCAATAGGCTTGATCTCATAATGACTGCTACCGATTTCTCCAATAACGCCAGGATAAACGTCTGTTCCATCAATACCATTTTTTATTTCATCGATCATGTGTTGTGCAAACTGATCACGACTCCATTTCGTTGCTTGATCTGGGAGGAATGGATCTTTATAAAATCCTGTACTTGCGATGAGATGCACACCGGTTGTTTCGCTTAACTTCCTAAGGAGAGTGGCATTACGTCCCATTCCGTCGTTCGTAACTTCAACCATCGCCTGTCCACCTGAAGCTTTAAAGTAGCGAAGTTCTTCTTCCATTCCACCTATATCATCAAGAATAGTGTCGGGATCTTTTTTGATTCGTGATAGGTCAATACAAAGGTGTTCATGAGCTGAACAAACCCCGAGCTCATTAGGATCAATTTGTCCTCTAACCGTTTGAATCATCTTAGCTCCTCCTTCTACTGTGGTATTTGCATAAGTCCCAGAACGACAAGAATGTTCGCCAAAATCCCAACTGCGATCGCGCCAATCGGTCCTATAGCCATTCGCACAATTGGTCGACCCGCAATCTCATTTAACAAATACAATCCTGCAATGATAAAGAACCCGAGACCAGGAGCAATAGCATTAGCTGCGTTTGCACCACCAATCAAAAGAGCAACTTCTAGAATTCGACTCATCGCTGTACGAATATTTTCTCCTGATTGACGTACACCAGGATATTTATCAAGAAAACGAGCAATCTGGCTTAGTAGCATAACCTCTAGAAAAACAGTAATAGTACCGATAATAGCTGCAACCCATACATTTGGAACAAGCAAACCTACGACGAAAATGATTGTAAATCCAACTGGACTATAAACACCTGTTGCAATCGCCGTACTAGCAACTAGAGGGATAAATCCAAGTGCACGAGCTCCAGCAGCAATAGCAGCATCTGTTATTTTTCCGTCTGCAATTAAATTTAAAGATATTGGATCTCCAGCCATAATTAAAAGGTTCGTAGCCGCAGCAATAAGCCCACCCATAATCATGAAATAAACGACATGCTTTTTAATGCGATCGACTCTCTCACTGAAAACCGAAGCAAGATCAATCCCGCTTCCGTCCCCTTCAGGTTTTTGACGCACAGCATATGTAATTAAGAAAATCATTCCAGTAATAAGAGCCATTCCTTCTTGATTTAACGTAACCGTCGTATCACCGAAAGTCATGGTACCGCTTTCATTTAACCATACAGCTAACTGTCGGATAATGGCTGAAGTGATAAACGTCAGAACACCTTTTTTAACACTGAATTGCAATGCCACAGCTAAAGCTGGAAATGCCATGAAGGTTACCACGACCGGCGATCCCACTTGGCCCATTGCATCTAAAAAATTTAATGGTAGTTTTTCAAATAAAGTGACAAATCCTTCTAGTCCAACTAATAAGCCTGCACCATATGCTCCACCTACAATTGCTGCAACAGGCGTACCCCATTTATTTCGCGGAGTGATCAATCCAATAATATCTGTTCCTAGCAAAATGCTATGGATAAGGATAATGCTTGCTGTAATGGTAAACGGAATCCCAAAACCAACAACAAGTCCAAAACTCATAGCAAAAGCAGTTAAACCAAGCTCTTTACGTCCCATTCGCCCTTCAGTATTTTCAGGTACAATTGGTCGTAAGCCATCGTTAAAGACAGCCAAATTCAAATTCGCAAGAACAGCTGCCATAGCCCCTATTAAAATGACGAGAACCATTTCCATGTAATGAACCCCCTTCCAAATTATAAAGCTTTAATTGCCCTCATGATCATCGGCACGGCAGTTTCCATATGATCTGCAGTAAAGCCAAATGCTTTTTTTCCGTCCTTAACAGCCTGTAAAATTTTCTCTTCATTCGGTTTCCTTCCCGGCATTGAAACTGTTTCACAGCTAGGCTTTCCAATTATAGCAATCGCCATTGCTAGTGCACCGCCACCCCCAGTGTGACACGCTCCAACATAGTAATCTGCCTGACCAGTTTTCACTGCCATGGCGGCTTCTACATCTGATTTAACTAAGGTTTCCACTCCATCTGGTCCATGTTCCTTCACAAGGGCTTCAACTTCTTTTTTATCGACCTGACCACCTACAACGATTTTCATTTAAATCTCCTCCTTTTTGATTTCTTGAAAAATAGATACATAGTGTATTTTCAAAAACGCGATTTCAGATTGTGGAATTTCCTCAGCCCAATTGGATTGAATCCAGCTAATCTCCCTTTTTGCTACTTGTAATAGATCGGATTTCTCTATTTCCGAAATGAGCTCACCCGGGGGCGCATCGATCGAATTTCTACGAGAGATACGCGTTAAAGCGGATGCAAGATGAGTCACAAACATTTCTACTTTATTTTGAGGAAGCGGCTTTTGCGTCTGACTGCTTAATCTTTGAACGGCTTGCTCGGCGATAGTTGAAGCTTCTGAACTAATCACATCACCTGCTTTCAGAATATCTAATCGTTCTTTAATCGTCGTCATAAAATCAATCCTCCAATATACAGTATTTAGTATATTAATTTCATAGGAAATCCTATCTAATAATGTGGATAAATTTCTCCTTTTTCAACTTGAATTTGCAAACCTTGAACGTCAATGACAGATAGATCTAGTAAGGCATCTCTGAGTTCTACTCTCTCCCTATTTAAGAGCATAGTAGCCTCATTTACTTTCCTACTTAGTTCCTGAGCTTTAATCGAGCGGAATGATCCTTTTCCCATTTCTTCTGAATGAATGATCTCATCCTTATTCCAAACTGCAGCATCAATTTCATTGTTCTTGAGCATCTCCATCAACTGCATGTAGTTTACTTCAATTAATTGAACGTCAACACCTTCTGTTTCATACTCCGTAAGAAGATGCTGATCTGCTGAAGAATAGTCAATCCCTACACGCATACCGCTTTGAATAGATTTAGTTTTAGGGTTGGAAAAAACAATTTCATGTCCTGAAACGTAGGAGTTATTTCCAAAATTTTTCACCATCTCGATACTACCATCATTCTCAATAGCAAGCTCCGCTGCAAGCCTTGAAACAATCACAAAATCATACCTTCCAGCTTTCAACGCTTCAATTCGATTTGATGATCCTCTCATAAATGCAAGATTAAAAGGAATTTTCATTCTTTCAAGCACCTGAACTAAACCAGTAGCAAGGCCTTCATACTTTCTCGAATATGGCAAAGGCATGGCACCCATAACAGATCCAAGTCCTGCAATATCCCAAAGTAACTGTCGATTAGTTCTAACAAGAAACGTACCAAGGTGTCCCCTCGCTTCAAGAACAATGGCTCCTATTTCTTCAAGTAGACGTAACGCTCCCTGAATTGTCCCCCTTCCAAGTGATGTTTCTGTAACAAAATCACTTACGCGAGGAATACGGCTTCCCGGCTCGATCGCTAGTAGATTAGCAGCAATTCTCCTAGCTGCGAGCCCATTCTTGCTGTATAATTTCTCCCATTTGTCTTCCATATCCTCACCTCAATATACAATTTTTCGTATTTTCACTATATAGGATAACTCAAAACAACAATATGATCAATGAATATTCTGAAAAAAATAAAAAGAGGGAGATACTCTTCCTTCCCCCTACAACCCAACAAACTCTTTCTTACGCTCCCGAAACACCGTCCAATTCTTAAATCCAATCTCTTTCAGCTTTGCGCGAACTTCTTCAAACTCTTCGCCAACACGCGATGGCCAATGAGCGTCCGAACCAAACGTTACACCTACACCGTAATGGCACGCCATTTCAAGCATATCATTCGCAGGATACCAGCCACCGCAGTCTTTATGCTTACCGGATGTGTTAATTTCAATCGTTGATTCGAGCTCACCGAGTCGCTTGATCGCTTTCTCTACCTCAGGCGTTTCCACATTCGTGAAATCAGGATAAAAGCCTTTCATAGCATCAATATGAGCTAAAATGTCAAAAACGCCGCTTTCAGCTGATTCCACAATTAACTTGTAATAATGTTCTTTCTCGTGACGAATGTCTTCTTCGGTTAAATTATCCCAGCGGCTTTTATCAAAGATGTTGTTTCCATTACTAAAATGAACGGAGCCGATAATGTAATCAAATGGATACTGGTCATAAATGCTTTTATATAATGGATAATGCTCTTGAAAGAAATCAGATTCTACCCCGAGTAAGACGTCAATCTTACCTCGATACTTTTCTTTTAAGGTGAGTACCTCCTCGACATAAGAAGCAAACTCGCTTTTGGCCATTGCAATGCGTGGCAACGCTCGGTCCTTTTCACTTGCAAAAAACGGAGAATGATCCGATATCCCAATAATCTGTAGATCTTTTTGAATCGCTGCTTTTATGTACTCTTCAATCGTAGCCTCCGCATGCCCGCACCGTTCATGATGAGTATGGTAATCAAATTTCATCCTTATGCTCCTTCCAAATAACAGTAAGTATTTATATCATAATCCTATCATAGTTCTTCTACTATAAAAGACTATTTTCCTCTCGACATCAACTGACAAATAGCGGGTGGTGACAGGCACTCTATATTTAGAAATGATGAACTTTCTTATGAGAAAGGTCCTGATATGGATCGTAGGCTCTATCGGTATAAGTTCCTAATCGACAACATTATTCGAAGCTTTCAAGAGACCTCTCTCTTATTTCTAAGGGCATTTCTCCTCATTAGCACTTATCCTCCACAGCCCGATTCTCTTCTACTTCCTCTTTATGTAAATCAGAGTTTACATGAAACAAATATACTATCAGTTGTAGTGAATTTTGAAAGGATGATAATAATGAAGCGGAAAAAGAAGATTGCGGCGCTCACGATGAGTATGGCTCTGATTGGAAGTTTACTTTCAACAGGGGCTGTCTCAGCAAGTGCAAATGAAAAAACACCAAGCATGAATACTAGCAAACTACTAAACGTTGCACATAGAGGGGCTTCAGGACATGCTCCTGAACACACAATTCCATCCTATGAACTTGGTGAAGAAATGAAAGGTGACTACATTGAAGTAGACCTCCAGATGACAAAAGATGGAACGCTTATCGCGATGCATGATGAGTCAGTTGATCGGACCACAAACGGGACAGGCCTCGTCAAAGACTATACGGTCGAACAGATAAAAGAATTAGATGCTGGCAGCTGGTTTAATGAAAAATATCCTAAGAAAGCTGATCCAGCTTACGAAGGCATTCAAGTACCTACGCTTGAAGAAGTGATTCAAACGTTTGGGACAGGCGCTCGCTATTATATTGAAACAAAATCTCCTGATGTTTATCCTGGTATGGAAGAAGAATTACTTCGCATTCTGAACAAATATCATTTAACTGGTGTTAATGAACGTTCTAGCAAAGTGTTCATCCAATCATTCAGTCAAGAAAGTTTATTAAAAATACATAACCTGAATCCGAATTTGCCACTCATTCAACTCATTTCATATAAAGAGCCTGCTACGATTTCAGAGAATGAACTACAAGAGCTCTCTGAATACGCTGTTGGTGTTGGCATGTCTGCTTCTAAAATTGACGAAACGTACGTCCAAAGAGTGAGAAATGCAGGATTTCTCATCCACCCTTATACGGTAAATGACAAAGAAGAAATGACGCGTTTATTGGACTGGGGCGTTACAGGAATGTTTACGAACTATCCGGATGTTTTGAATGATGTACTACATGCTAAATAAAATCTTCAATAAAAGAGGGTCCTCGTTGCTCATTGGCAACAAGGACCCTTTTAACATTCACCATCCATATTGCTGAAGGAGCTCTGCCACCGCAGTATGATCGCTCTCTTCAGCTATCGCAAATGCCTCTTCACTTTCCTCAATGGAAGAAGGAAGCGCTCCAGCTACGAGGAATGCTTCAACAAGAGAAGTGTTGTCTTGTTTGATTGCTTCAAACAGCAATGGTTTCCCTTCGTAACGAGTATTCGCATCGCCGCCTCTACCTAATAGCAAGGAAACTAGTTCAGTAGACTTTTCTTCAGTAACTGCAATAGCTAGCGCACTTTCCTCATTTTTTTCAACCGTAAAGTTTGGATTTGCTCCAGAATCAAGAAGTAGCGTAATTATTTCTTCATTTCCTTGAACGATGGAATAAGTTAATAGAGTATAATGTTCGCCTTCCACTTCTATTTCAAGGTTAGGATTATAACCATTGTGTAATAAAATTTTGATGAGCTCGATGTTTTCTTCCTTTACAGCTTTGACTAACATTTCCTCATTTCCGATTTCAAAATGAGCACCCATTTTTAATAGCAAGTCAACAATTTCGTTATTTTCTTGTTCGACTGCTACTTCTAGAAGGTTCTCATTTTTCTCATGGTTCACTTCAGCATCCCCATCGTGATCCGATTCTTCATGATCATGTACTTCTACCCCGTTCAGAAGCAGGAACTCGACGAGCTTGCTGTCTCCTTCCATGACCGCGTAAGTAATTGGTGATACGCCATCATTATTTACTGTATCCGGTGATACGCCATCATGAAAAAGATCTTCCATTTCCTTTAATGTCGTTTCATCTGAACGATTCTGATAGAGAAGTTGCCACAATTGGTCTTCTTCCGTAAGAACGTCGGTGTCTGTTCCTTGGTTTTCTGCACTAGCTTCTTTATGTGATTCAGACGTCGTTTTATCTCGATTTAATTCAGAACATGCCGCTATCACAATCAACATGGGCATAAGGAGCATCCAAAGTAACTTTCGCTTCATTATTTCCCTCCAACTGTCTAAAAAGTCAATTCCTAAACCATTATATCGTGAATCATTGTGAGGAAAGATTAATATTTAGTGAAATTTGTCTTCGAATGGGACAACTTCCGCTCGTCATACACTTTAATAGTCAAGCTTCAGGGAGGACGAGACGTTGTCATATTTTAAAACGAGGAGGAAGAGCGGAGGTTCAGGAAAAGTGATTTTTAGCTTAATCGTCTTGCTGCTTCTCGGTGGCAGCATCGCTATTTGGATCTGGCAACAACCAAAAACACAAGCTGTAGCAACTGTAAAAGAGTTTTATTTATATGAACAAAGCGGTGATTTCAAGAAATCCTGGTCCCTCTTTCACTCTGAAATCAAGAACCGTTTTTCAGATGAACAATACAGCCAGTTACGCTCCCAACTGATCACGCAGGACATTGGGGCAACGTCATTTACTTTTGATGTTGGCAAAGTAAAGACAAAAAAGAACTGGCGCTCCGGAGTAAACGGCGTCATTATGAAAAAAGTTTATGCGATAAAAGTAACCCAGCATTTTCAAAATCAGTTCGGGAAGTTTGATCTCGTTCAGGAAGTGTTCGTCATCAAAGAAGAAGGAGAATTCAGAGTTTTGTGGGACTATAAATAACGAGGAATTCAACTAAATAAACGTTTGTTTAAGAAAAAGGTGCTGGAAGAAGCATCTTTTTTATTTGCTTTATTTTGATAAGGGAGATGCCGTAATGAGTTCCTCTCTTGCGGACACATAATCACAGTAGTGTTTTTTCTTTTGAAAGAGTGTCCCTGGGTAGCCTTCTACTAATGGAAGTATGTTGAGGTAAGATTTTTTCAAGGGAGCTTTCACACCATAATAGCGATAGCTGGACCATGGATAATCTGCTGGTTGTAAGACGAGCTTTGCTTTCACTGGGTTTAGATGAATATAGCGACTAACTTCTAACATATTCGCAGGGGTGTTGAGCGGCTCATCAAAATAACGTTTCTCAAAAACGTGACCGGTCAACTCATACCTTCCATTAAAATAGGTTGCATAACGCTTATTCACAAGAGACATGATTTTTGAAATTGGCTGTTCTTTAGATCGAAGTTGGAGGTGATAGTGATTATTCATTAAACAATAAGAAGCTAATTCAAATGGGTGTGTTTCGAAGACTTGCTGAAGGATATACAAAAACGTGCGGTAATCTCTCTCGTCTTTAAACAGGAGCTCTTTTCGGTTTCCTCGACTTACGATGTGATAAAAATGGTTCGGGAGCCAGGTTCTCGGTTTTCTCACCATCTCGTGAATGTTGCTACGTGAGAATAGAATGGCCACTTGCCCCATAGAAACTTCGTCAAAGTTCTTCCTCCTCTACTTATTTTCTACTCTTTCTCCAAGAATAATCTCCCTTTCCTTAATCGTCAATCGAATCTCTTCGACAAATACCGGGCGGTGACAGGCACTCGTCAAGCCCACTGAAATCTTTGAAATATAATTGTAAAAAAACCCAAATTAACCCAATTTAGTGGTAGGATAGGAAAGTATTGGGTAAAAAGGGGGATACATATGAGGAAAATACACCTAATTTTGTTTGTTTTACTTGCTGTTTTCGGGAGTTTAGTAGGATCAGGCTGGAATGAGATAGGCGGGACTGAACTTATACCTTCACAAGAAGAAAGCAGTTCGACCGTTGAAGCATCTATTTCCGAAGATAGTGATGCAGAAGAACGACTAAACGAGAAAAAGCTTAGAGATGAAAGATTTACAGAATCCGTTAAGATCGCTTCCGCTAAGCAAATTCCTGTCTTAACCTACCATCATGTTCTTAAAAAAAATGAATTGAAAGACCGACATTATGATCAAGAAGGAAACTTATCCAGTACAATTGTTTTATTGGAAGACTTTAAAAAACAAATGAAAGTTCTGCATGATAATGGATACTTTACGTTGACATTAGATGAATTCGAGAGATACATCATTAATAAAATGGATGTTCCTAAAAATAGTGTTTTGCTAACGTTTGATGATGGCCATAAAAATAACTACATAGAGGCTTATCCAGTACTTAAAGAATATGGGTTTCATGCAGTTGAGTTTTTGATTACTAGTCGGAACAATGATCAAACCGAACCCTATGATTCAATAACCAATCAATATTTGAGTTATGAGGAAATTGAGGCATCGAGCGATGTTTATGAGTTTGCTAGTCATACTAATCGTTTTCATAATCACGAAGAGGATGGGACCGCGTTTTTAATTTCAAAATCGCTTCCTGAAATCGAAGAAGATGTCGAAACAAGTATTGAACAAATAGGAGATACAAACGCACTCGCATATCCGTACGGAGCTTATGATGAAGAAACCATGGAAGCTATAAGTCTTGTAGGAATAGATTTAGCTTTCACCGTACAAGCAGGCTACGTCGCCCCAGGAGATGATATATTCCAAATTCATCGTAATTCGGTTAGACCTTATCACTCGATTGAAGATTTCAAGGAACTACTTCAACCAAGCTAAGCAAAGAAATAGATAGAGAATATCCATTCGACAAATACCGGGCGGTGACAGGTACTCGCTACTTCGCCACTCGCCCGTAATATCCTAGCAATCAGCCCCTCATTCAACCTGATGAGGGGGTTTTTCGCCGTTCAACACTTTTAACAAATTCATCATAGCCATTTCTGCCATCTTAAGCCTTGTTTTCCTACTCGCACTTCCGATATGTGGCAGGGTAACTACGTTTGATAAGCTTAAAAGAGGATGATTGAGGGATACGGGCTCTTCTACGAAAACATCTAAACCAGCAGCCCAAATATCACCGTCCTTAAGCGCATGATATAGAGCTTCCTCGTTAACAATTCCCCCTCTTGCTGTGTTGATTAAAATAGCGGTTTCTTTCATCATCCTTAGTTCTTTCACTCCAATTAAGTTCTTCGTCTCAGAGGTTAACGGTGTTAAGACGCAGACAAAATCAGATTCTTTTAAGAGCTGCTCGAGTTCAGCAAATTGAAGATCCATTTTTTCTTCAGCTTCTTGATTTCTACGACGGTTATGATAGAGAACGTTCATATCGAATCCTTTCGCTCTTTTCGCCACGGATTCTCCGATTCTTCCCATACCAACAATTCCAAGCGTTGCTCCGTGTATGTCTTGACCTGTTAGCTGCATGGGCGTCCAGGCTTCCCATTTCCCTTCACGCAAATAGGTGGAAGCTTCTGGTATTCTTCGAGCTGTTGCCATCAATAAAGCAAAAGTTAAGTCAGCTGTCGTTTCCGTCAGCACACCTGGTGTATTCGTCACAACAACTCCCTTTTCTTTAGCTGTTTTAATATCGATATTGTTATAACCTACTGCCATATTCGCTACTACTTTTAATTTAGATGCCTTTTCTAAAAGCGAGCGATCAATTTCCTCTGTTAACATACAAAAAAGTCCATCCACCTCTTGTATTTCTTGCTCAAGAACATCATGAGGTACAGGTTCTTCCTCTGACTCCCACATCCGCAACTCACATTTCTCACGTAGACAATTAGCAATTTCATCTGGTAATTTTCGCGTCAGATAGACTTTAGGTTTCAACACTTTTCTCCACTCCCAGCTGTTATTTTTCCCTATGCTACACTTTTCACGAATAAAGGCCAAATCCCTTTTCCACATAGAGACATTACCCGGGAAATTTCGTAATAACGCCCCTTCATAAACTGAATATTGTGTTAATATGAAGAAAAAAGGAATTTGAGGTGAATCATGTCTCAAAACGAGCATTTTTCTTATCCCATACGCGTTCGCTATTCTGAGATTGACGGTCAAAAAATAGTTTTTAATGCCCATTATTCCACTTACATCGACATTGCTACGACCGAGTATTTCCGACATGTTCTTGGTGATCGGTTACAACAGCTTGCTGACGATCACTCATTTGATCCAGTATTAAGAAACATCACCCTTGAGTTCATAAAACCGGCGAAGTTAGATGACGTTCTTGACGTGTCTTGTCGCGTTACGAAGCTTGGGAAATCTAGTTTTGAACTGAGACATACGATTATGCGAAATAGTGAGCTACTAGTAAAGGCAGAAGTTGTACAAGTAAATTATGATATAAATAGTGGTAAAGCGCAGGTGATTCCTCGGAAAATTAAAGAAACACTGAGTCATTTTGAAAAGTTGGATTTCTCTTCATTTTAGAGTTACTAATGGCAAAAAGGCGGCATTTGCTATCAGCATGCCGCCTTTTTGTTATTCAATTTTTCGATATTCACCTGCCAATCGCATACTTTTTGGTTGAGTGATGCTTGAAATCATGAGAAAAATGCTACTCATCCAAGGTTTACTTTCGTGAATCAACCCTTCTCATCCATCGCAATCCGCACTGCTGTCTGATAAAGCAATTGAACCCCCTTCTCAATATCATCCATTTCCGCAAATTCAAGCGGATTATGACTGATCCCTTTCTCACATCGAACGAAAATCATTCCGTAGTCACTGATATACGACATAAAAAGAGCATCATGGAATGGACCGCTCATTAAAACGGGCGATTCGTAACCGAGTTCTTTATCTTCTTCGCTCATGATTGCTTTGATCCAATCTGCACAATAGCGTGGTTCACTCCTGGTGTCTTCCGTAATCGTGTACGTGAGCTTGTAAGTGAATGCAGCTTCTTCAATAATCGTGTAGAGCTTTTTTTCGAGCATCGTGCGATGTTCAAGGTCGATATCACGTAAATCCATCGTAAATTCCACTTTCTCCGGAATAATGTTACGAGAGTTGGGAAATACCTGGACACTTCCAACGGTTCCGACGGTTGTTTCTTGCCCTTCTTCTTTAATGAGTTGATCAAATTTTGTAATAATCTCACTCGCTCCGACCATGGCATCTTGCCGTAATGGCATCGGAACGGAGCCAGCATGGCCAGCAAATCCTTCAAGCGTGACGGTTAGCCAGATTGGTCCTGAAATTCCTGAAACAATTCCAACAGGTTTATTTTTAGTTTCTAAGACAGGTCCTTGCTCAATATGAAGCTCTAAGAATGCCTCAATGTCTCCATTTTTGTAGACGGGACTTTCTGTGAGATCAGGTTCGACACCGAATTCTTTCAGTGCTTCTTTTCGCGTCATTCCATTCTTATCTTTCCTCTCAAGTTCACCTTCCTCTAGCAGGCCAGCAAGTGCTCTCACACCGAAGACACCTTTGTTAAAACGGGAACCTTCTTCATCTGAAAAACAAATCACCTCAATCGTTCGTTTCGGTGTGATGCCGTTATCTTTCATCGTATGTACAACCTCAATTGCGCCAAGTGCGCCGGCTGTTCCGTCAAAGCGCCCGCCATACGGCTGAGAGTCGATGTGAGATCCGAGCATAAGAATTGGCTTGTCCTTTTCAGAGCCATCTATCCTTCCTATTAAATTCCCAAAACCATCGATTCTTGCTTCCAAACCAGCCGCTTCCATCCACCCCTTCACGACCTCAACTGCTTTTCGATCTTCCTTCGAATGCGCTAGACGACAAACACCTGTTTCACCAATCTTTCCGATCTTAGCTAATTCTTCAAGATGACTCTGTAAACGATCGCGGTTAATCCCCATTCACACTCATCCTTTTCATCATTTTTATTCACTATAGCAAAGCCGGCTTGATTGATCATTGTACACAATGTCGTTTAATCATTGAATATTATATATATTTCGTCTATTTCATCTGCAGCATGACGCAAATGACCTGCCATTCGTTCGACAAAATCACCCAAAAACCGGGTGGTGACAGGCACCGCTCGAACCGCTCGACTGCTCGATCAACCACTTCCCAAACGATCTCCTCTTGCCACACTCACCCTAATTGCATATAATAAAGCTAGAGAACATAAGGTATAAAAAAGAACGCCGGTGCTTTCGCACCAGCGTCCATACAGCTGCTCCGCATGACGAGCGGCGGCTCAAAAGGCAAAAAGCAACTCACCTTAATCCTTGGCCGGGGCAGGGTGGGTTACTTCTTTTTATTACTAGAAACCGTAATAATTGTGACCACGAGAGAAGCAAAACTAATCATCAAAACAAGCGCCTCAAATGTGCTCATCATTATAGGCAGCACCCCCTTTCATCAACGGGGTACCGCCGCCCACCCTGCTTTGCAGCTGATACATATTATCTTATCATAGACCGCTACCTTAATTGGATAGACCATTTACCTATGTTAGTCTCAAAACTTCATCTGCTAACATCCTAAATAAAGCAAAAAGAGGTGGGATTTCTCACCTCTTTTCTCTTACAATGGCCTGTCATCAAAATCATAGTCTGCTGGATTTGGTGCCACGCGTGCTTTTTCAAGAGCTGGCGTATCTGGTCGTGCCACTTGATAGACGGCGGCTCCAACAATTTCCGCTACATTCTGAAGCTTCTCTTTGCTAATTTTATCAATTGTATCTTCAGGAGTATGGTACCACGGCTCAAGCGGAGCGTGAATAAAGAGAGCCGCTGGAATTCCTTTTAGAAAGAAAGGCACGTGATCGCTTCGACCGAGCTCACCATAATCAACTGCGCCTGAAATCCTCGCTCCAGCTGAAGCACCAAGATCAGTGACGAGATTCTTCTCTCCATCAGGAGTGAACATGATTAGTTCTCCTGCATCGCGACTCCCTACCATATCCATTTGGAAATGAGCGACTGTATTTTCAATCTCCTCATCTGTTAATGAGTCCGCATAGTAATAAGAGCCGATTAACCCTTTTTCTTCCGCACCAAATGTGACAAATCGAAGTTCCGTATCCGTAGGCGTTTTCGCCATAATTCTCGCTAGCTCTAGCGTAGCAGCTACTCCTGAAGCATCATCGTTTGCTCCAGGTCCATTTGGAACAGAATCGTGATGGGCGCCAACTGTCACAATTTGCCCGGTGTCTTTATTCGGATGAGGCTCTTTTTTCGCAATCACGTTATAGGATGTCTTATCAACAGTCCCAGCGTTTTCTACACTTACAGTGGCTTGTACGTCTTCCTTATTCAGCTGTTCCACAAGTTGAAGACCCGCTTCTCTTGTAATTCCTACAGCTGGAATATCTTGTCCTTCATAAGCATAGCCAAATGAATTCCCAGAGCGTCCTTCGCCATTAAACATAATAACGCCAATCGCTCCTTTATCGTAGACGTTCTGGATTTTTTCATAAAAACTATAAGAACCGCGCTCAATTAATGCAATCTTCCCCGCAACGTCATCACCCACTTCATCCTTAGAGCCAAGTCCGACATAGACGAGCGATCCTGAGACACGATCGTTGATTGAACCTTCAAACGTATGAACATCGCCAGCAAAGACTTGATCATTAATGGCAAGCGATGAAGATCCACCATCCCACTCTTGAATGGTAAACGGCTGCAATTCAGTCTCATACCCATAGCGCTCAAACTCGCTTTTTATGTACTGAACAGCTTGGTACTCCCCTTCCGTACCAGCTGCACGAGGTTGCTTTGATAAGAGGGCAATGTTGTTATACATGTTTTCACTACTGATTTTTTTAATCACTTTGTTGTCAAACGCATGGTCAGCTTGTTCATTCGGAGCAGGCTTCGCCGCATCAACTGAGAAAGACATTGGACTGAGAACCAACCCCGTCGCCAGTGCTACTGTAATCGCTTTCTTTTGCAATCAAAATTCCTCCTTAAGGTTATGTGATCAGCATAATTATTCCATTAATTGAATGTTTAGTAAATTAGGAGGTCAGTTCTAAATAGAGGTAGTTCTATAAAATCTGGACTTTTAACCTATATGAAATGACACTAATTCACTCTAGTTCAGTCGAAATTTGGATTTAAATGTAGAGAAAATGAGCATTCTCGGTCATCTTTTAGTCTTTTAAATTTTGTGATCGCCTTGTCCACTTAGGAAATCATCATTTAAACAAATCAACAAAGAGCCCTTCAAAAATGAAGAGCTCTTAAACGATAACTCCTTAGCTTTCATTCGACAAATTCTCTCAAAAAGCGGGCGGTGACAGGCACTGTTCTCACGCTCTCCACAATCTCAAGAGCACTTCCTTCTGCACCGCCGCATGCTTCTTCGTCGTTAGCAAACTGACGCTCACATAACCAAAAAGCGACAGCAACACCGGCAACACTACAGTGTGCATCCCGAACGCATTTGGCATAAACGTATGAAAGCCAATATAACTGCCAACACCAACAAGAATGGATGCCATTGCACCACTCGCATTTCCTTGCTTCCAGTAGAGTCCCATAACCACTGGCCAAATAAAGGCCGCTTCAAGTCCCCCAAACGAAAACAAATTTAACCAGATAAGAAGTTCAGGTGGATTTACGGCCATCGCAAATACCAATACGCCTAATACTGCGGTCACTCCTACGCTAAATCGCTTGATCGTTTGATCACTGGCTTCAGGCTTCACATAATTCAAGTAAATGTCTTTCACGATCGCAGAACTAACGAGAAGTAACAGAGAGTCGACTGTCGACATGATTGCAGCCATTGGAGCTGCTAGAACAATCCCAGCAAGCCAGGATGGTAGCACCTCTAGTGCAATTCTCGGCATTACCGTATCGCCAACTTCAATTCCAGGTAAAACGGCACGTGCAAATACGCCGGTGAGGTGCATTCCAAGCATGATCACACCTACGACGATTGTTCCGATAATGAGAGCGCGATGCATACCTTTTGAACTTTTATAAGACATGGCTCGGACAGCCACTTGTGGCAACCCAACAACACCGACACCTACCAAAATCCAAAAAGATGAGACGTAGAGCGGCGTCAGAGATTGATCAGCGCCAAATGGAGAGATCAAATCCGGATTTTCAGCCCCTAGCGTCGTGATGATATTTTCAACACCTCCGCCAGCAACGACTGTTCCGATAAGAATGACTAGTGTTCCACCGAACATCACAACGCCCTGAACTGTATCCGTAATCGCTACCGCCCTAAATCCACCGATAATAACGTAGACAAGAACCGAGGCGGCAAAAAGAAACAGCGCTCCCGTATAAGGTAGGCCCGTTAACGATTCAATGAGCCGCGCACCACCAATCCACTGAGCAGCCATCGCAGAAAACAAGAAAATGATAATGCTAAGCGCAGATAAAATAACCACGCCTTTACTCTGATAACGCTCCTTTAGGAAATCAATTAACGTAACCGCTCGAATTTTCCGAGCCATAATGGCAAACTTTTTCCCGAGCACGGATAATACAAAATAACCAGTGGCGAGCTGAGTCATCGATAAGAGGACCCAGCCAAGTCCCATTGTATAAGCAACACCAGGACCACCAATGAAGCTACTTGCACTTCCATATGTAGAAACCATCGTCATTGCAAGGATAAATCCACCAAGCTCACGGCTTCCAAGAAAATACTCCTGTAAAAAGTTCGATGTTGATTTCAAATGGGTAGAAGCATAGAACCCGATCAAAAAAATGATAACGAGAAAGATAAGGAGTGGAATCACGACGTCCCAGTTCATTCGCCTTCCTCCTCATCAAACGGAACTTCTTTAAACAAGAAGACAACCGCCAAAACCACGAGGACAATCACAATCCCCGTTCCGAGCACACAGCTGTAGAAAAACCACGCTGGCAGCCCCCATATATAATGATAGTCTTCTACTGGTTTTGATCCAAAACCGTAAGCAAACCCATACCATAAAATAAAATTAATGATAACAAGAACGACGCCGATGAGCGCTTCACGATTGGCGATTCGATAGCGTGGATCATCTTTTGGCATCTTATCGTGTTGCTCCATGCTTTTCCTCCTTTAAGACAAACCTCGTTCTATTATAACCAGAAGAAAGCTTCAACCATAGTGATAAGATTTTATCGTGATTGATCAGTTGGTAAAACATTAAAAAAACGCCGATCATGGACCGGCGCTTTGGTTTATTTCCTTTTTAAACAAACGTTTATTTAAGCACAACTACGCCTTCCGATAAGCCCTTCTCTCAGCATAAGAAACACATTTATAACAAACCGGCTTCCGGTTGCCCTCATCATCTAAATAATACTGTGGACGTACAGGCTTCTTCTTACAAATCATACACTTCTCTAACCCCATCAATCTTCCGAAAAACCCCTTCATTTCTGTCACCCTCCTTACCTTTAATAAACTAAATTAAAGCAATATGAAACACAATACCCGCGCATCACCATAAATCCTGTTAAACTAATAAGACAACATACGACAAATACCGGGTGGTGACAGGCACTACTGGCCACCCGTCTACCAAAAGGATGAGCCTATACATGAAAGTGATTCTTGCCACGCCTTTCTATCATCAGCTCCGTGGTAATACCATTACCGTCCGGCGTATCGCCAGGGGTTTAAACGAAGCAGATGTTAAGACAGAAGTGATCTCTATAACAGAACAAGTGAATTCGATCACAGCTCTGAAAGAAGCTGATTTAATTCACGGCTTTAATGCTTATCGTTTTTATCAGTTTATGAAAACCTTAAGCATTCCGATCACCAAATATACGATTACGCTCACCGGAACGGATTTGAATCATGATTTAACAAATCCAAACAGACAGCATGATGTGATCGCCTGTTTGAAAGATGCGCTCGCGGTGCACGTTTTTGATGAAAAAGCGAAGCGTCGTATCCTAGAGGTTTTACCAGATCTAGAAAGAAAGTTGTTTATAATTGCACAGGGAACGAGTTCCTCAAGTAGTAAACGCTCACCTAAAAAGACTTCTGATTTATTCCATTTTCTCCTTCCAGCAGGCATTCGAGAAGTTAAAAACATTCCCTTCGCGATCAAGAGTTTGCAGAAATTGCGCCAAACTCACCCCGAGGTTAGGTTAACGATTGTCGGACCGGTTATTGAAAAGAAGGAGGGAGAACTCGTTCAGGAATTAATACTCCATAGCGAGTGGGTGAATTATAAAGGCGCTATCCCTCACAGTGAAATGGAAGCGTTGTACAGTCGTGCCGACGTCGTGCTGAACACCTCACATAGTGAAGGTCAATCCTCCGCTATACTTGAAGCGATGAGCTACGGACTACCGGTTCTTGTGTCAAAAAACAAAGGGAATTTGAGCCTTGTCACTCATAACAAAACAGGACTTGTTTATGAAGGCGTCGAGCAATTTATTACTTATGCACTTCGCCTCGTTGAGCAGGAAACTCTTCGCCAAGCACTCGGCCAACAAGCGGCGGAGTACGTAGAAAAACATCACTCCGCAACACAAGAAATAACCGCCATACTTAACATGTACGCGTTCAGCTTAAACCTTTTAAAGAAAGGGGATAACTCGAATGATTAAAAGTCCTTGAGTAGTGGATCACACAAGGGTCGTGTACGACTCTCCTAATCATGATGTGATAACGCATAAAAACTCAGCTGAGAAAAAAGTGATTTTAACCTTTGATGACGGTCCCGGCCGCGTTCTCCCAGAGCTACTTGATATTCTAAAAACAGAGAAGGTACCAGCTATGTTCTTCTGGCAGTCACGGCTACTTTATCAAGCTAGGCCCTGGAAAAGGGTGCTCGATGAAGGGCATATCATTGGCACTCATTCGTGTAAACATCTTAATTTAAGCAATCTCGGTTATGCCGAACAATTTGAAGATCTCGAAAGAAGCAAACGAAAAATTGAGGCAATCACCGGTACCCCTGTGACTTATTTCAGACCGCCATTCGGGCGCTACGATCTTGCCACAACGAAAGCTGCTAGAGATCTTGGATTAAAGACGGTCATGTGGCGCATCAGCTCAATGGATTGGGAACACGCTTATCATCCGGAAGAAATTTTAAGTAATGTCGTTCCAAACCTTGAAGATGGAGCGATTATTCTTCTGCACGAGCTGAAGCAAACGGTTCAAATATTGCCCGATCTTATTGAACGAATACGTTCAGAGGGCTATGGATTTACCGTACTTTCGTAGAAAAAAGGAGATGGCTAATTTTTTAGCCACCTCCTCTTTTGCGTTGTACTTAAAACGTCTTATTTACCCCTCCACCTCAACTTCATTCACACCGTCCACTTTTCGAAGCAGTTCATAAATGTCTGTCGTATGATTTTTCTCAAACGTCATTAGTTTAAGCTCAATCTGTGGATTTTTTTCTTTCGTATCACGAACACGTACGTGACGAATTTCAAAGTCATTCGCCACAATGGCTTTCATAAAATGACTCACGTTAACGCTTTTTTTCAGCGTTAACTTCGCCCGCATTTCACGCTGCCTTAGGGCTTTTGGACCGATGCGCTTTATAATCCAGGGGAGGATGTTAACGCTGAACAGAATAAGGCCAGCCCCAACGAATGCTTCATAGTAAAAACCGGCACCAGCCGCGATGCCTAATCCCGAGGCTCCCCAAATAATAGCAGCTGTCGTTAACCCTGAAATAGCGTCATTGTTTCGTCTTAAGATGACACCAGCACCGATAAAACCAATCCCAGAAACAATTTGAGCCGCTAACCGCATCGGATCGGTTCGGATATTCGGAGAAAGCTCAGCGAATGTTTCGGCTGATTCAATTGACACAATCGTTAACAAACAGCTGCTAACTGCAATCACAATACACGTCTTTAATCCAAGGGGCTTATGCTTTAATTCTCGCTCAATTCCAATCAATAATCCAAGTAAAGCAGAAACACATAATTTAATTAGAACAATCACCATCGTTCGTCATCTCCACCGTTGGAATATAGAAGGACCTCATCTCTCTATTACATTATTCACTTGAAGGAAATATTAGAATGAGGCGAAAGGCCATGGGTAGTAATTCGACAAATTGTGAGCAAAACCGGGCGGTGACAGGCACCGCTACGACCGCTACGGACTATCCTTCTACCTCAACAACAATAGCTCCATCGAGGTCTCTTAGTTGCTGATAAATACTTGTAGTATGGTTCGCTTCGAAGGTAAGCAAACGAAGATCCACTTGATGGTCTTTTTCCTTCGTATCGCGCACCCGAACGTGCTTGATTTCAAAATCTTTCGCCTGGATTGTTTGCATAAACGCGGTGATGTCTGTCCCTTTTTGAAGCGTAATTTTGGCCCTCATCTCACGTTGCCTTAATTGACTTGGACCGATTTTTTTTATGACCCACGGCAGGATATTCACACTAAATAGGATTAAGCTCGCCCCAACGAACGCTTCAAAGTAAAACCCAGCACCCGCTGCAATCCCGAGTCCAGACGCGCCCCAGATAATGGCCGCTGTTGTTAGTCCTGAAATGGCATCGTTATTTCGTCTTAAAATAACCCCAGCTCCAATAAAACCAATCCCTGAAACAACCTGGGCTGCTAGCCGCATTGGATCGGTTCGGATGTTTGGAGATATTTCAGAGAAAGTTTCGGCAGATTCAATTGAAACAATCGTTAATAAACAGCTGCTAACTGCGATGACCATACACGTCTTTAAACCGAGGGGTTTATGCTTTAATTCTCTTTCAATCCCGATCATAAGTCCTAGACAAGCTGATATACATAGTTTTACAACGACAACCACCATACGACAACCGCCCTCCAACAGATATTTCTATTATTTTACCAGTAATAGGATCTATGAATCAAAAAGAATGGCTACTATTGTGTTTTTTGATCCAAATACGCAAAAAAGAGCCGCTAGAGGGAACTCCGCGACTCTTAATCTATTTTTCTTCCATTAATGAATATCTTTTTTCTTGAAACGACCGCCTCGAACTTCTGCGATATCTGCCATCGCAAGGAACGCGGAATCGTCGTGGTCAGCCACAATATCTTTCAATTTCGCTTCTTCTAGTCGAGTGATCACGCAGAAAATCACTTTTTTGTCATCACCCGAAAAAGCGCCTTCCCCATGCAAATACGTTACGCCTCTGCCTAGACGACTCAAAATCGCATCACCAAGTTCTTTATGGTTATCACTAATAATCCATACCGACTTCGACTCATCGAGACCTTTGATTGTAATATCAATCATTTTATAAGCAACATAGTATGCTAGAAGAGAATACATCGCACGATCAAAGCTAAATACAAACCCTGCGCTACCAAGAATAAAGAGGTTCGCAAACATGATGATTTCCCCTACTGAAAACGGAAGCTTTTTACTCGCAAGTATCGCAAGAATTTCTGTTCCATCAAGAGAACCACCAAAGCGAATCACAATCCCGACCCCAATTCCGAGAACAACCCCGCCAAATAAAGTGGCTAAAAGAATGTCATCTGTAAAAGCAGGCACGGGATGCAACAAAGCAGTCGAAATCGATAAAATCACAATGCCGTAAAGCGTTGAAAATGCAAAGGTTTTTCCAATTTGTTTGTAGCCTATATAAATGAACGGAAGGTTTAGAACGAATAAGAAAATACCAAGGCTAATGCCACTTAAATGGGAGAGCATAATGGAAATACCAACAATTCCTCCATCAATAACTTGGTTCGGTACTAGAAAAACTTCAAGCCCTACAGCCATAATAATGGCACCTAATGTAATCATGAATGTTCTTTTCGCTTTTTCTTGAAGCGGTGTTTTTTTATGAATTTTTGTTTCATTTATTAAATCTTCTAACGGCTTACTTTCACTCAAAATAGTGCCTCCTCTATTTTCCATCAATTTGTTCTTATTTAAAATAAGACACAATGTGGTCCACCACATGGTTGCCTAGCTCCGATGAGAGTAGGATCAATCCCCAAAATGGGAGCAGTAAAAGAACACCCCATCCAAAACATTCTAGCGCATTTTTCCACCGTGATGTTTCTCTATCACTTTTTCCACCTCAACTATGAGTATGATCTGATTCAAGCACGAGTAAAATCGTGCGAACGAAATGATAATGACAAAGCTATTGCCAGTTAGTTGTGCTTTTAAAAGAAGGTGATGAGGTAATTAGAGTGGACAGCAAAGACATTCAGAAAGCCTCTGGCATCCGGAAAAATCTCGATTTTCATCAAATTTTTCTGAGGGTAAATAAGATGCGGCTGTATATCATGCTCACCCGTAAAAGGAACAAAAGTGCCAAACACCTTCTGCTTCTGAAGAGATACTGAGGAAGGATAAGAAATCATTTTTGCATCTGGAAGATAAGCGAATTGCGAGATTGTCGGTTTATCAGCCGAATGATAATCATATTGACTTAACTCCTGTGCTGGATAAATAAACACAAGAAAGCCGAACAAAACCACTAACAGTAAATATCTCATCACATTCTCCCCTCCCCACCAGACTTATCCACATCTTATTAATTTTATCACTGTATGAAAATAATTGTCCACAAGGAGACAAAGGCGTTACAGCTCGAATCGACAAAACCTGCGTTTATTCGGGTGGTGACAGGCACTAAGCGAACTAAGCGACTAGGCCGTTCTCCTTATTTTTATTAATCCAATCGTAATCGTTAGAATGCTTCGTCTATTTTTCTACACGCCTTCTCGACTTCTAAACTGTCCTCAAACTATTGCTTTGCAAGGGTTTATGATGAGTAAAACCAACAAAATTCGACACGAACTGTTTGATACCTATCTGTAATTTTTACAAATTTACAAACATTTGAAAAAGGCGCACTTTTTCTATTACGCTTTAAATTGACAAATAATTTGCTAAAATGGTGAAGTTATTAAAAATTGGAGGTTTGATGATGGACACGACCATAGACGAAAAGCCGACGAAAAAAGGGAAGTTAAAACACCCTCCTGGCTTGTATCTTTTGTTTATCACAGAAATGTGGGAACGCTATAGCTTTTATGGTATGCGTTCAATACTCATTCTTTATTTAACTGCTGAGCTAATTAGCGGTGGTCTGGGTATGGAGCAGGATAAAGCATTACTACTTTACGGTATGTACACTGGTCTTGTTTATTTCACGCCATTAATTGGTGGTTATTTAACCGATAAATTCATCGGTTTACGCACAGCCATCACAATCGGCGGTATTACAATGGCCATCGGTGATTTTACACTGTTTGCTGTCCAAGAACAATGGGGCCTTTATACCGGGTTATTGTTACTGATTATCGGTAATGGGTTTTTCAAACCGAACATTTCCACTCTTGTTGGAGAGCTATACAGTAAGAACGATAAGCGAAAAGATTCAGCGTTTACCATTTTCTATATGGGAATTAACCTTGGTGGCTTAATTTCACCATTGATCGCAGGTCTTTTATATGCGAACATTTTTTATTCAAATACAGGTGGCGTCGAGACATTTGGTTTCAAATATGCGTTCCTAGCTTCATCAATCGGAATGATTATTGGACAGGTTACCTTTAATCTTCTTTCTAAAAAATATCTTGGTGATATCGGAATAACACCATCTTCAAACCGTGTGATTCCAACATCAGAAGGTAAAGCAAAGCCGCTTACTAAAATCGAAAAGCAGCGTACTGCAGTCATTTTAATCCTAGCCGTGTTCACAGTGACGTTCTGGGCTGGATTCGAACAAGCAGGTGCTTCCTTTACGCTCTATACGAGAGATTTCTTAGATAGAACGGTCTTTGGTTATGAAGTACCCGTTTCCTTCTTCCAGTCATTAAACCCAATGTTTGTACTATTGCTAGCACCGATTGTATCAGCTATCTGGTTGAAATTAGCAAAATCAAAACGTGGTGACTTTGCCATCCCTACCAAAATGGCATTTGGTTTAATCTTACTTGGTGTCGGATTTATGGTTATGGTTCCTGCCGTCATGATGACAGGAAGTGATGAAGGAAATATTGCGATGAAAGCAAGCATGCTATTTATGGTTGTTACGTACTTCTTCCATACACTTGGTGAGCTATCCTTATCACCAATTGGACTTTCTCTCGTGAGTAAAATGTCACCAGTGAAAATCGCTTCTTTATTAATGGGTGTTTGGTTCCTAAGTAACGCTGCTGCAAACTACCTTGCAGGTTACATTGCTTCACTCACAACATCAGCAGGATACCTTGAAATCTTCATCTATTTAGGTATAGCTGCTCTAAGTCTAGGCGTCATCTTACTTCTACTTTCTAAGAAGCTACAAAAACTTATGCATCTTGAAGAATTTGATGAGGACCATGTTGCGAAGCAGATGAACTAATCAAAAAAATATATTACTAACGAAAAAAGGTTTGCGCTTCAATTGAAGCGCAAACCCTTTTTTTAATAGTCCCATGCGCCCACAATCTACCGCTCAAGCTCAATATTATAATGATACTGATCGCTACGATACTTCGTTTTCGTATACTCGATCGGATGATCATTAATGCCAAGACTAAGGCGCCTCATCTCAAGGAGGGCTTCCCCTGGTCGAATGCCGAGCGAATCCGCTTCATTGATCGTCGCGTTAATCGCCGTAATCCGTTCATTCGCTTTATTTAGATAAAATTGATGCTGCTCAAGTACTTCATAATACATCGCCTGGTTGAGATCATACTTCATTAAAATCTCACCAATTTCTTTTGGCCAGCACGTGCGCTCAAGGGCAATCGGCACCTCATCTGCGAAGCGAATCCGCTCGACAAGTAAGATGGGTTCTCCTTCCGTAACCTTCAGCATATCGTTCTCATGATAAAGATCATCACGAAATTCCGCTCGCAGCACCTTCGAATGCGGCGTTTGCCCACGCTCGAGCACTTCTTCTGCGAAACCTTTGAGCTTACCGAGGTTCCCGATCAAATTCTGAGGTTTTACGACCGTTCCACGCCCTTGCTTTTTCTCTAATAAGCCATTCTGCACGAGAATGGAAATCGCCTGCCTGATTGTCGTTCGACTCACATCA
This sequence comes from Bacillus sp. es.036, assembly GCF_002563635.1. Classification (NCBI taxonomy): domain Bacteria; kingdom Bacillati; phylum Bacillota; class Bacilli; order Caryophanales; family Bacillaceae; genus Bacillus; species Bacillus sp. es.036. The sequence continues at coordinate 3,103,784 of NZ_PDIZ01000001.1, forward strand.
AACTCTTTAATCAAGTCCTGTTCAGTAGGAATAAGCGTATTCGGTTTCCAGGCACCAGTTTGAATTCGTTTGATTAAAACATCTTTTATTTGAAGGTATAGCGCTTCCCCTTTATTATGGTTCAGTTTATCTAATGACATATAAGTCTCTCCTCTTGAGCCGCCAACTGTTTGGCTCGCTTCATACTCTTATTATAGCGAAAAAGAATCAAGCTTTAAAAGGGTAGTAACATTCTCAATAGCCAGTGAATTCTTCTAACGCAGCACCTCGTTACTCTTACAACTGAGAACAATTCGACATATAAGGACAAATATCGGGAGGTGCCTGTCACCGCGCGATTTTCACATAAATGACCTATCCACACAATATACATAAGATGGTAGCTTACTAAGACATGTTCGGAGGAATGTGTGATGAAAAAAGGCCTTATTGTTACCCTTTCAATCATAGGGGCACTCGCAGCGATTCTAGTCAGCGTCCTAATCGGCGTGTTGATCGGTAATGCAGACCTTGAAGAAAACTACACCGAAGATCTGAAGAAAATCAAGACAGAAATCACTTCTGCTGAGAAGGAAGCAAAAAACGAAGGAGAGAAGCTTTTATCCATTCAAGAAGAAATCAGTACGGTAAAAGAACAACTTGAGACTGAAGCTGAAAAGTTGGAAGAAGTGGAAGCGAAAGCTGAGGAAGTAAAGAAATTAATTGATGAGAAAGATAGTGTTTCAGCTGACATTGATAAGCTTAAAAAAGAACGTGAAACCGCAAAAAAGGAGCTTAGTGAGCTTAAAGATGACGTAAAAGCGAAAAAAGATGACGTTAGCAAACTCGATGATACGATCAATGCGAAGAAAAAGGAAATTGATCAGCTTGAAGATACGATCGTAAAGAAGAACGAAGAACCGATTAAACTTACCGCAGGTCAATACATCGTCGGTAGTGATATCCCTGAAGGACGGTACCAGGTAACAAACATTGGTGAAGGCACAAACTTCTTCGTCTATGATCCAAGCGGACTACCAACAGTAAATACGATACTAGGCGACAGCATTGTTGGTACAGGAGATTTCGTTTTCTTCACCTCTGATGGGGATATGATTGAAACACTGGGGCCGGTTAAGTTGATTCCGGTGGAATAAACAAAACAAGTGAAAGGCCCGCGCTCATACGAGCGCGGGCCTTTCACTTTCGACAATATGTGCGCTAGTTCGGGCGGTGACAGGCACCCGCGAATCCGCGAAACCCGCTACTACCCCAAAAACACGGCCCCATAAGCCAGCGCCCCGACAATCACAAACGCAGGATGCACCTTCATCTTCTCCATCAGCACAAAACTAGCCACAATCAGAAAGATCGTTTGAACTAGCCCTGCTCCTTCATAGGAACTCGCAAAGAACTGATACGCCATCACACCAAGTAAGATCGCAATCGTTGGCCGAATAAGAGCCGTCATTTTCTTCACTTTCGGCGAGTTCTTAAATCGATTCAAAAGACTCAACAGCACAATCATCAATACGAGCGAGGGTGCGACTGTCGCAAACACACCAACGAACGCGCCTAGAACGCCACCCTGCTGAAATCCGATGTATCCGGCCATTTTCGTCGCAATTGGCCCTGGTAGGGCATTCGCCATCGCGAGCATTTCACTAAATTCATTTACGCTCATCCAGCCGAATCGACCGACCACTTCATTTTCGACAAGTGGAATGGATGCAGGTCCACCGCCGTAACCGACGATACCTGGTATGAAAAAAGCAACAAAAATATCCCAATAAATCATGAGGACGGCTCCTTTCTCGCCTCTGCCTCTTCATGCTTTCCATCTTTACCAATCGGTTTAAGCAGAGCGTAAAGCAGCAAACATCCAATAACAATCCCCGGATGAACACCAGCCATTTCAATAAATACAAAAGAAACAACCGTCAACGCGATCGTCAAAATCCATCCTAAATTCCCTTGTGCTTTTCTAAAAAAATCATACGTCAACACGGCTAACATAACCCCAACCACTGGAACGACCGCCTGCGTCATCCCCTGTACCCATGCTTTTTCTCGAAACGTGGAAAGAAACGTTAGTAAGAAAATCATAATCGCGATCGTCGGCACAATCGTTGCCAGCACAGCATTCACCATCCCCGTAATTCCTGCCACTCGATGGCCAATATACCCAGCCATTTTCGTCGCAATTGGTCCTGGAAGTGAATTCCCCAATGCCAAAACATCTGCAAATTCATCATCGTTCATCCATTTGTATTTCTCGACAACTTCTTTATGTACTAACGGGATAGAAGAAGGCCCTCCTCCGTACCCAAGCATTCCCACTCTAAAAAAAGCGAGAAAAAGATGCCACTGTTGCATGACCCACCACCTTCCGAAACCTCACGTCACTTCTTAATAAGCGGCGATCGTTCCGTCTGTTCTTGATTCTGTCCCCCCGAAAAAAGTGCCTGACTGCTGATCGCGCCAAATAATTTGTCCGCGGCCGAACGCCCCTTTTTCCAATTGAACTTCAATCTCATGTCCTTTTCGACTAAGCGCCTCAGCAAGATAAGGAGGGAACGTCGATTCAACCCAAACTCGCTTCCCATCCACCCACTGCCATCTAGGCGCATCAAGCGCTGATTGCGGGTTTAAATGAAAATCGATCATATTCGTAATCACCTGTAAGTGTCCCTGTGGCTGCATAAAGCCACCCATAACGCCAAACGGACCAACCGCATCGCCACCTTTACTTAGGAACCCCGGAATGATCGTATGATACGTTCGCTTTCCACCTTTTAACGCATTGTCATGCTCAGGATCCATCGAAAAATTATGACCGCGATTTTGCAGCGCGATCCCGGTGCCAGGCACCACAAGTCCTGAACCAAACCCCATATAATTACTCTGAATAAACGAGACCATATTTCCTTCGTCATCCGCCGTCGCTAAATAAACGGTGCCCCCTTTAGGAGGTTGTCCTGGTGACGGCACTAGCGCTTCATCACCAATTAACTGCCGGCGACTTTCCCCATAGGCAGGCGAGAGGAGATCCCGAACAGCAACTGACATTTCCTTCTCATCGGTAATGTACTTCTGTCCATCCGCAAAAGCGAGCTTCATCGCTTCAATTTGCTTATGATAGGTATCAACAGAATCTTTATGATCAAAGTTAAATCCATTTAAAATATTCAGCGCAGACAACGCAATGAGCCCCTGTCCATTCGGCGGAATCTCCCATACGTCATACCCGCGATACTGAACCGAAATCGGATCAACCCACTCAGGCTTAAATGCCGAAAGATCTTCCTTCGTCAAATACCCATTATACCTTTTTGAAAAAGCATCAATTTGATCGGCGATTTCTCCCTGATAAAAAGCTGCAGCGTCGGTTTCAGCGATTTTTCGTAACGTTTCCGCGTGTCCCTTCGACTTCCAAACCTCGCCCACTTCAGGCGCATGACCGTGCGGCGCAAACGTTTCAAACCAGTGCTGAAACTCCTCGTCCCTTAACTCTTCTTCAAATTTAACGTAAGCATCTTTCCAAAACTTACTCAAAGTCGGCGAAACCGGGAATCCCTCTTCCGCATAATGAATCGCAGGCGCCAGCGCTTCTTTTAACGAAAGCTTTCCAAATCGTTTCGACAATGCCGCCCAAGATGCAGGAACACCTGGCACGGTAACAGGAATCCAGCCGTATTTCGGAATTTCATTATACCCACGTTCGTTGATTGAATCAATGGAGATCGACTTCGGTGATGGCCCACTTCCATTCAAGCCGTGCAACTCACCCTGTGTCCAAACAAGAGCAAACGCATCTCCACCAATCCCGTTTGAAGTCGGCTCAACAACCGTGAGTACTGCTGCTGTTGCGATCGCCGCGTCGATCGCATTCCCTCCATTTTTCAAAAGATCTAGTCCTGCCTGTGCCGCTAACGGCTGGGATGTTGCCACCATTCCTTTGTTCGCTACCGTTGTCATCCGTTGAGAAGCATAGGGATAGTGTAAGTAATCCGTCGTCATGGAAAAAAACTCCTTTCAATTTATGTAGTGTTGAATAGATAAAGCACCGCATTCTGAACCTGAAACTGCAAAAAAAGAAACCTTTTCATACCTCAGAGATTTTCCCATTATATAGGAAGCCTTCTTGAATGAAAAGGTTTTCTTTAGAATATTTTCATTTTTCGATCATTATTTAAAGCTTATCCTCTATCGACTTACCCAAACGCACTCCCAGGATCATACTCCCCCAGATCAAGCTCATTCCGCGCTCCAAGCACCAACCGCGCAAGCTCAGCTCCAAGAAACGGTCCACTCGTTAAGCCTGAAGCCCCAAGCCCATTTGCCACAAAAAGTCCTTTCACGCGAGGAACTGCACCAGCAATCGGGACATTACCAGGTGTAAAAGGCCTAAATCCTACCTTTGTTTGGACGTACGTACTATCTGAAAATCCTGGCGCAACTTTCAGCGCGCGATCAATAATATGGTGAACGCCACCCATCGTTACACGCAAATCAAAACCAGCATGATCTTCCTGCGTTGCACCGACGACAATCCGTCCATTTTCAAATGGAAGGAAATATTGAACGAAAGGCGGCATCACAATTGGCCATTTTCCGGTATCTGTGTCAGGTAGATCGAGATGAACAATTTGCGCTTTTTGGGGTGAAACGAGGAACTTCATCCCTACTGGCTGAAGTAATTCTCGCGCCCAAGCGCCTCCGGTGACAATCACTTCATTCGCATAAAAACTTTCATTATTCACGGCAACGCCACTGACGTTTGAACCATTCCATAATAATGAGCCATCTCCACGAATCACCTTCGCACCATGCTTTTCCGCTCCACGAATGAGTGCATTTCGTAATGCGTTTCCATTCACACGCGCCGCGCCGCTCACATGAACCGCCGCATAATGATCGGACAGCGGAGGAAACAGCGCATTCGTTTCAACAGCGGAAAGCCGCGAAACCTCACCCATCTCTGGTGTATCCTTCCGCCGCTCCATCGCAAGCGCAAGCTTTCGCTCAAGCTTCGTTTCACCAGAGTAAATGTTAATCGCACCAACGCGCGAGTATCCCGTCTCCATCTCTCCGTCCTTTTTCAGCGCTTCAATTAACTCAGGATAATACCGAGCCCCCGCTTCTACGAGTCGATAAAAAGCGCCTCCCCGTCGATTCGTTAGCCACGGACACACAATCCCAGCCGCCGCTTCTGTCGCCTGGCCCGCGTCTTTTCGATCGACTAGCAACACATCCGCTCCTTGCTTGGCGAGATGGTAAGCTGTCGACGCTCCTAAAATACCTGATCCGATTACTATTATTGATTTCATATCTTACACCTTTTCGTCGTTTGTCTGATTAGGTATTTTACATGAATTTGGGGGGAGACTCAATTGTAGGTTAGGTTATGAGCAAACAATGTTCATGACTAATTGAAATTTGGATAGACTGAGGATGTATTCCACCATTAGCAAGTTTAATCAAACGTTTGTTTAAAAAGGAGAACCACCTTATGAATTTTAAAAAAGTGATTGACCTCTCTATTCCGGTTAGCAACCAAACGCCGGTTTACCCGGGTGACCCGAAACCAAACATCTATCCAATTGCCATGCACGACAAAGATGGCTATCAAGTTACACAAGTTAATATAGGGACCCATACTGGCACGCACCTTGACGCTCCCTTCCACTTTCAAAAGGAAGGCGAATGCGTCGATGAGTCGAAATTAACCAAAGTGATGGCACCAGGACACGTAATCCATGTAACGGGAAAAAATCCAGGTGAGGTGATCACTTTAGAAGAAATATCGCATGCAATCGAAAGCATCGCTCCAGGAACAATTGCACTTTTTCATACGGGGTGGTCCAAGTATATTGGAACCGAGACCTATTTCAACTTCCCTTATTTGTCTGTCGAGATTGTAAATTCCCTTCTAGAAAAAGGAATCACAACCTTCTTCATTGATGCTTTTAGCATTGATGCTCCTGGTGCCACATCTTTTCCAGCACACGAAGCGATCACATCAAAGAACGGCATTATTGGAGAGTGCTTCTCTAACTTCGATCAGATCGATTTCGAGAATCCACTAATCATTGCACTGCCGCTAAAACTTCAGGGGCTAGATGCATCACCAGTTAGGGCAATCGCGGTGGAGGTTGAATAAATTTCCAGTAAATAAAATAAGAAATAAAGAAGGTAACCGCTCATTTCTGAGCAGTCGCCTTCTTTATACTCTATTGCATTATTTTCAATCGACAAATTCCTTCAACAATCGGGTGGTGACAGGCACCAACCGACCACCCACCAACTACCTCTTAAACACCACTAGCTTCATCTCCGTCATTTCCTCTACAGCGTACTTTATTCCTTCTCTTCCTGTTCCACTTTCCTTCACACCACCATACGGCATGTTATCTACACGGAACGTAGGAATATCATTGATTAGCACACCACCAACATGAAGACGATCTGCCGCATCAAGCGCAGTATGAACATTCTCCGTATAAATACCCGCCTGTAACCCATAGGCAGAGTCATTCACTAGATCATACGCTTCTTCAATCGATTGAAACTTATTAATCAAGACAATTGGCGCAAACACTTCCTGACAAGAAACTTTCATATCCGAAGCGGCATTTAAGATCACAGTTGGCTCTAACACATTTCCATCAGAACCCCCACCTGTAGCTACCGTAGCTCCGCCGCTCTTCGCTTCCTCAACCCAGGAAACCGCTCGCTCAACATCAGATCCAGAAATCAACGCCGATACATCTGTCTCTTCATCCAATGGATGTCCGCACCTTAGCGTCTTCGTCTTCTCTACAAATGCCTCCACAAAAGCGTCATAGTTCGATTCATGAACATACACCCTTTGAAGTGAAATACACACCTGCCCCTGATAAGCGAACGCGCCCATCACACTTCGATCAACAATTTCACTTACATCAACACCTTCATCCACAATCAAAGCCGAATTCGAACCTAGCTCTAGCGTCACTTTTTTCAAACCCACCTTATTTCGAATACCAATGCCAACTGCTGGACTTCCAGTGAAGGTAACCATGTTCACTCTCACATCTGTGACGATCCGATCACCAACCGTCTTTCCACTTCCCGTAATCACATTCAGTGCACCTTTTGGCAGTCCAGCCTCCTCAAATAGCTCGGCGATAAAATAAGCAGAGAGTGGCGTCTGACTTGCCGGTTTTAGCACAATCGTATTGCCCGCTGCAATAGCAGGACCGACTTTATGTGCAACAAGATTCATTGGAAAATTAAATGGCGTAATCGCTCCAATAACGCCAAGCGGTTCACGCACCGTATAGCCTACTCTTCCTTCACCACCAACGGCTGCATCAAACGGAATCGTCTCCCCTTGTATTCGCTTTGCTTCCTCAGCAGCGAATTTATACGTCGCAATCGTACGCGCCACTTCGCCTTTTGCCGTCACGATCGGCTTGGCTGCTTCTAGCGCAATGATTTCTGCCGCCTCATCCGCGCGTTCGCTTAACTTTTGAACAAACCGCTCTAGTATCGAAGCTCGTTCGTGTGCAGGTAGTTTCCTCATCACTTGCTTCGCACGGTAAGCCGCTTCGATTGCGCTATCGACATCAGCTTCATTCGCCATCGGTATTTCAGCCAGAACGTCACCTGAATATGGGGAGATTAACTCCTTATAAGACACACCCTCTAGCCATTCACCATCAATATAAAATTTCTTCTTCTGAATCGTCGTCTGCATACCCATCCCTCATTTCCTTTTATTGATGAACTGGAGCTAACGCTGACACTACGTCTTGAATCACATCAAGCGCTTCATTTAACTGATCGTCCGTAATCACGAGCGGTGATAAAAGACGAATGACGTTCCCATATAAACCCGCTCCCATCACGATCACACCGCGGTTATGGCACTCTTTTAAAATTTGTCCCGTTAATTCTTTATCCGGCTCCTTTGTAACTGGATCTTTCACAATTTCAATCGCTAACATAGCACCAAGTCCACGAACTTCTCCAATAGAAGGGTGCAATTTCTGCATATCCTTAAACCTTGACACCGCGATATCTCCAATGTGATTCGCTCGCTCCACCAGCCCTTCTTCCTCCATCATCTCGATGACTTCAAGCGCCGCAACACACCCGAGCGGACTACCACCATATGTGCCACCAATTTCTCCTGGATTCGGTGCTTCCATAACCTCAGCTCTTCCTGTGACCGCACTGATTGGCAACCCTGCCGCGATCGATTTGGACATAACCATTAAATCAGGCTCAATGTCAAAGTGCTCAATCGCAAACATTTTTCCCGTTCGTCCAAAACCGGTTTGTACTTCATCTGCTATAAAAAGAATGCCATACTTTTCACAGATCGCTTTCACGCCTTGTACGAATCCTTTTGACGGTACAACAAATCCGCCTTCTCCTTGCACCGGTTCCATAATGATCGCTGCTACTTCATCTGACGGAACTTCACCAAGAAAGAAATCCTCCAAACGCTTTAGCACTTCTTGATCCAGCTCCTCCTCCGTCATACTCGCATGCTTCCGGTAATAGTACGGATAAGCCATTTTATACGTATCAGGGGCAAATGGCCCGAACCCATATTTATACGGTTTTACCTTGCTCGTTAACGACATCGCTAGCAAGGTTCTCCCATGATAGCCTCGCTCAAACGAAATAATCGATTTCCGTCCTGTATACTTTCGTGCGATCTTCACAGCGTTTTCCACTGCTTCAGCACCACTATTTAAGAAAAAGGTTTTCTTCTCACTATTGCCAGGTGACATTTCATTCAATTTCTTCGCAAGTTGAATATACGGCTCATACATCATGACGTGAAAACACGTATGAAGGTATTGATCCACCTGTGTCTTAAGCGCTTCGACAACCTTCGGAGGACAGTGCCCGGCGTTCATACTACCAATCGCACCGGCAAGGTCGATAAATGTATTCCCATCGACATCCGTCAGTAGGGCACCTTCTCCTTTTTCTGCAAAAGTCATCATTGTATTAAAAGGACCTCTCGGCACGTGCTTTTCTTTTAGCTCCAATAACTCTGACGCTTTTGGCCCAGGTATCGCTGTTTTCAACTCAATACTTTTTTTACACTGTTTTGTTTTCATGTAACTGCCTCCCTCTGTCATTTTCACTTTCTATTCATGCAAGCTTCATACCAACTTTTTCAGAAAAATGGTTTTGAAGGTTAATTTTGCGATATGATAACCTTAGAAAATAGTCAGATTTGCGCGAACATTAAAAGGGGGATTCAGCATGTCTTCATTAGATTATTTAGAGTATGAATTAAATGCCATCTTACATGCATCGAAAGATAACATTGTCATCGCGGATGGGGATGGCGTTATTTTACGGGTTAGCCAAACCTGTGAAGTCGTCTACGGAAGGAAAGCTTCCTTTTTGATCGGAAAATCAGTAAAAGAGCTTGAAGAAGATGGAATCTTTTCACCATCCATTACAAGACGTGTTCTAGCAGAAAAGAAAGACCTTCAAATTATGCAAAAAACGCCCACAGGCCGCGTCGTCATGGCAACGGGGTTACCGGTTTATGATGTAAGTGGCACGATTATTCGTGTTATCAGCTTCTCCCATGACTTAACAGAGCTTCAGCATTTAAAAGAAGACTATGAGGAATTGCGTACCCAGATGGAAGTCTATGAAACTGAAATTCAAGAACTTCGCGACAAGGAGAAAGTTCCAGAGGAGTTTGTCATTAAAAGCAGAGCGATTCAGCTGATCTGGCAACTTGTCGAGCGCGTGGCGAATTCTGATGCATCTGTTGTTTTTCTTGGTGAATCTGGCGTAGGAAAAAACGTATTTGCACGTGCGTTACATAAAGGTAGTGAACGCCGAAATGATAGTTTTATAGAAGTAAATTGCGGGGCTATACCAGAAACTCTTTTTGAATCAGAAATGTTTGGCTACGAGCCAGGATCGTTTACAGGCGCAGGTAAGAAAGGAAAAGCCGGCATGATTGAACTTGCTAATCAGGGCACACTTTTTCTTGATGAGGTGGGGGAGCTTCCACTTGCTGTTCAAGCCAAGCTTCTAAAAGCGATCCAAGAAAAAACGATTACGAGAGTTGGAGGAACAAAGCCAAAAACGATTGACTTCAGATTGATTGCTTCCACAAACCAGAACCTTGAGGACATGGTGAAAAAGGGTACATTTCGAGAAGATCTTTTCTATCGATTAAACGTCATCCCAATTACTATCCCGCCCCTTCGCGAACGAAAAGAAGATATCGCGACACTCGCAGCACATTTTCTCAAAGGATTAAATGAGAAATATCGAACGAATAAGTTCTTCCACGCAGCAACAATTGAAAGCTTGTCAGAATATACGTGGCCAGGAAATGTGCGTGAACTTCAGAATATCGTCGAACGCCTTGTGATTACAGCTGATGCAAGAACAATTTATCCAGATGCACTTCCCTCCTACATTCAACAGGATGCGGCCCAGAAACTGACAAGCTTTTTACCAGGTGCTGAAGAGGAAACGGGGACAACACTGAAGGAAGCTTTAGAAGCAGTGGAAATCAGATGGTTGAAGAGAGCCTTCAAACAATACAAAACAACTTACGAAATGGCGGATTACCTCGGAATGAATCAATCTACAGTCGTGCGTAAGCTTAAAAAGCACAAAATCAATGCAAAATCGCATTAATTATGCATTTTAGCATCAAAAGAAAGCGCACCGATGCATTAACGCATGAGAAAAGTGTCAAAAGTGTCGCTCCCCTGCCCTTAAAGTTGGCATGGAACTTGCAATATTTATCTGTGAGACTAACATTCACAGGAGGTTCCAATATGTATCAACCTAAAGACTCTTCCAAATCCCCGCGATTTTGCGGTGTGAGAACGTTTATGAGATTAGAACAAGTCCAAACGACAGAAAATGTTAACTTTGCCGTCCTTGGCGTTCCCTTTGATACGGCTGCTTCAAATCGAACTGGTCAGCGCCTCGGACCACAGCATATCCGTAATTTCTCAACGCTACTTCGTCCATACAATCCAGATATGGAGATTAACATTTTCGATTATTGCTCTGGCGTTGACTATGGCGACATTGATGTCATTCCAGGAAACATCCACCGTACATACGACAATATGGTGGAAGGATTGACTCCGCTTCTCGATGCAGATGTTACACCTGTCATTATGGGCGGCGACCATTCCATTTCATTAGGAAACCTGCGTGCTTTCCACAAGAAGTACGGTCCAGTAGCCCTCGTTCACTTCGATTCACACGGCGATACGTGGGACAACTATTACGGCGAGAAATACATGCACGGCACACCGTTTCGACGCGCAGTAGAAGAAGGATTAATTGATACTGACCACTCCATCCAGGTCGGAATGAGAGGTCCGTTGTACGGTCCAAGTGACATTGAAGACGCACGCGATCTTGGATTTGAAGTCATTCCAATGAAAGATGTTCGTAAACTTGGATTTAATGAAGTAATTTCACGCATCCATCAGCGAACTGGAGATCGACCAGTATTTGTTTCATATGACATCGACTTTGTAGATCCGGCTTTTGCACCAGGAACAGGAACGCCAGAAGTCGCAGGACCGAACAGCTATGAAGCGCTTGAATATGTTCGAGGACTCGATGGACTGAACCTTGTTGGTTTTGACTTGGTCGAGGTACTTCCGACATACGACCACAATGAAATTACAGCTGCACTAGCATCATCGATTATGTATGAAATGATTACGCTGATTGCGCTAAAGAAAAGACATGCCCTTCTTACAACCAGCGAAGAAACAGCAAGTCAGTCTTAGATTAACAGAGGCACCCGATTATTTTTCTGAATTTTGAATCGATAGAGTCCTAATCGCTACTTGTAAGGAGGAGTTTCGTGTTATTTCTAGATATTATTATCATCATCGTCTATTTCATGATCGTCATCGGAATAGGCGTCATTGGCTCTCGTAAAGCGAAAACGATCGAAGACTATGCGCTTGCTGGTCGTAATCTTGGTTTCTTTATGTATTTTGGCTGCTTATCAGCCGTCATTCTTGGAGGCGCATCTACGATTGGGACAACGAAGCTTGGATATGAATTTGGCGTATCCGGCATGTGGCTCGTCTTTATGCTTGGACTTGGAATTATGGGACTCGGGATCTTTTTTCTCATGAAGATCGCTGGTTTTAAAGTGCTCACCATTAGTGAGTTTCTCGGAAAACGTTTTGGAAATGAAGCCCGCCTTTTGAGCGCTTTAGTAGCTTCGATCTATGCCTTAATGGTTGCCGTTACGCAAGTTATCGGGATTGGAACCGTCATGAACGTACTGCTAGGTTGGAATCTCACAAGCTCCATGCTGCTTGGTGGTGGGATTGTCCTATTCTATACGATACTTGGTGGGATGTGGTCGGTTACGATGACGGATATTGTCCAGTTTGTCATCATGACAATTGGCGTGTTTTTCATCATGCTTCCTTTGAGTCTATCGAAAGCAGGGGGTTGGAGTTCTTTAACGCAACAGCTCCCAGACAGTTACTTTTCGTTCACAGGAATTGGCGGTAGTCAGGTATTTCAATATTTTCTTCTTTTCTGCCTCGGTATGATCGTTGCACAGGATATTTGGCAGCGGATCTTTACAGCCAGAACGAACAAAACTGCTCGTCTCGGCACAATTATCGCAGGCGTCTACAGCCTCCTATATGGACTGGCTGTTAGCATTATCGGTATGTGCGCATTTATCGTGCTTCCGAATTTAGGAGATTCACAGAATGCCTTTGCCAGTATGGCGATCGAAACCGTACCAACCGGTGTACTTGGTCTTGTTCTTGCAGGCGTTATCGCTGCCCTCATGTCCACGGCTTCAGGGACACTTCTGGCTTCATCAACATTGCTCTCAAACGACATTGTGAAGCGTTATTTCATCAAAGAAGCAAGTGAAAAGCAAAGTCTCATCATCTCTCGTTTGACTACAACAATTATTGGTGCCATTACAATTATTTTCGCTATATGGATTCAAGACGTTCTTGTTGCACTTGATGTCGCATACGCCATTTTATCTGGAGCGATCTTTGTACCCATTCTACTCGGTTTCTTTTGGAAAAAAGCAACGTCAAAAGCGGCGTTTTACTCAATCATCAGTAGCATTCTCGTTATTACCGGCGGTCTTGCGATCGAAGGGCTTCACTCAACGAATCCGATTATGTATGGCATATTGACCAGCTTCATTGTAATGATCGGCGTATCACTTATAACAGAAAATGATGCTACTGAAATGACAGACACGATTCAAGAAAGGAGCCATATTTCATGACGAATCAGCACCTCTACATTAATGGCGCCTGGCAGCAAGGTGAAGGATATGAGCGTGAACTCATTAACCCAGCAACAGCAGAAACGATGATGAAGATAAAAGAAGCTTCCCGGGAGCAGGCATCCACCTCAGTCGATGCAGCTCGAACTGCATTTAACGAAAGTGACTGGGCAACGAATTCAAAAATACGCGTGATCGCTCTGCATAAACTAGCAGATTTGCTAGAACAGAATGAAAAAGAGTTTGCAGCTGCGGAAACAGAGAATACCGGGAAGCCTATTCGTGAAGCAACGCTAGATATCGGTGACTCCGTCGCCTGTCTACGTTACTACGCGAATCTGATTGCTGAGCGAGAACCGGCCACAATCGAGATGTCGAATGGAACGACTAGTAAAATCATTGATGAACCGATCGGGGTTTGTGCTCTCATTGTTCCATGGAACTTCCCTCTTCTTCTCGGCATGTGGAAGATCGCTCCGGCACTCGCTGCTGGTAATACTGTTGTGTTTAAACCTTCTGAACTGACACCAGTCACGGCTATCAAGCTAGCAGACTTAATTCATCAGTGTGGATTCCCTCCGGGTGTTTTCAACCTCGTCCCAGGTGCAGGCGATCCTGTTGGCGAAACGCTTGTCGCGCATCCCGAAGTAGATAAAGTTTCGTTCACAGGCGGTTCAGAAACCGGAAAGCATATTAACCAGCAGTGTGCCAAGGATCTGAAGCGTGTCTCACTTGAACTTGGTGGCAAATCACCACTCATTATTTTAGAAGATGCGGACCTTGAGTCTGCAGTTGAATGGACAATCTTCGGTGGGTTCTTTAACCAGGGAGAAGTGTGTGTGGCTTCGTCTCGTATTCTTGTTCATGAGTCTATCTATGAAGCTTTTATAGACAAACTTGTCAATGTGTCATCTCGAATAAAAATCGGTGACCCCACGCTGGAGGAAACGGAAATGGGTCCTCTGGTTAGCAGAACTCACCTTCAGAAAGTAAAGAGTTACATCGATCTAGGCAAGGAAGAAGGAGCCTCCATTCACTCTGGTGGCAAGTATCCTGCTGATAAGGGCTTTTATCAATCCCCTGTTATTTTTACGAATGTTCACCAAGAGATGCGAATTGTTCAAGATGAGATATTTGGACCTGTTATTACGGTTCAACCTTTTCGAGATCAGAAGGAAGCTGTTCAACAAGCGAACGGTACGAAATATGGTCTTGCGGCAGGTGTTCTTTCAACGAATATTTCTGAAGCAGAACAAGTGGCATCGCAACTAAAAGCAGGTACGATTTGGATCAACTCCTATCACACACCGTATGTAGAAGCGCCATGGGGAGGGTATAAAGAAAGCGGTATTGGTCGTGAACTTGGACCACATGGTCTTGCCGGTTTTACTGAAGTGAAGCACGTAAACACCTCTCAACAGCTCCAAAAAGCTGGCTGGTACACGCATTGAGCTCCCCCTGGTAGGAGCTCAGTGCATCAATAATTTTCGGAATATTGAAAACAAAAATAGGGGGAAATAACATGAGTCAACTTACTGAACGCTTAGGTAATGACACGATTAGCCCGACCCCAAAGGACAAGCGAAGCATGAATTTCTTCTCAACATTTGCTCTCTGGCTTGCAGCGAATGTCGTCATTACGTCCGTTATGACAAGCATGATGTTCGTACCTGATATTTCAATTGAAAAAGCCATGCTCGCCATTCTAATTGGCTCAGCAATTGGGGCAATTCCACTGGCTCTAACAGGTAACATTGGAACACGAACTGGACTTCCAACGATGGTCATGACAAGAGCGGCTTTTGGTCAAAAAGGCGCCATTCTTCC
Source organism: Bacillus sp. es.036 (assembly GCF_002563635.1). Taxonomy (NCBI): domain Bacteria; kingdom Bacillati; phylum Bacillota; class Bacilli; order Caryophanales; family Bacillaceae; genus Bacillus; species Bacillus sp. es.036. Next base: position 3,118,884 of record NZ_PDIZ01000001.1, read on the forward strand.
CGCACTCGTAAACACGATCGTCCTTATTGGTTGGAGTTGGATTCAGGCCTATATGGCCGGTCTTTCTCTTAACTACGCCATCAGTTACACAACTGGCTACAGCAACATCAATTTATTTGTCATTCTTACTGAAATTCTTGTTGTGGCGATTACGATTTACGGTCACCGCGGTGTGGAAAGCATTGAGAAATGGGTCTCTGTTGCCATGCTCATCCTATCTGCCCTTGTGTTCTATAAGCTATTTACGACTTACAGCGTTTCTTCGCTTATTGAATTGAAGGTCAGTGAAAATCCTGCAATATCGGGTATTATTGCTTTTGATATCGTTGTTGCGACAGCCTTCTCCTGGATGTCGAGCGTCTGCGACTTTAATCGCCATAGCAAATCAGAAAAAAGCGGCATGCTTGGCACCTATCTCGGCTATATCGTTGCCTCTCTTATTGCAATGGGACTAGGAGCCGTTGTCAGCGGATTTAGTATTCTAAATAACATGGAGCAAACCTACGACCCAACGGTTCTTCTTTCCGCTTACGGATTTGGATTCATCGCTTCAATCGTCGTCTTTTTCTCTGTTCTATCCACGAATGTGATGGCACTATACAGCGCAACGATGTCATTTATGAACGTCTTCCCGAAGTCAGGATTTTGGAAACCCGTTCTTGCACTAGGAATCGTTTGTACGCTTGGGGCACTATTAAAAGAAGCGTTAATGGTGAACTTTTTTAACTTTATTCTCTTGATTGCAACGCTATTTATACCCGTTTTTGCGATCGTACTTGTCGACTATTTTCTTGTTAAAAAAGCGTACTATGATGCAGAAGATGTGGCATTCGACCATAAAGGACTCTATCGATATCAGCGTGGTGTAAACATTGTTGCTGTCGTGACTTATGTGGCTGGAGCTCTTTTCGCTTATTACTTCACCTACGTTCAACCGTTATCTATAGGAGCAACAATCCTTACCTTTGTATTGTCTGGTGGCTGTTACTTTGGTTTAATGGCAGCAACAAAACAACTCGGTGTAAAAAAAGCAACAACCGAAGAAATTGACGTAAAATTGGAGGCATAAAAAGTGAGACATACCATTTCCGCTGTCCAGGGAAGTTTTCAAAACGGGGCGGTCGCTACAAATCTCTCAAAAATGGAAACCATTGTTGAAAGTGTCCTCAAGAAGGAGCCTGACACAAAACTGGTTACTTTTCCGGAGTTGTGTACGACAGGGTACTTTTTGTCTGAAGGCATCAAAGACCTAGCAGAAAAAGCGGACGGACCGATTTTTCAAGCTATGAAAACGATGGCTGTATCAAACCTTGTTTCGATCGTATACGGCTACGTTGAGACTGACAATGAGGGAAACATCTATAATTCCATCCAATACATTGATGCAAACGGAAAAAACACCGCAAATTATAGAAAAATACACCTCACTCCGCTGGAGAGAGGTGTATTCATAGCCGGTTCAGAGCCAGTTACTGTTGAAACAGATTTCGGGACGGTCGGACTAATGATCTGCTGGGACCTGGCTTTCCCAGAGCTAGCTCGAATGCTTACGTTAAATGGGGCCGATATTTTACTTGTCCCATCTGCGTGGGAAGAACCTTACGATGCTCCATTCCTTCAGTTTAGCGGAGCCCGTGCGCTCGACAACTCAGTCTATCTGATAGCTTCTAACCATACTGGCAAATCAGAAGATCTCACCTTTTTCGGCAAGTCTTCCATCTTTTCTCCAGACGGTCATCTTATAGCAAAAGCAGAGAAACAGTATGATATGATTACGGCAACCATTGATTTCGACTGGCGGAACGAAATAAAACAATCATTCTTCTCGATGTTAGAAGAACGAAGAACCGATATTTACAGCTAAGGAGGCTATCTTTTGAATTTCAAACAAATTATCGATCTATCCATTCCTATTACATCGGCAACACCAATTTATCCTGGCGATCCAAAGCCAGATATCCATCCCGCTGCAGAGCTAGATAAAGACGGCTACCAGGTGACGCAGCTTAACATTGGTTCACATACAGGCACACATGTGGATGCTCCCTTTCACTTTCAAAAAGAAGGAGAGCGAATTGATCAATCAAACTTAACGAAATTTATGGCTCCAGGACTCGTGATTGATGTGACGGGAAAAGAACCTGGAGAAGAAATTACAATGTCAGACGTGCAGGACCAAATCGAACAAGTTATTCCAGGCACCATCGTGTTATTTCACACAGGTTGGTCAAAGTATGCAGAATCAGAGCTATACTTCAGGCATCCCTACCTATCTGTGGATATCATCAACGACTTGCTTGAAAAAGGTGTAACTACATTTTTCATAGATGCATTGAACGTCGATACACCAGATGGATCAGCCTTTCCAGTTCATGAAGCCATCACGTCGGTAAATGGCATCATTGGGGAAAACTTCTGCAACTTTGAAAAGATCGATTTTGAAAACCCTCTCATTATTGCACTACCGCTAAAGCTGGAAGGATTGGATGGATCTCCGGTTAGAGCAGTTGCCGTGGAGGTTGTATAGGGGTAAACCTTCTTCACCACCTCATTTCTTTTTTTAGTCAATGATCTATCAGTAAAGAGCCCTCCTCTCTCAAAGAGCGGGCTCTTTTCCCTTTCGACAAATAATTACAGGGATCGGACGGTGACAGGCACCGTGCCCAACCGCGCTACTTATGATCCTACCTGATCCACCTCTTTCACTGCTGCTTCACCTTTCATAGCTGACTCATTATTTTTCGTAAAGAAACTAACTACAAGTAAACTCACCAAAGATAATCCAATTCCAAATACAACATATGGAATGGTTGTGTTCATTGCGTGTGCAATACCCGTTCCAAGTAACCCCATAATCATACTTGCCATTCCGCCTTGAACGGTTAGAAAGGCTTTATTACGTAGGAGATAACCTACAAAAATTGGTACCAATAAAGCACCTGCAGAGTAAGCGTATGTAGCAACAAGCCAATTCAGCGTTCCAGAGAATTGCGTTGCCATAACATAAGCAACTGCGATTACGGCAACTGAGAGCCATCTTGAAAGTGATAATAATTTCTTTTCGCCAACTTCAGGGTTAATGTAACCCTGGTAAAAATCTCGGGTTAAATTGACAACGACCGATTGAACGCCACTGTTCACTGTCGACATAATCGTAGCAATGATAAATCCTGCATACAAAGCTAGAAACCACGTTGGCACTTGTTGCAAAAACCACCCCGCAGCTTGTTCAGGATTAGCTAACCCGGGATTCATTGAATAAATCGACATTCCCGTTATAGCCGCCCACACCTCGACAAGCAAAATAATAACGGCAGTAGATAACAGCGATATCCGTATATTTTTCAAGTTTTTCGACGCATAAATGCGCTGATAATACATTTGGTTTGTCAGTGTTCCAGGTAAAATAGCGAGCGTCCAGAGGACGATTGTGACACTTCCGACGGCACCAAGTCCACCAGGGAAAGACCAAGAAGCTTCTGGTACGTTCGCTACCACTTCTCCCATTCCCCCCGCCATATTGATGACAAGGAAAACGGATATAACCGTCATGATCAGCATGCCCACACCAAAAACAAAATCTGTCCAAGCGATAGAAGTTAATCCTGAAGGGAGGATGTAAATGAGACTTAGTATGGCCAACACGAACATTAACAAGGAAGGTGAGACGCCTGTAATGTTGCCTAACAAACTCCCAAATGCAACAAGCTGCGTAGCTACCCAACCAAACGGCACGATAATCGTCATAATAACGGTCAGACCACTTAATAAAGGGTGTGCACCAAAGATCTTTTTAATCACATCGGGTAGAGTGGTAAACCCCTGTTCACGAAGCCAACCTGAAATCAACACAAGAATCAGTAAACCCATTCCAAGAATTAATCCATAAGTGATGGTTGACCAACCTGAAGCATAACCGATTCCTACATGAGCAACGAGCATCCCACCACCCATTGCTGTAGCAAATTGCGTTCCGATCACTACATAGACTGGAAGTGATCGTCCCCCAACGGCCCACTCTTCATTACTTCCCCCGTGTTTTCTACCAATATACAAGGCAAAAGTTCCAGAAATCAGGATTACCAACAAACTACTAATCGTGATTGGAATTAATGGATTCATTATCCTCACCCTCTCTGTTTTTTATTTTGATAATTGATAGTTCATCCCAGTTTCCATAAAGAAGTTAACCGAGTCTACGTCCATGCCGTCAAGGCCCAGCTTCCTCAACGTACGCGCATGTACAAATGCTTCACTTCCAACTAATGATTCAACTAAATGAATAATCGCATCCATCATCGGCGTTTGAACCCCAGCTATTTTGCCTAATTCCCTCATCGGAATGAGTCCCATTGGCACATCTTCTAAAAAATAGCGGTTTGTTAAGGAAGAGGCACCTGTGATTGTGTCATACGCTTTGTTGCTCTGTACCATTTCAGAAAGCGTTTCTCCTTTAACATCATAGAACTTTTTCAAACTTTCTTTTGTGGTAGGTATCGTTAATCCATAAGCTGATCCAATCTCAACTCGTTCACGATCTAATTTTTCAAGTACAGCCTCTACAGATGAAGTGATTCCCTCTTTATAATGCAAAAATGGTTTTGTGGTCGCAATATGAGTCAAACTAAATAGAGACGGCGCCGGATGAAGAACAGCGTTAATATTACCAAGGCTAATCTCTAAAACGTTCTTTCCAACGGTCCATTCTGGAAAAATGGGACGCAACAATTCGTAAGCGCTTTCAGATTGGTTGGATGGGATAGCGGAAAAAGGCAATTCCTTCTTAATCCCATAGATGGACACATAACCAGGACGATTTAAGCGGCAAGCAAACAGTAACGATTGTGTCTCTACGATGGTAACCTGAGCAGTGCAGTTTTGATCTTGAAAAATTTTATGGAATTCTAAAGCTCCTCCAGTCGAGCCTGGATTAAGAATAACGATTTGATCTTCTCTTAAATAAGGTGCAATGTTGCTCGCAATGATCCGATGCGCATTTGAAGGTGTGACAACCATAATAATATCAGAACACTGCACTAACTCTTCTAAATTCCCCGTTGCTTTCTCAATAGGAAAAAAACCTTCAATTTCTCCATCTGCCTGAATGCCACCCTGATCATTAATTTTCTCAATGACACTCTCATCAATATCGTACATGTATACTGACTGGCCCTTCTTCCCTAAATAAGCGGCAAATGCATGTCCACCATTCCCAGCACCTATAATACCAAACCGTTTACTCATTCTAAAACCTCCAGTTAAATGTTTTAATATCCTATTGTCCTACATTTTATCACAACTATTTTAAAAATAAAGTGTTTTCTGAAATTTAATAAATCATACTATCACGCAGTGCAGTCTCATCTGATTAACGTTATAATTAATGTAGGATATTTAACCATTAGAGGTGAGAGAATGTTTAAACCCGTTGTCAAAAACACGCTTTATCGTGAAGTCGTTGATCAATTACTAGATGAAATAAAAAAAGGAACCTGGGGGCCAGGTGAGAAATTCCCAGGAGAAATGGAGCTTTCTTCTCAATTTGAGGTCGGTCGAAATTCCATTCGAGAAGCGTTGAAAGCTCTTCAGTTAATGGGACTCATTGAATCTTATCCAGGGCGCGGAACCTTTGTAACAAAAGAAGCTTCGAGAAAAATTCAAAACACGGAATTAGTAAGTCTACTAAGCGATGACAATACGTCTTATATTGATTTATTAGAAGTTCGAATGGGCATTGAAGTACAAGCAGCAGCACTCGCTGCTGAACGAACCGACCAAAATGGAGCTGCCAAACTGGAAGAAAGCTTAAATCAGTTAAAAGAAAAAATGACCACCAACCAGGATTACTCCATAGAAGGATTTAATTTTCACATGTGTATCGCTGAATTATCGCAAAACCCTTTCATGATCAAATTCTTTCAAACCATCGCCGATGAGCTTATGGCCCAACGAAACCCTCAATTCCAAAATAAAATCGATAAAAAAAGAAGCCTAAATGACCACACCAAAATTTATAAGGCGATTCAAGCAAACAACCCTGCCAAAGCAAGAGATGCTATGTATGAACACTTTGCTCATGCTATGGATGATCTTAAGCAAATCCAAAACATTTCGCTAGAAAACAGAGAAGATCAATAATAATTTCATCACCCTCCCTAATTCAGAATGAACCAAAAACAGAGCCCTTCTCTCTTAGAGAGCGGGCTCTGTTTCCATTCGACAAATAGTTACACAGATCGGGCGGTGACAGGCACCATTAACCGCCGCCTTAAAACAAATCAAACTCCTCAGCGACCTCTGCCATTTGATGCGGCATTGTTTCATCATTCAGTACGTTCTTTGCGTTCTTAAACCGAGTTGGATTCACTTTACGAATCGGTGTTGTTTTACCCGCTGTTTCAGTTAATCCCTTACTTGTTTCATAACCAACATAGGGAGGGTATCTCACTTCGCCGCCCTCTACACTAGCTGGTTTACCCACTTTTGATCCATTCCCTCTTAATTGATTGGTAAGATCAATGGTCGCCCCTGTCCCTTTCATAATCGCTTGTTTGGCGCCCGTTCTCGCTCTTGAGGAGAAAGTGAGTAACAGAATCGCTGCTATTACTACACTCCAACCACTTGTTAGCTTTTTCCACATATAGATTACCCTCCCGACAAGTTTCCTTACTATTGATCTAGTATGGGACAAGAAACGTAAAGTTATTCAATCTCCTACTCCTCCATCCGTTTAAGAGGAGAATTGCCAATGGTGCCTGTTCTTCGAATCGTAACCTCTACAGTGACGTCTACTGGCATATCTTTAAATTGTCGATCCCAATTCTTTTCAACTGTTTTCCAATAAGCTGGACTCGACCGGTGAATCGCCTTTCCGAATCCAAAAACATCAGACTTATACTCCCCTTGCGTAACGGCTAATGCATCGTGGATCTTACCCTCAATATCTTTTTCCGTTTTCTTTTCTAGTTCAGAAATGGTTTTCTTTTTCGATAAATCAAGCTGCCGACATTCAACGTCAGAAACCTTCCCTTCTACTTGAACTTTGATTGTTCCGTAAGGTTGATCATTGATCGCCTTTGCTTTTAATTCGGCGTCTGTACCAATTAATTCAATCCCCGCTTTTCCGCCATTCTCACATGGCACAACAACAATTGTGCTTTTCACTCGATTCTGGGCATAGTGAACACCTTTGCTCTCAGGATCATTTAACCAACCTATCAGCTTGTCTTCTTTAAAAACTGCGGTTCCATGATACTGTAGCTGTGTTTGAGGCTTAATATGAGCAACGTTTTCTTTATTTTCACCCGTCGAGATTTTTCCTTTCACTTCAACCCCAGTTAACATCGCCTCCATTCCTCCCTCCATTAAATGCGCTGAGAGCTGATCGAGCGTTACTGTTAAGGTTGGTGCCCAATTTTTTTCAGACGTTTCTAACGCCGCATATAGTTTATTAGCCGGTATATCTTCAAGTGAAGTTAACACTTGAAGCGTGTCACCAGCCTTCACATCTCTGGACACGACGATATAAAAATCATTGCGAATCTCCGGGTCTCGTGACAACAAATCAATGACATCTCCAATGCCTTCTTTCGCAAGTTCTTCTCCAATCACTAGGATACGTAAATGCGATCCATAGATTCTTCTTGGTGCAATGGTTGTCAATCTTCTAGCTGCCTCTAGTAAGGTGCCGGCACTTTCTTGATAGACTGTTACTGGTGTTGTGATGCCTGGCTGTTCAATTTCGCCTGGATTCACAACTTGCGCAGTGACAAGATAATCGTCGTCAACTTTATCAATTCCATAAGCGACTGCAATCGCTAACTCATTTAATTCATACGCATCCCAACAGCCACTAAGTAGAAAAAGAATCAAACTCCCACTAATGATTTTATAAAGGGTTCTTTTCATTTAATTTCTCCTCATAAGCTTGCTTTAAAGATTATCTTCTTCTAAAAGGGTTTTTTCCATTCATTTCATGGTTTGCCTGAATAAAATGAACACGGAAGTTGAAAAATAGAGCGAAGAGAGCAATCGAGGAGTTTTTCACAATGAGATATGCACGTAAATTAACAGATATGAAGAAAAAGAGATCGAACACACAAGAAAAGCCTGAGCAGCCAAATAAATTGTCGATTAGCCTTAAAGAAAACATAAAAGAAGTCAATAAAACGTTAGGGGAAAGCACTGATATTGTGATTCGAGAGATTGTCGCAGGAACTGATAGTACCATTTCTCTCGGCATTATCTATACTGAAGGCTTGGCTGATAAAAACTTCGTGCAGGACTTTATCATCAAACCTTTGATGCTTACGATTAGAGAGACTGAGATTTCCGATCAGGGTAATTTAGACTCAATGACTATTTTGAAAAATTTCGCTCTTGCAAATGGGGAAATAAACGAAATCGACGACTTTGATTCACTTTATCAACACATTCTCTCTGGCGACACAGTTCTCATTTTAGAAGGGTATACAAAAGGATTTTCGATTGGATCAAAAGGGTGGGAAGATCGAGGAATAAACGAACCTTCTTCACAAACGGTTATTCGTGGTCCTAAAGATGGTTTTTCTGAAACACTTCGCACAAATACAGCACTGGTGCGTCGTAAAATCAAGGATCCAAATCTTTGGATCGAAACAAAACCAATTGGAAAAAAGACAAGAACGGATGTCGCACTCATTTATTTAAATGGGGTAGCCGATGATAAAATCGTCGAAGAAGTTCGGCACCGCTTAAAGCAAATTGACATCGATGCCATTCTGGAAAGTGGGTATATTGAAGAACTCATTCAAGAAAAGGCTTATTCCCCCTTTCCTACAATCTTTAATACCGAGCGTCCTGATACACTAGCTGCTGGAATATTAGAGGGACGTATTGCGCTTATTATTGATGGCACACCGTTCGCTCTCCTGGTACCCGCGGTTTTTGTGCAGTTTTTTCAATCGAGCGAAGATTATTATCAGCGTTTCGACGTTAGCTTTCTTATTCGAATGCTACGCTACCTTTCCTTTTTCCTTGCTTTAATTACACCATCTGCCTATATTGCAGTAACCACTTTTCATCAAGAAATGTTACCTACCCAGCTTCTCATTAGTCTCGCCGCTCAAAGAGAAGGAACGCCATTTCCAGCATTAGTTGAAGCTCTCTTAATGGAGCTAACCTTTGAAATTTTACGTGAAGCTGGCGTAAGGATGCCGCGAGCGGTTGGCTCTGCAATCTCAATTGTTGGTGCGCTTGTACTTGGACAAGCAGCCGTGGAAGCCGGAATCGTCTCATCCGCAATGATTATCGTTGTTTCCATAACGGCCATCAGTAATTTCGTTATGCCTGCGATTAATATGGCGATTTCGATACGAATGCTGCGCTTTCCACTCATGTTTCTAGCTGCAACTTTCGGGCTATTCGGTATGATTATTGGCATAATCGCCATTATCCTTCACTTATGTAGCCTTCGTTCATTCGGCGTGCCTTATATGTCTCCAATGGCACCATTCAAGTTAAAAGACCAAAAAGATGTCATTTTTCGTACGCCCATTTCTCGGATGTTTACGCGCCCTACCTTTCTAAAACCTAAAGACAAAGTTCGGGAAAAGCAGCCTAATCCTGAATCAAATTAAGTAAGCTACTATTTGGTAAGGAGAGATAAAATGTGGCCGATCATCGGTATTTGCATCTCCATCGTGGCGATCGTATTGTTCGAACGCCCTCTATTAAAAAAACACAAGAAGGATACGTACATATTTTCGATTCTTCTTTTCATGGCATTCGGGTTATCGATTGCTCAGAGCCTCGACTATCATCTCCCAACACCATTCGACTTCATTACGTTTCTTTATAAACCAGTGCAATTTCTTTTTCAATAATCAATGAAGGGCGGGAATCCAATGGAACCTCCAAAAATATCATCCACGCAATTCACGATTATTGTGATTCTATTTACGATCGGAAGTTCCATTCTAATCATCCCTTCAGGTCTAGCCGAAGCATCCGAACAAGATGCATGGATCTCAGGTATCGTAGGGCTAGCTGGTGGACTTCTCGTCATCATCTTGTTTAATGTTCTCGGCAAACAGGATCCCTCGTTAACATTACTTGAAAATTGTGAAGTCATTTTAGGAAAAGTGCTCGGAAAAGGGCTTTCATTCGTCTTTATTAGCTTCTTTTTTCTTCTTGCTGCTACTGTAGTCTGGGATTTAGTAAACTTCTTAACAACTCATATTTTAATCAAATCCCCTATCGAAGTCATTAGCATTCTTTTCATCAGTCTCGTTATTTTTGCAACGCGTCTTGGTCTTGAAACTGTCGTTCGATGCGGAGAAATTTTCTTCCCCTGGGTCATCGGGCTATTTTGTCTTTGGATCCTTTTCGCTTTACCGGATGCTAAATTCACAAATTTATTACCAATTATGGAAGATGGTCTAAGGCCCATTTGGAAAGGAGCCACCCTTTCAATGAGCATTCCTTATTTGCAGCTCCTTGTCTTCTTAATGATTTATCCTGCGGTTCATACAAAAAAAACAGGAAAAAGCCTATTTATTGGCACACTAATCGGAGGACTTTTCTTAATTACAATCATCATTGCCTGCTTGCTCGTTCTTGGGGTGAACGGAACCATTATTCAATCGCATCCAAGTTACATTCTTGGAAAAAAAATCAGTTTCGGCAACTTTATCCAACGAATTGAAGTCATTGTTGCGATTATTTGGATGCTGACGATTTTCTTTAAACTGGTTGTTATTTTCTATGCCACAACGATAGGATTTGCACAGGTACTTGGTGTGAGAGATTACCGCATCCTTACCTTTCCACTCGGCATCATCCTGCTCGTTCTGTCATTAATCGTCTTTCCGAACGATACATATGCGAATGAATTTGCAACAACCTCCTGGATTCCTTATTCCTTTACAATCTGTATCATACTTCCACTCTTGTTAATCCTTATCGCCAAAATTAGAAATAAAGCACATAAAGCGTAAGGAAGGAGGATCATCATGGAAACTGTGAAATTATCATCCAAACAATTATTTTCCATAATGGTGTTATTTGAACTCGGGAGTTCAGTTGTCGTGGGTCTTGGGATGGAAGCGGAACAAGATGCCTGGATTACCATTTTATTAGGGATGTGCGGAGGATTTATCTTATTTTTTGTATACGCTTCGTTATTTAAACGTTATCCAGACCTCCCCTTATCAGAGTACGCACAAAAGATTCTCGGGAAATGGCCTGGGAAAATCATCGCTGTGCTTTATAGCCTATATTTTATTTATATTGGAGCAAGAGTCCTAAGAGACTTTGGGGAATTAATTGTCACCTCCACATTGAGCGAAACCCCCTTATTTGTGATAAACCTTCTGATTAGCGGAGTAATCCTTTATGGAGCATTGCTAGGTGTTGAAGTGATTGGACGATCTTCAGAAATTTTCTTCGTTATCGTGATGTTTTTAGGCGTTATCTTTATTGGGTTAATCTTACTATCAAACTTGTTTCACATCGAAAATCTACAACCTGTTCTTGAAAATGGATGGCGCCCTGTTTTCCAAACGGCTTTTCCATTAGTTCTCACGTTTCCATTTGGCGAAATGGTTGTGTTCACGATGTTTCTACCCTTTTTACCCAAAAAGAAAGAGGGTCAAAAAACGGGCATGTATGCCATTCTTCTAAGCGGCATCATTCTTACTGTTACCATTATCTTTCAAATTGGTGTAATGGGCGCCTATCAAGCAAAAACTTCTACTTTTCCATTATTAGAGACCATTGGCAGAATAAACATTCAAGACATTATTCAACGTCTTGACCCCATCGCGATTCTGATTCTGATGATTGGCGGATTTATCAAAATCATAATTTTCTTATTTGGATCAGCCATCAGTCTTTCCACAGCCTTTTCTATAAAAAGTTGGAAGACGCTAACGGTCATCATTACGTGCGCCGCGCTCATTACCTCCATTCTAATAGAACGAAACTACCTGGAGCATATCCAGATCGGATTAAATGTGGTTCCATATTATGTTCATCCTCCCTTTCAAATTGGGATTCCCCTTCTTCTTTTTCTAGTGATGCACTATAAAAAATGGCGGGCACAAGAATGAATAACTGGAATTGCAAAAAGCCTCCTATCCTAACGAGATAGAAGGCTTTAAACAGGCTATTTCACCAGGTCGATTATCAGATTCTAGCTCTTCGTTCGAGCTTGGATTTCATCCTTACAAAATGCCTTTCCAGACGTTTGTTCACTTCTTCATGCTTCTCAAGTGCTACGGAGTGGCCCGCTTTCCCAACAACTTCACAGCGTCCATTCTCGGCTTTCTTCGCAATGTTTTCAGAAAGCTCAATCGAATAAGCGTGATCCTGTTCTCCTGCAATCGCCAGGACGGGTACCGTGACGCCTTCTAATTCTTCAAGGACGCTCTTTCGGTGGATAACCTGGTGAGCCGCATCTCCGATTGAAGGCTCAAGCTTCTTCATGTAATCACGCCAGACGTTTCGTTCCCTTTCGAACGTCATTGAACCAAGGGAGGCATCACCAAACATGATGTACATCAATGTATCGATTACTTCTTCCGCCCCGTTCTTCTGAAGCTGAGTAACGAGCGGTTGGAACTCTTCTTTCTTGTACTCTGCTTCCCCAGAGCTTCCAAGTACCACGCACGAATGGAGAAGATCTGGCCTTCGAGCCGCAAGCCGAAGCGCAATAAAGCCTCCCATCGAATTTCCGATAAAATGACACTTCTCAATACCAAGTCCTTCAATCAACGCCGCTGCATCATTTGTAAGCGTATCTATATTAAGGTTTTCTAAAGAAGACCGACCGCTATTCCCCTGACCGCGGTGATCATAACAAATCACTCGATAATCTTTTGAAAAGTGTTCCACCTGATGTTGAAACATATCCGAATTAAAAAACAGCGAATGACTAAAAACCAAAACCGGTGCATCCTTTGGACCATAATCTTCATAATAGAGCGGTGTTTCGTTCACTTCAATAAACGACACGGGTAACCCTCTCCTTTAATATGAATTTTGATATGGTATGACTCTACAAAGTTCGCTACCAGTTTGCAAATCCCTCTTTTGAAATGAACCGCGCTCAAAATATTCGTATATGAGCAAACTATTCGACAAATAGTTCCAAATATCGGGCGGTGACAGGCACTCGCGAACTCGCGAACTAATTGCAAACTCCCGACCAAAGACACAATTCTCCCAAATCTCATTGACCTCCCTTCCATAAAAAGGTACCTTTGATATGACACTAATTCTCACAGTCGTTTAATTTGTATCATACAAGGAGGCAACCGTATGGCAATTTATTCAGAACGAGAAACGTGGAATACGAAGCAAATGCTTACCCACCAATTAGAAGGCTTAAAACGCACCGTGACAAACGCCTATCACAACGTCCCTTTCTATCATGAAGCTTTTAAAGACGTACATATCACTCCTGATGAGATCCAGTCACTTGACGACCTGCCCCGCCTTCCTTTCACCCAAAAACAACACTTAAGAGAGAACTACCCCTTCAATATGCTCGCATGCCCCATGGAAGACATCATTCGTATTCATGCTTCATCTGGAACGAGTGGAAAACCAACTGTGGTCGCTTACACAAAGAATGACATTGAACATTGGGCAGACATCGTCGCAAGGTCAATCGCACTCGCAGGCGGACAAAAGGGTGATATTCTTCATAACGCCTATGGTTATGGTCTTTTTACAGGAGGACTAGGACTCCATGGCGGATCTGAAAAGCTCGGCTGTGCGACGGTTCCTATTTCAGGTGGTAACACCGCCAATCAAATCACCCTCATCCAAGATTTCAAACCTAAGATCATATGCTCTACGCCTTCTTATCTCCTAAATATAGGTGAAGCGATGATGCTCCAAGGGATTGACCCAGGCACTACTTCTTTAAAATATGCCATACTCGGTGCCGAACCTTGGTCCGAAGAAATGAGGTTCCAAATCGAAAAATTGTTCCAGCTTAAAGCATCTGATATTTATGGGCTAAGTGAGGTAATGGGACCTGGTATCGCGATGGAATGCGTGGAATGTCAGGACGGCCTCCACATTGCAGATGATCATTTTCTAGTTGAGGTGATTGACCCCGATACCCTCGAAAACGTAGATGACGGACAATATGGCGAACTTGTTTTCACTAGTCTTACGAAAGAAGCCCTCCCAACGATCCGCTATCGCACAGGTGACATCGCCTCCATTACAAGAGAAAGGTGTCTCTGCGGGAGGACAACAACAAGAATGAGTCGAGTAAAAGGACGAATTGATGACATGCTCATTATTCGTGGCGTCAATGTGTTCCCTTCTGAGATTGAACGATATATTTGTGACCTAGAAGAACTTGTACCTCATTATCAAATTCACCTGCAGAAAAAAGGACACCTGGATCATGTGACGTTGCACGTCGAGGTATGTGAAGAATTCTATGGAGGATTGCCGGATAAAGAGGACTTCACACATCCCCTGGCCATCGACCTCACGAATCGTATTCGCAGAACACTAAAAATGAAAGCGCTTATATCTGTAGAGGTGAACTTGAAACCACCAAAATCCATCCCTCGTTCTGAAGGAAAAGCAAAGCGCATTGTTGACCAACGAACTTCTGTGTCACCTCACTTCACTCTCTAGAAAAAAAACACCCAAAAAAAAGGCTGACGATTAATCTCGCCAGCCTGTTCGACATTTATTGACATATACCGGGTGGTGACAGGCACCACGCATACGAACCACGCATACCACGCCTCACGCATTACTTAATCGCTCGTTCAACTCCTACCTCAACCACCCGCTTCGTTTCGTTCGCTTCCAACGCAGCTAATATCACCTGCAACGACTTCATCCCTTCTTCCCCGCTAACGGCTGGAATGGTATCGTTCATCAGACATTCCACAAATTTCTCGATCACGTGAGTTGATTGCTGTCCGCCTGCTTCATTCGTTTGGATTTTCTGAAGTTCATATTTTACCACGTCACCATTCTTATACTGAACAACCAGTGAATGTTGCGGATCATCTTCTAGACGAAGCACCGCATTCTCCCCATAGATCACGGTTGAGTTATCACCCCCAGAGACGTAAGACCAGCTTGCAGTCAAGGTCCCGATTACTCCATTTTCCGTCTTAAGAATACAGACCGCGTTATCATCCAAATCTGTGTTTTCCTTCGCATTCGTTTCTACAAACGCGCCTACCTCAACAATTTCTCCCAGTAAGTAGCGCATGAGATCTGACTTATGTACACCAAGGTCTCCCATCGCACCAATAAACGCTCGCTCTTTATCAAAGAACCAGCTTCCCGCTCCATCAATACTCCACTGCTCTGGACCTGGATGACCAAATGTTGTGCGGAAGCTGTAGATCTTCCCAACCTCACCACTTTCAATTAACTCCTTCGCTTTTACGTGTGAGGCAACGAATCGCTGATTATGTGCAATCATCAGCTTCTTGCCGTTTACTTCAGCTGCCCAATTCATCGCTTCCGCCTCCTCACGCGAAGTGGCCATCGGCTTTTCACAGAGAACGTGTTTTCCAGCATTTAATGCCGCAATAGAGACAGGCGCGTGCAATGCGTTCGGTAAACACACACTTACTGCATCAATCGCTTCATCCTCAAGTAAAGAATGATAATCCGTATAAGCTGTACCACCATATAAACTCACCATTTCATCTGCTCGTTCCTTCACCACGTCACAAACCGCAACAATTTCCACATTCTTCTCCGCATTGTACTCTGGCAAATGACGACGCCTCGCAATACTTCCACATCCGATAACCGCTACTTTCAACTTTTTCATTTTCTCATTCCCTTCCACGTCTTTTTAAGATAAAATCTCACTCGGCAGCGCTTCAGGTTGTTTGCATGTACTTGTCATCTCATAACGCACACCCTTCCCTGAAGACTCATGAATGCCATGCATGATTTCAAGAACATGATAAGCGAGCTCGCCACTTGCCCTCGGTTCACGTCCAGAGTGTAAAGCGTCCACCATATCCAACACACCAATACCACGGCTATTTTCAAGAGATCCGTGGGTGAAAGCAACTTCCGCCCATTCCGTCTCACCAGGTTTTCGCAAAAGCACCGGCCCGCCAAACGTATTCGGATCTGGTACACTCAGCGAGCCATTTGTTCCATAGATTTCTAGAAAAGGGGTTTTCGATCCCCATACGTCAAAGCTCGTAATCATTGTGCCAATGGCACCATTTTCAAAATCAAGAATTCCCGCAACATGCGTTGGCGTTTCAACGTTTATTTTCTGGCCGTACTTCGGTTCGCTTGTAATTGTCCGTTCAGGTGACGTGATCCGCGCTGAGCCTGTTAAGCGATGAACTGGTCCAATTAAATTGATTAGCGCCGTTAAATAATAAGGGCCCATATCAAACATCGGACCTGCACCTGCACGATAGAAAAATTCCGGGTCAGGATGCCAACTTTCCGGCCCATGTCCCATCATAAAGGCCGTTGCAGCAACAGGTTCACCAATCGCACCGTCCTCAATCAGCTTCTTGCATGTCTGAAGTCCACCACCGAGAAACGTATCCGGCGCCACACCGACGAAAAGGCCCTTTTCCTTCGCTTTAGCTAACACCTTCGCCCCATCCTCAAGCGTAATCGCGAGCGGTTTTTCTGAATACACATGCTTTCCTGCTTCTAATACTCGTAGACTTACTTCCGCATGTGCTTCCGGTATGGTTAAATTTAGCACGAGATCAATGGCTTCAGTTTCCAAAAGTTCATCCACGCTTAGAACATGAGGAATGCTATATTTCTCTGCTTTTTCCACTGCTTTAACATGGTTCAAATCGGCCACTGCAACGACTTCGAGACTTTCCATCTCACGAAGATTCGTTAAATAAATATCGCTAATATTGCCACAACCAATGACACCTATGTGAATCTTTTTCATTCTCTCTCACTCCTTAACTAGTTCGCTAAAACCTATTATCCTTTAACAGCACCGCCTGTTAGTCCCTTCACCACTTTTTCTTGCGAGAACAGATATACGACGAGCATTGGTAGACTAGCAAGTGTTAATGCCGCCATTAAACCAGGCACATTAACTGAGAACTCCCCGTAGAAATCTTGTAATCCAAGTGGAAGTGTCATATTTTCAGGACTCGAAATGAGGACTAGCGCAAAGATAAATTCGTTCCAAAGATGGATAAAGTTATAAATAAAAACCGTCATGAGGGCGGGGGTTAACATCGGAAGAATAATGCGCCAGAAGATACCGAAATGAGAGCATCCATCGATCTTCGCTGCTTCTTCCAATGACTTCGGAATTTCCTGCATAAACTGCGTTAAAATAAAAATAGAAATGGGTAGACTGAAGGCAATGTACGGACCAAGCAACGCTAGTAATGAATCATATAACCCCATATTTTGAGAGAGTTTGAAGATTGGAATCAGCGTCGCATGAATCGGAAGCATCATTCCCGAGATGAAGAGGAGAAAGAGGCCACGATTAAAACGAAAATTCATTCTGCTTAATGGATAGCTTGCAAGCGCTGCAATCAACATCACAGCCACGACTGCTGCTACCGACACCATAATACTGTTCAAGAAATAACGCGTTAAGCCCATCTGAAAAACGTCCGCGTAGTTTCCCCATTCAATCGATGTAAAAATGGCAAACGGTCTCTCAAAGAATGTGCTCTGATCTTTTAACGAAGTCGAAATCATATAAACAAACGGATAGCCGGTGAATACGAGTAGCACCAAACCGATTAAATATAAAGGCACCTTTCTGAGTGATTGGACCATTAGAAAGCTCCTTTCTTCTTGCGATTATAATCAACAACTTGGATCAGGATTGTAACGACGAGCGCGATCAAAAACATAATAAACGCAATCGCACTTGCATAGCCCATATTAAAGTTGATAAAAGCCTGTTTGAACATGTAAGTTCCCATTAACTCCGTCGCATGGTTTGGTCCACCGCCGGTCATAATGTAGAAGATATCGAATGCTTTCAATGAACCTACTATCGCCAGGATGGATGAACTAACAATGGTCGGCATAAGTAGCGGCAAAGTAATATGAAAAAACTTCTGCCACGAATTCGCTCCATCAATTTCCGCAGATTCATAGAGTTCTTCTCCAATCCCAACCATAGCGGCTTTGAAAAGAATCATATAGAAAGGCGAGAATTGCCAGACAACAACGAGTAGAATCGCAATTAAGGCCGTATTTTCATCACTCAGCCATGCCACATTCTCAAATCCAAGAAAATTAATAAGCTGATTAATAATGCCGTTAATCGGGTCGAACATATAAACCCACAGCAAACCGATCGCTACCGTCGACATCAAGAACGGGAGGAAATACACACTGCTAAATAGCCGAATTCCTCGAATTGGTGCAAATAACATTAAAGCCATGATCATCCCAAGTGGAATTTGAACAAAAACAGATGTAATGATTACCCATGCATTGTTCGTAAGTGAGGTCCAAAAAATTGCATCGTGAAATAATTGGACATAATTATCAAGACCAATGAACGTCTTATCACTTGTGCCATCCCAACTGTAAAAGCTATAGCTCAAGGTAGATAGAATCGGGTAGACGACATAGACCAAGTAAACAATTAGCGCTGGTGCAGTGAACAGACTTATCGTGACCGCTTTCCTCATATTCTTCTTCTTTACTTGACGGACAGCCGTCGTCTCGCTGCTTCTCGTCACCTCAACTGTTTCCATGCTTCATGTTCTCCCTTCTGTAGATAAGAAAGAGGGGAGCCCCCTCTTTCACTTATTCAAGCAGCTCTTCCGCCTTTGCTTCCATTTTGTTAGCAGCTTCTTCTGGCGTCATCGATAGGCCGAATAGTGCCTGAGTTGTATCTTTATGAAGTTCTGCAAGCTCTGGAGGAAGCGTTTGATCATAAGGCATTTGAATATGGGAGGCATTTTGCGCGACATCATAGAACTGTTTAACAAATTCATCCTCTGGCACAACATCCTTCACGGCAGCAAGCGTTCCTGTACGATCCGTGAATTTCTGTGCTGCTTCTTTACTAGTTAGCGCCTGAATAAATTCAGCAGCTAAATCAGGATTTTTAGATTCTTTTGCTACTGACCAAACAGGCCCTGTAGCTCCACCGACCTGTGTTTCATTTCCTTCCCCACCAGCAATTGTTGGGAACACAAAGAAACCAAGTTGATCTTCGAACTGCGGCGCTTCTTCTCTGACGTTATTTAGAAAAGAAATCGTCATATCCATCATAGCAGCCTGACCAGAATACATGAGCTGACGACCGCGACCTTCATCATAAGGAATACCATTAAAGCCCTCGTTAAAAGCATCCATTTTGACGAGTTCTTGAATGTATTCGCCCGCTTCCACATAAGCTGGATCATCAAACCCGCGTCCCTCTCGATTGAATGCGCTTTCAAATAAGTCAGGACCACCAATACGACTGGCAAAGTTCATTAAATAATACGCTCCCGGCCACTTTGTTTTATTCGTTAAAGCAAGCGGTGTAACGTCATTTTCTTTCAATGTCTTGATAATTTCAGTAAATTCTTCATATGTTTTTGGTTCCTCAAGATTATACTTTTCAAAGATTTCTTTGTTATAAAAAATCACATCCAGTGATAACCCTAGGGGAACACCATACACCTTGTCATCGAAAGTTCCATTATTTAACGCCATTTCTAAGTAATGATCTTGATCCACATTTTCTGTAATATCTTGCACATTTCCTTGATCAACGAAATGCTTCAACCAACCGCCACCCCAGCTCTGGAATACGTCCGGCGGGTTGCCCCCTGACATTGAAACAGCCAGTTTTTGTTTATACGCATCATTAGGCGTTTGAAGCAACTTTACCTTTACGCCATCATGATCTTCTTCAAACTGTTTCGCGACTTCCTGAAAAAGTTTTTCCCGTTCACCTGTTTCAATGTGCCAAACCTCAATGACTTTCTCATCTCCACTATCCGCATTTCCTGAAGCACCTTGATTTCCCCCACACGCGGCTAACAGCAACAACACCATAACCGATAATAAAGCCGTTACTTTCTTCATGCTTTATCCCCCTTATTTAGTAGTCATGATTAGTAAGAAACAATTTATGAATGCTTGCTAAGGAAATAGTTCAAACTCATTTCAATACTTTCAAAAGGAGAGCGTTTACATTTATCCTGTTCAACAATCCACCAGTCAACATTCGACTGATCACCTTGATGAAGAACGGCATTAAGATCAACCCCACCTGTCCCAAGTTCAGCGAAGAACTGCTCGCCATCCGTTGTCATATCCTTTAGATGAACAAGAGGTGTGCGATCTTGATATCGCTTCATCCAATCAACCGGATTCTCGCCAGCACGTGTTAGCCAATAAATATCAAATTCTGCATTTACCCATTCCGGATTCGTTTCATCAAAAATCGTTTCAAGGGCTGTTTTCCCGCTCGAAAAACGCTCTAATTCAAAATCATGATTGTGATAGCATAACGAAAGACCTTCTTTCGCGCATTCCTTTCCAACATCATTCAAAGTTTGAATCAGCTCTGCATACCCTTTTTCATTACGTAGCTCAGGTGCTAGAAATGGACAAACAACTTTGTGACTCCCGAGATCATGCTGAGCCTTTATGACCTGACTCAAATCGCTCTTTAACGCATCAAGAGGAATATGGCTTGATGCCGCTTTAAGTCCAAGACTATCAATCAGCTTTCTCAATTCCTTCGGAGTCATATCATAATATCCAGCAAACTCTACGCCTTGATAACCAATGTCGGCCACCCTTTTCAAAGTCCCCGCAAAATCTTTCTCACTTTCCTCTCTCAACGTGTACATCTGTACTGCAACAGGTATATTTGCCATGCTATTCTCCCCTTTTTAAAATTGAATGAACTTACTGAACTGAACGGCTAGCCCCTTCACCTCCTGAAAATAGTTAATTGTAAAATGTAATGGATTACATTTTTTAATAGATAGCTTGGTTAAAACATTCATAAAACAAGCAATAAGCTTCCCCTAAAAATGTAAACGATATCATTTTAGTGCATAGGTTCGTCGTTACGACTAAACCTCTTTCGCACCACACGAATCTCGAACAATCAGTTTTGTATCTAGAACGAGCTGTTTCTTCGTTAACGGTTCACCTTTAATTTGTTTCAATAGAAGCTCCATTGATCGTTTTCCCATTTCCATTAAAGGCTGCGCAATTGTAGTAAGCGCTGGTTCAAAGATTTTTGAGAACTGTATGTTATCAAAACCCACAACCGCAACATCTTCCGGTACTTTCATGTTCTGGTCTTTTACTGCCTTGATCGCCCCCATCGCCATACTATCATTCGCAGCAAAAATAGCAGTCGGCGGGTCCTCCAATGCCAGAAACTTATTCATCTGGTTATATCCTGACTCATACGTGTGGTCCCCTTCCTGGATCAGCACGCCTTCAATCGCGATTTCATTCGCAAAAAGCGCTTGTCGATAACCTTTTAAACGATCTCTACTAAGCAAACTGTTTAGCGGTCCGGTAATCATTCCGATTCGACTATGGCCGAGTTGAACTAAATGTTCCACTGCTTCACGAGAACTACTAATATTATCGATCGCTACTGTCGGAACATTTAATCCTTCAATAAAATCTGAAGTTAGCACAACGGGATAGCGTTCAGCAATGTCTGTAATCACGTCATTATCAAGCCTTGTCGTTAATAAAATCATGCCATCCACTTGTTTCTGCTTTAGCTCTTCAATGTAACTGTATGCTTTTTCAGGATCTTGATAGGTATTGCCAAGCAAAACCTTGTATCCATACTGATTTGCAACAAGGTCTATACCTGCAATCATTTGCGGAAAAACATTATTCGCAATTGAGGGCACCACTACAAGAATGGTTTTCGTTTCAGTCCTTCTAAAATAACGCGCTAAAATATTCGGCTGATAATTAAGCTCTTCAATTGCCTGAAGCACCTTTACTCGTGTCTTCTCTTTCACGGCTTCAGGGTTCTGAATCACTCTCGACACAGTCGCTGTCGAAACACTTGCAAGTTTTGCCACGTCTGTCATATTTGCCATTTCAATTATCTCCTAATGTTTAAAATAAATATACTTGTCTTATTTCAAACTATAAATGGCTTTGGCAAAGAATACAAGCTAAAATGTAATGGATTACATTTTCATTAGTCGATTACTTTCGTTGATGCTCATTATAGAGAAGATTTTGATGAATTTCAATGTTTTTTGAAAATTATTTATTTTTAGATTTTTCAACAGAGAAAGACAACATAGAAAAGAGTCCATTAAGTAAAACGCAATGGACTCCCTTTAATTATTCTATTTCATTAATCAAACGTTTAATTAATTCGAAGTTCCTGCTGACTCATCATTTTCGTTTTAGCAAAGGGACTTTTCATCCCTCTAATGTTGAATAAAAATAGCTTTGCTGCCTTACTAACGAAAACAGAAGTTCCGAGCACTAATGTGAAAACAAGAACAAAATATTCTTTATGCCACATAGCATCTGGTAAGATGCTCGAATAAGTGAAAATAATCAGTGGGTAGACAAAGTAGAGTCCTACAGTGTTTTCACCGATAGAATGAAAGAAAATATCAAGCAGTACCACTTTTCTAACGGAATGATAGATTCCGAGTAATGACATCATGATGATCGGCACTGTGATCATCAGAGACCATTCTTGCTGAAAAATAGAGCCATACATGAAATAATACAAAGTCTGGAAACCAATGAATCCAATTAATGTGATAAATCCTAATTGATTAAACTTATTCAGAAAGCTCTGTACACCATCCCAGTGACGAGCTAAGAGACCTCCAAATACAAAGAAGAAAATCCACTTCAACAGCAAACCCTCTTGTGCAAAAAATTCATTTTCTCCAGTTAATTCAGGAGATAGAAAATAGTAATGAATCACTCCAGAAAGAACCACTAAAAGCGACCAACCGAGTTTAGATTGAACAAGTTTCAGCACAGGAAAAATGAGAAGAAATTGCAGAACGACTGAAATAAAAAACAAATGGTAAAAGGAATTACCCATCGCAATATGAAAGAAAGAATCTTTCCACCCGGTAAACATCTCTGCATTCATTACGATTTTTAAAAGAACAAGATAGAAAAGGCTCCAGAGAGCGAATAAAAGAACAACTTTTGAAACCTCAAAAGAATTTAACGGCTTCTCTCTTTTCTTATTCCCCGATTTTTCAAATAAATATAACCCAACGATCACCGCAAACATCGCGATGCCAATTTGAGTGAGTTGATATGGAATGGAACTAATTTCATTCAACGGCTGTTTTTCTCCGAAGAAAAACTGTTCCGAAACATGAACGAGTATTAGAAACAAACAAGTAATCGCACTTAGAAAAATGATTTCTTTATGACCTCGATTCGCTTTCTGCATGAGCTCACATCCCGTTTTGGTTTGGTTTGATACTTCTATTATAAGGATGTCCTTCTCTCTGTGGAGTGAGAATGGCTATTCTTTACAAAAGATTAATAGAGCTAACATGATCCTTACAAAGAATTCATTTCCCCAAAATAACATGAGCAAGCCACGAACAAATTCCCTTCGACAATTACCGGGGAGTTACCGGGAGTGACAGGCACTCGCTAACAAATACCGACAAGTGACAGGCACCACTAATTTTTTCTCCTACAATGCCCCTTTTCGCTCTTTCCAATCGATATATAGAGTGAAAGGAGGTAATAAACATGGCAACAGCATCTCTCATGGATACGCAGCTTCGCCTTGTTCTTGAAGTAGGCGTTGATGAAAACGGCAAGTCAATCTTTCGTAGTAAGAACTTCAACAACGTGAAAACATCCGCTACGCCTGATGCGCTCTTCGCGATCGCATTAGCGCTAGCGCCGCTTCAACAGCACAACTTATTTGCAGTCGAACGCAATGACTCATCGGATCTTCAGGCATAGGCAAAAAAAGAGCAGTTCCATTACTAAGAAAGGAGGTACCCCACTATGGCGAAAACACTTGAACTTCAATTCAATACTCGTGACAACAAACCATTTTCCATCACACTGGCTGATCCAGTTGAACCCGTCAATCCAGTAACCATTGCCGCAGCAATGGATGCGATCATCATGCAAAACTGCTTCACAACAAGCGGCGGTGATGTTGTGGCTAAGAAAGGCGCGCGCATCATTGAACGAAACGAAAACGACATTATCATTGGCTAATTGATACTGAGGAAGGGCAATTGTCCTTCCTCTTTCGTCCGTGCAAAAAAGGAAGAGATCAGCTGGCCCCCTCATTCTTAGTACGCTCTTTCACAATAATTTTTAGTTCTTCCATTTCATCTAATTGCAGTTCTTGATAAGTCATGATTTGAGACAGTCCAAGGAGGATGACTTCAAAGAAAAAACTAGTCATGATCATAACAAAACCATTAGACCAGGATAAAGAAATATTCCAAACAATGATGCCGGCGATCGTTCCAAAGATAAGGATGAACCAGCCTACCAGGAAAGCAGCAACTTTAATCCCACTGTCTCGTTTTATTTTCATATGCCCCCCTCACTCTCTATTAACATTAACATAATATGGAAATAACTACACTACTAAAGGGCGCTTTTATCATTTATAAAAAGCATCACTAGAAATTCCCCAGTGATGCTCTAAACAGTGTGTTAATTAAATACCTACGGACATTGTTCTTGCTCTAATGATTTATTTCTTCAACCAAAAATTAACTTCATCCCGATCAAACGGCTCATACCCTTGGGCGGCACCCCAGCTCACCATATGCTCATAGTCAGAATGAATAGGATCACGAATAATATGGAGAAATTCCTCAAAGCCGCCTTCTCCACCAACATCTTCTGGAGGGGCACTACCTTCTCCATCAAGACAGACTGGAACATTCGAATGAGCGGTTTCAATAATTTTTTCAACCTCAATCCTATGCACCCAGTAATCGCCATAGTCATACGTATACACCATTTGCGAAGGCAAGTAATCCGAAAGTTTCTTCCCTGACTCTAGAACCATTGTTGTCTCTCCTTGAAATTCAAAGGCATGGGTACTGCTGACTAAGTTCACGAGTGGCAGCTCATTTTCAGTCGAGTAAATCATAAAATCATGAAGATGGCTATCCATCCATCCGAATGCAGCTTGTAGGATGCGATGAAAGTGGGAGAAAGTCGTATTCGTCGGAATCCTTAACCTTCGCCAAATCGTATAATCCCTAAGTTCGAGTGTTACTT
Organism: Bacillus sp. es.036; assembly: GCF_002563635.1. Taxonomy (NCBI): domain Bacteria; kingdom Bacillati; phylum Bacillota; class Bacilli; order Caryophanales; family Bacillaceae; genus Bacillus; species Bacillus sp. es.036. The sequence continues at coordinate 3,144,090 of NZ_PDIZ01000001.1, forward strand.
TTAATTCAACGGCCTCCGTATTAAAAATCGGGGCTCCAGAAAGTTTCTCTAGATCCTTATATAATTCCTCATTTGGATGAATGTAGCTATTTTTTCCGTCGCCATACATCATACTACTAACCCACTGACTCAACTCCTCTTGAAACAGCGAGTCAGGATCAATCATATCTTCACCAAATTCAACATTTTCACAAGCTTTGTTTAAACGGGCAACCGTTGTCGGATTTTTTGTTTTTGCATAAGAGGTCTTTCCTGCGTTCTGAATCAATTGATCAATGATCTCCTGCTTAATCCCTTCTGCTTCAAACGCTCGTTCCATTCCTTCTAGCAGCAGTTCGTCCAACTTCTTCAGATCTTTTGCTTTAACACCGTATAGCACAATCGCATAGCGGTTTTGGTCATTCGTAAAAACCACAACCTTCTTACGACCAAGTTTAATCAAGTTAGCATGCCAGGAATGTAGCGGATCTTCATCCACCTCCGTCACAACATCAACCTTTAATTCTTGCAATAATTTCTTAGTGCATTGAATTAACATAGTTAGCTCCTTTATCGACAAATACTTACAAATCCCGGGTGGTGACAGGCACCTTTAAAGGCTTTAAAGGCAACAACACACTAACAGTTGTTCCCACTCCTAGTTCACTATCGAACTCAATCCGTCCACCGTGCTCGTGAACGATTTTATAGCAAACCACTAATCCTAATCCTGTGCCAGCTTCCTTATTCGAGAAGAAGGGATCACCTAGATGTTTTAGACGTTCTTTCGAAATGCCTACACCCTGATCGGAGATAGCTATCCGAAATGTCTCGCCTTCTTGACTCGTTTGAATCGTTAACTCTCCTCCATCAGGCATCGATTCAATTCCATTTTTAATCAGATTAATTAAGACCTGTTTGATTTGATTCACTTCACACTCCACAAGATCAAGTGCTTCTTGAAGGTCTTTCTTAATACATACATTGTTTATACGCGCTTGCGAGTTCATAATCGATAACGTATCACAAATAAGTGTTGTGACATTTGCCTGCTGATAGGTGACAGCTTGAGGCTTTGCAAGGGATAAAAACTCTGAAATGATGTTCTCGATTCGATTCATCTCAGACAGCATCAACTCGTGAATCTTCCCATCAATTTTCCCTTTGTATAGTTGAATAAATCCTTTCACTGCCGTTAATGGATTCCGAACCTCATGGGCCACTGCGGCTGCGAGTTGTCCAATAACCGAAAGCTTTTCGGAACGAATCAACAACTCTTCTGTTCGTTTTCGATCACCGATATACCGCGTAAACGCTGAGATCGCGAGTACATTTCCCTCCTGATCTCTAAGCGGAGAGTACGTTACGCTAACCTCCAATAACCTGCCATCTTTATGCTTTCGAACGGCTTCATAACCAATGATCTCTTTGCCACTTGTCACCGTATCACAAATAGACTTTGCTTCATCGCGATTTCCATCAGGATAGAGCTCAATCATTTGACGGGGCATTTCCTCTTCAGAATACCCATAAAGTCGTTGAAATGCCAAATTCGTTTTTAACACTTCTCCATTTAAGGTAATTACAGAAATTCCGTCTGCACTATTTGAAAAAATTGACTCCAAAAGCTCTTTCGTTTCAATTAAATCTTCTTCTACCTTCTTCCGATGTGTGCTATCCCGACCAATCGAAATCAGATAACCTCGTTCTCCTTCGCCTAAAGGACCGGTTGCTTTGACAATATCAAACGTTCGTTCTTCTCCATTATGTAAAAGCTGATGTTCGAATTGAATATTAGATGCATTGTCCTTTGTCAGCTCAGAAGGAAACGCCTCTTTTAAAAGGGGAATCGCATCCCACTTCGCACTCCCAATTTCAGCAAACGTTTTGCCTACTACATCCTGTCCTTCTAAGTTAAAAAGTTTCTTCGCATATTGGTTCATCTCTAGTATCTGGCCATCATGATCTTGATAAACAACAAATTCCGGCATAGAGTTGATGAGAGAACGAAGAAGTTCTTCTTGTTTAAACGCTTCTTGCTGTGCCGATTTGTAAGCAGTAATATCTTTTAAAATGTTATAGGCACCGATGTACGACTGATGAATTTTAATTGGAATCGTTTTAACTTCGATATAGATTAGATCCCCATTTTTATGAGTAATGCTTGTTTCATAGACTTGTGCTTTTCCTCGTAATGCTTTGTTCGTATAATATTTTATTCTTTTTAATTCTTGAAATGAAATATTCTGTTCATATGTATGGATGATTTCACATCTTTCATAACCAATCATAAATTGAAGAGATTGATTAATATCGGTAATATGTCCATCCTGGTCAACAAAAATAATACCGTCCGGGTTTTCAGCAATTAGAAAATCATGTTTAAAGTGTAGTTCACTCAACTCTTGCTTCATATTTTCTTCATGATTCGAGGTTAATGTTTTGATACAAACGAAAAGCATAAGATTTTCTTCCAAATAGGAAATTTCAATAAGATGCGCTTCCTCGTCCAAAACCGAAGTGAAGGTGACTTCGACCGAGTTTTCTATTGAAGAACAATTGAGTTCATTCATAAATTGTCGAGCAGAATGTTCAATCATCCATATCTGATCAATACGATAACTTTCTTTATCATCATGTTTCGGAAGAATCTTTTTCCCTTCTTCGTTACAGTAAATCACAGCGCCCTCTAAATCTACTACGAATAACGGGAGGGGAATTCTACCATAATATTTTTCATAACTCACAGCGCCCACACCCTCCAAAATTTGGATTTCATTCCTTTTATTATCTCATATTTTATAATTGATGTAAGGCTTCACAAAAGAAATAAACCGCTGACTAAAGCGGTTTACTTTTTCCTTCTATTAACTTAGAGATAGCGGGCACTCTGCCTACATACGAAGCGATTAATCAAACGTTTGTTTAACGTCAACTTAACGGTCTGTATCAGAAACTCGCTTAACCTCTTTAAGCAATGGCTCATAGAGATCCGAACCTTTTTTCACGTAATGAAGTTCCTTCACTCCTGGAACTTTCAAGTGAATGGCACCGCTTTGTTTGTTATACCACAATCGTAATCCATCTAAAAAAACGGACTTCTCTGTTTCGGCAACTTCTAATTTCATCATTATTCGCTCAATCCTTTCATACGCTTTTAGTAGTGCTCCTCAACAAATGCCTGCTCTTCATCTGCAGACAATAACCGACTCGCCTTTCCAATTGATCCGTTTTTCAAGCTCCAGAGCTCGTTATGAACGTAAACTGCGTTTTCAAAATTTCCGTTTTTCCATTTCATTAACGCTTGCTCATATAAATCGTAATGTTCATACTCTCCCGTACCTTCGACTTGATCCAGAATGGCAAGCATGTCGGCAATACGCGCATCGGTCATTTCAACGAGCGTCCATTTCTCTTCTGCATAAACTTTTTGATGCGTCATTCCGTGAAGCGTGTTCATAAAATGTTTCTCACTCGGAATATCCTCATTCGCTGTGGAATTTGACCCCTCATCAATATAGCGTTCCTGATCAATTCCCTCTGCCGCCTCATCTGAGCCCTCATCGGACGCTTCACTTACGTCTTTTTCTTCTAGTAAACTCGTATTCATATCTGAGATAAACCAATAGCCAAGCCCAAGAGTTAAAAGGACAATGGATAGGATTGAAATGAGTATTGTTTTAATAGATGGCATGTTTTGGACAGCTCCTTATATTTTTAATTAATGTGATATTTACTTATAATACTGTGATATAAATTCTTGTTCCTCTTCATCAGTCAACAACCTTGTTGCTTTTCCAGTTGATCCGCCACTCCATCTCCAGATTTTGTTGTGTACATCTACAGCGTTTTCGAAATTTCCTTTCTTCCATTGAATTAGTGTCTCGTAATAGAAATCATAATGTTCATAAGTTTGCTGATCCTTGATTTTTTCTAAAGTATTCAACAAATTGGAGATGTTCTTATCATTCATTTCATAAAGGCTCCACTTTTCTTCAGCCTGTACTTTTTGATGGGTCATCCCGTGAATATAATTCATGAACTGCAATTCTGTTGGAATTGACTCAGGATTGTGAGTTGGTTCTTTTTCTGATGGAAACAACGGCAACCGTTCTCCGTCAAGTGTTTCACTTTTTTCAGGATCAATAACTTCACTCATTCCAGTCTTCTTTTCGTTGCTTCCCTTAACACTAATATTGCTTTTCATGACATAATTTGAATACCCATAGGCAGAGAAGAGAACAAGCAGAATAAAGCAAGAGACGATAGATAGGACTGGTACCAGTCGATTTGTCTTTTTCTTAGTTTCACTATTTTTAATTACCTTATAATAAATCCGCTCCTTCTCCTCCTCACTCACCTCACCCTTCTTCAAAACCGTCTCATTCATATCCTTACGAAGATTTTTCAGCTTGTCCTCCATCTACTCAACCTCCTTATAAAGCTCACGAAGTTGCAATTTAGCACGCCTTAATCTCGTTTTGATCGTCTCTGTTTTAATCCCTGTTAGCTCTTCTATTTCTTGAAGACTTAAATCTTCATAATAAAATAAAATGATCACTTCTCGATATTTTACTGATAGCGAAAGCACCTTCTGGGAAATCTCTTGCCCTTCGCTTTTTTGCACGAGAATCTCATCAAGTCCAGTGCCTACCTTCAAATTTTCGTCCCCGCGAAAAGGAATCATCGACCTGAACCACTTACTCTTCAAATAATCTTTGCACCGATTGACGGTAATTTTAAATAACCAAGTTTTATAACTGCTGTCTCCCCTAAAACGGTCGATGTTTTTAAAACAAGAAATAAATACTTCCTGGGTAATGTCATCAGCCACCGTCCAATTTTTCACATATGTAAAAGCAAGGCGCTTGATCGGCTCTGCAAAATCATCGATCAACTCCCTGATTAATTCATTTCTTTCAAACTCATTCTCTCTAATTTTCTCCCCCAACGAGCTCCCCCCTGGATTTCCCTGTATGATAGACGACCTACTTCCCACAATCGGTTCAAAAAGTTTATTTTATAATGGATAACAACCAAATTTACCGTAAAATGGTTTAGCTTCAAAACTATAACACAAAAAAGAATCACAGAAAGCACGAGCGCTTTTTGTGATTTTTCGCGTGTGATCATACTTATAGGATATTAATCAAACGTTTGTTTAACCTTTCAAAACCTGCATGTTCTTCTCCACATACGCCCAGTTCTGCGGAAACGGAAACCGCAATCGCCAATAAGTAGCCCCCAGCAAATCATAGGCTTGCATTTGTTTGTATTTCTCCTTGATGCTTTGAATGTCTTCAAACCACACCACGTGTTCCTTACCGCTCAAGTTATAGCTGTAAGTTGGCGCTTGGGCTATCTCGTTGTATTGAATAGGAAGCCACCCGTTAATCGCACGATTTTGCGCATTTTGCACCGAAATCATTTCAGCTGGCTTCTCCTGCGCTGGCAGTGACCAATCATAGCCGTAAAGACTCATTGCCATCATTACTTTGCGATGGTTTATCTGACTCGTCGCATACATTAACATCTCTTCCACCCACCAGACGGGGGCAATCGGATCCGGTGGACCAATCGCATAGCCATAGTCAATCGTCATCACCGAAACGATGTCCACGATCTCACCTACGGCTCGATAATCTAGAAAGCCAACCAGTCGATTTGTTGGCAAATCGCTGCTTTTCGCGTGCGCATTAAGTTGGAGCGTCAGATTGCCAAGCTCCTTCTTTAGCTCTTTTAAAAATGACGTAAAATCACTTCGCCTCTCTGGTGGCACAAATTCGAAATCAACGCTAACCCCTGCATATCCTTTTTCCTTTACTGTTCTTACGAGATTTTGAACGAGCGTTGCTCTTCTTTCCTTATTTTGAAGCACACTATCAGCTAACTCAGCACTGAACATTTGAACGTCATAATTACTGATAACTAGTAGAGGCTTGATGTCCAGCGCTTTTGCTTGTTTTAAAATCGCGTCATCATTGATTGGAAGTAGCTCTCCTTCTTCCGTAAAAGAATACGTGAACACTGCTAAATAAGTAATCGAATCGCTCAGGTTGTTCAATGTTTCTACATAAGGAGAACCTTCAATCGCATCAAAAAAGACGAGCGTTTCCATCTGATATTTTTGCATAGTTGGAATCCTAATTCTCGCGCCGACCAGGAGAGCCGTCGGATTCAACGCCGGGTTAGCTTCAACAATTGCTTGAACGGAAGTCTTATACTGTTGAGAGAGATTCCAAAACGTGTCGCCCTGTTTAAGCTGATAAAATCGTTCAGGTAGAGCCTGATCCGGGATATACAGGTTTAATCCTAGAACAAGTCGATCAGACACAAGTCCGTTCACCTTCTGTATTATTGAAATCGGCACACCATAGGCCAATGAAATACGCCAGAGATTATCCCCACTTACCACCGTATGAACCGCCATCGAATCTCCTCCCAAATATGCAGCAGGCTTTACTGTTAGTGTATTTGGGGATAGAGGTGTTCATGAATAAGCCAGAAACCTAATTGATTATAAACCCTATCACCCCTTCGACAAATAGTTACACAGATCGGGTGGTGACAGGCACTATCCAAACTATCCAACCAAAAAAGCCCAGGTCGCCCTGAGCTTCTCTACCATTCTACTTCTCCAATAACTGCTTCTTCACTTTCTCACTTACCGCTGACTCTCCACCAAGCACATAAAGCTGATTAATTCCTAACTCATCATATACTTTCTCAGTAGCAGCAGGCACTTCGTCAGACATCACTAACAACGACACCGCATCACGTTTCGCTGCAAGAACAGAACCAGCTAGCGCATCGGCAAACTCCATTCCTGTGGAGACGAAAGCCGTATTTGAGGATTCATTTAATAAGGCGACATTAGCAGCCGTTTCAAATCGGTCCGCTCCACCAATTCGATCAGCACCAGGAAGTTGATCCATTACTTCTTCTGTCACAACTGCCTTGCCCCCTACAACGATACTGTCATCAAAGCCTTCTAGAACGTGTTTTGTATCGTTTGGTAACTCATCTTTTTCTGTTAAAAGAATAGGATAGCCATTTTTCGCCGCATAAGGCGCAATGGCAAGTGCGTCAGGAAAACTAAGTCCATTTGCGACAATGGCTTTCTTAGGATCGCCATCGAGACGAGCCGCGATATTCGCAGCCGTTTCGAAACGGTCCTCTCCACTAATACGCTCTACCTTCAATCCTAGACCCTTCAACTGATAGTTCACATAACTTGAGATAGCGCTGTTACCCCCGAGAACAATGGCTTTGGAGGCGCCAAGTCTCTTAATCTCTTTCTGAATATCGCGATTCATAGTATGACTTTCTGTCAGTAGAATTGGGGCATCATATTTATAGGCAAGCGGTGCTCCCGCAAGTGCATCAGCAAAACCATCGCCACGTGTGATGACCACTGTATCTGCCTGCTCCCAGCCTTCTTTTGAAATCTCGATGGCAGTTTCATAACGATCCTTACCAGAAAGGCGCTTATCAACTACCTTTTCACTATCGACTTTTACAATCACAGTCGTTAATGGATCAAGCTGAATGCTATTCTTTGTTAACTCATATCCAGAAGGGTCTGAAACCTTCTTCACACCAGCTTCATCATCGTCAACAAGCACTTGACCTTTCGTTATATCTTCTTCAAGCGTTAGCGTTCTTTTCTCGTCATCAGCATTCACAAACACGTAGTACGTGCCGGTTTTATCTGTTGAAACGTTTTTATACCCAATTGTTAAGTCGGTGTCTTTCATCTCAGGCGCATCGACTAGTTGAACATTCGCATCGACTAACTCTTTTGTACCAAGTCGGAAAGCGTCTGTTGATTTTCTTAAGTCGATTAACCCACTCGTATAAGTCATTGTTTCCTTCTGAATGCCGTCTTCTGTTACGGCGCTCCAGTCAAACATGTTAATCGCGTCAGTGGAATCATAAGAATCGTGAATAAAATAGGGATGCTCGAACGGCTCGCCGTCCTCATCTACCATATACGTTTCTTTTGCTTCTGGCTTCCCTTCGCCTTTCCACTGCTTCGTTCGACCGTATTCCTGCCCTGCATGTAAGAAAGATACACCCTGACTCGTCATAATCATTGCATTCCCAAGACGGATCCGCTCCTGAATTTCTTCCTCATGATCAGCAGGGTCTTTCTTAATCGACTGCGCAATGACATCATGAAGCGTTAAGTTATCGTGTGCTGCAATATATTGGACCACGTCACCAGGATCATCAGCTACAAAATTCCCTGGCTGTCCTTTAATGTTATTAAAAATTGTCTCGATATCGCGGGCACCGCCGGTTAAGAAACGGGGTTCGCCTTCACTTCCGAAGCCTGATTTTAATTCGTTACGAATTTCATCTGAAAAGACGCTTGCGCTGTCCGTATGGTCCATCCAATCCTGATCAGCTGGCATCACTTCATTTTCATCGTTTCCATCCCCAACGAACGTTCTCCACCCTTCGCCAAGCATAATTAAATTCGGATTCAATTTTTTCGCTTCATCGTAAGCGATTTGAACACTTTCAGCATCAAGGTCACCCATCAAATCAAAGCGAAAACCATCCACTTTAAATTCATCTACCCAGTACGTGATTGAATCGATCATCATTTTTCTCGTCATTTCATGTGTTGTGCCAAGCTTTCCACCGCCATATCCGGTTTTCGGATTGCCTTCTTCATCCATGAAATGATAATAGCCAGGCATCAAATCTTCAAAAATGCTAACGAGCGCCGTGTGGTTATACACAACATCAAGCACAACACCCATATCACGCTTATGAATTTCATTAATAAGCGCTTTTAATTCAGCAATGCGCGCTTCTGGATCCTCTGGACGCTCGGAATACATGCCTGATGGAGAAAAATAACTATGCGGGTCATATCCCCAGTTATAGTTGTTTCCTTCAGAAGAGTAGTCAAGTTCTCTCTCGTCGTTTTCGAGCTCATCTCCAAAGTAATACTTCATCACTGGAAGTAGCTGAACGTGCGTAACACCAAGCTCTTTCAAGTAATCCAGCTTTTCAGCAAAAGAGCTAAATGTGCCAAACTGAGCATCAAGTTCAGATTCAAGATCTGGGTCAGATGTAAAATCTCTCACGTGCGCTTCCCAAATAATCGCATCTTCCCGCTTCTCAAATCCTGGAATGGAAGCAAAATCAAGCTTCGGACCAATTGTTGCAGGATTAATAATCGCCGCTTTTCCAACGGTATCTTCATCATCGTCTGTGGAAGCAGCCATCGATTTCGCATAAGGATCAAGTCCAATCGCTGTCTCACCATAAACATCGATCTCAAACTGATAATAATAGCCTGTTAAATCGTCAATTCCAGTGTTCGACTGATCAAGCTTAACCTCCCAAACACCTTTCTCGTCCTTCGTCATCGCAAGATCTTTCTTGATTAATTTTGACTGATCGTCTTTGTCATATAGAAGCACAGAAACAGAACTTGCTGGTGGTGACCAGAATTTAATCGTCGCCTCCCCATTATCATGGAGCGTGACACCAAGATCATTTCCATCATAAACAAACTCTTTATCTACCAGTTTCCAATCAACTAGAGCCTGCTGTTCTTTTTCGTTGTAAACGACTTTATAAGCTTGCGTTAGATCGAGTTCAGAACCCATAGTAAGAACAAACTTCTGCCCCTCACTTTCAAGCTTTTCAACCTCAACACGCTTTCCATCTCCGTCAATCACTTTTACATCGTCTACGGTTAGGCTTTCAGGCTTACGATTCAGCAATCCAGTAATCTCATTTTGGGCTGTAATGGTTGCACTTGAAATCTGAGTGCTCAATTCAGGTTCTTCTAAATAAACTTCTTCCTGTCCTTGAACTAACCAAAATTCTCTCTCACCAGAAGTGGGGAAAGTTCGATCATCAGACGTATCTTTTTGATCACCTTTATGTACAATAAAATTCAAGCCATTCGTAATTTCATTGACTGGAACATCAACGTACATCCCATAGCTTGTTTCCTGTTCAAATGCGACGGGATTTCCCCAATCAACTCTATAGTCAATTGCAGGATTTTCATCATCCGCATTCCATAAATGCAATCCCCATCCCTCATAGTTATCATCGGCTCGCTGGTAATGCACACGAATATGATCTTCAGGTATGGCTGCCTCATCTGATACAGATGTCTCTGCTTTCGAGTACTGTGGCGTAGCAAATACTCCTAAGACCATTAACATGACAGTGAGCAATTTCATTAATCGACTTGCATTCAACATAGATCTCCTCCTCTGGATTAAAAAATCTCTACTAGGTAAGTAGTGAAAACGTTTGCACAAAAGACTAAAAAAGAGACGGCTTAATTAAAGCGCTTTCTTCTTTTACCATAACACAATATTTTCATTTTTTTCATTTGATTTCCTCATTTAAAATAAATAGTTATTATGTACTAGGTACTAGCTAATCAAAATGGAATGGTTTTATGAATTGGCTTAAAAAGCCGAGGAGTTTGGTCAGGGGATTTTTAAAACAGGGTACATATCTATTACATAAGAAAAGGAAGCGGTGCACTTAAACAAACGTTTGATTAAGTGAACTGCTTCCTCTTAATGATTGTATGTTTTGAGATCATAACAAGATTTATCGCCAAGTCACTGCGATCTTCCCCCACTAATCCTCGCAATCACTTCTTCAATAAAAATAAAAAACACTGTTCTCGTTTTTTCAAACGGCAGCAAGCTGTTATCTTGATTAAACTTTGATAAATAAAAAATATAATCTGCCATCGAGTTTAATGTGTTCACATACTCCTCTAATACCAGCATGATCGTTGCACCATTCTTCTTCGTTTCAGTAAACAACTTTTCAAAAGAAGAAAACTTTCCTGTCACAGATAGAACGATCAAAAGCGTATCTTCATCCGCCAGGCGACTCGCAAAGTCCTCGCTTTGCGCCACCGTTACATTTTTATCGGAAGAAATGGTTAGCTTGTACCCAAAATACTCCGCACTAATAAAAGACGGGCCCAAACCGTAGATAATAATCTTCTTATACTTTTGAAAAACCGAAACAAAATCATCAACAAGGACAGGATCAAAGTTTTCTAGAAACTGCATCAAGCGCTCGATTTCACTTGATTTCGTTTTCTTTTCTGTATGAATCTGCTGGCCGCTAAAATAGAGCTTATACTGCTTAAAGTTATCAAAGCCTAATTTCCGAACGAGCTTCGATACTTTTGACGGAGAGACGTCACAGAGGTCGGCGGCATCGATAATTTTTAACTTATCATTTGTAGCGACAACATCCGCTAGCTTGCTGTGCACTTGTTCTTCTAATTTTGTGAGATGATTCGTATCTAATTTAATCATAACTCTTCCATTCCTTTCACCTTGCTCCTTGACTCGCGCAGCGAAAACAAGCAACCGCCATTTCCTATTCGAAAATAACGATTGCTTTTCTCTCGAACTGATCATGTCACCATGATCAATAGGTCTACCATAACATGATTCCCAAAGAATGCTTACTTAAAAATCGGATAAGAAAGCTTCAATATTTCATCCGTATGCTTTCTAACATTTTTCACAACAGTTTCATTCACCTTGTTATAAAAATCATGATGATCAGAGACCGGTTTGAACGTTTTTTCTGTTTTCACCATTTGCTCAATCGCTTCAGAAAAATCATCGTAAACACCTAAGTACTGAGAAGCACTAATCGCAGCACCTAAACAGGCACTACTGCTCCCCTTCCGTCGATGCACCGGCAAACCAAACAAATCGGCCATGATTTGCATGATCACATCACTCTTCGAACCTCCGCCAATAACGACAACTTCATTCAGCTCCACATCGATTTCTTCTAACATATCTTCAATATTGTTTTTAATATTAAACGCAATCGCTTCCAATATTGAACGGTAGATATGATACCTGGAGTGACGTTGATCAAAGCCAATCATCATTCCTTTTCGGTAAGGTTTATCCGGTGAAGCCAACCAATCCAAAATCGTAATCAACCCATCACTACCAACAGGAACTTCTTCTGCCTTACGATTCAGAAACTCTTCCTCCGAAACCTCTAACTTCTTTGCTTCCGTTACGAGTTCTTCGCCAATTAATTTCTTAAACCAGCTAACTGTCCATAATCCCCGTCGAATCCCATTTGATTCATAAACATATTTGAATGGAATCGATGCGAACGTGGGGAAAAAGTTTTTCGCACCCTCGTAATAGTTATCTCTCAATAACATCGAAGAAATAAACGTTCCGAGCGAAATCATAATGGAGTTTTCATTTTGAATTCCAGAACCGAGCACTTCCACCGCTTTATCGTTTGACGTTGCGACAACTGGAATGCCTTCACTTAAACCAAACACTTCCGCAAGCTCTCTACGAATTGAACCAAGCTTTTCACCAGGCTTCACAAGGTTAAATAACATCTCTCTCCGCAGACCGTTTTCATGAATCACGTCATCATCGCGAGACCAATCCAACGTTTCCCGATCAACTGGCCAAAAAACTTCACAGTTACCAGCTGTATCGTTGTATTCTCCCGTTAACCGAAGTCCTAAGTAACCTGACGTGGTCGTCACATACTGCACGCGATCATCTTCGTGCTCATACGGTTTTGATAATCGAGCATCCATCCAGCTAATGGCTGGATGGGCTAGATTACCATCTTCATTCAATAACACACGGCAGCAACGGATCGTACATAACCCAATCGCTTCAATTTCTTTCGGGTCACCGTTGAAATTCGCTAAACAGTTTTTCATACCATGATAAACACTGTCCCATAAGTCATCGTCCGGATGAATAACGACGCCTGGTTCAGGTGTTAAGGTTTCCCTTAACGCTTGTGAACCGTAGGCGACTTCATTCCCTTCTAGATCAAAGATCACTACTTTTGTACTTTGTGAACCATTATCAATCCCCATGATGTATCGATTCGCCATGGTTTCCCTCCTCTTAGCTTCTAATATACTTTTTCACTTCGCTAGGTTGAGGGAAAATCGTTCCGTGATTCATGATTCCTTTTGGATCAAACGCTTCTTTAAGTTTTTCTAACATATAGTACGCAGAGCCGTGCTCTTCTTTTGTCCATTCAGAACGGTACTTCCCAATACCATGGTGGTGACACATCGAGCCGCCTAGCTTCAACGTTTCTTCAATAATAATCTCGTGAATTGGGTGGTGATAAATGCGCATTTCATCTTCTGGTGCACAGTTAATCGTATAGTTGTAGACGAAATACATATTTGTACCATTTAAATAGCTGTGAGAGGAATGACCACCAAGCATTGTGAGCTCATCTGCGCGATCAAACTCATTCTTAATCCGTTCGATGACGTTATTATAAAGCTTCGGAATCGTTTCCCAATCAGCCGACACTTCTGTTGTAAAGCCATCATGCGTATTGTGATCGACCATGTCTTGAATTTCACGCTCGATGCGGCTTTCATCCCAGTTCAAGTTGTTAAACCATGATTCAATTAACGAAGAATCAACCTTTTCAACAATACCGGACTGAAACTTCTCAACCGCTTCTTCAATACCAGCGTTTGTTGCTTCTACGATTCCTTTAGGACCTTCTGCCATAAAAATCAACACGCACTTATCTTTATAAAAGTGCTCAAAATGCTGTCTAGCATCTTCTTCAGAATACACGCGTGCAACAGATGGACGGTAACCGTTCACCATTACTTCACGTAGCACTTTAATTCCTGTTTCTACATCTTTAATCAAGTAGCCGTGGAACGCATTATTCTCTGGATTGTGTTTAAAAATCTTCACCGTTACTTCAGTGATATAACAAAGTGCCCCTTCGTTTCCAATCGCAATGTGGCGAATATCAGGGCCACCAGAACGTCTCGGAACGTTCTTAATCTTTGAAACTTGTCCTTCTGGGAACACACACTCAAGACCAACAACCATATCTTCAATTGCACCATATAAAGTGGAAAGCTGCCCGATACTTCTTGTTGAAACAAGACCACCATATTGCGCTACTGGCTTGGACTGTGGAGAGTGACCCGTTGTATAGCCTAGTTTACGTAGCTCATCTTCAAGCGTTTGAAGTTTTACGCCAGACTGAACCGTCGCCTGCATGTTATACGTATCCATTTTAATAATTTCATTCATCTTAGATCCATCGATGACAATGGTGGTTTCTTTCCAGTTCTCAAGACCACCCTCAGTACCAGTCTTTCCGCTTCTTGGAATCACGTTAATATTGTTTTCGTTACAGAACATAAGAAGTGTTTTCACTTCTTCCGTGGAATGTGGGAACACAATTGCAATTGGAGCTGGGACGTCGAGTACGTTTTTCGTTTTCGCATACTTTTTGTAGCGATCCGCCGAAGCATCGTATAGCGCCTCTTCCTTTGTCACGATTTGATCCTCAGAAAGTAGAGACTTCAACTCTTCTAATAGGTTTTTCATCATTTATTCTCCTTTATCAATATCATATTTTTGTAGAATTTATCGTACGAGATAGCCGCCGTCGACATTTAGTAGTGTACCGTTCACATAGTTTGACGCGTCAGATGCTAAGAAAACAACCGCCCCCATCAGATCTTGGATGTTCCCCCATCTATTGGCGGGAATGTGATCGAGGACGCGCTGGTTGCTTTCAAGGTTCTCCCTTGTCGCCTTCGTCACGTCTGTAGCAAAATAACCAGGTGCTATTCCATTCACTTGAATGTTATATTGAGCAAGTTCATCACAATATGCTTTCGTGAAACCGGCTAAACCATGTTTTGTTGCTGCATAAGCTGGAGACCATTGGCCACCAAGATACGAAAACAAGGAACATGTGTTAATGATTTTTCCACTTCGTTGCGGAATCATCTGTTTTGCCACTTCATGTGACAATTCAAACGGTGCGTCCAAATTCACTGAAACCATCTTATCCCAATGCAATCTCGTAAACTTTGTAACATCAGGTTCATAGATGCCAATGCCTGCATTATTAATCAAAATATCGATCTTTCCATAAACACTTACGCATTCATCAACAATCGCTTTACAAAAACCGTCTTCTGTCAGATTGCCAACCATTAAATAATAGTGAACGCCTTCTGCTTCAATTAGCTCCCTCGTCTGATCATCGTCTTCCGTCATACTAACGGCAAAAATATTTGCCCCAGCCTTCGCAAGCGCAAGGGCAAACCCCTGACCAATTCCTGAATTACCACCAGTAATAATAGCTACTTTTCCCTTCAAGCTAAAAAAGTTCATATTAAAATCCGTAATGTCATTTACTTCGGGGTTCATCCTCAACCTTGCCACCTTTCAGAATGGATTAACTAGGTTTATTCTAATCTTTCAGAAAATAAAAGGCAAGGATTTATAGAGAAATTTCTCTAAAAAAGCTATATATAATTTAATAAAAGAAAATTTTCCTTCTGCAATTAAAAAACACTAATCTAACTTCCTTTCTAAAACTCCCTACTTAAAATTAAAAAAGCAGCTACTCTATTAAATAGAGTAGCTGCTTTCAGTTAATATCCTTAATGGAGTATCGCTTCTCCCTTACTCCCCATCATAATTGCTATCAGGAAGCGTATCCCAGAAAGACGTATCCGCTGAATCAATGGAATCGTCGGCAAGCGCATTGAGACTTGCCTTCATCGCCGTTACAGCCTGTTGAATCAAGTAGCCATTACTCTTCTGTCCGAGAACATAGTCATCGCGATAATGATCGGCCATGCCGCGCATTTCAAAAAGAAGCGTTGCAATGCCATATTCCATCGCCAGTCCGTTTCTGCTAATCGTCGGTGCACTGCCGCCTGGATACTTGGAAAGCAGTCCATAGCCTTTGGCTTCTACCGCGTTATACACGACAGCACCAAGTTCCTTCGACTGTTCCACGACTTCCGGATCGACTGTCTCATTTGTTGGATACAAAATCGATCCAGACACCAATTCGCCCGTGTCACCGAGTGTTGTTTGTGTTCCTTGATGATGCAGGTCAATCATGTAATCCGGAGAATATTTTTGTAGCACATTTTCATGAAGCGCCTTCGTTTCAGGCTGCTCGCGATCGACGTGGTCACGATTCAGATCCACTTCGTTGGCATTATAGCGCGTATGCGTGCCAGAAACATAGTCTTCTAATGAAAAATTCACATCGCCTTCTGCCCCGTCGACATTTAATCGTGGCGCGATCAACACATTCACGTTATCAAGAATGTTCTGCACGTCTTTTCCGTTCGATGATAAATACTTAATCACCTCAAGGGCACCTTCCGTTGTTAACGTTTCATTCCCATGCTGCTGCGTTAGAAATAGAATCGTTGGGTTATCTGGATCCATGTTGCCAAACTTCGCAAGGTAAAGGTCTCTTCCTTTAACGGACTGACCGTACACCTCGAGCTCCAGCGCCTCAGAACGCTGCTCAATTTTTTCTAAAAAGCTCACCATCTCTTCATAAGAATGCAGACGCTCATTCTTAATCGTTTCATTGCCGCCATAATTAGGTCCATTCGGTCCATTCTCTCCGGCTAGCGCGGTATTCCCTGTTAAAAAGGATCCAGACACCAGCATTGTTCCTGCTACTGTTAACGTTAGAATTTGTTTTTTCACTATTATCCTCCTAAAAATCACATTCGCTATTTTTGTTTTCGCTTACATTTTGTCAAAAGCTCTTACCGCTCTGTTAATGGAATCTCATCATATTCATTAGGATTAATCTCATAAACATCTCCGCTCGTCACACCATCAATAATTCCATAAAGCCCAATTTCAACGGCTTTAATAAGTCTTCCTTTTTCCTTCTGACCGTAGCTTTGCGTTTGTCCCGTCACTTCAAACAGCACCGCGCCGCTTCCATTAAGGGCGAATGAACCAAGTGCCGTCCCAGGTAAATCCAAACCTTGCGGATACAGCGTAATATTGTCGAATGGTGAATCGCCTCGCTCCTGCAGGGCGTTATAAACCGAAACATTTAACTGCTTTGAGAAATCACCATCGTATGTATCGGCATACTCACGATATTCCACGCCCTCTTCACTGTCTGGATCTGGAACAAAATCTCCTGAAATCGAGAGCGTCACTTTATCATCCGTTCCCTCAACGAAATATTCACCTTGATGATGCAAGTCAACAAACACATCGACTTTGCCAAATTCATTCATTAGCCCTTTATACACATCACGAACGGTTTGCGCTTCAGGGGTAATGTACCAGCCAGGATTCGAAGAGTTACTCGGAAAATCTTCAGGTTGTGGCACATAATCAAGATCCGGATTGAAGTCCCGATTGACATCAAAACCTGGATTTGATGCGTAGTCCCAATATTGATTCGTATACGTGTAGTAGTTCCATGATGGGGACGCACTAGCGAGCTGAGGAAAATCAGTTACGACCTCACTCCACGACATGTCATTGCCACGACGATTTAACTCTGTCGCATCCGGATTTACCATTGGCATCGCGACAATGGTGACTTCCTCACGTATTTTCTTAGCTTCTGGCGAATTCGAGCCGAGCTGCTGCAATAAATTCAATAGTGCTGCCGTACCTGTTTTTTCGTTTCCATGAATCTCACTTTGGACGAGGATCACTTTATCTCCTGAACCAACCGTTGCTGTATAAATTTCACGATCGAGGTTTGAGTAGCCAGCAACTTGAACTTGAACATTTCCCTGACTGCTCTTTTCAATCTGCATGAGCTTCTTACTCAATTCTGCATGACTAATAAAACCAGAGATCGCGTATTCCTGACTTTGCGCTTGAACAGGTTTGTCGTTCGGTGCTGCCATCGTCGGACTTGCAAAGACGGATGAAAGTAAAAGCGTGCTACATAAGACGGTTAACTTCTTTTTTCGACTCATTTCATTCCTCCTCGATTTTAATAGACTGTACAAAGTAGTCATTCTCTTTACGTTACCTGAAGCCCTGTTGTTTGCGCGTAAAACCAATCGTTTGAACTAAGGTGGATTTACGAAATAGTTCCTTTTACATAGGAATAAGAAATCCAAATCTAAAAAGAAAAAGGACGTTAGATGGAGATCATGGTTTCTAATTTACAAATTTTCGATTCAAGAAACCTAATAAGTTTATAAAAAATGTCGATATAGAGAGTAGAAAAGAAGGAAGATCATGCCTGATTGTGGTATTCTGGTAAAATATTCATATTAAGGTTCTGAATGGATATCGATAAAATAGAGAAGTAGCCATTCAGATACTACAACAAATGGATACAAGCTAAGAGAATATTTTCCGTTGGTTGTTTTCATCAGTCAATTTCTTGCTTGTCCATTTTAGTAAGATCAAAAACCTTCACTAATAGAGAGAGCGCGGTAAAGGTCGACTAACATTCTGGTATGGGTAAGGGCGTTTGAAAGGGGAAAGTCTTGATGAAATTTGAAACATATATACAAAAATCAAAAGAGAATTGTGCAAACATATACGGTTTGAAGCCTGAGGAGATTCCTTTTTTAAAGGTTTCTCTTACGACAAAACAACTCGAGGCTCGAAAACGTCAATTTGAACCAATTCGAATTATACTTCAACAATTTATGCAAAAGTTATTAGTTTACACTTCACAAACACCTACGCTTATCGTTGCGACCGACGGTGAAGGATATGTTCTTGATATTCATGGAGATCAGCAGATAAATGAGATCGTGGAAGTGCTAGGAATTACGAAAGGAGTTCGTTATGCTGAAAAGGACGTTGGAACGAACTCCATTTCGCTTGCGCTAACTTACGAAGAACCGATTCAACTAATTGGAAACGACCATTATCATCACTACTTTAAAGAACTTGCGTGTTTTTCAGCTCCGTTTTCGTATGGAGAAGAAAAAGGTACTCTCTCTCTTATGACAACAAAAGAACATGCAACCCACTTTTATCTCGGATTATTGTCTTCAGCAGTCGATGCCATTGAGAGAGAAATAAAAGTTCAGCTTCAAAATGAACGCTTTCACCTTATGAATCAGGTCTTAATGAATGCTACTCCACTTGGCATTGTGATGACGAATCAATTCGGAGAAATTCAAGAAATGAATGATAGCGCCGAAAGAATCACCGGGTGGCTCGAGACAGAATCAATAGGCAAAGACATTGAGATGATTCCGGAATTAGAATCATTTATTCGGCAAGTCTTAAATGACAAAAGCAAGTTGGAAAATATAGAAGTGATCTTTTCACAAGGTGAAAAAGCTTGCCTGTTGGATGTAACGCCTCTCTTTGACCAGCTGAATCAATTTATTGGCTTTTTCGCACAGTTCCGAGATATGCAATCCTATTACGACCTACAAAAAAGGGTCATTCAGTCGGAGAAACTATCTGCTATTGGAAAATTAGGGGCAGGGTTTGCTCATGAAATTCGTAACCCATTAACCTCTATTATTGGATTGACGCAATTAATGGATGAACTTCCAGACGAGAAACAGCGGGGGCATCGCAAAATCATTATGTCAGAGCTTGAACGCATGCGTCATCTCGTCGACCAATTTGTGATGCTAGGAAAAGCACAGGTAAGTCAAAAAAAGCCAGAAAACCTACAGAATATCATACAAGATACGGTATGCCTGATGAAGAGCTATGCCCGTACACACCAAGTAACTCTTCATTTTGAACCCGCTATTTCGAATCCTATCCTTTCGATCGATGGTTCTCAAATCAAACAGGTTCTGATCAACTTTATCAAGAATGCCATTGAAGCCCAGCCAGATGGTGGAAACGTTCGGATCTCATCATTCCCTAACACTTCGGCTGTGACAGTGAAGATCATAGACGAAGGGCACGGCATGTCACCACAAATGCTGGATCAGCTAGGTTCGCCTTTTATGAGTACAAAAGAAGATGGACTCGGAATGGGGCTAGCGATTAGCCTTGATCTCATTAAAGCCCATCAAGGGACATATACAATTCACTCCACAGAAGGTGAAGGAACGATGATAGAGTTTACACTTCCGCTGTAATGTAAAAAGGGTGATGTTGCCTATCTTTAACATAGCGAAAAACCAGGTGGGCTAGCTCACCTGGTTTTTTTCGGGTTCTTTTTTAAAAAGCCCCAGAACCTCCTCCCCCACCACCTGCGCCTGATCCACCGCCTCCGCCTGCGGTACCAGCGGCTGATACCGCAGTTTGGTGATCGGCTTTCTCAAAGCCTGATTGAAATGTTTCCGCTAATAGAAGGTAAATCATCCATTCATTACTTTGCGATGAAGTAGCGAAACTAGCGGACATTTTTCGCTTTCCTGCTCCGATTTGATAGAGAAAAGCTGGAACTTGTTCATCTTCATCCCACGATTTCCATTCATCGCTCAACTTCAGCGGTGTCAGTGTTTCCATGATTCTTCTTCCCTTTTCATTTAATGGTCGGTACGCTACGGCAAAGATGAGGAAGAATAGAAATAGCAAGACAACCGCAAACATCCAGAGAAAGAGACTATGATAAGCAAACAAAAAGATACTGGTGAAAGACAGGAGTGCGGATAACCCTGAAATCCAGCGGATCTTCCCTGCTTTTTCTGTTAAATTATTTTGTTTAACTTCTCTCCTTACCGCTTCCTTCCATGCGGAGAAGCTTCCTTGGAATTTTTCGTGGTTCTTCTTCTCTTTCACATAGCTGTCCAGATCATCAACATGAAAAGTCGTATCATCGGCTATTTCATCAAATAACCATTCCATTAATCTCGTTTCATGCCTAAAATCTGTCTCCCTACTTACAAGTTCAAATTCTTCATCTGAAACTTTCTTGATGTTCCCTTTTCGAACGAGTTCAAGCAATGAAGCGATAATCGCTGATGCTTTAAGATTTCCGCCTGTAAATAAAAGAGTCGCGGGCAAGCTCATTTCCGTATCTGGAAAGCGTCCATTTCCGCTAAGCTGCCGTTTAATTTCAATCCCTGTCATTCTCTTTTTTCTGATGGCTTGAACGATCAACCCAACTGCAATTAGAAGCAATCCACCAACAATCACAGGTGCAACTCCACCCCATTGCTCTCTCGCTTCTATTTTTGCCGCCACTTCTGCATCCATTTTCTCTTTTTCCAAAAGAATATTATCGAGCATCGGCTTTTCGGCCGTCAGAGGGGCTTCTGAAAAAAGAGAGGCATCGTATGCAACACGTATATCTCCGTTCTCCTCACTCGGTACTTCCCCCAAGTTGAAAACGACCGTCCCCTTATCAATTGTTTCGACAGTCTCATAGGCTTCATCATATCCATATGCTGCCTTCACATCAGTAGGTTTGGGCGGGACAACCGTAATCCGCATATTTTCATAGGTTGTTTCATTGCTATCATCGAAAAAAGGATAATAGAACTGGGCAACATCTTCAAACCGTTCCACACCTTGACTGACGGTGTATTTAATGTTGACCGTGACAGTTTCATCTGATCCTCCACGATAAACCTTGTACAGATTCCCCTCCTTCTTCACTTTAAGCTTTTCACCATCTTCAGAAGCTTGGAAGTTATGAATAGTCGTATTCTCTTTCGGTATGAGTGTCCTTGTAATGCCGTTAAAATCTCCTTCAAATTCATAAGTGTGGCTTTCTGTTACATCTACCTGACCGTCCTGGCGCAGTTGAGCTTCGATATCGGTCGATTCAATCGAAAACTCAACAGCCCATACATGCGTTGGAATGAACAAAATTAGAAGTAAGACACATACACTTAGCACCTTTTTCATAGGATCAACCTTCTTTCGAGTACATTTACAACTTTATATACGATTAAAAAAGGTAAAAGTTACAAGTGAATGACTTACGGACAGAAAATCTGTTTTAACGTGATCGTCACAATAATTTTAATGCAAACGGTTGCGTAAACGTTATCAGCTAGTATATACTATTCAAGGAAAACGCTTTATTGGTTTAACGAAGTATCCCTTTAGTACTTCACTTGAAAATTCACAGTTTTAGAGCGAAATCATTGCCAGTAAAGTATTCCTATTATGAAACATGTCGATCAAAAGCTGTTTGCAACGACTTGCGAGTGCAGCATTTATTTTTTCATTTATGTGCAAGCGATTGCATTGTTTTCAATTTTTCATAGCTTATCAACTTTAAAATCTATCCATACATAGGAGGAAATGATGTTACAAGAACAAGTTGCCACATCCAGTGAAAAACGATATCAGAAAGAACTACCCGCTCTGCCTCTCACAACAATTTGGTTAATTAGTTTCGGTTTTTTAGGTGTCCAGATGGCCTTTTCATTGCAAAGTGCAAACATGGGACGAATTTTCCAAACGCTTGGAGCCGATCCTCATAATCTCGGATTGTTCTTTATCCTACCTCCACTGGCTGGACTAATCGTCCAACCTTTAGTTGGTTATTTCTCAGACCGGACCTGGATGCCGAGGCTTGGTCGTCGAATTCCTTATCTACTCGTTGGCGCTGTTGTTGCCGTTATTGTCATGTGTCTATTGCCGAACTCAGGTAGTTTCGGATTTACTGCAGTGACAGCGATGACGTTTGGCGCCATTGCCATCCTATTTATGGATGTTTCATCAAACATGGCGATGCAGCCGTTTAAAATGATGGTAGGAGATATGGTAAACAAAGAACAAAAAGGATTCGCCTATTCGATCCAAAGCTTTCTATCTAATAGCGGTGCTGTCTTAGCTAGTATTTTTCCTTTTGCGTTAACACTTCTTGGTGTATCAAATAGTGCACCAAAAGGGGTTATCCCACAATCCGTCGTTATTTCTTTTTATGCCGGCGCAGGTGTTTTAATCATTTGTAGTCTCGTTACCGTATTGAAAGTAAAAGAGTATACACCAGATGAATTTGCCGTCTATCACGGCATTTCAAAAGAATCGACGAAAGAAAAAGTAAACATTTTTAAATTACTTGGAAGCGCTCCGAAAGTATTTTGGACCGTTACCCTCGTTCAACTATTTTGCTGGATGGGCTTTCAATACTTATGGACGTATGGCACAGGAGCCATTGCGTTAAACGTTTGGAATACGAGCGATCCTTCTAGTGCAGCTTATCAAGATGCCGGAAACTGGTTTGGGATTCTAACAGCGGTTCAGTCAATTGGCGCAGTACTCTGGTCTCTCGCCTTATCCCGAATTCCAAATAACTCACGCAAATTCTACTACTCGATTAGCTTATTGCTAGGTGGAATCGGATTTGGATCGGTCTTCTTCGTTCACAATCAGTGGGCACTCGTTATTTCCTTTACATTAATCGGAATTGCTTGGGCAGCAATGATGACCTTCCCATTCACAATTCTAACGAATGCGCTAAAAGGTAAAAACATGGGTACATACCTTGGGCTATTTAACGGGAGTATTTGCTTGCCGCAGATTATTGCGTCATGCTTAAGCTTCGTCCTGTTCCCATTGATCGGATCTTCTATGCCGTTTATGATCTTGCTTTCTGGTGTGTTCCTTGTGATTGGGGCGTTGGCTGTACCGATTATTAGGGAGACTTATGCGAAGTAGACATTAACGAGACGATTCTGTTGAATGAATGACATTCATAAAACGAGCCAGTTAAGCAGACAATTAGCTTATCTGGCTTTTCAAGTCTTATAGTCTAACTTAAGAAATAGAATAGAAACTCTTTAATCAATCGTTTGTTTAACTTAAGGGATATAATGTTTGCGATGTCTCTCTTAACAAATCCCCCAATTACTCTGGTTGCTAAAGAAATCTTTTCACACAAAGAATATAAATACATAGCAAATAGGTCCACATAAAAGGGTGGTTACAGGCACCCAACGTGATCCAACATGCCTACTGAGCTACCCTCATCCCATTGTTGTTATACAAATTGGCATACATTCTTCCAGATTGAATTAGCTCCACGTGTGAACCTTGTTCTACCACTTCACCTTTATTGATTACTACAATATGATCCGCGTTCCGAATTGTAGATAACCTGTGGGCAATCATTATTGTTGTCCGTCCTTCCATAAGTCGCTCTATGGCTTCTTGTACTAGACGTTCTGATTCATTATCCAACGCTGAAGTTGCTTCATCTAGCAACAAAATAGGTGCGTCTCTTAGAATGGCTCTAGCAATTGCAATTCGTTGCTTTTGTCCACCAGATAACCTTGATCCTCTTTCCCCTACTTCTGTATCATAACCACCTTTTAACTCCACAATGAACTGATGGGCATTTGCTTTCTTAGCAGCTTCAATTATCTCCAACCTGCTAGCACCTATCCTACCAAATGCGATATTTTCTTCAATTGTTCCACTAAAAAGGAATGTGTCTTGAGGTACATAAGAAAAATAACTTCGTTGTTGATTTATTGACATTGCGTAGACGTCTAAATCATCAAAAAATATGTTGCCGCTGTGAGGTTGATAAACTCGTTGAAGGAGATGGAACAGTGTGCTTTTTCCTGCGCCACTCGGTCCAACCAGAGCAGTAACTTTACCAGCAGGCACTTTCAAGGAAAAGTTTTGAAATAACTCATCATTTTTCTGATAGTGAAAATCCAAGTTTCTAAATTCAATCATTCGTTTCATTCTAACAGGTGGATTTATATGATCCTTAAGATTCATTTCTGGTTTTTCGTGCATTGCTTCCATAATACGTTCAACAGCAGCAATCGAACGCTGAAAACTTCCCCATTGTTCTGCAAGGGAAGTTAGAGGATAAACCAACCTTTGCATTAAACTTACAAAAGCGAGTAACACCCCAATCGTAATTTGTCCATGCGTTACAAGAAAGGCTCCTAGTCCTAACGTAATAAAGAAAGACATCGTTCCTGCCATATTAGCGGCTGTACTAAACCAACTACGAATAGAGGCCTCTTTCATTTCACTATGAAGAAGTTCGTCCGATGATTGTTGGAAGCGTCTTAGAAATAACGATTCAAGACTAAACGTCCGAAGAACCATATTACCAGCGAATGAATCATTTAATGTGATGTGCATATCTTCCACTTGTTTATGAATAAGACGATTCCTGTCTCTCATTTGCTTTCCAAATACAATTCCTGAAATAATCGTTAGTGGAGCGAGTACGATAAATAGAAGAGATAATTGCCAATTCAATAAAACAAGATAGACAAAAATAGAAGTAACTAGGATAGGAAGACGAACTAAATTTAATAGCACGCCGCCAACGGCACCATGGATCTTATCAATATCATTCGTTAAATGTGATAGTAGTTTACCAGAATGATTTTTTTCAAAAGATGCATATGGAATAGAAAGAAATCTTTCAAACAATTGTCTTCGAAGATCTTTTTTTACATGACTTACAGTGTAGGTTCTTAAATAGGAATCAAAATAATCTACGATGCCTGTAACAACTAGTGCAATTAATCCAACAGTGAAAAGTGTCTTCAACTCTTTAAAATCTCCATTCACTGCACTGTCAGTAATATGTTGCATCAACCAAGCAAAGAGTAGAATTAGAAAAACGTCTACTATTAAAATAAAAAGGAGACAGCAGTAGCTTCTCCAGTACGGTTTAATATATGAAGATAAAAAAGTTAAGGAACCTTTAATGTCACCTGTCTCAAGTAATCTTTTAACTGGCGCTAGACTCTTCATTGGCTTTTCCGTTCCTTTTCTTTAATATTTTATGAACGTAAGCATGTAGTAAGGCTGGGATGAGACGAAAATGACAAATCAAGTAACTGTAGATTTTCATAGTTCGTCTAGTTACATCTATAACCCTGTCTTTTTTCTTAATCATTGTTAACTTACCAATAACCTGGTTTTCAAGGACAGGTTCATCAGGGTAAAGATTTGTATCACCTTTGCAAACAAGCCATAGTTTCTGATCATATTTTATCGTTCTCAAATACCGATGCCCCGTTATGCCCCCATCTTTGGTTCCAAATAGGAGAATGTCTCCTTTACTAATGTTTTGAAGGTTAAATTTCTCAAAAACACAAATATTTTTTTGAGTAATAATAGGGAACATACTTAAACCATGTGATGGAATCTCAAGATAATCATTCGTTTCAATTAATTTCTTGAGCATTTGTAGCTGACTCATTTTGTTATTAATCCAGCATCCATCAATTCACCCAAAAATTGCGTAATATCATTTTGAACGATTTCAGAGGAAACTTCGAAATCTTTTTGAATTTGTTCAGTTAGTGACTGCACAGATTGTTCTTTAGTAAGCAGCTCCCAACAAACACTCCCTAAAGCATTTAGCTTGGTCACTGTGTAGTCGTTAGGATTTAAAATAACCCAACTACCTTCCATTTCGATTGCTTCAAGGTCTGCTTGGCGTATATAAGTTTCCATTAAGAAATCTCCTTCCAAAATAGATCGTTTTTTTGAAATTGAAGTCTATATACTGGTACATTACTAATTAATTGACTCAATAACTCAAATAATTTCTTTGTCTCATTCGAGTCAAATGCCCAATAAAAAATTTTATCAAATAAACTCATCATCGCATCAGATTTTTGTAATGGAGAACGTTTAATAATAGTTGATTGATCAAGAAGTTGAATTCCTCCAAGCTCAATAGCTGGTTGTTGAAATGATGAAACTGTATCGCTTCGGAATGGTGAGTCATATACTTTCGTTGCAGTTCTTTCAACTTTCACTACTGTTGCTTCGTCAGAAAGGATCGGACGCGGACTAGATAATTCGACAACAGTAGATTTACCTGCACCTGATTGCCCTGAAAATAGATAAGCTTTATCCCCTTCCCTCATACAAGAGGAATGAATGAGTAAACCCCACTTATGATGAACAATAAAGACACTGTATAAATTCATAAGAGCATGTTTCAAGGCAAAGTCATTAAAAGCTCTTATAGTAGCAGTTCTATAACTTTCATCTACTTCAATAACATAATCGCCTCGATCATAGAAAACAGTTCCATCATCCTTTATGATATCTACATCAAATCCATTAAAAGGATAACCGTATCCATATTCTATTAAAATACTGAGGTGAACTTGATGTTCAACTTTAGTCGATATTACTTTAAACTCATTAACGATGTATTGAATCGCCTTGTCAGACTTTGACTTAATTCTTAGAATGTGATCACCTATTTCTATCCATTCCTGTTTCATGTATTAGTCCCCCTGGTTCGTCATGCCTTATGATACTTGAGCGAATGCTGTTCAAAGAGCGTTAAATAATATTGTTTTAAAAGGAACCACCTTGATTGAATGTCCTTATCTTCTCCTAGAAAATACTCCAAATAAGTCTTAGGCGGATAAATAAAATGAAATGTTTTAGTTGAAGTGATAAGGTGTTTTAAAGAATCAAATAGACAATGATTAAAATAAAATTTATACATATAGTAGGAAAGATCCTTATGATTTCTCTGAGCTTTGCGTGCATTCTCTATACTCCAAAAGAGAACTTTTTTTTGAAATGGATAAGATTTAATTCTATTAAGAAAAGGTAGCTCACCATATAGAATTGAAAGGCAAGTATTAACTTTTCTCCATGTCTTATCAGTCTTAGCACGGATTTTTAATTGATTATAATCAATTTCCAATGCATGTTTTGATAAGATTTGGAGCAAATCAATAAAATATTTTAACGAATCCATTTTATGTCGAACCGCATGAAGACAAGAGAAGTAAAATGTATCTTGTATCGATAACTCTTTCACATAATGATAATTAGAATAGCGAATCGAATTATCCCAGAAGACATCGACATTTAAATTAGAATAATATTCTTTATCTAAATTCCAATGTAATTCCACTGTGACAGACAAAGAGCTATTAGAATTCGTTTTTACAAAAGAACAATGATTATTAGAAGGATCCTCTGATTCTTCCTTTGTAAACCCTGCTGCTTTCACCAGAGCAATCGATTTCTGCAGGTCCTGCGACCGTATGAATAAATCGATGTCAGCAGTCCCTCTTGCCAAAAAACTATCAAAATAGGTTTCTGAGAAAACAATTCCTTTTAAAGGAATTACCTCCAAAGCTTCTTCTTCAAAAAAATCAAGGAGGTGACTAAGCTCATGTCTAAGCATTAAGTTTTGATAAGATGCTCTCTCATAAGAATCTTTTAAATTGTTTAAAAGGAAGAGTGAATAGCTACTTGTTTGCTGATGTGATTTAAGATAATGATACACTTGGGACTTTATAGCGAACACATCGATATCATTCAACAATTCTATGTAGTCACACTCTCTCCCCTCACAAATATCTTTTTGAGTATACATCTCCTCAAGCAAAGACATAATCATAGCCAATCTCCTCTCCTAGTTAAAATCCTTTCTTCTTGTCGTCCTTATCTTTATCTTTGTCTTTTTTCCCAGACGCAGTTGTTTCAAATTGAATCATCTGATGAGCAAGAACTTGAGGAGCTTCATAAACTTTTTTCATTAGTTTCCACCTCCTTTTATGTAAAAATCTCTTGTTCATGTTCATTATAACGCACAAAAGAACAAAATTACAACATGTTTTAAGAAAAATTTATTTTTTTCATATGTAACGATGTGTATGTTAGGACAAACACCTCTACACATGTTTATTTTTTTCATAAACTATCATAACCGATACTATTCACTCAGATTAATCAAAGTAAATTTTACACCACAAATCATTAGTAAAGGAGCGATAATATGAGCGACCTGATACAGGGTTGGATTGATCAAAAGAGTGCTCAGGGTGGTGGTATTGTAACAATTCCACCTGGAAGATACGATGTCACTAAAACGATTGTTCTGAAATCAAATATACAACTCAGGGGAGCCGGAATAAATCAGACCTTTTTGGATATGGTTCCAAAGAATTCTAATGGCTCTTCCAATTCCTATTTATTGTTAGAAATTGACAGAAAATCGAATGTGGAAATTAGTGGTATGACAATTGATGGTAAAAAACAAGGGAGACCAGATAAAATAAATGATCCGTACGCTCACACGATTTCTGTAGCTTATACAATGGATTTTAAAATTGAGAATGTTAATATCCTTAATTCCGCTGGTGCTTCAATCATCTTGTTTAATGCAGAGAATGGAATCGTGCAAAATAATACCATTACTGCAAGCGGCTCTAATGCTATCCTTGGTATGCAAAATACAAAAGGGGTTAAAGTCTTAAATAATACAATTAATGGAACTGATAATCAAAATGGAATATTTTTTATGTATCAGGATGGGAAAAGTACAAGCAATATTGAAATCATCGGTAATACAGTAAAAAACGTTGCTGATTATGCGATTGAAGTTGGTCATACAACTCACCTCGCTGAAGACCCACCTCATCGCAATATAACCGTAAAAAACAATATCATTGAAAACGCATATTGTACAGGTATCGGTTTTAGAACTGTAAGTGATGGAGTAATTGAGGGAAATGAAATTATTGGATATGCAGAAACAAATGACTATGGGTGTAATGGTATTTTCGTTGAGGGAAGAAGAGCTCTACAGAACAACATCATAATTCATAATAATACGATCAAACAAACTTATTCTAAGGTCCCGAACCAACCCTTTCCATACCAACAAGCCATTTACATTACCGGCATGAATAATATGGAGGTCACGGGTAACACCATAGAAAATAGTTGGAATGATGCTATTTATGTGTTAGCAGCATTTGGATTTGAGGAAACACCAGACTTTCCTGATGGTAGACGTAAATACTCTAACATTCACATCGATAATAACGAAATTTTAAATAGTGAAGTGTACGGTGTTCATTTCGATGATTATGCTTCTAATGGGAATTCAATTAAAAACAATACAATCTTGGAAAGTGGTACAGCTGCTATTCTAGTAGAAGGCGATCCAAATCGAGTAGTGGTTTCAGGTAACATTACAGAAGGTTCCCCTAACAATCCTGACCCGACCGAAAATTTGTGGACAGTAACAACCAATATATCTCCACTAAACGGTTATCCATTACAAGTGCTTCCGAATCCAGGAATTTATCAACTAACCTTTGATGCAATCTCATCAGATAACGGGAAAATGGAAGTTTTCACAAACGACAGGCGAGTATTTAATAATGAAATCAATGTCCCAATCCAAAAAACAACATACACCTATACCTTTGCAACGTTCTTTGATAGTGGCGCTGATGTAGTTTTCCACAATATTCAAGGAACAATTAACTTATCAAATATCACGCTATATCAGCTCGAGGGTCTTGAGGATTGTGGAAATAATCCTGACGAGCCTAACACAGAATTCGAACAGGACCTCGAGGACTTAAATACTAAATTTACAAATCTTCATTCAACTAATCCATTGAAAGCAGAAAGTCTTGTTGCATTGATATCAGATTTACTTGATTTATTTTAAATACAAAAACGCCCAAAAATTTGGGCGTTTTTAATTTTGCTAGTTTTGAAAGCGATTGTTCTGATTGATAATGTTATTACTAGGATTATTACCAAGTAACTCTTCCCAACTTTTTTCATGAAAGATATTATTCTTTACTACAACATCTTGTACATTAACAAATGATAGTGATTTAGAATTGCGTTCTAAAGAATTAAAATCGTTACTCACTATTTCAATTTCATTTTGCTTGAAGATGCTTAAACTTTCCTTTCCATTATTTGAAATTTGATTTTCAGAAACTAAAAAACCTGATCCCAAAGTAAGATTTGCAATTTGGATACCAAATTCACCATTTCCTTTAATTAAATTTCCTTCAAGACTATTTCCTAAAGCGTTATTTCCTTGAAATTGAATGCCGCTTTTTTTGTTATTTAAAAATTGATTACCTCTTACATGTATTTCATTGAAATTGCGTTTACCTTCATTAAAATCAGCAGTGATGCTTCCATCCGGCAAAACGGAAGCTTGTACGAAAATGCCATTCCCTCTACTACCTTCAACTTTATTACCCACTACTTCTGCACCATCAATTCCTGTTACATAGATAGCGTTCGCATCTCCAGATTGAAAGGTTTGGTTAACTTCATTATTTTCTACATTTATATTCCTTGAAGTATTAAAACCACCTTCAACGAAAATTCCGTCAGCACCATAGCCCCCATTTTTCCCATATCCGCTAATCGTATTGTCTTCTATCATACCTTCACTTACACTTCGAAATGCAATTCCAGCATTAGTTGCACTAATAATTTCATTATTCCTAACTATGATATTCTGGTGTTGTTCATCCCCCTCTGGTACGATGTGTCCTACTTCAATACCAAAGTCACCAGCATATTTCACAATATTATTTTCAATTCTAATGTTAGAAGATGAGTGACCATCCTGGTATGAAATAAAAATACCATTTTGGTGATCTGTTTGATCAATCATATTATTTGCAATAGTTATGTTATCGATATCTTTTAACGCTAGAATACCATTTGATCCACTATCTAGAATAGTACTGTTTTCTACAGTTCCATTCTGACTGTTATAAAGCATAATTGAAGCTGATGGAGCATTTATAACTTTGATATTATTAATCTCAAAATTATCTACAAATGCAACGTCTATGGTGTGAGCATAAGGATCATTAATTAAGCTTTTACGTTCTTGTTTATTCCCGTCTACTGTAAGATCGGTAATACTAATATTATGACTATCCTGCTCTGTTACTATCACCTTGTTATTATTAACAGTGCCATCGTCAAATTCTGATTCAATCATTATCGTAGTTTTGTCTAAGCCAGCACCTTTTAGATGAACATTCGATTTAAGGACGAAGGGTTTTGTGATAACATATTGGCATGCCTTCATCTCCACGATCCCACCGCCGCTTGCACTCATATTATCAATCTCTCTCTGAAGCATAACGATATCGTTTTGACTCGCCTGACAAGATCTAGAACTAGTGGCCACTGACTGCTGTGTGGGATTAGAACGATTTATTGACCATATTAAAATTAGTGTTCCAATTACTAAGACAACAAGCCATAATACTGAATTTTTTTTCAGAAGCATGTTGGCTACTCCCCATCCATTTTTAATAATGTATCTTTTATTCTATCTCCGTCGCGTCACAATTACCTTTGAGCATCTTTCAGATTTCTCCACTTGATAAAAGCAATCAACTCTCGGTAATTTTCTAACATTTCTTTTTCAATACCTACTTTGATAGCCTCTTCGACAAATTCAATCCATTCCTTATTTATTTTTAAAGGAGTTATATCACCATCTAACAATTCATGAATATCAATTCGTAGAACACCTGCTACGCTTTCAATGATTTGAATTGAGGGATTTGTTTTTAAACCTCTCTCGAGACTGCTGAGATAGGACTTTGATACCCCTGATTGCATGGCTAATTTTGAAAGCGTTATCCCTTTTGCTTTTCTTAACTTCTTTATGTTTTCTCCAATCATATGGAACCAACACCTTCCAGCTCCTTAATATATTACTCCCTTAATTACCTCAGGTAGCTATTATACTGTCAAACAACTTTTCAAAATACTATTCCATGCTTTCGAAGCATACGTATCTGGTATATCCAAGTCCGAGAACAGTAACATCTCTCCCTCTTCTATTGGTCTTTTAATAACAGCATTTCTTAATAAACCAATAGGAATATGATTCTCAGCGTCAGCAATCCGAACTGCTTCACCTCTAACCTCAATCCCCCCTATACCGTGGCTAATCTGATCCCCCGGTATCAGTTTTCGCTTAGCAATAGCTGCAACACTAATTCTAGGATTAGTCCCGTTATTTAAAAGAACACTTCCCCCATTCAATACTCTTCTTATTGTTTTTAGTATTTCTAAATGACATAAATGAAAGTTTGATTGCAGTGTATAATATGGCCCTTCTCCTAATTTGTAATAACGAAGAGCCTCTTGCTGATCTTCGTTATGTGTTGCAGTAATAAATACACCTGGGGGAGATTTTGGGGAAAGAATATAGTCACTGATAACTGTACCCTCACTAGACAATTCAGCAAGTATTTGTCCTCCTATCTTACTATCATCAACCTCAACGCCAGCAAGTCCACTGTCTAAAATATCTGCACCCAGTCCATTAGCAACTAATGCTTGCTCAATATGTACCTTGGTTCCATCTGTAAAGGAAGTGGTCATACTAAGGCTGATCCCATTTCGTTTGGACCAATACTCCATATCTTCCTTTTTCGGATTCTTATTTAAGAATCCCTTTATATTTCCATAAACAACTGGGTGAAAACCCATCTGCCTAATATTCTCATTAAGCGCAGCTAAACAGCCTGGTTGATCTCCTTCTGCTTCAGTTATATATCCTCGTTCTGCTAAATAAGAACCAATTGTCACCTGTAATTCTGCATTCATTGTAACGACTGGAAGACGAGCTTCTAATGCTTTAGAAATCATCTCACCCCCATATATGACATCTCCACTACACTCTACAATTAAATCAGAATGAGCAATAAGGTCTTCCACTGAATTAGTTAACTTTTCATTTAAAATAAAGCTTTGCATGTCGGATATCTTTCTTCTTGTCAAAACTCGTGAGACACATACGTCACTTTGAAGACGTACCAATCTAGTAAGACCCGCTCCAATTAGTCCGGTACCAATAATTCCTATTCTCTTTTTCACCCTGTATACCCCTCGCAATCTTCACGATGAGATTTATCCTCACCTAATAATTCTGTTGGAGTTACTGCTCCAGTTAAATAGTTTTTTAACCACTTTTCTTCCCTCGTAAAAAGCTTCATTTCTAACAAGCGATTAATTGTCCCAGTATCAAAGCGATATTTTATGACTTTTGCAGGTATCCCGGCCACCAAAGAATATGGAGGTACATCCTTCGTAATAACTGCGCCAGCTGCACATATTGCTCCCTCACCAATTGTTATTCCATCCATGACAATTACATTAGCTCCAAGCCAGACATTATTACCTATTTGTACAGGAGAAAATTCTTCATAATAGTCACGTTCAACCCACCGTTTACCATTCAACTGCCCTGCAGTGGAATAGAAAATTGGTGAAGTTGTCACAAAATGACTGGGGTGACTCCCTAACCCAATCTGGCATCCTGGGCCTATTGAACAAAAAGAACCAATTCTAGCATTCATCACATTGCAATTTCGCGCAGTATACGTATATCGATCAATTTGAGAATGTGAAATTCGATTGTATGCATTAATCGCGCATCCTTTTCCGACAATTGTTGTCGAAGGATCTATTTCTACTCCGTGCCCAATAAAAACCGTGGGATTATTGATTTTTAAATGAGCAAGACGAATATAATTTTTAATAAAAAAGGGTATCAACCTTCCAATTTTAATTCCCATTCCTCTCACCCCTATCAAATTAATGGAAGTACAACTAACATAAATTCATGATGGGCTATTCTTTGCAACTTGAAATAGTTAAGCTTAAGCTTCATCAAATTCTAGTTTAGATTTACGTATCATGTAATAAGCTACAATTAATGCAAGGTGAACCCATACAAACCCCATTCTAAATCCATTATTGAAATTAAAATCAATAATTAATAGTAAACTGGTTGATGCAAACCCAAGTGAAACATAACTCAATCTAGAGAAAGTTTTTTTAATCATAAATACGATTTGAAATATAAGGAGAAGGAATAATGTCGTTCCAATAATTCCAGTATCAAACATAAGCGTTAAAAAGATATTTGCGTTTCCTTTACCTGCGTTTAACTCTCCACCATAAATATATTTATCTCGCATTTCTTGCATTTGAGATAACGTAGCCATGCCACCGCTACCATTCCCAACAATTGGATGAAGGGGAATGTGATCAAGCATCATTTGAATTGCAGCTACCCGACTATCCGCTGCACCACTATCTGTTTCAATTGAAGTTGCTGGATTTAATCTCTCATAGATACTCATACCAATTTCACTATCAACAATAAATAGACCACATAGCATTACTAAAAATATGATGAAGGCCACTATTGTCATTTTTAATAACTTTAAACTTTTCGTTATAGAAAAAAGAAAAATACCTGCAAGGGCCAAAGACAAGATACTCGCTCGAGCCATACTTAGAATGACACCTAGAAAACAAATAGCCATAGCTAAACGAATGAACTTCATTGAAAAAAGAGAAGTATCTTTCAGAAGATACATAACGAGAAACCAGAGAGCAGAATAAGCAGAGAATAATCCATACCAATCTGGTTCATGAGCAAACGATGCTGGCCTCGGTATTCCGATCTCTTCATAATGACTAACTCCGATTTCTATTCCTAAGAAAAAGCCTATCCACTGAAGTAATCCAACAAATGCCACAATTGCTCCTGAGAGGATAGAAAATTTTAATACCTGGTGGAAGAAATTCTCGCCTTTATCAAACGTTATTTGTACGACCAAGAAAAAGAGCATATTTAAAAAGAGCTGACCAATAACTACTGTCCAAAAATCAACATAATTTATGACATAAGAATAGCTTAAGAAAAAACTAACTACCCATAGATTCATTATTAGAAATAATGGAGTTTTGTATATTTTTCTTTGTAGGAAAACCATTTCCAGTACAAATTTCAAACTCATTACAAGAAATAACACTTGATAAATACGAATATAGGAACCACCTACCGACAAAAAAGAACGGTCAATAAAAATAAATAAAGCTACGAGTATAAGAAACTTTTCAACTGGTAGCATAAAAAGTAGTGGGAAAAAGATAACACAAAGTACTATTGGCATCATAAGTGGTGCCATTGCTGTAGAAGCTCCTATCACAATTGCAATGGCTAGGCCCGATAAAGCAATGAGCCATATTTCACGAGATATCCATTCCCTAGTAATCATTTCAAACCTCCTACCACATAGATGTAAACCCTGGGGATCATTCTTAATAAAGAACAACTACCCAAGATGTACCCCTTTATATACCTCCTGAAAGTCTTTTACAACCGTTTTCCATGAATAGCTCTCAGAGTACGCAATAGCTTGATCAATTAAAACATCATTATTTTGATTTTCTAAAATAGTCTTTGCTTTCTTAACTGCCTGCTCCATACATTGAAAGTCAAGAATATACCCATTTTTGTCATCATTGATCATTTTTACAAATGATGGTATATAACTAAGAACGGGAATTCTACCAGCTGCCATCGCTTCTAATGCTGATAAGCCAAACCCTTCATATTCGGATGCTGAAACAAAATACTGTGAGTCTGCCATCAATTCAAGTAGCTCGTCGTCTGACGCTCCTTCTATTATTTCAACGTGATCTGATATTCCAAATTTATGAATCAACTTATTATAATGAACCTTTAAGTTATCGTAGTCTCTGCCAACAATTCTAAGTTTAATATCTGGAAATACATCACTTAAGTTTGAAATTAATTCAAGTAACAAATCGATTCGTTTATTCTGTGAAAACCTACCTACTGTAATAAAATGGTTTTTGGTGCATCTTATATGCTTAATTTGCTGATACTTTTCTATGTTAATACCATTTTCAATCATCTTCAAATTAGTTTTAGTAATATCCTCGAAGATACTTGCATCATTATTGCTACAAGCAATAACTTTATTTACATTTTTTAAAACCATTTTAGTAACTGTCTTAAAGTAATATTTCTTCAATTTTTCTTGATTTTTAGTATGAAAAAAACCACCATGGGTTGAAAGAATGATAGGCTTTCGGTGAAAGGGTTTTAAAATGGAGAGGTAATCCACAAAAGAATCTACAGCATGGACATGAATAAGATCGAATTCTTTTAAATACTGAATAGTTGATAATGCAATGGGATAACGCTTTGATCCAAAATAAGAAATCCGTCTCACTTTAACTCCATCCTCAATTGATTGAGAAGCAAGTGTTGTTCCATCTGCAAAATCCCGATTCAGTGTTAAAACCTCTGTCTCAATTCCCCTTTCCTGCAAATGAGTTGCTAACTCACTCACAAATGTTTCTAGTCCCCCTACAGCTGGTTTATATTGTCTGACAACTTGTAATACTTTCATGACAACCATCCTTTTCACCATTTAAATACAGAAGACATTAATAACCTTATTTTGAAAACTTCTCATTCACTATTGGTGTTACTCAAAATGCATCTCTAGAGCCAAACAATACAAAAAAGGTTTTCATAATTAATTTGAAATCAAGTAAAATAGAGCGATTTTCAATGTAATGAAGATCAAGTTTTACCATCTCTTCAAAACTTAAATTGCTTCTACCACTAACCTGCCAAATTCCGGTACATCCTGGTCTTACCAAGAGTCTCTGGATATCATGATCTGTATAAATTATCACTTCTCTTGGAAGAGGGGGCCTCGGACCGACTAAACTCATTTCACCCTTGAGAACATTAATAAGCTGTGGAAACTCATCTAAACTCGTTTTTCTTATCCAGTAGCCTACCTTTGTTATTCTCGGGTCCTCTTTCATTTTAAACATAGCGCCAGAAACCTCATTAAAGCTAATGAGCGTATCCAGAAGAGATTCAGCATTATGAACCATGGATCTAAATTTATACATCGAAAAGGTTCTGCCATTTTCTCCAACCCTAAGCTGCTTAAATAAAATTGGCCCTGCAGGGTCTTCTAACTTAATACAAACCGCTACTAGGAGAAACAAAGGCGCAAAGATGATTAGTGCAAGTAATGCTACCATTACATCTAAACACCTTTTTAATGGATGATAGAATTTGGAGGTATCAGGTCTCCATTGTTTCGGAATACTGAAACGCTCTTCTCTTAATTTAGAAAGGCCCATTCTTCGCTCTCCTTACGTAAATTTTTTTTCTTTACCCACTGTGACCTTTATTGAAAAATTTAAGAAAAACGGGTTTTACAAGTTAATTTAGTAAATATTCACTTTGAATGGCTTATACTACTTGTACAACTTTTTCATATTTCTCATTTGGTAATTATAAACCACACCCAATACTTTCGCATTAGTAGCCAACAAGCGTTCCCTTGCTTTTAACGCTTCTTGTCTTGCGGTTTTTCTATTTCGTACTACAAGAACAGCTCCATCTACATGCTGTGCAATTATTTGGCCGTCTGAATAGGGTAGGAGAGAAGGGGTATCAAAGATGATTAAATCATACGCCTTCTTCATTTCTTCCAAAAATTGTTCCATTCTGGAAGAATGCAGAAGTTGTGAGGGATGATCGACTAGTTCGTGGCCACTAATAACAAGATCTAAATTCGTAATACCGCTAAAAATCGTAGCCTGTTTAAGTGAGCAACGATTATTTAAGAAATCGCTAAATCCATTTCTCAATTCAATGTTAAAAATATCATGTACACCTGGCATGCGAAAGTCAGCATCGACCAGGAGAACTTTCTTACCAGTTTGAGCCGATACAATTGCAAAATTGGCTGAAGTAGTCGAGACACCTTCACCTTTGGTGGCAGAAGTAATTAATAGAGAAGAAAATTCGTTCTTATTATCGATCAATTCTATTGCCTCATGAAGCATATGAAATTGTTCCGCACTTTCTGATTTTGGATTAAAGTAAGCAGCCATTCCTCTTGCACGTTTACTTAAATTGAGTTTACTATGATTAGGATTCAAAAGTTTTCTCCCTCCTCACTTTAATCGCTTCTTCTTTGCCAACTTGTGTCTGTTTTTTAGATAAATCTCGATAGATTTGCTTATCTGCATCTATGACCGAAATGCTAGCTAAAACAGGTAAACTAAGTAGTTTTTCAATTTCTTTTTCATTTTTAATCGAGCGATCAAGATATTCTAAAAGGAAAACCAGTCCTATTCCTCCCATAAGCCCTGCAACAAATGCAATGATGATATTAAAGAAAGGATCCGCCTCAACTGAATTACTTCCAGATTCAGTTGCTTTTGTTAGAACGCTCACGTTGTCTACATTCATAATGCCAACTACTTCTTTCTGGAAGACTTTCGCAATAGTGTTTGCTTTAAGTGTTGCATCACTAACATTTTCATCTTCCACCATTACTTCAATGATCTGTGAATCCTGTTCACTACTTACAGAAACTTGCTGTTTAAACTCTTCATAACTTAATGGAAGATTTAATTCGGCGATTACTTTATCCAATATGATAGGGCTTGAGATCATAATATGGTAAGACTTCACGAGCTTTAAATCTGTCTGTAATTGATCCATATCTAGTGTCTGTTCAGGAGCAGGTGAACGATTAATCAGTAATTGAGTTGAAGATTGGTAGGTTGGTTTAATAAAATAATACGAAACTGCACCACTTACCAATGAAGCTGCAAATGCAATGATAAGAATTAGCATCATACGGCGCTTGAGAAGCAATAAAACTTCCTTGAAATCAATTGTGTCTCCCATTGTTCCCTCCTATTATCCAGTTGGCTTTTGAACAAATAATTTTCGTTCTTTTTAGAGAACTTATGTGTTAATTATAATATATAACGAACAAAAGTAAAGGTAAAAACCAACTATTTTCGTTATTAAGAACAAGCAAGGAACGTTACACTTAACTAGAGAATTACCTTGTATATTTATGGATCGATAATAAATTGGAATTTTTATCTTTGTACTCTTTTAAGTTCACCTTTATTATTCATAGCAATTTCTGATAAATAATTAGCGACAGATTTAACTAGCGTTTCTGAACCAAAAGAATAGGGCACGAATGAGTAATTTTCAATCGATCGTATCGTATTTCCAAGATGATTAATCTCGATTACAGCAGCTACTAGATTTTGCTCAATAAATGTATTCGTTATTTCTAACTGATGATTATCAACATGCTCACCATATTTCTTCTGTCTCGGGACAACGATTACCTTTTTTAATCGCTTCAAGCCTTCAATTATAGAACTTGTGCCAGAGTGAGTAATTAATATATTTGAACGATCATAATACTCTGCGAATTCCTTGGCTGGTAAAAAATCAAATGAGTGATAATTCTTTGGTATATAGGTTGAATAACCTCTCTGTGCTACCACAGTATCAGTAATAGATTGATTATGAACTAATCGATCCAACTCAATAAGAAGTCTATCAAAAGGAAACTTCTGTGTACCTACTGTAACGAAGATCAATAGATTTTCCCCCTATATTCAGCTTTAGGATAGAACCTTTCAAGCTCTTGCCATTGAATATAAAACTTATCTGAAAATCGATATACTATTCGGCCTGTCAATGTCGGTGAATTAACCTTTGCAAAACTTTCAATAAATATAAGTCTTTTTCTTAGAAGTTTCCCTAACAAGCAGATCGGTACTGTTGCTCCTGCACCAGTTGAAATTATGACATCAGGCTTTTCTTTCAATAAAATTTTGAATGATCGATAAATATTGCTTAAAAATACATTGAAGAAAAAGATGTCTTTTCTTTCTTGTTGCCTTAGAAAATGGACCGGATGATCTTCACAAATTGAACTGGATGTAGAGTTTTCCTCTGTCACGATGAAATACTCAAAGCCATCAATTCCTGGTACTAGTTGTAATAATTCAGAAAAGTGTCCTCCAGTAGAACTTACAAGCCCAATCTTCAACTTTTCTTTCTCCATATTCCCACCCTCTTTCTAATCCTTTTATCATTCTTAAATAATGAACGATAGAAAGTACATCACATATTTAAAAGAACGATTGCTATATTGATTCAGGTAATGCTTTTATAAATGAACCGATTACCTTACTCGTTCAATTCTTTTGCCGATATCTTTCTTATAAAAATCATTAAAGGCAGCGATAATAGCTATTCTAATCCCCTTAAACTCTTTACCTTTTGTGAGATATAAAGCATATTTTATTATGTTTTTGACAAAAAAGTAAATCAAGAAGAATACATATATATGCTTCTTTGCATATCTAGACATAAATAATAAATTGTTTCTTGTCCCATAATAGTTTGATAGGGGAGAGCGATAACCAGTAGTAGCCTGAACTTTGTGATAGACTAGTGATTTTGGTACATATCGGAGTTTGTAACCAGCTTTTTTGATTTCGAGGCTATAAGCTACATCTTCAAAGTATAAGAAGTAATCTTCCGCTAAGTATCCAACCTCATCAATTATTCGTTTGGGGAATAGAAAAACGCATCCCGTAAGGAAATTTTCATTAGTCGCTTTTAAACTTTTCCTATTTTGCGTCCTATGAAATGGTGTTCCGATTAACCATTTAATACCACCACCGCTATACCAAGTTTCTAATGGGCGATCGTAATAATTGATATGTGAACAACAGGCACCAATTGTATGATCAGACTCGCATTCCTCTACAAGATAGCTTAAGAATTCCGATTCCACCGTTGTATCGTTATTAAGTAATAAAAAGTAATCCATGTTATTAAATTCTTTTAATGCAAATTTAATTCCTTCATTATTTCCCCCAGCAAAGCCGACGTTCTCTTCAAGTTGAAGTAACTTAAATCTTTCTTGAACCATATATTCATTGAGGTTATCTAATTCAGTGGAACAATTATCAACAACTACAACTTCGAAACTGGTATAGTTAATTCGCTTCAATGATTCAAGACACTCAACTGTATCCTTCGCATTATTATAGTTGACTATAATAATGCATACTTTTGGAGTAACCTTCATAAAATCCCCTCACTATTCATCAAATGGATCACTAGTACCCTATGCCTAAAATACTTAGATGCCTTTAGGAACCGGAATTTTAATATCCTTTAATTCAGGTAACTTCATATCTTTGGTGGATAAAATGGGCGTTACAGTTGGCCATTGAATCGATAAATCAGGATCATTCCACTTCACACCTTTATCATGCTCAGGCGAATAAATTTCATCTACTTTGTAAGTCACCTGAGTGTTGGCTACTAAAGTACAGAATCCATGCGCAAATCCTTTAGGAATGAGAAGCTGTCGATGATTCTCTTCAGTAAGTACGATAGAGAACCACTCACCAAAAGTACTTGATTCAATGCGTAAATCTACTGCCACATCAACGATTGCTCCAGATATAACTCTGACTAACTTTGTTTGAGCATACGGCGAATCCTGATAGTGCAATCCTCTTAAAACTCCTATTTCTTTTGACAATGAATGATTATCCTGAATAAATGTATAGTCAAGACCAAACTCAGTAAATCGTTCTTTATTATAGCTCTCCATGAAATAACCTCTGTTATCTCCGAAAATCTTTGGTTCAATAATTTTAACACCATCGAGCTTTGTATCAATCACTTTCATAACCTTATGCACCCTTTCGTTACTTCATTAGAATGGCTTCTTTTTCAAATAGTCGACTAAAATCTACTTGTGCTGTTAAGTTATTTGCAAGGGCATAAGATGTATGAGTTCCAGCATCGGTCCATGCACCTGAAAGAATATCAAACGTTAACGTTCCTTTTCTTATATAGGCATTGTTAACATCCGTAATTTCTAGCTCACCTCTTTCTGAAGGCGTAAGTCCGTCAATGATATCGAATACATAAGAGTCATACATATAAATACCCGTTACAGCAAACTGAGACTTTGGTGCTGACGGTTTTTCTTCAATAGAAAGAATATGATTATTCAGGAGTTCCGGTACACCAAATCTCTCTGGATCAGGCACTTCTTTGATTAGGATTTTTGCACCTTTACTCTGATCATCATAATTCTTAATAAACCCTGAGATATCTTCTGAGAAAATATTATCGCCTAAAATAACGACCATTTTTTCATTAGCGGCAAATGCTCTCGCCAAACCAAGGGCTTCAGCAATGCCACCTGCATTATCTTGAACCTTATAAGTAAAGTTCACATCAAACTCATGGCCACTTCCGAGCAGATTCACAACATCTCCCATATGGTCTCGTCCAGTTACAATTAAAATATCATCAATATCTGCTTCTTTTAGTTTGTAGATAGAATGATAAATCATTGGATACTTTCCTACAGGCAATAAATGTTTATTTGTAACTTTTGTTAACGGATAAAGTCTAGAACCAGTTCCTCCGGCAAGAATAATCCCTTTCATGACATCACCTCATTAATGATTTGTGATACTTTTCAATTACATTTTTAAACCTTTTCACCTTTGCGAAAGTTTAAGTTAAACCTATTAAGTTTCGATTGAAATTGGGATAAATCAATTTCTTTTCTAATGGCGGAAAGAACCAACGAAAGAAACATGATTAATATACCGCCTAAAACGAATGCTACAAACTGGTTTAAAGGAACTGCCATCGATAATAAATAGACTCCAAGAGCTATTGCTCCC
Source organism: Bacillus sp. es.036 (assembly GCF_002563635.1). Classification (NCBI taxonomy): domain Bacteria; kingdom Bacillati; phylum Bacillota; class Bacilli; order Caryophanales; family Bacillaceae; genus Bacillus; species Bacillus sp. es.036. Next base: position 3,186,947 of record NZ_PDIZ01000001.1, read on the forward strand.
GAGTTAATAAAAGTAATGACAATTTGTGCATATGGAAGGAGGTCTCGTTGCTTAATAGCAAAAATTCTTGATACATCTCGTTGTTGAAGGAAGACACCGATATATGCTGCTACAACAGTTGCAACCGCAACTCCCAAATAGCCAAAGAGATAAAGAAATAAAAAGCTTAATGCAACGTTAAGAATGACTGTGATGACTGTATTTTGTAGTAAAAGTTTCTGATTTCCGGAGATCTGTAGCAACGTATAAAAAACCGTAAAACGTAATGGAAATTTGAGAAGGTATACAACGAATATAATTGAGGCGCCAACGTATACATCTGAATAAATCAATTCAATAAATTGTTTGTTGTAAAATAGCAAAATCCAGAAAAGCGGGAAGATGATAACGGCAAGAGCACGACTTGTAGTTGACCAAAGTCTTAATGCCCCTTCACGGTCCCGTTCAATATTATAGAGTCCTCCTAATTTTGGAAGCATAGCTGTTATGACTGAAACAGTAATAATAGCCATAAATGGTACTTCTTTTGCAGCAATCGAAAAAACAGCAAACGTTTCAACTGCAAAGAATAAGCTGATAATCACTTTGTCTGTTGATTGCATAATGACGTCTAATGCAGTAACAGAACCTACGGAAAGTGTGTATTTAAATTGCTGTTTAATCATCCCAAGATTGATTGAGAAAATAACATTTTCCAAAAATAAGTACATGAGATGAAGTAGGATAACCCGTAAAAATTCCATGATACCAATCGTAATGACGATCCAGTAGAGGTTGTGACTCAGATATGCGACAAGTACAACGGTTATAAGATAAAAAAGATAATATGTTAACGTGAAAATACTAAAGACTTTCACTCTATTACTAGAAACATAAAGGTTCTCAAGGTAACTTCCTAAAATTGTTGCAAAACACCATAACCCAAGCCATATAGAGTATTTTTTAAGATAGCTGTCGTTGAAAAAAAAGCCGTTATGAAAAATCAGGATTAATGCAAGGAAAGCAAGTAAACCAAGACCTAATAACGTAATAAAAGTATTAGAAAGTACACGTGATTTTTCTAACGAATCGCTTGTTTTGTTATAAAAATAAGTAAACGTCGTTTGCATTTCGAAGGGGACTAACGAACCTACCATAATGGATATAAGTAAAATCTGCTGATAAATCCCCATCTCATTAACAGATAGTATTCTTGCTAAGATCATCATAATAAATAGTGCTACTAATGATTTAGCCATTCGATATCCAGATAGAAGTATTGAATCTTTGAGCATTCTCGCACTCCCTAATCAGTCTAATTAGACTGAAAGAAATTCATGAAATCTTTGAATTCGAAAGTTGATCAACCTCACCTGTTTAATCGATCTTAATAAAGAACAAGGAGGGGTGTTTATTGAACTAACTAAAATCGTTGCATCTATACTTGATTTAAGGATGAATCCAGAGATTCAATGTCTCCCCATTCTTCAAGTATACTAATAGACTCATTCATATTTAGATGAACACCTTTTTGAACTTCAATCATTTCTATATCTGTATAGGCTTTAAGGGCATGTGGCATTTCAGCAGAGATTTGCACAACATCGCCAGAACGGACAAACTGAACTTTACCTCCCATAATTAAACACCCATGCCCCTTTAGAACTGTCCAAACATCACTTCTTCTCGGATGCATGTGATAACTAAGGTGCTTCCCCGCTTTCAAAAATACCTTTCTAGTTAATACTTCTTCCTCCTTGTCAGCGTATGAACGATCTAACTCTTTCCACCACCCCCATAGACGCTCTTCATATCTTGGCTTCTCCATTACATCATTCAACAAACTTTTTATTCCTGGACTAGACTTTTTATCAGTTACAAGAATTCCATCAGGACTTGCCGCAATAACGGCATCAGAAATACCGAGTACAGTTATCGGAATGTCCAACTCATTAATAATATGAGTGTTTACAGAACGACTGCAAACTTTTCCTGAACCAATTTGTTTTGTTCTCATCTCCTCCGTTAGGGTATTCCAGGTTCCAAGATCCTTCCAAAAACCTTTATAAGGTAGAGCGACAATATGCTTCGTTTTCTCAACAACTTCGTAATCAAAGCTTGTTTTCGGTAAAAAATGATATTGTGCTAATAGTTCTTCATATTGAATAGGAAAGCCTGATTTTTGTAAATAAGAAATAATGAAATCTAATTTAAAAGCAAAAACACCGCAATTCCATAATCCATTGCGATCAATTATTTTTTCAGCAATCGGTTCCGAAGGCTTCTCAATGAATGTTTCAACATTCAAATAAGAAGTGTGAGAACCTCCACGGGGAATGATATAACCATATTTCTCAGAAGGATGTGTTGGGATAGCCCCAATCAGTGCAAGTTCCGCTTGGGTGCTTGTTATGATAGGTTCCAACTGCTTAATCGTCTCAAAAAATTTATCTTCTACGTAAGGATCTACTGGTAAAACAGTAACTACTTCATCAAGCCCGACCCCTTCTACTGAGTAGAGATATGCTGCAGTTAGGGCGATTGCAGGAAAAGTATCACGACGTTCAGGTTCAATAACTAGTGGAATGTCTCCTCCAAGTTGTTTTTGAATCATCTCGACTTGTAAATGACTTGTCGCGATCGTAGTGGAAGATGATAGATTTGCTTTCTCTAGCTGCGACCACACTCTCTCTGACATTGATTGCTTTTCTCCAAATTCGTCTGATAAAATTTTCAAAAATTGTTTTGATCGCGAATCATTTGAAAGTGGCCAAAGTCTTTTACCAGACCCACCAGAAAGCAGTACAATCTTCAAAGTACATTCCTCCATTTCCTGACTCGTTCCTTTTAAAGAACATCACTCTTTGCTTTACTATTTTTTATAAAAGCATTGCTTAAATCAAGTTATATATTTGTAAAAAAATGTTATTAATTAGAACTTTGATATCATTATACCGTTTTTTATTAAGAACACAAGAGTATTATCTTTTAGCAGAAAACATATTTCTATCTAAATCCGTATTTAACTCACTACTCTTACTACCGCAATAGCTTATAAAGAGAAAACTTTATTTCATGAATGATCAAACTTTCTCCTCTAAAGATTTACTTGCTTTCAAGTAACTTCTTAGCGCCTCACGCCAATGCCTCATCTCGGGCATTCCATTTAGACGAAGAGCCATATGATCTAATACTGAATAGGAAGGTCTCGTGGCCAATCTAGGAAACTCTTCTGTACTAACCGGGTTCACTCGAATTTCTACTCTAGCTTCCTCAAAAATAGCAACTGCGAATTCAAACCATGTGCAGGAGCCTGAGTTGGATACGTGGTAAATGCCATAGTAGTCTGTTTTAATCAAATTTAAGATACAGTTAGCTAAATCAATCGAGTATGTTGGACATCCCCTTTGATCATTGACAACATTCAGAGTATCTTTTTCCTTTGATAGTTTCAACATCGTTTGAACAAAGTTATTTCCATTTGAACCAAAGATCCAAGAAGTTCTAACAATGAAATATTTCGTTGCTAAACTAGTAATGAAATTCTCACCAGCTAATTTGGACTGGCCATAAATACCAAGAGGTGATGTCGGCATAAATTCATTGTAGGGAACATCGCTTTCTCCATCAAATACATAATCTGTGCTCAAATATACTATTTTTGCCCCAACAGATTCGGCAGCTACTGTAACATTACGTGTCCCAATCGCATTTACTTTGTAGGTATAATCTATGTCGGATTCAGATAAATCAACATTTGTATATGCTGCGCAATGAATGACAACTGTTGGAATAACTTGTTCAAAATATTCCTTAACATCCTCTGAATTTGTAATATCTAACGTTTCATGACTACATGGGATAACTTGTACTTCCTCTTTTTTAAGTAATCTTACTAAGTCATAGCCTAATTGTCCGCTACTGCCTGTGACAAGAATTACTTCATGCATTTATTTTATCTCCATACTGGTTAGCATAATAAAATTGATAATCACCAGATTTAATATTTTTCCACCATTGCTGATTATCTATATACCACTGAACTGTTTCTTTAATACCTGTTTCAAAAGTATAATAAGGTTTCCAGCCAAGTTCACTTGTTAACTTTGTGGGATCAATCGCATAACGATGGTCATGCCCAGGGCGATCCTGCACATATTTAATCAGTCCTTTAGACACCCCTAACTTTTCAACTATTAAATGAACAATCTCGTTATTTGTTCTTTCGTTATGACCTCCAACGTTGTAAACTTCTCCCGCTCGTCCACTATGAATAACTAAATCAATTGCAGAACAATGATCCTTAACATGTAACCAGTCTCGAACGTTTTTGCCGTCTCCATAGATAGGAAGTTCTTTTCCTTCTAATGCATTTGTAATTGTTAGGGGGATAAGCTTTTCTGGAAAATGATACGGTCCATAGTTATTTGAGCATCGGGTGATATTTATATTCATATCAAATGTCTTATAATAAGACTGAACCAATAAATCTGCACTTGCTTTGCTCGCAGAATATGGGCTATTTGGACTCAATGGAGTAGCTTCAGTAAAGGCTCCAATGGCACCGAGCGACCCATATACTTCATCAGTAGAAACTTGTACATATTTATCAATTTTATTTTCTTTCGCTACATCTAACAATACCTGTGTTCCAAGTACGTTACTCCTGATGAAAACATCGGGGTTTGTAATACTTCGATCGACATGAGATTCGGCTGCAAAGTTCACGATAATATTTATTTCATGTTTTTTGACTATCTCATTAACCAACAAATGATTTGTAATATCTCCGTTTATAAACGTATAATTCATGTTGTCTTCAAGATCTCTTAAATTCTCCAAATTACCTGCATAAGTTAATAAATCATAATTGATTACTTTATATTCGGGATATTGAGCAAGAATATAATGCACAAAGTTACTCCCGATAAATCCAGCTCCACCTGTTACTAATAAATTCAACTTCACTCGCCTCCAATTTCCAATTGATTTAAGCATTGCAGATTGAGATCTGCTTTCTGTGAACAAGTTGCTCATAGAATACGGAATCACTTACAAATAAAAATTGTGATCAACACCACCTCAATATTCATACTTTAAAGGAATAACATTTTTAAATGAAGGATAATACTAATGAACAAGCAAAGGAGTATTCGAATTGGAAAGGTGACGACAAATCGTTCTTAATAGTGTACAATCATAGAAAGTGGAAAAATTTTATTTCGATATCTTATTATGATTATATGTTCTTTAAAGAGAACAAGTCAAATGTTAATTGGCGGAGATTTCATGAGTCTTGTAAAAAGTTCGTCTCTAATTGTTTACAAAACAATTATTTAGACAGGATTTTTAATAAGAGAAACCGAACAAACGCTACTTGACCTGTTTTCTAAAGGAAAACTCTATGGCACTGTCCACACATGTATTGGACAAGAGTTTACTGGTATCGCAGCTGCAAGAGCTTTTCAGGCCGCTTTACTCAAGGAATATAAGGTTTTCAATGCCATGTTTACTAACCATTGATTCACTAACAAGTGCTACCTTTAACATTTCAGATCTAACTAATCTGGAAATTCTATGGTTAATTCCGCTCAGCAGTAAAAATAAATTTTGCTATTATTGGAATGGGGTACGCTGAAGATAATGGTGTAGAAACGCTTTCCCTTACCTTAACTTTTGATCAACGTGTTACAGAAGGGAAAATAGCTGTAGAGCTTCTTTTAAAGTTAAAAAAATGCTTGAATAAATATACCGATTTAGCAAAACAAAGTAAGAATGCCATTTTAAAAGAAGCAGTCCCTTTCTGTAGCAAATGCTGTTTCTTCTAAGGATCTACATACAATTAATCTAGAACCACATGCCAATAAGTTCAATCAAACAAATGAAAACGAGCCTTTACTTCAAGGCTCGTTTTTGATGAAACTCACTAAATATATATTGCTATGAATTATTATTGGTCTACATCGTAATAGGAACTTACAAAGACCGAACCTGTACTTTCTAGCAACCCCAATCATCTGGCAATTCATTTTCGCATTTTTCTTGGGGATTATACTGATGCAATTCAGGAGAATCATAAGATTGTAAAATTAATTCTTCTAGTGTGCTCCCTGTTTTTATAAGCTGTTCTCGTTGATCGTCAATAAACATAGCAACAGAAACTAAAACACCATTACCTCTGGGATTCAGTCCTTGTTGCTCCCATGTTCTTGCAATCTTAGTAACTTTCTCTTCTAAAGAAGTGTCGTCCCACCTTTCAAAGCTCCAACCTTCTTCACTGAGTGGGCTTTCTACGGCCTTAATCAAAGTACCTTTCCCTTTACTAACTAATAGTTGATTATTTTGTTTTTCGATAAAATATTCCACTTCAAACTCATTGTTAATTATACTCGTATCAGATTTATCAACTGAACGAAGCCCACCGTGAACTGTCATTTGTGTCTCAGAATTTTCATCAACTGAAATGACCCGAAATTCTGTCTCTATTGTATTGGCATATCCAGATGAAAAAGATTCATAACTTAATTCATTTTTCCATGGAGTACCAATCAATTCATATGCTTCTGAATAATTATGGTTAGCGATGTGTTCATAGAACTTTTCGATAAGTTCAGTTGCTTCAGAACTTGAAAAAGCATCGTCTTTTACAAGTACTTTATTTGCATCTTCCGCCTCTGCTAAATTTTCATATAGCTCATGATAGCAAGAGCAGTCATTATTATATTGTATCCCAAGAATGCCGTCTTTGAATTGTAAAATGTCCATTTTACCTGAATTTCCTAACTCCTCACTCTTATAATCAACGGTCTTTAATAAAATTAACTTACCTTCATCTAATAAGATAGCAAGTTGCTTTTTATATTCGTCTTTAGAATATGGACCATTCTCGTCACCACCAATAGTATGAAACTCAAGATCATTCCTACTAATAAGCTGTGAACCTTCAACTTCCTTAGTAGTTTCCAATTGTTTCGTATCTTCACTTTCAACAAGTGGCTTTGAAGGTGCTTCCTCATTCGTAGCTGTTGCTTCAATTTTTTCAATAGATATTTCTTCTTTGTTACTACACCCTGATATTAATAACACCAATAAAAAAATTGATACAAATACTCTTCTCAATAAAAACCCCCCGTTCTTATTAATGAACTATCAGTTATGTTTTTTCTAGATTTATTAATGAGTATTCAAGAGGTTATCATGTATTTCCTTTATTTTACTATCGAAGAAGTGAACAGTTTTTCAAACTGTGATTATCAATTTTGAAAACGAAATAATAAAAAAGTGCTCTCCTTTCTTAAAAGAAAATTTTAATTAAACGTTTCTTTAAGTAGAATCTGCTTTCTCCCCCGACCTTTCCTCTCTATTCAATTAATATTTCACCTTCTAGGTTATTTTAGTTGTTGTTTTTAAATACTCATCGGCGACCAGTAATGACTGGTCATCATCATTTCGAGATCCTTTATGACATATTCATTCGCATCTCTTTGCTCACTGATCAGTTGGTTCGTTAGAGAAAATTAGCTTTGATCAAACACTTCATAATATTTACGGATGTTTCTATTGCTTTCTCTACTTTCAACAACTAAAAAACCAGGTGAACGAATCATAATTATGATTCGTTCACCTGGTTTTGAGTAATATTATCATTACTCTTACTTTTATATTTATTAAATTAAATGAACCACCTTCGTTCTCCACAATCCCCCTACCCCAACCGCGCCAACCGCTCATAAACCTCACGCAAATTCGAAAACCCCATCTCCTGGATTTTCTTCAAATAATGACACCACAGCTCAGCTGTCATCTTTGCGTCTCCGAGGGCATGATGGCGATCTTTTACCTCAACACCACAATTCGTACAGCACTCCTCTAATTGAAACCCTTTTAATTCTGGATCAGCAATTCTGATAAGAAAAGAAGTGTCCACAATGCGATGATCGAAATTAGCACGCATTAAACTCCAGGTGGCATGCTGCATAAAGGCCTGTTCATGTTTTGCGTGATGCGCCACTAACGTGTGCCCTTTTATAAATTTATAAAATTGAGCCAGCACTTCTGAGAGGGGGGGAGCGTCTTCCAAATCCTCCACTTTAATTCCCGTCAATTCTGTCACCTCTTCAGAAGGGGCTGTGTTAGACTGAACCAGGGAGTAGAATGTTTCCTGTTCAATTGTTTCACCAGTAACTTTTACTGCTCCAATCGATAGAATCGCATCTCCTTTATTCGGATAAAAACCGGTTGTTTCCAAATCAAACACGACCACTCGTAATCGATTTAAAGGCACTTCCAATGTGTTCTTCATTTTAATTTCTTTCTGCATCTGTCTCAGCATGGAAATATGGTGAGGGTTGGATTGGTCTTGAATCGAGGCGTACATGCTCGTATTGACCTTTCCAGTAAGCTGCTTTAAATATTGAACCATTTGATTCATCTTCATTTAGGAACACCCTTTTCGAAGTACTTTGTGGTGTCGTGGTAAAGCTCAATGCCTTGTTTCATCCTATCCTTTAGCTCTTTCTTCTGTTCTTTAGGAAGGGCATCAATCTTCACATAATGAACGGCTTCATAATTTTCATTTCCCCCATATGTAAGCCGGAACTGTAAAAGTTGCCTAAATTCCTCTTCATAATGCTTCCGATTTGAGCGACCAATCGTATGGTCTGATAAAGCACCAAGTCTTGATAACGTAGACGTGTTCATCATTTTCTCCTTCAACGCAAGAAGTCTTACTGCATTGACATAAGGAAATAAAGCCGTCTGTTTTAAGTTGATTTCTCCCGTATGCGACCCGTGCGTTTCTACAAGAATTTGGCCAAATACCCCAATTCCCTTTTGCAGGCGCATCGTATTTTTTAACATCCTTTTTAATAAGTATGGCGCCTCTTCGATTTTTAAGTGAATCACTTCTTTTAACGCTTCAATAAATGATTCACTCCCTACCAACACTCGTGCATCAATAAAAATCAATAAATGACGGATCGCATCGAAACTTTCATCCTCCATCCAATTTTCAAGCTGTCCTTTCCACGCTTCAACAGATTTACACCACAGTGGATTAGACGCCATCACATTTCCATCACAATATTCATATCCAACCGTATGGAGGCCATCGGAAATTTCTTTTCCAAGGTTAAGAAAATAGTTCTGCGCCTCATCGCTCGTCTTCTTATAAACAATGCCATGATCCTGATCACTCCATAACGACTGTTCAAACCGCCCACCGCTTCCCATTAAAAAAAATGAAAAAGGAGAGGGAGGTGGCCCCCACTCTTTTTTCACTTTCTCGATTGCAAGATGAACGACTTGAGTCATCAGCTGATCATGGAATTGATTTAGTTCAATATGGTTTGTGGCAACATGCTTGATTTGTTGCTCTCTCATGTTTCTTAGATTTTCATAATTGTCGAAACCATCTTCCATACTGACAGCCCCTTTATCTCTCAATTAATCGTTCAACCTGATTTCGAGCTGCTCTGTTGGCCTGAATCGTTGCCCGTATGCAAAAACTCTGGATAGCCATAGCTACCGTGCTCACTAAGATCAAGACCGATAATCTCTTCTTCTTCGGTGACACGTAAACCGTTAAGCACTTTCTTAATGATGACGAGAAGGATAAACGAGACAACAAAGGCATAGGCACCACTTGCCCCAACGCCAAGCGCTTGAACACCTAGCTGACCGAAACCACCACCGTAGAAAAGCCCTGGTTGACCAACCGTCGCAAGTTCTGGTGTTGCAAATAAGCCAGTTGATAACGTGCCCCAAACGCCTGCTACACCGTGAACAGATAGAGCAAAAATTGGATCATCAATTTTCCGTTTTTCAAAGAATCTCATGCTGTAGAATACGATAAACCCAGCAACTAAACCAATGACTACCGCTCCCCACGTGTCTACGAAAGCACAGGATGCTGTAATGGCAACTAATCCTGCTAACGCACCGTTCAACATCGTTGGCACATCCGCTTTTCCAGTTACGGCCCACGCCACAATTAAAGCGGCAACGGCTCCTGCACCTGCTGCTAAGTTTGTATTCATGGCAACAAAACCAAAGAATGCAGCGTCAGCGGATAACGTACTACCTGCATTAAACCCGAACCAACCGACCCATAAAACGAGCACACCAAGCGCCGTGAATACCTGGTTATGTCCAGCAATGTTGTTTGGAGAACCATCTTTATTGTATTTTCCAATACGAGGCTTTAAAAGAATCGTTGCGGCAAATGCGCCCATTGCACCTGTTAAGTGTACAACCGTGGAACCAGCAAAGTCCTGCTTTCCGTGCTCAGCTAACCAGCCACCGCCCCAAATCCAGTGGGCAATCACAGGATAAACGAGAACTGAAAATAATACCGCAAACAGAATATACGCTGTTAGCTTCGCGCGTTCGGCAAAGCCTCCAAATGCAATCGTTAAGGATATCCCTGCGAACGCTAGCTGGAATAAGAAGAATACTGGTGCCGAAAGTCCTAACCCCTCAATTTCATAACCTGAATAGAAAAAGTCCGTTAAACCGAAGAACGCATTTCCTTCACCGAAAATTAATCCATATCCAACTGCCCAAAACACCAATGAGGCAATCCCAAACGTGAAGATCGTCTTACCAGCAATATGGCCAGCATTTTTCATTCGGGTTGATCCTGCTTCAAGTAAAATGAAGCCACCTAGCATCAAAATAACAAGTACTGCTGAAACCATCACCCAAAGACTATTCATCAGAAACATCGAATCCATTCCAACTTCCCCTTTCTTTTTTCAGAACCCCAAAAGACTACTTTTGAAAATGTTAATTTATCTGACATTTATGTTTATAAGTATTTTTGCATGAACAAAAATTGTCTTCAACAATCATGTTACATTATCTCTCTGACTATCTTTTAAAGGTAGTCAGACACGTCGAGGGGTGTTTTCTCAATGCATTCACTCTTTAACAACGGTACAAGGGACCTTCCGATTAGAAGAGAGGAAGATAGGAACAGTGAACGGTAGACTTAGAGTGGTTCACTTCATTGTTTTCCTGGATTTTTTGAATATGAGTAGAAAGGCTAGTTTAAAAAGCAGTTTAATCAAACGTTTGTTTAACTTGTTCAATGATGTTTTCTTATACAAGACTGGCGAATTCAATTTGTTCTCCATTTTATTTATCTTTAGTAGAGAATACCACTTCGATTGTCTACGCAGGTCGTCAAGCAGATTGTTAACGAAAGGTAGGGTGATAAAGAGAAACCTCACTTATTAGAGACTTTGATACAATATTTGAGCGCACTCATTTAGCTCTGTTCACTTAGCCTTAATGGGAAAATTTAATGTATAATCAACAGAGAAATCTTCCAAACTCTTGTTTTTGTAAACTACACTTTCGAAGATGCAAAGGATGTTGTTAATAGAATGATGGAGTATATCGCGATTTTCTGCGGCATGACTGGTATGTTTTTAATGATTAATTTATTTTTTGCTTTCTTATATTTGATTAGCAAAATCGCTGGTAGTTGGTTTTACCGTTGGGCTTCCCACGATGAGCTTGGGCTTTTGGTTATTCTCTCATTTCCATTATTGGGACTAACACAATATGCAGCAAGTCGCTGTTATGAAAAATTCAACTGGTTTATAGCTAGGATGCTTCTCATCTTATATGCCATGTTATTGTTTATACTAGCAATCTTGTTTTTTATTTTGTTTGACTTATTATAGTAGCTAACACTAACAAACGAAAGGATTACCCCAACATGTCTTATACTCTATCTATGGAAGAATACATATTATCATTACTTTTAATGGACGGTGACCAGATCGCAGCATCCATCAAAGATGATGTTTTTGAAAATATTTCTGATCGAGACTTAGAAAATCGTTTAGATAGCGCTACAAACGGACTGCTTTCAAGAGGGTTATGATCGATCAATCAACACATTGATGAGCAATTTGAATCCTTTGTGAAGAAGATAACGAATGCATCTCGTGTAATTCGATGTCAGATTGCTACTGATTCAGCGATGTTAGCAACTTCTTTGTTCTGTAACGATCATTACATTTTCCAACAGTCTTTAGATGATAATCGTGTTGTTAAATTATTTACTGAGAACAATGAAAAGGCACTCAGCCAGCTCATGGACCTTAGCGATATCAAAATAGAACATGAACCTTTTTCAATTAAAGAGCGCCATTTCGAAAAAGTGATTAATAAATTACTGGGAAATAGGAAACTTTCAAGTAAAGAGACAGACCTGTTTCCTCCAGCCTTTCTGAAAGTACTGAAAGAAAAACAAGGAAAGTTAAATGCGTTATATGATTATAACCAAGAGGAACAAGGCACGGTGAATTCTCTTTTGTATATTACTGGTTATGATCAATCATGGTCGATCGAAGGTGATGGGAAGTTCCTTTCGATAGCTCCGTTTTCGTTTAAGTCGCTATTTGAGTAAGGTCAATTGTTGTTAAGGCTTTTTCCGGAGCACCTGGAAATGGAACTGAATAAAACAATCTATACTTCTATTAACCTACAAATCAAACAAGTAAATCACACCTACTGCAACAATGATTAGCCCACCGATAAAGGACATCACAAATTGAAATAAAGCACGATTGTGATTCCCATCTGCTCGTTCCTTTATTCCAAAATGTAGGGTTTTAATAGACCAGGACATCGTGAAGAATGCCCAACCTAATAGATCATTACTCGATTCCGAATCGAAAAGCAATACAAGAAAACACCCCATTAAAGCAATATAAATGAATCTAAACACAACTTTTTTGCGATTGTTTCTTACAGTCTCTTTGTCCATTTTCATCTCCTTATCGTTCTCACTTCAATATAACGAAAGAAAACGAGCCTATAGAATTGTTTCTTAGGCTCGCCCCTTGTATGAAGACACTTTTTATCTTCAAAATTCATTTTAATAAGATACGACTTTTTCACCGTTTACGGACTTTAGCTTGCCCCTATACCTCCATCAACTCTATACTGACTTCCTGTAATGAATTTACTTTCGTCTGATGCAAGAAATAAAACAAGATTAGCGATATCTTTCGTTTCACCATAACGCTGTAAAGGAATCGCAGCAGTTTGCTGCTTATGCACCTCTTCCCCTTTTCCTGGGTTCATGCCTTCTTCAAGTGAGGTCATCATACGTCCTTCTACTGGAGAAGGGTGTATGGAGTTTACACGCACCTGATATCCAGCAGCCTCAAGCGCAGCTGTCTTGGTTAATCCAATAACGCCGTGCTTTGATGTCACATAAGGAGACACTCCTGGGCTCCCCATCAAACCAGCTACTGACGATGTATTAATGATACTACCGCTGTTCTGTTCAGTCATAACAGGTAGCACATGTTTTAATCCTAGAAAAACACCAATGACATTCACAGATAAGACTTTTTCAAAATCCTCCACTTTTTGTTCAATAATAGGTGCTACTTTCCCCTCAATACCTGCATTGTTAAAGAAAACATCAATTTTCCCAAATCGATCCATCGTTTCTTGAACATAATTTTGTACATCAGATTCTTTTGAAACATCTGCTTTAACAGATATGATCTCACCAAAAGATTCTAATTCACTCCGCGTTTGTTGAAGAGCTTCTTCATTAATATCTACGAGGGTGACTTTTGCCCCCTCTTTTAGAAACAAACGCGCGGCTTCTTTACCAATTTCTCCGCTTCCACCAGTAACAATTACGACTTTTTCTTGTAATCGTGCCATTAGAACAGCCCCTTTATACCTATTTCTTTCTCTATTAACAATTCCTCCCTGTTAGTTGACTTAAACGTAAATATTTAGAATAATCAATCTATAATTCTTTATGATTTAAAACGGAAGCCTATCTTAAAAACGGAAGCGGTGATTGAAATTGTGGTAAATAATCCTTATGAGCTTCAAGTAATTCATCAAGGACATTCTTTGCTGCATTTACTGAGTGAACTAATGGGTTCGCAGATAAGGCTTGAAGCGCAGTGTGATAATCACCCGTGACCCCAATCACCTTTTCTAACGTTTCATAAGTGGCATTCCTGAATAATACAGGTCTACCTTCTTTTCTTTCCACTAACCCTGATTCAGCAAGTCTACTGAGCTGTCTGCTTACATTAACATTACTACGATGGAGCTTTAATCGATCAGCTACCTCCTGAGCGGAAACTCCCCAGGCTTCAGTATTCTCACAAAGTTTCTGGAGTTTAGGCAGTAAATCAGAACTCACTTTGTTTCCTCCCCGTTTGAAGCTGTTTGTTGGTTTTATTGTACTGAACATTCAGATAATAAACACCCTTATTTTACATTCTTTTTTTCAACTTCTACTTACTCTTTGGGGTTGGAATATAACTCAATCACTTGCTCACCAAGAATGAAAAAACAGACAAATCATGCTATAAAGGCACATCACCCCTCTTGTCCTGGGTAAGCCACAAAAACTTTCCTAGCAAATAGCCATTTAACCCACTCCCAAAGATTACCTTAATTACCTTAAGATTATGTTATTATATAAAAGAGTTATTTTGTCTAATAAGGTGGCGATATTGCGATGAAAACATTGGAGGTAGATTCTTTTCTCTCTTGTATTGAATTGACTCTTAAACAATTGGACTCCCAAGAAAGTGATATAAAAAAAATAGATTCTGCTGTAATGGAATTTATTCAGTTAGAAGAGGCTTTAAAAGGTAAGGGCGGGCAGGCCATTCGCTCATTTTATCAAGATTGTCATATACCATTTCTAAAGTATTATCAATCGACTTTAGACGAATATAGAAATGCTTTACATAACATGAAGAATGAATTAAAAGCTTTCGAATCCTCTAATACGGCAACGATTCGGGAGGACTTTCTTAAAAATGATTTAGACCATAGTTTGAAAAAGATCAAAACAATGACAACTGAACTATCAAATGAAGCAAATACAATCATTAACTCAGTAAATGATATTATTATGATTCCGACTTTGCAAGATAGCAGTGTGATGGATCAATTAAACAGCGCAGATGAAAAAATGGATCAAACACTAGAACAATTACATCAGTACGACCGCCAACAGGTAAAAAATTTAGACGGTGTAGTCGATCGTGCTAATGATGCTTCTGGTTACGTCGAGCAAATCAACTCCATGTTTCAGAGTAATCAGATCAGTGTGGAAGGTTACCAGCCCGGCTTCCTTTTTCAGAAATTAAATCAAGCGGTGCAATCACCAGGTGGAATAGCTACTAGTGTGCAAGGAAGTATAAACAATGAAAATTCAACTAGTAATCGTGCATTAGATTTATTACTAGATTACGAAGAAAGTAAAAATATAAAATCAACAACAAAACCAAACGAAGATGACTCGTTGTTGAATGCATTGTTAGATGGAGCAATTGGTTCCATCGCGCCACTAGCCATTATGACGGCTTCACATAAATCTGGTATACTCCGGATTGAATATACTAAGAAAAAGAACCATTATGCTTTTAAATACGATCGGAAAGTCCTTCATTTTCTGAAAGGAAGAACTGGTCCAGAGTGGACAAAAAGGTCCATCCAAAAAGTAAATAAATTAATAAAAGATAATCATATAAAAGAAAAAAACTTAAAATATTCAAAGAAAAATTTCTCTGGCCCTGGCAAATTTGTAGATAATCGTACACAATTAACAAAAGCAAAAAGTTCTCTTATAAAACTAACAACTGGAAATCGCCCTCTTCATGAAAATGTTAAGAATAAGCTCATTAAACACTCCTCTAGAGAAATGGTTATTTCAAAAGGAGCTTTTAAAAAAGTTGCAGCAAGAACTTCGGGTGTTGCTGCGGTTGTAATTGGAATGGGTACATCCGTTAAGAACATTTTTGACAGATGGGAAAATGGAGAAAACCTCAGTGGTCCAGAACAATATGAAGCAAATGGACGGATTGTTGGGGAGGAATTAAATAAAGTTGCTGGTAGTGTCGCCGGAGCGACGACAGGAGCCTATGTAGGAGCCATTGTAGGAGGTGCCCTTTCTGGCCCCTTCGCACCATTTGGAGCAGCAGCTGGTGCAGTTGTTGGTAGTGCAATAGGTGGTGCGGTTGGCGAATGGGCTTCCAAATACACAAAAAAATGGGCAAGTAATGCAGGCGAAGAGATTGGTAAAGTAACGTATAAAGTCAAAGAGTCTGCAAAAGATGCATTAGAGAGTGTTAAAGATACATTGAATGAATCAACAGATAAGTTATTCGGGTGGATATAAAATTAATCAACTAACACAATAAAGGATGTTATAAACTTGATGGAGTTTCTTGCAATAGCGTGCGGTGTTATCGGAATGGCTTTAACCTTTAATCTATTATTTTCTTTTCTATATCTAATAAGTAAATCTGCAGGTCATGGATTATATCGTTGGGTAGTTCATGACTTGGATTTTTTAATGGTGCTGTCATTCCCTATATTTGGCATAACTGAATTTGTAGCTAATAGACTTTATAGTAAGTTTAATTGGTTTGCAGCTAGAATCTTACTAATTTTATACGCTATTTTATTATTCGTACTAGCTATCATTTTCTTTATTATATTTGGTAAAATTGCTGGTTCGAAGTAAAACTGAAAATCGAAAGGATTAATCAAATATGTCTTATACTCTATCTGCTGAAGAATACATATTATCATTACTTTTAATAGACGGTGTCCAAGCGGCAGCGTCGATAAAAGACGAGGTTTTCGAAGATATTTCTGACCAAGAACTAGAAACCCGTTTAGATAGTGCCACAAATGGATTGCTCTCTAAAGGGTTATTAACGATCGATGAAAATGAAGAGAGTGTTGATGAAGCATTTGAAAAGTTTCTTATGAAGTTAACGAATACACCTCGTGTGATTCGATGTCAGATTGCTACTGATTCGGCGATGCTGACAACTTCTTTGTTCTGTAACGACCCTTACACTGTTCAACAATCTTTATATGATAACCGCATTGTTAAGTTATTCCCTGAAAACAATGAAAAGGCGCTCAGCGAACTTATGGATCTAAGCGATGTAAAAGTAAATCATGAACCATTTTCAATTAAAGAGCCTCTTTTCGAAAAAGTGATCGATAAATTACTTGCAAATAAGGAGCTTACAAGTGAAGAGTCTGATTTGTTTCCTCCAGCCTTTCTGCAAATACTGAAAGAGAAACAAGGAAAGTTAAATGCATTATATGATTATTACTTAGAGGAACAAGTCATGATTGGTTCTCTCTTGTATATCACAGGTAATAAGCAAACATGGTCAATCGAGAGTGAGGGTGAAATCCTTACCATAGCTCCGTTTTCCTTTGCGTCGCTGTTTGAGTAACCAACTTATCTATTATTTAAAAGGCTATTTCACCACACCCGGTGAAATAGCCTTTTAATATATATTAGGGATCGGACTAATACTTCTACTTTCTTTAATATTGCAAGAAAGAAATTTTGTGTACACATCCATAGAATATTTAACTAAACCAATTTGAAATTGAAAAACAGATGAACTTTCCAGCTATTCTCGAGATGATTGACTTTCTGCACTACCACCTTCACTTCCTACTGGAGTAAGATTGTCTTCCTCTTCTTTACACTTTGTTTGGGAAGAACGCAATACCGATAATATGAAGTTTTCATACACTGATTTCACATAGATTCGGGAGTAAGTTTTATAACCATTTTGAAAAATAAAAAAGAGAACTATGGAACCTCCTAGGATCAAAAACCAATCAAAGATCACTACGTCTATTCTCAATATCAATAGAATTAAGGAAATAATTGCAGTAAACCCTGACACGATCATTAAACTTCTATAGAAACTGTATTGTCTATTAAA
Organism: Bacillus sp. es.036; assembly: GCF_002563635.1. Lineage (NCBI taxonomy): Bacteria > Bacillati > Bacillota > Bacilli > Caryophanales > Bacillaceae > Bacillus > Bacillus sp. es.036. The sequence goes on from NZ_PDIZ01000001.1 coordinate 3,204,697, forward strand.
AATATCTATTTTTGATGCTAGGTTGCTCTGAGCAATGTCAGATTTATAAAGTGAGAATAATTGAAGGACTTTTTCAGCATCTTCTTTATGTTCACAAACTACCCCTTCCGTTCTGCTTTTAAAAAAAGCTAGGGTATCAATATCAAAACCTTTATAGTAAGCGAATTTTTTTAGTGTTGCTTCCTTGACCCATTTTCTTAAGTTATCGTTTTTCTTTAATTCATCATAATAATCTATTCTCTTTGTGAACTTCTTTTCTAATATTGTACTAACAATCTGTAAAATCTGCCCTAATAAGAAGCTTACAAACAAAAAATAAATTAAAGCTACTATACTATTACCTACTTTCTCTGATTCCATGATGGCCATAATATTTAGACTGTAGTTTAAGTCACTAAACAACTTTAAAGAGATAATAAAAGCGATTGCTCCAGGAACTATGTAACTAATCACATCATAAATTTCAAAATTAGTTTTCATTTATTTTCTCCTGCTCTTTTAGTTTATTTCGTAATGAAGTAATCCCCACAGGGGTTGAAATAAAATTCCCTTGAATGATATCTGCCTTCATATGTGCAACTTTATCAAATTGATTCTTATTCTCTACTCCCTCAACCACAACTTTTAAACCCAACTGATGTGCCATGTGAATAATAGACGTTACGATTATTCGTTTTTTAGCATCTGATTCAATATTTAACATAAAGCTGTTATCTAATTTAATGACATCGAGCGGTAGGACTGATACTCGAGCAAGATTCGATCGCTCTGATCCAAAATCATCTAAAGCTATTGAATAACCTAATTCTTTTAATTCCTGAATATAGTTGATGAGACTATCTTCTCCAATTAAACTCTCTGTAATTTCGAATTCAATTAACTTCACCTCGATATCGTTTAGTAGCAGTTTTACTTTTTTAATGAATTTATCTTTCAATAACAGCTGTCTAACTGAAAGATTGATTCCAATCTTAACTTGCAGGTTATCTTTAGTTAGGTACCTTATGTCATTTGCAACCTTCTCAATTACATAAAATCCAAGTTTATTAATGAGCCCTACTTCTTCCGCCAGAGGAATAAAATCAACTGGAGAGATATACCCTATTTCTGGATGACGCCACCGAAGTAAGGCTTCAGCCGAAACAACTTTTCCACTTGAAAGGTGATATTGCGGTTGATAATATACTTCAAGCGCTTCTGCATCCATGGCTCTTTTTAAAAGGATTGAAAACTCTGCTTCATTCTCTCTTAAATATTCATGACTACTTATGTTTTTTATTTTTTGTATATTATTTTTAGCCTCTCTGACCAATTCACGAGCATTCTTATTGCTACCTTTGGTAAAAGTAGCGATCCCTGTCCTCACGTTAAACATGAACTCATATTCGTCAATTTGGATTGGTTTTGATAGAGTATCTATAATTCTCTTATTTATCATATTTACTTCACTTATCGTAGTATTGGATAATATAACGCCAAACTTATGATCACTAAATTTAGATGTCGTATCCCCTTGCCGAAGAATTGATTGTAACTTATTAGACAAAATCATTATTAATTCGCTCATAATGATTTTTCCATAATTTATTTCTACCTCATCTAATTCGCTCATACTAATCATAATGACTGTTACCATGAAATTCGAACGAGTAACTTGAGAAAGAGCATGCTTTAAGCGATCCATAAAGATAAAACTTTTCGGTAGGTTAAGCTGCTTATCATATAAAAAAGCTTCCATGTCTTCTTCTTGATTTAAAGCTTTCCTTCTTGGATTTGTACGCTTAATTAATTCAAGCATATAATCCCTTTTGTTATAGACGATTTTTGATGAATAGATTTCTAACTCCGAACCCTCTTCACCTACTATCAAACTTTTCATTTCCACTTTACTTTCTTCATTTAAAAGCGAAGATCTATTTCTAAAAAATTCTTTCATTTGTTCAGATGTATCATTGTTTAAGCTGACTATTTGGTTAATACTAGTTTCTGAAAACCCCCAGATCCCTTTTGAAATGTTATTAAAGTAAACTAATTTGTAATCCTCTTTGTCTATACATTCATATAGCGAAACCCCATAACTAGCAAGCTGAAACGCTTGATTAAGAGTTAATTCGTTACTCACCATTGCATCCTCCCTATGAGCATTCTAAAAAAACTTTTATAATTGATTTTTGTAAATATACTTAAAACTATAGTTCTTTATTAAGAACAAAATCCCTCTATTGTATAAAAATTCAAGTTACCTTAATAACATAGCTTATTTATTTCTTTAGAATACAGAAAACAGGTAAGCTACTCAGTAATAAGAGAAGCTTACCTGTTTTTCTTTTTATTCAAATACCTTACTAATTATTTTTAGACATCTATACAGTTTTTATATCTCATTCAAAATGAGTTAGGATAATATAGAATACTTATCAATACCTAGTAGTTATAAATCTGCTCCGGCAAATGATCATAAACCGCCGGATCTGCCTGATTAATAGAACGATCTGCAATCGCCTCGGCCGTTGTGCTCATCGCAAGAAAAGCCTGTTTTATGAGGTACCCATTTGATTTCTGTCCAAGGACGTATGGCTCATAGTTTCCGTCTGCCATCCCTCTCATTTCAAATAGTATGACGGGAATATCATATTGGAGAGCCATGGCATTCGAAGCCACATTTGGATTTTGGGTTGGCTCATCATACTTGAATACATGAGACCATCCCTTTGACTCTAGTCCCTGGTAGAGAACAGTCGCTAATTGTTTTGATTGTTCTTTTACTTCTTGTGTGACCTCAGAACTTTGCGGCGTTAAAAGCGATCCTGATGTTGGCTTTCCATCATACTCTTCTTGCGTGCCCTGGTGATGGAAATCGATCATATAATCAATGTTATACTTCGATAGCACATTTTCGTGTAAAGCCTTTGTTTCAGGAGCTACTTTATTCACATGATCGCGATTAAGATCGAGTCTATCGGCATTATACCTCGTTAAATTGCGCCCACTAGCTAAATAATTTGCAAGCTCAAAATTCACATCTCCCATCGCACCATCCGCATTGTACATTGGGAGTATTAAAATATTCACATTCTCAAGCAGTTCTTGATTACCCTGACTATTTGAACCAAGGTGACGAATATAATCTAGCGCCCCTTCTGTCGTGAGCGCTTCGTTCCCATGCTGCTGTGTGAGAAATAGAATCGTAGGATTTTCTGGATTCGTTATGTATTTGACTAGATAGATATCGCGCTCCTTGGTCGTCTTTCCGATAACCTCCAGATCCATATTCTCTTGTTTTTGATTCTCTTTCACTAGAAAGTTAGACATCTCTTCATAAGTCGTTAACATCGCTGTTTGAACCGTTTCTTTTCCGTTCACATCCGGACCATTTCCTTGTGCTAATGAAGGGACGCCTGCAATTGTAGTGCTAGCAATAACGGCAGAAAGTGTTAAGGTGAAAATTTTCTTTTTCAAGCTTTCTCAGCTCCTTTATGATTTTGTATAACGTTCATAAAGTATCCGATTCTAGAGATGTCAGTTATTCCCTGCAGTTCTATGCGAAAAGTGGAGGAAAGGCCTATCCCTTGGGAGCTTTCGGTTTTAAATCACCAACTAAAGCACTAAGAATCGGTGGGACGGTTCTCCCGATTCACGCCCTAAAAATCAATGACTGCGAAACACCTAATATTCTTGCCATCTGCCGTTGCGATATCCCTTTGATTCGTTTTAACTCTCTTATCAAGGGATCTCTTCTCTCTTTAGGAAGGCTCTTTACTTGAGCGATTTCCACTACACCAAGACTTCTTTTTATGAGAACTCTCGCTTCATCATCGGTCAATCTTCTTATTTCATCGTTTACATCTTCTAAACAACAATCATCAGTGATTCGTTCATTAAACTCCCTAAATTGGCCAATAGCTAAACGGCGATCATGACCATAGAATTTCAGGATATAATCACAATCTAGCCATTTCGTTTTGGAATAACCCCGATAATATTCCGTACAACTGCTCCATGGCCAATCATCTACACTCCTAACCATCCGCGCTTTCAGTGGATTTTGGTGGATGTAGCGCACCACGGTAAGAAGGTATTTGACTGTCTCCACATTTTCACTTTTAAACCGATCTTCGAAGAGATGTCCAGATGTACGATATTTAAAATGATAGGTTTGGACAAAGCTTATGGCGAGGCGTTTTAACGTAAGAGAAATTTCTTCGTTTCCTTCCTTTAATAGAAGATGGATATGATTGTTCATAAGGCACCAGGCATAGCATTTCATTTCGTACAACAGGGCGTATTTTTCAAGCGCGTTAAGAAATCGAATCCGATCATGATCATCATGAAAAATTTCTTGGCGATTGGCTCCTCTAAAAATGACGTGATAAATCGATGTTTTGCTTCTTTTTCTTGCTTCTCGTGGCATGATTACTCTCCCTATTCGATTTGTCGAGGTGGAATTTCTGAATTGATTGTCAGAGCATATAGGATTTGTATACTTCTCAAATTAACGGGGACGATTGAGATAGAGTTAGGTAACGCGAGGATGAGATGATTGTCAGAAGAGACGGCTTGGATATCAATCTAGTAGATGAAAATGAGATTAAAATTTGGAATGAAAATAAGTTAATGAGTGGTAGGTTCGGCTTTTGCAAAACGGAGTTAGGGATTGGAGGAAACGAAGTCATAGTACTTAGATAAGATTTTTTATGAGCTTAAGATTTAGTTCAATGGGGAGCTCACCTCCTGATTATTTCTATTTCATTAACTTATTCTTTCATCTTATAAAATTCCCTTCATCTGTATGGAGATATTATGATATATCTGTTTATGCCCAGTTAATCAAACGTTTGTTTAACTGGGCATTTGCTATCTTTTTAAGTTATTAAGAACTTTTCGATCCTCTTCCCCAAAAAAGCTGAATCGCTCGCTAAATATGAAAGATTGATCTTTGTTCTTTGACTGTTATTTCTAGTCTTCTCCTTATAATGAATCACACGAACCGTCCCTACTATTCCCCACCGATTCTCATTTTCCGTTTGACAATGAGAATCATTCTCTATATGCTAATGATGAAATGATAACGATTACTACATAGAAAATAGGGGGAAACAAAACGTGTTGAAACATAAGATCTTATATTTATTTCTTGCTCTAGGACTTGTTCTAGCTGCTTGTGGACAATCAAATGGTAATTCTTCCAATGAAAGTGCTTCTGATGAAAAATCAGAACAGAATAGCACAGAAAAAGCGGATGAAGAGAATGGAGAAGAAAAGGAAGAAGATGCTGATTTCATTTCTTCATTTGAAGAAGGAAAAGCCGAACTAGAGAAAGCTTCCGAAGGTGAAGAGGTAGACTATCAAGCTGTGATTGATCTTTATAATAGCGATTTAAAACCTCTTGTTGAGCAAAGAGAAGGTGAAATGGATCAACAGATCTCTTCTGCTCTAGAAGCTGGAAAATCTGGTGACCTAGATGGCGAAGTTGTGAAACAAATTTACGATAAGCTGATGCAAAAGGTTTTCTATTTAACGGTAAAGCATGAGTTTAATGAAGTTAAGGAAAACTGGGGCAATACAGAAGAAGTGAACAAAGAAATTGAAGAAGCAAAAGAATACTATGAAGTGTTAAAAGGAACGGTCGAAAAACGCGATGCTGCATACGATACATCGATGGTTTCTCAAATCGACGGTGGTTTCAGTGACATGCAAACCGCTGTAGAAAACGATGATAACCTTCAGTTTGTACTCGCAACCCAAATGGTCGATAAGACGTTGATGAAGACGTTCTACCTTGCAACTGGCGCTCTTCCTGAAGGGTATGCCACAAAAGCGGCGAAGGAAGCAAAAGAAGATCCTGAACACGCTCGTGTTGAACAAGCAGAAGGATGGGCATTCTATCAATCGATTTCAAATTACATTACGAACCACGCTGAAGAAGATGCAGCACTAATCGAGAAGAACTTTAGTCTTGAAAACGATGTAGCAGAGATCGACCCAGAAGCTGTTAACCATGCGTTTATTCGTGGCTTCTCAAAAGTAGCCCTTCATGAATATGAAGAAAGCGAAGAAGAATGGGGAGAAGATAAATCCACGATTACTGCTCTAGAAGGTGCTCTCTTCATCGATATGATTTCAAGCGACATCAAGCGCATGGAAGGTGAAGAAGCTTACAATACTCTTTCTGCCCATGCTCAGTCTTATCTTGAAGCGGTTAAATCCGATGAAAAAGAAAAGGCAATGGAAGAGCTGAAGGCAATCGAAGAAACGTTGAATATGGTTATTGAGAAAGCGGAATAAATGTGTAGAAGTACCTTTTCCTTATAGGAAGAGGTACTTTTTTTATGAGGGGGATTGTTTGACTTACGAATACGATGTTTAAGTGTTTACTAGTAATCACAAATGCCACGAGTCGATTAATTTGTTGTCCTTGGTGGTTCTCCCCTATTTCCGCCAATCAAGAGAACCGTTCATTGATTCCATCAGGCCACGTCGGCGCTACGAATAAATACTTAACTCATTCATATGATTAACATAGCTCTTAAGCAGATGTTAATTATCAATCCGATTGGGTTTTTCATTAGAACTGTCCTAGAACATCACTAATCATTTAAGGAGGTGGTTTCGTGGGATTCTTCATTATTCCTTTCTTAATAGCGTTACTTTCCACTCCAATCCTATTTATTATTGGAATTGTGTTGTATTTTACGAAAAACAAAAACGCAAAGAAATTTCTTTGGTCAGCAGTTATTGCATTATTAGCAGCAATACCCAGTCTTATTCTATCTACTAGCCCAGGAGTTTGGGTTTCATCTTTCTTACTAATCATCCTATCCGCTTTGATTTATTGGTCAATATCCATTTGGAGGGAAAAACAACCAATTGTAGTGGAAAAGTATCTTAAACGTTTTTATCAGTTTATTAAAAAGGGTGGGATCGCTTTAGCCTTTCTACTGTGTATAATGGTGAGTTCTTTATTTGGTGTTATGTTCGGATTGAATAGAAATATAGAAGAAGATGCCAGTAAAGAGTATAAAGAACTTACGGAAGAAATCGAGTCAGCAGAAACCAAATTAGTGTCTATTAATGAAGAACTAAGTAATCACGAAAAAACAAAATCTGCTAAGGAGCGTTATGAGGATCTTCAAAATAAGATTAATGAAACTGAAAGCAAGTTAGAAAGCTTAAGCAAAAAAGTGAAAACATCAGATGATACCATTACATCTGAGAAAGATGAACTGGAAACTGTACAAAAAGAACGAGAAGCTGAATCCTCTAAATTAGCTGCACTACAAAAGGATAAAGACGAACTCACTAAAGAAATTGACACCCTATCAAACAATCTTAAAGAAACAAAAAAGGAATTAGATAGCATCACTAGCGACCTGGACACGAATAAAAAAGAACTAAATCAAGTAAATGAAACGATTAAATCTAAAGAGAGTATTCTTAAAGATATCGAGAATGTGATTACACAAAAAAAAGAAGAGCCAATCACTCTTATTGCAGGGCAGTATGTTGTAGGTAAAGATGTCCCAGAAGGGCGTTATCAGGTTACTAATGTGGGTGATGGATCAAACTTCTTTGTGATGGATTCAGACGGAAGTACCACCGTTAACACGATTCTAGGAGACGGGGTAGGTGATGGTGATTATGTTTTCTATACCTTTAACGGGGACTTAATTGAAACACGCGCAAAAGTAAAATTAATTCCCATTGAATAGTTTCGGAACCAATTAGGCAGTTCTCATAAAACAGCATAGCACAACAATCTATGCTGTTTCACCTACAGCCCAAACAAATAAATCACTCCTACCACAACGATAGCCATACCGACGATAATGGCCAGCCCCAAATGATATAAAGCACGTTTCTGATTCCCCTCTGCCCGTTCGTTCAATCCATAACGTAGAATTCGAATAAACCAGTACGTCGTGAAGAGGCATGTAGCTAAAAGATTATTATGAGTGTTCGAATCGAACATTAATACAATATAACTAGCAATTAAAGCAACATTAATGAAACTCCACATTATTTTACTGCGATTGTTTTTTATAGTTTGTTTGTTCATCTGCATCCCCTTTTTTGGATTGTTGGCATCGCTGGGACGGTTCTGTTGATTCAATACCATAAATAAAAAGAACAATAACTATTGAATAATCATTGTTCCTTCTAAATATAGATTGCATCATGAGAACCGTCCCCAACGATTCCAGCGATTCCCCCTGTTAAAAAATCGTCCCTCTCTCAACCTGTGAGTGAAACAATTTAAGGTTCTCCACCACCTGTTCTGACTCTTCGACAAGGGCTTCCACTGATACTGCTTTTTGATGGGAAAGCTGGTTGATGATATCTGAGAATAAGAGAATCATTTCTTCTAAGATCGTGTTCGAACTTAAATTGTACAAGCGAACGTCTTGATATTTACTAATGTTAAACAGTGCTGTATCAATATAAGGCTTGAAGCGATCGATCAGATCTGGGAAATTGGTTAACAACTGCTGAGTTCCTTCTTCAAGTCCTTCCACCATATTTTGTAGTTGCTCTAATGGCGTGAGCGTAATGGAAATGAGTTCATTAATATGTTCATCAAAGTTACTAAATAAACCTACCAATTTTGCTGGTAGAGAGGATGTAGCTTGGACGTTAATGAATCGGATTGTTTGAATCAATAGAGTCAATGAATTCCTGAATAAAGAAAGGACACTCTTGATGGAGGAAAGAGGCGGAATAATTAACTGCCAAATCGCTTGGATAAATGTCTCCGTTCCTTCTTCCAATACCTTTTCTTTAATCGAGAGACCGTTTGGTAAATAGCGAGAGTTCAGTAAACGTGATTTTTCTACTTTAGATATTTTCCCTATGTCTTGAACCTGATTCACTTTAGACTTAATGGAATCAGCTAAAGATAATTCTCGATCAAAAAGGGAAGCTGCGGTTTCCGAAACACTTGTTCCAAAACTCATGATTTGCTGTGACAATAGTCCGTTATTTTGGTTAATGATTTCATAATGAGAGGCTAATTCCCCAACCACAGCATCGTAGATAAAATCTGTTCCTCCCTCAAATAATTCAGGTAGTTTCTCTTCTCTTATGTAAGTGACATGCTGTACTAGATCTTCAAATGAACTTTCGATCTCATTAATTTTTTTGTGAATTTCTCCAAAAATACTTTCCACACTCACATTCATCTTAAAAACATGTTCAGCAATTTCTGCTGGAGGAGAATTTAGGAATGCATTCAGGCTTCTAAAACGATCCTCAGCCATAATTAACATTGTTCTCATACTATCCAGTTCAAACTCGACAAGGTACCCTGTTGCAGTAATACTTTTTAAGACAGGTGACGAAGTTAGTTCCTTCACAAACGTAGAGAACGTTTCTTTTAAATTTGTTACACGTTCTTCAAATTTCGCTCTCTCGTCCTCGACGATACTAACGGAATTCCCCATGTATTCTGAAGAAAGGGATAAGCGACTTCCAACCAAATCATAGATTCCTTGATAGAGCGTATTGATCGTATCAGCATTCAATTCAATTCGACTTGAATTTCCTCCGTGAAGGGACTCTCCTGTCCAAATACTAGTGACAATGTGTTCATCCGCACCAACGCGAATAAACCCGTAACCCACATCGCCTTCTTCACCAACTTCTACTTGTTGAGCCTTCATATCACCTTCTAGATAACCAGTATGGTTAGCACCCAACAGAAGAGATCCTGTCGGCGTCCCCCCTCCTATCCGATATACTTTTCCTGGTATACGATCACCAAGATCCAAAGCTTCCTCTCCGTTTGTCAAAGGGTCATATTCCATAAAGTAATTGGTACTGTTCACGTTTAAGTTTGAAGAGGGGGTTAGTTCGCCAGGTAAAATGGCTGGGTTTAATGTTACACTTTTAACGTCTTGATTTTTTACAGCGATTGAGTTTGCAAGAGCACCTCCGAGAGAGTTGCCAGCTACGTAAGAGATATCGCCAAATTCTTTTTCCATCTTTTCAAAATAGATGGTCGCATCTTTTAATTGTTGGGGGACATCAGAACCAATTAGTTGTAAATCAGTAAATACGTCTTTCATGTCTTTTGGATTAGTTCCTACAAAAATTACTGCTACCTCGTTTGAATCTATGTCATCGGTGACCTTTTGAACAGTGAATGCATTTAAACCTGACGCCTTGAGGTCAATTCGATCAACAACTTGGTAAATGTTATTGTTTACTTTTAAAAGTTCTGTTAAAGATGGATCCCGATATGCATGAAAACCTGACAGTTCTACAAGATCCACATCATTAATTTTTTTGTGCTGAACAGCTTTCAAGTATACCTCCACCTTTTCAAATTATATTAAAATCCTATTCCTTAATAATATAATTTGGTGCTTTTCTTTCTAGAGTGTTCTCTTTATTATTCTGCGCATTTGTTTTATCAATTGTATTATCGTGTAACAAAAAACTATATTTCGCAACGGGTAGACCGTCCATATCAGACAGATCACTTACCATTTCATCGAATATCTCTTTATCTGGCTCAACATCAGGTTCTTCCATATACAACTGTATAAGAACGCTAACCATAGCCGGATTAATTGATTCCCCTTCTATCATACTCACCCACTCTTTCTTTGAGCGATCGGGATTATTCAAATACTTATCTAAGAGTTTTTCTTGCACAATACCACCGTATATGACTAATTTATAATATGGGGTTGTATGATAATTTCCAGCACCATTCTGATTAGCTTCTTCAGAAATACTTACTATAGGATACTCTTTCACTTTTTCTTCTAAATACTGATCAAGTTTCTTAAATTTTTCTTCATAAATCCAGGCATATAACCCACTTAGGATAGCAGCATCAATCTGTCCATCCTGCGACCAAACACCCTCTGAATCTACCTCTTTTTTATCTTTATCTATTGGAATAATCGCATAAGAATAAAAATGTGGCTTACCAACTGATTCTACAAATACAGTGGCCCCATCTATTGCTCCTACAATGTTATGTACCTTAACCTCTGTTTTGTACTCATCCTTGAAGTACTTCTTAATTGCTTTTTCCACTTCATCTCGGTTTTCTTCAGCTATTTTATCTGTTTCCTCACCGTTATCAAGCGTATATTCTTCTCCAGTATAATCTTGGACTGAAACAAAATATTTGTCCTCTATCATTTCTTCCTCAGTCTTTTTATCTGCTTTTTGTTCTTTCTCTTTTCCAGTCTCATCATTTGAATTAGTCAACGCAGAACAACCTCCTAATAATAATGCACTACAAAGGATGCCAGTAAGTAGGAATCGTTTTTTAGTCATAAGTAGCTCCTTTTTCAGTTCTTGCTAGTATGTATCTGTATTCGTTTATTCCATAATAGATTATAAATGAGATTTATGTGACAGAGTGACCTGGTTGCCAATTAATTGAAAATAGTCTATCTGAACTAATAAACCGACCTATTAATTAGAACTATTTTACTAGTAAGTAGGATTTTATTATCCCTTTTCATTTACTTAGCACACTTATTTTACAAATAATTACATACCACCCAATTTAAGTACCCTATTTAAAAAATTCAAACCCACAAATTACAAGATCTCATCTTTGTTATTTTCACTATTCTCAAATTCTAGTGAGAGGAACATAACCTCGTGCTATAAAAAAACTAGGAAACCAATCCCTCTTGATTAGTCTCCTAGTTTTCTATTAACATTGATTATAATATGCTAGAGTATATATTTTAATCAATGCTCAAACGTTAGAGTAACTTCTTTTCCATTCGCTATTAGGTCATAAGTATCTTGTTCCGTCACATCTGAAGTAAAGAACTTCAAAGTAGAGATATCTTTCTCGTTTAAAATAAACCCATCATACATTGGTCCATTAACTTTCCCCATTAAATCTCCTTTAAGTTCAGATGCATCTTCGATAAAATCAGACTGCCAACCATCTATTTGCTGACCTTTGTTTGTCACAATTTTGTCTATTCCTTCAAAAGTCACATATTGGTCTTTAGTATTTTCCAAATTGGAAGTAACCTGAAGGAACACAAAGCCTTCTTTCGGATCTATCTCTCTATCTGTGAAATGACTCATTTGATTAGCATATTCCTCAGAAAGCTCAGTTAGTTCAAAGATCTCCATTGTTTCAATGGAGAAAATCACAGGGTCCAATTCAATTGTTTCGTTGAATTCTTCAATCTTTATCAATTCAGCGGTTCCTCGATCATCCTTTATAATATGACCTATTTCCCCTGGACCAGGATTACTATTTTCTTTAATTTTGCTATCTCTTGTACCCTCACTAGCAGATACCTGTGAGTTTTGGTCTATTTCTTTACCACTTAGTTCTTGTGCATTTTTTCCACATCCAACTAACGAAATTGCAATAAAAATGGATAATGCCCCTATTTTAAATAGTTTGTACAACAAATAATCCCCCATTGTTTAAAACCCTTTATTAGAGTACGACAAAAGGAAATTTATGTCTAGGTGTCTGGTCATTTTTTCTAGTTTCAAGTCATTTTTACACAAAATTGAAATAGGTAACATTTTTGTTAATGAAACCTATGGAACTGTTCTGTTGAGCATTTACTATAACCCATAATCATATAAATCAGTTTTAAGAATCAAAGGGTGACCCGATACACTTCTATTTTCCATTTATGATCATTTCAATAATTCCACTCAAACATCCAACCATCCCAACAAACAAATCGAGCTCTCTCCTAGGATCCCGATACTTCCGATTGATTTCGATCTGAACGGCTTCCATTTTTAATGCATTGGAAGAATGATAAGTAATTGTCCCAGGATGTGAGGCAGTAAAACGTTTGTTTACAGTTGCTTCTATGTTAGCTTTGGGGAAATGATCAATCATAACATCACGTTTCTGTTTGGAAAGTGTTTTTCCATTACTCGTACCTAAATCGACACCAAAAGTTCTATTTGCTGCAGCACCATGTACATCAATAACCAAATCAACTTTATGATTTAAGCAGTGTTCTCCAAGAACTTCTTTGTAATGGCCACCTAATATGTAATTTGGATCTTCACCTAATTTAGTATTTAGTATGACATGACATCCAGTTATTTCATGGAGTATTAAAGCTAATGCACCTGTGTAAACATCTGCTTCCTTCTCTTTGCCATTTCTAATCTGTTTAGTTGTATGTGGGGCTGAGATCATCACAGGGATCACCCCCTGCTTAACCTTTACTGACTGATCAGAGCGCACGTCTCCTCGATAGCTATTTTGAGAAAACTGATCCTCTATTTCTAAGATCTTTTTCAAATCTAGTTTCATCACACTCACCCCTCTTGACCCATTATAGTAAAGAAGCCAGGAACCATATAGTCCCTGACTTTGTATATATATTTATTCAATTATTCTTCTTGCCTCTTTATACTTTGGTGCCCAATAATTACTCTCATCTAAATTGGAAATATAAACACCGTACGTTTCGGTCACATGAATAAATTCGTTATTCCCTACATAGATTCCCGGATGAATGTAATTCCCTTCAAAGAAAACAAGGTCACCAGGCTGAAGACTCTCCTTATCGACATGAGTACCAATGTCGATCTGTTGAGATCCGTAGTTTGGAAGAACAATGTTGTTCTGAGCATAAACATATTGAACATATCCAGAAGCGTTGAAACCTTCTGGCGTTGATCCACCACTCAGATAAGGTACACCAAGATAACGCTTAGCTTCCGTCACAATATTATTTGTTGTTGTCTCATTTTCTAGGTTATATCTCTTAGAACCTGTGTATTTAGGAGAATAATAGGAATTATGATCTAAGTACCCTACAGAAACCTCCCCTGCCTGTCCATTCGCATGGATGATTTGGCCGTTTCCAACGTAAATTCCGTTGTGGGATATACCTGGTTGATAAGTGTCACTAAAGAACACAACATCTCCTGGTTGCAATTCTGCTTTCTCGACTGGCTCTCCAACTTCCCATTGGTCAGTACTGGTTCGAGGCAAATAAACATCGTACACTTCATTTAAGACATGCTGAACGAAACTCGAACAATCAAAGAAATCTGGCATCCTCTCAGTTCCCAACTCATATGGAACTCCTATGTAACTAGCTGCAACTGACACTATTGGAATGTCTAGTTGTAACTTTAGTTCGTCATATCGTTTCGCATAAGCAAACTTTGATGAATAGTAATTACTTTTTTTCAGGTAATCAATCGTGACGCCATCCGATGTTGTGACATGAGCAAATTGATCTTGACCAAGGTAAATACCATTGTGAGAAATCCCCTCTTTATAGGTGTTTTCAAAGAAAACAACATCTCCAGGTTTAAGATTTTCAAGTAAAATTGTCTCACCAACAGCTGATTGGTCTTCGGTGTAACGAGGGATATAAATATCAGCTGCCTTTTCAAAAACATATTGAATGTATCCTGAACTATTAAAACCTTCAGGGCCTTCTCCACCAGACTCATACGGAGAACCAATAAGATTCATTGCTTCTTTCGTAATCGGATTCTCGGCTACAATTTCCAACCCGTTAAAGCGACGTGCACCTGTATACTTTGAACTGTAATAATTGCTTTTATTAAGGTAATCGATGACAACTCCATCAGAAGTTGTTACATGAATAAATTGATCGTTTCCTAAATAGATGCCATTATGCGAGATACCTTCTTTGTAAGTATTACTAAAGAAGACCACGTCTCCCGGTTGAAGGTCTTCAGAAACCTCTTCCCCTGTTTTCCATTGATCAGCTGTAGTACGGGGAATTGCTGTTTCTAACACAGTTTGAAAAACGTACTGAATATAACCGGAACTATCATATCCATCAATCGATTCCCCACCACTCTTATACGGAGCACCGAGATGTGATAGTGCTTCAGTAGTGACATCATTGACAGCTTGGATCTGCATATCACTATATCTTCTTGCTCCCGTATACCTGGAGCTATAGTAAGCGTTTTTATCTAGATAATCAACCTTCACTCCAGCTGATGTTGTCACGTGAGCGAATTGATCTTGACCTAAGTAAATACCATTATGAGAAAGTCCTTCTTTATACGTATTGCTGAAAAAGACGACATCTCCCGGTTTAAGATCTTCTTTAGAAATGTCATCACCTAGTTTCCATTGATCATCTCTTGAAGTCGGTAAAACGATACCTTTACTTTCATTAAAGAGATACTTTATGAATCCATAGCTACTAAAGCCTTCTGGTGAATCCCCACCGCTTAAATAAGGAGATCCTATTAACGAAATGGCCAATTCACCGACAGGATCAGAAACCTCTAGCTGAAGATTATCATACCGTTTTGCCCCGGTATATTTTGAACGATAGTAATTGTTCTTATCTATATAGTCAATGGTTACGCCCGAAGACGTAGTCACATGAACAAATTGATCCTTCCCTATATAAATACCAGGCTTATACGTATCGCTAAAAAAGACGACATCTCCTGGCTGAAGGTTTTCTTTTTCAACTTTTTCTCCGACTAGCCATTGATCTTCTCTTTTACGAGGAACCAATGTATCACTTCCATTTTGAAAAACATATTCAATAAATCCTGAACTATCAAATCCTGACGGTGATTCACCCCCACTTTTATAAGGAGATCCTACAAGGTTAATCGCTTCGATAGCTGCAACATCGTCAGTGTCTGGCTTTAATGAACCATAACGTCGCGCGCCGGTATATCGCTCATTGTAGTAAGAGTTTTGATCCAAATAATCGATTGTCACTCCCTCTGATGTGGTTACGTGCGCAAACTGATGATTTCCCAGATAAACTCCATTGTGCGATAAACCAGACTTGTACGTATTACTAAAGAAAATAATATCGCCAGGTTGAAGGTTTTCTCTTAAAACCTTTTCTCCTGCCTTCCATTGGTTATCTCTTGTCGATGGAATATAAATGTCTTCTGCTTTTTGAAATACATATTCAATAAATCCGTAACTACTAAATCCTGATGATGTATCTCCACCGCTCTTATAAGGAGTACCGAGTAATTCGATTGCTTCTTTAGCAATAGGAGATTCGGTTAAATCAATCGCTAAGTTATCATACCTTTTCGCTCCAGTATATTTTGACTCCCAATATTCACTGTCGTCGAATGAATCAATTGCTACACCTTTTGAAGTTGTCACGTGAATGAATTGATTATCCCCGAGATAAATACCGTTATGCGAAATGCCTTCTTTGTACGTGTTACTAAAAAAAACAACATCACCGGGCTGTAAGGCACTTCTTTCAACTTCTTGCCCAATATCCCACTGTTCAGATAAGTAACGCGGGACATAAATATCTGTACTGTTACGATAAACATAATAAACAAATCCAGAACCGTTGAAACCTTCTGGTGAATCGCCACCAGAGAAAAAAGGAGTACCTAGATGACTTTCAGCTTCACTGATAATTTTCTGAGAAACGTTATCCTCAGCTGAGACCTCAGATTGATAAACAAGTAAGAATGTAAAAAAGACAATAACCAGCCATTTTAAAGAAAATTTTTCCTCTATATGCAATATTATCCCCCCCTGTACATTCTAAAGATTACTGTGAATCTTGTCGAAAATCAACGAGATATTTGTCAGAAAATAAAAAGAAGTAAAAAGGCACGGTTCTTGTATACAAGAACCGTGCCTTTAGACCTATTAGTTTGTAACTTTAAATGTTGACTTCGCTGTATCCAAATCTGACGGAGTCTGTTCAGCTTGCTGCTCAATGATTAACTGCTGTTCTTCAATGGAGGTTCTTTCCAAATCAGTTAACGTATCAACCTCTTTAAATGTCACCATAAATGTGAAAATTAATGTTAATAGAATAAAAGGACTTACTTCGCGTAGAGCTGTTTTCATGAATAATCTCTCCCTGATAATAAAGTTTTGTTTTATTTTTGTAGCATTTTCATTATTTTTCAACTTGCCATGCTCCCAATCTTCGCTGGTCTGCGCCACCATAGAGCATATTTTCCTCATAATTGACAATTAGACTTTGTACACCGCCGTAATACTGACCTGCATCATAGTACTCAACTTCGTAACCTCGATCTTCTAATTCATCCACAACTTCTTCTGGATATTCTTCCTCAGATTCCAGTTGAATCTTTTCATCTTCAACGTAGAAACGAGGTTGTTGAATCGCGTCTTCAATCGATTCTTTAAATGTAAGATTACGAATAAGTACCTCTGCAATCATCATCGGAATTCTTTTCCCACCCGGAGTACCTATTCCAATGACCGGTTTTCCATCTTTAGATAAGATTGTTGGCGCTGTAAAACTACGTGGACTCTTCCCGGGTTCGATTTTATTTGGAGAGTCACTGCTCTCACTGAAATTTTTCAGCTGATTATTTACAAAATAACCATCAACGTATTTTCCAGAACCAAAGAAATTACTAAGGGTGTGAGTCGCAGAAACCATGGTACCCTCTTTGTCGATAACTACGAAATGTGTCGTATTATCATGATCTTCCTCATCTGCTGGACTATCATTTACTTCATACTCGTCAGACAAATGTTCCATTGAAATATCTTCAGCTAATTCGCTAGAGTACTCCATGCTCGTTAACTTTTCTGTTTGAATATCTTCGAAAGCAGGATCTGCAATATTATCAATACGATCGTTATAACTTCTCTTTGTAATCTCTCCAACGATATGGATAAAATCTGCAGGTTCATCTACTGTTTCTTCTATATTCATCAATTCAGCCATCTGTAATGATTGAATCAGAGTAATTCCAGCTAAAGGGGCCGGGGCAGAATAAACATCATATCCTGCGAACTCTCCTTTAACGGGCTCTTGCTTTAATACTGAATAGGATTGTAAATCTTCACTCTTAATTTCATCTGTCGCTTCCAGAAAATTCTCACCTAGTTCACCTTCATAGAAAGAATCTGAACCTTTATTACTAAGCTTTCTTAACGTTTCAGCAAGCTCTTTCTGTTTCAGCGTTACACCAGGATTAATCGGTTTCCCCTTGGGGTAAAAGTGAGGAATATCACTTGTAGGCATTCGATACTGTGCCCCTTTCAATCGATCATAAAGGGCTTCATCAACTTCAAAACCGTCTTCTGCAATTTCAATTGCTGGTGTAATCAGTTGTTTCATATCAACTGTTCCATAATCTTCATGTAACGATTCCATTCCCTGAATTAAACCAGGGACTCCAGAATATCCGGAAGGCATGTTCCCATTTAATGGAGCATTTTCACGGTACATATAAGTGATCGGTTCATTGTCTTTAGGATAAATCAACATTTCTCCCCCACCGCCAATACCAGAGCCATAAGGCTCTACTACTCCAAGAACATAAGAGACCGCAATAGCAGCATCTACCGCATTTCCTCCATTTTTCATCACTTCCATACCAGCTTTAACCGCTAGAGGATGTGACGCACTAACTCCATAGCCTTCACTAGATTCTATAGGCTTTCCATCTTCTAAATCGAAATTTGGAGCAGTTGAGAACGGTAGATTTTCAGGGGGGAGACCATAAAACTTAAAGAAAGCACCCATACCAACTAAAAAGATAACCGACAGTAAGATAATGAATTTTTTACTTTCCAAGGGATTCTCCCTTCAATATATCTGAATGATCCACTTTCAAAATAATGCTTTCGCCTTCTTTAGACCATTCATGATCATCTAAATTCTTAGTCATTTGCCTCGTGATTTTAAAACTGTTATACCAATTTAAATCTGTCAAAGGCCTCGGCTGTGCATTTTTAATAGTTGCAGGAATAATCTCAAATTCTCCTGTTCCATCTTTGTACAAGTTATATTGTACTAGAGCCGTATCATGTGTTCTGGACCACCCTTGATCAAAAACAAAATTACCAAGACTATAGAAAATAGCCGTATCATTGTACATTTCGACTGTGGATAAAACATGTGGGTGATGACCAATAATCGCATCTGCCCCTGCATCTGAAATTGCGTGTGCTAATTCAACCTGTCTTGGATGAGGTTCATTCTCGTACTCAGCTCCCCAATGAATATTAACAAACACGAGGTCCGCATTCTTTTTTGCTTCATCAATCATTGGAATGAAATACTCAGGATTGGCTGCTAAAACGCCACCTTTTGTACCTTTAGCCCTACTATCATCCTCGAAAAAGTCATTAAACCCAAGCGTTGCAATGGTTACCCCATTGACATCTGAATACTTGATTTTTTTGGCAGATTCAAGATTTTCACCGGCACCAACAAAATCAGTTTTCGCATTTTCAAAAGTAGACATTGTATCTTCAAGACCTTCTATCCCGTAATCAAGCATATGATTGTTAGCGAGGGTAACGACAGTGAAATTCGCATTGTCTAATGCTTTGACACTCTCCTTACTAGTCTTTAAGTTTATTGACTTATCAACTGCAGCTGTATCCTCGTCCAAAACGATAGGATTTTCAAAATTACCTGATACGTAATCTGAGTTCTCAAAATAAGGCTTTACATACTCAAATGGATGGTCATATCCATGTTCATCCGTTGCTTTTTCAACATAGCGACCTAACATAATATCGCCCACCATTGTTGCTGTTAGAATAGCATCATTATCAACAGCTTCTGACTCACCCGGTTTTAATAAATAGGAGAAGGGAATCATCAAAATAATACATAATCCTAAGGCAATAAACGTATGAGTAAGTGTTCTTTTCTTATGCCATTTGATTTTCTTTAAAATTTTCTCTTTAAAATTCAACTTCCTAGCCATTTACATTCACCCTAAATAAGATAATATGAGAACATGATTAAGAATGTAATACCGCTAAGGAGTATAGTACTACCCAGTGTTGGTACAACACCCTGTTTTTGAATCGTATTTGCGATCAAACCAGGTACAATAACACCAATCCCACGTAACTCAAATATTTCAAAAGGTATAATAGGATAAGCGAAATCCAAAGCAAGTTTTAATGCAATTCCTGTTGTTAACATCGCCGCAAATTTTCGTCGACCATATAGAATCGTAAATTTCGCTATTCCATGCTGAACAATTAAATAGGTTAGTAAACTAATAATAAACATCGTTAACATGAAAATCGGTTGATCAAAACTTAACGCAAGATAGCCTGGAACAATTAATCCTGCTGGAAGAATCCCCGTTTTTTCTGCATAAATCAAACTTAAAATAACACCGATAACTAAAGAAATATATAAATCCGAACCAAACACTATGCTTCCCCCTAGCTGACTTGCTGCTTAAACTTGTACTGATTGAGCTTTTCAATCAATGGTTCAGCAGCCCCGTGAATATTTCCCACACCATATAGTACCTTGTCGTTCAAAAACGGCTCTAATTCAGTAAAAATCTGATCTGTTGTATAATGCTCAAGATCAAGTAAATGATCTGCTGGAATGACTCCAGCCTCAAATGCACTTGCAATCGGACTTGTCGTTTCTCCAATTAATACAAGCGTGTGTGCTTCTATATAAGGAAGAACGTCTCTTGCAAATTGCTCTGTACGATCTACGCGGTCTTCTCTGCAATTCATAATCACGATCGGTTTTTTCGAAGGATAGCCTAGCTGATCGACGCGCTCCCATATATTAAGCGTAGATGCTGCGTCATTCGCTGCGAACCCATTCACAAAAAAGGCAGGAGAATTTGGATTACCTAGAGGTAGAATTCTCATTGCGCCAGGATCTGGCTGAGCATTCAACATTCCTTTAAACGCGGTTTCTTCGTCAATACCAATTGCTTCTGCAACCGCAAGGGCGAGAGAGGCATTATCGGGGAAGACCATATATTCAAACTTCAGAAGAAATTCATCAGAAATTCTTGAGTTATCGGCTACAATAACTTTTGTATTTCTTTTCTTCGCAATTTCCTTGTAGTACTCTTCATAAGGTGATTCAGTAATAATCAAATGCCCGTTATATGGAATCGTTGCAGTAAACGCTTCTGCCACTTCATCTAACGTTGGTCCCATGACATCCAGGTGGTCTTCAAGAACATTCACAATAACACCAATATTCGCTTGAAGCATTTGTTTTTGAAAAATTACTTGATAGTCTGGATTAACCGCCATACATTCACTAACTAACGCTTCTGCATTTAAGTCAGCGGCTTCTTTAACAACCATTTTCTGTTCACGTATATTAGGTCCTTCAAGTCTTCTCTTGATTGGTTTTTCTTCTCTTGTGTTCCAATACATCATTCTTGCAGACGTACCTGTTGTCTTCCCAACTGTTCGCATATTTGCTTCCACAAGTACGCCTGTCACTAGCCTGGTAACAGTTGATTTTCCTCGAATTCCATTAATGTTCACCCTAACTGGTAAACTCTCAATGTTTTTTTGATGTTGTCTGTGCTCATAAATGCCAATAGCTAATACGAGACACAATATAAAAGGAATAAGTAGCATTTCCTTCTCCTTCCTGAAGGTTCATGTTTTAAATAGTTTTTCCATCTTGTTACCAAACGTTGTCCATTATAAGGTAACACCGACGTAAAAACAACAGCTTAACGAAAGATACTATAGGTTTTCTACATTTTTCTACCTTCCTTATAATAGCACTAGCACTTCTACAGAGATACAGGCTATTTTTGTCGAATAGTGTAAAGATATACAATTACATTTACATACATCCAAAAGCTTAGTTTAGGCCTCATTTATAATAATTTGTTTTAACTAGAACTCTTACTAATGACTTCAATTTTTACATACATTTTATTTTACATACATCTACTAGCCAGTAACTTATTACATTGTCTTATCTATTACTTTTTTTGTAATTATAAAAGGTAGTCTATTTCTCGAGTAATAACTTCCTGAGATCCAATAACAGTTATTACAGAAAGAATATCTTTCTATAAAGCTTTCTTCGTTATAACCAATAAACATTTGCTATAGTACGGGCTTGATATACTAAGAACATATTATCACCTTAACCAATGTGTTCTATTATTCTGGACCGGATGATCTTAACCCCCTACTTCCTCCGCTATAGTCTCTGACACTGTAACGATCGTCTCGCTCCTGTATTCCAACTATGGGACGCGATGTTGCATATTCATCGCGGTTGATCGAACGATAGAGATCATTTACTTTTCATTTTAAATAGGTAGCAAAATATTAAGTAAGGATCACTCAATCGCATTCATATTCTCGATTCACAATAAACCAATCGACGATTCTTTAAATATGTACTTCATCTCTAACTCCTCCTTAAGTCCCAAACGCACTAGTACTTAATAACCACCAAAAAATCTAGTATATTCCAAATATTGAGTATTAATCAGAAAAAGGAAGGAAATAGAAGTTATTTTGTTCTTTATAAAGAATTTTAATAGAATTTAAGACTTTCCAAATGAACAGGAGGATAATATACTCTATTTATTCATTCTTTATAACGAACGACCTAAGACTTTTGGAGTATGGATTAGGTAGAATGGGGTGGGTCTTCTGAAAGAAAAATCGGAAAGAAGAAAGATAAAATCACAACGACTTGTAAATAAGCCACAAATATCTTACAAAATACCAAAAGCGCTATCAATAAATTTCGCATTATCAGCGCTAATTCTCAGCGGACTAGCTCAAATAACTGGACAAACATACAGCTCCTACAGTGATACAGAATCTATTAGCGGTCAAATTAAAACATGTGAGGTATTTCCTTCTGCTATCCAGGACAGTTACAACGAGCTTGATCAACATTTACAAATAGTCATTCAACTTAGTAACGCCATTTACACTTTTGAGCAGGAGCCATTCGAGTTTGAAGAATCCAATTCAGTGGATCAAGATGCAACTCCAGAACAGTTGATAACATTATCTGGTGACAGTGAAGTTCAAATAAAAGCGTTAACAAAGGAATTACAAGCAATAGATAAACAACATCTTACATACTCTGAGATCAAAATCAGCCTACAAAATGAATTAGATGGCATGAAAAAAGTGATTACTACGCTGAAACAATATGATTCAGGTGATTCAAAATGTACCAAAATTGATAAATCCGAAATTCGCACGAAACTAATCGATGACTATAGAAAAAGTAATTTCCTTCCCTCTACTTATCAAAATGAGATTGCCACACTATTAGATCTTTCACCCAAGAATCAATCGAGCACTAATGAAAATACGAAACAAGAAATTACTAAGGATCTAGCTGATGTATTAAATATTCTTGGCCAAGAGAGCAAAGTTCTTAAAGCCAAAATAGAAGAACTAGAAAATCTAGCAATCTTACTCCAAAAAAAGGCGGAAAAAGAAAAAATCGCAAATGAAAGCACCGTTAAAGAAGACAATGAAATTGATCAAAAAAATGAGAGTGAGACTACCGACACTGAGACGAATCCTCCAAAAGCGAACAGCAATTCTAAAGATGTAACTAAGGAAGCTAAACCTCAACAAGAAGAAAATAAAGACAATCCTCAGAAGGACACCGACTCAACTGAAGATCCAAGCACAGAACCTACAATTCCTGAAGAAGAGAAAGGTTCGTCTACGGATGGTCAAGATATCGAAACACCGCCAAACGATGTGAGTGAAGAAGTGGTAAAAGAAAGCCCTGCTTCTTCTACAGAAAATGAAAATCAAGAATAACTCATGAAGGAGACGGTATAAAAATGAGTTTGAAGAAAGTGCTGAGCACTCTTGGTACCTTTGTCAATATTATTCTGTTTGCTGCATTAGCCTGTATGGTCTTTATCGTAATCTCTTCAAAAGCATCTGGAGGAGAACCTAATATATTGGGATATCAAATTAAGACAGTTTTATCCGGCTCAATGGAACCAACTTTCCTAACTGGTTCTGTCATAGCTGTTGATCCAGATATTGATCAGAATAGCTTCCAGAAAGATGACATTGTTACATTTATGCAGGATCAGAATACGCTAGTCACCCACCGTATTATTGGAGTAGAAAAAAACGGCGAGTCAGTTATTTATGAAACAAAAGGTGACAACAACGATGGACCCGATACGCAGCCGTTACTTGCAGAGAACGTGGTGGGTGAATATACCGGAATCACTATCCCTTACTTAGGGAAAATGATTGCATTTGCCAATTCGAAAGCAGGTGCCATTTACCTTCTAATTGTACCTGGACTCCTCTTAATACTCTACTCTGCCATTACGATTTGGCTAACTTTAAGTAGATTTGTAGATAGTAAAGAAATTGAAGCAACGAAATCTGAAACTAGTTCATAATGGTTTGTTATCCCTTAGGGGGTTCAAAATATAAACTTATTTTAGGGAGGAAAAAGAATGAGCATTAAAAAGAAATTAGCAATGGGCGTTATGACAGGGGCACTAGGGCTTACATTAGTTGGGGGAGGTACATATGCTGCGTTTAATGACACAGCTACGATTAACAATCATTTTGCCTCTGGAGAGCTTGATTTAAAAGTGGGGAAATCAGGCAATAAACCAATTAGTTTTGACTTATCGAATTTAAAACCTGGCGATAATGTTCAAAGGATCTTTACTCTTAACAATGCAGGATCTCTTGCGATTAAAGACGTCTTAATGGATGCAACTGCAAGCAATTTTAGCGATGAAGAAGGCGACTCAACGAAAAATGATTTCCTTGACCAGTTTGAAATTGACTTTATGAATGTTGATACTGAAACTAATCAATGGCAGCCAAGAGGCGATGTCATTAAGTCAGGTGAGAAACTTACACTTAAAGATCTGGTGAATGGGGATGTTTCAAAAGTTAAAGGGGATCACGTAGTAGGCAATAGAATTAATCTTGCTTCCATTGCAAGTGGTGATGACCGTGGTATTCCAGTCAGTCCTCCAGATACTGATGACGTATTTATCCAAATTACATTCAAAGATGTTGACACTAAGTCTGGTGGAGAATATGTTCAAAATAAATACATGAATGCAAGTGTGGACTTCTTCTTTAATCTAGAAGCTACACAGTGGGATGGCGTTAACGTCGACTCTCATAACGGTAACGGGGCTGTAAACAATGGCGTACAAAGTTCTTCTGATGGAACGAACGACACTCCTAACCCTAAAACTACTGGAACTTCTGATTCTGAGGAAGTAACTGATTAACAAGCTTACGAGCTAATCTGCTCTGTTTTATTAATTCCATTTTCTAAACGAGCATTTAACAGCAGAATAATTAAAGGAGTTCTCCTCTAACGACTGAGGAGAACTCCTTTTGAATTCACCTAAATCCAAGTACTTTGCGATGGTTGTACAAATTTACTCGTTAATGACTAATGACCTAATGAATCACCTGGACGGTTCTACCGATTCATTTCCTTGTACGAAATCACGAGGATTCATTGTATTATAATAATTAATAAAGATACCAAATGACAACCATTAAACATCACCTATTATTCGATACATACTTAATAATTCAAGCCCTATAAATCAAAGTCTGCGAAACTCCCAAGATCCTTGCCATCTGCCTTTGCGATAACCCCTCTACAGCTTTCAACCTTCGTAAAATCGGATCCCGTTTCTCTCTCGCCAAACTTTTCACCTGAGCGATTTCCAGCTTTCCAAGTAATCCTTTAATCACAACTCTCGCTTCATCATCGGTCAACCTTTTCCTTTCAGAGTCGAAATCCTCTAAACACCGATCGTCGTTTACTGTCTCGTTAAACTCCTTGAACCTCTCAATAGCCATCGCTCGGTCTTTTCCAAACATGTTTAATATCAAATTACAATCTACCAAACGGGTTACTGAAGTTAGTTGATAATACGCCCTACAGCTACTCCACTCCCATTCATCCAGAGTTCTTACCATTCTAGCTTTTAGAGGGTTTTGATGAATGTAGCGAACGACGGTAAGGAGATACTCCACTGTCTCGACATTCTCACTTTTAAATCGATCCTCAAATAGATGGCCGGATGTGTTGTATTTAAAATGATAGTATTTGACGAAGCTTACGGCGATGCGCTTTATTGTGATAGAAATGTCTTCGTTCCCTTCTTTCAGCAGAAGGTGAACGTGATTGCTCATTAAACACCACGCATAGATTTTAACCTTGTACAGGGTTGAGTACTTTTCGAGAGTTTGAAGGAATTGAAGCCAATCTTCATTATCGTGAAAGATTTCCTGTCTGTTTGCTCCTCTATAGATAATGTGATAGATTCCTGTACGGCTTTTTTGTCTCGCTTTACGAGGCATGACAAATGACGATGACGTTTCTATTTGTAGTGCACATTATGGTTTTCTCCTGTGAGTGATTTTTTGTGGAAGGATTGGATTGAACGGAGAGATAGTTTCCGTAATAGAAGGGCTTCTTCAATGGCTTCATCTGAAATGATGTCGTCGCCTTTCAAATCAGCTATCGTTCTCGCCAGTCGAATGATTTTGATTTGCACGCGATTGCTGAATCCCTGTGCACTTGATAAAGATTGGAGGTTTTGTTGCTGGAGTGGTGTTAGAGGGCTACTGCTTGTGAGTTGCTCAAATGAAACGCTCCCGTTGCAAATTTCTTTACCGTAGCGGGCGTATTGCCTTTCTCTTGCAGCGATTACACGATTTTTCACTTCTTCTGATGATTCGATACCACTAAAATGATTTCCTTTCAGATTCACTGGTTTTAACGAGAGTAGGATATCGATTCGATCTAAAATAGGACCCGATACACGACTTTTGTAAGCTTTGATTTGTTTTTCAGAACAGGTACAATAGTGGTCGCTTGAATCAAAGTAGCCACATGGGCAGGGGTTCATTGCAGCGATGAAGATAAATTTCGCAGGATACGTAATGGTGGAATGGACGCGGCTGATCGTCACCTTCTCATTCTCCATAGGTTGCCTCAACATATCGAGCGTCTTCTTTGAGAATTCTCCTAGTTCATCGAGAAATAACACACCTCGGTGAGCAAGCGAAACTTCACCGGGCTTCGGGTTGGTTCCTCCACCAATGATTGAGACAGATGAAGCTGAATGATGAGGGTGACGATAGGATGGCAAAGTGAGCGAGTCGTATGGGGCGCCAGCTAATTGATATAAGCTGATCTTTTCAAGTTGGGCTTCCTTTGATAGCGGCGGGAGGATGGATGGGAACGTTTCAGCTAAAAGACTTTTTCCACAGCCTGGCGGACCATCCATGAGAAGATAGTGCTCTCCGCTTGCGGCGATTTCTAATGCCCGCTTTGCGAAGTCATGGCCGATTACTTGATTGAAGTTCCGTTGAAAATGAAAGCGTTCATCTGTCGATTCTTTTGGCTTATTCACTGACAGGATCTGTTGACCGGAGAGTAGATCGACTACGTCCTGTATTGTCTGGATGTATACCAATTCCAGCTCGTCAATTTCTACCAAAGGAATTGTGGGGTCAAATGGAAGGAATAACGTTTGAAGCTGCAACTTTTTCGCGGCTAAAATCGCGGCAATCATCCCCTCAACCGGTAGAACCGTACCATCTAGAGATAGTGCACCAATAAATCCGGTGTTCAGAGGGATCTTGTCCTTAATCGCTTTAAGTTCTTTCAGAATACCGATCGCGATAGGAAGATCAAATAACGGGCCATTCTTTTTCTGCTCAGATGGAGAAAGGTTAATCACAACTTTCGAATCCACTAAAGGAAATCCTATACTATAAAGCGCCGCCGACACCCGCTCCTTCGATTCTTTAACAGAGGCATCCGGGAGTCCAACGATGATAACGGTCTCAATCCCTTCCGTTACTTGTACTTCTACCTGAACGCGGTAACCTTCTAAACCTTTTAATCCGATGCTTGTTACTTTTGCGGACATGGATTAGCTCCTTTTTATTTAATTTTCTTGTTTTATCATTAATTGTTGGTTTTATAAGGCTTTTTGGGAGGGACTGTAATTCATAGATAATAGTATGGAGTGGTTGTGATACTGGGATAAAGAAGGAGTTATGAGGGTTAAAACATTTTAGCCCTTTCATTGGTGGTGTTCGTAACATTTAATTTTAGAGGTTAAAACAAACATCTTAATCATTTTAACGTGGATTTAGGATAGGAGAATATCGTTTCTAAATGAGTAGTTGATGCATTAATAATGTATTCTCCCTTCATGCAAGAAGTCCTTCAATTTTCAATTGATGAATCTCATAATAGATTATATCTTTACACTCCTATGTCCTCGCCTTCAATAAACTACTTTTAGTATATTGAAAGTGTTGCTAGATTGAACGGCAACTGTTGATTCTTATTTGGGAAAATCTATTAAAACTTGTTTGCTGAAAACTGTTAACTCTAGTTTAGCGGTTACAAAAAGCCATTCAATCAAACGTTTGTTTAATAACCTGTTTGTTTGCAACGAGAGTAAATAGTTATAACCGCTCCTTGATACTTAACACAAAAAAAGTCCAATTTAATAGACTTGCAACTTGTTGTGCTAGTTTCTTATATCGGAGTTTAATCCTTACTATGGCATTGGCCGATCAATAATATTGTATTGCTACGTCTATAATCTTTGGCTTTATTTAAGCTGTTATTACAATATAGAATCACGAGAACCGTCCCCGTGATTCCGAAAGAGAACAATATGGAATTAGTTTCTAATCTTATAGATTATGGCGCTTCTCCTAATCTATTATTACCTGATGGCTACACTCCTTTAACGAAAGCTGTTAAAGAAAATAATGCCAAATTAATTGAAATACTCCTATCAAGTGACATTGATGTCAACTTTCCAAATAAATCAGGAAATACTGTACTGTTAGAGGCATTAAAATCTGATGATATGGAACTAGTGAAAACCATCTTAGATTTGGGAGCAAATCTAAACGCTTTGGATGATAATAGTACCACTACTCCTTTAATCCAGGCAACCACCCTCAATTCTGAACCCTTTGTGAAACTATTATTAGAGAGTGGCTCCAATACAAACCAACAGATTAACAATAACAAGACTGCATTAGAGATTGCATTAGAAAATAATAATAAATCTATAATTGAATTATTACTTAAGTATGGTGCAATCCCAGAGAATTTAACGAGTAATGGCAATACTCCTCTAATCATTGCTATCGAACAAAACAATAATGATTTAACTCAATTTATGCTTAAATATGTAAAAGATATAAATGCTACGAATGTTAGTGGTGTGACTCCACTTATGAAAGCGGTCGACAAGAATAACTATGAAATCTCAGAACTATTGCTAAACAAAGGTGCAGATCCTAATAAAAAAGATAAGGAAGGAAACTACCCTATTGAAATTGCGTCTATCAATAATGACACTGAGATAATCGATCTGTTACAGAAATCCGGGAGTATTAGCTTAGTCGAAATGAATATTGATCAATACATCGGCTATTGGAGTTTAGAAGATAGTATTGCTGCTACCTTTCAGCTAACAAAAGTTAATAACGCCACGCTCCAACAATCACTAGTTGAGGATTTTAAACGATCTGAAAATTTATTAAACAGAGAAAATAATTTCAAAGGACTAGTAATAATAGGTGAAGATAAAATTAAGTTAGGCCCCAATTATTATATAAGAATTTCTAAAGATGAACATGAATCAAACGTAAGCAAGCAAAAACTTAACCAGGAAAAACTTGTATCTGATAGAGAGGAAGAAAAGAATAATATTGAAGCTGAAGAATTAACTAACAAAAGAATTGAAACGATGAATAAACTAATCGGGTTCTGGGAGCGCACTGATAATCTTGGCAACAATACTCATGATGATCGTTACATTTTCATCTATGGAAACAGCGACACCTATTGGAGATTAGATTTTCAGACTGAGTGGAGTGGTGAAGAGCATGATACTTATTTAAACGAAATTGATTTTAGCGGAGAACAGATATTATGTGATAATATTACCTTTATATTTAACTCAGACACTACTATCACTGTAAAGTACAAAAAGAAGAAAGTTGGGGGAATCAACTATGATAAAAATGGCTATGTTACCCAACATTATAAACGCGTTCATAAAAGTGAGGTCGAGCAAAAATATGTTGATAGGTATCCAAACTCACAATTAGCCTATTAATATAATCATCAGAATGGATTGGTTCTTTATTACCTGTGTGTATTGATCGATGCCAAGAGTGTCACCAGGAATCCTGAAGAAAAATGAATCACTAGAACGGTCATGGTGATTCCTAGTGGTTCTCAATTCAATACTGTTCAAAACAGGGTCTAATCCCTTGAGTCTTGTTTGTACCAAACACCAAAAACTAACGAAAACACTCACCGTTATACCTGAATAACCAGGGCGGTTCTGCAGATTCACTCTCTTACACCTAACAAATGTAGACGTCAAGTTGAATTTTACACTTTTTGCTCGTTTCCTTTTTACACTTCTGCTGAAAATATGCTTCTCCGATTTTTCATACGATGACTTTCCTCATTTTCTCCACCATGTATGACTTCGACACGATGAAGTAATCGATCTAAAATAGCTGTTGTAATGCCTTGGTCCCCAATTAAATTACCCCACTCATCTGGACTTTTATTTGAGGTAAGGATGATCGAACTTCGTTCGTATAAATGGTTGATCAAATGAAAGAATAAGTTTGCTTCTCTTTGATCCATTGCCATATACATTAAATCATCTATAATCACAAGATCAGCACTTCTAAGTCGTTTGAGTTGTACCTTTGATTTGTTCAGATATTCTTCTGTCTTTAAGATCTGTACTAGCTCGCCCATTGAAGCGAAATAGACATTGAACCCTCTGTAAACGGCCTCGAGTCCCAGTCCAATGGCGATGTAAGTTTTCCCAATGCCAGGTGGCCCCAGTAGAATTAAGTGTACTGCTGTTCCAGCCAGCTTAACTCTCTGAGTTGTGTTAGCTGTCGTGCTGTCAGAACATTTTGCCCTTCCAGTTCAAACTCATCTAATGACTTAACGAAAGGGAAGCGTGCCCATTTCATTCTTTTATCAAGGCTTTTCGCTTCACGTTTTGCTAGTTCATATCGCGTAATAGATTCTAAGAATTCTAAGTAGGTCCATGAAGTTTTTTCAGCTTCTCGAAGAAGCTGTGGGAGCTCCTCCGCGGTTTCTGAAAGTCTTAACTGACGGAATTGATTTTGTAATTCAGTCACAGTCTTATTCATCATGCCCGACCTCCTAAAATGCTAGTATACGTGTTTAGAGAACGGGTAGAGGCCACGATATTAGAATGTTTTACCGGGTTAGAATTAAAGGATTCTATTTCGTGAACGGGCAGATGACTCGTTGTATGAAGGTGATAGGCGATATCGCGAAAATCGTTAGCACTATACAGTTTTTCTGTCACACACTTGGTCATCACTGAATTGATAGATGTTGGATACTGTTGAATTACACGATGAATGATTGCGAACTGATCTCGACGATACCTTGGGTATCGTTGGCTAATTTCATCAAAATAGGCTCCTGCCTGATTCTGATCTTCGAAAAAGGAAATCAGACGTTGTTTAAACGCTTCAATCCCTTTTGAACGATCACGGGTATGATTGCGGTTTTGAATGAGCTTTCCTTTTCCAAAACTAATGCCGTGCTCGGCAATAGCTTCACCCACTGCTTGCTTTCGAATCACGAGCGTTTGTTTTTCATCACCTTTTACTTCAATGAAAACAAGATTCTCAGAGTTAGTTTGATAAGTCCCAAGTGGCACGGAATAACGGTTTGACTTATAACGGATTGTGTTGTCCTTGCTTACGCTTCTTGTTATACTTTTGTTATTGGTACTTTCATATGAAAGTAACGAAGAGACTGGCTGTAAGTGTTGCTTTTCGAGGAGAAACACTTCTGCTGGTCTTTTTTTCGTTGTTTGGTGAACCTGATGGTTCCCAGTACGCTGGAGCCACTGTAATGCTCGGTGATTCCAATCCTCTATGTCACTGAAGACTCGACTATCTGCGAAGTTGCCTTTTATGTACTTCACGACATTTTCAATCATACCCTTAGACTCCGGATCAGCTCTTCTGCACAAGTGAACTTTAAACTTACGTTCATTCACATAACTTTGAAACTCAGATGTTAAAAGCAGCTGACCTGCATTCTCACTAACTGTGATTAAGTGATCCTGATCATATACGATTTCTTCTGTTCGTCCTCCGTAAAATTGGAATGCATTTTCGTGACACCGGATCGCATCTCTCGTAGTAAACGGCCTTGTCTGCCACTCCATGTATTTCTGTCTTGAGTGAGCGAGGACAAACGCAATGAAATACAGCTTGAGCTCTTTATTGTCAGTAGTCTTCTGCTTTGTTTCGCCCCAGTCTACCTGAAGTTGTTTTCCCCTTGGTTGTTCAGGAACTGCTTCATAGTGACGAACAATACTCTTCTTCTCAATCTGATGAATTTCCCTAACTTCTCTCACATAAGATCTCATAGTACTTCCACCGACCACGAGGTCGGGATATCTCTCCAGAAGCCAATCATGAATTTGTGCACCACTCAGATGAGGGTATTCTTCTAACCAGGCAAGTATTCAGTCTTTGTAGTTGTCTAATTTCTTTTTCCGCCCAAGAGGCTGTTCAGTGTAAGCTTTTGCTTCCTCAAAGGTCATCTCCAAATATTTATAGACAGTTGGTCTTGAGATCTTAAGCTCCTTAGCCATTTGTGCTACTTTAAATTTTCGTTTATGTAATTCCTGAATTTTAATATATAACACTAATTTCTCCTCCAAAATCCTAACCTCCAGTAAATAACATCACAAACTATTTTACTAGAGTATTAGGCTGATAGAGCAAAAGTGTAAAATCTAATCAAGCGAAAACTGTCAACTTTATTCTAGCGTTTACAACAAAAAACCAAGCGGCTAATCAAAGATATGATTAGCCGCTTGGTTTTCTGTGACACATGTAGTAAAACCATGAGAAACTTAGTAGCGCTCTTTATAAACCACCATTGATTCATTTATTGCTCTGTAACTTTGAAGTGAATCATGAGAACCGTCCCCGTGATTCCTCTATCTTCTTCTTTGAATTTTTTTCGCCAGTAATGAAATTGATAAACACTGATTCCTTCTTGGGTAGACACCCATTCTTGAATCGGTTGTCCGCTAGCGTCGAAGTCTTCCATACGATTTATCCATAGTTGATACTTTTCTCACGATTCATAGCCACACTTCTGAAGTGGATTGATTAATCAGAGTATCGCATGAACCTTTTCAAAGAAGAAGGTGTCGTTCGTTTGGCGCTTACGAAACAGCAAGCTGGAGAAGTTCTTAATTTATTGAAATAAAAAACGGCAACAACTTATTATTGCGAATTATCGGGACAGTTATGCTGATTCACACCTATAAACAAAAAGAAACCCAGGTAAACTATCCATTTTATGATTAGTTTACCTGGGTTTCTTTTTGAATGATATTTGTGGAAATTATATTGGGAAATGAATCACGAGAACCGTCCCAGTGATTCCAAATGTTTGTTTCAATGTGTGGTTGTTTGGAAGTTGTGGGAATGTGATAGTGAATCACTATTGGCACGAGTGGGTCAATTTTGTGTAATTAGTGGATCAAAAAGATGGCAGGGGTGGATCTATCCTGTGTCCCTTTCAAAAAACCATTCAATCAAACGTTTGTTTAATAACCTGGTTGTTTGCAACGAGAGTCAATAGTTATAACCACCCCTTGATACTTAACACTAAAAACTCCGGTTTAATAGACTTGCAACTTATTGTGCTAGTTTATTATATCGGGGTTTGGTCTTTACAATGGCATAGGCCGATCAATAATATAGCATTGCTACGTCTATAGACTTTGGCTCTACTAAGCTATTATTGCAATATAGAATCACGAGAACCGTCCCCGTGATTCAAGTGGGCGTCACTCTCCACGTTCTCGCTATTAAATCTCTCTTGAAATAGATGCCCACATCTTCTATATTTCCGATTGTACCAGTACACGTAACTCGAACTTACCCTCTTCATAAACATTGAAAGGCTCTCCTCTGTCTCTTTTACCAATAGATGTACATGATTGTCCATTAAGCAGTAGGCGTATAGTTCAATGCCACTTTTGGTTTTGTATCGGGCAAGGATTTCTAAAAATTTTTCCTTGTCTTCCTCATCTTCAAAAATCGTCTGACGGTTGATCCCTCTAAATACAACATGATAGACCCCCGAGCTACTTTTCTTTCTAGCTTTTCTTGGCAGATTCACATCACCTTTTTTGTCCGTTATTAAGAACGGAATTGGATGCGAGTTTGGAATTCTAAGAAAGGAAATATTAAAAAGAAAATAAATGTAGTGGCTGGATACTAGAGGTACTTCTAAAAAAAAGGGAAGAGGAATGTCTAGTGTAATCACTAAACGGAAGCACCTTTATTTATTAGACACGAACACAAAGAATCCTTCTACAAAATCACTTTTAAATCGATAAAACTGGAAAGAAGGATGACATCGGGAGTATGCATGTGTGCTGCCAACACTTCTGTGTGAAAGCACAAGACTCTGTACCTCTGTGTTTATTGCAATATAGAAGTGCAGACCTTTGCAACAGAAAAATGCAGAGTCCTGCACTTATTTTAATAAGGGCATAAAAAAAAGACTTGCCAGTCACCCCAAGTCCCTCTAACGTAATTGGTGTCGAATCAATACGTGGAGGTAATGGAAGGATGCTAGCAATGTCTGATGTTAATTGTATCAAAAATTTAAGAAACAACAAAGGTCTATCAATCTCCCAAATACAGAAAATATTAGGGGCTAACTGGCGCACCGCAAAAAAATATGCAGATGAGGACCACATACCAAATGAAACCCTCAGGATTAGAAAATCTTACGTAGAATGGGGAAAGATTTTTGGTGACGATGTGCTGGCTACGGCCATGTTAGATCGAATTGTTCACCACTCTACTACATTTAATATCAAAGGTGGATCTTACAGATTAAGAGAAAAAGTAAAAGCTGGCATACAGCCAGCTAAGATGCGCTAATATTAGGGAATTTGTTTCCGTTGAAATTAGGGAATTTTAAACCGTTATTGACAATTTAGAATAAGAATCTTCAAGTAATTCGTTAATAAAGCTAAAATCAATGGCTTCATTAATGACTTTAAGCGTATGATTTTCGGGGATTTTATTATATAATATGGAATATAAACTAGCTTGCTTATTATGAGTGAGCATAAGAAAAAGCCTCCAATTTGGTTGATGGTTTCTAGTCCATTCTATCTTACCAAATTTGGGGGCTTTTTCTTTATTATTTTATATTTTTTCAATTTTTAGGAGTCGTTTTTCAGTGGCTTCAACCTGTCCCCATGTCCCTCTGATTCATTTCCCATCTAACTTTCAATCACCCTATCGACTACTAAAACTTCTTTAAAGAGATTTTCTTTTTCTATAAAAGAGATTTCTGTACATTGATTTAAAATTGGATTATTACCTATTAAAAAAAACTTTTTATTTATAGGATGGAAAACATACCAAATTTCACTATTGATGGTAATTGAGATCGTTTTAGTTTGAGAGTTTTTCAAACTAAAAAAATTGTAATATGTTTTGATTACTGGAAAGTAAATAAAAACTATATATAGAAAGTAAATAACCAACAGGATTACTAAGATTTCATAATTATTTTCCATCATCTTTTTCTCTAAAGCTACCTGTGAGTAAATTTTAGTTCCAAAGTAATATGCAGGCATAAAAAAAATGTTCAAGAATGATAAAGAGAATAGAATAAAACAAACTATTTTTCGGGTATTGTCATAATTTTCGATCAACGAATGTAGCGTTATTCCTTTATTCTCTAGTATAATCATCCACGTAAACATGATTATACTGAAGATGAACAGAATAATTGCAATATAAACATTGTATACCGAGTAATTCTTAAAAATAGAATCTGTAATAAGAAATACGATAAGAGTGTAAAATAGGATTTCACCAATCGTTCTGATAGTTGTTATTAAGAATCTCTTTTCTTTAGTTGCAACCCTCATCTCAACAACACTTGAAGAAATTAAAGTAATAGGATTTATTTTTATAAATATCATTAGTATGGTTAAGATAACTGTGGGGATTTTTAGTAAAGAAAACACTTCTTGTATTGAGATAGTCATATTGTCATCTCCCAAACAATTTTACCATATATTAGTTTTTGGTTAATGCTAAATTTTATTATCAATCAACAATAAATGAATAGAATTAATCAAACATTGAAGTCAAAAAGATACGAACAAGGGGCTATGATCTTAACTTCAAACAAGTTTTGCATTGAATGGGTCCAGATTTTTATGTTAGACCGAATCGTTCACCACTTCTACTATATTTAATATCAAGGGAGGATCTAACAGATTAAGAGAAAAAGTAAAAGCTGGCATACAGCCTGCTAATAGTCGCTAACATTAGGAAATTTAAAGCTGT
The DNA here is from genome assembly GCF_002563635.1 of Bacillus sp. es.036. Classification (NCBI taxonomy): domain Bacteria; kingdom Bacillati; phylum Bacillota; class Bacilli; order Caryophanales; family Bacillaceae; genus Bacillus; species Bacillus sp. es.036. The sequence continues at coordinate 3,240,869 of NZ_PDIZ01000001.1, forward strand.
TATTGACAATTAGTCAAGAACCTAAAGGTTACTTTCTCTCTTGAATAATATTTGCTTACATTTCACTACCAAGATATTAATTTCATGATAGTTAACTAAAATAAGAACCATAAACAAACAGATTTCTATTAAGTATTCAAATTCAAAACCTTTATATAATACTGCGATTTGAATAAATATAACAATCAAAGACAAGAGTATTTTTTTTACATTAATTTGTATATTTACAAATTTTTTAGTGTCATATATTCTGAATAACCAAATTGCAGCAAAGCTAAGCATCGTCCCAATGGAGGCACCATTTATCCCTATATATGGAATTAAAATAATGTTTGCTATCATATTTATTACTGCTCCAATAACTGATGTTTTAAAAACTCCTGATGTTTTTTTCGCTGCTATATAATTTGTACCTAAAAACCCAGAAAAACTTGAGAAAACTGCACCTAACAATAGAAAAGGAACATATTCCCAAGATTTGAAGTATTCTGACGCTACAAAAAAACCGACTACTATTTTCAAGTGTACAAGTATTAAAGAAGCTGCTATTAACATAATTATAGAAAACCAATTAAAAACATTCGAAAAAAATTTAGATTTGCTTTCAGAATTAACTTCTTCAATAGCTGCCATCTGCCATGCTTGAAAAAATATTGAATTAATTATATTTAAAATACTGGGTATTTTAGTTGCAAGAGCATATAGCCCATTCGCACTCAAGCCTAAAAAAAACGAAATGATGTATCTATCTGAAAAACTCATAATCCACCACATCATGGCATTAGGTATTAAGGGAACACTGTAATGTAACATCTCTTTCATTATTTTAATATTCGTCTTTTTAATTTTAAAATCCTTATAAACTTTTCCCACAATAATAGCGAAAAAACTACTTACCATATAAGCAATAATAAGCGACTGTAAATACCCATCGATACCGTTATGAAAAATAACAAGGAAAAGCACATTACAAATTAATAAAAATAATGCATTAATAATTCCAGTAATAGCAAATAATTTAACCATTCCATTTGCTCTTATATATTGTGAAAGAGTAGAAAAAATTGATTGAACTAATAATAATAAATAGAAATAGTAAATATAGCCTTTGAATGGCAAGATCATTACCATTACCGGATATAATGCACACAACATGGTAATACCAATAATTGTAACTATTAATGCATTAATTAATACTGTTTCCTTATCATAATTTTTATCCATGACAAACCTGAATACTGAATCAAATATACTTAAAGTAATTAACGGAATTAAAAGACTTGTAGTAGTTGTGAAGAGATCGACCATACCAAATTCGCTTGTAGTAAGATAATACGTATATAGAGGAACTAAAAATAAAATTAAGAGTTTAGTTCCTAGATTACCTACAGCATATATTAGTGAATTATTAAACAATTTTTTATATTTATTCATTACTTTAATCAACCTTACTCATTCTTATATCAATCTGTTTTCATTAACGATTATACCAGCAATATTCTTAATGATTATTCGACTTTATGCTTTGATGAATTTCATTCTTAAACTGCATATAGTATGAAGTATAGTTTAGCTTTTTTATGTTTTTTTTATTTTTCATTTCAGCAACTTCTTTTAAGAATTTTCCTTTAGACTCAATTATACCGTCATTATTTTTGATCCATTTAAGTCCGCTTCTTATCTTATGTCCTTTTATGTCTAATGCTATGCAAGGGCTTGTAGTTAAAGCGGAAAAAATCATACCATGATATCTATCTGTTACTATTACCTCATGTGATGAAAAATTAGTAAGCATTTCGTGAACGTATTTTTCTCTTTCATTTTTCATCACTTTTTTCCCTATTTCTGTATCTTGCACTGTTACCTTGATATCGAAATTATTTTTAAAAAAGTCTATGATACTTAGTTTTTTACTTTCTACAGCAGATTCTTTATCGTCTCTTAAACACACCAAAATTCCATTTCGATTAATTCCTTTATTATTTACATTGTCAAAATATGATAAGACTATATCAGGTACAAGAATTGTTTTTGCATTACTGAAGTTATTTTTAGAAAAGGTGAAACTATTTTCATCACGTGCAGCAATTACTATGTTGCTATGATTATTATATATTTTTTTTGCTTTTTGAAATAAGACATTTCCCGTTAACTTGTTACTAAACTCTATACTCTGGGGCATCTGGACAATTAAATTTTCTTTAAATTTTTTAACGATAAATTGTCTGGTTTTTTCAGTCTTAATATACCAATCTCCTAAATTCCCACCACCCTGAATAAAAATCAAATCCTCTTTTTTGATTTTTTTTACAATTGATGGATATAAGTAGTAAAAACTATTCTCAGGTATGTCAATGAGGTTATATTCGTTGAAGTTATTTCTAATCCAAGTTTTTGTAGCATGAGCAATTGCTTGGTCTCCAAGATTCCCGCCTGTTGGAGTCTGCAACAAGAAAATATTTTTATCTTTCACTTCAAAAGATGAGGTATTATTTTTCCCCTTAATTATCTGATACTGACAATCAATATTAAAAATGATTGAATCACTCAGTGGCTTAAGTACGTTATATAAAAATTTGTTTTTCTTTAGAATCTCTTTCATATTAGAAATCATTGTTTTCCCCTTTGCAACTCTTTTATATTAACAATGCTTATTTTATGAATTATATAATATTTAATTTAAAGAAAATCCTTCACTGATAGTCTACAATTAATGGATTACAAAAGTATCCATTAAAATGTGATCGGCATTTAACTAATTAATATATCTACCGAACCATTATAAAATCCTATCAAAAGAAGTATTAACAATACTAAACTAGTAAGTAATGGATTATATTGCTTTAAAGTTGTTAAAGGCAATAAAATTAGAAGTGGTATTAAAAACCAAGAGAAAGCTGCTATTCTATCTGAATAGGTAACAAATCCTAATAATAAAAAGTAAATGTTAAACATTACATATATCTTAAGTAGTTTGTTATACATATTAAAATTAACTTTATACTTTAAGAGTCTACGTATCCAAAGCCCCCACAATAAAAACACCATACTAAAAACAAAAAAATCTAGACGATTAACTCCACCAGTATATACATTTAACAGTGACCCATCTGAATATGAACTTATAAAAATATCTCCAACTACCCCTAACACTACTTTATTTAAGTGAGTTAAAAATAATAATGCTGAAAAAATCCATATGGTAATTAAACTCCTTAATTTAACATCGAATATTTTTAATACAAATAACGCTAACGATAAAGGTAGTGCAGAAACATGAACTAGTGGTGCACAGATAATCGCTATGTAAAATGTTTTATCTTGTTTTTTCCCGCTGATTAGAATTAATAAGGCAATAAATAGTATACTTATCGCTAAACCTTGTCGCATTGTATTGAGAATATAAGCAAAAAAAATAAAATTTGTAATATAACCGATTAGAATGGCTAATATCTGATAAGGATTAAAGATTTTCTTTAAAGAAATTAAAAAAAGTGTTATAAATAAAAGCCAAGAGGCTACTTTAAAAAAAATAGGTGATATTGAAATTTTAGAAAATGTCCATTGCATAATAGTAAACAATCGCTCTTTGTCTGAATAATCTAAGGCTTCAAATAACGAAAGTTGATGATAATTTAAAAAATCTTGAAAATATATTGGCATATCATTTGTGCTATCAATTTCTAAAGCTCCAATTTTAAATGTAATAAACAATATTAAACAAAATAAAATCACATAAACATTATATTTATTATTTAATATAGAATTAGGTTGAGCTGATAGTAAAGTTAAAGATAATAACATAATTAGAAAAAAAATTAACATTTTTATTTCCTTTCAAAGTGCTACTTTTATACATTAATTACATTATTAAAAATAAGGACTAAGTTTATTTCTAGTATTATACTAGTTTCAATTAATTAATAAATATTTTTAACTAATGATTCCTTTAATCAGATAGTGTAAAAATTGAGAAGAAAGCGTATAGTAAATAAAGATTTCTATTTAAATTTCATATTAGTAAAAATGCTGAACCTGCTTGTTGAATTAAATTTTTATGTGGGAATTTTACACAAGAGGTAATTCCCAATATCTTATTTGTGGATTCTGTAATATGATGCCAATAGCTTACCCATCACCCAGATTACACATATGATTAACACTTTTAAATCTTCTTATAATTATAATTGCATCTTAAAATCGAATTCTTTTCTCAAAAATCACTATTTAACTCTCTAATTAAATTTTTTTTCATGATATTTCATTAAAATTTTCACAGGAATTATCCCGACAAGAAGTGATCTGAAAGCGAATATTTCGTATTTCACTGGTAAACCGAGCTTTTTTCTCCACTTCTTTTTTAATCTATATTCACAAACTCTATATTTAAATTTTCTTTTACTATAAGAATCCCTTGCTTCATAATATTCGAAAAGTACGTCTCTTAAATTATAACCCTTGTAGCCTTTTTCATACATTTTACACCATAAGTCATAATCCTCAGTCCTTTCTGTGTCAGTACCAGTAGTGTACATTCCAACAGTTAGAACTTCTTTTCTTCGCATCATTATAGATGGATGGGTAAAGGTCCTTCCAAGAAATATATCAAGAATTGTTCTCTCGCCCTCTTTTATACTTCTACCCCAAATACCGCTTTCATCAAATAGATTTCGACTCGTCCCTACGATTGCATAATTTGGGTTAGAATCTAAAAAAGCTACTTGTTTAGCAAACCTATCTGGATAGGATAAGTCGTCATCATCCATTCTAGCAATATATTCACCTGTAGCTACATTCAAACAATTATTAAGAGTTTGAGCAAGACCCTGATTATTCCGATTTTGGATAAGCTTTATTCTTCCATCTCTATCAGCAAATTTTTGTATCAGTTCGATACTATTATCGTTAGAACCATCATCACATATAATAAATTCATAATCCGTAAAAGTTTGATTTATTATTGACTCGATAGCCTTGTTTATACTTCTAGCTCCATTATAAACTCCCATGATTACTGATACCTTCGGCATAGCACATATCCTTTCAAATCGTTCTTTTTTATAAATCATTTTAAAAATTCGAATATATTTCTTGCATTCTTTTTAGTATATTGTTAACATCAATAATCTTAGTCTTCTCTTTATTACTCAAAGACATTCTCTTCCCAGTATCTAATAGAACTCTATCAATGCTATTAGCAAACCCTTTAACATCGTCTGGTTTAACAAGCACCCCTCCTTCACCACTTTTAATTAAATCGTTATTCCCCCTAATATTTGAACATATAACCGGTAGACCACAAGTAATAGCCTCCATTAATGCTACAGATAGTCCTTCTCTAAACGACGGGAAGGCAAATATATCTGCAACCTTTAAAATTTCATCGATATCTTCACGATACCCAATTATTTTAACCCGTTCCTCAATACCTAAATATTGGGAAAGTTCTATTAAGTCGTCTTTTAATTTCCCCGCTCCGCATATTACATAATAAATATCAGGGTTGTTCAACATTCCTATTGCTCTAATTATAGTTTGATGATTTTTGTTTTTATTAAGTTCACCAACAGAAAGTAAAAGAACAGCATCTTTGGGGACACCTAATTCCTTGCGCTTAGATAATTTATCCACTACCACTTCATTAAACCTTTGAGTATCTATCCCAACTCCAGGAAGATATTCTACTTTTCCTACACTTAAAAATTTTTCTGCTCTATCATAATCTTCCTTATTAATAGTAATCAATAAATCAGTATATCTGGCTAAGATCCTCTCGATAGGATAATATATTAACCAATTTTTTAAAGGAGCTCCTTTAAAAAAATGAAACCCATGAGCTGTATAAATCACTTTTACATCTTGAAGTTTTTTACATGCAAGTCTCGTGCAAGCTGATGCAATAGGAGTGTGAGTGTGAACTATATTATATTTTTCTTCCTGTATAAGCATTTTTAAATGTTTATATGCACTATAGTTTTGTTTCGATAGGGGGGAGCGTTGAAAACCTATATTAATTACCTTACATCCCTGTTTTGTTAATCTATTACTTATTTCACTATCAATATTACAAGCAATATCCACTTGATGCCCATGATCTAGCAATAGCTCAATGTGTGGAATCAAAAACCTATTTATAGTATTTGAGATTGTTGCTACATATAATATTTTCATTTAACTACTCCCTCCTCACTTCTAATTAAATTTCAACCACTTTTTACAATAACTTCATTAAACTTCAACATAAATAATCCTTTATCATAATCTCCAATTTTCCCAAGATTAACTATGCCACTTACATTATTAAGAATTAACTCAGGAACATTAACACCACATTCATATGCATGTGGGTAACCTCCACCAAATCGAGGATTTACTTCAGAAATATAATATTCTCCATTCACTTTAAATATATCAATATCTATAATACCTTTAAATCCTGATTTACTAACGAAGTCTTCAATTAAACTAAAGAGCTTTTCATCTTTAATTGAAACAGACTTGTCAGTTTCTCCTGCTCTCATTTTAATTTTCTCTTTTGTGAAAATTGCAACAGGCTCACCAGAATTCATATCAATATAAACATCCGCACCGTACTCAGTTCCGTCCATGTATTCTTGAATCATTAAATCATCAAATTGGCTAAATAAGAACTCTATTTCTTCTCTTGAAGTAACTTTGTTTATGTTTAAACTAGCACTACCTCTAACCGGTTTCACAAAAACGGGATAATTAATTTCCCCTGTTTCAATATCATGATAAAAATTGTCTTTATTCACATAACTTTTTACTGTTTTAAATTTGTTTTGAATTAAGAATTCAAACATTTTATACTTATCAAAACATAATTCAACAACGTCTGAGTCTGAAACAATAGGTATAGTACCAATTTCTAAAAAAGATTTTTTGTTTTCTGCAAGCAAACTTAGCTCTGGATCAATTAATGATAAAACTGCCGTTATCTTATACTCTCTGCATATGGAAAGTATTTCATCTAAATAACCATTAGCATCCATTCTTGGGACAACAAAATGTTTATCGGCTTCATAAAGTGCAGGCGCTAATTCGCTACAATCTGTTGCAAACACACGCCCTTTTCCAGCTAATTCTTTTTTAAAATACTGAACAATTTTATTTCTAGTGCCACAACTTAAAATTAGTATGTTCAATTCATCGTTCATTTTTCAGTTCCCCCAAATCATTAAAAAACAACGGTGTACCACCAGTATGAATAAACAAAATCTCTTTTTCTTTTATCTGATTTTTCTTAACGTATTCTTTCATTCCCCAAAAAGCTTTTCCAGTATATGTAGTATCCAACGGGATAAAATCGTATGTTAAGACATTTTTTACAGTTTGTAATATTTGTTCATTATGGGATCCATACCCATTCAGTACATAATCATCTAGGAATGTAATTACTTCCTCAGTTACCGGTTTTATTCCTTGTGATTTTAAGTACTCATTCACACTATCTAGAACAACTTTTCCACCATAAGGATTTCTTCGGGCATTGCTAATACCTACAATTTCTTTTTCTCCACCATATATTAGTTTTCCGCATATTAGTCCTGCTTGTGTTGTTCCGGTTCCAGAAGTGTGAAAAATATAATCAAAATGTATTCCTGAAGATTTTTCATAATCAATTATTTCTTTGTACGCTGAAACATAAGCCTGTGTACCAAAGTTACCATGCCCTCCCCCTTGAATGAAGTAAGGATTATAACCCCGAGCTCTTAAATCCTTAAGCTTTTGGTCAATTTGATTACTTACTTCAGTAACAGGGCAATATGTAATGATTGCACTAAATAATTCAGTCATTTTACTATTGTAGGTTGAGTTAGATGATTCGCTAGGAGAAATAATATAACAGGGAATTTCATTTGCGGCCGCCATATTAGCTATAACTCTACAATGATTTGAACTGCTACTACCATAAGTTACTACGCAGTCAAAGTTCCCTACCTTTAAATCTTCAAAAAACAGAATCGCCTTTCTGGCCTTATTACCTCCAAATGATACAGGTAATAAATCATCACGTTTAATATAAAAGTTGTTATTATTTAAATTCTCATTCATTAGTTTGATTTGCGTAGCTTCATAGTTACCTAGATTCATTTACCGCACCTATATTTTGAATATAATTTTCTACATTCAGGCCATAAATATACCTATCAATTTTTTCCTCATTATGAACTAGGTCGTTTTTTAGTAAACCTTCCTTTTCAAAGGAGCAGCTTTCAAAAAGTTTTTGAGCTTGAATGTTTTCTACTTCTGTATATAAATAAATTTTATTAAGACCAATTTCTTCGTCTCCAAATTTTATCAATAGATCAGTTGCTACTTTAGCTATACCTTTACCCTTAAAGTTTTCACTACCCAGACATATATAATATTCTGCTTTTTTGTTTTTATTATCAATATTAAGTAATCCAATTAATCCAGCAGGCTCTCCATTATAAGTAATGGTAAAATCAACTCTATCATTTCTATTAACAAGACTTTCATACCATAGTAAAGTCTTTTCTTCTCGAAGTGGCAACTCATAATGAAGGTATTTGTTGTTCTTTTCATCATTAATCCATTTAACTTTATAAGGTATATCTTTTCTTTGGAATTTTCGAATGGATATTTCCATATTTCCAAACCTCCATTTAATAAAAAGTCAACTTCAATCATTATTATGGGTATAAATACTACTTCCTTTAAATAATTTCTTAATCGTCTTGAGGATAATCATTATGTCTAGCCAAACATTAAATTTTTCAACGTACTCTACATCAATCGGTATTCTTTTATCCCACGGCACAGAATTTCTCACAGTAACTTGTGTCAATCCAGTCATTCCCGGCTTCATTTCAAACCTTTTCTTTTGAAAGCTACTATAATCTTCGTATTTATAAGGATGATGAGGCACCGGTGGGCGAGGTCCTACTAAACTCATTTCCCCAACTACAACGTTCCAAAGTTGTGGGAGTTCATCGAGACTCGTGGAGCGTAACACCTTACCTATTTTTGTAATTCTATTATCATTTTCTGTTTTAACAAATAAACCCGTGCCAACTTTCTCAGCATTGACTACCATAGTTCTGAACTTTAAAATCTTAAATAATCCACCATTCTTACCTAATCTTTCTTGCCGAAAGAAAATCGGCCCTTTTGATGTTAACTTTATCGCTAATGCAATAATAATAATTATTGGTGAAATTATTATTATACCTATTAAACTACCCAATAAATCAATTGACCTTTTCATAAATACATTCAGATTTTTCTTCATTTATATCCACAACCCTTTAACGACATCAACAACCCTCTTCAAATCCTCATTCGTCATCTTCGTATCCGACGGCAAACAAACCCCATTCTCAAACAACCGCTCACTAACATCCGTACCCACAAAATCATATTTCTCAAAAAACGGTTGCAAATGCATCGGCTTCCAAATCGGTCTTGATTCAATATTTTCTGCTTCCAATGCTTCCATCACATCAAGTGGTCGTACACAACCATTCAATGTCATAGCACTTAACCAGTAGTTAGCGTAATCCCACTCATTTGCTGGCATAAATTCTACACCTTCAAGATCGCCAAGTTCTTTTTTATAGTACTCATAAATCGCTCTCTTCTTTTCAACTCGCTGATCCAAAACCTTAAGCTGACCTCTACCAATTCCAGCAACAACATTACTCATTCGATAGTTAAAGCCAAGTTCACTATGCTGATAGTGTCTCGCCGTATCTCTAGATTGCGTAGCCCAGAATCTCGCTTTAGCAATTTTCTCTTCATTATTTGAAACCAACATTCCACCACCAGAAGTAGTAATGATCTTATTGCCATTGAAAGAGAAAATCCCATAATCACCGAATGTGCCTGTATGCTGTCCTTTATAATAAGTACCAAGACTTTCCGCAGCATCTTCAATAAGTGTTACATTATGTTTTTTGCAAAGTGCTACGATTTGATCCATATCTGCTGATAGTCCATAAAGATGAACAACGATAACAGCCTTAACTTCAGGATATTTCGTAAAAGCTTCTTCCAACGCTTTCGGACACATGTTCCATGTTTCTTCATTACTATCAATAAAGACAGGAGTTGCATTTTGATAGATAATTGGATTTGCTGTAGCTGAGAACGTTAAGGTTGGACAAAAAACGATGTCCTCTTCCTCCACTCCAGCTGCTTTTAAGGCAAGGTGAATTGCTGCAGTTCCTGAAGAAAGAGCAGCTGCTGATTTAGATCCTACTTTCGAAGCAAGTTCATTTTCAAATTCGTTTACATTCGTTCCAAGCGGTGCGATCCAGTTTGTTTCAAACGCTTCATTCACATATTGCAGTTCATATCCTTCATCACTCATATGAGGTGACGAGAGAAAAATTCGATCTCTCATTGCTAAGTACTTCCTTCCATGCTGTAGTCTATTTTGTACTATGTATGATTGCATTACGTTTAGTTGCTTAGTACTTAACTGAATATATTTTTCTTCAAACTAACTACTAATCCACTAAAACATCAAAGTTAGAGGCACTGGGTGGATGACCACTCAGCACCTTAACTTTTCATATTAGATGTGTATAGATAGGTTACTTCGCATACAACAACTCTTTTTCAGATTCAACCCGATTATGTGCAATATCCAAAGCCCTCTCTCTAACACCTAACTTATCCATATCCTCAAACCGACCAACAAAATCCATCACAACATTCAAATCCGCATTAATCGACTTCCCAACATAAATCTTCGGATAAATCTGCTCATCATGAACCTCATCTTTTCCAAGAAGCTCTTCATACAACTTCTCACCAGGTCGCACACCAGCAAATTGAATTCCAATTTCATCAACGGAGTAACCGGATAATTTAATGAGGTTTTCTGCAAGATCGACAATCTTAACCGGCTCACCCATATCAAGAACGAAAATCTCTCCGCCTTGTGCCATGGCGCCAGCTTGAATGACTAGTCTCGAAGCTTCAGGGATTGTCATAAAGTAACGAACCATATCCGGATGCGTTACGGTAACTGGGCCACCTTTTTGTATTTGCTTCTTAAAGAGTGGAATGACACTACCACGGCTTCCTAGAACGTTACCGAAACGAACGGCTACGAATCTTGTTGCGCTGATCTTGTCCATTTGTTGCACAATCATTTCCGCAAGTCGTTTCGTTGCGCCCATCACGCTTGTCGGGTTAACGGCTTTATCTGTTGAAACCATCACGAATGTATCAACATCTGCATCGCTTGCGGCTTCGGCAACATTTTTCGTTCCAATCACGTTATTTTTCACCGATTCATGGGGGTTTGCTTCCATTAAAGGAACGTGTTTATGAGCTGCGGCATGATAGACAACGTTTGGACGGTGTGTTTTCATCACTTCACCAAGACGTTCGCGGTCCTGTACATCTGCGATCACTGGAATGAAGGTAATGGTATCACCGTATGTATTGCGGAGCTCCATTTCAATTGTATAAATGCTGTTTTCACCGTGACCAAGTAGAATCATCTGATCTGGATTGAACTTCGAAACCTGGCGACAGATTTCAGATCCGATCGATCCACCGGCACCTGTAACGAGCACTGTTTTTCCAGTGAGCGTTTCTGCTATGTTATCTGTATCCAATTTAATTGGTTCACGGCCTAATAAATCTTCTACTTTTACATTACGGAAGCTATTGATCGATAATTTACCAGTCATTAAATCTTCAATCATTGGAATGATTTGTGTTTTCGCTGTTGTTTTTGAGCATTCTTCATAGATACGTTTCATCTCACCTTTAGAAAGAGATGGAATCGCAATAACGATATTATCGATTTCAAGTTTTCTCACTTGTTCTTCGATATCATCCGTCGATCCAAGAACAGGAACACCCATAATTTCTAAGTTTTGCTTTCGGATATCATCATCAATAAAGCCAATTGGATTCAAGTCTGAATCCACACTTTGTCTTAATTGCCTGACGATCATCCGACCTGCTGATCCAGCGCCGATGACGAGAACACGCTTTTTCTTGTTTTTCGTATTCATATACGTATCGCGGAACATGCGCCATGCGAAGCGTGATCCACCGATAAGCAACATATGAATCATCCATGTAATTGATAGCGCTCGGAAGTAGATATCCTGCAACATGACGAACTGCGCTAGTGCTGCTAGGGCTATCGAGAACGTCACAACTCTGAAAATGACGACTAGCTCCCCAATACTCGCATACTGCCACGCTCGTTTATATAGCTTGTAATAGTATGAAAAGAAATGATGACCAAGTAAAAGTACAATTGAGCTTGCAATAATCGGTTTTGATGATAGAAAATCGTTATAATTTAAAAGAAAGCTACTAATAAAAATCGCAAAAGCTACAATCAATGAATCTATCACGATTAACGACGATAACCGCTTTCGATAAGTCACTTACTTGCACCCCACTTTTGATTTTGTCATACGCTCTTCAATCGATCGATTTAACAACCCCTGAATTTCTACCAGCTTCTGATCTGGCGCATCCTGCTTAATGTACCGAATGGCTTTTCGAATCGACTTTGGTAATTGATCCGTCCCCTTCATTTCACCACTCCCCCCTTTTAATGACGGTGACTTAAGACGCGCGCCTTAAGTCACGCGATTCTCCCAAAAAAATACTTCTCTAAAGAAGTATTTTCTTATTTATTTCTGCGCGTAGTAGTAATAATAGCTACCGTCTTTCATCTTCTTACGGTTAAGCACAACGCCAAGCAGCTTCCCCTTTGCTGAATCAAGGCGTTCTTTTGCCTTTACCACTGCTTCTCTTTCAGTTGTCCCACTGCTAATCACAAGTACGGTTCCCTGAACTTTATTCGCAAGAATTTGTGCATCTGCCACCGCAAGTATTGGAGGACAGTCGAAGAGTATAATGTCATAGTACGTAAGTGCCTCTTCGATGAGCGCATCCATTGCTTTTGAACCTAGAAGTTCTGATGGATTGGGTGGAACAGGTCCACTTGTTAGCACGTCTAGATTCGGTACTTCTGTTGCAGTCGTTACTTCTGTCAGCTCCGCCTGGCGCGTCAGGACGTTGGTAAGTCCTCTCGTGTTCATGACGCGGAACGTATAGTGAACAGTCGGTTTACGAAGGTCAGTATCAGCAATCAAAACCTTTTTTCCTTGCTGTGCGAGCACAACGCCAAGGTTCGCGATCGTTGTGGATTTCCCTTCCATCGGTCCGGAAGAGGTAACCATGATCGTACGCATGTCTTCTTCCACAGAAGCAAATTGAATATTCGTTCGGATCGTACGGTATTGCTCCGCGATTGGAGACTTTGGATTTTGGTGAGTAAGTAGACTTCTTTCCTTACTCACGTTAACGGAACCTCTCTCTTTACGACTCAACTGCTTCACCCCTTACTGACTTTTTGCCTTTTTTCTTCGTGATGCCTGCTTCGCGATCTTCAATGACAGCGATTGTACCTAGAACTGGTACGCCAAGAACTTTTTCAATATCTTCTTCAGTTTTAATCGTGTTATCCAGGTATTCAAGTAAGAATGCAAGTCCAACACCAACCATTAAGCCTACTACTAATGCAATTGCCATGTTTAGGACCGGATTTGGATTCACTGGCGAAGGTGTGCCTTCAAAGCCAGCTTTTGAAAGAATGCTAACGTTATCGACGTTCATGATGTTGCTAATTTCTTTTTCAAATACGCTTGCTGTTGTATTGGCAATATCAACCGCGACTGCAGGATCAGGATCTGTCACAGATAATGAAACAACCTGAGAGTTTTGCGCGTTGCTTACTGAAATCTTATTATTAAGTGCGCTTGTTGTCATATCAAGTGAAAGTTCTTCTTTTACATCGTCTAGTATCGTTGGACTTTTAATAATGACGCTATATGTATTAATAAGGTCCACGTTGGTTTTAATCTGGTTATAATCGAATCCATTTTCGGAATCTGCTTTTTGGTTTACTAAAATTTGGGTTGAAGTTTCATAAATTGGAGTAAGAAAGAAATAAGAGACAACACCGCTCGTTGCTGTAGCGAGTAGAGTAATAAGTAGAATGAGTGCAAGACGTTTTTTGAGTACTTCAAATATTTCCTTTAAACTAATCGTTTCTTCCATAAGGTGCCTCCAACGCAATCGTCATTTATTTTGGTACTGAAAGAATTACAGTTTTTACTATAACACAGAAAATCAGTTAAAATTAGGGTTTTTTTTACGTTAAAACCATTAAACCCTTAAATAGTAAGATAGATACATAGAACTATGTCGAACACTGTCGAAGAAAGCGCTTCCTTTACAAAAACTTCACGAAATTTCTTCATAGGAAAATCCGCTTATTTTTAGAATAAGCGGATTTTCGTGTTTTATTCTTGCTTAAAACAGGCCGAGCACTTTTTTCTTTTTGATGCGTTCAGGAATATCTTTGTCGATCATTCTTCCTTGCACCATTTCTTCCGGATTTTCCTGCACTTGATAACGTATCGACATCCCGAGTTCTTTTTCAACGGTCTCATACGCCTCTCTCAAATCAAATGGGCGCGTTGTCGTGTTATGTGAATCGGATGCGATGAAGTGTGCCAAGTTATGGGAAAGCAAATCAAGCGAGAATTTTTTAATCTTCTTGCCCATTCGTCCCGTTACGCTGGATGCTGTCACCTGACTTAGTGAACCTTCTTTAATTAAACGATAGAGCTTTGATGGATCCTCCATGATTTCTCTGTTCCGCTCAGGGTGCACGATAATGGGAACGATCCCTTTTAGCTGAAGATCAAACAGCAGCTTGTTCGCATAGCGCGGAAGGTGACTCGATGGAAACTCAATCAGCATATAGATGCCTGAGTTGTTCACCGTGAGAAGATCCACATCAAGATCCTCTTCCATCTCCCCGTAGATTCTCACTTCCTGCCCAGGAAGGATTTCGATGTCGATGCCTTCTCTCGTTAGTTCTTTGTTTAATCGATTTACTTCTGTCAGGATGTCCTGAAAGTTGTTATCAAAGCTTCCATTCTTATGATGGGGACTCGCCACGATACGCGTAATCCCTTGAGATTGCGCCTGACGCGCCATCTCAAGACTATCATTCAAATCTTTGGCGCCATCATCAATCCCCGGTAGAATGTGACAGTGAATATCAATCATGCTTTCCTTCCCCTTTCTGTGCGGTATATTTATATGTTTTTATAAGATCCGACAATGTGTTCTTTTTGAAGAACGTCTTTTTATGATGTTACCATAATATGAAACTTCATGCATCTTGAATCAGTGATTCTCTGGAAGGTATTTACTTTACAAAATAGTTCGACTTATAATGAAAGGTAGACTTTTAACCTTTCATTAAGACAACTACTCTATGGAAAGATGGAATGTATAATGAAGAAATTCCTTATCATCGTTGGCGTGATTCTCGGCGTTCTTGTCGTAGCCGGTGGTGGCTATGCCTATTACTTATATGACTCTGTGAAAGACACGGCAAGCGATATACATGAGCCAATTAGTCGGGAAACCTCTAAGCTCCGGACGGAGAAAGTAGAGACAAAGGAAAAAGATCCGATCTCGATTCTCTTAATGGGCGTTGATGAACGCGAAAATGATCAGGGCCGTTCGGATACGATGATCATGATTACAGTTAACCCAAATGACAATTCAATGATGATGTTTAATATTCCTCGCGATACGAGAACGGAAATTATCGGTCGTGGAACAGTAGAGAAAATGAACCATGCGTATGCCTATGGTGGCGTTGAAATGGCAATGGATACGGTCGAGAACTTCCTCGATGTTCCGATTGACTATTATTTTAAAGTAAACATGGAAGCATTCGAAGATGTGGTATCCGCTTTGAACGGTGTGACAGTAGATAATCCATTTGCCTTTGATTATGGTGGCTATACATTTCCTCAAGGTGAAGTAAGCTTAAATGCAGATGAAGCACTTGCTTTCTCTCGCATGCGCTACGAAGATCCGAAAGGTGACCTTGGTCGAAACGATCGCCAGCGTGAAATCATTAAAGCGATTATCGACAAAGGTGCAAACGTTGGAAGTATTAACAAAATTGATGATTTGCTTGAAGCAGTCGGTAGCAACGTAAAGACGAACATGACGTTTAATGAAATGAATGATATTTTCAAGAACTACAAAGGCGCTCGCAACAACATGGAAACGTTCGAGATTGACGGTAGCGGTGAAATGATTGACGGGCTCTGGTATTACATCGTATCTGATCAAGAGAAGCAGTCGATTACGCAGAAGTTGAAAGATCATCTTGAACTAAGCTAGCACACTAAAAAAAGAAGGCCCCTTCCAATTCGTTTGGAAGGGGCCTTCTTTTTTGCTATTCGATTTCTAGTTTCGATAGCGACATGTTCTTAGAGAGGATATCGCGAATCTGGTCTATGTACGGCTTTGCTTCGCCTGCCTGCTTCGCTTCGCCTTCAACCTGCTGCACAAATTGCTGTAATTCATCCCACATAGGGTTTTGAACCTCTTTCCCTTTCATTTCAAATCCTCCGTTTTCTAGTAAACTATTTTGCGATTATACCATTTATTTCAAGAAGCGCCTATATAAAAATTGTTAATTATCTGTAAACTGACTGTAAATGAAGGGCATTTACTAGGATTGTCAATCTTGTAATATGCTCATTTCGGTATATTTGTACCCGTTCGTGGGTATACTAAAACTAGTAAACGATACAAAATTAGCGTATTTCTTTTCCGCGGAACGACAGACTTTGATAGCGCTATCACGTATAGTAGAGTCAAGTTTTGCATTTGGATGCTTTCACAGTTTTGATTGATTCTTTATAAATAAATGATCAGGGTTTCTAAAAGGGAGATGAGGAAATGCACTACCAGGAAGAAGGCAACTTTGCTGTCGGTATGGTATGGGGCGTCTCATTAAGTATTCCTCTCTGGATCGCTTTGTTTGGGTGGGGTAAGATTTTGTTAAGTGTGGTTAGTTGAGATAGATAGTGAAAAGGGCAGTGCGGGTGCACTGTCCTTTTTTTGTTTTATGAGGGGCGGTTGATGTTGAGTAGTACTCGACTGTCCGTGTGGGGTGGATTTTGTTTGGGTTTTGTCTTCGAGGGGGGTCAGGCTCGCGCCTGACCCCCCTCCTCTCTATTTGCTATAAGCAACGATGCCTTCCGTTACATACGTCATAAGCTTGCGAAGATATGCTGGATCTGAGAGATTGTGATCATCTTCCGTATTTGTCATAAAACCCATTTCAATCAGCATTGTTGGAACTTGAGACCAATTAAACCCTGTGATATCACTTCGAAACGAAATGCCGTTCGTATCGATTGACTGATCACGTTGCACAGCGCTGAAGATGACTTTGGATGCTTGAAGGCTTTGTTTATGCATGGCATGACCTTCGGCTGGTGTGAGAATATGAAATCCTTTTACGCTGCTATCATTTGATCCATCCGCGTGTAATCGGATAAACAAATCTGCTTGATGTTCGTTTGCTATTTCTGCTCTTTCTTTGTTGCTTATATCCACCATGTTCTCCATTCTTGTTAGAACAACGTTAAATCCGTGCTCTGACAGGTATTCTTTTAAGATCAGAGCTGCTTCGAGCGTTAGTTCATACTCGGGTTTTGCTGTACTGACTCCCCTCGTACCTGAGGAGACTTTTCCTTTCATTTGTTTGCTTCCGGGAGCAAGGGGCTCTTGATCGTGATTGGCTAGCTGCTGGTGGCCGGGATCGATGACGATGGTAAAGTTTTTCTTAGGACTAGGAGAAGGTAGTGCTCTTTTGGCTTCTGCTTCTTGTTTAAGAGCTGCTGTCTTTTTTGTTTGATCCTCTTCAAAGGCCGGCTGTCCAGACGTTTGACCCACTTCACTCTGACTTGTATCCTGCGCGTTATAGAAGTAAAGAAATAAGGATAGCAAGAGGCCAACGAGAATAATTGAGCCAGTTATAATCGCTACTTTTCTTTTGCCTCTCACTAATATAGTTCCTCCAAATCTTCAATTAGTTTCACATTATACTCTTCGACGTTATTTAATGAACCATCGTAGTAAGGATCCGGATAATACCAGGTTTTTGCCGCGAAGTAACTTTCTAGTTCATCTGATTTGAACAAATAACCGTGACGAGCAAAGATTTCATTTCTGGCTAAACGGAGTTCGTCTTTATTGAAGGAAGTGAGTTCACTTTCAGATAGTTTGATAACGTCACTGTGTGGTAAGAGATAGGAACTGGAGCTCTCGATGTAGTCAAACACCGGATCCGCTGTGTATTCTGACATCATTTTTTCATCAATAAATAACGTCATTTCTCCCCAGTTGGTCGCTTGTAAAACAGGAATAGAATAGCCGCAGGAACCAGAGTATTGGGTAATAACGTCGGATGGGAGAGTCAGTGGATACTGAGCCACGCAATCATTGCCGACGCTGATGTTCCAGTCTACTTGCATTTGTTTTTCTAATTGTTGTGCAATGTGTAGTACTTCTATTGACCATTTTTTGATCGGAGCTAAGTTTTGCTGATCGTAAAGGGTAAATATGTGTTCCAGGTTAGCAGATGGAATTTCATCAGCTTGAATCAAGAGTTTTCCATCGTTCTTTGTGATATCCCATTCGCCTAAGGAAATGTCTCGTCCGTTTGCCTGAATGGAAAGGTTATTCAGTTCTTTAATGGCGCTGTCGATGTCTAGGGTTTTCCTGTTTGCATCGGTGTCGTTTTTCTCTGTCGTGCTTTTTAGAGTGGGGACTGGTTTCGCCTCAGATGTTTCTTGTGTGTTTTCTTTTGCTTCATTTTGGTCTACTTGACTTTTCTCGTCTACTGATGACACCTCGTCTGTTGTGAGAGCTGAATCATCACTCACATTTGATGGTTTTTGGGAAGTATACTTACCGCCAATATAAAATGCGCCGCCTACAAGTAAACCAATCAGAATGAATAAAGCGATGCCGATCATAGGTTTTGTGAACGGAGCTTTTCTTTTCACTCTCGATGGCGTGTCTTTCTCCATTAGGTGTACCCGCTGACCGCAAGCTGTACAGAATTCTTGATTTCGTTCTAATCTCTCACCGCAATTGGTACAATGCTCCACCCTTTTCGCCCCCTTAGCAACTCAGATTTCCCTCAACCAGTATATGGGACATTTGGTAGGGATAGCACTTCAGAGTGAGGGGTGCTTTGACATGTCCACGTGGGGTGGAATTTGTTATGGTTTTGTCTTTGAAGGGGGGTCAGGCTCGAGCCTGACCCCCCTTCAAAGACAAAAAATAAAAATGAAATACAAAAGATAAAATAAAAATAAAAAGACGGTCAGCAATTGCTGACCATCTAGTTCCTTACTCAAACATCTCCCAAATCTCATCCTCTACGTCCTCACTGACCGCATTCGGTCCACCGAAAATGGTGAAGAAGAATGTTTCTTTGTCGATAAAGAGATCTTTTACTTCCTCTGGTAGCTCATTTTTCTTCGTTAAGAGAATGGGCTCGTAGAAGTTTGCGGCTAGAACTGAGCCGGAAAGAGCATCGGCGTAGTTTTCACCGGTTGCTAGATTCACGAATTCCCCTGGTAGATCAAGCTGTCTTGCGACTTGAACAGACGTGTCGTAGCGGTTGTCTCCTGCAATCCGTTTTGGATGTGGTAATTTGTTGAAGACGGTGTTGCTTACAACGGCTGTACCACCAATAACATACGTGTCATTGTAGTTTTTCAACGCTTTTGCGGTTACGGCTGGTAGCTCTTTTGTTTTCGTTAAAAGAATTGGACTTCCCTGTGAAGCAGCGACCGATGCGACAGATAGTGCATCGGGGAAGTTTCCTCCGTACGTGACGAATGCGGTGTCACTAAAGTACGGATGGATTTCCTTTGCAATCTTGGCAGCTGTGTCGTAGCGGTCTTTTCCTTCAATGCGGTCATAATCGATGCCCATTTTTGTGAGGGATTTTTCGATGTTTTTAGAGATCGCTGTTGCCCCACCAAGAATCGTCACGTGCTCGGTGCCAAAATAGGCGAGCGCTTCTTTTACAGAAGCCGGTAACTCTTTTGTTGGGGAAAGAAGGATTGGTGCACCCAATTGAAGTGCAAGTGGTGCTCCAGCAAGAGCGTCAGGAAAGTTTTGTCCTGTTGCAAGTACAACTTCAGGCGTATACCCTTCTTCAAATCCCGTTTTCGCTATTTCGACCGCAGTTTCGTAGCGGTCTTCCCCTGCGATTCTCATGACGACTGGGTCATTTGAATACGTGAAGGCTGAAAAATAGTAATCTACGTTATTGTTTTTATTCTCCGTATCCGTCACTCGAAAATAGTAGGTCCCTGGCTCAAGCTCTTCGATTGCGCCGTAGTAACCGTATTCGCCATCTTCAAAGTCCGGTGTTAGTTTGTTTTGGTTTTCATCATAAAGGTCGACCCAAAGTTCCATCGTCGGCTCTTCTTCGTCTGTCCCCGCTCCGAAAGACAGAGAAACTGGTTCGTCTGCTTCAACTTCAAGTTTATAGAAATCCTCGTCTTGATCAGTTAGTTTCCCCGTCGCCACGTCATCGCTTATAAGGACGTTTGCTTCTTTGAAACTATTATTTGGTTCTACTTCAGAAACGTATTCCCACTCATTATAATCATCGTTCATGGAAATTTTCTGTGCCTTCTTCATAAGCGCATCATGGGTGGAAGCAGAGGCAACAGGTCCCCCCATTAGGCTTCCTGCAAGGATGGCAGTCGATAATAGTCCAAGTGCTTTTTTCATTCGTATCGTTTCCCCTATCAATCTCATTTTTTAAGCAAAACGAGCATGTCCCCTGCTCCTTCATCACCCTTCCATTTCTTTACACTAAGAGGATTATATAGGAGAAACGGGGGTTCGGCTATAGGCTATTTTTGTCGAATGGTAGACTTAATGAAAAAAGACTTGGACGTTTGTCCAAGTCTTCTAATCTTTTAATCAAATAAGATGCTAAGGTCGTCTTCAACGCCTTGTCCAATTGCATTCTTTCCACCTAAAATGGTGTAAGCTTTCGTTTCATTTTCAAGAAAAAGTTGCGCAGCTGGCGTTGTGAGACTGTCCTTTTTTGTAAGAACGATTGGTTGAGATGTATCGGCCGCATAGACGGAGCCTGCTAGCGCGTCCGCAAAATTCATGCCTGTTGCTAGCGTTGCGAATTTCACCGGTACATCAAGCTGCTTGATGACCTCAACGGATGTTTCATATCGGTTGGCACCTGCGATTCGCGTTCCTTCTGGGAGCTCTTCCAGAACGTTATCGTTGATAACTGCTGGCCCGCCGATCGTGTAGGTGCTGTCGTAGTTAGATAAGACTTTTTCTGTTTCAGCAGGAAGCTCATTTGTTTTCGTTAAAAGGATCGGGCTCCCGTCCTGTGCGGCGATGGAAGCAACCGATAGCGCATCAGGGAAGTCGCCCCCGTACGTAACGAACGCTGTGTCGCTCTCATCACCTAGGACACTCGCGATTCGGGCCGCTGTGTCATAGCGGTTCTCACCTGAAATGCGACTGAAGGCAATGTTCATGTCTTTTAGTTCGTTTTCAACATTTTCCGTAATCGCTGATTCTCCGCCAAGAATCGTCACGTGATTTACACCGAAGTAGTCAAGTGCTTCTTTTACCTCACTTGGAATCGAGTTTGATTTTGTTAGAAGAATCGGGGCATCCATCTGATACGCTAGAGGCGCTCCAGCAAGGGCATCAGGAAAATCGCCCCCTGTGGCAAGAACGACTTCAGATGCATTTCCTTCATTAAAATCAGCTTTCGCAATTTCAACCGCTGTTTCATAGCGATTGGCGCCTTCGATCCGCGTGATTTCTTGCTCGCCTGTCGCGATTGAAGCGGTGAAGTGGTACTCTGCACCGTTGTTTTTGTTGGCAGTATCTGAAACGGCAAAGTAATACGTGCCAGGTTCGAGAGCTTCAAAACCAGCATAGAAGCCTTCTTGCGTATCCTTGTAGTCAGGTGTGATTTCCTCTTGTGAACTGTTAAAGGTTTTCACCTTAAGATCGAGTGAGCTCATTTCTTCATATGTACCAGCGAAAACTTCCACTGGGAGTGCTTCGTCTCCGTCAATCACGACTTTATAATAGTCCTGATCACTGTCTGTTAGTTTCCCGATTGCATAGTCATTTAATGGCAGATTATTTGCCCAATCAAACGCATTGTTTGGCTCTACTTCCTCCATAAAGTGAAAGGCTTTCTGAGCATTGGTATCCTGTGTAGCTGAGGCTGCAGGAGCACCAAGCATACTTCCCGCAAGCATGACCGTCAGCAGGCCAACTGATTTTTTCATTCCGATCTCCCCTATCTATTGATTTTTTGAATCAATCCCCCGGACAAAATATTCCATTTTATTACTCAGTGTGAAGTATATAGGAGATAGATAGCTATGGCTAGGGGAGTTTTATTTTGTTTGTGTAAAAGTACAAGGAAATTTTTAGATTGTTATTACAATTAAAAGGGATGCATGTTGAGCATGACGAAAGGAGTATCCAGTCACTTCCAAAAAAGGAGCGGTACAATGAAGCTTGTGCTAAGTCGAAAAGGTTTTGATGCAGGTAGCGGTGGAAGATTATCGCCGTATGATGAGGCGACGGGGAAGTACGTTTGGTTACCTATTCCTGAGCGGAAGCAAGTCTTTCAGGCGAGGATTCGGTATGATGAAATACCGGTGGAGCGAGGGTATTTAGGAGCTGGGATCGGGACGAATGCGAGTGATGTTTATCAGGATATCTATCGAACTTCAAAAATCAAGGTAGGCAATGGAATGCGAGAAATCGACGATCCGGATATCTATGCGCATTTTGACCCGATGCTTGGAAGGCCACCATGGGTCTCAGAGACGAGTAGGCTACAGATCGGGAAAGGATTCGGTCAGGCAAATGCAGCACCTCATTTGCGAAAAATGGACGTTGCAGATGGGGATTTGTTTCTTTTCTTCGGAGGTTTTAAGGCGGTTGGGAAAGCACGGAAAGGACATTTTTTGTATGGATGGATGAAGGTGAAAAAGCGGATTGAAACGTATGCAGAAGCGCAGTCGGCTTCGGATCAGTATGGGCTCGGGCGTCACCCACATGTGACGAAAGATGCGTTTTCGAAATTAAATTATGTGTACGTGCCGGATGAATGGCTGTTTGAAGATCTTGGGATACCAGGGTGTGGTTACTTTAAGACGCTGAATGAGGGATTATGTTTGTCTGAGCGACTTGATGGGAAGCATGGAACGTGGCGATTACCATCGTTTTTGTACCAGAATATTAGTCAGGTTCACCATCGTACGTGGCACCAGGATGCTGACGGGTGCACCGTCTCGACCGGGATTGGGCAGGAGTTTGTTTGTGCGAATCCAGGTGCTGATGGGGAGGCGTGGATCAGGGAGCTGTTTGTACGGAATCAGGCGAATGTTTTTCGTGCAAGTTAGAATCTGGATAAAACTAGACTTTCGATGGGAATTGATATAAATGAAGAAAGGTACTCTGTTCCATATCTTCCCTTGATTTCCTGTATTATAATGAGGGTTAATTTATTTGAGAGGAGTTTGCTAATGAAATTTGTACATGTACTTGGTTCTCTTGTCCTTGCTTCATGCTTTTATTTATTCTTCTTTGAGGAAAAGGCTTCGGCAATGATGGACAAGGGCTCTACAGGATCAGAGGTTGAGCACATGCAAAGGGTTTTAGAGAAACTCGAATACTTCCATACGACACCAACTGGCTATTATGGTTCGGTTACGAAAGAAGCGGTTCGCGATTTTCAGGCGGATTTCGGTCTGAGCGCGGATGGCGTAGCGGGGACGAATACGCTGAACATGCTGAGTAATCTTGAAATGATCGCACACGTTGTGCACGGCGAGTCTCGTGGTGAGATTTATGAAGGAAAGGTTGCTGTCGCGTCTGTTATTCTGAATCGTGTTCAATCTTCCGCTTTTCCAGGGAGTACATACGGGGTGATTTATCAGCAAAATGCCTTTACGGCGCTGAATGATGGGCAGTATTGGCTTACGCCTGATGCTTCTTCTTACCGAGCAGCGAAGGATGCGTACTTTGGATGGGATCCATCTGAAGGGGCGACATATTACTATAATCCGAGCGGTGTTTCGGATGAGTGGATTTTTTCGCGTGACGTGATTAAGACGATTGGGCAGCATGTGTATGCGAGGTAGAGAATAATAGTGTTAATGCCGTAAAGTCCGCCTGAGGCGGACTTTACGGCATTATTGTTTGTGAAGGGGGTCAGGCTCGCGCCTGACCCCCTTCACACCTCTTTTCATTTCTTCCCACATTCTTTGTTAATTTCTTCACAATTTCTTAACACACAAAAACGCTCAAACACGTTATGCTAGAGGCAAATGGGATAGTCAAGGAAGGAGGTTGTGTTCATGGGAGTCCAACTCCGTAAAGGCATGATTGATCGTCGAACCTACCTAATTCGTAAGCTACTAAATTCACCTGATAACCGGAAAGATCTTAGTAAGTTACACGAACTTACTTTAACTGAGCTTGAGAAGATGTATGCGGATAATAATCGTAATAAACAAGTGTTGTAGTGGTAAATGATGTTCAATAGATAATAAAACCGCGTATTGTCCGCCCGAGGCGGACAATACGCGGTTTTTGTTTGTTGAGGGGGTCAGGCTCGAGCCTGACCCCCTTCTTTATATTGACCTTTTTATCTCCACTCTATTAAAATACTGCCCCGCTCGCTTCAACAGTCGACCTTCCATCATTCCATCATAAGCGACTATAAAACTAGTAGACGGCCCTGAAGATTTATAGAGATCAAGATCAGTCTGAACCATACTCTCCTGAACTTGCACGCCATCCAGAAGCTCATTCAACTCATAGAGAATCCCTTTGGATCCCACTGGAAGCACTGCCTGAAGGCCTTCCTGCTCACTTACCCAGCGAAAGAGTTCTAGTGGAGCGATGGCTGTCTCTTCGTTCACAACTTCTTCGCCAACGAGGGGGTTACCAATCACCGCGAAGCTCGTCGCCTTTTCTAAACGAACTTCCGCTATCTCACGCTTCTGCTTCCCCACGACGACAACTCCGAGCGCCGATTGAAGCAGCGGCATGTTCGTTTCCGAGCTTCCTGTAATCGTGATCTCGTGGTCGAAATCAAGCTCTCGAATTCCACGTTCTACTCCGCTCACAAGTGCTTCCCACTCCGAGTCTCCACAAAAATTATGCATCACCACGGAAATGGGAACGCCGCCAAGGGCGATGTTTTCCATCACCGCGACGCGAAAAGCGTAGTAGGCGACAACATCGTATGGAACCGCTACATGATCTTGTTCTTTCATACCAATTGCGCCGCTGTTATCGCTTGTGATGATAAGCGTCTCGTCACCTAATCCAATGACTGTCCCATCTCTCATAAGCTTGCCAGTCCGCTTTTCTCAAAAACTGGTGCTAGGCGAGGGATGAGAATGAGCGCAAGTGCGAGATTTAACACAGACGCAATCAACAGACTTGGAACGATTGCAACGTAAAATCCTGTTCCAAGGATGAAGAGAAACGGAAGCGGCGCGACAAGTCCATTCCCGATCGCAAACGTAGCGGAAGCCCACTTCGTTTTTTTCGCTTCATACAGTTTTCCAAACAGCCAGACGAGCGCGGCCATTTCCGCTGCGATGAAGACGTGCATTGGACCGAGTGGAAAACCGACGATAAGCGCAGATAACAGATGCCCGAAGCTTGCGATCAGCGCCCCGCTTCTTTTTCCAAGAAGTACCGCCGCTATTAGGGCTGGAAAGGCATCGAGAGCGATACTTCCAACGGCTGAGGGCATTTTAAGAATCGCGCCAACGACGGAGAGCGCAATGAACATCGCAAGAAGACTTGCGCGTTTTCCAGACATGATTTACTCTCCTTTACGCTTCCCGCCGCGGAACACCTTTGCGCTTCTTGCGTACTCGATGTCTTTTACGTTTAAGCGGAAGTTGATGACGCGTGCGAGCGCGAAGAAGTAGTCAGATAGACGGTTTAAGTATTTCATTGGCACGGTTGGTACGTTTTCTTCTTGCTTCATCAACGTCACAACATGTCGCTCGGCGCGACGTGTGATCGTCCTCGCGATATGGATCGTGGCGGATGGTTTGCTGCCGCCTGGGAGGATGAATTTTTCAAGAGCGGGTGCTTCTTCAATAAATTCATCAATACGCCCTTCCAGGTATGTGATCGATTCTTCTTTTAGCTTTAATTCACGCTTTGGCGAAACGTTCGCAAGGTCCCCACCGCAGTCAAAAAGCTCATGCTGAATTTTTTCAAGGTCATCAATTAGGTCGTTCAACGAATCTTTCCCAAGTTCACTTAGCTCGACAATCGCCTGTCCGACGAAACCGTTCACTTCATCGACCGTTCCATAAGCGTCAACGCGCACGTCGTCTTTATCAACTCTGCCACCGATAATGCTTGTTTTCCCTTCATCACCTGTTCGCGTATAAATTCTCATCCCTTTATCCCCCTTTGATTATTTAAGCTGCTGGTTCAGGCCATACCAGATCACGTCAACGCGGTCAGCTACGGCCGCGAGATCCTGGTACGCCCAGCCGGTTAAATCGCGCCAGTCGCGGTCTTCTTTTTCCATCGGAACAATGCCTTTTGTAATATCCGTGCCAATAATGACAACGGTGCGCTCATGACGCTCACTTTCCCACGTCCGCCAAATTCCAAGTAGCGACTGCCAGATTGCCCGGCATTCTTCAAATCCCGATTCGACCGTTAACCCCTTGAGCCACTGTTCCACGCCTTCAAGAACGACCACATCTCCGTAAAAGCGACTCACATTAAGCGGAATTTTCGTTTGGTCATAAGCCGATTTCCAGCAATGATCTTCGGTTAAGCCGTAGAAGTTCTTCACCCATTTTGTTTTGCCGTTATAGGCACCACCCGTAACGAAGTGCATCGCGCGTCCCTCCTTAGATCTTCTCGTTTCCATTCAAGCTCCACTGCGGAACCGTGCGGAACTTTCCATTCCCAGAACGACCGCTCCTCAGGGGCGTATTTCATTAACAAGTAGCGAATCACCCCGCCGTGCGTCGTAAGGATCACCTTTTTATGCAACTGCAAATTCATTTGTTTCACCATCGCTTGAAAGCCCTGATCAATTCGCTCCGTAAACTGCGCGAAGCTTTCTCCGCCAGGCGGTGCGTCCGCGAGCGGATCGGACACCCAGCTTCGATATTGCTTATCATGTTCAAGATCGGCATACGTTTTCCCTTCCCAATCGCCAAAGAGGATTTCGCGAAAAAGCGGTATCGAAATCGCTTTTCTGTGCGGAAAAAGTCGTTTTGTCGTTTGCATGCACCGGTCCAGGTCACTCGTAAAAATCAAATCATAATCATCCGTCACGTCCGCAAACTCAGCGTCTTCACTAATCGACGGATTCGTCCAACCAATATACGCCCCGCGCTTATTGTCTTCCGTTACACCATGACGAAATAATGTAATAACCACACGCTCATCCATAAAAGCACCTCCATTCCTTCAACGCTTGCGCCAAGCACATCGCCTGTGATGCCGTTAAACCATCTTAGACTATTTCGCTTCATTCCGATTGCCACCACGATCGTGACAGCACTTAATAGTAGCGTCATCCAAAACGCCTCGACTGAAATGAGAAACGTCGCCCCGATGATCAAAAGCCAATAAACTGGGTAGACCCATAAGCATGACCGCTCGATTCCTTTCTGAAAAAAAGCGGCGAGCCCCTTCTCTTTTGCCGGCTGTATCAAAACGAGAAACGCACCCATCACAGTTTTACTAAAAAAGGGAATCAGGATAATAAGGAAATACGAGACGTCCTGCGTCATCTGTGCGATTTCATAGAGAAACAGAAACTTAGCCGCAAGCAGGACGATCACCGATAGTACGCCAAACGCTCCTGTTCGCGGATCGTTCATTATCTCGAGACGCTTCTCCAGATCGCGATACGAGAAAAACGCATCGCTCGCATCCATCCAGCCGTCAAGATGAAGGCCACCTGTCAGCACCATCATAAATAGCCAGACGAAAAACGTTGCCACAAGTGTTGAAAACGGCGTCCACTGAAGTAACCCGTACAAAAGACCTGACGCTAGCAATCCCTGGAGTAACCCAAGCAACGGAAACGTTTGAATCGAACGCGTTAGCTGCTTCGGCCCCATCGGGATTTCACGGCGAATTGGAATAACGGTAAAAAACTGAAGGTTGATCAGCATTCCCTGCCATAAGTTCATCGGTGCTCACCCTGAAACATGATGTCTTTAATCAGCTCCCATTTCAGATGAGGCTTAAGGTCATGCACGAGATCGTCGTACGTTTTTTCTTTTAACTGCTTGCGATTGATTTGTTTCTGCTCTGGCAACTCCTTTTTCGCTCGAAGCCCGTTCAGCCAAACGGTGCGCCACTCATCATTATGAAAAAGGTGATGCAAATACGTGCCAATGACGCGGCCATCTTCTCCGTAGTACCCTTCAGACCGATCGCCAATCTTGAGAAACGGCGTTGCTGGATGGTCGAAAAGTGTTTCGCCAAGATGAATTTCGTATCCTTCAATTGGTGAGCCCGTTTCTACGTGTACCCCGCTCACTCGAATCGTCGTTTTCACTTCATGAAACGTCGTTTTTGCGGGAATCAGTCCGAGACCGGAAAGCTCCGTCCCAGCATTACCGGTATCTGAGCCATGTTCGTCAATTAGATTATTGGTCAGCATTTGATAGCCGCCGCAAATGCCAACAACATTTCCACCACTTGCGGCATAGCTTTTTAACGCATCTTCAAATCCTTGATCCTTCATCCACTGCAAGTCGCTGATCGTGCTTTTCGTTCCGGGAAGTATAATCGCATCCGGCGCACCCAGCTCACGCGGATCCTGCACCCAGCGAATCGTAACGTCTTCTTCGTTAAACGGTTCGATGTCGCTATAGTTTGAAAGAAACGGAAGCTTGATCACGGCGATCTCAAGCGTGCCCTTTTTATGTAAAAAGCGATCGGTCAGCGAAAGCGAATCTTCCCCTTCGACGCGATGGTTCACATACGGGAGGACCCCGACGATCGGGATGCCCGTACGCTTTTCAAGCCACGTGATGCCGTCTTCGAAAAGGTCTGGATCTCCGCGAAATTTATTGATGATGATTCCTTTGACCCGCTCTCGTTCTTCTTTCTCAAGGAGCTCAAGCGTGCCAACAATGCTTGCAAACACGCCGCCTCGATCAATGTCTGCGACAAGAAGAACAGGAACATCCGCCATCTCCGCTACTTTCATGTTCACAAGCTCGCGATCTTTCAAGTTCACTTCTACCGGACTTCCTGCGCCTTCCATGACGATTACCTCATACGTTTTTTTGAGGTGATCAAGCGCGAGCGCAATGCTTTCAATCCCCATTTCGTAGTACGACTGGCGGTAGTCTTTGCCAGAAAGCGTTCGGTACGACGTGCCAAACTGAATCACTTCCGCATGCTGATCGGACCGAGACTTGAGCAGGATCGGGTTCATCCACACGCTCGCTTCCGTTCGTGCGGCTTCCGCCTGAGCGCCCTGCGCCCGGCCGATTTCTTTGCCTTCAATCGTAACGTACGAATTGTTGGACATGTTTTGCGATTTAAACGGCGCCACCGCGTAGCCTTCATTGGTAAGAAGGCGACAGAACGCCGTTACGATCAAGCTTTTCCCAACGTCGGATGCCGTCCCTTGAATCATGATCCCGTTCATACGCCTTCTCCTTTCATCAGTTGCGGTACGCCATTTTCAACTAAATACGCCTCATCAGCTTTTGAAACGATCCATTGATGAAGCTCGCCAAGTTGCCGTGCATAAACGTCGACGAGGCCGTTTAACGGCTCATAACCAAGTTCATTGCTAACGATGATCAGCGCTTCTGAGCGTTCATTAAGTTTTTCGATGTCATTCTGAATTTTTTGTTTCGTTTGTTGTTGAAACGCTTCGTCTCGCCAGCTCTCCTTGCGAAAAAGTTCATTAGAAAGAAGGGTTGTGACGCAATCTAGGAGCACGACGGCATTTTCGTTTAAGGATGGCGTGACGCTTCCAATATCCGTTGCGCATTCCACTGTTTCCCATGGAACATTGGCAGATGCGCGATCATGCTGGTGACGTGCGATGCGTTTTTGCATTTCGTCATCGCTCGGCTGTCCACTGGCGAGGTAATAAAGGGGACCATTTTTTATCGAAGCCGCTCGCTTTTCCGCAAAACGACTTTTTCCGCTTCTTACGCCACCGGTTATAAAAATGAGCTTCGCCATGAGGTGAGCACCTCCCTTAACCGCTCGTTTTCCTCCGGCGTGCGGATCGCAAATCGAAGCCACCTGCCGTCGAGTCCTGGAAAGTTTTCCGTATGTCTTGGAACGATGCCTTTTTTCATAAGAAAGCTTAGAAGTTCCGATTGATCCTCTCTTTCTGGATCTCGTAGGAGATAAAAGTTAACGCTCGAGTTGGAATATGTAAAGTTGTTTTCCTCGAAAAAATGAAAGCAATTCTCTCGTTCTTGTTCGATCATTTGATGTGTTTCGGCTACAAAATCGGTTTCTTGAAGGCACAGTTCGCCAGCGTGTAGCGCCAGAGCGTTTACACTCCAGTGCGGCTGAAGCTTTTTGATCGCTTCGATCACGTCTGGATGAGCCATCATGTAGCCGAGACGAAGTCCTGGAATGGCGTACATTTTCGTAAGTGAGCGCAAAATCATCAGGTTGGAAAAGGGGGCGAGCAGCGATGAAAACGATGATTCATCCCCTAAAAAGTCCGCGAAAGCTTCATCAATGATAATGGCGCAATCATGTTTTTTCGCCGCTTCAACTAAAGCGAGAATGGAAGCGGGGTCATATGTGACGCCGGTTGGGTTGTTTGGCGTACAAAGAAAAACCGCATCAACGTACGGCAATTTTTCAATCAGGTGTGAACCTAGCGCCCATTCCCCTTCTTCGAGGGTATGATAGGTCACTTCACATCCCGCACGAAGGCAAGCGGATTCGTATTCAGAAAAAGTCGGTTGAACGATGCAAACGCGCTTCCCTGCTAAATAACGACCGACAAGCGTAATTAGCTCAGCGCCTCCGTTTCCGATAAGCAGCTGATTTTCTTCCACGTCATGGACGTTCGCGAGCTTTTCCATTAAGCGGGCGGCGTGCGGATCAGGATAGGTGGTAATGAGATCGAAAGCGTCTTCCCATGTTTCTTTCAGGGAGGGTGGCGGTCCGAGCGGGTTCAGGTTGGCGCTGAAATCAATTGTGCGCTCGGGCTGGTCGATTTGGAGTGATTCGTATACATAATGGGCGTTAGCGCCATGAGATGGTAGCGTCAATGAGCAGCCCTCCGATCCAGAGAATAAGTAAAAATAGAATGCTTGCGCGATTCATGATCATGATCGCTTTTGGAATATGTAACGCGCTTAGCTTCATAATGGGATCTCCCATACGCGCGCGGTTTGAAACGATACCACCATATGTGTTCACGCCACCAAGCTGTACACCGAGAATCGCCGCGGTTGCCGCTTCGCCCCAGCCGCTGTTCGGACTTGGGTGCTGTTTGGCATCGCGGAATAGGATGTGCCAGGCGTGAGAGATGGTCGAGTGCTCCGGCCGTTTGACGAGAATCATACAAATACCGGTTAGCCGCGCTGGCATCCAGTTCACCACGTCATCAAGCTTTGCGGAGGCGTACCCGAATTCACCGTACTTTTCGTTTCGATAGCCGACCATGGAATCGCACGTGTTGATGGCGCGGTACGCCATTGCACCGACACTTCCGCCAATTAAAGCCCAGAATAATGGCGCTGTGATGCCGTCGCTCGTGTTTTCTGCCACCGTTTCAACCGTACCGCGCACCACTTCGCTTTCGTCGAGGTTTGCTGTGTCACGACCGACGATCCAGGAAAGCTTTTCGCGCGCTTCTGTCATATTACCGTCTTGTAGCGGTTCGTAAACATCAAGCGCCGCATTCCGCAGGCTTTTTTGTGCGATCGTTGTAGCGATCAGGATCGCTTCATAAAAAATACCAACGAGCGGGTGAAGCGTGTAGGCGATTGTCACGGTAAGACCGGTGATACTGATGACGATTAAAAGCACGGTTAACGTCATGAGCGTACCTTTTTGCTTGCGGTTGCGGCCGTTGTTCCAGCGTTTTTCAAGGAAGCTTATGAGCTTGCCAAATCCCTTTACCGGGTGCGGCCAATTGGGCGGATCGCCGATAAGTCGATCCAGGTAAAACGCTAAGGTGATGGCAAGCAGGTGATTTAGAATCATCGGTTGAGCCTTATGCGATAGTTTTCAAGCGCCTCAGTCGTACACGCATAAACGCCTTCGCTGATCAGTTTTCCAAGCGTTGTAATCGTTCCGGCATACGCCTGGTGCTCGCCTCGCTGAGTGGCGGCGATCAGGATGCTGTCGGTTGACGTTCCGGTTGCCGTGGTGCCTGTCACCGCGTCTTTTACTTGCTGGTCGTGCATCACCTTTACCTTCGCTTCCGTTGCCGTCATAATGCTTTGAATGAACGCTTCGTCTGTGAGCGTACCGTTCACGAAAACCCACGTATTGATCGTTCCCGGAAGCGGTTCGTAGACATGCTCACGGCTTTTAGACGCATCAACGGCATTACCGACGCCTGCCGTTACAACGACGAAAACGGAAACGCCATCGTCTTCGATGAGACGATAAGCGACGTCCTCGAGCTGAACCGCCGTCATCATGCCAACTGTTTCGGTTGGATCGATGCCGTTCGCTTCAAGAAAGCTTGTCATTTCCCCTTTATGGTCGGTGCAGTTATACGTTTTATCTACGTGACGGTTTACAAAGGTGCGATACCAGCCCGTTCCTGAGCCAACAACGCCGGATGACATTGTTCGGAGAGGGAACGGTGCGTTCAGCGTGATCATGTCTTTTTGATGAGTAAGACATTTTTCCGTAATGTGAAGATCACTTAAATCCTCCGCCTGCTTTTCCGGTAGTAGCAGCATTTGCGGTTTTGGCACAGTTGGATGCGGATGCTTCTCGATTTTCGTACGGTAAACGGACTGAATGCGCTCTTCGTTTAACACGTCATTCGGCTTGTTGTGAAGGTTGATTTGCCCATTTTCTAGAAGAAGGAGGCGATCGCAGTAAAGGCCCGCCAAATTCAGGTCGTGAAAAATTGAAATCACCGTAAGCCCTTGTTCCCGCGTCCACCTTTTCAACAAATCAAGCAGTTCTTTTTGATAGGAAAGATCCAGGTGATTCGTAGGTTCATCTAGTAAAAGAATTTCAGGTTCTTGAGCAAGCGCCTGTGCGAGAAAGACGCGCTGGCGCTCACCGCCAGATAGCTCATTCACGTAGTGATCTTCAAAACTTGCGATGCCGGTTTGCGCCATCGTGCGCTGGACGACCGCTTCGTCATGCTCGCTCCACGATTGGAACCAGCCGGATTGATGCGCGTAGCGGCCGAGCGAAACGGTTTCTTTGACCGTATAGGGAAAAGCCTGCTCCGCGTGCTGTGGCAGGACCGCGAGCACGCGCGCCAGCTGTTTCGCTGAGTAGCTTGCGATCGGCTTTTCTTTTAGCAAAATCGAGCCTGACTTTGCTTTTAGAATGCCGCTAACCATTTTAAAAATCGTTGTTTTGCCGCTTCCGTTCGGACCAACGATTCCGAGCAGCTCGCCTCTCTCTACATCAAACGAGATGTCGTTGAGCACGTCGTGACCGGGGTATCCTCCTGTAACAGATTGTACGCTAAGCATGCTTATCCTCTACTTTCTTTCCGTCTTCTAATTAAAATAATAGCAAACACAGGCGCGCCGATGAGCGATGTGATGACGCCGATCGGAAGCTCTGTTGGCGAAATGATCGTGCGCGAGATCAAGTCGGCGACGATCAGAAAAGCGGCGCCTAGTAAAATTGAGAGCGGCAGTAAATGGCGATGATCCGGTCCCCATAAGAGGCGCGTTAAATGCGGAATCACGAGACCAACAAAGCCGATCGTTCCAGACACAGCGACGGCCGCGCCTGTTAAAATGGATCCACCAATTAGAATCCAGAGCTTTCGTTTGGCGACGTTTACGCCGATATGCTGAGCGCGCTCTTCGCCAAAGGACATGGCGTTCAGCTCTTTGGTGCTGAAAAGGAGAATGCCTGCGCCAATAATGAAAAAGGGCAAGATAATCCCGATATATTCCCAGCCGCGCATGGATACACTTCCGAGGAGCCAGCCGATGATCTGCCTTAGTTCCTCTCCGGTTAGCGCAATCATGAGCGATAGAAGCGAGCCAAGAAAAGAGCTAAAGACGATTCCTGTTAGGATAATCGTCTCCACGCGCATCGATCGCTCGATTTGTCGTGCAAAGAAAAGCACGAGGAAAATCGTGAGGATCGAAGCGGCGATGCTCATGACAGGAAGGGTAAACATCCCTACAAATGGAATGGATAGGTTAAAAAAGAGCACGAGCACGGCTCCGACCGATGCGCCAGATGATACGCCGAGCACGTATGGATCGGCTAATGGATTACGTAGTAAACCTTGAAAAGCGGCCCCTGCTATCGCAAGAGACGCCCCAACAAGACCTGCCAAAATGACACGCGGCAGACGAATATCCATCACAATCGTTGTGAACATCGGATCCGTCTTTCCTAAGGAAGGAAGGTGAAGCACTTCGGTTCCGATTAATTTTAAAATGGTGAGCACCGGGACGGAAACGGTGCCGATGGAAATGCCGAGCAGCATCGCGGCGATTAAGAGCGCTGTCGCAATCGGATAGGCAATGAACCGTTTATTCAGCAAAAACATCCGGGTAAACCGCTTTTGCAAGTTCCTCTACTCCTTCAACGAGACGAGGGCCTGAGCGCGTCACAAGGTCCGAGTGCACGTCGACAACTTGCTCTTCTTTTACCGCCGTTACGTCCTGCCAGCCGTCGCGGCTTAACACTTGCTCAACAGTGTTTTCTGTATAGTAGCCGTACGTTGTGATGATGACGTCAGGGTTCGCTTGAATGATTGCTTCCTGGTCGATCTGGTTCCAGCCTTCCTCGTCGTGGGTAACATTTTTCGCGTGAATCATCGACAGCATGTCATCCATGAACGTGTTTTTTCCTGGAGAGAAAATTTCAGGCGCCGGTGCGACTTCGACGAAGACGTTTTTCTCATCTTCTTCAGGGATGCCTTCAGCTTTTGCTTGAATGTCTTCAAGCTGCTTTTTCATATCGTCGATCGTTGTTTTTGCTTCTTCTGTTTCGCCTGTAGCTTGTCCGATCATTTCGATCGAATCGTACACTGCATCAAAGCTCTTTGCATCGTTTACAACAAGTACAGCGATTCCAGCATCGCGAAGCTGTTGAAGACCAGCTTCTGAATTATGTGCGCTTGAGCCGTGGGCAAGTACAAGGTCCGGTTTCAGGGAGATGATTTTTTCGACGTTAAATTCCATGCCGCCGATTTTCTCAATATCCGCCGTTTCTTCTGGGTAGTTCGCGAAATCAGAAACGCCGACAACTTCTTCTCCAGCGCCAAGGTCAAATAGAATTTCGGTGTTACTTGGAATGAGGGAAACAATTTTTTCTGGATCGTTCTCGATCGTCACTTCCTTATCGAGGGCATCGGTGATGGTTACTGGGAAAGCGCTATCTTTTGATGATTCAGCTTGATCGGTTGTCGTATTTCCTTCATTTGTTGCGCTGTTCTCTTCACTTGCACCGCAACCTGCGATGATTCCTGTGACGAGAAAAAGTAAAACGAGTAGTGAATAAAGCTTTTTCATGTGTGTTTCTCCTCCTGTACAATGATGTCTCTAAAATAAAAAAATCCCCACGCCGGAGGGCATGAAGATGGTCGAATGGAAGTAACGGTGCATCAAGGCACCTGAATCCGTTCGCACATCCCTATCCTCGTAGGCTGTTCGCGCTTGATTCAGGCAGGTCTCCTGGCTCATGGTTATCGCGTGCTGCTCCTTCCCATTCGTTGTGCGAACAGTGGATTCTGCAGCAAGCGACCATTTACAGTGGCGGGACCGCGCTGGAATTGCACCAGCTTCCCTTTTAAGTCTTCATTGAAAAGACACCTGAATCGATCACTATGAAATTTCGTAACAAGTTTATTATACATGATTGTATGAGTGGGGGGAACTGTTGTCTTTTTTGGGGGTCAGGCTCCTCTCTGACCCCTTCGCTTTCATTCACATCGATCCCCTTATTCGTTAAGGCTTCGAAGAAATTCTCAGACTTACAAAAGCAAAAAAAGCGTCCCTCATTGAAGGACACTTTTGCTACTTTTGTCTTTTGGTGGGGTCAGGCACGAGCCTGACCCCACCTCCACCTCCCCTTCCACCACTCACCCTTACACATTCTCTTGCTTCAGCGTATCGACGATATTATTTTTCTCTAATTTCTTAATGGAGTAGAACATTGCGGAACCTACGATGATGAAGATGGCAATGATCACAAAGAGAAGACTCATCCACGGCAATGTGAACCCATAGACGAACGTATTTCTAAATGACAAATACATCAGGAACATGATCGCAATGCTGATTGGAATCCCGTAGAGGATCGCCTTCATGCCATAGAAGATGCTCTCGTAGTTCATCATTTTATTAAATCCTTTCGGTGTCATCCCAATGGACTTCAGCATAGCGAATTCTCGCTTGCGAAGAGAAATGCTTGTCGAGATGGTATTGAAAATATTTGCGATGGAGATAAGTGAAATTAACGATATAAATCCGTACGTGAAGACAGACATGAAGAGAATCATCTGCTTGTCGCGCTGTCTATTTTGAAAAACATTATAAACATACAGATCGGATCGTTTCCCCTCTTCAATCGCTTCTTGCGTCGCCATTGAATCTGAACTGTTCATATAGAGAGAGGTTCGCACGTCTTTTTGAACTTCTTTATCGATCAGCCCATTCATGGTTTCCTCCGAAACGATGAAGTCGAGTCCACCGGCGCCAGACCTACTCACACCCATTGGCAGTTCATCCGTTAATGCACCGATCTCAACGTTGTTTATTAATTTTACTTCCTCTGTTTCATAATTCATTGAATATAGCTCGATGCTTTCCCCTATTCTGGCGTTGAGAGACTTTGTTTCCTTAATCTTGCTTGTCTCAGGATCCATATAAGAGACGTTTTCAATCAAAATACCGGCCGGTTTCTCCGGATCCTGAAGTTTCTCTGCATCCATGCCTACTTTTTTTGCATATTCGTTAAAGCTTTGTTCGTCTAAGCCATGTAAAACCGCATTATATTGGTATTTTCCATCCTTCAGTAAGCTCTCATCTTGATATAAGTTTTTCTCTAGCCCATCTGGAATAGCATCATCATCCACATAGGTGTTTAGCATTAGTTCGTTGATTATACTTGCATTCGTTACATTCTTAAGGTTCGTAAACGGCTCAAGATCCTCTTTCTCAACGCTGTTTCCACTTATTTGAATATCATAATTGATGTTTTGCTGAGAGAGCTCAACGGATTTTTCTAAATTCGACGTAAAGTAGGAAACCGATAGGAACAGGATAATGCTAATCACAAGTGAAAAAACGGTCACCTGATACCTTCTTTTATTCCGCTTTAAATTCTTCAAGCCGATCTCAGCTTCGATCCCAAATAATTTTCGAATCAGTTTTGAGGTCTTCACTGTTTTGCCAGATAGCTTAATGTCCTGCGTTTGTCGGATGGCATCAATGGCTGAGATCTTCGATGCTTTGCGTGCTGGCATATAGGATGAAATAAAAATCGTGATGATCGAAATCCCGCAGGCAACGAGAACACTTAGAGGCGTTACGACGACCTGGAGCTTTTCTGTACCCCCAAGAGCCCCTTCAATAAAGGAATTAATGAACATGAAAGTAGCCGCTATGCCAGCAAATCCAGCAAGAACGCCGAGCGGAATACTGATCAGGCCGATAATCGCTCCTTCAAAAAAGACCGATGTTTGCTTCTGTCGTTTCGTCGCTCCAACGCTCGCCAGCATTCCTAAATGTCTAGAACGTTCCGAAACGCTAATTGCAAAAGCATTGTAAATCAATGCAACTGAACCGATAATGATGACGCTCATAATAATTCCAGTTAACAGTAGCATTGTTTGTAACAGATTATCGTTATCGGTCACGCCATAGTAGCGAAGCAGTTCATCGTTGAACGTGACGTTTTCAATATTGTTTTGTTTCGCCAGCGTTTCTGCATGCTTATACAGAGATCGTTTCACTTTGTCTAACACGACGACGGCATCAACGGTGTCCTTGCTATTCATAAGGCTTTGATCGACATAGCTAATCGCCGTATAACCGGGCGCCCACGCGGGTTCCCATGTAGGACGTTTGATTTTTCCTACAATCGTATACGTTCTCGTGTTCTCATTTTCTAATGACTCACTTGCACCTTCTACATCCGTTTGGAGGGGATCTTTTTGAGAAAAAGGACGTTCAACACCTTCCATCAGACGTTTGCCAACGTTCAGTGTGATTTGATCGCCTATCCCGTGTTTCAACTTTGCATTCCCCGCAACTTCTTCAGACAATACAATCTCATTGTCTTCCTGCGGCAAGCGTCCCTCGCTTATTTCGATTGGGAAGTTTTTGAATCCCTGCTCATTGTATTCTTTAATAAACAAATAAGGTTTGCTTTCATTTTGAGGTTCATCTAATTTGGCATAACCTACATCGTTTGCGAGAATCAGAGTCTTGGTTGATTTGTCGCTTTCGATCGCTTCGATTTGATTGGAATCGACGTTCTCATATTGAACATGCCACTCTCCATCCGTCGCGATCGATTGTCGTTGCAAGAGATCCATGAACGATACACCAAGCGTCGCGACAGCCATAACCATCGCTACGGAAATTATGACACCAATGATGGTAACCAGTGTCCGTCTTTTGTTTTCCTTCAAATGCCTCACGGTCAGTTTGTTTACGATGTTCATGGACGGATCACCTCGTCTTTGGCAATCCTCCCGTCTTCAATCGAAATGACGCGATCCGCTTGTAAAGCGATGCGTTCATCATGTGTAATGACAATCAGCGTTTGGTTGTAATTTTTATTAAACATTTTCAGAAGTTCCATGATCTCACTGCTATTTTGACTATCCAAATTTCCGGTCGGTTCATCAGCGAGCATAATGGAAGGATTACTAATGAGTGCCCTCCCAATTGACACACGCTGTTGCTGGCCACCTGATAATTGGTTCGGCAAGTGCCCAAGCCGATTTTGTAAGCCCAATGTGCCGACGATATTCTCAAGCTGCTTCTGATCAACTTTATGTTCATCCAGTAGCATCGGAAGAGTGATATTCTCTTCCACAGTTAAGATGGGAATCAAATTATAGAACTGATAAATCAACCCGATTTGCCTTCTTCTAAAGATAGCAAGCTGCGTTTCATCGAGTTGATAGATGTTTGTATTATCCACGAGAACGTTGCCGCTTGTCGGTCGATCCACGCCACCGAGTAGGTGAAGCAAGGTTGACTTCCCTGAACCAGACGGCCCAATGATCACCACAAATTCTCCCTTTTTAACTGAAAACGAGACGTTATCAAGTGCCTTCACGGCCGTTTCCCCTTTGCCATACACTTTAGACAGATTTTCTATTTGTAAAATATCCATTGCAGATTCCCCCATAAATTTAATGTACCTTCAGTTTATCTGCCTAAAATGACGTTAAAGTGACTCTTAGGTGACAGTTTAGTCACCTGGCCTTTCTAAACAACTTGCTTATAAAATTTAATGTTAAATTCGGTACCCGTACCCTTTTCACTCGTTACTTCAATATCCCCATTCTGGCTAGTGATAATGCTGTACGCCATCGCAAGACCGATTCCAACGCTATCGTCTCCCGCATTCTTCCCCCTATAAAATCGTTTAAAAATATAAGGCAGATCTTCTTTTGGAATGCCATTTCCATTGTCTGAAATGATGATTTCGGTATATAACGGATTGTCAGAATACGAGAGTGAAATCGTTCCACCCTCATCGGTATGCTCCACGCAGTTTTTTAATATATTTAAAAGCGCCTCCGAAGTCCAGTTAAGATCGCCAACGAACGTGACCCCGTCATCCCCGGTTATGTTTAAGGTTTGCTGTTTAATATCGACTGGGATAAGAATAGATTCTACTGCTTTTTGAATCACTTGCTGAGCGGAAATTCTTTCTTTTTTAAATATCACCGTCCCGGCATCGATTTTGGATAATTTCAGCAAAGAGGAGACAAGCCATTCGATCCTTTCTAATTGAACGCGAATGTTATTGGTAAATTCCCCCCGCTTCACCTTATCTAAATTCGGATCACTCACTAAATCTACCATCACTAGCATCGAAGTTAACGGGGTTTTGAGCTGGTGGGAAATATCTGAAATGGCATTGGTTAATTTCACTTTATCTTCTTGTAAAAGGGAACGGTGCTCTGAAAGCATCATCGTAACTTTATAAATATCATTCTTTAAAATACTGAGCTCACCCTCATGGTTATTTCTCACATCCAACGTATAATCCCCACTACTAATCTGTCTCAAATAACCAGAAAGCTGCTCGATTTCACGGTATCGCCATCTTGTAAAAAACACAAAACAACTGACGAGCATGAGTGAGGTAATCAGTGTTAAGAGTGCCGCTTGGTAAGAAAGCACGAACACAGCGAGTCCCGTTGAAACAAGAATGATTCCAGCAATAACGAGAAAAAGAAGACGAATTTCACGATTACGCAGCAACCTAATCACCCACCTTATAGCCTAAACCACGCACGGTTTTAATGATTTTGGGGCTCTGTGGGTTGTCCTCAAGCTTTTCGCGAAGACGCTTAATGTAGACAGTCAGCGTATTGTCGTTGACGAAATCACCAGCCACATCCCATATCCGTTCTAATAGCTGATTCCTCGTTAAAACTTGTCCAACGTGATTGGCGAAAATAAGGAAAAGCCTATACTCAAGCGCAGTTAGAAGAACTTCCTCGCCTTTTTTATAAACCTTGCCTTCTAGCGTATTGATTCGGATATCTTCAATCGTGATGATGTTAGTGGATTGTGGCTGTGGTTGCTTATTGTAACGACGCAACACCGATTTAATTCTCGAAAGCAATTCACGAATGCGAAACGGCTTTGTGATGTAGTCATCCGCTCCCATATCAAGACCCATAACCACATTTACTTCATCATCAAATGCCGTCAGAAAAATGACCGGTATATCGCTCCGTTTCTTAACAAACTCACAAAGATCATACCCGCTGCCATCTGGTAAGGATAAATCAAATAAACACAAATCGATTTTATGTAATTGCTCCGACAGCACATCCCTTGCCGATTCAGCATTATGGCAAACAACCGTCTCATACCCCTCGTTTTGCAAGGAATAGTCAAGCCCCGTCGCAATCGTCTTATCATCTTCCACCATTAATAACTTCAATTGGAGCACCCTCCCTTTGGTTTGTTCTTTTTGGGGGGTCTGGTTCGAGCCTGACCCCTTCCTTTCTCTATTCCCCTCAAACCCTTTAATGATAAGGCTTTGAAGGAACTACTTACATTCATTTAAATGTCAAAAGTGTCCCTAGAGGAGGAACACTTTTCACTGTTTTGTCTTTTGGCGGGGCCAGGCTCGAGCCTGACCCCTCTCAAGTATTTCCTCTTTTTCAAGTGTACAATATTTACATACGATCATATAGATCATGTCCCAAAGATTGTAACGTTGGCCTATGTACTTATTGCTATGATGCCTTGCACGGCTGATATCATTCAGTAAAAGAAACTTGTCCGATTTATCACATGTGGTGGGGGCAGAGAGGAATCGAATCCCTATAACCCCGCCAATTTTCTACTACCTTCTCTTCGTTAACATATACAAAAACCACACCGCATGATTCTGCTCATCCGCTGCTGCTCTTTTGAACGTTTCTTTTATATACGGATCCTGCGTTTGTTCAGCAATATCAAGATAGAAGTCGACTGTGTTTTGCTCATCGTTAAAGGCAAGGTCGAGACCTACTCTATAATCAGTTGCACATTCTTCAACAAGCTCGGGCTCATGCTGTTGGCCAGTTAGCTGCGTATAGATTTGTTGAAAAGCTCTGAAATGCTTCTTCTCATCCTGTCGAATTTCTTTGATGCGGTTCTTTTCCGTTTCATTTGGTGCTAGACTCGCTAACTTCTTATAGCATTGAATGGCACTGTATTGACCGTTGATCGCAGTGGCAATATCATCTGCAAGTGTTCGGTAGAGATAAGACATGAGCTCGCTCCTTTTTTTGGGGTGTTTGGGTGTTTAGATACGATAGTGTATTTGAGGGGGGGCAGGCACGTGCCTGACCCCCCTCAAATACAAAAACCGTGGATTGTCCGTCACAGACGGACAATCCACGGTTTAATTGCTTTCATTCTTTCTATTCCGCCTTCGCTTCCTCCACCATTTCCTTTAAATCATCAATCGTTTGTCCTTCAAATGGTTCACCGTTGACGAAGAGTGCCGGGGTGCCGCTTACGTTCAGGTTTCGTGCGCGGTCAAGGTCGTAGTCCACGGCCTCTTGACCAGCACCATCCTGGAATGCCGTGAGCA
Organism: Bacillus sp. es.036; assembly: GCF_002563635.1. NCBI lineage: Bacteria > Bacillati > Bacillota > Bacilli > Caryophanales > Bacillaceae > Bacillus > Bacillus sp. es.036. Next base: position 3,283,289 of record NZ_PDIZ01000001.1, read on the forward strand.
CTTGCTCCGCTTTCTCTTCATCAGTGATTTCTTTTAAGGTATCGAAGAGGTAATCCTCAGTATAAATATCCTGCTGTTCCGTTCCTTCGGTTTGCTTTTCATACATTAACCTGTGAAACTCCCAGAAAACGTCGTTGCCGAGCTCTTCATACACGACCTCTGCAAATTCAGCTGAACGATTGGAATCGACATTAATGAATGGATAGTTCATGAACGTAAATTTCACATCGCCCGTTTGGATTAGCTCCTGATCGATTTGTGGGAAAAAGGATTGTTCAAACGCTTTACAGTAAGGACATTTGTAATCGCCAAATTCGATCACTTCCACCTGGGCATTTTCGTCCCCAAGAAACGGCTGATCCATCGCTTCTTCACTTGATCCGCCCGAGTTGGATCCAGTTGTCATGATGATGACAACGACGATCACAACAGCCGTCACAGCCGCTAATCCATACATCCACGCTTTCGGCTTTTGTTTTGACTTCGTCGCCGGGTTTTTCTTTTTATTTCTAGAGTTTTCCATTATCCCTGAACTCCTTTAGCTTGTTTTGAAAAAAGTTTATCGTCGACTGCAATCGTTCCACCACCGCTTATAAGTAGCGCGAGTGACATACCGAGAAGGGCCAGATCAAGTTCGTACCCTCCAATAAATCCTGTTCCGCTTTTTACCGTAAAGATAGCTCCGAGCATCACGATGATAAAGAGCGCAGCGACGATGCGGGTTCCGAGACCAATGATCATGAGAACACCACCTACAAGTTCGATTGTGGCAACCACATAAGCTAATCCACCACTAATCCCAATGCTTTCAAAAAAGCCAGCGGTATTCCCAATTCCCCCTGCAAACTTATCAAATCCATGAACGGTAAAAATAAGTCCAAGAGCGAGACGAAGGACGACTAGGGCGACGTTTGGTGATAATTTCATATATCATTTCTCCTTTTTTGCACTACATAGTGTAGTGTTCATTTTCGAAAAAGAATTAGGGTGTCGCCACCGTAAACATGACGGTTAACCCTAAGACGATAAAGATTGAATAAAGTATGGTTCCCACAGGCAGCGTAGCATGTACTTCTTTCTCAGGAGAAAGAATGTGCTGGATGCGGTCATTCACAGACGTATCTGCGAACGAAACGGCAAACGCGTGTCGCTGTCTGTGCTCGTTTTTCAACAATTTTAATAGTGCGCTACTAAGGTCAAGGATATTGTTTGTTTGCAACATCGCAAACTTGTCCGCCTCAATCTCCCTCAGCGTTTGATAGTGTTTCGATACCCATTTCAGGATCGGAACGTACCAGAGCGCAGTCACGAGAAGCGTGATGAGAAATTTTTTTAACGGGTCGCGGTGCTGTTGATGAAATTGTTCATGACAAATGACGGCACAAAGCTCCTCTTCAGTAAGCATGTTCACAAGCGCAGTCGAAAGAACGATCTTCGGTTTGATTAGCCCATATGTAAGCGCGATCGGTGCTTCGCTAGTGATAACTGTGATTTGGTGCAGATTATATTGATCGATTATCTTCTTTGTAGCTGAGTCGTCCTGTAAAAGCGACAATCGTTTTGAGAAAGTGACGTACCGTGCTATCTGCTTCACGAGGACGATCACGACAAGTGCAATCGTTGAAAGAATCAACACTTCTAAAAAAATATTCATCGATGATATGCCGATTGCGCGAAACAAGTTATGACAAGCTTCAAGAACGGTAAACATCAAATTCCAGTTTGAGAAAAGATGCAGACTGTACATGGTCATTTGCACGACCACAGCTACGACGAGAAAAAGAGACAGCGTGAAAACAAGCCCTGTCTGTTTGATTTTCATCTTACTTCTCCTTTAGCTGCTTGATTTTTTGCTCTAGCTTTTCAATCAGAATAGGATCTGCTTCATCAAGCGCATCAAGCATATGATTGACCGCTAGCGGACCGAATTCATCCATCAAATCCTGCGTTAGCTCTTTCGACTGCGTTTGTAAAAACTCTTCTTTTGAGAAAACCGGCTTGAACATCGACGTTCGCTTCTCCGTTCTCTTCGCAAGTACGCCTTTATCAACAAGACGATTCATTACCGTCATCACCGTATTAAAGTTCGTACTCTTTTCCTGATCAAGCTTATGCTTCACATCTTTAATAGTCATCTCCGGTCCATTCCAGAGAATATCCATAATCTTCGCTTCAAGCGAACCAAAGAAACGATTCAACCCCGTCTCATTTGTTTTGAACTGCTGAATTTTCATCGCGTCCACCTCACACTACACAGTGTAGTTTAAATGGATGGTGGGGTCAAGAGGAGTTGAGGGTGTTCTTTGTGGGAGGACGTTTGTTTGCGGAGGGGGTCAGGCTCGAGCCTGACCCCCTCTACAAGTTTAATGATGGACAGAGAAGACATATCGCCATTCCCTGTCTCTTTTTCATAGGATCTCCCTAATCAGGGTAGCATACGAATACCTAGACCTATGAAGGAGGAAACCGGTCATGACTATGAAAATCGTTACAATTGTCGCTTATTTCTATTTGATCGCCTCATCCCTTATTTTTTCAGGAGATATGTCTGGTGGGAACGATGTGCTCATCGCCCCCTCGGGCTACACGTTTTCAATCTGGTTGTTGATTTATTTACTTCTTCTCATTTCACTCGTTCGCCAATTCACGGCAAGCGAGTGTGATCAGGCACTGTATGTGAAAATATCCTACCTTTTTGCTAGCAGCATGCTTTTATCTGGAACCGCCGTTCTTGTAAGTAATTCAGTGGCGCTCATCTTTATCGCAGGTTCCTTGATTACGCTGTCCATCCTTTACGCCATCATCACAAAAAATGCTGACCGCTCTTCCTTTTTCAGCGTACCGTTTTCGTTCTACCTCGCCTGGACATCGATTGCCACGATCGTGGATGTATTCGTTGTGGCAGATGTAAATAACGTATCGCTGATTTTTGGGATGAATGAGCTAACTTGGACGATTATTATGCTCATTATCGGCGCAGGACTTGCCGTCTACTTTAGTCTTTACAACGACGATTTGATCTACCCGATCGTGTTTTTGTGGGGTTACTTTGGCATCTTTGTGAAAGACGATAAACCGTTGCAGCTGACGTACACGCTTAGTATTGTGATGATTGGACTTGTGGCGTTTGTGATTTGGAAGGTCGTGCAGGAGATGCGTGGACGGAGGATGAGAGCGGAGGCGGTTTGAATGTGTGGGGGTATTTCTTAAGGGGGGTCAGACTCGGGTCTGACCCCCTCTCCCTCTCATTGTGCTCAATCCCTTACTGTGTAAGGGTTTTGCAGCTGGAATGCTTCACAATTAATGTGAAAAAGTGTCCTATGGTGGAGAACACTTTTTGTGGTTTTGTCTTTATGAGGGGTCAGGCTCGAGCCTGACCCCTTTCCAAAATCGTTTGAACGAGCTGTTCTTCGCTACCTTCCACTCTCTTAACTCCGCTTGTGTAGTAAAAGCTGCTCGCTTCTTTAGCGTTATGAAACCCTTCTTCATTAAAAAGGTAAACTGGGATATCACGACCAAGCGCAATGCCAATTTCAATATGGGTTCCCTTTCCTCCTGGAAGCAGAACAATAAGAATATCAGCTTTTTTTACTGCCTCTAATTCTGCTTCTCCTATTGAAGCAAGTTCATCAAGCGTGGCGGCTTTTTCGTTTTTCGTCCAATCGTATGTATGCTTGAAGCCATGACGTTTCAATTCAGCAGCTAGTGTCTGAACATGTTGTTTGTTTTGAAAACTTGATGCGATGTAAAAGTTCATCTTTCTTTTCCTCCGTTCTCAATCCGTGACGAAGCACAAATCAGTATACACATAGTAGCCGTTAACCGCTACGTCTCCGTTACATCATTTTTTAGTTTCTTAGTAAGGGAGCGTTACCGTTAAAATTTCAAAAATAAGCGCCACATGCGAACAGCCCGTAACCATACATAGTGATGTAAGTAGAAGCACTATACGCTTCATTTATTCTCTCAATCAGCCGCAGCCAGCTGTTTTTGGAGTACTTTTTTTAATTTCCGTTCTTTTCGCTCTTCATACATCGGTGATCGTTTCATCTTTTTCATTTTCATTTTCCCAATCACATACCGTACAGACGTATTTTCCTGAACTGACTTGTTGTATTGAGGTTTTTCAACAAGCTCCACAAACCAGCCGTACGCCATCAGCGCCACAATATTTGCTTCAATTCGCTTCTCATCTGGTGGGTCGGCCCACCAAAACAAATCACCTGCTAATGCTAAAATCTCCATAAACACTTCCAACTCCTCGCCCCCCTCTACTCATTCAATTTTACAATAATGACCAATCTATCTATAGATACGAAATAGAAGGTGAAATTGTTTCAAAAGATCGATCAATGGAGTGTCCACAATACGTGGATTATTTCGCTATTATTGGGCGATTTGTCTTTGAAGGGGGTCAGGCTCGAGCCTGACCCCCTTCATTACTATCACTTTCACTTTTCCTTCCACTCTTCTCCCCACACCTCATCCGGCACGAGGCTACCGCCTGTTGCCCACACCAGATGTGTGCCGCGAGAACTCTTTCCTTCTACTGCTGTTGTTTGTGGACCGCTCATTCCTGCAAGAGCAGAAGGCTCAAGTTTAATCCCTTCTGTTTCATAGATCCATCGGAGCATTTCCTTCATTCGCTCATCTGTCACCGTGTAGACCCCTTCAAGCATTGGTTGCATCACACGACCAACAAATCCAGATGGTCGCCCTACGGCTAAGCCATCTGCCGCTGTATTATTATCGATTCCAAAGTCTTCAACAGATACTTGATCATGCAATCCTGTCATTAAGCCGATCAGCATCGATGGTGAATGCGTCGGTTCTGCGAAGTAACAGTGAACATGCTCGCCGAATACTTGATGAAGGCCAAACGCAATCCCACCGGGCCCTCCACCTACACCGCAAGGCAAATAAACGTGTAGGGGATTTTCAGCATTCACTTTTATCCCCCGCTCATCAAACTGCTTTTTCAATCGAATCGCTGCTACCGCATATCCGAGAAAGAGGTCTTTCGAGTTTTCATCATCAATGAAATAACACGTTAGCTTCTTCTCACACTGCTTTCGCCCTTCTTCTACAGCCGCTCCGTAGTCTGCCTGATGCTCCACAACTTGTACTCCCTTTTCACGCAAAAGGTCTTTTTTCCACTGTTTCGCATCACTCGACATATGCACGGTGACGTTAAATCCGAATTTTGCCGACATGATGCCAATACTTAACCCGAGGTTCCCTGTTGAACCGACGGAGATTGAAAAAGCCGAGAAGAACTCGGTGAACTTTTTATCAGCTAGAATAGCATAATCGTCGTTTTTCGTTAAAATCGCATGACCAAGCGCTAGTTTCTCGGCATGTTTGATCACTACATAAATACCACCACGCGCCTTAATACTGCCGGCAATTGGGAGAATATCATCTCGTTTTAAAAGAAGATCTCCTTGAATTTTGATCTGTTTTTCTTCCTCCAACTTCGCTTTCATGTTGCTGATTTCAGAAATAGACGATTCAATGATGCCGTTCGTTTCTGGAAACACTTTGCGAAAATAAGGCTCAAAACGTTTCATCCGAGCTTCAGCGTCCAGAATATCTGCCATCGAAAGATCCGTTGTTTGAGGGATTTTTCCTTTTTGCTGATTTTCCCAATAAACTTCCTTGAACTGAAGTAGGTCGTCTAAAAGTGGATGTTCAGCTTTCCACTGTTCAAGTGCTTTTCCTGCTATGTTCATGGGTCCTTCACTCCTTTATTAAGCGTCCTTCCATCAAAAGAAAACGAGAGCTAGACTTTGTCCACTCTCGTTCTGAAAATTTATCTACTTAAAATCACATCTAACAAGTCATCTTCTACATCAAGAACGTCTTTCCCTCCAAATAGACCAAATTGATCGAAAGATTGTTCTTTTAGTAGAGTTACTGTTTCATCAGTTAGATCCCGACCAGGCTTTTGTGCTAAAAAGAGGGGCGCATCATTTTTGGCAGCGACGACTGCTCCTGAAAGAGCGTCAGGAAAATTGTATCCAGTCGCAAAGTAGGCTCTCTCATTCCCCATCTTTAGGTTCCTATTGATATCAACGTTCGTTTTGTATCGATCCTCTCCTGCATATCGCTTATAATCGAGACCTTTCACCGCATTAGTACTTACAACATCACTACCGCCAACTACAATAACTTTATCAAAGGAGTTAATTTTTGCTTTTGTATCGTTATCCAGCTCACCATTACTATCTGTTAGAAATACTGGATATCCATTCTTCGCAGCATAAGGAGCTATGGATAAGGCATCAGGAAATTTGTGCCCATACGCAAGGACTGCTGTATCACTTGAAAGCTTGGCTGAAATGATCGCTGCGGTATCATAGCGATTTTCACCACCCAAACGTTCAATGGTAATATTTTTGTTAATCGTTTTGATCTCTTTTACCACGTTCTCAGAAATGGCATTTTCACTTCCTAGAATGATAACTTTATTTGCATTTAGCCGCTTAAGCTCATCTTTAGTAGACTTTTCTAATACACTGCTTTTTGTTAGTAACAGAGGACCATCTTCCTGATATGCAAGTGGAGTTCCAGCAAGTGCATCTGGAAAGGCATCCCCTCTAGCTAGTACAATAGTGTCTGCACCGTTCGGCCAGCCTTCTTGAGAGATCGCTACGGATGTCTCATAACGATCAGAACCTGACAACCGATGGATAAGAGGAAGTAAATCTGCAGATGCGATAAAAGCTTTCTTTCCATCTTCAAGCTTCACTTCATACCATGCTAGGTGTTGCAGAGGCATTTCTGATAAATTATCACCTGCAGCAGTGTTGTATTCATTCGACTTATCGCTCAATGGTTGACTTTGTAAAGTAACAACCTCACGCCCATCTGCTTTTGCTAATGACTTAGTCTCTGTCGAAGGACCCGCACGGAAGTTAGCACCTTCTGCTGTAAACACAATATTTCCTTCTTTAAATGTTTGCGTTGAGTGATGAAGCACTTCTTCAGGCAACTCATAATGAGTCGTCTCAAAATACAAATTCGTATCTGTTGGATCCTCAGTATTGTATTTAAAATCACTTACTTCAAATCCAAATGGAATAGGTTCATAGTTTCTTTCACGAACTAAAAGACTGTAGCTATAGATATCTTTGAATACTTTCTCTTGATAAGCTTCTAGATTTCGTTCTCCAAATTTCTCATCATCTTCATTTTTGTAAATCGGACTGTTTACTTGCTTTTGGCCGTTATATGCCAGAACTGCAAAATACCAACTTTCGATAACATCACGGTCATTATCGTTTACCGTCGGAAGTTTACCAGCTTTTCCTTCAAATTTATCGTTCAGTATATCCAGGCCTCGCTGGATGTTATAGCGTAAGTCATTTTTTAATCTATCTTGTTCTGATTGAGGTGCATTGGTAACCTGCATGATCCCAATTCCACCATCACCGTCTTCGTTCATTGCACTTTGATCCCAACCACTTTCCATTAAAGCAACGGCTTTAGCAACCTCAGGTGGAATCTCTCTCTTAATCGCTTCTTCTGTCAATATGTCACTAATCTCGTTATAAGAAAATTCTGCTGCATTCACGTTCATTTCACCAGTTACAAGAGACAAACCATTTCCTACCCCTGAAATTAAGAGAAATGCAACAACCAAACGAATTAATCCTTTTTTCAATTCATTCTCCCCTTTCCATCTTTTAGAAGTATAGCAGATTCAGAAGTTCCTATGGTGTATTTTGGAAACAATCTAGTGATTCATTCAAACGAAAGAAGTGATATAAACTTTTTCATAGAATTATCCCTCTCATTTTGCATCTTTACATAGTAAAAAAAGTGTCCGCCAGCGGCGGACACTTTTGCTTGTTTTGTCTTTTAGAGGGGTCTGCCCCCCCTCAATGCGCGCGCTTCGCTCCTAAATACCTCGGTCCCCAATAGCTTGATGTCATATCGCTAATGGTTACGCCTGTTGATGAGCCTGCGTGGATGAATTTATTGTTACCGATGTAAATCCCACCGTGCGAAGCACCTGGTTTATAGGTGGTGAAGTATACGATATCGCCTACTGATGGTGAGCTTACTGACGTTGTAACGTTCCACATTTGTGCCATCGTTCTTGGTAAGGAAACGCCTTGCTTATTAAATACATAGACGAGGAAACCGCTGCAGTCGAACCCTTGTGTTGGGGTGTTTCCGCCCCAAACGTAAGGAACACCTATGTATAACGATGCGTCTGCGATCAGGTCCATGACGCTGAAGCTTGAATTGGAGCTTCCGCTGTCGCCGCCATTGCTATTTCCTTCATATCCAGTTGATTGTTTTAGCTTCTCCCAAGTCGCCGGTCCGACGATGCCATCGACCGTTAACTTGTTACGCGATTGGAAGTTTCGAACAGCCCGGTCTGTTCCGTTTCCGAAATCACCATCAAGAGAACCGCTGTATAAGCCAATCGCTTGTAACTTTGATTGGAGTTCTTTCACAAGTGACCCTGTTGATCCTTGTTTCAATAAATCTCCGTAATCTTCTCCAGTGGAAGATGATGACACGACTTTTTCTGTTAAGCCGTCAAGCGCATCCATTGTTTCTTTTGTCGCAGTGCCTGTCACCTGCAGTTTCTTTGCTTTCTGAAAGTCCTTGACCGCTTTCTCAGTGACAGGACCAAAGTACCCTGTCGCCTCAGCGTGGAATGTTCCGGCTTTTTTTAACTTGTTTTGAAGATCTGTTACCTTGCTCCCAGTTGATCCAACTTTCAAAACGGTCGTTGTCTCCTGCGAGCTTCGCGATTTTAATGCATCCACTGTTTTATCATCGGCTACACCTGTTACGGATAATCCTACGATACTTTGAAACTCTTTCACTGCTTTTTGCGTAATACTACCAAAGATCCCGTCTATGTTATACGAATAATAGCCACGATCTTTCAATAACTGCTGAAGATTCGTGACAGCACTTCCTCGAGAACCAACGGTCAGTCCACTCGTCGCAGGTTTGGCTGCATCACCGCTTTCAGATAGCGCTGATAATGTTTTACTATCCGCAATACCCGTTTGTGAGAGACCTTTTGCTTTTTGAAAATTTTGGACCGCTGTCTTCGTAATTTGACCAAAAATGCCATCTACATGATATGTATAATAGCCTCTTGCTTTTAGTTTTGTCTGAAGATCTGTTACCGCACTTCCGCGCATCCCAACTGAAAGATCTGAAGAGGAACTTGAGGAATTTGAGCTTGTAGAACCTAGATTGGCAACTGCACTGATCGTAGCGGAATCTGCCTTTCCTGTTACCGCAAGTCCTTTTACCTTTTGAAAATCTCGCACGGCTTTTTGCGTGATCTGACCGTAAATGCCATCCACATTGTAAGAATAGTAGCCTGCTTCTTTTAATTTGGTTTGAAGATTGGTTACATCTTGACCGCGGGAGCCGACTTGTAAAACGGATGAAGATTTGGAAGCTGAAGATTTGCTAACCTTACTTGCCCCTAGTTTCTGGAGGGTGTCCGTTGTCGCCACTCCTGTTACCTTTAACCCTACAGCCTTTTGGAACTGGCTAACGGCATCTTCTGTAATTGGACCGTAGTACCCTGTTGACGCGTGATAGGCAAAATACCCCTTCGCCTTCAATACATCCTGTAGCTCTTTCACGTCCTGATTATTCATTCCTAGCTTAAGCTCTTGATCTCCAAACGCTGCTTCTGCACCATCAGGCTGAACAAACATGACGCCCGCGACAATCGCAGAACCAGTTATTGCTTTCTTGACCAATGAAGGTTGCATCCAGATCCTCCTCATTCCAATTAAGTTGCTGCCCAAATATCGACACTCTGCCTATACTATCGGCTATAATTCAACAAAGTTTAAGCGATATCCTGTTATTTTTTCCTAAAAATAAGAGATACAGGTCAAATTCCCTGTATCTCTTAATGATTTACTGCATCTTTTGTCGCATTATTCCTGATATAAGCGCTGTTCGACTTTCTCATTTATTGCTGAGGGACCACCTAACAAGTTAAAGCCCGTCACATTTTTTATCGCTTCTACTGTTTCTAGAGGAAGCTCATCAGACTTCACTAACAAAAGTGGTGCACCTTCTTTTGCCGCAAGAACAGATCCTGCCAGGGCATCTGCAAAGCCAAAACCAGTGGCCAAATAAGCGGTTTTTGCATCTGGATAAAAAGCGGTTTTCACTTTAGCAGCCGTTGCAAATCGATTATCTCCCGCGATCCGATTTGGTGATGGTAGATTACTATAAACCTTCTGCGTAATGACACTTTCGCCACCAATCACAATCGTCTCTTCAATGTTTTTCAATGCATTTTTCGTTTCCGCAGGCATGCTATCTTTATTGACTAATAAAATCGGAAAGCCTTGTTGCGCAGCATAAGGAGCGATTGCAAGAGCATCTGGAAAATTAAGACCATACGCAACAATCGCTTTTTCAGGTGCTCCTCCCATGCGCTTCGCAATTTTCGCAGAAGTGTCATAACGATTTTCTCCACTAATCCGCTCGACTTCTAAGCCGAGTGTCTTTATTGCCTTTTCTGTTGTAGGTGAAATCGCATTTTCTCCACCAAGAATAATCGCTTTCTTCGCTTTAAGTCGCGCAATTTCTTTTTTTGTTTCTGTTGGAAGCTCATTTGTTTTCGCAAGCAGGATCGGTGCTTGTAACTGATATGCAAGTGGTGCCCCAGAAAGCGCGTCTGGAAAATCGAGACCTCTTGCGATGACTACCGTTTCGGCTTGATTATAAGTTCTTGCACTTACATTCGCTGCTGTTTCAAAGCGATTCAGCCCTTCAATTCGGTCCACTGTGTTCGCTGACGTACTAACATTTAATTTCGGTCCATTAGACGTTGCGTAGCCTTTATTGTCCATGGCTTCTACCTTAAAATCGTACGCCTTATCGGTCGCAAGCCCCTGAACCGTTAGCTTTCTCGTCGAGCCATCGACTTCTTTTAAGACGCTACCATTTTTATAGACCACATAGGAAGCAACCCCCGAATCATCAATGGCTTCCGGCCAATTTAACGTGAGGCGATCATTTTTAATCATGGTCGCTGTCAGTTCTGCATTCTTAGACCATAATGGCGGCTGTTGATCTTCGCCATATGGCACTTTAACAGAAACTGTCATTGCATCACTTGATGGATCAAGAACGGTGACCGAAACACCTGAGCTTGCTCCTGAATACACTTTACTCGTTGGAGCTGTTGAGCTATTAAAGCGATTATAACCGTTTCCGCTAAAATAATGGTCGTAATACAGTCGAAAAACTTGCTGCTGATCGAGTTCTGGATAACCAAGCCTGCTTTCGTTGGCCTCTTCGATATCGACCGCTTTATGTGCTTCATTATTGTTATTTTGACGATTCTTAAACTGCTGTTCATCAATATGCCAGATGGCAACCCCTGGCGCTGCTACTTCATCTGCTAACCCAATATCAAAACCAGTAAACTGACGATTTTCAATTAAAAAGTACTCTGATGGATCAGTCGTCTTCAATTTCAGCATAGACGGCTGTTCTGCTTTAAAACTCTTTACCTCGTATGACCCATTATTTTGCACGTCGATAGGTCGAACAAAGCCAAGCACCATTTTTGACCAAGGATCAAGATGCGTTGGATAAGTTCCTTGATCCTCACCGTTATGGGTCGTCCAAGAACCGCTTGCCATTAAACTATGAATGCCCACGCCCTGTGACGAGCCATCCGTATCATATAAATCTGGTAAACCGAGGTCATGCCCCATTTCATGTGCAATGATGCCGACCGTGGCCATGTGTCCACCATGTTTTTCTCCAAACATCGTATAGCTGCCACCTGTTTGATATGAGCTAATTTTCACTCCATCAAGCAGCGGCGCTTCGCTTTCATACAAGCTAGACATATGACCCCAAACGACTTTTCCCGTATCGCCATAGCTCGCTTCGCCACCAGCAACGATCGTGACAATATGTAATTCTTCTGAAGAAAGGGAGCCGTCTTTGTTTTGATCAAATTGCGCATAATTCACTTTTGCATTTGATGCCTTTAACGCTTCTTTCACGATTTGTGAATAGGTACTGTCAGAATTATTCGCCGTCTCAGGGCGAGGATGTGCTTTTGGAAGCGTCACTTTTACAATCCCATCATTAGAGCCACTCCCTTCTGTTGCCCCTTTGAATCCTAACTTTCCTTTTGAAACTTCCTCATAGTAATGATTCAACGTACTTCCTTCCATCCCAAAGAAACGATTCCGCCAATCTGCATCTGAATAGGCAATTTTCGCATCGGTATATTCCACTAATAAAACAAGCGTATTTTCCTGCTTCCCTGCACTCAATAAATCTACTTGTTCTTCTGGATTCGGAATTTCTTTTTGCTTCATCCCTTCTTTCGGTTGAAGGTATCGTACTTCTTCAAGCTCTGCCGCATCAGATGGTTTATCATCTATCCCATATTTAGCATTCGTTACTTGTAAACTCTGACCTACTATTTGAGCGTAATACCAATAGTGATCCGCTCCCATTTTTATCACAGCTTCATCACCTGTTGTCCACCAGTTCAGGTTTTCACTACCGCTTAGTGAAGCTTGAAAGGCTTCCCCAGATGGCTGAACAAGCTCCTGCTTTTCTTCTAGCGCAGGCATAGCGTTCGCATCATTTACCCCAATAATCATAAATAGACTACATAGAAGTAATCCAATCCCATAGATGTTTCTTTTCATTATTTTCCCCCTAAAATTGTCGAGCGAACTTCACTACCACTTATACTCTATAAGTCTATCATTAGCGAGTTAAAATTTGCCATTATTCTGTATGTTTTTCCATGTAAAAGGGACCAGCTTTGAAGCTGCCCCCTTTTTTAACTATTCAACTCCGATTAGCTGTCTCTCAATTAATGGGCTAACGGCTTTAGGCCCTCCTAGAATCGTAAAATGATAGATTCCTAGCTTCTCTTTAGCTTCAACGACCGAATCCTGCATCTTATTTGGATCTACAAGAAGAAAACTACTGTCTCTCTTAGCCGCCAAAACGCTTCCAGTTAGGGCGTCTGCAAATTCAAGACCCGTGGATACTAACGCTTTATGAGATGGATTCAGTTCCATTGCAATGATTGACGCTGTTTCATAACGATCTGCTCCACCGTATCGCTTTGCTTTTGGGAGCTTGTTAAAGAGATCTTCAGATAGAACGGCCGTACCACCAACAGCAATGCTTTCCGGATAGCGTTCTAACATTGTCGCCGTATCATCTGGGAGCTCGTCTTGTTTTGCGAGCAGAATCGGATACGTATTTTCCGCCGCATAAGAAGCGATAGCCAGGGCATCAGGAAATTTCATTCCGTTCGCAATAACAGCTTTATTTGAGTGTGGGAGGGTCGCGGCAATCATAGCAGCCGTTTCGTAGCGATCTGCCCCAGCAATCCGTTCGACAGGAATACCCATCTCTTCTAATGCATCTTCAACATCTTTGGAAAGAGCCTTCTCTCCTCCAAGTAGAATTGCAAATTCTGGATCAAGACGCTCAACCTCATCCTTCACGATTTGATCAAGTGCGTTCGTGTGCGTTAATAAAATCGGTGAGTCCAAGTCATAAGCAAGCGGCGCACCAGCCAGGGCATCTGGAAAATCATCACCTCGTGCGATAACGACACCCTGCGCATGTTCCGCCCAGCCTGTCTGAGAGATTTTCACTGCTGTTTCATACCGATTGGCACCAGCAATACGCGTAACGTTTGTCGGTAAATTTAGTTTAATTTGTTTCCAAAATTCATCTGCAATCGCCATATAGCCTGCTGGTGACGGATGAACATTTTTAGGATTTGGCAGATAAGTCAGTGAATCAGTCGAAATGATATCATAGGTCGGAACATAGTGACTGTTTGAATCGGTTGCAATTTGTTTGATGATGCTATTTACCGTTTTCATAATTTCTACTAGTGGACGCTGCTGGGCCTCAGGAAAAGCGTAAAAACCGTTGTAATAGCCCATTAAATAAATCTCAGCCGTAGGATTAACATTCCGGATGATCGTCATGATTGAGACATAATTTTCGGAGAGCTCAGTGATGATCTTCTTTACTTCTTCAGGATCTTGTAATCGCTCTGGTTCCTTACTGAGCACTTGAAGAAAATCATTCGCGCCGATCGTAATTGTGATCATATCCTTCGAGGCGATTTTGATTTGCATATCACGATCCATCAGTGCAGTAAGCATATCCTGAGATGTTGCACCTGGTACTGCATAAGGTTTTTCATAGCTTCCTAACAGATCGACACGTTGGAGATCTTGAGCTATGTAGTCGGTATAACTTAATCCGATCGTATTATCTGATAACACACCAGCAGCCAATGAATCGCCAAACGCAGCATAATGCACCGCATTTTTTTCTTCATCGACGCTTGCAGTAGCGAACGCTTGAGACGGCATGAGCATCGTGATTACGAGAATGAGCAGTAACAGTGGACTTCGCTTACCGAATCTCTTCAATCAGAACCCTCCCTAGAATACATTCGTTATAACGAATGATTGCTTACGTATACATTTAGCTTTCAACGTTCCAATCCCTGCCTATACAAAAAATAAATATCAAAAAGCGCAGGGGGGCGTATCAGTGCCCCTGCGCTTTCATTGTGGTTGATTATTTTTTAAGTTCGTCTACGATTTCTTTGCTAACGGCATTCTCGCCACCAAGTACATTGAAGTCATAAGCTTCCATATCCTCAACTGCTTCTGCTGTTTCTTTTGGAAGCATATCAGGTTTTACAAGAAGCATCGCTGCATTTTGCTTCGCTGCAAGAACCGATCCGGAAAGAGCATCCGCAAAGTTCATGCCTGTTGAAACGTAAACGCGTGCGGAAGGATTTAAGTTTGTTGCGATATCAGCTGCCGTACCGAAACGGTTGTCTCCAGCATAGCGTTCTTCCGCATGTAGCTTCTTATCTAGCTTTCCGTTAACAGCCGTTTCGCCACCAACAATAATTGATCCATCAATGCCTCTAAGTGCATTGCCTGTTGCTGATGGAATTTCATCCGCTTCTGTTAAAAGAATTGGATAACCCTTCTGTGCTGCGTATGGCGCAATCGCAAGAGCATCAGGGAAGTTCATGCCATTTGCCACAATTGCCTTGTCTGGTGAGCCACCAAGACGTGCAGCAATGTTTGCAGCTGTATCGAAACGGTTGTCACCTGCAATACGCTCAACGTCGATGCCCATTCCTTCAAGTTGGAACTTCACATAGTTGCTAACTGCACTTGTCCCACCAAGAATAATGACATCTTTTGCCCCAAGACGTGCAATTTCTTCTTTCGCCATCTTGTTCAGCGAACCACTTTCTGTTAAAAGAATTGGCGCATCATATTTATAAGCAAGTGGTGCTCCTGCTAGTGCATCCGGGAAAGAATCGCCGCGTGCGAGAACAACGGTATCAGCAGACTCCCAGCCTTCTTGTGAAATCTTTACTGAGGTTTCGTAGCGTGTTTCACCTTCGATACGCTCTGCGTCAGCTTCAACGATACGTGCTTCGTCTTTCGCTTTTACTGTTCCAATTTCATCCAGATATTCTGTAAATACTTCAAAGTCTACAAAGAAAAGTTCTTCCATACGACCGTCAGCTGCTGCTTCACCCATTGCGTCATATCCGTCGCCGCCTTGAGCGATATATGCGTTTGTTGCAACAGTGTACATCGCCTCTGGATCAATGTCTTCATAGCCATTCTGAGTTTTCACATTTACATCGAGAATTCGCTCACCAGAAGGAAGATCTTTGTCAAAGGAATATTGAAGTCCTGATACTTGAGCGAAGCGCCCCTGTTCCGATTCAACCGCACTTACACCGTGCTCTAAAGAAGCGATAATTTCAGCACCTGTCATATCAAGTGTGACGAGATTGTTACCAAATGGCATCGTTGTTAACACTTCACCTAATGTGATTGGTCCTTCATCGATTGATTCACGGATTCCTCCGCCGTTCGTGATGGCGATCGATGCATCTGTGTATTGCTGGGCTTTATAAAGCATGCCGTCCGTAATTAAGTTTCCTAGATTTGTTTCGCCTGTTCTAACTGATCCACGTTTACCGTTAAGATAAACTTCTGACTCTCCGACAACTTCTTTTTCAATTTCTTCAAGTGGTTTTTTCAACTCATTGAAAAGATTTTGTGCCTCAGTATCCGCTTCGAAACTACCATCTGAACTAAGGTCTAGAAGTTCATTGTCCCATTCTGTTAGAACGCCTTCTTCATTGAACGTTACTTCCAGATCACCTAAATATTTGCTATATTCATTGGCTTGTACAACAAGTGTTGGATCTTCAAATGTATCGACAACAACAGCCTCTTCGATTTTCGTATGGCTATGTCCCCCAACGACAACGTCAATGCCTTCGACCGTTTTAGCAAGCTCTACTTCAACCGTTTTTCCAAGGTGAGTGAGGGCAACGATTTTGTTTACGCCTTTATCCTGGAACATTTTCACCATTTTTTCTGCTTGCTCCTGATGGTTTTGGAAAGAGATTGTTTCCCCTGGGCTTGAAAGTTCATCTGTCGATTCAATTGTTAGACCGAATACCCCAACTTCTTCTCCGTTCACATTAAGAATAACTGCTGGATAGATCGTGCCGTCATCTCCTGTCATCGCCATTTCATTTTTGTAGAGAGGGCTAAGATAAGGGTCCTGGCTGTAATCAATGTTTGAGCTTACGATTGGGAATTTTGTTTGCTTTACGAATTCAGAGAACGTTTTTGGGCCTTCATCGAATTCATGGTTACCTGGTACCATTGCATCGTATTTCATCATGTTCATAAATTGAACATCAGCAAGGCCTTTGTATTTATTGAAAAAGAGGGTACCAGAGAAAACATCTCCAGCATCTAATAGAATCGTATTTTCACGAGCCGCACGGATTTCCTCGACAGCTGTTAGGCGTCTTGGCGCATTGTCCAGGTGCGCGTGTGTATCGTTTGTATGCATAATTGTAAGATCAAAATCGCCTGCTGCCGCTTCCGCAGGGGTTGAGGGTGATGCTGCTGCGATCCCCATTGCAAGTGCAGCTGTTGATAGAACGCCGAAAAGAGGTTTTTTCATATTCATGTACGTAATCCCTTCCCTTTCGAATACCCAAATTTTGTCGGATTGTCTCCGCGATTTTCATTATATCCTAGACTACTAGGTGAATGGTCCTTTTTGTCACAATAATTAACATATTCAAAACAATACTTTATAACTAGTTTCATAGAAAATGAGAAGGCGGAGAGAGCCCGCCCTTTCCTTACTTTAGTTGTTCTTTAAATCGTTCATAACGTCATCACTCACGGCGTTAGGACCGCCGAGGATGTGGAAATTATGAATGTCATTTTCATCAATGGCTTCTGCAATCTTCTCAGGAACTTCATCCTTCTTCACTAGAAGGATGGCTGCCTCTTCTTTTGCTGCAAGGACAGAACCAGAAAGCGCATCGGCAAATTTCACACCAGTGGCTACAATCGCTGTATCTGCATCTGGGGTTAGAACAGTTGCGATCGATGCTGATGTGGCATAGCGGTCATCTCCACTAATGCGTACGGCATTGGAAAGATTGTCGACGATCGTTTCACTAATGGCATTTTCTCCGCCAACTACGATTTGTTCGTCTGTTGTGTTTAAAATTTTATTCGATACGGCTGGAAGCTTATCGTCAGCTGTTAGCACGATCGGGTAGCCATTTTTTGCTGCATAAGAAGCAACAGAAAGGGCATCTGGGAAGTTAAAGGCATTCGCCAAGATCGATTTTTCAGGCGTTCCGTCAAGCTTCGCTGCAATGTTCACAGCTGTTTCATAACGCGTTTCTCCTCCGATACGATCTACTTTCAGCCCAAGACCTTTTAGTTCATATTCCGTGTAAGAAGAAATTGCGGATGTTCCACCAAGAACGATCGCTTTCTTCGCACCAAGACGCTCAATTTCTTTCTTAACAGCTGCGTTTAGCCTGTTTTGTTCGGTTAAAAGGATTGGGGCATCGTATTTGTATGCAAGTGGTGCTCCTGCAAGGGCATCTGGGAACTCATCGCCTCTTGCAATCACAACGGTATCTGCACTTTCCCAACCTTTTTTCGAAATTTCTACCGCTGTTTCATAACGCGTTTCTCCTGAAGTACGGTCTACGCTGTTTTCCATTTGAATCTTCGCAAGCACCGGATCGTGGTCACTTGCACGTCCATCTGCTTCACTAAAATCAGAGTTAATGTTAATGCTATCAATCATCGTGCGTTTTGCTAGATTGTTAGATACGAGAATATGATCGAGCACTTGCGCGTTACCTTGATAGTTGTACGTGTAACGTTGCTCTGTTGGAAGCTTATTGATCATGTTTGTTAAAACATCGCCTTCAAGCGTTTCGATTGGCTTTGAAAATTCAAAGTCATTCAAGTCACCTAGAACAACAACGTTGCCACCATCCATGTTCGTCACAACGTCATTAACAAAGTTGTTTACGACCGATGCTTGCTTGATGCGCTGTACTTCACTTCCTAAAACAACAGGGTGATCCGCGCCAAATAGTGCGCCATCTCCACCTTTTGAGTTGAAGTGATTCGCGACAACGACCACTTTTTCACCGTTAAATTCAAACTCCGCTGCAAGTGCTTTACGAGAATCTTCAAAGGCTTCATTTGTTGGATCAATGCGACCAGGATTAAGCGTTAGGCCGTTTTCATCCACGCTAACGGAAGACGTTGCATCGCCAGATTTCTTCTCAGGGAAATCAACACGATCTGGATTATAGATGAAACCAACGCGAATATTTCCGCCAGGCTGTCCGCCGTCCGTTTTATCGGCTGGTGCGATATCAGCAAACTTGTACGTCGGGCCGCCTGCTTCTTCAATCGCTTTAATGATTGCTTCGTAAGACTCGTTTGCCTTTGTCGTGCCATCATCTGTTGGACCGTTGTTATCTTGTACTTCGATTAAGCCAACGATGTCTGGTGTCTTCATGTTCTTTACGATTGATTCAGCAATTTTGCCTGTTTTCTCTTCTCCAACACCCGGGTAGTAGTTTTCGATGTTGTAAGAAGCAATCGTTAAATCGCCTGGTGCCGATTCGATTGTTGTCACTTCACGCTCGGTATCCCCATCAATAACCGTAGGGAACGTTCCCGTTGGACGAATTTTAAAGTTGCTGTAGTCGTAACTCACGTTTCCTGTAACGGATCCGTTAAGTTGATCTCCAGTTGTTACGTCAATATCAATGCCATCAACATCAATGAGGAGACGCTCAGGATTAGGGTCGTCTGCTGTCAGCAGAAGTCCGTTCGCACGAGTGAACAGTTGATCTTCACTTGCGTTCACATAGACTGGTAGCTCATCGTATTTCACTGGACCTGTTACCTTTGCATCTGGAATCTCAATGAGCATCCCTTCAAGACTTTCGTAAAAGTCCAGTCCATCTGTTTTTGGATCAAATGTCTTCATTTCATCGTCTTCTACGATTTCAGTTGGAGGTGTGCGGTCTTCTCCAATCACGATTGCTTCTGGTAGTGTGTTTCCTGAAGAAGCAACCGTTATGCTTGAAGCTGTAATTTGAGTCGTTAGAAGATCTTTTGCATCGCTATAACCACCTTCACGATACTCTTTTACCTGACCGTCTACTTCTACTTTGTCACCAACGCTTACACCAGCTCCACCGCTTTTGTAAACGTAGATGCCTTCTGAAGTAGCGACGTTATCGTCCGGGTTTTCTTCTTGCATATAGAATGCGTTATTGCCGTCTTTTGCTGTCACGATCCCAGCAATTTTTGTAACAGCCATTCCATCATATGGAGAAGAATGGCCTGCACCTTGAATGCCGTGAATGCTAATGCCGTCAGCAGATTTTAGAACTGTGTAGTCGAAAGTTGCGACTTCACTTGTTTGACCATCTTTTGCTGCAACTGCTTTGATTGTTGTATCTTCTGTTAATTCAATAGGAGCTGTGTATTCTGTGCTTTCAGCAGTTGGTTCGCTACCGTCTGTTGTGTAATGAACCGTTGCGCCTTCTTCTGCTGTCGCAAGTTTGACCATTGTGCCTTCAAGAACAGATCCTGACGCAGGATTTGCTGTTACCGAGAAAGCTTTTTCGATCACATCAGCGGCGCTACGAGGTACGAGTTTATATTCGTTATAGTTATAGTCGATAACGCCTTTAAGAAGTTCATACGTTTTGCCGACTTCAAGAAGTGATTTGTCGTTAGGCTTAATGACGAATTCACCTGAATCGTCTTTCGCTGTGAAGTTTCCATTGCTGTCGACTGATTGAACCGTAACGTCTTTAAATTGAGTGAATTCAGCTTCGTGCTGTTCACCATTTTCTTTGGAAAGGTCTGTCGATTTAAGGGACTGAGGGGACGGGATGCCTTTATCTTCAGTTGTTATAACAACTGAAGAAGCGCTTGTCTTGACCTGTTGCATTCCGTAGTAGTCAGACATAGTTCCTTCAACAATAACTTCATCGCCAGGCTTAGCTGTAATGCCCGCTGCACGTACAATAATTCCTGCAGTGTCATCCTGAATAAAGAGGTTTGTTTCGCCACCAGTTTCGAAGGCTGCAGTGGCAGTTCCTTGAATTTTTACTAGTGAATCGTTTGCTGCTTTTCTAGCATCTGTAATGGCTGAGAGTTCTGGTTCTGGTTCTGGGTCAGGGTCTGGGGCTGTGCCGTCAGAAAAAGTGTAAGCTGTTGGCCCTTTCAGACCTGGTACACCGAAGTATGTTGCGAGGTCTCCAGTAATTTGAATCTTCTTACCTTTGTTTGCGGGATTAGCTACTAAATTGAGCTCGTCTCTTAAAGATCCTTTAGGTAGTTGAACCGGCATAATCTTGTCTGACTGGGTTTCACTTGAAGAATCTGCAATGGCAATGTTCGTTTCTACTCCATTTGCGCCATCTAAGTTATAAGAAGAGCTGCTTGAAGTTGTTCCTACAATATAGCCTTCTACTGTTGCTGAACCAGTATTGTTGGCGATCGCTTCCCCAACAGAAATCACGTCTTCAGCAGAAGCCGAAAGCTGTGAGACTGGCAATGCGAAAAAACTAAGAACCATTGAGAATATTAGCGCAAAGCTAATAAAACGACTGGTTGATCTTCGTTTCAAATTTCATCCCCCCGGATATGTAGTCGAATTTTGGTGATAGTCCCACCAATTGTCAGTATACAATAACTTTAGGCCCAAATGTGTAAAAATAGCGTAAATTGTCTAACTTTAGAATGCGCTTACATTATATAGGCGGGGTCAGACCCCCCTTAAAGACAAAACCGCTCTTTTCAGTTCTTTAGTCCACGCTGACGGGACACTCTACCTATCAGTAATTAACCAATATTGAGTGCTTTTCATTGTAAAGATTATATAAATTTAATATATGCCAATAGGTTTACTAGTTTAGCTTCGAAGTGTTCGCTTGTTTCTATACAAGTCTAAAGAACTAGTCTTGCTCATTAAAAAAACCACCGTATCGATGGCTCGATAAGGTGGTTAAGAGGCAGGTTTATCTTCTTCTTTCTTACATCACTTCCCTGATGGGTTGGATCCATCATGCTCTAGTTAGGGAAAGATGTTCTTGAAGATCCTTGAGGGATCAAAACACGTTAGGCTTGCGAAGGTTTTTCATTGTTTGGTGGTTTCAGAGAATAGGAAGAATCTCTTTTTCAACCGATTGAAAGCTATGATAAGGGCGTATACCTTGATTGATTAGACAGTTTGTCCCCTGCCTGAATCGAGCGTCGTTGCTTATAAAAACAAAGACTTTTCTTGCATGCTTTCGAGCAAAGTGAGCGGTCGTCATCGCACCACTTTTTACGTTAGCTTCTAAAATCACAACATGACTTGACCATGCGCTGATTAACGCGTTTCGCTGAATAAATTGCTTTGGTGCAGGTGCTGTGCCAGGTGGATACTGCGAAATGACAGCGCCTTCATTAATGACTGCTTCGTAGAGCGAGCGGTGCTCTTTCGAATAACACTCATCAACCCCAGTTGCAACAAAAGCAATCGGTTGCCCACTATTTGCGAGGCAGGCAGTGTGAGCAGCATGATCGATTCCTTTCGCGAGACCGCTAATAACAGGGATGCTCAGGCTTGAGAGTCTGGTGGATAACTCTTCCGCAGCATATCGTGCGTGATTGGAACAAAAACGGGAACCAACAATACCGACAGAAGGTAAGCAAGGTTTGATATGACCTTTGACGTATAAAAGAACTGGCGATTCAGCAACATCTTTTGCATAACTTGGATATAGCGGGTCATCCCGGGGTAAAAGCCAGATCTCCTTTTGCTGAACAAGGTCAAGAATCCGCTTCGATTTCTCAAGAGATCGCGTTGCCTCAATGGCTTCGCGTGCTCGACGAGGGATTCCTACTTCCTTAAGTTCAGATGGAGAGGCGTTATAGACTCGTTCTGGATTTCCGAAAGTGCCCAATAGTTTCTTTTGCGTTATAGGGCCCACGTAGGGAATCGAACTTAGCCAGATCCAGCGCTCCATTCATTCACTTCTCTTTCATGATAAATTTTTAGAGTAAGGCTTTTTATTTACTGCGGTAAATTGGAGAGCAGATAAATCTTTTTTCCTTTCCATTCTGGCAATTGTTGCACAAGATCTGGTGGAAATGATGGTTTCTCATTTTCGACGTAGCGCTGATAAGCTTCCCGTGAAGGTTTTTGAAACAATGAGAGTATGTAATCAGGGTAAGCGTGCGGATTCTTTCGATATGAAATATAAGCATGATAACTGCTCCACATATAGTCCGCTGGCTTAGCAACCATTCGGGCTTTAACTGGATTAAGGTGAATGTATTTACTTACGTCAATTTCATAATCAATTGAATCAAGCAGTTCAGCATTGTAGCGACCTTGAAAAACATGGCCTGTGTACTCATATTTGTCGTTGAAATATCTAGCATAGTTGGAGTTGATCACTTTCATGATTTCACCAGGGGGATGGTCGAAGGTTTCGATGGAGAGATGCACATGGTTAGTCATGAGACAGTATACGTGTAGGCGAAATGGAAAGGCGAGACGAGCTTGTTCTAGAATTTGAAAATACTTTTGACGATCGATTCGTTCTTCAAACAACGGTGCTTTTCGATTTCCACGGCAGATAATATGATACTTTGCACCAGGAAACCAGGTTCGTTTCTTACGAGGCATTCGAATGACTCCTTTGGCAAGGAAAATGGGGAATTTCTACTATAGCGGGGCTGATATTTGTAGTATACCACTTTTCAAGAATTTGGGAATAGTTAATTAATAAATTATTCAGAAATATTTTTTAATTATTTTGAAGGAATATAGAGAGAGAGGTAATAGAGGGAATAAGGGGGAGCGGTAGGGGGTCAGGTACGAACCTGACCCCCTCACACTCCTTTATCCCGCAAACACATATACACCATGGCTTTTCAGCTTATTAAAGGTGATTTGCTAATGAAAAAGTGTCCACCTGAGGTGGACACTTTTGGGGTGTTGTCTTTTCGTGGGGTCAGGCTCGAGCCTGACCCCCATTAGACACTACAATCAACAATCACTTCAATCCCTCTACCACTTCATTACTAACCGCACTTTCGCCACCGAGAATGGTGTACGAGTCAGCTTTAAGTTCTTTAATGGCTTCTGATGTTTCTGCCGGTAGTTCATTCGGTTTGACAAGAAGCATTGCTGCATCTTGCTTGGCTGCAAGAACAGAACCTGTTAAGGCATCAGCGAAATCCATTCCCGTCGCCACGAAGACGTGAGGAGACGGATTCAATTCCGTAGCAATCGACGCTGCTGTACCAAAACGATTTTCTCCAGCATAGCGCGTGGCGTCCGGTAGCTCGCTAAACGCGTTCTTACTAATGACTGCTTCGCCACCAGCCACGATCGTCTGATCAACACTGCGAAGCGCTACTTCAGTTGCTTTTGGAACCTGATCCTGCTTTGTAAAAAGAATCGGGTAGCCATTTTCTGCTGCATAAGAAGCGGCAGAAAGGGCATCAGGGAAGTCCATCCCATTTGCCACAACCGCTTTATCAGGACTACCACCAAGGCTTGCCTGAATATTAGCAGCTGTTTCAAATCGATCTTCTCCATATATCCGTTTTACTTTTAAATCCAGTCCTTCTAACTGATAAGCGATAAATTTCGGCACCGCCGAAGTCCCGCCTAGAATAATAGCTTTCTTCGCACCAAGGCGCTTAATTTCGTTAATCACAGACTTATCAAGTCCCTTTTCGCGCGTTAAAAGAATCGGCGCATCGACTTTATACGCGAGCGGTGCCCCAGCTAGCGCATCTGCAAAGTTATCGCCTCTTGCAATAACGACCGTATCCGCTTTTTCCCAACCCGCTTTTGAGATCTCAACCGCGGTCGCATAGCGATCATCTCCAAACAACCGCAAAGGCTCTTTCGCCTCCGCTTCCCCAGCATCCGAAGTCACTTTCCACGTATATTTCTTCGTATTCTTTCCAATTGCGCCACCATCGTTGTTAAAGATTGCGGTTTTATTTTCTTCTGATGGTTCAATCGTGATCGGTATTTCATTCTCGCCATTTTCAAGCGTTACTTCATGCGTAAATGTCATATCCTCATTTACCGCCACTTTTTCACCATTGATCGTCAGGTTACCTTCTTTAATCGCATTACCTTTAAACGTAACCGTGTCACCTTCCACAACCGCACCATTTTCAGGAGACGTCACGACAACCGGCATGTCGATCCAGCGAAGAATTTCATCCTGTACGACCATTTTATTGCTGCCCTGGTTCGTTACCGTTACTTTAAGGTCTGTGCCTTCCGCTCCGTAACCATAGTAGCTCACGTCATCGTCTGACTTATCGTTACGTGTATGATCGGCAAGTCCCTCTTGTTCCCAAGATTCCCCTTTTACATATTTGTACGTTAAAATCGTCCCTTCTGGGAAAGACTTTTGGATCTCCCAGTCTGGTGATACCGCTCCATTACGAGACATTTCCCATGCGCTTGTACTCCAGCCATTTTGATCACCTGGCATCGTTACTTTCGCGCTAAGCGGTGTATCGTCCGGCGCATGAACTTTAAACGTGACGTCAACCATGACAATATCTGGCGTAACCTTTACTTCATTTGAAGCCTTTTGATTTCCAGCTTGATCATACGCCACAATCCGATATGTGTACGTTTTTCCGTTCTGTACAGCAAAATCGGTGTAAGTAGTCGTCTCTGCATTTTCGATGAGCTCAAGTGTTTCACCATTACGCTCCACCGCTAAAAGATAAGCACCGTCAGCTCCATCAAGCTTCCAATTTAACGTTACTTGACCGGATTCTTTTAGTGGCTCCTCTAATTTCACCGCATCAGCCGGCGCTTTCGTATCATCTTCATTTTGCGTAAATGTCACTTCTTCGGTGTTCGTTGTTTTCCACGTTGCACCACGATCGGTTGAAAAAGCAAGTCGATAAGTATACGTTCCTTTTTCGATCGGACGGAAATCAGCTTTAAATTTATTAAATGCTCCATCCTGTCCCGTATAAATCGCCTTCGACTCCTGCCAATCACCGTCACCCTGCTTCACTTGAAGCTTTCCAACTAAGCCTTGTGCAAGGTCCGTTTCTGTAGCGCCGTCGATTTTCACACCCGCTTCAATCGCAAACGTATTTGCTAAATCGAGCACCTGGTCTAGGGTCGCGGTTACAGAAGAAATCTCAAATTTTCCTTCTTTCCACTCAATGTGTGGAATCGTTGGTTCCGTCGTTTCTACCTTAACGGATTCATTTCCATCTTCATCTACTGCCGTTATGGCAAAATAGTAGGCCTGGCCGTTTGTTAATCCGTCGACGGTCAGGTCATTGCCTTCTGTCACATCTACTTCTTCATACATCGCTCCTTGAAGCGTTGAGCGATACACTTTGTACTTCGCTGCGTCCCCTGTCCATGAAAGAGTTGCACTTCCTTCTCCAGTAGCGACTGTTAAATCAGTTGGTGCTTTCGGAAGTTCAAAATTCTGTCCTTGATCGGCAATTAGCATGCGACCAGTCATCGCAGGAATTGTGACAGATACTTTACCGTCTTTGACCGATACGCTGTAATCGTTCGCAAGTCCATCAGTAAAAGAGATTTTATTTTTTACAACATCTTTTACATCTAGATCGATCGTCTCTACTTTCGTGCCGCGGTTCACTGCGATGATTGCTGCACCGTCTTCATTCGTACGCGCGAATGCATAAACATCGCCATCTGCATGTAGCGTTGTGAGCTTTCCATATGCAAGAAGATCTGCATTTTCAGTACGGATTGCTCCTGCAGCTTGATAGTGCTCGATCAGGTCTGTATTTTCATCACCCCATGGGTACGTGCGGCGGTCATCCGGATCTTTAGAACCCGTTACGCCAGCTTCATCGCCATAATAAATCGTCGGAGCACCAGGGTAGCCCATTTGCAGCACGGCAGCTAGCTTTAGACGCTGCACGCCAAGCTCATGATCGTAATTCGGATCAAATTCTGCTCGCTCATACGTATCCGTTCCGCCGCCAAGAACGTAGATGGCACGCGGCGTATCGTGAGAACCCATTAAGTTCATAAGCGCATGAAACGCTTCAGCAGGATAATCTTCCTGTACCGCCATCAGCTGCTCATTTGCACTCGCTGCATTTCCGCTTTTCAAGAAATTGAGAATGGCGCCTTCAAACCGATAATTCATCACGGAATCATATTGATCGCCAAGGAAGTATTTCGAAGCATCATCCCATATTTCACCGAGAATAAGCGGCTCTTCCCCTTCTTTTAACGTTGCGCCAGCACCGGCCATCTCTTCAGACTTTAATTCATCACGGAACTCTCGCCAGAATTCCATATCCACTTCATTCGCTACATCAAGGCGCCAGCCGGACGCGCCATTTGTTAACCATGATTTGGAGGCAGAATCTTTGTCGTACATAATGTAGTCCGCAAATTTTTCATTATTTAACTCGCTGTCGTAATCAACGGCATCGCCTTCAATGCTTTTGATTTCAGGAAGGGAATCGTAGCCCCACCATGCCTGGTAATCGTAACGTTCATTCCCATTTTCATCCGTTACTTTTTCATTTTTAAAATTAAACCAGTTGTGGAAACCGTATTCGTCATTAAACGTTTGTCCCTCATCCTCCAGCTGTTTACGCGCTTCTGCTTTCGCCTCTTCTTCACTCATGCCGTCTTCATTCATCAGGTCATAAATGCGAGACCAGTATTCGTAAGCACCAACTACCTCATATTTCCCGTAGCGGTCAAAATAGATGGAGTCATCGCCAACGTGATTAAACACGCCGTCCATAATAAGATGCATGTCACGTTTTTCGAGTTCATCCGTAAACGCTTTAAATTCTTCCGGTGTGCCAAACATCGGATCGACCGCTTTCCAATCTGTTGCATCATATTTGTGGTTTGATGCTGCCTTAGCGATTGGATTTAAATAGATCGTATTAACACCGAGTGATTGGATGTAATCGAGCTTTTGCTGAATTCCTTTAATGTCGCCACCAAAGAAATCATTGCTCCAAATCCCATCACCATCGTAGTTGGCACTATCCGAAAGCCTTGGATTATCCGGTAGCTCTCCCCAATCCTGATCTTCAATTGGCTCAGGACCACGCGCCGTTTCCTTTGCATCGTCATTGCCTTCATTTCCATTGTAGAATCGATCAGGGAAAATTTGATACACAACAGCTTCCTTCATCCAGTCTGGCGTTTTATATCCTGGATCAAAGACCGTTAATTGGTAGAGTTCTGCATTCGCATCCACTGCTTTTCCTGCTTCACCCTGCTTCGTATCTTCTCCGTATTCCGCTTTAGCTGAACCATCGCGAACGATAAATTTATAGCCGTAGAGGCCTTTTTCTTCAGGCGTTACTGTCGCTTCCCAGTAATCTTTCCCGTCAGAAGTAGCGGCTTTTTCCATAGCAATCAATTTACTTGTACCTGTATTTTGATTTTTAATAGAAAGATCGGCTTTTGTTAAATCATCTTTCTTTGCTGCTAGACGTAGTGTTACGGTCTTTCCTTCTTGCACGGCACCAAATGGAGAGCGAAATGCTTCTTCCCACGAGTTATGTAGAAGACTTTCCTTCGAAATGGCGCCATCTGATCCTTCCGCTATATAATCTGTGCTTACTTCTTTTGTTTCTGTATTAAAAAAGAACGTAACGTCTGACTTTTCAATCACGTTTAACGTTGCATTATCTGCAGGGTAATCTTCTCCCCATGTATCTCCAAGCACGACTTTATACTCATAGTTTCCTTTAGGAACACTTGTCGAAAAGGAATAAATGTTATCATAATCGTCATCAGAGAACAGTGCAGTGGACTGTTCAGGACTCCATTCAGCCCCTGCATCAATCGCAGGTTGGATCGAACCAACAAGTCGTGGTTGTTTATCTATCGTCACCGGCGTATAGGTCGTTGAGTTCGCAATGGCGTGCGTTCCATCATGATAATAAAACGTCACTTTCGTTTTTTCATCTAGCGTTAGTTTCAGATTATTCGCACCATCTCCATAGCTTTCTCCCCACGATTGGTTGATTGCTACTTTATACTCATAAGTCCCAGCTGGGAGCTCACCAGAGAATTCATAAAACCCTTCTCCTTTTGCTTCCATCTTTGTTTCCTCAGACGCTGGATCCCATTCACCCGCAGCTCCAAGCTCTTCCTGCAAATCACCGACAAGGGTAACAATCCGTTCATCTGTCGTCTCACCAATTGTAAACGTACTGTTATCGCTACCATTCGGATTTAAAGGATCTTTCATCCATTCATCCCCTACGATAAATTTGTACTGATGAAGTCCATCGGATAAATCATCTACCGTTAACTTCCAGACACCCTCTACCTTCTCGAGCGGTAGCGCTCCTTCCTGCCAATTTGTGAAATCACCGGCTACAAGAACCGATTCCTCGCTCCCATCTCCTTCGAAAATAAACGTTGCAGACGTTCCATCAATAATAGGACTACTAGCTGCCTTCACTGTTCCTGGAATAGCCCCAGCAAGCAGTTGTATAACAAGAATAATGACGAGTGACAGTGAAAGTTTTCTTCGATTACCCCTTTTCATCCTTTTCCCCCTTAACGAAAATGTGAAACCGTTTGCACAAAACGATAAAAACAAGGAAATCGCTTGTCTTTAAAAATAAACCAACGATTCCATCATTTAGCAAACGCTTTCACTCTTTATTTTGTCACAGGTTTTAAAAGGAATCAACTATT
Source organism: Bacillus sp. es.036 (assembly GCF_002563635.1). Taxonomy (NCBI): domain Bacteria; kingdom Bacillati; phylum Bacillota; class Bacilli; order Caryophanales; family Bacillaceae; genus Bacillus; species Bacillus sp. es.036. Next base: position 3,312,443 of record NZ_PDIZ01000001.1, read on the forward strand.
TTTAGAATATTGTTTCATTTCTCATATAGTTCAATTGGCAGACCGTCTGGATCTGCGAAAAAGGTAAAGCGCTTGTTTGTGAGCTCATCCACTCTTGTGTTTTCAAGTGATGAAACGCCTTTTTCCTTAAGGTGTTGCACCGCCTCATCAAGATCCGTTACTTCAAACGCCACGTGCCTTAAACCTCTCGCTTCAGGGTAACTCGGTCTCTCAGGGGCGTTCGGAAAAGAAAACAATTCAATTTGAGTATGTTCCCCTACAGCTAAATCGAGTTTGTACGAATTTCGTTCTTTTCGATACGTTTCTTCGATAACTGTTAATCCCAGGGTATTCGTATAAAATTCTTTGGATCGTTCATAATCTGAGCAAATAACAGCCACATGATGGACTTTTGTAAACATTTTCATCACCTCTGTTCCACGATAGTCCCGAGATGCTCTAACGTCAATAAGAAAACCTGACTCAACGCCAGGTTTTTCTTTTATAATAGCGATTCTGCTCCATCTACAAACATCGCTGTGCCTGTCACATGACTGGATGCTTCCGAAGCTAAAAAGTAAACCACATCCGCTACTTGCTCTGAAGAGCCTGGCTTTTGCTCAAGAGGATGACTTCCTTCAGGATATTCGACAGGGATTTCGATGTCTTCCACACTTTCTTTTTTATCGGTATTCTGATCAATGTTTGTTTCAATCGCACCAGGACAAATCGCGTTAACGCGAATGCGATACTGAGCCAGTTCAAGCGCAGCCATTTTCATAAAAGCCACTTGTCCTGCTTTGGACGTACTGTAGGCAGACATGCCGAAGTTTGAGAAGGTGCGATTCCCATTGATGGAGCTTGTGATAACGATACTCCCACCGCTTTCTTTCATATAAGGAATCACATGCTTTACCATTAAAAACGTACTTCGCAAGTTTGTTTCAATCGTTTGATCCCACTCCTCTACCTTCATTTCTTCAATTGGATTGAGCGTTCCGTTAATCCCGGCATTATTGAAAAGAATATCAATGCGTCCCCATTCGCTCACAACTTGCTTTAATCCGTATGTAACCCGTTCTTCGTCGGAAACGTCCACATCAAGTACTAATGCTTCACCCCCGTCATTAATAATTTCTTCCTTCACTTGTTCTGCACGACTTTCTTTTAAATCAAATAAACAAACGCGAATCCCTTCTTTCGCCATTCGCTTAGCTGTCGCTTCTCCAATGCCAGAACCTCCACCTGTAATCACTGCCACCTTGTTCATGTTCATAACCTCCTTTTTTCTGCTATTCCCGCTGCTACGTTTTTTTAGACCGTTTTTTGAAAATAAAAAGAGACCTGCATAGGCCTCTTATTGCTGATCTTCCGTTTCATCATTCGGCTGCTTCTCGGCGTCGTCCATATCGCCTTCCTCCATGTTGCCATCTTCATCTTGATCGCCTTCTTGGTTCCCATCCTGATTCATCGTATCGTCATCTTCTTCATCAATTGTTCCATCGTCTTCATTCACATTCTCTTCATCCTCAGGCGTATTCTCCTGCATTTCTGGATCTTCAACGGGACCTTCTTCTTCATTTGCATTGGAGCATGCTGCAATGTTCAACGCAAGTAAACAAGTAACTAGTGATAGCATCCACTTTTTCAAAATAACTCCTCCTTGTAGCCGTAATAGTGGTATTTTTGCCATCTCTTTGAAAAATATGTATCCATGAAACCACCGTCTGCAGATGAGGATAAATTAAGCCGCTTTTTTACAAAAATAGTCATAAATAATTGTTATTTTTTACAATTTTCTACACCTTTCGTAGGTTAAATGTCCTATGATGAAAGAAGTTATTTTCGTTAGCATTCGTTAATCGTACAACGTATCCTCCAGAAAAGGGCAACTATTTTTGAAAAAAAGTAGACGCAAAGTAAACAGATCTAAGGAAGTTGTTATTGGAGCTTCTACGATGGCTGAACTACCTGGAATGAATTGAAGGAGGAGTTACATGGGCGTACATACGGAGGAAAAACTTGATGAAGAATGGGTTGCACTAATCATTGAAGCGAAAGAACTTGGCATGGATATTAACGAAATTAAATCATTTCTTCATCAAAATGGAAAGTAACTTTAACGAAAGCGGCATTGCATTATGCCGCTTTCGTTCTATTTACGGAACAAAAACATACTGGTATAATTAAGAATAGAAAGAATTTTGTCGAAGAATCGGAGGGTTGAACGTGATCGGGGAAGAAGTTAAAAAATATCGTTTACGCAAAGGATTATCACTTTCAGAATTAGCAGAACGCGCCAACGTCGCGAAATCGTATTTAAGTTCCATTGAACGAAATATACAATCTAATCCCTCTATTCAATTTTTAGATAAAATATCGAATGTTTTGGACGTTTCAGTCGAAGTACTTCTTCAAGGGGATGATCCGATTCACCAAAATGAATTAGACGCTGAATGGAAGAAGTTAGTGAAAGAAGCGATGGAATCAGGTGTAAGTAAAGATCAATTCAAGGAATTTCTTGAATTTAATAAATGGCGCGCAAAGCAGGGGCCTCATCAATAAAGTGTCACGCAAGAGCCGACACCTTTTGGTAGGCTCTTATTTCATTTTTAAATAAGGTCACGCAAGCACAAATCTAGCGAGTAAACCGGGGAAGCTTAATTAAACCTTATGGTCCTTTTCCCATCACTCATCATGAGGCGAAATGGTTTGGTTTTTAATAATTTTACTTAGTTCCTCATACATCTTTTGTTCATCCTCAACCAGTCCCTTGATGTCCTGATCTTTATATTCGAGACTGTGAATTTTCTCTAGAATAAAAGGCAGATCACAGTTTCCTTTATACTCATCGTTAATGTAGAGCTTGGCGATTTGTTCATCAACCGCAATCACTTTGATTCTTTTCCCTAGTATATAGGATACAAACGTCCCCTCACCTAACTTAATCACCATCATTCCTCCTTACTTTTTTGAGGAATTGATTAAAAACCGCTTCACTTCCTCCTTAGACAAACCTATATTTCTTGCGATTGACATAAGGGTCACCCAATCCTGATCCAATTTTTCGTCAGTATACGTTCTCATTCCCCATCCCCCTTATCAAATTCAGCAATAACCGACACTAATAAAGAACCTTTTGTTCTTTATTTAGAATGTACATCTAATATAGTCTTATTTTGGAAGATTAAAAAGAGTGAAAATTCTTTATTTTTAGCTGTATTTTTGGATAAACTTTCTATTTTCTAACAAATCCTCTACTATTCTTAATTTTTCACAATTTTATATTTCTTCCTATCGTTTATTTTTAAAATCTATGACTTTTGTTCTGTTTACAGAACAAACTGTTCTTGATAAAATTAACTCATTAAATAATGATAAAGTCGAGGTAAAGGGATGATCGGTGAAAAAATTAAACTTTATCGAAATAGAATGGGATTGTCTTTGACAGAATTAGCGAAGCGGGCAGGGGTAGCAAAGTCTTATTTAAGTTCCATCGAGCGAAATCAACAAGCAAATCCTTCTATTCAATTTCTTGAAAAAATCGCAGCGGAACTTAAAGTGCCGATTGAGGTATTCATTCTTGAAGAAGATCATGAGGAACCTGCGCTTGATACGGAATGGAAAGAATTGATCGAAGAGGCTATGCGCTCTGGCATTACAAAAGAAGACTTTGCGGATTATTTAGAGTTTAAAAAGTGGCAATTGCATCACGGAAAAAGCGAGCCGGAAAAATAGAAACTCCTGTCCAAGAAGGACAGGAGAGAAAGTTCTTATTCAGCAGAGTTCTCGGAGTTCTCGTTAGCTGCGGGCTCTTCGGTGTTATTTCCATTGTTCATAGAGTTGTTGCCGTTCTCTGAATCATTTTCACCGCTGTTACACGCTGTGATTAACATAACAGCTACTAACGAAGTTGCAATTTTGAGCATGAATTTCTTGTTATTCATTTCCAAAATTCCTCCCTGAACTCGATAAATTTTTACCGCTATTGAACGGTTGAGTAAATCATATCAGGTCAAAAAGGGAAAATGTTGAAATTTACATAGTCTCTATTATGGTTTTACAATCCGGATAAGTGCTTAACATCCCCTCAATAATTCCGTTCTGGTTCTAAAAAACAATCCTACTTTCTTGTGTCAAAATACTGACTCAAGAAGGAAGGATTCGTTCTTTCATGGTTACTTCAGGGCAAACATAATTTCAGCTTCAGCAGCAACTTCACCATCAACAGTGGCTGTTGCTTTTCCTTTACCAATCGGTCCTTTAATGCGGATAATTTCCACTTCAAGACGAAGCTGATCCCCTGGTTTCACTTGTCTTTTAAAACGGCATTTATCAATGCCTGTAAAGAAAGCAAGCTTCCCCTGGTTTTCTTCTTTCTTAAGCATCGCCACTGCCCCTACTTGAGCAAGTGCTTCTACAATCAAGACACCTGGCATAACCGGGTAGTCCGGGAAATGGCCATTAAAGAATTCTTCATTTGCTGTCACGTTCTTAATACCGACCGCGCGTACTTCTTCTTCTACTTCAAGAATTCGATCAACAAGAAGGAAAGGGTAGCGATGCGGGATAATCTTTTTAATTTCCTGACTATCTAACATATCTTATTCTCCTATCTGTTACTCTTCTTTTTTAACAATATCACTGATCTTCACCCAGGTGCTCTTTTTAAACACATCGCCAGGACTACCATCACCAATTACACCGTAACCGATCATCGCGCCTGCAAGAAGGGATGCCATGAGCAAGAGGGCAACGAGAAGAAGGCGTAGCCAGATGGGGATTAACCGCACCTTTGGCTTACGCTCTTGCTCGTCGTGATTCTTATTCGTTTGTGCGGCCTCTTTATTAAGAATGACTTTTTCTTCAGAAGCCTGGTTCACCTTTTCATGGTTGTTCGCCATTATGATTACACCCTTACGAATAGTTTCGGTTCTAATTTAGATTAATTTTTTCTTAGCAATCTTGTCAATATGTTCAAGCATAAGGCCTGTCCCTTTTGCCACACAGCTCATTGGCTCTTCCGCTACGAGAACTGGAACCATAAGCTCCTCAGCAAATAGCTGATCGATCCCGTGAAGTAGTGCGCCTCCACCTGTCATAATGACACCACGGTCGATAATATCCGCTGAAAGCTCCGGAGGTGTACGTTCTAGAACGCTCTTAGCAGCCATCACCATGTGGGAGATTGGCTCTTGAAGTGCCTGCTGAATTTCATCCGATTTTACAGTGATAGTCCGTGGAAGTCCTGATACCATATCTCGTCCACGAATATCAAGTTCTTCATTCCGGCCGCCTGGAAATACCGTTGCTACATTAATCTTAATTTGTTCTGCTGTTCGCTCCCCGATGAGAAGCTTATACGTTTTCTTGATGTAATCCAGGATTTCGTAATCGAACTTGTCCCCTGCCATTTTAATGGAAGAGGCGGTGACAATATCGCCCATTGAAAGCACTGCGATATCTGTCGTTCCACCGCCAATGTCCACAACCATATTACCGCTTGGCTGAAAAATATCCATGCCAGCGCCAATTGCAGCTACTTTTGGTTCTTCTTCAAGAAAAATTTGTTTCCCACCGCTTTTTTCAGCAGCTTCTTTAATCGCTTTCTTCTCAACAGATGTGATGTTCGTAGGCGTACAAATTAAAATACGCGGCTTTGATAGAAAGCTTTTTACATTAATTTTGTTCAAGAAATGTCTTAGCATCACTTCTGTAATATCGAAGTCTGCGATCACGCCGTCTTTAAGTGGACGCGTTGCAACGATGTTTCCAGGAGTCCGGCCAACCATTTGTCTTGCTTCTTCACCAACAGCAAGTGCTCTTCCAGTACCCGTGTCTAGTGCTACAACAGACGGTTCATCTAAAACAATGCCTCTGCCTTTCACATAAATCAGTACGTTCGCCGTACCTAAATCGATCCCAATATCACGTGAAAACATGACGTATCCTCCCTGTATTCTAACACTCATCTATAGTTTCAGTACTAGTATGTTTAAACTACGTATCCATTAGTATATTGTACCATAAATTAAGAAACAGGAAGAAAGTATTTAGAAAAAATTGTCGTTTTTAGGCGCATTATTTGACAGCTTCTTCTTTTTCCGTATCCTTTCTATATTTTATTCTCGTTGCTTCGCCGCCGCGGAGATGGCGTATCGATTTATGATACTCGAGAATGCCCTTCACCTCATTGGCGAGGTCCGGATTAATTTCAGGAAGTCGTTCTGTTAGATCCTTGTGAACGGTACTTTTAGAAACGCCAAATTCCTTTGCGATCACCCTCACCGTTTTCTTAGTCTCCACGATGTAATTTCCAATCTTGATGGTTCGCTCTTTGATGTAATCGTGCACACCACTCGCCTCCCTAAATTGGATGTGAGAGATGCGAAATGAGACTGATAAAGTGATCATGCTACGAAGCTCTAGTCATCAGGTGACCTACATGATGTCAGGAGTATTGCATGCAAGAATACTTCGAAGCCTTACCACAACTTCTCACCTCTGCCCCTCATTTACTAAGTTTTGTAACATTTTATTAAAGCAAAGGTGGTTATATTCCTAAAAGTCAAGAGGGACAAGGGATTTTATTTAAATATTCTTTTAAATGGACCATGTTGGTTTTTTTGTATGTTTCGAAACAAGAAAAAAGAACCTCCAGTTTACAACCGGAGATTCTTCTTTTAGATGACCTCGTCGTCTTTCCATACCTCTCCATCTCTGAATGTAAGCTGTTCAGGATATCTGAGATCCATCACTTCATTCTGAAGCTTCTCAGAAGGTGGTTTTGTACTTAACGATACGATCACATTTGTTAAAATGGCTGACGTAGCACCGAAGATTCCTGCTCCAGTGTCAATAATGCCTAAAATCGTAAATCCTCCGTACTTTGCAAGGAAAATGTACGTTAAGGTGACCAATAATCCCACGATCATCCCCGCAATGACACCTGGTGCATTCGCTCTCTTCCACCACACCCCAAGTATAAGTGCTGGAAAGAATGTTCCTGAAGCAAGGGCAAACGCCCACGCTACAATTTGCGTGATCACTCCCGGTGGATTTAACGCCACGACTCCCGCTACAATCGTCGCAATCAAAATAGACCAGCGCGCAACAGACATCCGCTTCCGCTCCGTTGCCCTAGGATTAATGATGCGGTAGTAAATATCATGAGAAAACGACGAAGAAATTGCAATCAGTAACCCACCAGCCGTCGATAACGCTGCGGCCATCGCTCCTGCTGCGACGAGACCAATCACAAAAATGCCTAAGTCAGCAATTTCAGGTGTGGCCATAACCACAATGTCATTGCTGATCGCAATCTCTTGCCACTGGAGAATGCCATCTCCACTCGTATCAGCCATCGTTAGAAGCCCGGTATTTACCCATTTCTCCGTCCATGCAGGCAAAGAGTCGATCGGACTGCCTGCTACTTGTTTCATCAAAATAAAGCGAGAAAAAGCCGCATAGGCTGGAGCAGATAAATAGAGGAGACCGATAAAAAGTAGCGCCCATGCGCCGCTCCACCGTGCTGCTTTCATTGTAGATACGGTATAAAAGCGAACGATCACGTGCGGCAACCCAGCTGTTCCTGCCATTAAACTAAACATAAGGGCAATAAACTGCCACTTTGAAGCTGATTCAAACGGTGCAAAATACTCAGAGATTCCGAGCTCTCGATCTAATTCACCGAGTTCTGATACGACATTCCCATAGCTTAGCCACGGAATCGGGTTATTCGTAATTTGAAGTGACATGAAAATAACGGGTATTAAGTAGGCCAGAATTAAAATAATATACTGCGCCACCTGGGTCCACGTAATTCCTTTCATCCCACCAAATGTTGCATAGATCGCGATAATAACGACCCCAATCATAACGCCCACTTTGGCATCTACTTCAAACAATCTTCCAATCACAACGCCCGACCCAGCTAACTGACCAATCGAATAGGTGAAGCTAATAATGATTGTTGCAATGGCTGCGATAACTAAGGCTGTTTTGCTTTGAAAACGATCGCCGATAAATTCCGGAACCGTGTAACGCCCATATTTCCGCAATTGCGGTGCTAACAGAAAGGTTAACAGCAAATACCCTCCTGTCCAGCCCATAATATAAGCAAGCCCATCATAGCCAAGAACCATCACTGTTCCAGCAAGACCGATGAATGAAGCTGCACTCATCCAGTCCGCTCCGATCGCCATACCATTGTAAATCGCGGGTACGCCTCGACCGGCAACAAAGAACTCGGACGTTTGACGTGCGCGATTAAAGACCGCAATCCCAATGTATAGACCAAATGATGCGACAATAAGTAGAAGTGAAACTAGAAATTGTGTATCCATCCCTTATCCCCCTTATGATTGTAAGGTTTGTCCTTTCGTTGCTTTCACTCGCTTTTCGACTAACCCATACTTTTGATCAATTCTGTCCGATATGTAAGCGTTAACAAATAATAGAATAATAAAAACAACAATCGAACCTTGCGCGCCCATAAAATAATGAAGCGGGAATCCGTTAAACGTATATTGCGCAAGCGTTTCAGCAAACAGTACCATTCCAAAAGACACGGCAAACCAGAAAAAAAGTAAGATCGAAATCAACCTTACTCTCGCATGAAAGTAAGCATCTGCCATTTTCTTATCAATCTTTTTCATAAGTGAACCTCCTAACTATTTTAAGTTAAAAATAAGTTCGATTGTTTCGACAAAGCCAAGCGGAACTCTAGCAATCTCAATAATAAAATAGATTCCCATAAGCGCAATTGGGATTAGTAAGTATACGCCTTTTCGCTTTTTGATTGTAAAAATTAAACAGACTATAGCAGCAGCTAGCAACACATATAAAATAAGTAGTCTCTCCTTTCTTGTATAATTATCTGAATTTTCTAAAATACACTTCTCATTATGTTTCTACCATACGAGGAAGTCAATGAGACTAACTTACCAGTAACTGTATATTGCGACATGACAATAGACCTGTGTTCCCGACACAAAAAAGCGAATCTTTTTAATCGATAAGGAATGATAGCGCTATTTCCCGGGAAAGGTCGAATGGTGTCCGATTTTATTCCATACAAAAAGCCCCCGATCACTCGGGGACTTCTGTTATTCTGAATCCTTTGTATCTGATTTTTGATCGTCCGATTTCTGCTCGTTGCTTTTTTGCTCGTCGGATTGATCCTCGTCAGCACTGTTTGCATCTTCTTCGGCGTCTTTCTCAGCATCCATTTCGGATTCTGTACTGTTGTCCTGATTTTCAACGTCAGTACCTTCTGAGGCTGATGGGTTTGAAACTTCGTCACCAGCTTCTGGCGCTTCAACTGCTGAAGAAGGCTGGCTAAATACATCAAGTGGGTTAACCGGCACATCATCTTTACGTACTTCAAAGTGTACGTGGACACCTGCGTCTGTATCAAACGTGTTTGTTCCAGCTGTACCAAGCTTTTCGCCTTGCTTTACAGTATCGCCTTGTTCTACTTCAAGAGCTTCAAGCGATTCATAAACAGTTACAACACCATCGTTATGTTCTAAATGAACAACATTTCCAAGTAACTGGTCGTTCGTTGCTTTCACAACCTTACCACTCATCGCGGCTTTGACATCAAAACTAGCGCCATCTTCTTTAGCATAGTCGATTCCTGCGTTCTGGTAGTAGGTATTATTATAGAAAACAAGGGCTGCTTGTTGTTCTTCCGTGCTAGCTGATGTGTCATAGAATTGTTTCTGCACAAATACGCCACTATCTTCGGATGCAGGTACTTTAAAGACTTCTGAATCACCAAGAACTGGAACAGACTCGTCATTTGTGTCAAAGGCACTTCTTTCTTCATCAATTCCACTTAAATCTTTTGCATTGTCTTGCCCGCCTTGCATCCATAGAACGGTTGCAAGAACAATTGCTGCAAAACCAAGATAGACTGCTGGATAAATCCAACGTTTTCTTGCTAGCTTCTGCCATTTAGAAGCGCTTTTTTCAACAGGATGAGATCGTTGTTTTTCGTCTCCCATTTGTTCATCACCTCAGCAACATTGTGGTCAGGTTACGAGATTTATATACCTCTTACGAAAAAAAGTTCTATTTATTTTTCGACAAAGGAGTTTCTTTTATGCATGGACTTGAAATTTCTTTGTTTCCCATAATGGATGAACGCATGATATCACTGATATAATTTCCCAGTTCTTTACTCAATATGTAAGTGTTTCTTGTATCTATTTTGTTATCTATTTGTAAGAATGATTCCTTAGGCAATAGGGTATATAACCTTTATACGCTTTTGACAACAAAATCTATTTTGATAACATCAAAATGATCATAAAGGGGATTAACCATTAATGAATTACGTGATTACGTCAACACTGCCTGAGCAATACGGAGGCAGAACAAAGTCCCTCCTTGACCGCACGAAGAAACTAGTTGAGCAAGCTGACCTGTCATATACAATTATTACAACAAACTACAACCCATACTACGGAGAGATCTACGAGCAGTACTATCGCCAAAATAAAGTTCCGCGCTCGGTAAAAATGATTAATATTTACGATTATCTGGCCAATCGTTCTTATTCAGGTGATAAAGTAGAGCAACCAATCGAAGAAGAAGGCCTTACGTATCGTGAAGTAAAGAAAAATAAAGCCTACCGCTTTTTTGAAAACGGAGAGTACGTTCTTTATAAAAACTATGATACGGAAGACGGCTCTTTGAAATTTATCGACTTTATGGATTCTTACAACCGTAAACGGGCCTGTAGAAAAGAATTTAATAGCCTTGGGAAATGCCATAGAAAGATTAACTACAAGCAAGGAACGACGAATAAGCTTGAAGAAATCTATTATGATGATGCTGGCAATGCTTATGTAAATAAAACGTTTGATGGTTCAAATGAAAGTAAGTTGATTCGCATGCATCTCTTTAATGGACAAGACATTCTAGAATTTAAAACAGAAAAAGACTTCTTCCGCTATTGTCTTGAGCACATGATTGAAGATGGTTCTACCATTATTAATGATGCTCGTCTTCTTGATAAACCAATGTGTGAGATGAAGGGAAATGATGTAACGAAAATCGCCATCCTTCACAATACACATCTACAAAGCGAAGACATTCATGACGTCAAATCGTCTTACCAGTATTTGATCGAGCATGCGGAAGACGTCGATCATATTGTTGCGTTAACGTATGAACAGAAAAAAGATCTTTCTCATCATATCTTTAACAATGAAAAGATCAGCATCATTCCGCATTCCATTGCTCCTTCTACTCGAAACAAGAGTGTTCAGAAGGAAAATAAATTTGTTTTCATCGGCAGGTTAACCGATGTGAAACAACCTGATCATTTAATTGAAGCGTATCAAATGGCGAGAGAACAGCTATCTGACTTTACACTTGATATTTATGGAGAAGGACCGGTAAAAGAAAAGCTTGAAGAGCAGATTAACGAATACAAGCTTGAAAACCACGTAACTTTAAAAGGATTAACCGATGATCCAGAAGGTGTCTTTGCTTCATCAAAAGCTTCTTTCCTCCCGAGTCAGTATGAAGGATTTGGACTGGTGATTATGGAAAGTCTGAATAACGGCTGTCCTGTTGTGGCTTACGATATTAAATATGGTCCGAGAGATTTAGTGAAGGATCATGAAAATGGGCTTATCGTTGAGAAAAACAATATTGAAGCACTATCAAAAGCAATGGTACAAGTAAAGGATATGGATTTTGGAACGATTGACGTCGAGAAAGAATTCCGAGAAGAAGCCTTTGTATCAAATTGGAGTGTTCTTCTAGGTAAACAACAGAAAAAATTTAAGCTTCCCTTCTTTAACTAAGGTCTCTCCAGAAAAAGACCGCTACTGTTCACAGTAGCGGTCTTTCTTTTACCTTTTCGCCGTATAATCTGTCACGTAGTTCTCCATCTCACTAATCGCGACACCTTGATAATAATGTTTCACAATATCAGCGTACGCCTTACCATCTTCCGCCATTCCATTTGCTCCATATTGGCTCATTCCAACACCATGTCCGTACCCTTTTGTTACCACGTTAATCGTTTCTCCCACTCGTTCCCACGTAAAGTCAGAAGACCTCAGTCCGAGAAGATCTCTTATTTCTCTACCAGTAAACGTTTTCCCACCTACTGAAACTTCTGCTACTCTTTTGCCTTCGGTTAAATTTTCAATGGATCCAATGGAATTGTTTGAAAGGTCTACACCAAGTTTCTTTTCAAATTCTGCCACTGTGAACGTTGCTTTATCTTCGTATTTTGGCGAATCAACATCCCACGGACTTTCAACACTTCTTAAATAAGGTGCTTTATTTTCCCAATAGTCTTCTGAATTCTCTGTATAGCCATTACTTGTGGAGAAAAAAGAAGCATAGATTGGATTGCCTTCATAGGTTAAAATTTGACCGGTCGTCGCTTGAACCGCTTCTTCAATTCTCGCATACTTTTCGTCAAATTCTTCTCCCCACGCTTTTTTCAATTGTGCTTGATCCTTATATACCTGATCCTGAATCGTATCTGTGACGACAGCTTGATCAGGAAGATTGGCAGAAGGATTTTTAAGCTTCGTTACGACAAACGTTCTAGCGGTAAGCGCCTGAGCTTTCAACGCCTCCATATTAAAGTCTGAAGGCATTTCAGCAGCGACGACACCTTTCACATAGTCTTCGATCGGGATACTTATTGTTTCTTTCTGATCTGATCGAAAGACCGGTACGTCTACTTCCACCACTTCTGTTATTTTCTCCTTCGTCATCTGATTCCCTTCACTGGTCTGTGGTTTCATCTCCGTTGCTCCAAAAGGTAAAACCAGAATAGATGGGAGAAGGATTAGAATCGCCGCAAACAGAATTAGTGAGCCAACAATTCGCTTCATTCACATGCCTCCTTCTCGTTTGCTTACCCCTACCATCGTATGGAGATGGACAACCATTTAGAACAGAAACGGCAAGCAGATACGGAGTTTTTTTACCATATATATGCAAACGATTGATCGCACAGCCACTTTTTGCACATAAAAAAGAGGAGGCCATGGCCTCCTCTTTTATTCACATTATGCAAATTTAGGTTTCACATTAACAGCTTGCTCAGACTCTTCTGTTGCAGGCTTTGCTGTCTCATCAACTGTTACACGTTCAACGTCAGCTCCAAGGCTTGCAAGCTTCCCAGAGAAGTTAACGTAACCGCGGTCAAGGTGCTTCAGCTCATCAACGCGAGTGTAGCCATCAGCGACAAGTCCAGCTAGAATTAAAGCAGCTCCAGCGCGCAAATCAGTAGCAGAAACTTCTGCACCTTGAAGTGTAGAAGGTCCTTCAATGATTGCTGCGCGTCCTTCAATCTTGATGTTTCCGTTCATGCGACGGAATTCTTCCACGTGCATGAAGCGATTTTCAAAGACTGTTTCGGTAATAACACTTGTACCCTTAGCTTGAAGTAATAGCGCCATCATCTGAGATTGCATATCCGTCGGGAACCCAGGGTGAGGCATTGTTTTCAAGTCAACTGGCTTTAGCGTTTCAGGTCCAACAATGCGAAGTCCCTGACCTTCTTCAGTGATTTGAACGCCCATTTCTTCCATCTTCGCAATCAATGGACGAAGATGTTCCGAAACAGCATTTTCAATTAATACGTTACCACCTGTAATTGCAGCAGCTACCATGAATGTTCCTGCTTCAATACGGTCTGGAATAACAGCGTGCTCTGCTCCTACGAGCTTTTCCACACCTTCAATACGAATCGTACCAGTACCTGCGCCGCGTACTTTTGCACCCATTGCATTTAGATAGTTCGCAAGACAAACGATTTCAGGTTCTTGAGCAACGTTCTCCATTACCGTTGTACCTTCTGCAAGTACAGCTGCCATCATAATATTTTCAGTGGCGCCTACACTTGGGAAATCAAGATAAATCTTTGCCCCTTGTAGTCTTCCTTTAATACCAGCTTCAATAAAGCCGTTACCGATTGTCACTTCTGCACCCATTGCTTCAAAGCCTTTAAGATGCTGATCAATCGGTCTTGAACCAATTGCGCAACCTCCAGGTAGTGCAATACGGGCATGACCCACGCGGGCCAAAAGTGGTCCCATCACAAGAAACGAAGCTCGCATTTTACGAACTGCTTCAAATGGTGCCTCTGTTTCCAAAGGTTTTGTTGCGTCTACTTTAATTGTGTTACCTTCTATTTGCGTCTCAACATTAAGATAGCTTAATACTTCACTAATCGTGTGTACATCTGAAAGGGCAGGCACATCATTTAACGTGCTCGTGCCTTCACCTGCTAAAATAGATGCTGTGATGACGGGCAAGACTGCATTTTTAGCTCCTTCTACTTTCACAGAGCCTGACAATCTCCTGCCACCTCGGACGATGATTTTTTCCAACGTATTCCCCTCCGCGTCCTATTTGTATATTAATATTCAGTCGTAATTATTGGTGTGCCAATTGTAGCGGTTATTCCGCCGCCTATTCCTGTATTCCGTAATGCTATTTGTATGTTCATTCTCTGGTTGTTCGTTACGAGATCTGCTTCCCACTCTTCATGGTATGCGGAAAGAGATACAAACGTCTCTTCATTGATTTCTTCTACTTTTGAAGCGGAAAAAGCTCCTAACAGCTTGTCTGCTTCATTGTACAAAACAATGTCCATTGTATCATTTTTCTCACCCACAAAACAAGAGAAAACTGGGGCTTCTTGCGTAACTAATTGTGACTTTTGCGCCTTAAATCGTTCGTACGTTGTTCGCCATTCCTCCTGATAAAACCCTTTAATTTCCATGTTATAAATAAGATAAGAGCTAATGCGATTTTCTTCTGGATAAGATACGAGTGTCAGTGTTTCTTTCGTACCCAATTCTGAATCGATTCTTGTCCCGCTTACTTTTACATTACCGTCTTTTTTTTCCAAATCACCCCATTGAAAACCTGGTGCTCTTTTGGAAATCTGGGACATAATACCTTTGTACCCTAACGACTTTGGAATGAAACTCACTTTTTCTCGCGTGTAAAGCGACCACTTTTGTATAGAATAATTGTGGGTCAGTAGAACATTCGCCATCTCGGCAGTCTTTACTTCCGTTTCATCTTCAATTGAGACTGATGTACCATTCGAAAAGCTCGCTAGAAGTAAAATGGACAGTAATCCGATTAGAAGCCTCATCTTAACCCTCTCCCCGTTCTGGTCTTCTTATCTTTCAGTGTGACCATGGGAGGGGAAGGCATACATGGAAGTTGTAGTCAGATCCCGACAAATTCCGTAAGAAGCTTCCGTATATGAACTGTTTTTGAGTTTTTCTAGCTGGCAGTGCCTGTTTAAACCCTGGGGCTTAAACAGGTGCATTCGCTTTTCATTGTCTAGCTGCTGCGCCCAGTCCCTCGAGTCGCTTCACCTTGTAGATTGAACACAAAGAGCGTGTTCATTCTACAAGGTTCCAGCGCTTGTCGGGGCTTAACGGGCGCATTCGCTTTTCTTGGCTAGCTTCAACCCCCAGTCCCTCGATCGCTTCACCTTGTAGATTGAACGCAAGTGTTCATTCTACAAGGTTCCAGCGCTTGTCGGGTCTAAACGGGCGCATTCGCTTTTCTTGGCTAGCTGCAACGCCCAAACCCTCGAGTCGCTTCACCTTTTTGATTGAACACAAAGACCGTGTTCACTCTAAAAGCCTCCAGCGCTTGTCGGGTTTAAACGGGCGTTTCCGCTTTTCGTTTTTAAAAGAAATATTGTAGACGGAGTGACCAGTTGTAGTAATCTAGGAAGAAACTGCTTGCGAGGGAACCGATGCTTAGGGTTAGCAAGATCATGAGGACTTTCGCCTGTGGACTGTTCGGTTTTTTGAAAAAGACATCGAACCGAACGGTTTGTAACGCCCACCAGGTAATCATAATGAAAACCAGGTTAATCACAATCGTTAAAATCGATTGTTGCGCCAGTGCTTCTGTCATCTTATCTACCCCCCTATCTGCAAGTGCACCATTCGACAAACGTACATTTTTCCATCTAATAGCCTATTATAAGAGATTTCAATACAAATGAATATCCTACTTTACCCCTAATCAGCGTTTTTTTCTCACACAAATAAGGCGTTTTCGCCATATTTTCCTTTTTCTTCGTTTCATACACGGAAAAACAGCAGATTCCTCTGCTGTTTCAGGGATTAAAGATTTCAAGGAATTGAAAGTGATCGTGAATAAAAGTTAATGCAACGGAAGGAAAGACGCCAAGTATAACGGTTCCTGCTGCGGTGATCGCGAGTACAGCGACAAGCCCATTTGAGGCAACGACTGGCTTTTTCGTTACTGATGGACGGAAATACATTTGAATGAATAAGCCAAAATAATAAACATAGGAGAGGATTGTTCCGGTTAACATGGCGAGTGCCAGAACGAATCGCTTCGGCTCGGTGCCTAGTGCGCTCATGAAAATCTCAAACTTGCCGATAAAGCCAGCCGTTAACGGGATGCCAGCGAGCGATAAAAGGTAGATCGTCATCGCGATTGTGACATAAGGAGAGCGTTTAAATAAACCGGCAAAAGAATCGACTGTTACCTCTTTCGTCTCGTCACCTAGCGCATGAATCACGGCAAATGCCCCGAGATTCATTAACAAATAAGCGGCAAGATAAAACCATACGGCATCAAAGACGAGCTCTGATAAAGCAGCTAACGGAACGAGAAGGTAGCCAGCGTGCGCAATACTCGAATAGGCGAACAGCCTTTTCGCATTCAACTGTCTTAGCGCAATGAGATTTCCAATCAGAATTGTGAGAACAGCGAGTAACACAAGATAGGGACGAACCGAGACAAGTAGCGTCTCATAGCTTAACCCATCTGGTGTAATGACTTTTCCAGTTCCAGGTGCAAAAACAAAGGGAACCATGAGGAGTCTGAGCATGATCGCAAACCCTGCAATTTTCGAAACCACACTAAGATAGGCGGTGATCGGCGTTTCAGCCCCCTGGTAAACGTCCGGCGCCCACATATGAAATGGGGCGGCTGTTATTTTAAAGCTGAGACCAACAAAAATCATAAGAAAAGCAAACACAGCGATGTACCGATTCTCTGTCACAATGTCGCTACCCATTAAAGCTTGAATTTCATAAATGTTTGTTTCCCCAGTCAGGCCAAATAAGTAACTCATTCCAAACAGCGTGATGGCTGTCGCAATTCCGCCATTAACGATGTATTTAAAAGCAGCTTCATTCGCTAACTGGTTCTTTTTACGAATGCCAACAAGAATGTAGGATGATAGACTAAGAAGCTCTAACCCGACGAAAAGCGTAATTAAATCCGCACTTGAAGCCATCATCATCCCACCAAGTAAACCTGTTAGCAAGAGGTAGGGATATTCTCCTTTCACCTCATCAAGGTCATTTGCTTTTATCCCTAGCAGTAGAACGAGACCCGTCCCAATGAGCATAAGAAGCTTAAATGCTTTTGCGAAGGAGTCGAGTCGATACGTTTGATTTATTATCGTCACAACGCCATCATCAAGCTGAAAAATGAGAAAGACGATGGCCAGCGCAATGCCTGCGAGGGCAAACCAAACGAGAATCGCTCTATCCCTGTTCTTTGGCATAAACAAATCAAGTAGTGATAGCGTCACTGCCGTCAGCAGTATTGTAAACTCTGGCATCATGCTGCTCCATTGGTAGTTTAGTAACTCATTGATCTCCATATCTTAACCCCCAATCCCGAGCGTACGCGCTAGTTGAAGTGTGTTGGACAATACTGCAGGATAAACACCAATCCAGATAATGAGACTGAGAAGAACGGCGGACGGAACTAGTTCCATCGCTGATAAATCTTTTTGTTTATCAAAAAGCGGTTTTCTTTCTCCAAATGTCACGGCCAGCACTGCCCGGAGCATATAAACCGCGGTTAAAATCAGACCGATTACACCGATACTGCCAATAACAGGCATCGTTTCGAATAAACCGAGAAACGCGAGAAATTCACTAATAAACCCACTCATTCCTGGCAACCCAAGTGAAGCAAGACCTGCAGCAAGAAAGAATCCTGCGAAAAGCGGCGTCTGACTTGCTACTCCCCCTAAATTCGCAAGCTCTGTTGTGTGAAAGCGGTCAATTATAACGCCAACAAGGAGGAACAGCAGCGCTGCGATCAAACCATGTGAAATTGTTTGAAAGATCGCTCCCTGTAGACCAGCCGTGTTAAAGGATGCCACTCCAATGAGCACAATGCCCATATGGGAAACCGATGAATAGGCAAGCAAGGCACGCAGCTCCGTTTGCACAAGAGCGATAAAAGCTCCATAGAGTAAATTAACAACGCCAAGAATCGCCAGAATAACGGCCGTTTCTTTTAGCTGATCAGGGAAAAAACCTGCCCCGAAACGAATAAGACCATAAGCACCAATCTTCAGTAAAACACCTGCATGAATCATAACCACTGCAATTGGAGCTTCGACATGCACACGAACCATCCACGTATGAAGTGGCACAATCGGAAGCTTTGTACCAAACGCGACTAGAAGAAGGACAAAGAGCCACATTCGCGTATTCCCTGAAAGAAATTCATAAGAATCAGCTTCTTGCAAAAGAAGGGTTAGTTCACTAATATTCATCGTTCGCATCTCAACGAATAGCACAATAATGACAATTAAAAGCAGAATTGAACCGATGCCGTTATAAACAAGGAAAGAAAAAGCAGCCTTTTCCCGCTCAAACCCTCCCCACTTTCCAACAAGGATAAACATGGCCACAAGTGTCACTTCAAAAAATAAGAAAAACAAAAATAAATTTTCACTAGAAAAGACGCCAAGAATCCCGAGTTCAAGTAGTAAAAAGAGAATATAGAACCCTTTTACATCCTCCTGGATCCGAACGGCAGCGAGTGAAGCGAGAAAGGTGATAAGCGCAGATAGCATTAAAAACAATAGCGACAGACCGGTTACCCCAAGGTCATATGTGACCGGATATGGCTCATTTGGACTAATTGCCGTCATCAGTTCAAACCACTGATAACTTTCGGCAAATTGAATACCTGAAAGTGTCCGATCATAAAAGCTATAAACAACAATCGTTACCATTAGCGGTAGCACTGTTCCAAGAATACCAACCATTTTAATCGATCCATGCTTTGATGGCATAAGGCTTAGCACGATTACGCCGAGCAACGGGGAGAGAATTAAGATCGTTAGCAAGCCCATTAGAAATACCCCCCTAATATGGCAATTAACAGCATGACAACGACAAGACCTGAGAAGGCTACCGTTCCATACGTTTGCACCTGACCGGATTGTACGCCTGATCCCGCTTTTCCGATTCGTTTTACAAGCACTGTGACCGCCTGTGCACCTCCTTCGATGATAAAACGATCAAAGTATATCCAGAAGTAGCCGAACACACGCGTTCCTTTTACGACGGTTTTATCATAAACCTCATTGAGAAAGTATCCTTTTGATAAAAGACGGTGTAAGGCACTTGAACTCTCTTCTGCATGTGGTCGCTTTTTCGCATACGTCATCCAGGCAAGACCAATGCCCGCTAGTGAGAAAAGAATCGCACTTATTGGAATCCACGTTGGCGCAGCGTGATGAACGACCGCCACTGGGTATGGACTCGTTTCTAACCAGTCTCCAAGAAACGAACCGAACCAGGCTGTCTGCATATAACCTGCAACGATGGAAAGCACCCCGAGTACGAGCATTGGAATCAACATCACCCTTGAAGACTCCTTCGCTTCACACGAACGGTCGCCAGAAAAGACGAGAAAGTACAGACGGAACATATAAAAAGCTGTGAGAAAAGCCGTCAATAGCGCAATCGAAAATAAAACGTATCGCCCGTCGGCAAAGGTTGAAACGAGAATTTCATCTTTACTAAAAAAACCTGCGAAAAGCGGAAATCCGGAAATCGATAAACAGCCGATCAAGAATAATGCTGCTGTCATCGGAAGCTGCTTTCTAAGCCCACCCATTTTAAAAATGTTCTGCTCATGAACGGCATGAATCACACTTCCTGCCGCAAGAAACAGAAGCGCTTTAAAAAAAGCGTGTGTCGTTAAGTGAAAAATACCTGCTGTGTAACCTGCTGCACCTAATGCAAGCATCATATAACCGAGCTGGCTAATCGTTGAATAAGCAAGAATCCGTTTAATGTCTCGCTGCACGAGAGCGATTGTTGCTGCAAAAATCGCCGTAAATCCTCCCGTGATGGCTACAGTCGTCATTGCCGTTTCAGAGCTTGAGAAGAGTGGATACATCACGGCAACAAGATAGACACCAGCTGCTACCATCGTAGCCGCATGGATCAATGCTGAGACTGGCGTCGGGCCTTCCATTGCATCCGGAAGCCACGTATGAAGCGGAAACTGTCCTGACTTTCCAACCGCTCCAACAAAAATTAGAATTGCGATAAGTGTGATCATCGATGGCGCGATGTCACCTGCTTGCACTGCTGTAAAAATAACATCGAGCTCAAAGCTACCAGTTTGCCAAAACAATAAGAAAATCGCAACGAGCAAACCGATATCGCCTATTCTCGTTACGATAAAAGCTTTTTTAGCAGCTGCTTTTGCTTCAGGTTTGTAGAAATAAAAACCAACAAGAAGGAAGGAGCAAACCCCAACAAGCTCCCAAAAAATGTAGAGCTGCAGAAGGTTTGGTGAAAGAACTAGCCCCGTCATTGCAAACGTAAAGAGACCGAGGTAGCCAAAAAATGTGGCAATGCGCTCGTCATTCGCCATATAAGCGATGGAATACATATGTACGAGAAAACTGACAAGCGTCACAATCACAAGCATTAACGCATTTAATGGATTAACTTCATATCCCACCGTAATCATTACGGTATCGATCGACAGCCAATTGGCTTCTACGAGCCGATTTCCTTGTATCAAATGGCTGAATAGGACAAGAAGCGCACAGCCAAAGGCAGCTCCAGCGAAAATCGTCCCAACAAAACCGGATTTTCGATAGAGGATCGGCCGGGTGAATAGAATGATAAGGAATGAGAGAAGCGGCAATATCGGGATAAGCCAGACAGCGTCCACGTTTCTACCCCCTTCGCTACTTTTTAAGTGTGTTCATTTCATCAACATTGACGGTAGCCCTGTTTCGATAAAGGGCAATCAGGATAGCAAGCCCGACAGCCGCTTCAGCTGCCGCAACCGTAATCGTAAAAAGAGAAAACACCTGACCACGAATCGATGCGCCAACACCGTATTTTGCAAAAGCAACAAGATTTAAATTAACGGCGTTCAGCATTAATTCAATAGAAATTAACACAATGACCGCATTTCGCTTCGTTAGCGCCCCGTATAGCCCTATACAAAACAGGAGCAAAGCGGTTAATAAATAGGCCGAAAGTGGAATCGAGCTCATGGCTTCTCACCTTCTTCATCATCCTTTTTCGCGAGGATAATGGCTCCAACAAGCGCAACGAGTAAAACGACGGATACGAGTTCAAATGGAATGACATAATCTGTGAACAACATTAGCCCCACTTGCTCGGTATTGTTTTCATGAAGTTTCTCCGCTTGCGGACCGAGTGAAATTGTCCGAATTCCTTTAAATACAATTAAAAAGAAAGCGGTGATCACTGTTAACACGATGCCTTTTTTTGCCCACCCTGTCTTCGGCTCTTCCTCTGAATGTTTTGTCAGCATAATTCCGAATAACATAATGATCGTAATCGCTCCGGAATAAATTAAAATTTGAACGACCGCTACAAATTCAGCGGAAAGCATTATATAGAGTCCTGCAATGCCGAGAAACGTTAGGACGAGCGCCATCATCATATGAATCACTTTTGAAAGATTAATCATCAGCAAGCCGCCGGTCATCGTAATAAGAAATAGGAAAATAAATATGAGCAGCTCCCCGGTCATACTTTGTTTTCCTTTCGAAGGTTCGTATCATTTTCATCGAGCCACTCTAAATTTTTAAATAGATCATCGCGGCTATACGTAGCGAGCTCAAAATTATTTGTCATGATAATCGCTTCAGTCGGACAGACCTCTGTGCATAAATCGCACAAAATGCAAATTTCAAAATTAATATCGTACGTATCGATAATTTTTCCTTTTTTAGTTGGATCGGGATGTTTGATACCTGTCAATGAAATGCAGTCTGTCGGACAAATCGCAACACACTGATTACATACAATACATTTTTCAGGATAAAATTTTTGAATGCCGCGAAAGCGATCTGGTAAAGCAAGGGGCTGATCCGGATACTGGTACGTCACTTTTTCCTTCGTCATGTTTTTGAGGGTGTAAGCTAATCCTTTCGCTAATCCACGCATGTTGGCTTCCTCCCTTGTTTAGAATGAGCGAATGATTTCGATCACAATGGTCGTTAGAAAAATGTTTAATAAAGCGAGCGGTAAAAGAATTTTCCATCCGAATGACATAAGTTGATCGGCTCGAAGACGAGGAAACGTGCCGCGAATCCAGATCATCACGAACACGATGAAAATAAATTTAAGCGCAAACCAGACTGCGCCTGGTATAAAGGTTAAAAACGGGATCGCCTGCCATCCTCCAAGAAAAAGAATGGTTGTTAACGATGCCATCGCAAATAAATAAACATATTCCGCAAGCATAAAGAATGCAAAGCGAAATCCTGAATATTCAACGTGATAACCTGCGACGAGCTCTGATTCTGCTTCAGGTAAGTCAAATGGGGTTCGATTCAATTCCGCAACGGAAGCAATCAAAAAGATTAGAAACGCAAGCGGCTGTTTAAACAAAAAGGCAACAGACTCCTGCTCGGCAATAATTGTATTGAGATTTAACGATCCTGTTAACAGCACAATTCCTACAACACTCATCACTAGCGGAATTTCATAGGAAATCATCTGCGCCGCTGATCGCATACTACCGAGCAACGCGTATTTATTGTTCGACGCCCATCCCCCTGCTAGAATGCCTATCGTTGAAATCCCAGATATGGCAATGTAATAAAGCAAGCCAACGCCAATATTGGCAAAGGAAACCTGCTCGGTTAGCGGAAGTGCTGCGATTACGATAAACGCCGGTGCAAAGGCAACAACAGGCGCAATGATAAAGAGCGGGCGATCCGCATCGCGTGGAATCGTATCTTCTTTTAATAAAAGCTTCAAAACGTCCGCTACCGTTTGTAATAATCCGAATCGCCCACCAACTCTGTTTGGACCATGACGGAGCTGCATAAACCCAAGCACTTTTCGCTCAGCCAAAATGGCGTACGTCACGAATCCGAGTACAACCATTAACATGGCGGCACCGACAAGGAAAAAACTGAGCGTCTGCCAGTATCCAGGTGGCGATGCAAGCATGTCGTTGATCATTAGCCGTCCACCTCCCCGAGCACAATATCAATGCCACCGAGAATAGCGATCAAGTTCGAGATATTCTCCCCTTCAAGTAGCTCAGGTAAGATTTGCAGATTATAAAAAGATGGTCGACGGAACTTCAGGCGGTAGGGCTCTTTTTTCCCTTTGGAGGCAATGTAGCAGCCAATTTCTCCGCGCGGCGATTCAATGCGCACATATGTCTCACCTGCAGGAGGCTTAATGATCCGCGGCACTTTTGCCATAATCGGCCCTTCGGAAATTTGTTCCACTGCCTGCTCGACAATTTTCAACGCCTCTTCTATTTCAGCCATACGACAGTTGTAGCGTGCCAAAGCGTCACCTTGTGGAAAGACAGGAATTTCAAACTGAAAGCGATCATAAAGCGAATAAGGTTCGTTTTTCCTGAGGTCCCACTGCACGCCTGTACAGCGTAGGTTCGCACCACTTAATGAGTACGCAATCGCCTTTTGTTTGGAATAAGCGCCTACCCCTTTCATTCTTGCCATAAAAATTTCATTCCCTGTTACGAGGTCATGGTAGCCGGCGAGCTGTTCTCTCATATACGGCACAAACTCTCGCACCTTCTCCAGCCAACCTTCAGGCGCATCCCATTTGACGCCACCAACGCGCATATAATTAAAGGTCAGTCGTCCTCCTGAGATCTCCGTTAACAAATTAATGATCACTTCTCGCTCTCTGAAGGCATAAAGAAACGGGCTCATCGCGCCAATGTCGAGCAAATAGGTGCCGAACCAAACAAGGTGACTCGCTATTCTTCCAAGCTCCATCACAATGACGCGAAGGTAATCCGCTCGCTCAGGAATGTCCATTGCCATCATCGTTTCAACCGCATGGCAGAGAATGTAGTTATTCGTCATGGCAGCAAGATAATCCATTCTGTCTGTATACGGGATAATCTGCGTGTATTGCAGGTTTTCTGCAATCTTTTCCGTGCCTCTATGCAGGTAACCGATAACAGGCTTTGCTTCTTTTATGACTTCTCCATCAATTGTAAGCACGATGCGGAAGACGCCATGCGTACTCGGATGCTGTGGACCTACATTTAAAAGCATCTCCTCTGTCCGAATCATCGCTACACCTCCACATCATATGGCTCATAATCTTTTCGAAGCGGATGGCCGACCCAGTCATCCGGCATCATGATTCGCGTCAAATTTGGATGCCCATTGAAAACAATGCCGAGAAGATCATATCCTTCTCGCTCAGGCCAATTTGCCCCAGCCCAAAGGGATGTCAACGAATCAACGACAGGTTTGTCTCGATCAATCCTCACTTTTAAGGCAACGCTCTGGCGATTTTGATACGAATACAGGTGATTGTAAATTTCCATATGAGTCTCAAAGTCGGTGCCGTGCGTTTCAGAAAGATAATCAAAAGCAAGAAGCTCATTGTATTTAAGAAACTGCGCCACCTTTAAGTACGTTTCTTTCCTCGCCACAAGCGTCGGCACGTCTTTCGCCAGACGATTAATATAAGCATCTTCAAGAAGGTCGTCGCCAAGGTTTTCTCGAATGATATGCAGGTATCGGTCAAGCACAGGCTGATTTGGTGAAGGGCTTTCTTCTTTTAGAGGCTCATCCGTTTCCGAAGCAGCCTTCTTTGCTTTAGCAGCAGCGGCTTTTGCCTTTGCAGCTGCGATCGCTTTTGCATTCTCATCCGTAGCCTCGGAATTACCTGCCTCTTTTTGCTTTCTTAGGGCTGCCGCTTTCGCCTTTGCATCAGCTACAGCTTTCTTTTTTGCGAGGGCAGCTTCGTCTTCTCCCTCTCCCTCTATTTGCTCCCCTTTTTCTTTCTGCTTTTTCAGCGCAGCGGCCTTCGCCTTCGCAGCAGCAACCGCCTTCTTTTTCGCAAGGGCGACATCGTCTTCCGATGCTTCCTGATCCGTTTCGTTTTGGTTCATTTCTTTTTGTTTTTTCAGCGCCGCAGCTTTCGCCTTCGCGGCTGCGACTGCTTTCTTTTTCGCAAGTTCAACGTCTTCTTTCTCCGCGACGCTATTCTGTTCACTTTGCTCCATTTCTTTTTGCTTTTTCAGCGCAGCTGCTTTTGCTTTAGCTGCTGCGACCGCTTTTTTCTTTTGAAGTTCAAGGTCATCAGCGGGATTTTCGGCTTCCGCCTTCTTTTTCCGTAACTCAGCCGCCTTCCGCTTTGCTTCTTCTACGGCTTTTCGTTTTTCTTCCGCCAACTCTTCAGGTGTTTGATCGCTCATCGATTCGTCACCCGCTTTCCAGTGCGCGCTTCATAGCGGATCTTTTCTTGTAGTTTATTTATGCCGTATATGAGGGCTGCTGGGTTTGGCGGACAGCCAGGGATATACACATCAACAGGGACGATTTGATCCACTCCCTTAACCACTGCGTAGGAGTTAATATAAGGGCCGCCAGCAGTCGCACAAGAGCCCATCGCAATGACCCATTTTGGTTCAGGCATTTGATCATAAAGACGCTTTAGTACAGGAGCCATTTTTTTCGTTACGGTTCCTGATACAATCATGACATCAGACTGTCTTGGAGACGTTCGAAAAAACGTTCCAAAGCGATCAAGGTCATAGTGGGAAGCCCCCGAACCCATCATTTCGATTGCACAGCAGGCGAGACCAAATGTTAACGGCCAGAGCGAATTGCTTCGTGCCCAAGCCTTTACATTTTCAAGCGTTGCGAGAAAAACATTATGCTTCATTTCCTCGTATTCTTCCGGCGTTATATTTTCTAAGTTCAAATCCATTTCAACACCTTCTTTTTCCATGCGTATAGTAAGCCAATTAATAGCATGACAATAAAGATCATCATTTCGATGAACGCAAAGAAACCAAGCTTTTGATAGGCAACCGCCCATGGATACAAGAAAACGGTTTCGACATCAAAGATGACAAAAAGCAGTCCGAATAAATAATAACGAACGTTATACTGAATCCAGCTTTGGTGAAACGGCTCTATGCCGCTTTCATAGGTTGTTTGTTTCTCAGATGTTGGTTTTGAGGGACGAAGGAATCTTCCTGCCGTTAGGGCAACAGCTGGAAGGAGAAGGCCAAGGAAAAGGAACATGATTACGAAGAGGTAACTATTTTGGTACACGTTAAGTGATTCACCCATGAAGGTCTCTCCTCTCATCGTGCTGTAAAGTTGCTAGTCTTGTATACTAATTCAACATCCCCACTCTTATTCTTGCTTTTATTTGTAAGTTTTTTTTAAATTTCGAACAGAGGTGGTCAAATGAGCGATAAACGAATTCGAACGCTGACAGAAAAGCTGTGGGCAAGAAATAAATATACGGTGATGGCCAAAGGCTATGAGCATTACAAAAACATAGGAGACTCATTAAAAAAAGCGCAATCTCCTGAAGAACTGCTTTACGTCTATGACTTACTAAAAGAAACCTTAACTCTTCCCTATACTAAAAAAGGTATGCGGACAACACTCCAACATATGTGGGGCTATTTCAAAAAAAGAGCAACAAGTGAGGAGAAAGATGAATTTATCGCCGCTATGAATAAGCAACTATCTGATTTAGATCCCTTAACCGATCACAACATTGAACTGTTTCGTATGCAGCTTTGGAAGCTACTCGAAACCTATCCGTCTGATTATTTGTTACAAAGCAGCTTTGTTCAACCACAGAGGAAATGGAATGAAGTGTATGATCAAAAACAGATGCGGATTGTTTCAAGAGAAGATTATCTAGAAAGCAGTGAAAAATAAAAGGATTTCCACGTTAGCATCCCGTAGTTAACCAACAAAAGAAGGTGGGATGAAAATGACAACCTATGTCGGATTATTAAGGGGCATTAACGTCGGCGGTAAAAATAAAATCAACATGTCCGAATTGCGCGATGCCCTTTCAAATGAAGGGTTTCAGCATGTGAAAACGTATATTCAAAGTGGGAACGTCTTGTTTCAATCAGAAGAATCTGAAGTCCTTTTAAGAAAAAAGATGGAAGAGATTATTCGTAAACAGTTTGAATTAAAGGTCCCCATCGTTTTAAGGACCGCTGTAGAGTGGAAGAACTTGATCGAAAACTGTCCTTTTCATGACCAACAAATTTCAAAAGCGCAGAAAACAGCGATTGGAGAAAGTCTTTATGTGGCAATGGTAGCAGAACCTCTCTTAGCGGATGACGTAAAGAAGCTTCTTACCTATTCATCTGAAACCGAAGAATGTGAGATTAGAGGTAGGGAAATTTATTTACTGTTTCATGAGAGCATTCGAAATTCAAAACTTGCGGCCTTCATCACTCGGTCTAATGAGTATGCGACCGTACGAAATTGGAAAACGATTAACAAAATGAATAGCTTACTACCGAATGTATAGTCTTAATTGCAAAAAAGCACCAGCGGGAAATTCCCGCTGGTGCTTTCCATTTATTTACCTGCCAAATCAAGGCGGTTGATTGCACGCTTAAGCGCTAGCTCAGCGCGTTTGAAATCAACATTGTCTTGCTTCGCTTGATCCAAGCGTTGTTCCGCTCTTTCCTTCGCTGCACGTGCGCGTTCCACGTCAATATCAGAAGGTAATTCAGCAGACTCAGCAAGGATCGTGACTTGCTTTGGCCTTACTTCAACAAACCCACCGCTAACGGCCAGTAAATGTGTATCCGCTCCATTTTTGAAACGCACCGCATTGATTGTAAGAGGGGCAACAAGCGGAATGTGTCCTGGTAAAATACCGAGCTCACCGCTCTTTGCTTTTACGCTGACCAATTCAGCTTCCCCTTCGTATACCGGGCCGTCAGGGGTGACTACACTGACTTTCAATGTATTCATTGTACCCCTCCCTGGGTGTGGTGATCGGAATTAGAGAAAGTAGAAGAAATTTAGCTAATCGCTGCTAAATCAAAAGTTCGTGCGGTAGACAAGTTAGGTCTCCGCACTACTTTTGCTTTACGCCATTTGTTTCGCTTTCTCTACTACTTCTTCAATTGTCCCAACAAGACGGAATGCGTCCTCTGGAATATCATCGTGTTTACCATCAAGGATTTCTTTGAATCCTTTGATTGTTTCTTTAACTGGTACGTATGAACCTTTTTGTCCAGTAAACTGTTCAGCTACGTGGAAGTTCTGAGAAAGGAAGAACTGAATGCGACGAGCGCGAGAAACAGTTAGCTTATCTTCATCAGAAAGCTCATCCATACCAAGAATTGCGATGATGTCTTGAAGCTCTTTGTAGCGCTGAAGTGTTTGTTGCACTTCACGCGCAGTGTTGTAGTGCTCATCTCCAACGATTTCAGGAGAAAGCGCACGAGAAGTTGAAGCAAGTGGATCCACCGCTGGGTAGATACCTTGTTCAGATAATTTACGTTCAAGGTTCGTTGTTGCATCAAGGTGAGCAAACGTCGTTGCCGGAGCCGGGTCAGTATAGTCATCGGCTGGTACGTAGATTGCCTGGATTGAAGTAACAGAACCTTTGTTAGTTGACGTAATACGCTCTTGAAGTTGACCCATCTCAGTAGCAAGTGTAGGCTGGTAACCTACTGCTGATGGCATACGACCAAGCAATGCCGATACCTCTGAACCAGCTTGTGTAAAGCGGTAGATGTTATCGATAAAGAGAAGAACGTCTTGTCCTTGCTCATCACGGAAGTATTCTGCCATTGTAAGACCTGAAAGGGCAACACGCATACGTGCACCTGGTGGTTCGTTCATCTGACCGAATACCATTGCTGTTTTCTTAATAACGCCAGAATCAGTCATCTCGTAGTAAAGGTCATTACCTTCACGCGTACGTTCACCAACACCAGCGAATACAGAAATACCGCCGTGCTCTTGTGCGATGTTGTTGATCAGTTCCTGGATCAGTACCGTTTTACCTACACCGGCACCACCGAAGAGACCGATCTTACCACCTTTAACGTATGGTGCAAGAAGATCTACTACTTTAATTCCTGTTTCAAGAATATCAGTAGTTGTTGAAAGTTCATCGAATACCGGTGCAAGACGGTGAATCGGATCACGGCGAACTTCGCCGATCTCTTCATTAAGGTCGATTTTCTCACCTAGTACGTTAAATACACGTCCTAGTGTGATATCTCCAACTGGAACGGAGATTGGTGCACCTGTATCGAGTGTTTCAACTCCACGTACAAGTCCGTCTGTTGAACCCATTGCTACGGTACGAACAGAGTTATCGCCAAGGTGAAGCGCGACTTCAAGCGTCAATTCGATGCTCTCTTCAGCACCAGTTTGAGCGATATAGTTAACTTTAAGGGCGTTGTAGATTTCTGGGAGCTTGCCGCTCTCAAACTTAACGTCTACAACCGGACCCATAACCTGGGTAATGTATCCCTTGTTCATCCTGTTCCCTCCTAACTTGCTTTAAGCTGCCAAAACAATAAGCATTCCTGTTTGGCATTTAAGACTATCTAATTCATTTCATTTCTACTCGAGTGCTGCCGCTCCACTTACAATCTCAGTAAGTTCCTGAGTGATTGAAGCCTGACGAGCACGGTTGTAAGAAAGTGTAAGGTCGCCGATAAGATCGTCCGCATTGTCTGTCGCACTTCTCATCGCTGTCATACGAGATGCGTGCTCTGCTGCTTTCGCATCGAGAAGAGCTCCGTAGATCAAGCTTTCAGCATATTGAGGAAGGAGGATCTCAAGAATTTCTTCTTCTGATGGCTCATACTCGTAGCTTGCCAGTGATTTGCCTCCACCTGTCTCAATATCCGTTAACGGAAGAAGTTTTCTCTCCGTTAAATCTTGCTGAATGGCACTTACATAGTGGTTGTAATAAAGATAAAGCTCATCGAAAGCTCCGTCTTCAAACATACCTACTGTTCGAGACGCAATGTCTTTAATGTCTGCAAAAGCAGGCTGATCAGAAAGACCAACGATACTTTCGACAACAGGCATTCCGCGCTTTTTAAAGAAGGAAAGTCCTACTTTACCAGCTACGATAATCGCGTACTCATCAGTTGAGTTATGACGCTCATTAATTGTTCTATACACATGACGTAGTACCGAGCTATTGTATGCCCCAGCAAGTCCACGGTCGGATGTGATCACCACATAGCCCGTTTTCTTCACTTCACGGCTTTCTAACATCGGATGACTTCCGCCGCTCGATCCATTTGCAATGCTTCCAACAACTTCTTGAATTTTCTCCATATATGGAACGAATGACTTGGCATTCATTTCAGCACGGTTCAATTTCGCAGCCGAAACCATCTGCATTGCTTTTGTAATCTGCTTTGTTTTCTTCGTCGATGTAATTCTCGACTTAATATCGCGTAAAGATGCCATTCATTTCACCACCTTTTAAGCTGGCCGCGGCGTTTCCGCCGCATCCCTCTTATTCAGATACTGCGAAGCTCTTTTTGAATTCTTCGATTGCACCGTTGAATTCTTTTTCATCAGGAAGAGCTTTTGTTTCACGAATTGTATTGAAAATGTCTTTCTTATTGTGTTCGATCCATGTCATCATTTCAGATTCAAAACGCTGGATATCGGTAACAGGGATATCGTCAAGGAATCCACGAGTTAGAGCGTAAAGAATCGCAACCTGCTTCTCAACAGCAAGTGGCTTGTTTAGCCCCTGCTTAAGAACTTCAACCGTACGAGCACCGCGGTTCAGCTTCGCTTGTGTTGCTTTATCAAGATCAGATCCGAACTGAGCAAATGCTTCTAGCTCACGGTATGATGCAAGGTCAAGACGTAGTGTACCGGCAACCTTCTTCATCGCTTTAATCTGAGCGGAACCACCTACACGGGATACGGAAAGACCGGCGTTAACCGCTGGACGTACACCCGAGAAGAAGAGATCAGATTGTAGGAAGATCTGTCCATCAGTGATGGAGATAACGTTAGTTGGGATATAAGCTGATACGTCGCCAGCTTGAGTTTCGATAAACGGAAGGGCAGTTAGTGAACCTGCTCCTTTTGCATCACTAAGCTTCGCTGCACGCTCAAGAAGGCGTGAGTGAAGATAGAATACATCCCCTGGATATGCTTCACGACCTGGAGGACGACGAAGTAGTAGGGAAAGTTCACGGTATGCAGAAGCCTGCTTTGTTAAATCATCGTATACAACAAGAACGTGCTTGCCGTTATACATGAATTCTTCACCCATTGTTACACCAGCATATGGTGCAAGGAAAAGAAGTGGAGAAGGCTGAGATGCGCCTGCCGTTACAACGATTGTGTAATCAAGGGCACCCTGCTTACGAAGCGTTTCAACAACGCCACGTACCGTAGATTCTTTCTGACCAATTGCAACGTAGATACAGATCATATCTTCGTCTTTTTGGTTTAGGATTGTATCGATTGCAATCGAAGTCTTACCAGTCTGACGGTCACCGATGATTAGCTCACGCTGTCCGCGTCCGATTGGAATAAGAGAGTCAATTGCTTTGATTCCTGTTTGAAGTGGCTCATGTACTGATTTACGATCCATAACCCCTGGTGCCGGACTTTCGATCGGACGAGTTTTTGTTGTACCTAGTGGGCCCTGTCCATCAACAGGTTGTCCAAGAGGGTTTACAACACGGCCAAGAAGTTCTTCACCGACTGGAACTTCCATGATGCGTCCAGTACGACGTACTTCATCGCCTTCACGAATTTCAGTGTATGGTCCAAGGATAATGATACCAACGTTGCTCTCCTCTAGGTTCTGAGCCATACCCATAACACCGTTTGAAAATTCAACAAGCTCTCCTGCCATCACGTTATCGAGACCGTGGGCACGAGCAATACCATCACCAATCTGGATAACGGTACCAACATCATCAACTTTAATATCAGTTTGATAATTTGCGATTTGCTGCTTGATCAGCGCACTGATTTCTTCAGCATTGATGCTCATGCATATTCACCCCTATCTTCTAGCTCTTCGCTGAAACTAATTCTCGTTCCATGCGTTTAAGTTTTCCGCTAATGCTACCGTCAAAAATGCGATTACCAATACGTACTTTAATACCACCGATTAAAGTAGGATCGATCACATTCTCGATCAGAAGCGTTGTTTTGCCTACTTGTTTCGCAAATACTGCAGAGACCTTCATCTGCTCCTCTTCCGTTAGAGGCTTCACAGAATAAACTTTCGCTACTGCTGTTTGCTTTTGTTCATAAGCGAGTGTTTCATATTGATCAACAAGTTCGAAAACGATTGCTGTACGCTTACGTTCGATCAGTGTAAAAAGCATATTCATCACGTGAGTGGATAGAGACGACCCAAAACTAGTCTGGATCATGTTCTTCTTCTCAGCTGTTGTGAATTTTGGATGTTTCAACACATTCATTAAATCTGGCGTTTGATGAAAGACATCTTTAACAACAGTTAGCTCATTCTTGATTTGCTCGACGTTATCGTTCTCACGAGCGATGTCAAAAAGAGCACCGGCATAACGTTTTGCGATTACTGCATGTTCTCTACTCATTTCTGATCGCCTGCCTGGTCAAGATACTCATCGATCAGCTGCTTTTGTGCGCGCTCATCAAGTTCCTTCTCAACAACTTTTGAAGCAATCATGACAGATAAAGAAGCTACCTGTTCACGTAGAGAGGCAACTGCACTTTCACGTTCACGTTTGATTTCAGCAGTAGCCGCTTCTTTCAAACGCTCGGATTCAAGACGAGCCGCTTCAATCATTTCCTGACCTTGTTGGTCAGCCATTTGTTTTTGATTCTCAAGCATAGCTTTCGCTTCCTGACGAACACGCTTCATTTCATCGCGCTGCTCATTCAAAAATGCTTCAGCTTCTTTACGGTTCTTCTCAGCTGAGTCGATTTCGTTCGCAATGTGCTGCTCACGTTCTTTCATGATGCCCATGAGCGGGCCCCATGCAAACTTCTTAAGTAGTGCAAGAAGAACAATAAATGCGACAAGTTGGAAAAGAATATCGCCTGCAGCAAATCCTGCTCCTAGAATTAAACTATTGAACACCGTGTTCACTCCCTTCAGAGGTCATACAAAACGAATGGCGAAGGTTTCATTTCGAAACTTTCTCCGCCATCATGAAACAAATCCGTATCTTTATCTAATTGAATTATTGACCCATTACGATAAATGCAATAACGACCGCAATAATTGGAAGTGCCTCAACTAGTGCAATACCGATAAACATTGTTGTTTGAAGCGTACCACGAAGTTCTGGCTGACGAGCAATTCCCTCAACTGTACTCTTTACGATAAGACCGTTACCAATCCCGGCACCTACTGCCGCTAAACCTACTGCAATTGCAGCTGCTAATAAACCCATGCTAAATTTCCTCCTTATAATTCATAAATATTTTTATATAATAATAACTCATTGATACCTTGTTTTAATGGTCGTCTGCCACTTTATGCGCCATGTAAACCATTGTTAGCATTGTAAAGATAAACGCCTGAATTGTACCGACAAAGATACTAAATCCTTGCCATAACAGCATAGGAAGAAAGGCTCCAAGCGCTCCAGCAATTCCTGCGCCACCGAGTCCTGCGAGAAGTCCAAGCAGAATTTCACCAGCGTAGATATTACCATAAAGACGAAGGCCAAGAGTTAAGGTGTTCGAGAATTCTTCAATAATTTTAAAAGGAAATAGGAATTTCAGTGGACTTACAAATCCTCTTCCGTACTCCTTCGCACCTTTCATCTTAATACCGTAATAATGTGTTAACAACACGACCATCGTTGCTAAGGTTAGCGTGATCGTTGGATCTGCAGTTGGAGACTTCCACCAAAGTTCAGAATCGACGGCAATGGCGAACGGTAGCCCCAGCATGTTTGATACAAAGATATACATGAGTAGCGTCATCCCAAGAAACAGGAAGCGTCCACCAGTTTTCCAATCCATTGTGCTTCCAATAAGTCCTTTAACAAAGTCCATTACCCACTCAATGAAGTTCTGCAATCCCGTAGGTCGCATCGCTAAGGAGCGAGTTGTCACTACTGCAAGAATGAATACAATGGCAGAAGCAATCGTGATCATCAAGACATTGGATAGATTGAAAGTCATTCCTAAAAATTCAGTTGTAGGTGCATGATGTTCCAACAGCTTTTCACCTCTCTTCCTACTTAAAGCGTATTTTGGATATTGAATCTATGAGAATGATAAGGTAGGTTGTCATTAACCCACTTACCACACCTAGCAAATTGAAATACTCTGGGTATCTTAATGCAATCAGTACGGCGAGTCCAGCAACAGCTTGTCTTGTTAGTAAACCAAGTGACCTTGCCTTTGTCCCTTTTACTGTAGCTTCACCAAGGCGATCGACCTTACGATACATGTTGAATAGGTTGTAAATACTTAAGATGGTGCCAAGAATTAACCCGAGGAATAATGCTTTATATGAGGTAATCCCCCAACCCATTACGAAAATGGCGAGCAAATACAGGGTGAATTGCATGTAGCGGCGAAAACTTTGAGTGTATTCTGTCATTTAATCTTCCCCTGTAAACTTATGTAGAAGACGAACCAATCCATAAACTCCTCCGCCCAAACCGAGCAAAAGACCAATTATGAGAAAAAGTGGAAAAGTGTCGAATAGGCGATCCATCCATCTCCCCAAAAATACCCCCGTAAGGATCGATCCAACAAGATAAGAAAGGATTGTCGTATAGAGAGCCATCGCCTTCAATAAAAGCGCTCCTTTGCTATAAAGGTAAGTCATTGAAAAGGATGTTTCGAGTAAATGAAAACCTTATCACTATACCCTTTGTAAGTCTACAATAGGGTGTACATGATGTCAATGTGTTTGGAGGAAATGGTGTGATCAAATTCACAAATGAAAAAACGCTTAAAAAAGCCTGTAATACCAAGGATAGTAACGCTTACAGGAGCAGAGTTGTGGTAATCAAAGAAAACAGGGAATGATTCCCTGTTATTTAAGGTCGAATTTGTCACTTTTTTTTCACATTTGTTGATATATCGACAAAAAAATCTCTTCCCGAGAAGGAAGAGATTTTTCCAAATTACTTCGTTCCGTACAAACGATCTCCGGCATCGCCAAGACCTGGAACAATGTAGCCTTTTTCATTTAGTTTCTCATCAAGACCTGCGATGTAAATATCGACATCAGGGTGCGCATCGTTAAGAAGCTCTACGCCTTCAGGTGCTGCGATCAGACACATCATTTTAATGTTTTTCGCTCCGCGTTTTTTAAGGGAGTTGATCGCTTCAACAGCCGAACCACCTGTTGCAAGCATTGGATCAATCACGATGAATTCACGTTCTTCAATATCAGCAGGAAGCTTCACATAGTATTCTACAGGTTGAAGCGTTTCAGGATCACGATAAAGACCAACGTGTCCTACTTTTGCAGCAGGAATTAACTTAAGGATTCCGTCTGTCATGCCAAGACCGGCTCTTAGAATCGGAACTAGTCCAAGCTTTTTACCTGAAAGAACCTTTGATTTCGCTTCGGTTACAGGCGTTTTGACCATCACTTCTTCAGTCGGAAGCTCTCTTGTAATTTCATAAGCCATTAACGCTGCCACTTCGTCCACAAGTTCACGGAACTCCTTCGTTCCTGTTTTCTCATCACGAATGTATGTAAGCTTATGCTGAATCAACGGATGATCGAACACGTATACTTTACCCATCGTATGCACTCCCCTTTTCGTTTTGGTTTCGTTCCTAAATCTTCTTCGCAATTTTACAGAAAAACGCGAGTTGATTCAAGGCTTTCAAAAATGATGAAATATTCACGCTCTTCCCACTGAGATTCATCTACAATTTAACAACCCATTATTGACTAAAAACGCCGGGAAAAGATGATCTCCCGGCGTCAGTGTCTATTTAATACACTCTTTTCGTAGATATTGTTGCTTTTAGATAAGTGGTTAATTTCCGCTCCAGGATGCTCGCTTTCCGCGGGGCGGGCGGTGAGCCTCCTCGTCGCTTTCGCTCCTGTGGGGTCTCACCTGTCCCGCTAGTCCCGCAGGAGTCGAGCATCCTTCCGCTACAATTAGCGAAGTGTGGTTTTTTATTCAATAATTGATTCAAAAGCAACCATCTATTAGAAAAGAGCTATTTAATAAGAAATATTTTCATACATTGGGAATTTAGCAGTAAGGTCTTGAACACGCTTCTCTGCTTTTTGAAGAGCATCCGCGTCTTCATGTTGCTTCAACACATCACCAATTATACTTGCGATTTCTTCCATTTCTGCTTCACCAAATCCTCGAGACGTTACAGCTGCCGTACCGATACGAAGGCCGCTCGTTACGAATGGGCTTTGTGGATCAAATGGGATCGTATTTTTATTCGTTGTAATGCCAATATCATCAAGGGCTTTTTCAGCCACTTTCCCTGTCAACTCAAGGCTTTGTAAATCTAGAAGGACAAGGTGATTGTCCGTGCCGTTTGAGACGAGGTTAATGCCCTCTTTTTCAAGTGCTGAAGCGAGTTTCTTCGCATTTGCAACAACCTTTTCAGAGTAACCTTTAAAATCGTCAGAAAGAGCTTCACCGAATGCAACCGCTTTTGCTGCGATCACGTGCATGAGTGGTCCCCCTTGAATACCAGGGAAAATCGACTTATCAATTTTCTTCGCAAATTCTTCTTTACAAAGAATCATGCCGCCACGCGGGCCACGAAGGGTTTTATGTGTTGTTGTCGTTACGAAATGGGCGTGTGGCACAGGGTTTGGATGATGACCAGTTGCAACTAGACCTGCAATATGCGCCATATCCACCATCAAGTAAGCATCCACTTCATCTGCAATTTCACGGAATCGTTTAAAATCAATTTCACGCGGATAAGCACTCGCACCCGCAACGATTAGCTTTGGACGATGCGCTTTTGCTTTCTCAAGAACGTCTTCGTAATCAATGCGATGTGAGTCTTTGTCAACGCCATACTCCACGAAGTTATATTGCACGCCACTGAAGTTAACAGGGCTACCGTGAGTCAAATGCCCACCATGAGAAAGGTTCATGCCAAGAACAGTATCACCCTGCTCAAGAATCGTGAAATAAACAGCCATGTTAGCTTGTGCACCTGAGTGAGGTTGCACGTTCACATGCTCTGCACCAAACAGCTGCTTCGCACGGTCTCTTGCAATATTTTCAGCGACATCGACATATTCACAGCCACCGTAATAACGTCGACCTGGATAGCCTTCCGCATACTTATTTGTTAAAACAGACCCTTGCGCCTCCATAACGGCTTCTGATACAAAGTTCTCTGATGCGATAAGTTCAATCTTGCTGCGCTGTCTACCAAGCTCGTCTTTCATTGCCTGTAAAAGTTCTTGATCCTGCTTTGCTAGGTTTTGCATTGATATCCCCTTTCCATCCCACACAAATTACCATTCGTGAACACGAACAGTTCGTATTTAATCTCGATTGCATTGTACCACAGAAGTTCGAATCCGTATATTAGATAAATGAACTAAATTATTGTTCGGTTTTAAGACTAAAAGCAGTGCTCATTTTTTCCTGGATACGACGCACGCTCTCCACCAATTAACTTTGGTCTTGAACGAACCATCGTCACGTGAGCCTCACCGATCGACGTGTGTCGCCCTCTCACAGGTACTGCTACATGCCGGATGTGCATACCAATAAACGTATCCCCTATGTCAATCCCGGCATCTGCTGAAATGAACTCCACAAGGACCGGATCTGCCATGTTTGCATACGCATGCGTGGCCATGGAACCACCTGCTCGTGTTGTCGGAATTGCTGCGACAATATCATACCCTTTCGCATAAGCTGTTTCACGTTCAACGACTAGTGCTCGATTTAAATGCTCGCAGCACTGAAAGGCAAGCTGAACACCTGTTTCTTTTTGAAAGACTTGAACACTTTCATAAATCGCTTCTGCAGCTGAAATGGTGCCCGCCGTTCCGATTCGCTGACCGACTACTTCACTTGAGCTCATCCCAACGACAAGTAAATGACGCTCTGAAAGACGCGCATCTTTCTGAAGGTCCCCGAGCGCTTCTAGCGTATGACGGGTGATTTGACGCGCTGTTTGTTCATTCACAGAAAACGCCTCCTTATCCCTTTGCTTCGTATTCCGTAATCTTACCGACTCGTTTTGCATGGCGACCTGCTTCATACTCTGTCTCAAGCCACACCTTCGCAATTTCAGTCGCAAGTCCTGGTCCAATAATACGCTCGCCCATTGCTAAGACGTTTGAATCATTATGCTGTCTTGTGGCTTTCGCACTGAAAAGATCATGCACGAGCGCACAGCGAATGCCATTTACTTTATTCGCTGCAATCGACATTCCGATCCCCGTACCGCAAATTAAAATACCGCGATCCGCTTCACCACCAGCTACTTTCTCGGCTACAGGGATCGCATAGTCAGGATAATCAACTGAATCATGGCAGTCACAGCCAAGATCGATCGGCTCCATCCCTAATTCTTGAATTACGTGAATAATGTCTTCTTTAATTTTCACACCAGCATGATCAGCACCTACGGCAACTTTCATGGTTATCCCTCCAATTCTTCTCGATCGAGCCGCTCAATCATTCGCTCAATCGCTTCCTCAATTTCTGCATATGTTGTTCGATATTGCTCAATGGTTCCACCAAACGGATCCGATATATCCATCGAAGGTAACGCTTGTTCAAGCGTTTGCAACTCACTTAACTCTTTTCTCATTTCTGCTTCGAATTGTTGACGCTTTTCAGCTTG
Source organism: Bacillus sp. es.036 (assembly GCF_002563635.1). Lineage (NCBI taxonomy): Bacteria > Bacillati > Bacillota > Bacilli > Caryophanales > Bacillaceae > Bacillus > Bacillus sp. es.036. Next base: position 3,351,294 of record NZ_PDIZ01000001.1, read on the forward strand.
TTTTTCTGTATCCAATTTTGTGATGTCATGAAGAAAAGCCGCTCGCTTCATTTCGATTTCAGCTGCTTTTTCCTGGTACTCATCGTACTTTTTTTCATTTTCTGTTGCGGCATATTCTTTTAAGGTATACACCTTATGAGAAATTTCAGGGAAATCCCGAAGCACGAGCGCTTTATGACTACTCGTCATCGTTAGGAGAAGATCGCCCCATTCTGCTAGATTCCGATCCAACATTTTCGCTGTATGCGTAAATGGTACGTTTTTCTCTTCTAAAAGTATTTCTACCTGACGGCTCGCCGGTGCGCCATTCGCTGCAAAAACGCCAGCCGATTTCGCTTCAATTTTGTTGTTTTTATTTTTTAAGATCACTTCCGCCATTGGGCTGCGGCATGTGTTACCTGTACACACAAATACAACTCTCACCTTGTCCACTTCCCTTCCCTTCTTATTATGAGAGAAGAAAGGGGATAAATCCACCCCTCGCGCGTAGCGAAAAAAACTTGAAGTTCTGAAACCTTTTTGTCATCTGTCCGTAATACTTGTAAGAAGCAAATCAAGGGGGGAAAGTCGCATGTCACAAAGAAAAGTCGTTATTTTAGCAGGAAGCATTGTTCTATTTCTTATTCTTGGCATAATCCTCGTTACAAGCTGGTATACGGTGGATGAATCCGAGCAGGCTGTCATTATGACGTTCGGAAAAGTTGATGAAGAAATTAGCGATGCTGGTCTTCATTTTAAACTTCCATGGCCGATCCAGCAGGTCGATATTCTACCAAGAGAAACATTCAGCTTAACGTTCGGATACGATGAGGAAGATGGAAAGATTGTGGACTATCCAGAGGAAACCAAAATGGTTACTGGAGATGAGAACATCGTGCTCGCTGACCTCGTCGTTCAGTGGCGTATCACTAATCCAAAACAATACTTATATTACTCAGACGAACCGAAAGAAATTCTCTACAATGCGACTTCTTCTTCATTAAGAGGCGTTATCGGTAGTTCCGAAATCGATGAAGCGTTAACGTCAGGAAAAGCGGAAATTGAAGGAAACGTTCGAGACATTCTTACTAAATTGATAGATCGCTACGAAATTGGCATTTCCATACTTGATGTAAAGCTTCAAGACGTGGAACTCCCAAATGATGAAGTACGAAAAGCGTTCACGAACGTTGTCGATGCGCGCGAACAAAAAGAAACGACCATCTATGGAGCGAAGAAATACAAAAACCAGGAACTGAGCGTTGTGGAAGGTCAAAAAGATGCGCGTATTTCCAAAGCAGAAGGTGAAAAAGCACAGCGAATCGAGCAGGCGCGTGGTGATGTCGCGACATTTAACGCTCTCTACAATGAATACAAGAACAATCCAGATATCACAAGACAGCGACTTGTCTTAGAAACGCTTGAAGAAGTGCTACCTGATACAAAGATTTATATTACCGATGAAGGCGGAGACACGGTGAAGTATTTACCGATCCAACCGGCGCAAGAGAAAACGACTGAAACACCGAAGCCAAAGGAGAGTGAAAAGAATGAGTGAGAACGTTTTTAATATGGATGAACATCGCCGTAAGATGAGTCCCGGCAAAATCGTAAAGAGCATTCTACTTATTGTTCTCCTCCTCCTTATCATTGGCAGCATTTTCAGCACTCTCTTCGTTGTAAAGGAAGGCGAGTACAAAGTGATTCGTCAATTCGGAGACGTTGTTAAGATTGAAACGGAGCCTGGACTAAAGATGAAGGTGCCCTTTATCCAATCTGTGACGACACTTCCAAAGTATCAAATGCTTTATGATGTGAATCCAGAAGAAATCACAACGAAAGATAAAAAGCGGATGACTGTTGATAACTATGCAGTTTGGTCAGTTAGTGACCCACAGGATATGATTACTAACGCACGGACGATTGAAAATGCGGAAGCAAAAATGGGGGAATTCATTTTCTCCGTTATTCGCTCAGAGCTTGGTCAGCTTGAGTACGACCAGATCATTAACGAAGAAAAGTCGAATCGAGGAAGTTTTAATGACAATGTGCGAGAGCGCGTGAATGAATTACTTGAACGCGATTCATACGGCATCCAAGTGACAGATGTGCGCATGAAGCGGACCGACCTTCCTGATGCGAATGAACAGTCTGTATACCAACGTATGATTTCAGAGCGTGAATCGAAAGCACAAGAGTACCTATCTCAAGGGGATGCCGACTCCGATCGAATCAAAGCAGAAACAGATAAAGAGGTTGATACGATTCTTGCCAAGGCCGATGCGGATGCGGAAGAAATTCGCGCAGAAGGTGAATCCGAAGCGGCTAAAATCTACAATAAAGCATTTAGCAAAGACCCCGAATTCTATGAACTTTACCGCACGCTTGAGTCGTATAAAACAACGCTAAACGACGAAACCGTGATTATGTTACCAGCAAATTCACCGTATGCGAGGCTTTTACAGGGCATTACGGAGTAAATTTTTTCAGGGAGGCCGCTTGTATGACCGAGCGCCCTCCCTGAAAGTGCTTTATTGGCCAAATCCCCACCAGCCCACACATCATCACACCATTACACGATCAACAACTTCAACCCAAAACAAAATAAGATGCAGCCTCCAAGCAGTTCGCTATAAGAACCGATCCAGCGCTGGAACTTTCGACCCATCATTAAACCAGACCAGGTTAAAAACATGCTGATCAGGCCGAACAATAGAATCGTGACAAATACTCTTGCTCCATAAATACCAAGACTTAGACCAACGGAAAAACTATCAAGACTAACGCTCAACGAAAAAACAAGCAGGCCGAATCCGATAGGGGTTACAAACGGTTTATCTCGCGATGATAGTGAAGAAAGTCCCATTTGAATACCGAGTAACAGCAAAAGGCCGCCGCCGACCATCGTCGCGACCGTGCCAAAATGTTCGGATAAAACGCGGCCAATCATCATTCCGGCAAGAGGCATTCCCATATGAAAAAGTCCAATCACCACACCGATTTTGGCAATTTGGCGGAGACGGAGCGGAATCATACCCATGCCAAGTCCAACTGAAAAAGCATCCATACCGAGAGCAAATGCCATTATGCTTAATGTGGCGAGCTCTCCAATTAATGCAGTGGAAATCATTCCATCTCCCCCCGGGACGTGCTATTCAACTTTTATGCACGTCCTCTTGAAAATAGAAGGGAAAGAATGAATAATAGATTAAGTAAGGCTCGTTAAGGGTAGTGTTTTAGTAATGATTGAGCCAAATTGGAGGAACGAATACGATGAGTGTGCATAAAGGGATTTCGAATCAGCTTAGTCAAAAAAACAGGGAAATCAATTTGTTTATTCAGTTAGATAAAGAGCGAGAAGCCGCAATTGCGCATGCCACCGAATTATGTGCAGCTAACGAACCATTTACAACGGATCGCATTAACGAACTTTCTCTACAAATTAATGAACTTGCAAAACAAGGAAGCATTCCTACCCGTACGTATGTAACACCGCAAATGGTAGAAGAGTTCGTCAACAAAAAACGCAGCTAGTCTATAGTAAAAACCCGCTCAAGGCCTGAGCGGGTTTTTTGTTATTCTTTGATTACACGATTGCTGGCTGCTTTTGATAGCCGGTTCATTACGGCTGCTCCTACGCCCTCATGTGTAAACATTTCGCTATAAATTTCATCAACGTCTGATTCATCGAACTGCCTTAGGACATCATACAAGCGGTTCGCAACTGAAATCAGATCTGCTCTTGTTCCGCACGGGATGACCACGTCGGCACGGTACGTTGCTTTCGATTCTTCCGTTGCGAGAACACCAATCTTTTTACCTTCTGCTCTACGCTTGTCCACAAGTGATTGCAAGTATGACGGGGAACCATCCACAAGCGTGACCGGAGCCGTCGGAGCATAGTGTGTGTACTTCACGCCAGGGGATTTTGGCTTTTGCCCTTCGTCACTTAGCGCTGGATCTACGTTCACTTCCCCAACAACTTCTTCTAACTGCTCTTTCGTCACACCACCCGGACGGAGGATCGTCACGTAATCGCCTGAACAATCTACAACCGTTGACTCAAGCCCTACACCTGTCGAACCGCCGTCCACAATACCAGCAATTCTGCCACTTAAATCATGAATCACATGTTTCGCTGTGGTTGGACTCGGTTTTCCTGATAAGTTTGCACTTGGCGCGGCGAGTGGTAAATTTGCCGCCTTTAAAAGCGCAAGTGCCACTGGATGGTCAGGCATACGAATGGCCACCGTATCAAGCCCCGCGGTCACATTTGAAGCTACGCTCTTACCACCAGGTAATACAATCGTTAATGGCCCTGGCCAGAATGCATTCATTAGCTTATCCGCTTGTTTTGGAATATGCGATACTAACTTTTCCACATGTGGACGACTCGCCACGTGTACAATCAGTGGATTATCCGCAGGACGGCCTTTCGCACTGAATATTTTGGCCACAGCTTCTTCCGATAGCGCGTTTCCCCCTAGGCCATAGACGGTTTCAGTAGGAAACGCGACGACTTCATTACGTTGTAAACATTCGGCAGCTTCCACAACCTGTGGATAAACTTTTTCGCTATCCACATTTTCATCCACATACCAAACATTTGTGTGGATACCTTCCACGTTATTCACCTTCTTATTCAATAAATGCTAATAAACCCGGTTATTTCGGGATAATAAGTGATCTTTCCACAGAATTCTACACAATTCGTAAAAACGCTTCCTTCCGCTTAACACACAAGTATCCACACAATGTGGATAACACATGTTCGATTTGTGTATAACCATGTTGATGAGATCAGCTAGTTTAAACGTTTTCTCATAATCACTCGCTGATCTGATTGATTGGAAAATAGCTCATTTTCCCTTACTAACTTTGGTACTTCTTCAACGGGAATTGTCGAGAAACCGAAAACTTGAAAGAAAAATGATTCTTCTTTTGATGTAAGAAACAACTCGTCCAAATTTGCTTTTTTCGCGAAAAGAAGTACCTGGTCAAAAAACTGTAATAATCCTTCAGAAGTTGATTCAGAGCTATTTAAGACGAGTGCTCTTAGAAGACCTGACGCACCTATCGTTTCAAGTCCAATCACGCCTAGCAGGTCTTTTTTTTCTGATTCTGCGATAAGAAACGACTCAATATTAGGTAGCCCGTCCACATCAAGGCCGGATTGCATAACAAAATTCCTAACGGCTACGGCATCATCTGTCGTTGCTTTTCTAACGAGAAACAAATGGATCTCCTCCTTCAATTTTCACACAAAACCGTTCTGTTATGGTCTTATGCGTTGAAGAAGGAGAATAGACCAGTTAGCTGAATATTCCTTTCACCCAGTCCACAATCGTATCCATGATTTTCACCAAGAAGAAGTCAACTTCCACGTCTTCTGCAGGCTCTTCTACAGGCGCGTCGCTTTCTGCCTGAACAGCGTCCCCATTTGAGAAGTCAAGGAAACAAAGCGGTGGGAAAAGAACGCACCACCAGTTATCCCCAAGACCTTCCCCAATTGTGATTAAGACGGCTTCGTAATCACCGGCAGGGTAAACAAAATCGCCATACAGTTTCGTTGGAAACGCGACTTCTCCAAAAGAAACAGAAAATGATTCACTGCTCCCAATCTGATCAAGCTCTTTTTCTACAATCGCTTCAATTTCATTCAAATGACTTTTAATCACGCTACGCGAATCTTCAATGGAAGTTAAATCAGCGACCCACTTATTAATTGATTCGTTTACTTCATCACGAATGCTACGCTTTACTGATTGATCTTCTTCACTATTACTATTTGCTAAAATGCGAAGACGAATCGCTTCGTCTGGAATAATCTGCTGATTTGCTGTAACAACTCCCGAACCCTGGAGACTTGAAGCAAGAATAAAAAATGAGATTAATAGATTAATAAGTCCTCTTTGATTCATCTTGTATCCCGTCCCTTCTAGCTCTCATTCTGGCCAGATTCATACGTTTTAAACGTAGAACTGTTCACCAGAATGTGAGTAGAATCGACAGGGTTACGTTACAACACCAAATACCATTCGTTCTTTCCCACTAATATCTTTCACAACCTCGACCCGAATACGCTCACCAAAAGAAGCTTCGAGCATTGCGGCAACTGTTCTTGCCTGCTTCTCGCCTACCTCAAATCCAATTAACCCTGGAGAAGAAATCAGCCCAGGCAAACCTTCCGCAAGTCTGCGATAAAGTACATAGCCATCTTCTCCTCCTACAAGAGCACGAATCGGTTCATGGTCTCGAACTAATGGGTCAAGAGCGGCATATTCTTCTTCTGAAATGTAAGGAGGATTAGAAACGACGATATCAAACGTTTGTCCTTGTAACGGCTGAAGTAGATCACCGTGAAGAAACGAGATGGGAGCGTCAAGCTGACGTGCATTTTCCTTCGCTACCTTAAGGGCCTCCTGAGAAATATCCACTGCTTTGACGTTTTGATTTTGCAGTTCTAGCGCAAGACTAATGGCAATTGCCCCGCTTCCAGTACCGATGTCGGCGATCGTGGCTTTTTCCGGGTTAGGAAACAGCCTTTTTGACCTAGAAAGAATGCCTTCCACAAGCTCTTCTGTTTCAGGTCTTGGCACGAGGACATGATGATTCACGCGGAACGTTCGTCCGTAGAACTCTTCTTTTCCAACGATGTGCTGGACAGGAATACCGCTCGCGTGCTCGTTTATTTTCGCTTCAAAACTTGCAAAATCCGGCATTTGATCTTGCATTTGAAGTAAGAGTTCTGTTCTTGATACGTTTAACTCGTGTTTGATCAGCCACTCGGCAGCAGATGCTTCACGTCCGTGCTTCTCTAAAAAAGAAGAAGCCCATTTAAGGGCTTCGAATACAGTCATCATAGGGTCACTCTCCAGCTTCCGCCATTAAGCGCGTTTGTTCTTCTGTAATAAGCGCATCAATGAACTCATCAAGCTTACCTTGAAGGATCTGGTCAAGCTTTTGGATCGTTAAGTTAATTCTGTGATCCGTTACGCGGTTTTGCGGGAAGTTGTACGTGCGAATACGTTCAGAACGGTCGCCAGTACCAACAGCGGATTTACGGTTATCGTCATACTCTTTCTGTGCTTCCTGCTGGAACTTATCATACACACGAGCACGAAGAACCTTCATCGCTTTTTCTTTGTTCTTAATCTGAGATTTTTCATCCTGACACGAAACGACAACACCAGTTGGCATATGCGTTAAGCGAACCGCTGACATCGTTGTATTAACACTCTGTCCACCTGGTCCACTTGAAGTAAAGGTATCAACACGAATGTCTTTATCATGAATGTCAACTTCTACTTCTTCTGCTTCAGGAAGCACCGCAACGGTTGCCGTAGACGTATGAATACGACCACCAGATTCTGTTGACGGAACGCGCTGAACGCGGTGTGCTCCGTTCTCATACTTCATTTTTGAATAAGCGCCAGCACCGTTGATCATAAAGATTATCTCTTTAAAACCACCGAGCTCGGTTGAACTTGATTCAATGACTTCAGACTTCCAACCTTGCATTTCAGCAAAGCGGCTGTACATTTTGTACAAGTCACCTGCAAATAGAGCGGCTTCATCTCCACCCGCTGCTCCGCGAACCTCGATAATTACGTTCTTATCATCGTTCGGGTCTTTTGGAAGAAGTAGCACGCGCAACCGCTCCGCATACTCTTCTTCTTTAGGTGTAAGCTCGGAAAGCTCAGCCTTCACCATTTCACGCATTTCTGCATCTTTTTCTTCCTCAAGCATCGCTTTCGCATCTTGAATGCCTTCGAGAATTTCCTTATATTCACGATACACCTGAACGGTTTCCTCAAGACTTGATTGCTCTTTGGAATATTCCCGGAGTTTCGTCGTGTCATTAATGACTTCTGGATCACTCAACAACTGATTTAACTTATCATAACGTTCTTCAACAATTTCTAAACGGTCTAACAAGATCTTTCACCTCGTTTTCGTTGCATAACATTCTAATTATAGTATAGGACATTTCACAGGTCAAAAGCAAAAATAGCTTGAACTTGATTTATTCAGGGTAAACTGGAAGTAGGTTAGTAAAAATGAACGATTCCGGAAGGGGCGGTTTGAACATGAAATTCGTCATTATTGGCGGCGATGCAGCTGGTATGAGTGCAGCAATGCAAATTATTCGAAATGATGAGGAAGCGGAAGTTGTGACGCTTGAGAAGGGGAATATCTACTCTTATGGGCAGTGCGGCCTCCCTTATGTCATTAGCGGAAAAATTGAATCCACTGAAAAACTTATCGCTAGATCTGTCGATACGTTTCGAGAGAAGTATGGCATCGATGCTCGTGTGTATCATGAAGTAACAAATGTGGATACCGATAAAAAAATTGTAAAAGGAATCAATTTAAAGTCCGGCGAACATTTTACCGAAAAATACGATAAGCTGCTGATCGCGACAGGGGTTAGTCCTGTGAAACCAAATTGGGAAGGAATCGATCTTAACGGAATACATACATTAAAAACGATTCCGGATGCTGAGAAGGTAATCAATGATTTGGATGACTCCGTTAAAAACGTTGCGGTTATTGGAGGGGGCTACATCGGACTTGAAATGGCTGAAACGTTCCGTGAACTTGGTAAAAATGTGCGCATCATTGAACTAGGGCCGCACCTCGCTAGCATTTTTGATGAAGACATGGCGAAGATGATTCATGATGAGGCAGAGCGAAACGAGGTTGCCGTTCATACAAACGAAGGCGTGCAATCTTTTAAAGGTGAAAAGCGCGTGAAAAAGATCGTAACAGATAAAGGAGAATATGAAGCAGATCTCGTTCTCGTTTCTGTTGGAGTAAAGCCTAATACAGGTTTCCTTAAGGAGTGCGGGCTACACACCGCTTCTAACGGGGCAATACAGGTGAATCGCTACATGCAAACGAGTAAAGAAGACGTCTATGCCGCTGGAGACTGTGCGACACATTACCATCGTGTCAAAGAACGTGATGACTTTGTTCCTCTAGGGACGACAGCAAATAAACAGGGACGTATTGCAGGACTAAATATGGTCGGACAGCCGAATACGTTTAAAGGAATTGTCGGTACTTCTGTTATTAAATTCTTTGACTTAACGCTTGGTCGGACAGGGCTTTCAACAAGTGAAGCAGAAGAACTAAACTTACCGTTCGCTAGCTGTTCTACTGAAGCGACAGATATCGCTGGATACTACCCTGATGCACGAGAGCTTTGTGTCAAAATCATTTTCCGAGATGATAACGAGCGCATCCTTGGCGGGCAGTTTATTGGAAAGTATGGCGTGGATAAGCGCGTTGACGTACTTGCGACTGCTCTTTATCATCAAATGACGTTACATGACATCGAGGACCTCGACCTCGCCTACGCTCCACCTTACAACAGCGTTTGGGATCCGTTGCAACAAGCAGCAAGACGAGCACAGCATTAATAAAAATAACCCTCTCGTTGATGAGAGGGTTTATCTTGCTCGCACGTGTATTTTGTATCTTGGCACTGCTTGATAAATTTTAGCAGCAAGCGTTTTTTTCTGATTATTTAGTTCGGCTTCTTGTTTATTCGTAAATTTAACATTTACCCACGCATGGTTGCCTGTAATCGAAATCAATCCAGCATCGAAACCTTCTGCCTCGACTACCTCTCGAATTTTATCTTGATCGTCACTAATCGTTGGCTTGTCCACGCTCATATTCCGATAGGACTGTGGGTTCAGATTAATATCGGTATTTAAATTTTGACCTTCTCCCGCCTGTCCATTTGCTTCTGGCGGCTTGAGTGGCGAACAGGCTGATACAAGCAACAGAAACACAAGCATCATCCAGGTTATCTTTCTCATCAGTCGGTCACCTCCTGTTTTTAAGGTGCCCAACAAATGATGGTTAGATTCAAATCAGCGCTTTTCTTATCCTTTCGTTACGAATCCACTATTTCGAAAGCACAAAAAAAGCCCGGTTTCCCGGACTTACTTTGAGATTTCTTGTTCTTGATGATCCCGTGCCGTCGGCTTCCCAGGCACTTTATGACAGTGACGACAGCGCGGTTCATAAGACTCAGATGCACCGACAAGGATGATCGGATCCTCGTAATGAGCAGGCTTGCCATCAATAAGACGCTGCGTACGACTTGCTGGAGAACCACACACGACACAAATCGCTTGAAGCTTTGTGACGGATTCTGCAACCGTTAAAAGTTTTGGAACTTGTCCAAAAGCTTCACCGCGGAAATCCTGATCCAGTCCTGCAACGATCACACGAACCCCTTCATCCGCAAGCTGTTGCGTTACATCAACAATGCCTTCATCAAAAAACTGCACTTCATCAACTGCAACCATATCCGTATCTTCTGCAACGCGGTCCAGGATCGCCTGTGAATGATCAACCGGAACAGCGATGACGGACATTCCATTATGAGATACAACAGATTCTTCGCTATATCTGTTATCCACTTTTGGTTTAAACACCTGAACTTTTTGTTTGGCATAAGTCGCTCGTCTTACACGACGAATTAATTCTTCAGACTTCCCGGAAAACATACTCCCGCAAACAACCTCAATCCAGCCGCTGTACTTCATAACATGCATTCAACCGCTTCTCCTTTCCCAGCATAAGCATAAAAAAATGACTGATCAGCGCAGTCCTTATTTTGCGTATACTTTCATCCAATTATTGATCGTAGAGTGCTTACAAGAAGCAATCACTCGTATTCGCTTAAAAAGGCTTCGCCCATCTTAAAAATCATCCTTCATAGGAAGAAACGAGTGAACAATGGTTTGTTCGAACCGTTTCTTCCTACAAATATGTGCAAAGTAGCTCTGCATGATGATCATTTCTTGCTTCATTGAGTTAAAAAACAGGCAAGGAGTAAAAACTTGCCTGTTCTATCATTAACCTTTTAGGTTGTATTTTTTTCTAAACTTATCTACGCGTCCACCAGCGTCATTGAACTTCTGACGTCCAGTATAGAATGGATGGCACTCAGAGCAAACCTCTACGCTCACGCCGTCCTGTTTTGTAGAACCAGTTTCGAATTCGTTACCGCAAGCACATCTTACCTTAATGGTTTCATAACCAGGATGAATCGCTTGTTTCATGAATTTCATCTCCTTCCGCCCTGATTCCTGAGGAAACAGAGTTAAATGAAGCTAAAAGGCAGTGCCTTTTAGCTTCTGCACACATAGACGTATTATAGCAGGGTGTTCCAGACAATGCAATTGATCATCTTGTGACGAAACACCTTCATTCTTTACCTGGAAGAACCGCTTTTTTCTTTCTCAAACAGGTCGAAAAACTCACGATTTTCTTTCGTTTTCTTCAGACGCTTTAAGAAATTATCCACGAATTCAAAGGAGTCATCCATGCTCTTACGTATCGTCCAAAGCATTTCAAGCTGTTCTTTTGGAAGAAGCAACTCTTCTTTACGCGTACCAGAGCGACGAATATCAATCGCAGGGAAGACACGGCGTTCTGCGAGACGACGATCTAGATGAAGCTCCATGTTACCCGTTCCTTTAAATTCTTCATAAATGACGTCATCCATGCGTGAACCTGTCTCAACTAGCGCTGTTGCTAAAATCGTCAAGCTTCCACCTTCTTCAATGTTTCGCGCCGCACCAAAGAATCGTTTTGGACGATGGAAGGCTGCAGGATCAATACCACCGGAAAGCGTACGTCCACTTGGTGGGATAACGAGGTTATAGGCACGAGCAAGACGTGTAATACTATCCAAAAGGATGACAACATCTTTCTTATGCTCAACCAATCGCATCGCACGTTCGAGCACAAGCTCAGCTACTTTAATATGGTTATCTGGCGTTTCATCAAACGTTGAATGAACCACATCGCCATCAACGGAACGCTCAATATCCGTCACTTCCTCAGGACGCTCGTCAATGAGAAGAACGATTAATTCCGTTTCAGGATGGTTCGTTGTAATGCTATTAGCAATTTCCTTCAAAAGCATCGTTTTACCAGCTTTAGGTGGCGCTACGATTAGACCACGCTGCCCATACCCAACTGGTGAAATCATGTCGATGATGCGAGTAGACAGATTGCCTGATTTGTTTTCGAAATTCATGCGCTTCTCAGGATAAAGCGGTGTTAGCGCTGGAAAATGGACGCGTTCTTTCGAAGAATCAGGGTCCTCCCCGTTCACTGCCGCTACGTGCAAAAGTCCGTAGTAGCGTTCATTTTCTTTTGGAGGACGCACCTTACCAGAAACGCGATCCCCGTTACGAAGGTCAAATCTGCGAATTTGAGATGCCGAGATATAAATGTCTTCTGCGCTTGGCGAGTAGTTGATCGGGCGAAGGAAACCAAATCCTTCAGACGAAATAATTTCAAGAATCCCTTCCATGAACAGAAGTCCTGATTGCTCTGCCTGGGCTTTTAAAATAGCGAAAACAAGCTCTCGTTTGTTTAACTTACTATAGTAAGAGACTTTGTATAATCGAGCCTGTTCATAAAGCTCTTTTAATGTCATTTGTTCTAGTTCTGATATATTTACTGCCATGTTGACACCACACTTTTTAAATGATTATGGGTTTTACCCAAATGATTGGAAAATGAAATAAGTGCACAAAAGGTTCATTCAAACAACAGAGGTATGTTGTGTACAGATCGTCCTTTTGATTATGAATAATAAAGAAAGAGAGAAAGAGTTTGTTGAGACCCTGTGAGAGGCTAGTATGTGATCCATTCAGGAATCTCTTAAGTGAGAGTAGAGGAAGTGCACAACGAAGGTGTTGCTTAGCAATCGTTACTCTTGAACATGTTCTTCTTTAATGATTTTTGGCTCATTTTCGCCATTAACTAAATCGGGACAAGTGGTCCACTACGCGAATGACGACATTTGAGCCAAAAATCAACTTTTCCACTCAACGATGTTGAGCGAATAGTAATAGGAAATAATACAGCACCTTATAGTTTTACCAGATTCCTAAAAAATATTCAACATGAAATGATACTTGTGGTGTTGAATCATGTACGTCTAATGAACTTTTAAGAACGAATGACAAGGTCTGGTTTCTTTTTTAAACTGTGTTTTCCGTCTATAAAGCGAACAGTACCGGACTTTGCGCGCATAACAACCGATTGGGTCGTACCAGAAGTTCCCTGGAATCTAACACCCTTTAATAATTCGCCATCTGTCACGCCAGTTGCCGCAAAAATGGCATCTTCCCCTTTTACGAGATCCTCCATGTAAAGAACGCGGGAAACATCATGAATTCCCATCTCGTTACATCGTTTCAACTCTTCTTCATTTTGAGGGAGAAGTTTACCCTGTATTTCTCCACCGAGACATTTCAATGCAACGGCTGCAAGTACACCTTCAGGGGCACCACCAGACCCAAATAAAATATCAACGCCTGTGTCATCAAAGGCCGTGTTAATTGCCGCTGCCACATCTCCATCAGAAATAAGCTTAATTCTAGCGCCTGCAGCACGAACTTCTTCTATAATCTTTTCGTGCCGTTTGCGGTCTAATATGACCGCCACACAGTCTTCAATTTCTTTTCCTTTCGCTTCAGCAACCGCCTTCAAATTATCGTAAACGGAAGCGTTAATATCGATTTTGCCAACCGCTCTCGGTCCGACCGCAATTTTGTCCATGTACATGTCAGGTGCATGCAGCAAATTGCCGTGATCAGCTACCGCTAACACAGCGAGTGCATTCCACGTTCCTGCTGCTACGATATTGGTTCCTTCAAGAGGATCAACCGCGACGTCTACGCGGGGACCATAACCAGTTCCAAGTTTTTCACCGATATAAAGCATCGGGGCTTCATCCATTTCCCCTTCCCCGATAACCACCGTTCCCTTCATCGGTACCGTGTCAAACACATCCCGCATTGCCGTGGTCGCGGCATCATCAGCTTCTTCTTTCTTGCCTCTTCCCATCCAGCGTGCTGAAGCGAGCGCAGCAGCTTCTGTGACTCTGACAAGTTCCATCGTTAAACTTCTTTCCATCATGCTTTCCTCCCCCGGGGTGCGCAACGTTAGTAAAACGCTTTCAAAATAGAGATAACAGAATGGTGGTTTTCACCACCATTTCTGCTAATTTAAGAACTTTCTACTTCTTTCAACTCTTCTTGGTCTAATTTCTCACGCCAAACCCGCGCACCAAGATTGCTAAGCTTCTCAACGAGTCGCTCATAGCCACGATCAATGTGCTCCAGTCCTGAGACTTCCGTGACGCCTTCAGCCATTAGGCCAGCGACAACAAGGGCTGCACCAGCACGTAGATCTGAAGCACGCACCTTTGCTCCCTGGAGCTTCACAGCGCCATTAATTATGGCAGAACGTCCTTCAACCTTAACGTTCGCACCCATTCGACGTAGTTCATCGATATGTTTGAATCTTGCACTATAGATCGTATCGGTTACAATACTGCTACCTTCAGCATTTGTTAAGAGCGAAGTAAACGGCTGCTGAAGATCGGTTGGGAAGCCTGGATAAACAAGGGTTTTAAGATCAACGCCTTTCCAACCTTCACGCGGCGAACGAATAAAAACTTGATCTTCATTTGTCTCGACTTGTACACCCATCTCACGTAGTTTCGCAATAAGCGATTCTAAGTGCTGAGAAATAACATTGTCGATCACAACTTCATCACCCATCGCAGCTGCCATGATCATATATGTTCCTGCCTCAATGCGGTCAGGAATAATGGAATGATAGCAGCCGGTTAGCTCGTCCACGCCGTCAATTCGAATAACGTCCGTTCCAGCCCCTTTAATCTTTGCGCCCATGCTTGATAAAAGTGTGGCAACGTCAATGATTTCAGGTTCTTTAGCTGCATTTTCAATCACGGTACGACCTTTCGCACGAACCGCTGCAAGCATAATGTTAATCGTCGCTCCAACGCTTACAACATCAAGGTAAATGCGAGCGCCTCTTAGTTCATCTGCACGAAGGTAAATGGCCCCTTGTTCATTCGTTACTTTTGCGCCAAGCGCTTCAAATCCTTTAATATGCTGGTCAATCGGACGTGGTCCAAGATTACATCCGCCCGGAAGTCCGATAACCGCCTTGTTAAAACGACCTAACATCGCACCCATTAAATAATAAGAAGCACGTAGCTTCTTTACTTTGCCATTCGGCAGCGGCATCGCAATCATATCTTTAGGATTTACAGTTAATGTATTTCCATTTAGCTCAGCTTGTCCCCCGATTTCCTCAAGCAAATCACGGAGAATCCCAACGTCAGAAATGTTCGGCAAGTGATCAATAGTGACAGTGGAATCTGCTAGAATAGCCGCCGGGATTAATGCTACCGCACTATTCTTGGCCCCGCTCACCTGAACGGTTCCACTTAAACGGTGGCCTCCAGCGATCATCAACTTTTCCATAACGGTCTCCCTTCTTCGTCCGCATCGTATGTTCCTCATTCTGTCATGATACTTCATAAGAATAGTATGGGCAAAAACAGGAAGTTCATGCCAATTCGTTCATTTTATTCGTTTGCTTTTTTCGCTTCTTCCCAATCAGTAAGGAATTGATCTATTCCTTTGTCTGTTAGCGGGTGCTCAAGCATCTGAAGCACGACTTTCAACGGCATTGTGCCAATGTCAGCTCCGCGCAGGGCAGCTTCTGTTACGTGCATAGGGTGACGAATCGATGCAGCAATGATTTCAGTTTCGATGCCATGCACCGCGAACAGTTCAGAGATTTCAGAGATAAGATCAAGACCATTTTGACCGATATCATCAAGACGACCAAGGAATGGTGAGACGTAAGAAGCACCAGCTCGTGCTGCAAGCAATGCCTGGTTCGCAGAGAAAACAAGCGTTACGTTAGTCTTAATACCAGCTTCAGAGAATGCTTTAACTGCTTTCATTCCTTCACGGTTCATTGGTACTTTCACTGTAATGTTTGGAGCGATTTCAGCAAGCTGTTTACCTTCTTCAATCATTTCCTCAGCTGTAGTGGAAACCACTTCAGCACTAACCGATCCAGCTACAAGGCTAGTAATTTCACGAAGACGATCGTGAAAATTCACTTTCTCTTTCATAACGAGGGACGGATTCGTTGTTACACCTGAAACGATACCCATATCATGTGCTTCTTTAATGTCAGTTAAGTTTGCGGAATCTATGAAAATTTTCATTGCATTCGTCCTCCTTTAATTTAGAAAGCGTTTACGAGAAAAATTTTAACATATTTTGTTTTGCGTTAGCAGATTTGGTTGTAAATAAATGAAAAATAGTCGCAAGGTAGTAGGTAGGGGATTAAAAAACGGAAATCAGAAACCGCTCATAATAGAGCGGTTTTGATGATCCGATTTTAAGAAGATTATGCTTTGTTTGAAGAACCGAATTCACGCATTTTGCCAATTACTGTTTCTTTAATTGCATCGCGTGCAGGTCCCATGTATTTACGAGGATCGTAAAGATCTGGCTTTTCTTCAAGTACAGAACGAACTGCTTTAGCAGAAGAAATTTGGCTCTCCGTGTTAACGTTGATCTTAGCATGTCCAAATTTGATCGCTTTTTTAACGTCAGCTGTTGGAATACCAGTACCACCGTGAAGAACGAGAGGAACACCAGTCATTTTGCTGATTGTTTCCATGCGGTCGAATCCTAGGTTAGGTTCACCTTTGTAAGGACCGTGTACAGAACCAAGTGCAGGTGCGAAGCAGTCTACACCAGTTTCATTGATAAGGCGCTCACACTCTTCAGGAATCGCGTAAGCAGCATCAGCGTCTTCAACCACAAGATCGTCTTCTTGTCCGCCGATACGTCCAAGCTCAGCTTCTACAGAAACACCAACTGCATGTGCAGCTTCCACTACTTTAGAAGTAAGTGCGATGTTTTCGTCTAGAGGGTAGTGAGAACCATCGATCATAACAGAAGTGAATCCAGCATTGATTGCTTGCATACACTTCTCGAAGCTAGAACCGTGGTCAAGGTGGATCGCAACTGGTACTGTAACCTTGTACTCTTCCATAAGCGCTTCTACAATTGTAACAATTGTTTTGAATCCGCCCATGTAACGAGCAGCACCTTCAGAAACACCAAGGATAACTGGTGATTGTTCTTCTTGTGCAGCTTGTAGGATCGCTTGAGTGAACTCAAGGTTGTTAAGGTTAAATTGGCCAACTGCGTAGCCTTCTGCTTTACCTTTTTCGAGCATTTCTTTCATAGAAACTAAAGGCATGATAAATCCTCCTCAATCTAATTTAAAATTGCCAGGTCTGACCTGGAACATCTTAATAACGAATACCTGTTATTGAAGCATGCAGATGCATCCAGAAAAAACTGTCTTCTACAAGATGGCACAAACGTGGTGTTTTTATGTATGCCACAGCTTAAGAAATTTCAGCTAATCTGAATTCATTTGGTCTACAATTTATCCAAAAACACGGTTCTATTATAGCATATCACTTCTATAATAGAAGGGGAAAAAGCCTGATTTAATAGGATTTGTTTATGTAAGCGTTACCTTTTGTTATGAAAGCGATGCTAATTCTTTTTTGACTGTTGCTCGAATCTCATCGATGTCAAAAGGCTTCGCAAAATGCGTTATTGCCCCTAAGTCCATCGCTTCATGGATCATGTCTAATTCGCCATATGCCGTCATGATGATAACAAGCGCTCTTGCTTCCATTTTTTTGATTCGCTTTAAAATCTCTAGCCCATCCATTCCTGGGATTTTCATATCGAGAATAACTAAGTCAGGATCCTCACTTTTTACGATTGAGAGTGCTTGAACGCCGTTTGCTGCCTGGAATGTTTGATAGCCTTCTTTTTGAAAGATTTCGTTAAGAAGGATGCGTATACCGTATTGATCATCTACGATTAAGATTTTTTCATTCATATGTGAGCACCTACTTTTCCGTTAGTCTTATGTTTAAGTTCGCTTAAAGATCGCGAATCCCTTCCTGATTATACATTGAGGGCTGATATTCGCAAGTGTTGAACAGTTTCGTTATAATAGTGACCGGTTATACATGTAAAATGTATTCGCTCATCCCACCTCCTTTTCGCTAGCCATTCATTTGTATACCTATACCCAGATCGACACAAAATTAGCTTTCATTTTTTCATAAAAAAAAACAGAAAGGTAGTGATCCAATGCTTAAGATTTTCACGACTCAGTTAATGGGTAAATTTAAAGGGATTCAGGATCAGCATGAAATGATCATTGAAGATATTTCACGCTTGTTTGCTCAAATTATTACAGGCGGTGGTACAGTTTATTTCTATGGAGAAAACGAACTTCAGGGAGCTGCTCTTGAAGCAGTATACGGCTCTGAAAAGCTTCCCTCAAGTGCGATTCTTCATGATCCTGCCGATTTAACTGAGAATGATTGTGTCCTTTTATTTTCAAGGCTTAGTGAAGACGAAGCGGCTGCGAAGCATGCGGAAAAGTTTAAAGCGACTGGTGCAACGGTCGTCGGTATTTCCGCTACGCGAAAAGAATCCGATCCTATCCTTGAGCAAAACACCGATTTTCATATTAACACCGGATTAACGACCGGTCTTGTTCCAAATGATGAAGGAGAACGCATAGGTTATCCGGCCTTACTTACTTCGTTATATGTTTATCATGCTCTCTATTTAACCACTCGGGAAATACTAGAAGAACATGGCTACGAATTTTAAGACTATACAAAAAGACATCCCTTTCTCTGTAGAAAAGGATGTCTTTTTATTAGGCTCTTTTCGTAGATATTGTTGCTTTTAGATAAGTGGTTAATTTCCGCTCCTACCCGCTTTCCGCGGGGCGGGCGGTGAGCCTCCTTCCGCTACAATTAGCGAAGTGTGGTTTTTTATTCAATAATTGATTCAAAAGCATCAATCTATTAGAAAAGAGCCTTTTTTTAATTAGTTATTCGCCATTGAAGCGCCGATAAATTCTTTGAATAACGGCTGTGGACGTGTTGGACGAGACGTGAATTCTGGATGGAATTGTGAAGCGACAAACCACGGGTGATCTTTCACTTCAACGACTTCAACGAGACGGCCATCAGGGCTCGTACCAGAGAAAATGAATCCTGCCTCTTCCATTTGCGCACGATACTGGTTGCTGAACTCATAGCGGTGACGATGACGCTCATAGACGACTTCGTCATTGTAAGCAGCATAAGCCTTTGTACCTTCTGTTAGCTTACAAGGGTAAAGACCAAGACGAAGCGTACCACCAAGGTCCTCCACATCTTTTTGTTCAGGTAGAAGATCAATGACAGGGTATTTCGTTGTTGGCTTAATTTCGGCTGAATGCGCACCTTCTAGGTTTAGAACGTTGCGAGCAAATTCAACAGAAGCAAGCTGCATACCAAGACAGATACCTAAGAAAGGTACTTTGTTTTCACGCGCATACTGAATCGCCGTGATCTTTCCTTCGATTCCGCGATCACCGAAACCACCAGGAACAAGGATACCATCGACATCAGAAAGAAGCTCTTTTACATTCTCTTGTGTCACTGCTTCAGAGTTTACCCACTTAATATCAATGTCTGCGTCAAACGCATAGCCAGCATGCTTTAGAGATTCCACAACTGAAATATAAGCATCTTGAAGCGCTACATATTTACCAACGAGGGCGATTTTCGTTTTTCTAGAAAGGTTTTGAACCTTATCTACAAGTGCGTTCCACTCATCCATGTCCGCTTCCTGACAGTTTAGCTTCAGGTGCTGACAAGTAATTTCGTCAAGCTTCTGTTCTTGAAGAGCTAGAGGTACTTTGTAAAGCGTGTCAGCATCCTGTGCTTCGATCACGGCATGCTCATCGATGTCACAGAACAAAGCAATCTTGTCTTTCATTTCTTGAGGAACCGGCTGCTCAGCACGAACAACGATCACATTTGGCTGAATGCCAAGACTACGAAGTTCCTTTACACTATGCTGTGTTGGCTTTGTTTTCATTTCACCTGCAGCTTTTAAATAAGGAAGTAGCGTACAGTGAATGTACATCACATTTTCCTTACCAATATCACTCTTAATTTGACGGATTGCTTCAAGGAATGGAAGACTTTCGATGTCTCCAACTGTTCCACCGATTTCCGTAATCACGACATCAGCGTTTGTTTCATTTCCAGCACGGAAAATACGCTCTTTGATTTCATTCGTGATGTGTGGAATAACCTGAACCGTACCACCAAGGTAGTCACCGCGACGCTCTTTACGAAGAACAGTTGAGTAGACTTTACCTGTCGTTACGTTCGAGTATTTCGAAAGGTTGATATCGATGAAGCGCTCATAGTGACCAAGGTCAAGGTCTGTTTCAGCGCCATCATCCGTCACAAATACCTCTCCGTGTTGATAAGGACTCATTGTCCCCGGGTCAACGTTAATGTATGGATCGAATTTTTGAATCGTTACACTCACACCACGGTTTTTCAAAAGTCGTCCTAGTGAAGCTGCTGTGATTCCTTTACCAAGTGACGAAACAACACCGCCTGTTACAAAGATGTACTTCTTATGTTTTGCTGTCATCTTTCTGCCCCCTCATGGTTTGTATTCTGCCCTTTTAGAAAGGGAGAGGATTCATCTGAAACGAGAGATTTTATTTTTTTAATAAAATCCATGCAGATGGATACAATTTTCTTTACTTAAACGGAAGGTCCACTCTTACTGGCTAAAAGCTTCTCAATTTGAGTATAAAAACAAAAAAAAACAAAAGTGGCACCTGTCCCATAAATGGGGGGCACTTTTGTTTTTATATCGGATCTATAAATTAGTTTAGTATTTTGGTGAAGCCCAAAAATGATTCTACCGATTTCGCTACTGAAAGTCAAGAAGCGACAGAAATTATTTCTTTTCTTCTTCGTCGTCTTCCACGTCGTCGTCATCTTCATCATCTAGGTCTTCATCATCCAAATCTTCTGTATCATCATCGAAGTCGTCGTCATCAAAATCGTCAAGGTCATCAACTTCAAGATCTTCAAGATCGTCTTCATCATCTTCATCGAAACCAAGGTCATCTCCAGACTTCTTGCGTTTCTTAGGCTTGATTGTTGTTGCTAGCTCTTCTTGTGATTGCTCAACTGGGTACCAGCCTTTTAGACCCCACTGGTTGTCTCCAAGCGTTACAAATCGACCATCCGTGTTCAGGTTTGTATAAACTTCTGCAAGCATTTCCTGAAGCTGTGAGGAAGATAAACCTTTCATCTTTCCAATCTGGTCCATCAGTTTATAGAAAGAAACGGGTTTCTTCTCGTCCTGCAGGATGAAATACATAATATCAATCATGGATGTTTCTTGAATGTCTTCAGCAGACAGCTGTTTTACGCTACTCACGATATCGGCACTCCCTTTCAATTATCTCCTATGAATAATAGCTACTAAAAAAACGAGCATTTCTTTTAAAACGATCGCGTTTCATGTTGCTCGTTATACCCTAATGCAAAACATACCATTCATTATAAACAAATTTACACAATCTATGCTACGATTTTCAAACAAATCTATTGAAATAACAGGATTTAATCTTCCATACGCTCTTCTCTTTCGAACGAAAAGGAGGAAGGGAAGTCCTTCCTCCTACAATAATATGAACGCTTGCATTTGACAAGTTCTTTACTGCCTACATATTACGACGGTATTTCCCGCCCACTTCATAAAGAGCTCTTGTAATTTGGCCAAGGCTCGCGACCTTAACGGTTTCCATTAACTCTACAAAAATGTTTCCTTTACTAAGAGCGGCACGCTTCAAGCGATTAAGCGCTTCTTCTGTCTTTTCAGAATGCGCTTCCTGGAACTGCTTTAAGTTCGTAATCTGCTGTTCCTTCTCTTCTTTACTCGCTCGCGCAAGTTCCATGTTCCACTCTTCTTCTGCTGGTGGATTCGGATTTTTATACGTATTTACACCAACGATCGGAAGCTCGCCGCTATGCTTTAACATCTCGTAATGCATGGACTCTTCTTGAATTTTGCCGCGCTGGTACTGTGTTTCCATCGCACCTAAAACCCCACCGCGCGCATTGATTTTCTCAAATTCACTAAGAACGGCTTCTTCCACAAGGTCTGTTAATTCTTCGATAATAAACGAACCTTGGAGCGGGTTTTCGTTCTTCGTTAACCCGTGCTCTTTTGTAATAATCATTTGAATGGCCATCGCCCGACGAACCGACTCCTCTGTCGGCGTTGTTACCGCTTCATCGTATGCATTCGTGTGAAGCGAGTTGCAGTTGTCATGAATCGCCATTAAACCTTGTAGCGTTGTGCGTATATCATTAAAGTCCATCTCTTGCGCATGCAGAGAGCGACCTGACGTTTGAACATGATACTTTAACTTCTGACTGCGCGCATTAGCGCCGTACTTCTCGCGCATCACCGTTGCCCAAATTCTGCGGGCCACTCTTCCAATGACCGTATACTCTGGATCCAGTCCATTGCTAAAGAAGAACGAGAGATTTGGCGCAAATTTATCGATATCCATGCCGCGGCTTAAATAGTATTCCACATACGTAAAACCATTGGCAAGCGTAAATGCCAGCTGTGATATTGGATTGGCCCCAGCTTCTGCAATATGATACCCCGAAATCGATACAGAATAATAATTACGCACGTTTTCGTTAATAAAATATTCCTGAATATCTCCCATCATTCGAAGGGCAAATTCCGTTGAAAAGATGCACGTGTTCTGTCCTTGATCTTCTTTTAAAATATCAGCTTGAACCGTACCACGAACGGTGCTCAGCGTGTGTGCCTTAATCTTTGTAAGCTCCTCGGCGTTTGCTTTCCGGCCTTCTTTTTCTTCAAAGCGCTGGATTTGCTGCTGGATAGCCGTGTTCATAAACATCGCAAGAATGATTGGCGCGGGGCCGTTAATCGTCATCGATACCGAAGTCGAAGGCGCACACAAATCAAACCCTGCATAAAGCTTTTTCATATCATCAAGCGTACAAATGCTTACGCCACTTTCGCCAACTTTTCCGTAAATATCTGGTCGATAGTCTGGATCTTCTCCATATAGCGTGACGGAATCAAAGGCCGTGCTTAAGCGCTTTGCGTCTTCATTCTCAGAAAGGTAATGAAAGCGGCGATTCGTGCGCTCCGGTGTTCCTTCCCCTGCGAATTGACGCTTCGGGTCTTCGCCTTTTCGTTTAAACGGAAAAACACCCGCTGTATAAGGAAACGAGCCTGGTACGTTCTCTTTTAGAACCCAGCGAACGATTTCTCCCCAGTCCTCGTATTTCGGTAGAGAAACTTTAGGTATATCAAGGCCAGACAAACTCTTTGTCGTAAGCTCCGTCACGATTTCCTTCTCTCGGATCACCGTCACAAACTCTTTTCCGCTATACTTTTCTTTCACTTCAGGCCAGTTCTCGATGATTTTACGGGTTTCTGTATGCATGTCGTCCGTGTTTTGATCTTTCATCTTCGTTAGCATGGCAATTGTCTCATCGCTATCTTCCGCACTCACAAGCATCTCAATTGTACCTTGGAGCTGGAACGCTTTTCGCGCAAGCTGAACTTGTTTCTCAACATATTCATGATAGCGTCGAACGGAGCCAGAGATATCCTGTAAATATTGCTGGCGCTGCGGCGGAATAATCAAATTCAGCTTTTCAACAATATCACTCGTTTCGATGTTTGTTGCCCAGTCATTGCGACATTTGCGATGAATGGTATCAACCAATGCTTTAAAAAGGGTATTCGTTCCCGGGTCATTAAATTGACTGGCGATCGTGCCATAGACGGGCATTTGATCTAAATTTTGCTCAAACAGCATGTGACTGCGCTGATATTGCTTCTTTACATCACGCAAGGCATCTTCAGAACCTTTTCGCTCGTATTTATTAATGACAATCAAATCAGCAAAGTCGATCATATCAATTTTTTCAAGCTGAGAAGGCGCACCGAATTCACTTGTCATCACGTACATGGAAACATCGGAAATTTCAACGATCTCGGCATCCCCCTGGCCGATTCCGCTCGTTTCAATGATGATCAAGTCATAGCCAGCCGCCTTCACAACTGTTAGCGCTTCACGAATCGAAAGCGAAAGCTCGGTTTTTGATTTCCGAGTTGCAAGGCTTCTCATAAAGACGCGATCATTGTGAATCGCGTTCATACGAATTCTGTCACCGAGCAGAGCGCCGCCAGTCTTTTGTTTTGTCGGATCAATGGAAAGGATCGCAACCGTTTTATCATCAAATTCATTAATGAAACGTCGCACAAGCTCATCGGTTAAGGAACTTTTCCCCGCGCCACCGGTTCCAGTAATCCCAAGAACAGGTGAATCGGTTGCCATATTCTTCAGCTTATCGAACACTTGCTCAGCAGCGGCCGCCGTCTCTTCTGTGCGCTCTCCTCCATAGCTTTCCGCTAGCGTAATGAGACTTGATACAGCTTGAGGATCACGTTCATGCAAACGATCAATCTGATTATCAATTTGTTTAAATGTCGGGAAATCACATTCCTTGATCATGTGGTCGATCATGCCTTGAAGTCCAAGATCGCTGCCATCATCAGGTGAGAAAATACGTGATATTCCGTAGGCGTGAAGTTCTTTAATTTCCTTAGGAATAATGACGCCGCCTCCCCCACCATAAATCTTAACGTGAGAAGCCCCCTTTTCCTTCAAAAGATCGTACATGTATTTAAAATACTCCATGTGACCGCCCTGGTAGGAAGAAATCGCAATTCCCTGCGCATCTTCCTGAATCGCAGCATTGACAACTTCCTCAACAGACCGGTTATGACCAAGATGGATCACTTCTGCTCCACTTGCCTGCAAAATTCGACGCATAATGTTAATGGATGCATCGTGACCGTCAAATAAACTTGAAGCGGTTACAAAACGAACGTGGTTAACCGGTTTATACGTTTCAACTACACTCACTGCTGTTCCTCCTCTATACGTTTTTGGCTTCGATCGCCTGCATCAAAAATCCTTCTTGCATTTTGGTGTATTCTTCAATTGAATAATGTGAATGCAGCGCCCAACGCCTAAAGGTCCACATCTGCCCCTGCACAAGAATGTTATGCGCAGCGCCGTAGATCTCGTCTTCTGTCAGGCGTAGCTTCCCTTCCGTCACGCACTCTTCAATCAGTCGCTCAAAAATTTCGGCCATACCGAGTTCCTTTTTTAATACGTAGGGAAGCGTCTCCCGCGGGAGCGATTTTGCTTCCTGGTACATGACAAGCACTTCATCCTGCATATCATCCATGACATGATAAAATGCATGAAGGGCCTGCCTCAGCCGCTCAATCCCCGTTATATCTGGCTTCAGCTGTTCTTCGAGCCTCTCGCGCACTTCATCGTAGATACTGTCGCAAACAAGATACAGCACATCTTCTTTTTTTCGAATGTATTCATAAAGCGTCCCAATGCTAAACCCGGCGACACGAGCGATCTCTCTCGTTGTTGTCCGATGAAACCCTTTTTCTTTGAAAAGAGAGACCGCCGCTTTAATCATTTGCTCGCGACGTTTCTGGATCAGCTTCTCATCTTTCACCATCGAAGGCACGTTCTTCTTCACCTTCCCATCCCCTTCCTCTCAAGACTGCCGTCCATGTAATTCTGAAGCAGCTTTACAGCAGCTGAGTAAGGGTCAATGGAACCACTTGTCACTTCCTCGACCCAGCCTTTCTCCGTTTCTTCATATTCCATAAGCTTTTTCATCATTTCAGCATGCACTACTTCCATCACTTCACGCTCAAGGGACGTTTTACGCCGAGCATCACGCTCACCGGAAGCTTTGCTGTATTCAAAGTGTTCCTGCATTCGTTTCCACACTTTTTCAAGACCTAGATTCTGAACAGAGATCGCCTTTACAATTGGCGGGCGCCACGGTGCATCATGCTTCACAAGATCGAGCATACTTTCAAGCTCGGCAAGAAGCTTCGGAACGCCTGGTAAATCCGCTTTATTCACGACAAAGAGATCTGCAATTTCCATGATGCCAGCCTTAAAGACTTGCACGACATCTCCGCTACCCGGATTTAAAACGACCGCAATCGTATCCGCGATTTTCATAATGTCGAGCTCCGATTGCCCAACCCCGACCGTTTCAATCAAAATAACATCAAATCCAAACGCATCCATCAAACGAACGGTTTCTTTCGTCGTTCGCGATAGTCCTCCAAGGCTTCCTCTTGTTCCCATACTCCGAATAAATACGCCTTGATCTGTAAAATGCTCCGCCATCCGAACCCGATCGCCAAGAAGAGCCCCACCGCTAAACGGACTCGTCGGGTCAACAGCGACAACGCCAACGGTAAAGTTTTGTTTTCTTAAGTACGTAATCAGACGATTCACGAGTGAACTTTTTCCGGCGCCAGGTGACCCAGTCATGCCAATATAGTGGGCCCGCCCTGTCATCGGATGAATATCCTTCAGCAATTCTAATTTATCCTCAGCATCATTTTCGACAAGACTAATGGCTTTAGCGAGCGCTCGCTCATCCTTTTTTGAAAGTCGTTCTGCGAGTGGATGCATAGCGCTTCTTAATCAGCCATCAGCATTCTTGAAATAACAAGACGCTGAATTTCATTCGTACCTTCATAGATTTGCGTAATTTTCGCATCACGCATATAGCGCTCAACTGGATAATCCTTCGTATAGCCATAGCCACCAAAGACTTGCACCGCTTCTGTCGTCACTTCCATTGAAATATCACCGGCATATAGCTTAGACATCGCCGATTCTTTTCCGTACGGCAGACCCTGACTTTCTTTCCATGCTGCCTGGTAAGTTAATAGTCGAGCGGCTTCAATCTTTGTAGCCATATCTGCTAGCTTAAAGCCGATGCCTTGATTCTCACCAATCGGCTTACCAAACTGCTTACGCTCTTTCGCATACGCCGTAGCCGCATCTAGTGCCCCCTGCGCGATGCCAACTGCTTGAGCCGCAATCCCGTTACGTCCACCGTCAAGCGTCTTCATTGCGATCTTAAAGCCCTGACCTTCGTCGCCAAGACGATTTTCAACAGGTACACGGCAATCTTCAAAAATGATTTCTAGCGTTGGAGAGGAGCGAATGCCGAGCTTTTTCTCTTTTTTACCCATAGAGAAACCTGGCGTTCCTTTTTCAACGATAAAGGCCGTAATTCCTTTGTGACGCTTTTCTTTATCTGTTTGAGCAAACACGATATAAATCTCCGCTTCGCCGCCGTTTGTTATGAAAATCTTTGATCCATTTAAAATGTAGTGATCACCATCAAGCTTCGCTGTTGTTTTCATCCCACCTGCATCAGATCCTGATCCAGGCTCCGTTAGGCCGTAAGCACCCATAAGCTTCCCTTCTGCCATTGGACGGAGGAACTTTTGCTTCTGTTCTTCAGTGCCAAAAGCATTTAGCGGCCAGCCAGCTAGAGAGGTATGAGCGGATAAGGTTACTCCTGTAGAAGCACATACGCGAGAAAGCTCTTCCACTGCAATCACGTAGCTTAAATAATCTGAGCCAATGCCGCCGTACTCTTCAGACCATGGAATGCCCGTTAAGCCAAGTTCCGCCATTTGATCAAAAAGCTTGCGATCAAAGCGCTCTTCTTCATCACGCTCTGCTGCAGTTGGTTCGACTTCTTTCCTCGCAAAATCACGCACCATTTTGCGTAGCATTTCATGTTCTTCTGATAGTTGAAAATTCATCTCATTTCTCTCCCTTTTTGGTGGTTTGGACAATAAAAGTTGGTTTTGGCCAATATATTGGGTTTTTGGACAATAAAATGGATATCCCGGACTTTTCTGATCCAGCAGACGGGTCTAAACGGTCACTTCCGCTTTTCTTTATTTCATCAGGTTGCGACTAATCACGATCTTCTGGATTTCGCTCGTTCCTTCATAGATTTCGCATACTTTTGCATCGCGGAAGAGGCGTTCTACCGGATAATCTTTCGTGTAGCCGTATCCTCCGTAAACTTGAACTGCTTCAATCGAAGCTTTCACGGCCGCTTTCGATGCAAAGAGCTTCGCCATCGAGACTTCCTGCATGCAAGGGGTCCCGTGGTTTTTCAGGTCAGCCGCACGATAGGTTAGGAGTTTTGCCGCCTCTACTTCTGTTGCCATATCTGCAAGCTTGAACCCAAGCCCCTGATGCTGCCCAATCGGCTTCCCAAACTGATGACGCTCTTTCGCGTAAGCCGTTGCATAGTTCAGCGCTGCTTCTGCAATACCTAGTGACTGAGCAGCAATTCCAATGCGACCGCTTTCAAGATTCGCCATCGCAATTTTAAAGCCCTGCCCTTCTTCGCCAAGACGATTTTCAACAGGGACACGGCAATCTTCGAAAATGATCTCAACAGTATTTGAGCCGTTTAGACCCATTTTCTTTTCTTTCTTTCCGACGCTAAATCCAGGCATATCACGCTCAATAATAAAAGCAGTCACGCCTTTGCTTCCTTTTTCATCCGGATTCGTTCTAGCGAAGGCGACGTACGTATCTGCTTCGCCACCGTTTGTAATGAAGATTTTCGAGCCGTTCAAAATGTAATGATCTCCGTCTTTTACAGCGCGTGTTTTCATGCTACTTGCGTCTGAACCTGAACTCGGTTCCGTCAGTGCGAACGCACCAAGGTATTCACCAGTCGCTAGCTTTGGAATGTAGCGTTTTTTCTGTTCTTCTGTTCCAAACGCTAGTATCGGCAGTGTCCCAACGGACGTATGAACAGATAGAATCACGCCAACCGTGGCACTTACTTTTGAGAGCTCATGAATCGCAATAATATAAGAGGTATAGTCCATTTCCGCTCCGCCGTATGCTTCTGGAATCGGGATGCCCATTAAACCGAGCTCGCCCATTCGTTTGATCACTTCGCGTGGAAAGCGATCCGTCTCTTCCATTTCCTCAACGATTGGGGCGATTTCTTTTTCCGCAAAGTCCCGCACCATTTTCTGCATCATCTTCTGCTCTTCCGTAAATACAAGCTCCATGCTCGTTCCTCCTCGTGGTGTTAATCCTGGTATTGGTAGAAGCCTCTTCCTGTCTTACGTCCGAGCCAGCCGGCTTTTACATACTTTCGTAGTAGCGGACATGGGCGGTATTTGTCATCACCAAATCCTTCTTGAAGCGTTTCCATAATATACAAACACGTATCAAGCCCAATAAAATCAGCGAGTGTAAGCGGTCCCATCGGATGATTCATGCCGAGCTTCATTACGCTGTCGATATCTTCAGGAGACGCCACACCTTCATAAACGGTATAGATCGCTTCGTTGATCATTGGCATCAAAATTCGATTCGAAACAAATCCAGGGAAATCATTTACTTCCACCGCTGTTTTTCCAAGATCCACTGCCAGCTTTTCAACCGCTTGATAACTTTCATCCGTGGTCGCTAAGCCCCGAATAATTTCAACAAGCTTCATGACAGGTACCGGGTTCATAAAGTGCATGCCAATCACTTTCTCAGGGCGCTTTGTTGACGCCGCAATTTCCGTAATTGGAAGGGAAGATGTATTTGTCGCAAGGATTGTATGTTTCTCGGCAATTTCATCCAGGCGTGCAAAAAGGTTTCCCTTTACTTCCATGTTTTCAACTGCGGCTTCAATGACGATATCAACATGCTTTGCATCCTGCAGATCTGTCGTTGCTCTCAACCGCTCCATCGTTCCATTCATATCGTTCTGCGTGATTCGCTCTTTGGAAACTTGCTTCGATAGGTTTTTCTCAATTCCTGCGAGTCCTCTATCAATAAATTCCTGCTTTAAATCATTTAAATACACGGTATAGCCAGAAGCTGCACACACCTGCGCAATCCCTGACCCCATTTGTCCTGCACCAATCACCATAATTGTTTTGATTTCCATTGTCATGCTCCCTTCTATACTTGAACCATGATTGCGTCGCCTTGACCACCGCCGCTGCAGATCGCCGCTACCCCGATGCCACCGCCACGTCGTTTCAATTCATGAATAAGCGTTATTAAAATGCGCGCACCGCTTGCGCCAATTGGATGCCCAAGTGCCACTGCGCCCCCGTGTACATTCACCTTTTCTTCATCAAGAGAAGCAATTTTCCCGCTCGTTAGTGCGACAGCTGCGAACGCTTCATTGATTTCAAAAAGATCGATTTCTTCAAGCGATTTTCCTGCTTTCGTTAAAAGTTCATTGATCACAAGCCCCGGCGTCTTCGGAAAATCCTTTGCTTCAACGGCAATGGCCGTATGCGCAAGAATCGTTGCCATCACTTCTTTTCCTTCTTTCGAAGCGCGTTCTTCCGACATCAGGACAAGCGCTCCGGCTCCGTCATTAACGCCAGGTGCATTCCCCGCAGTAATCGTTCCGTCAGCACCGAAAACCGGCTTTAGTTTCGCGAGCTGCTCTTCCGTTGTGCCTTTTCTTGGCGCCTCATCATGTTCAACGACAAGAGGATCTCCCTTTCGCTGTGGCACTTCTACAGGGATAATTTCCTCTGCGAAAATGCCCCCTTCCATCGCTTTTACTGCTCGCTCCTGACTTCTTGTCGCCCAGCGATCCTGCTCTTCTCTAGAAATTTCATATTCTTCAGCAGTCGTATTTCCATAAACGCCCATATGACAGCCATCAAAGGAGCACGTTAAGCCATCATGGACCATAAGATCAACCACTTGTTTGTCACCCATTCGCATCCCCCAGCGCGCATCCTTCATGATGTATGGCGCGTTGCTCATCGATTCCATTCCACCAGCCACGATGACGTCTTCATCACCAGAGCGAATGATCTGATCGGCGAGAGTGACGCTACGAAGACCAGAGGCGCACACTTTGTTAATCGTTTCTGTTTTCACTTCCCACGGAATACCCGCATATCTTGCAGCCTGACGCGATGGGATTTGTCCCTGACCACCTTGAAGCACCGATCCCATGATCACTTCACCAACATCTCCTGGCTCAACTCCAGCGCGAACTAACGCTTCTTTGATCGCTGCTCCACCAAGCTTAGATGCTTCAATTGATTTTAAAGCCCCTCCAAATTTTCCAAATGGCGTTCTTACGCCACTAACGATGACCGTTTTGCCCACAAAAACCTCTCCTCTCTTTTTTTGAAAACGCTATCATTATTGCGTACGACTGAACGCTCGCTCACCTTACCGACAAAGCAACAAAGGAAAGAGCTCATGCCGGTCGTAAAAACCAGCATAAGCTAACCCTTTGCCAAACAGTCTATTGGAGAACGGCTTTCTTTTGAACAATCGAGCGTTCTAAAATCTCGACGATATCAAGTGTTGCTACTTCTTCTTCTACTTCTTTCGCTTTCGTCCCATCACTCATCATCGTTAAGCAATATGGACATGCGCTTCCGATAACGGATGGTTTCACACTTAGTGCCTGCTCGGTTCTCGTTACGTTAATACGAGAGCCTGTGTCTTCTTCTGTCCACATCAAACCACCACCTGCGCCACAGCACATACCGTTTTCGCGGTTGCGGTCCATCTCGATGACTTCAACGCCTGGAATACTGCGAAGAATTTCACGTGGTGGATCGTACACTTCGTTGTAACGGCCGAGGTAACAGGAATCATGATAGGTGATTCTCTCGTTTACTTCGTGCTTCGGCTTCAGTTTTCCTTCTTTAATCCAGTCATACAATAATTCTGTATGGTGATAAACCTCTGCTTCAAGCCCAAACTCTGGATACTCATTTTTGAGAGAGTTATAAGCATGAGGATCGATCGTCACGATTTTCGTAATGTTATGCTTCTGGAACGTTTCAATGTTTTTCTGAGCAAGGTCCTGGAATAAGAACTCGTTTCCTACACGTCGTGGGGTATCGCCAGAGTTCTTTTCTTTATTTCCAAGAATTGCGAATGAAATGCCTGCTTCATTCATGATTTTCGCAAAAGAAGCAGCAATCTTCTGGCTACGGTTATCGTAAGAGCCCATTGAGCCAACCCAGAAGAGGTATTCAAATTCTTCCCCTGCTTTTTCTTTTTCTTTTACCGTTGGTACAACGATATCGTCTCGTAGGTCGCGCCAGTTCTCACGCTCTTTCCGGCTAATGCCCCACGGGTTACCTTGTCGTTCAATGTTCGTGATTGCTCGCTGAACATCGCTATCCATCTTCCCTTCCATTAAGACAAGATGACGACGCATGTCAATGATCTTATCAACGTGCTCATTCTCAACCGGACATTGATCTTCACAGTTACGGCACGTTGTACAAGCCCAAATTTCTTCTTCCGTAATGACGTTCCCAATTAAATCTCCGCTTACAAGTCCTTCTGCTGCTGCAGCTGTTTCCTGCTGTTCACGGGATTGGTAAGCGATTTGATTTCCAGCTGTGTTTGAGAAGGCATACGCTGGAACCCAAGGTGTTCTTGATGTGACGGCTGCCCCTTTTTCCGTTAGATGATCACGTAGCTTAACAATTAAATCCATCGGAGAAAGTATTTTTCCTGTTGCAGTAGCAGGGCACATATTTGTACAGCGGCCACATTCTACACAAGCGTACAGATCAACGAGCTGCTTTTGGTTAAAATCTTCAATCGTATTGACGCCGTATGTTTCTTGACTTTCATCTTCAAAGTTAATGGATGAAAGCTGACCGACTTTGTGCGTTCGACCAAGAAAAACGTTCACTGGACCAGCAATTAAGTGAGCATGTTTCGATTGCGGTACGTACACCATGAACGTTAGTAGCACGAGCAAGTGGATCCACCAGAAAAAGAAGAATAGCGCAATCGCTGCTGTTTCATTGATCCATGAGAACAGGAACGCAATTCCTGAAGCTACTGGTGCGCTCCACGAGTAACCTGCATCATGCCAAATGATTTCCATACCGCCTGCAAATAGGACGGAAATCATAAGAAGACCGATAAATAAGAGGACAAGTCCTGCTTTAAAGCCTTTTTTCAATCGAGCAATGGCTTCAATATAGCGACGATAGAATGCCCATACTACCGCTGTTAAAATCATGAGCGTCACGAGCTCCTGGAAAAACGTAAACGCTGGATAAAGCGGTCCAAGAGGAAGGTGTGACCCCGGCGATAGACCTTTTACAATCATATCGATGGCACCAAATTGAACGAGAAGGAAACCGTAGAACATCATCACATGGATGGTTCCACTCTTCTTATCTTTTAGTAATTTCTTTTGCCCAAATACCTTAACTAGAATCGCTTCTAGTCGTTCTTTCATGGAATGATCAAATTCTGCTTTCTTTCCAAGCTTAATGTATTCGTATCGCGTCTTGACAACATACCCAAACAAAAACAGTGCGTAAGCGGTTACAAGAATGAAAGCAACCCAGTTAGCGATCAATAAAACATCCATGTTGGCAAACCTCTCCTTTCGAGTCATTCCTTCTTAGCCGCTTCTAAGTTGCTTGAACGATGGTGCTCCCCGAATGTCCAAACCATTTATGAAAACGCTTTTAAGTCAGAATGAAAGTAATTTTCTGACTTTAGTATAACACAAAAACAAATGAATGAGCATTCAGTCAGAGATTTTTTTTTACTTTTTTCAAGTTTAGGACAAACTATGTCCATATCAGCAGTGGAAAGAGGTGAAATGGATGGGGTTCTTTTTGATCATTGTTCTTGTCCTCCTATTATGGATAACGATTGACCTTCACTTGGGCAATAAAAAGAGAAAACAAGCTTCTTCCTCCCAATTAGAGATGACCGGAAATGCCACTTTCATCGGTGATGGAGATGATTTTTTCAGAAAGCTACTTAGTGATGTAGACGCTGCAGTTCAGGAAATCCAAATGATGTTTTATATTTTTCGAGATGACGATACAGGACATATGGTGATTGATCAATTATGCAAAAAAGCTGCTTCGGGTGTGCACGTCTATCTCCTGGTTGACTACGGCGGTAGTCATGGATTAAAAAAAGCCACCATTAACAGAATGAGATCTTGCGGCATTCATTTTTCTTATTCTAGAAAAATATCTTTCCCTAAATTCTTTACTTCTTTAAATGAACGCAATCATCGTAAAATAACAGTTATCGATGGAGAGATTGGCTATGTTGGTGGATTTAATGTAGGAAATGAATATGCGGGAAAGGATCCAAAATTCGGTTATTGGCGAGACTACCATCTTCGGTTAACTGGCGAAGCAGTAAAAGGACTCCAAGATCAATTTCTACTCGATTGGAAAGAAAACCACCCTTCATCTATTGAATCGACTGTTTCACCCGATCTTCAAAAAGGGAATGAGGCGATCGCTTTCCATATTACAAATGGAACTGATGTTGAAGAAGCTTTTGTTTCTTACATTAATAAAGCGACTACATCGATAAAAATCGGCACACCTTATTACATTCCTGGTCAAACGGTTCAAACGAGTCTCTTGCGCGCGCTAAAATGCGGGGTTTCTGTGCAAATCATTTTGCCAATGCGGGCTGATCATCCGCTCGTAAAAGAAGCTTCCTACGAGTACCTAGTTGAACTGATTCAGGCTGGCGGCGAGGTGTATCAATATATGAACGGGTTTTATCATGCAAAAGTATTAGTGATTGATGATAGCTTTTGCGATATAGGCACAGCAAATTTCGATCAGAGAAGTTTTCACATTAATGGCGAGATCAATTGCCTCTTACACTCTCCTGATTTTGTTTCGGAAATCAAAGAGGTTATTAAAAAGGATCTCCTTCAGTCGGAGCGCCTGGAGTTAAAGCGACTTCAAGATCGAACGATTGGGAACCGCATGCTTGCTCCAATCGCACGCCTTTTTAGTCCGTTTCTTTAAGCTTGAATGTGCTTTGTTCCGTTTCAACTTAATTCCAGAGGGAATGGAACGATCAGACCTTTTAAGAAAGGAGTTGACCTCATGATGCAACTTCGTTTCGGCTATGTATCGAACGCGCTCGCATTATATGAAGCTTCCCCCGCGCGAACGATGACATTTGCGACGTGGTCAAAGCTATCGAAAGAAGAGCGAGAAGCCAAACTGCTCAGTATTACAGAGACGAATTTAAACAGTACGCTTCGAGCGCTTCATTATAATATTGCGCATGAAATTGATCTTTATCGGATGTCTTCATCCATCGTGCCGCTTGCAACGCATCCTGAAGCAACCTGGGATTATATCACGCCTTTTCGAGAACTGTTTGAAGAAATCGGAAATCTAGTTAAGAAGCACAAGCTTCGCGTAAGCTTCCACCCAAATCAATTTACGCTTTTTACAAGTCCCAAATCACACGTAACAGAAAATGCGATTGGCGATCTGAAGTATCATGTCGCCATGTTAGAGGCAATGGGTCTTGACACACGTTCGATCGTCAATATCCATATTGGTGGCGCTTATGGAGATAAAGTGGAGACGTTAAAACGATTTTATAAAAACTTCGATACGATCCCAACTGCCATCCGCTCGCACGTAACGCTTGAAAATGACGACAAAACGTATACTGCAAAAGAAACACTAGAAGCATGTGAGCAAACTGGCGTGCCGTTTATTTTCGACTACCATCATCATATGGCGAATCCAGGCGATGGCCTGCCTGATCGATTCTTCGAGCGAGTGTATAAGACATGGGAATCGCACGGCATTCGACCAAAATTCCACCTCTCTTCCCCAAAATCAACGAGTGCGTATCGCAGTCATGCTGATTATGTGGACAGTGAGTTTGCGATTCCGTTTCTTAACATGTTGAAAGAGCACGGAGAAGATGCAGACATTATGATTGAAGCAAAGAAAAAAGATCTCGCAGCTCTTCAGCTTGTCGAAGATCTTTCAGCCGTTCGCGGTGTAAAGCGACTTAACGGCGGTTCAATTCAATGGAAGTAGCAAACTGATAAATAATCTGATTTAACTCTCTCCATGATTTTGTTGGTAGCTCATGATACGCATTCGAGACGCGCACGAGTTTACAGTGCGGTACATATTTTTGATACTTTTTTTGATAATGATGAAAGTAAAAGGCGCGCTCTCCCGTTACGTGCAGAAACGGTATATGGAGCGCGCTTAGTTTGTTTGTGCACACATAACGACGTCCTTTTTCGTAAAAGTGCTCAAGCAGGTATGGATTCGTGCTAACGATGTACGAACGTAACATTTTAAACTCTGCCTCGCTTCTCGCATGTCCTTTCGCAAGAATCCAAGAAAGCACCTTCATCTTATGAACAAGCGCCTTCCCCGCTCGAAATTCAGCTTGGAGAAATGGATCGCTCACCTCAGAAAACCCACCACATAAAAGGAGTCCGGCTACTTTTGCTTGATGCTGAATGGCAAACTCCTGAGCGACACTTCCTCCGCTGGAATAGCCGATCAGCACTGCTTCTTTTATGCTGAGTGCCTCCATCAGAAGGTTTAAATCATTCGCTAACAGAGCAATCGAAAATTCCCTTGAACCTAATCCGCTTCTCCCGTGACCTCGCATATCAAAAACAATGATGCGAAAATGCTCCGCAAGCTTTCCCTGTTCATGAAACACAACATGTCCCATACCCGGTGGGTGAAGAAAAATTAGCGGCAGCCCGCTCCCTTTCTCTTCATAAAATAAGTCAATATCGTCTACCTTTATATGCGCCAAACCGTAAACCTCATTTCCTTATAATGAAAAAAATCCGACCATCCACTCGTACGCTTTAAACCCAAGGTAAATGCCAACAATACCAGCAATTCCTGCAAAAGCAGGCGGAGCTGGAATCGGAAGTTTTAAGAAAGCAAAAATAAGACCTACTAAAAATCCCGTTAATGTTGCGATTAATACTGTCTTCATCCCATCACCTCTTCTTTAAAGTATGACCGAATGAATGATTCATTATAAAAAATGATTGGAACGTCTTCATGATTATGAAAAAAGTCCTGTCGCAAAAGCGACAGGACTTCGTTATTACATTTTTTCTGGAGCTGTGACGCCGATCATCTCAAGCGTGTTTTGAATCGTTTGACGAACGGCCTGCATCAGCTTAAAGCGTGCTGCGCTTTTCGCAAGATCTTCTGAATCCAGCACGCGTTCCGCATTATAGAAACTGTGAAGCGCCTGAGCAAGCTCAAATGCATAGTTTGTGATGCGGTGCGTCATGCGCTTCTCCGCTGCTTCTGCAATTGCCTCAGGAAGTTCACCGAGCTTCTTAAGAAGGTCCATTTCTTTCTCAGATGTAATTAGAGAAAGATCTGCGTCTTCTGTTAAGCCCATTTCTTCGCCTTGACGAAGAATGCTACACACGCGAGCATGCGCATACTGCACGTAGTACACAGGGTTTTCGTTCGAACGAGATACAGCAAGATCCATATCAAAATCAAGATGTGAATCCGAGCTTCTCATGGAGAAGAAATAGCGCATCGCATCGATGCCCACTTCATCCATTAATTCACGAAGGGTAACGGCTTTCCCTGTTCGTTTACTCATCTTCATTTTCTCGCCGTCTTTAAAGAGATTCACCATCTGAATGATTTCCACTTCAAGCTGCTCACGCTTATAGCCAAGCGCTTCAATGGCTGCTTTCATTCTTGGGATGTAACCGTGATGGTCTGCTCCCCAGATATTGATCAACTTATCAAAACCGCGAGATAGCTTATCCTGGTGGTAAGCGATATCCGGCGTTAAGTACGTATAAGAGCCGTCACCTTTAATCAAAACGCGATCTTTGTCGTCGCCGTAAGTGGTTGAGCGGAACCAAGTTGCACCGTCCTGCTCAAACGTTTCACCGCGCTCTTTTAACTTCGCAAGAACGTTATCGATCTTGTTTGATTGATAAAGAGATGTTTCAGAGAACCAGACATCAAATTCAACGCCAAATTCCTTCAAATCTTTTTTAAGCTTTTCAAGCTCGCGCTCAAGGCCATATTCACGGAAATAAGCATAGCGCTCTTTGTCATTAAGTTGAAGGAGACGATCGCCTTCTTTCTCAACAAGGTCTTTCCCGAACTGCACGATATCCTGTCCTTGATAGCCATCTTCAGGCATGTCTTTTTCTTTTCCAAGTGCCTGCATGTAGCGCGCTTCAAGAGATACAGTAAGGTTATGAATCTGGTTTCCAGCGTCATTGATGTAATATTCACGTGATACATCATAACCAGCACGGTCTAGTACGTTACATAGCGTATCGCCTACTGCTGCTCCTCGCGCGTGACCAAGATGCAAGCTTCCAGTCGGATTGGCTGAAACGAACTCGACCTGGATTTTTTCATTCTTGTCAGCTGAACGACCGTAGTTATTTCCTTTATCAAGAATCGTTGGAATGAGCTCTGTTAAATAAGCTGTATCCATGAAAAAGTTAATAAATCCAGGACCCGCAATATCAATTTGTTTAATGCCTGCTTTTGTCATATCAAGATTCGCTTTTAGATCTTCTGCAATGGTACGAGGTGCTTTCTTAGCAATACGAGCAAGCTGCATCGCCATGTTCGTTGCATAATCACCGTGCGCTTTATCTTTCGGTGATTCCAGAATCACTTCAGGCATTTCACTTTCGGATGCAAGGTTCGCTTTGATGACGGCTTGCTTAATCTCTTCTTTTAACTGCTCTTTCTTTTGTTCGACACTGTTCATTGACTTGCTCCTTTCCAGCTTAGCGACAGCTCATGTCGCTGCGTTTCATCTTCTTCAAGGTAAAGCAAATAGCGTAGCGTTAAACGACCCTTCAACTTCTCCTTGTCCACCAGCTGCTCAATACGTTCTGTTCGAATTTGCATCGGCATCGCTCCGAACGGCGTTTTATAAAGAGATTCTGACACTTGTCCTGGCGCAAACTGCTGACGCATGGAAAGTGCTCCTCTTCGAATCACAGTCACTTGTTCTTGATCTATTTTTACCGTTGTTGAAACCTTCCCAATCTCCAGGCTTTCTTCATAACGCAAATAAAGCGCTTCGCCTTTCTCAACAAGGTTTCCCTGAACGGAATAATTTGTAGACTCTTTCTCTTTCCCTGACTGAATGCGGGAATCAATCGTTATTTCAATCGGATGATCACTCATCACTTCACGTCCTCACTAAATCATTAACTTTCTTATTATAAGAAAAGCGGAGGCGGCTTGTCCACCCCCGACAAGCTTAAGGTCACTCTCAGTGTGACGCTTTTTGTCACAATGAGAGGGGGATTAACGAAATGGCATAACTAAAAGTTCTTCCATTCTTTCCAATAAGAAAAGACTGTATTCAAATAGAATACAGCCTCTACGCTTTATTTCTTATGCGTCCAGCCAAGCAACATTTCACGGATAAATTTACTAGCTGCAATTGGCGTTTGTTCAGATGGATCGTATGCTGGAGCCACTTCAACAAGATCGGCTCCGACCACGTTCATTTCCGAACCTGCAATTGCCGCGATCGCTTCAAGTAATTCTTTGGATGTAATGCCACCTGCTTCAGCGGTGCCTGTTCCAGGTGCATGAGCAGGGTCAAGCACATCAATATCGATCGTAACGTACACGTTGCGTCCTTTTAACGTTGGGAGCGCCTTTTTCAAAGGCTCCGCAACGTCGAACTTATGCATGTGCATGCCAGACTCTTTCGCAAATTGAAATTCTTCACGCATGCCAGAGCGAATTCCAAACGAGTACACGTTCTCTGCACCAATCAACCCACAAATTTTACGAACAGGTGTGGAATGAGAAAGCGGTTCGCCTTCATACTCCTCTCGCAAATCTGCATGTGCGTCAATGTGAATCAATGCAAGATCATCGTACTTCTTATGAAATGCTTTAAGGATTGGCCACGTCACAAGGTGCTCGCCACCCATACCAAGTGGAAACTTTCCAGCTTCAAGCAACGAATCGATGTATTCTTCAATCATATCAATGCTTCGCTGTGGATTTCCAAATGGAAGTGGAATATCGCCTGCATCAAAGTACCGAATTTCTTCAAGATGACGATCGGCATAAGGACTATATTCTTCAAGACCGAGAGAAGCCTCGCGAATGCGACCTGGTCCAAAGCGAGAACCTGGGCGGAAGCTAACCGTCCAGTCCATCGGCATGCCGTAGATCACTACGTTACTTTCATCAAAAGACGGATTGCTTAGGATAAAAACGTTACCTGAATAAGCTTCATCGAACTTCATGCTCATTTAATGAGATCCTGTACGAATTTCGGAAGTGCGAAGCTAGCCGTGTGAAGCTCTTTTGTATAGTACTTTGTGTCAATGTCATGGAAGCGACTTTCAGGTACTTCAAGCGGATCGTTCTTTTTCGAACCAATCGTAAAGGTCCAGAGACCGCTTGGGTAAGTAGGAATGTTCGCTGTGTAAACGCGCGTAATCGGGAAAATCTCTCTTACGTCTTTGGATACTTGTGTAATTAAGTCTGCTTTAAACCATGGGTTGTCCGTCTGTGCAACGAAAATACCGTCTTCTTTTAAAGCTTTTGAAATACCTTCATAAAAGCCACGCTCAAAAAGCTTTGCAGCTGGTCCAACCGGTTCCGTTGAATCTACCATAATCACGTCGTATTCTCCTTCGCTTTTCGCGATATGCATAAAGCCGTCATCAACGAGCACTTCAACACGCTCGTTATCTAATGCTCCTGCAATGGAAGGCAAGTATTTCTTCGAGTACTCGATCACTTTGCCATCGATTTCAACGAGCGTTGCTTTTTCAACAGATGGGTGCTTCAATACTTCCCGAATGACACCACCATCTCCACCACCAACAACAAGAACGTGTTTTGGATTCGGATGCGTAAATAACGGTACGTGAGCGACCATTTCATGATAGACGAACTCATCTTTTTCCGTCGTCATAACCATGCCATCAAGAACAAGCATGTTTCCGAACTCTTCTGTTTCAATCATATCTAGACGCTGAAAGTCTGTTTGTTCTGTATGCAACGTCTGTTTAATTTTCGCCGTAATGCCAAAGCTTTCTGTCTGTTTCTCTGTGTACCATAATTCCATTTAAACCACTCCTCTATGTCAAATTGCTACACTAAGACCGTTCCCGAACCGCATAGGTCCAAACACCTTTAGTATGTAGCAAAAAAATGGATCTAAGCATCAGGAAAGCTTGCCACCAAACGGAAGCCATCGTTTTCCTTATCCTTTCGTCCCTTTAAAAAGTTTCTTAAAGCACAAGAAAAGTATAGTCGACTCTGCGTAAAAAGCAAGAGAATTTTCTACATTCATTTCTTGTTTCTAACAGTAATGAATTTGCCCCTCTTCCATTCACGCTAAAACAACACCATCCAAACAAAGAGAGCGAGTACAAATCGATAGATCGCAAAAGGGATCAATCGGACGCGTTCAATGAATTTAATAAATGTTACAATAGCGAAAAGCGCAACGACAAAGGCTGCCAAAAAGCCTGTCACAAATACTGGAACATCAGATACGGATAAAAACTGATAGCTTTTCAATAAATCATATCCGCTCGCCGCCACCATCATCGGAACCGCTAAAATAAACGAAAATTCTGCCGCTGTTTTGTGATTTGTTCCTAGTAAGACGCCGCCTGAAATCGTGGCGCCTGACCGTGAAAATCCTGGCCACAGTGCTAAACATTGAAAGAGACCAATCGAGAAAGCTTGCTTCAGCGTTAAGTCATCTAAACTTGAACTAACAGGAGCACGTTTTTTTAAATCAGCGAAAATCATTAACACGCCACCAACAATCAGTCCAATGACAACGGTATATGGCGAGAACAGATAACTTTTTATAAAACCATGAAGAAGGAAGCCCGCTACGACAGCTGGAATCATACCAAGGATGAGATGAACAAGGGTTAACCCTTCACTTGATTTTGGTGATAATAATGCAACAAATCGTTTTCGGTACATGACAACCACCGCAAGAATTGACCCAAGTTGAATGACGATTTCAAATGTCTTTGCCCTCTCTCCGGTGAAATCGAGCCAGTATCCTGTTAAGATCAAATGCCCTGTTGATGAAACTGGTAAAAATTCTGTTAGTCCTTCTACAATCCCAAGTATGATTGCAATCATGATCTCCATACGTTTCTCTCCCCGCTCTCAGTTAACATTGAGTATAGTTCATCTTATTCAAAAACTGGACAACTATTTTTCAAACTTATCGCAACCGTCATTCGTTTTTAACAAACAAGTATCTTTCATCAGGAAACGTGTTTAAGAGTTTCTATATTGTTACATACTAGATTTAAGACGATGTGGGGGTGAACCACATGAAATGGCTCAAGGATGAGCGATTCCATTATTGGAAGCGATGGACCATGCTTCTAAGTAAATTAATGATGATTGGCATCGTGTTAATCGGGATGTCTATGGGGATGCTTTATTTGCTAGCGGTGTTTATGGGAGCTCCCGAGCTTCAAGTCCCACAAACAACGATTTACTATGATCATGATGAAACTGTTATAAGCGAATCAAATCAAGATGGTCAGAACCGCTATTGGGTTGACCTTGAACATATTTCTCCTAACGTGATTGATGCAACAATCGCCATTGAGGACAGGCATTTCTATGATCATATGGGGTTTGATTTTAAACGGATCGGTGGGGCCATTCTCGCTGATTTAAAAGCAATGGCAAAAGTTCAAGGAGCTAGTACCATTACACAGCAATATGCGAGGAATCTCTTTTTAGAACATGATAAAACGTGGAAACGAAAAATCGCAGAAGCCTTTTACGCTTACCGACTCGAGGTTCATTATTCAAAAGAAGAGATTCTTGAAGGGTATTTAAATACGATTTACTATGGACACGGCTCTTACGGGATTGAGTCTGCAGCAAGAACGTACTTTGGCAAAAAAGCAGAGGAACTTTCTCTTGCAGAAGCGGCGATGCTTGCTGGGATTCCAAAAGGTCCTGGCTATTACTCTCCTTATGCCGATGCCGAGCGGGCAGAGGAACGGCAAAGCACCGTTCTCCAAGCGATGGTGTCGAACGATGTGCTATCTGAAGCGGAAGCAATGCAAGCAGAAACAGAAAATATGGCGCTCCAAACGT
The DNA here is from genome assembly GCF_002563635.1 of Bacillus sp. es.036. Lineage (NCBI taxonomy): Bacteria > Bacillati > Bacillota > Bacilli > Caryophanales > Bacillaceae > Bacillus > Bacillus sp. es.036. The sequence goes on from NZ_PDIZ01000001.1 coordinate 3,393,944, forward strand.
TCACGGAAGAAACGAAGTCCGACATCGCGCCTTATTTTGCTCAGGAAGTAAAAAAGGAATTAAGATCGGTGCTTTCACTTGATGAGCGTGTCATTGAGCAAGGTGGGCTCCATGTTTATACGACACTTAATGCTCAAATGCAAAAAGCAGCAGAAAAGTGGGTAGCCTCCTCCATTGACCAAAAAAGCGACATTCAGGCAGCGCTCGTCGCCATGGAACCGACGTCAGGAGCCGTTAATGTGATGATCGGAGGTCGTGATTATTCAGAAAGTAAATTCAATCGTGCCACGATGGCAAAGCGGACGCCAGGTTCCACGTTTAAACCGCTGTTGTATTATGCGGCTATCAAGAATGGCTTCACCCCTTCGACGCTTGTGCGAAGTGAGCCAACAACTTTTTACTATGATAACGAAAAGAAAACCTATTCTCCGCACAACTATGGAGACGTTTATGCGAATGAGGAAATTACTCTTGCACAAGCTTTAGCTCTTTCTGATAATGTTGTCGCGGTAAAAACACATATGTTTTTAGAGGAAAAAACGCTCGTTAATACGGCAAAATCATTTGGAATTACAAGTAAACTATCGGCCATCCCTTCCCTTGCGCTTGGAACAAAGCCTGTTGGGATGATGGAAATGACAGAAGCATATAGCATGCTAGCAAATGGTGGCTATAGCGTTTCTCCTTACTACATCGAGAAAGTAACGGATCGCGATGGCAAAGTGATTTATGAGCATTCATCACAATCTGAGCTTGTTTTAGATCCTGAGGCCGCTTTTGTGACGACCAGTATGATGACCGGCGTCTTCGATGAATCACTCAATGATTACACGCGCGTCACGGGGTCTGGCATTGATCACCTCTTAACGCGACCGGCTGCCGCCAAAACGGGGTCAACTTCTACAGATAGTTGGATGGTAGGATTTACACCGCAGCTTACCGCAGCGGTTTGGGTTGGATACGATAAAGGAGAGACATTGAATCATCGAAACGATGGCTCTTATACGAAAAAGATCTGGGCAAATTTTATCGAAGAGGCGCTAGCTGAGGAAAAAGCGACTGATTTTAAGAAACCAGATAATGTGGTTGGGATAGAGGTCGATCCTCAAACAGGACTGATCGCGACTGACAATTGCCCTGTGAAGCGCTTAACTTATTATATAGAAGGAACTGAGCCTTCACACCTTTGTGAAGATCATCCCGGAACTCCTTCTTCAGAGCAAGAAAAGCAGAAAAAAGGCATTTTCGATCGGTTCTTTAATTGGATTAGGTAAAAGACGGGTGCTACACCCGTCTTTCTTAGCGATTCACTTCTGGCTTCTTTAACGCCTCAAGGTCTTGTTCGATACTGATCCACTTTTGTTCTGTCATACCAATTGCGTCAGAAATTCCAGCGTTGTAAAGTGTCGGACCGATTTCGGACATCACAAAATGCAAAACGTTTTCAGCGGCAAGATCGCCAATTTCTTCATTTCGCTCTTCATAGAAAAATGATTGGATGCGCTCAACTAATTCTTTCTTTTTCGCACGTGAGATTTGATACACCTTGCTCACCCTCTCTAAGCAAACGCTTACGAAATCTTCCCTAGAACCAGAACAACCCGGGGAAACTTCCCCGGGCTGTTTTGGGTCCTAGCTATATGTGTTGCGTAACCATAAGTTTACGCTCAGTTTCAGGAAACCTCAAGGGATTTTATCAATTAGTCAGAAAACAACTCAAAGTTAGTCTTGAAGTCCTGCTTTCACTTCATCACTAGAACGTTCATAGACTTCTTTATCATACTCAATTAAATAGTTACGGAGCATTTGTTTTGATTTAGCATCCATATGATCGACAACGACTTTACCCTTCATGGATTTATCCATATTGTTTACATGCTCCGGCATGCTTTTCCATGCACGTTTCGCTTCTGCATTAAAGAAAAATTCACACGCGCCAATGCCATAATAGTGTGGTCCTTCTTCCGTACGTTGAAGGGTCACCCATACGATCCACGCTGTATGACCATCTGGCACTTCTTCGCGCGTCTTAACGAGCTTCTTGCGTTTTTCAAGAGCACTACGCGCGTGAAGCGCACCTACATCTACATAAATTTCGTCCGTTGTTGGATCGATAATGACAGGTGAAACGTTATCGAGGTTAATCGTACCTACTCCATAACCTCCGTGTCCGTCAGTAGAATCACCACTTAAAATGTTAAAACCTGTTGAAGGCTTCTTTTTCGGATTCTTTTCTTCTTCATTTGCCATTTCTTAGTACCTCCTTCAATCGCAATTGTCCGCTATCATTTTATCACAATTACCTGAATGGATTCATGTCACAGCCATTCACGGTTTTATCGGAATTGATTTTAGATTACCCCTTGTCAAATGCGTTTATTACGAATATTATAGTATTTGTGCTTAAAAAACGTTCGTATTTAATGGAGGTCTTACCATGTTTAACTCCTTTTTCCGCTTGAAAGAAAATGGAACAAACGTTAAAACAGAATTTCTTGCAGGATTAACCACTTTCCTGACAATGGTATATATCGTAATTGTTAACCCAATTATCCTATCCTCAACAGGGGTTCCGTTCGATACTGTCTTTATCGCAACGATTATTGCAGCCGTTGTCGGAACACTGTGGATGGGATTATTCGCAAATTACCCAATTGCAATTGCACCTGGTATGGGTCTAAATGCTTACTTCGCATTTTCCGTCGTAGGTGGACAGGCAGGCGTATCCTATCAAGTCGCCTTTGGCGCTGTTTTCATTGCGGGATTATTATTTATTATTCTTTCTCTAACCCCATTCCGTGAAAAGCTAATTGAAGCCATTCCTACAAATCTTAAGCTTGGTATCACAGCTGGAATTGGCTTATTCATTGCGTTTATCGGCCTTCGCATGACGGGCATTATCGTAGCCGATGAAGAGAACCTTGTTGGTCTTGGAAACCTTCATTCTCCTGAAGTGCTTTTAGCGCTTGTTGGCCTGATCATTACGCTTATTCTCATGGCCCGCAACGTTCCTGGGGCACTATTCTTCGGCATGATCGTTACTGCGATGATTGCGATCTTCACAGGACAGCTTGAATTTAAAGATGGCTTCATGCAAACACCTTCGGCTCCTGAATTCTTCATTTTCGGAAGCCCACTTCAGGCAATTAAAGATATGGTTGAATACGGCTTATACGCCGTTGTATTCTCCTTCTTACTCGTTACTTTATTTGATACAACCGGTACGATGGTTGGCGTTGCTGAACAAGCTGGTTTAATGAAAGGGAAGAAAATGCCGCGTGCACGTCAGGCACTTCTTGCTGACTCGATCGGCACAACAGTTGGAGCCATTTTTGGAACAAGCCCTACAAGTGCTTACCTTGAATCCTCAGCAGGCGTTGCGGCTGGTGGTCGAACTGGTTTAACATCTGTCGTCGTTTCAATCTTGTTCATTGTCTCTGCGTTCTTTGGCCCACTCGTCGGCTCTCTGTCAGGTCTTGCGGCGATTACAGCACCAACGCTCATTATCGTCGGAAGCTTAATGATTGGCGCCGTTGGCAAAATCGATTGGAGTGAGTTTGACGAAGCATTCCCAGCTTTCTTAATCATTCTCACAATGCCGCTAACTGCAAGTATTGCAACAGGAATCGCTCTTGGCTTTATTACGTACCCTATTTTAAAAGTTGTGAAAGGGAAATGGCGCGACGTTCATCCGCTTCTGTACCTTTTCGCCGTGCTATTCTTCTATCAACTTGCTTTTCTGCCTCATGCATAATCAAAAGCTCTGCCCATTTGGCAGAGCTTTTTTTCTTCTGACAATCCACTAATACAGGTAACGCTCTTCCGATCCGACCTATACCCAATTCATTACTTTTTTCTCTTCACTACTCTTTAATGCAAGCTCAATCACTTTAATAACATTCAGCGCTTCTTCAGCAGTGACCGGTGGCGCACTATTTTCTTTCAACGCCTCATAAACTCCCTTGTAGTACGTTTGATAAGATCCAGGTAAGGTCTTCACCACGTGATCACCTTCCTCATTCGTCAGCACACCGAACTGCTCTCGTGCCTCTTCTCCCCAACCTGCGTCCCCTGGAACTCTTCCCGCTATCAACGCTTCCTCTTGAGGATCAATGCCCCATTTTAAAAATGAGCCCTTCATTCCATGAATTTGATAACGCGGCCCATGTTGTTTTACGAGAGAGCCACCATGAAGAATCACTCTCTTCTTTCCATAATGCAAAATCAGATGAAAGTAGTCATCTGTTTTGCCTTCTTCGCGCTGGGCCATGATATCCGCATAAACGCCGTCTGGTTTCCCAAAGAGAGTGAGCGCCTGGTCAATTAAATGGGAACCGAGGTCAAATAGAATGCCAGACCCTTTCTTGTCTTGCTCTCGCCAACGATCACGTACCTCCGCACGATAGCGATCATAATGAGCCTCGTAAGTGATAACCGATCCAAGCTGCTCTTCCTTTACGAGCTGTTGAATCGTGAGAAAGTCACTATCGTAGCGTCTGTTATGGTACACGGTTAGCAAGCGGTCACTTTCTTCTGCAACCGCAATGAGACGCTCCCCTTCTTCTACACTAACAGTGAAGGGCTTTTCAAGAACAACATTCTTACCAGCTTCAAGAGCCTGTTTGGCCATTGGAAAATGTAACTCATTCGGTGTCGTGATAATGACCAGCTCGATTTCCTCATCGGTTAACAACTCCTCCATAGACGACACAACATTCACCTCTGGAAATGAACGATGGACCTTGTCTGCATTCGAAGAAACGACTGTTGAAATCGTTAATCCCTCTACCGCTTCAATGACAGGGGCATGAAACGTCGCCCCTGAAAATCCAAAGCCAACTAAACCTACTTTTACTTCTCTCATTCTTTCTCACTCCCGCGTTCTAAGCCTTTTGAACCCTTTTTTCAATTCGACAAGAATGCACAAATTACTCGACTTCTTTTTCCAAATTTTGATACAAATAAACGATTATACTAATGTTCAGACGGGTATTTATGTAATGAATCCGAAACATTTGTAAAGAAGGTGGCTTTATTATGAAAAAAACCCTTTATTCCCCTATTACGATCAGTTTTATTCTTGGATTACTCGCTTCTCTCATTTATACGATCATTCTAGCAGCAGGCGGCTATCATCATACTGGATTAGCTGGCTTCTTTTCAATTCTCACCATCCTGGTAGCTTATCTTCTACTTTCGACGTACTGGCTTCCTACCCTTCGTGAAATAAAAACAACGATTGCGCTCGGAGCGGGAATTACGTTCCATGTTATTAGTTCTTTCACGCTCGTCGTTATGATGGCAGGTACGTTACCCGAGATTTCAGAACTGCTTCTCCCTTACTTAAGTACACTCCTAATTTCTTTTCTAATCATGATCATCATTCTTTTCGCTGGATTCATTCTTGGAAAAGTTGATTTCACGAAGTTTACTACTAGAGATAAGAAAATGACGATGAAAGGTTAATTTCAACAACAAAAGGTGCCCCATCGGGGCACCTTTTGTTGTCTATTCATCTATTGTGCCAAAATGGCATTAACAGCCAAGCTTTTCCATAAAAGCATAGGCTTGCTCAATTTCATCTTCAGAATAATTTTGCTTCCGTTTAATCGTATGAACCTTCTCAACAACTTCTTCTTTTGTCAGGCGATCGAAAAAAAGAATCGTTGAAACGAGTTCAAGAAAACGGGAGCTCTGGCTATTAATTTCACTGATACACTGGCGAAGTTCAGGCAATTCAAAATCGTAATGACCTAGAAATTCATCGCCTTCTTCCGTTACTGCATATTTATATTGGTAATAGTTCCCTTTACTTTCTTTCACTTCTGTGACAAGACCAAGGTTACAAAGTTCCTCTACTCTTAGTGTTAACTCTTCTGAGTAAGGACCATAGAAATGAAATTGATATTTCTCGTTAAATGGAAACTGCAACTTTTTGCAAATGTAAATGATCTTTTGTAGTTTCTTACGTCCAATGACTTCTCCGGCTTCTTTCAACACAGCTATCACTTTCGCGTGATCTTCTAGCAACCTGCACCCCTCCCATGTACTTTTTACAGGTTGTCCAAAAAGCAATCTTCCTTTATCAGATGAGGTTCAAAAGCATTGCAGGCGATCCACGCCACTTCTTTTGAACACACACCAGCATCACCTGTAGCGGAAGCGAACTTCATGCCAGGACTGCCTTTCTTTTTGAACAGCTAATCGATTTGAAGCAATGACTTAATACGACGAGTAGCATCTGTATTTCCTTCAAGAATAAAGTCCGCAGGGAAATACAGTTTATGATCAGTTCTTTTTTTACCTGAAATAGCTTCCACTACATCAGATTCACGCGAAAGCTCACGTAAATCGCCACCAGGTTTTAATAGATGTATCGGTAACCGTTCTTCTTCTTCACCGGGCCGATAGAAATCATACGGCAAATCGGAAGATGAATCAACCACTAAATAATAATCAGGATCAATCCCCGCTTCGTGAAAGGAATCATGTAGCTCTCGCCACGCATTCATTTGCTGCATCGGGTTAAATTCGATGTATTTAAATAGCCTACGATTCATAAACCGTTCGCATAGATCGCTCAGGATATGGTCATTCTCCTCCTGCCAGATCTGGAAGTAAAACATCACAACAGAATCATCCAACTTCAAAAAATCTTCAAGACTAATATCTTCTTTAAAAAGAGAATAGAAGTGAATCGGATCATGTTGAAAGTGATAGCCCTGCTCAAATAACGCCTTTGCGCGATGAAGAATTTTACTTAAAATCACCTCTGCACTTCGCGTCACAGGATGAAAATAAATTTGCCAGTACATTTGATAGCGACTCATTATATAGTCTTCTACTGCATGCATACCACTTTGCTTAATGACGATTTGATCGTCACCCGGGCGCATCACGCGTAGAATACGCTCAATATCAAATTGACCATAGCTGACCCCTGTAAAATAAGCATCGCGAAGAAGATAGTCCATCCGATCTGCATCGATTTGGCTTGAAATTAAGCTAACCACAAGTTTATTATCATGCGTTTTGGCAATTACATCCGCAACTTGAAGCGGGAAATCATCGCTCACCCCTCGTAGTACCTTGTTGATCTCAGTGTCACCTAGAATGACCATCCGCGTGAAATCTTCATGATCAAGGTTAAATACTTTTTCAAAGGAGTGTGAAAACGGCCCGTGCCCAACGTCATGCAATAGCGCTGCGCACATGCTTAACAGCCTATTCTTTTCATCCCATCCCTCATACTGAGAGAAAATCTCGTTAATACGCCTCACAATCTCATAAACACCGAGTGAGTGACTGAAGCGACTATGTTCTGCCCCGTGAAAAGTAAGATACGTTGTTCCGAGCTGGCGAACTCTCCGCAAACGCTGGAATTCTTTCGTGCCAATCAGATCCCAGATTAAACGGTATCGAACATGGATATAGCGATGGACAGGGTCTTTAAATACTTTTTCTTCGTTTAATCGTTCGAGCATTCCGTGGCAGGCTCCTTCCGTCAAATTCATCCCTTCATTATATACCACCCCATAACAAATGAAAACCTTCTCCCGGGTCGTGATGGGAGAAGGCTCATGTTGTTTGGGTAGATAAAAAGAATGGAAACGAATAAAGCTGATCGTCAAATCATTCTGCATATAGAGAGAGGGGCGCGTGCCCCTCTTAATCTATGTTATAGAACAGTTTCAACTTTTTTGCCTTCACGTTTTTCTTCTGATTTTGCGATATACATCGCACAAGCCGCGTCACCTGTAATGTTAACAGCTGTACGCGTCATATCAAGAAGACGGTCAACGGCAAGAATTAAGCCGATCGGTTCGACAGGTAAACCTACTTGCTTTAGAACCATTGCGAGCATAATGAGTCCTACTCCTGGTACACCTGCAGTACCGATACTAGCGAGTGTCGCCGTAACTACAACAATAATAAGCTGTGTAAAGGTTAAATCAACACCGGTAATTTGAGCAATAAAAACCGTTGCAACACCTTGCATAATCGCCGTTCCGTCCATGTTGATTGTCGCTCCAAGCGGTTGGACAAAACTACTGATTTGCTTTGGTACTTTCAAGTTTTCCTGAGCGGTTTTCATTGAAACTGGAAGCGTACCGCTACTAGAAGATGTACTGAAAGCAACTGCCATCGCTGGCGCAAAAGCTTTATAGAATTTAATTGGATTCTCTTTACATAGGAAGTAAATCGCACTACCATATGTGAAGAGAAAATGAATGAGCAAAGCTCCTAGTACAACGAGGAAATACATTCCCATCGATTGTAGCGCTTCTTTCCCCTGCCCACCAACGGCAGAAGCGATTAGCGCAAAAGCACCGTATGGCGCTGTTTCCATAATGATTTTAACAAGATACATCATAACGTCGTTACCTTGTTCAAACAGGTCACGTAGTGCTTTCGTGCGTTCTCCAAGAATCGCAAGGGCAAAACCTACGAAAATAGCAAATGCGATAATTTGAAGCATGTTTCCTTCAACCATTGCTTGAATGGGATTGGTTGGAATGATATTAATAATTGTATCCAACACAGGAGGTGCTTCTTCAGCTTTAAAGTCTGAGTTTCCTGAGAACGATCCTTCAACACCTGGTTTAATTAAGTAAGCAAGTGCCATTGCAATCGAAATAGCAACCGTTGTTGTAACAAGGAAAAACGCAACTGTTTTCCCACCCATTCGGCCAAGCTTCTTCGGATCGCTTATTCCGGCTGTTCCTACTACGATGGAGAAGAATACGATTGGTACAACGAGCATCTTAATTAAGTTCAGAAAGATTTGCCCAACAGGACCAAATAAATATTGATCGACAGGTCCAAAGGCATCTGGTGCAAATAGATTAAAGATTACACCAACAAGAATACCTAGAACAAGACCTGCAATAATTTTAACTGTTAGCTTCATAAACATGTCCCCTTTCGTCTCATCGACTTCGATACCATCATCGTGTGCATAATACGGACCGCACAATGCTGGCTAATTTCTGCTTTATGTAGATTTTTCTTATGATCTTAGTCATACATGAAATCTCTTACATAGATTACCATTTCATTTCTATCTATACCCGCTCGCTCGCTAACTTGAAACTACCGTAATTATCATTATATCATTTTAGACAATTCTCGCAATTTCCTTTTTTTCGCAAGCGCTCATTTTTCTTTAGAAATCGAAGTTTTATAGGAAAATAAGGTGTGAAATTGGGTAAAAAGGATCAGCGATTTTGTCATCTCCCGGGAAATACTGTCGGATGATGTCTTAAAACTCCTTTCGTCTGCTATAATAGGAACGATTAGTACGTGAAAAAGGGGTAAGAAAATGGGAAACAACGATTCAATTCTTTATCAGCCAAAATGGCGGATTATTGATCAATCAACCCTTGGCCCGTCGTTTGATGCCCTCCAATCGTTCGCAATGGATGATACGCTTTGCAATTCCGCTGGAAGCGGCGAATCACCACCAATTTTGCGCTCATGGGTTCATCACAATACGATTGTCCTTGGCATACAAGATACGCGCCTTCCTTATTTTGAAGAGGCCGTTCACTATTTAAAATCTCTAGGGTATCGAGTAATCGTAAGAAACTCCGGTGGCCTTGCCGTTGTCCTTGATGCAGGCGTCTTAAATCTCTCCCTCGTCTTAGCTGAGAAGCAACAGCAAATTGATATCGATACAGGGTACGAAGCAATGGTCGATTTTGTACAGGAAATGCTAGCACCGTATAATGTCGCAATCGAAGACCGTGAAATTGTTGGTAGTTACTGTCCTGGTCGCTATGATTTAAGCATTAATGGAAAGAAATTTGCCGGCATTTCTCAGCGCAGACTTCGCGGAGGAGTTGCCGTACAAGTCTACTTATGCGTAGATGGAAGTGGAGCAGAGCGAGCCTCTGTGATTCAGGAGTTTTATAAACGAGGTGTGAACGGAGAAGCAACGAAATTCACCTATCCTGAAATTGTTCCAGAAACAATGGCTTCGTTAACTGAATTAATCGGAGAAGAATTAACCGTTTCAGATATGATGATGAAAACGCTGAAAACGCTAAAGACGTATGCCGGATCAATGACAACGGCACACCTTTCAATTCCTGAGCTTTCTCTTTATGACTACAATTACCAGCGCGTCTTCACGCGTAATGAAAAAGCGCTCGGTTAAAAAAACTCCCCTGAAGGCATGCCTTCAGGGGAGTTTCATATCTTATAGGCTTTGCATTGCAGTAATCAATGCCAGCTTGTACACGTCTTCCTCACTACATCCGCGGGAAAGATCGTTAACTGGTTTGTTTAATCCTTGAAGGACTGGACCAACGGCTTCATAGCCACCAAGGCGCTGAACCATTTTGTAGCCAATGTTTCCTGCTTCAAGACTAGGGAATACAAATACATTCGCTTCCCCTTTAAGTGGCGATTCAGGTGCTTTCTTTTGAGCAACTTCTGGAACGAAGGCAGCATCAAATTGGAATTCACCATCAATGATAAGATCAGGTGCCATTTCTTTCGCAAGACGCGTTGCTTCTTCAACCTTCTCTGTTTCAGGAGATTTTGCAGATCCTTTTGTCGAGAAGCTTAACATCGCTACTTTTGGCTCAATGCCAAACATTTTCGCTGTTTCCGCACTGCTTACACCGATTTCAGCCAAATCATTGCTATCAGGAGAGATGTTAATCGCACAGTCAGCAAAAACGTACTTCTCATCACCTTTTACCATAACGAATGCGCCAGATGTTTTCTTCACGCCTTCTTTCGTCTTGATAATTTGAAGTGCCGGACGAACCGTATCACCAGTCGAGTGGGCAGCACCACTTACAAGGCCGTCTGCTTTACCTGTGTGGACGAGCATTGTCCCAAAGTAGTTCACATTAAGAAGAATTTCCTGCGCCTGTTCCGCTGTTGCTTTGCCTTTACGACGCTCAACAAATGATTCAACAAGAGCATCCATTTCAGAATAAGTTGCTGGATCCATCACAGTTAGATCACTGTGCAATGTAAGATTTAGGCTTGTTGCTTTATCTTGAATGGCATTTTCTCCACCAATAACGATTGGCTTTAGGATGCCATCCTCTGCAAGACGGTTAGCCGCTACTAATACGCGCTCATCTGTTCCTTCTGGAAAAACGATTGTCGGATAGCCTGCTTTTACCTGGTCTTTCATGCTTGTAAAAAGATCACTCATTATTTTCACCTCATTGTTTTTAATATCCAACTCCTACGATAACTCTTTTTCCCACAAAACGAAAATAAATCCCTGATTGTAAGCTCTTTCATATAAAAGTTCTACTTTTCAGACGAATTCAAAGGGAATTTAGTAGCTTTCATTCTTGATACTCTTCTAACTATAAGCTAATGCGATCGTATTTAAACATTGGTACCGGTTTTCCATCTGATTTCTGAGTATCTTTTTTCATCCAATCGTCACTCTCAATCGCTTTTAAAGAGGGACAAGTATTGGTATAGTAGGTATTGGATATAGGGAAACTTTCATCAGAGTGGGCATTGTTTGATTTGCTCTGATGGTTAGTTGAACCAATCGGACCTTTAGGAGCAGTTGCTGTATAAACGTAACCTGCCTTATTGGTGTGATAAAAGATAAGGAGTGAATCAGATATGAATCAAGCAGCAGTTACTCTCGATGGCTGGTATTGCCTTCATGATTTCCGTACCATGAACTGGACAGCATGGAAACAGCTTTCAAGCGAAGAACGTGATCTTGCGATGAATGAATTTCTAACGTTCCTTGAAAAATGGGAAGTCACAGCAGGCCATAAACAAGGAAGTCATACGCTTTATTCCATCATTGGTCAGAAAGCGGACTTTATGTTGATGCTCCTCCGCCCAACTATGGAAGAGTTAAATGAAATTGAAAATGCTTTTAACAAAACAACATTAGCTGAATATACGGTGAAAGAATACTCATACGTATCTGTCGTTGAGCTTAGTAACTATATGGCTGGAAAAGATAGCGACCCTGATAATGATCCGCGCATTCAGGCTCGTTTGAAGCCAGAATTAGCAGAAGCTCCTTACGTATGCTTCTACCCAATGAACAAAAAGCGCGAAGGAAACGACAACTGGTACATGCTTTCAATGGACGAGCGTCGTGAAATGATGCGTAGTCACGGACTGATCGGACGTAGCTATGCAGGCAAAGTAAAGCAGATCATCACAGGATCTGTTGGTTTTGATGACTGGGAATGGGGCGTTACGCTTTTCGCAGACGACGTGCTTCAGTTTAAAAAGCTTGTCTATGAAATGCGCTTCGATGAAGTTAGTGCCCGTTATGGCGAATTTGGTAGCTTCTACGTTGGAACTCACCTTCCAAAAGAACGCCTTCCACAATTCTTATACGTATAATCTTGAAAGCTCTTCTAACACTTTTTTTGTGTTCAGGAGAGCTTTTTTGTTTCTCTGAGCGATTTTCCTCATAGGCATATTCTTTCATTTCGTACATACAATGAGTTACGTAGAGCCATGGCATTATCCTTTCTTATTTGCGTGCCAAAAGCATCAATTTGCTAGCTATTCGCTCTGGTTCTTTAACTCTGGTGGCGCCTAGCGGTTTAACCAGTGGAATGAGGGACGCTTTAAAAGTCACACGGCTTTACTAAGCCAACCGTAAGCAAATGTGCGGGAGTTTACAACAGTTTGTAAGAGAACGCTTTAAGGAGGGTTATGATGAATAATCAATACTGGAAAACCCCACAGTCACAAAACATGGGTGGCTATGGGCAAATGCCGCAGCAACCGCAAGGCGGGCAAATGGCACAGTTTCCTTCAGGCTTCCCTGGTCAAGGACAGCAAGTTCAAGGAGCATCCATGGGCGTAGGCTTTCCTGCACAACTTGCCGTAGAGCAATCTTACATCGAAAACATCCTGCGCTTGAATTTAGGGAAAATCGCCACCGTTTACATGACGTTCGAAAACAGCGAGAAATGGAACTCGAAAGTGTTCAAAGGGGTTGTCGAAGCAGCGGGAAGAGATCATATCATTCTTTCTGATCCCCAAACAGGCAAACGTTATATTTTACTCATGGTTTATTTAGACTATATTACATTTGATGAAGAGCTCGAGTATAACTACCCTCTTCAACAAACAACGCAATATACTCCGCGTTAGCGGATATGAAAAAGCTGCCGGGATTCCGGCAGCTTTCTGTTTTGGCCAATAAAAATGAAACTTGGCCAATATATTGTGAGTTTGGCCAATATAATCCCGCTTTGGCCAATATCCTGAGAAATTAGCCAAAAAACCGCAACCATCCGCCAACTTTCGACATATAACGGGGGGTGACAGGCACCCGCAACCCGCGAATCACGAGCAACGCACAAAACCACGCTACGCCTTAAACGCCGCAACCACAACCAAAATCCACGCTGTAATAAACGCAACGCCACCAAGCGGCGTAATCGCACCAAGAATCTTAATTCCGCTCAGGCTAAGTACATACAAGCTGCCGGAAAACAGCACGATTCCAGCAAACATCAGCCAGCCCGCCCATTGCATCAATCCTGCAGATTGGAGCTTATCTGCCGCAATAGCTACTCCAACTAACCCAAGCGCGTGATACATATGATATTGGACACCTGTTTTGAACGTTTCTAGCATTTTCTCTGATAGTCGTCCTTCTAATCCATGTGCGCCAAATGCGCCAAGTCCAACCGCAATAGCCGCATTAATCGCACCAATAATTAAAAATAGCTTCATCTCATTATCCGCTCCTTCGTCCGAATCTTCTCTCCCATCATAGCGGAAAGCGCTTGAATGAAGCAACGAATTCTGAAATTGTTCATATACCTTTCGAATCTTGCCACTTACCTGTTTGCATACTTCGGTGCACAATTTGCACACTCTCTTTAAAAACAAACCAACCGCCTAGCGGAAATAGGATTAGCCCCATCCATCCAGGAAACGAAAAACCTGTTACCAAACAAAGCAAGAGAAAACCTGGCATTGAAATGAGCTTGTAAGCTTGTTTCCCGGCTTCCTCACGTAGCGACGTCTCCCACTGAAATAACTGACTATAGCTACCTTCTGAGAACTCACGCCAGTCCGCACTCGATAGACCGATCAGCGCATATAAAGCAAAAAGGAGCACCACTACTTTCACAACAAGCGGCAACAGAATGATCGCTGCCGTTCCCCATCCAACCACTTGGAAATAAAATTGCATTTTCCCAACCGATCGAAGCAACCATTTCGTGTATAGATCAACCATCCTTGCCTCAGGAGAATGTTTTTTTCGTATTCTTCTTGATCCTCGAAAAAGAAAAGGCTGTTTTCGAACAATCAGAGTCGCCGGTGCTACCCCAACACGTCCCATCAAAAATTTCGTTACACTTTGCTTATGCCCCCGCTCGATAACGGCATCGTGAAAAAAAGTTCCTCTTATTTTCACACGTGCACGCAGCTGAAAAAACAATAGAAGAAGTAAACTCCCGCTCCCGGCAACAATTGCCCATTCGTACCGCCAACCAACTTGGCTTGCGATAAGCAACATCGTAATTGAAAGCAGGTTCACAAATCCAACCGGGATCCACTTCACCCAAATAGAAGGCACGAACAGATCAATAAAATACCGACACGTTTTCGCATTCCAACTTATTAAAAGTAGAAATAGCCCTGTAACAGCCACTCGCTCTATACTCCAGCCCCATCCTGTTATGAGTAACGGCAGAGCAACACCAATTCCAAGAGACGATACGAGCATTCCTTTCAAAAGCGAATGCCCCATCCCCCACTTCTTCAGTCCTTTACTAAGGACTGCGTTTTGCAACAAATACACCTGATCCGCTTCTTCTGTATAAATCCGTAATGACCAGGTCGTTGCGATTAAAAACAGTGGAAAGACAGCCGCTTGCTCAGGAATTACTGCGAGCCAGTCTGGTGCCACCAGCCACCAGGAGCGGTAATAAGCAACACCGATCACGAGCGCTGGAATCAGAATATAGAGCCAAACCGTCCAATCAAGCGCAGCCTTTAGATCACGAATTTTATAACGACGATCGTCACTTACTCGCTGTCGTAAAAGTTGAAAGGATGTCATATTCGTTGCTCCATTAACGTATCAACACAATCAAGAAGCGAACTGTCGATCTCTAAGCCAGATTGCTCACGCATTACCTGAAGCGACCCTTTTGCAAGAAGCGTTCCGTTCGACAGTAAAACAAAGCGATCACATACCCGCTCCGCCGTATCTAACACATGCGTACACATTAAGATTGCCGCACCTCGCGCTCTTTCTTTTTCAATCAGCTTTAAAAAATCCTTAGTCGCGCGCGGATCAAGCCCTAGAAACGGTTCATCAATAATATAGACGTCAGGTTGCAGCATAAAAGCGGTAATCAGCATCACCTTTTGTCTCATTCCTTTTGAAAAGCTTGATGGAAGATGATGCATCACGTTCTCAAGCTGAAAATAACGGATCAAGTCCTTGGCACGCTCCTGCCAATCCTCATCAGCTAGCGACGTAGCCGCTGCCGCAAGCTCTAAATGCTCCCAAAACGTTAAGCTATCATAGAAAACGGGCTGCTCTGGCACGTAAGCATAGCGCGTCCCATTTTCAAACGTAACGCTTCCTTTCCACTCTTTTAACAGCCCTAGAATCGTCTTAATCGTTGTACTTTTCCCCGCTCCGTTTGACCCTAATAACCCGAGCAGCTCACCACTCTTTACTTCGAATGCAATCTCTCGTATTTTACTCTCTCTTTTTTCGTAACCTGCTTCCTCAATCGCAACCTTCAACATCACCTTCACCTCTACCCTTTTATACGAGCTAAAATGGGTAAAAGTTTCCTATTTATTACCTTTTTGAGCTTCAATAAACTGTTCAAAGTTCGGCACATCCTCCACACTGTATTTTTCAACAGCTTCCATAACCTTTATCACTAATTCCTGTCGTAAATCATCCCTATTTTGAGGGGACGTTTGCCTGAGCTCTGCTTCGATTTTTTTCTCAAACTGATTGAGGATTCCACTCAGTCCCTCTTTGTCTTCATTCTTTGCCTGCTGTAAAAGCGTATATAATCTTTTCTCCATAGTCATCCCTTCTTGTTTGTTTCCTTATCCTCCACTGCATTCGTGAGATCATCAATTTTCTTTTCAAGTCGAACGAGCAAATAAAGAGAGACGACAATCGGAAATCCTAAATCACCGATAATCGCGTTAATCACTGTTGTGATGCTCATGAACTCCCCTCCTTTCCTGCAGCCTTTAACTTCTCAAGGGCTCGTTTACGCCTTCTGCTCACGGCTTGCTGTGAAATACCAGCCGTTCTAGCAATCTCCGTATCAGATAGCTCGAAGCGATAAAAAAGGTCTAGAACCTCTTTCTGCTTTGAAGTTAACCTGCTAAAAGCAAGATAAAGGGATTTCTGCTGTATACTCTCTTCAAACGCTCGTTCTCCATCACTTGTCGAGCTTTCAATTAAATCAATCCAGGCAGCATCTGAGGCTCCTACAGGCTGATCAAGTGTGAGAGGAAAACGAAGATGCCCAAGTCTACGCTTTCGATCAAAGTTAATGGCCGTGTAACGAATGAGCTTCGTCACATAAGCGATAAATCGGATTTCAGTGTAATACTTATGAAAAAGAGAATTGAGCCTGTTTAACGCTTCACGATCCTGCGATTCATAAGCCTCCATAAAACTTGTCCAATGCGCTTCTTCTTGAATAAACGACTGAAACAAGAGATTTCCCTTTAACTCCTCCATCACTTTATCTAAACGCCATTCATTCTTCATCCTCACCTCTCCTTTCTCTGTCTGTAGGAATGAAAGTATGCTGAAAGATAAAAATCACAACCATTATTTCGAACGTATGTTCTTATTTTAATTATAGAAAAAACTCATGCAAATAACCATGAGTCAATACTGCCTATTTAACATAGGTCGATCGAACTAGAGAGAAAGATCAACAAGCAGGCCTTTTATTTCACCAACTAGCGATAATAAGGACATCCCATTCCTCTCTTTGTCTCGCATCTCTTCCTGAATTTCAATGAGCTTGTTCTCTACCGTTTCCACAAGCTTATACGTACGACTTCTTCCATAGTGATCCATGCTCTTTTTCTCGGAAAGCGTAAGGCCCTGGCTAACCGCTTCTTCAAGAAACTGTTTTACCATCCTCTTGTAGGCAGATAAGTTCTGAAACGTTCGTTCCTTTCCAAGTAGCTCACCCTGACGGTCAATTTGTTGCAGAAGACGCTGAAGTTCAGCCCCTTTCAGCTCTTTAGACGCCTCCTGAATCACAGACTGAAACGCAACCTGCTTGTTTCCTTTTGGCAAATCTAGCTTTAAAGGATCAACTGATGGTTTACCATGCTGCTGAATTTTCATCGCTGTTCAGACCTTCCATGTAAATTGACGATCAGCTCTACTTCTCCGATCCCGCAGTTTAATATCCGCGCAATGTCCGCTACCGAAAAGCCCTGCTGGTGAAGCTGAACGGCTTTTTGGTTTCGTTCATTATGAGCGGAAGGATGCTGAACAATAACCGGTTTCGTTGCCTCCTCGACTTGAGGAGCACGAGCCTGCTCTAAAACGCGAAGGCGCGTATCCAGCTGGTTTTCGCGTTTATCGACGTAGGATTTCACTTCGTTTAAGAGACGGTCATTCTCTTCCTCAAGCTGTTCGATATAGACTTCCATACTGGCCGCGATCTCTTCTCGTCCCGCTCCCTTCGTTTGCTTTAGAAAAAGAAGCACGATACATAGAAAGCTCACAAGATGAAGCGCAATGCTAATAAAAATGAATGGATACATAAGGATCACTCCGATTACATTGATTGAACATGTTCTTTGTTAGCGCGGAGGACACCCTTCATCCGAAGGAGCGCTCTCGAGTGTAGCTGGGAAATTCGACTTGTTGATAATCCTAGAATTCTTGCAATCTCAGTAAGCGTCAATTCTTCAAAATAAACGAGCGAGACGACAAGCTTTTCCTTGTCAGGTAAGCGGTCAATCGTTTCAGCTAATAGTTCTTTAATAAAATGATTGTGTAGATGTTTTTCTGGTAAATCGGCATGCTCGTTTTCAATCACGCTATACCGTTCGATTTTTTGCTGTTCATCCTCTTGTACAGGCTCATCGACCGATACCATTGTCGATAATGATGCATCTTGAATCACGCGCTGCACTTCTTCAACTGTCATACCAAGGAACTCGGCCACATCATGGTCAGTACTGGATGTTTGATTTCGCTGTTCTAAAACTGCATAAGCTTCTTCGATTTTACGCGCCTTGTCACGTACGGAGCGTGGCACCCAATCATTGTGACGAAGGCCATCAATGATCGCGCCTTTAATCCGCCAGCCGGCGTATGTTTCAAATTTCAAATCACGTTCTGGCTCGAACTTTTCAAGTGCATCAAGAAGCCCCTGATAGGCGAAACTCGTAAGGTCATCACGCTGAACGGTAGATGGGAGAGCGGCCGCATATCGTTGCACAGCGAAATCAACAAGCGGACGATAAAGCGAAATAAGATGGTTCCCTGCCTCTTCCTGTTTCTCCTCTTTCCACGCTCTCCAATATTCGGTTGTCTGTTTATCCATTTTGGATTTCATGAAGTTCACCACCTGAAAAATTCTTCCTGCTTATTTATGAAACAGTATCTTCGTTAAAAACCCTTTCACGCCAAGCTTATAAACAGAAGGAAGGTTTAAATACGATCGAACCAATTCGTCTATTGCCTTTGCCGCTTTCGAATTTGGATATTCAAGTAAATAGGGTGACTGTGCGATAACCGCTTTACGCACAAAAGGATCATCTGGAATCGCCCCAAGTAAATCAATCGACTTATTTAAAAACTGAACAGAGGCTTTTTGGAAATTAAGGGACGTACGTTCACCCTCTTCCTTCGTAAGGGATCGATTCACGATCAGTTTGACAGAAGCTTGTTTATTTTTTTCATTGAGCGCTTTTAGAACGCTATACCCATCTGTAATCGAAGGTGGCTCAGGATTAATGACAAGAAAAACATCATCAGCCGCTTGAAGAAACCGCATCCCTTCATAAGTGAGCCCCGCGCCTGTATCGAGAATAATGTAGTCCACTTTGCCTTGAAGCGAACCCACTTCTTTAAAAAAATGATTTAATTGCTGGCCGTCTAACGTAAGAATTTTTCCGATTCCATGACCACCTGCTAAATATTGAAGACCATTTATCCCAGTTTCAACGACGGCTTCAAGTGGTAGCTGCTTCTCGAGCATCGTCATAATGGTTTCTTTCGGCGTAACCCCCATCAGCACATCAAGGTTTGCCATACCGACATCTAAATCAAAAATCACTACTTTTTTATTTAACGCAACAAGACTAAGAGCAAAATTAAGCGATACATTCGACTTTCCAACGCCGCCTTTTCCACTTGTTACAGCGATCACTTTTGTATTTCGATTACTTGAACCAGAATGAAGGCGACGTTTCACTTCTTGACGTAATTGATTCGCTTGATCAGCCATCTCATCGTCCCCCCATCACCAGATCAAGGAGGAACTCTGGTGTCGTTTTCACGAGATCATCGGGTACGTTCTGCCCAGTTGTTAGGACCGTAATCGGAAGGTTGTAATCTTCCATAAAATTAAAAATTGGTCCTCGAACTGTCGTTTCATCCATCTTCGTCATCATCACTTCCGATACCCCGAGCGACTGAAAATTATCGGCAATCAAACTCATATCAGAATAACGATGGGTAAGGCTTAACATGAGCGTAATCGACAGTTCCTGACCGGATAAAAGCGTTTCTAGCTGTGTAATATAGCCATACTGCTGATAATTCCGTCCCGCCGTGTCCATAAGAATGACGTCGCAAGTGGAAAGGCGTTCAAGTGACTGTTCTAAATCGGCAGGAGACTGGACAACTTCCATCGGTATTCCTAAGATATCGGCATACGTTCGAAGCTGTTCGACTGCGGCAATCCGGTACGTATCTGACGTAATAAGGCCAACGGATTGACGCTCTTTCAATAATAAATGCCCGGCTATTTTTGCAATTGTCGTTGTTTTCCCCACTCCTGTTGGACCAACGAAGCACCGTATTTTCTTCGGTTCACTTCTTATACTAGGATAATTCTTTATTCGTTTCGCAAATTCCTGTCTCATCCATGTAAAAGCATCTTCTTTTGTATAACTTGGATAAGATTTTGATTTAATCAGTAGTTCCGCCATGACACCTGAGCGAATTGCCTGCGAGAATTCGTGTGCTTCTAAAAAGGCTTGTACCGGCTTTAACTGTTTCGGCAAACGCTCATTCTCCATCATTTGCATCATGATTTCTTTCATCGATTTTAGCTCACCAAGCACCTGAGTCTCAGCTTCTGGCTGTTTGTCCAGCCCCTGCTCTTCTACTCGTTCAGGCGCCTCTTCCCGACGCTTTTTTTCTGACTGCAGTAGCGTCGCAAACTCTGTCTCTTCTTTCGCTACTTTTTCCTCATCAAGAGCAGCGAGCACTTCAAGGCGCTGTTTCTGAAATAATCCGAAAATCCCGCCTACTTTTACTTTTTTCGTATTTAAAATAACAGCATTTTGGCCGAGATCCTGCCTAATAAGGGGCATCGCTTCACGAAGGTGGATGACAACATAGCGTTTGATCTTCATGGTAGATTAATCACTCCTACACTTTGGACTTCAACATCAGGCTCTAGCTCGCTATAGGAAAGAATCGTGAGCTCAGGCATATAGCGCTCTAGAAATTGGCGTAAATACATGCGGATCGCAGGTGACGTTAATAGGATTGGCTGAATGCCTGACTGCTGAAGGCGGCTTACCTGCTGCAGTACTTCCTGATAAATGGTTTGCGATGTTTCAGGATCAAGCGCTAAGTAACTTCCCTGATCCGATTGCTGAACCGATTCCGCGAAGCGCTTTTCAAGTCGCGCCCCTGCTGTTAAGACTTTCACAGGCTCACCAGGTATCGCTACTTGTGACGTGATCTGGCGAGATAATGACTGACGCACATATTCCGCTAATACATCAGTATCTTTCGTACGCACGCCGTTATCGGCTAACGATTCAAGAATCATATCCAAAGATCGAATCGAGACTTTCTCTTTCAACAGCCTCATTAGCACTTTCTGCACATCACCGATTGTTAGGATATTCGGAATCAGTTCTTCTAGAACAGCTGGAGAGGATTCTCTGACGTTATCGAGCAAGTGCTTCACTTCCTGACGACTTAACAACTCATGCGCATGGCGCTTAATTACTTCTGTTAAGTGGGTGGAAACAACTGACGGTGGATCAACAATCGTGTAGCCCGATAGCTCGGCGCGATCTTTCATTTCTTCCGTTACCCATAGAGCTGGCAATCCGAAAGCGGGTTCTACCGTTTCAATCCCTGTAATGGTTTCATCTTCTAAACCGCTACTCATCGCAAGGTATTGATCCAGCCGAACCTCTCCACCAGCTACGCGGTTTCCTTTTATTTTGATCACGTACTCGTTCGGTTCGAGCTGGATGTTGTCACGAATTCGAATAACAGGCACGACAATCCCGAATTCAAGGGCGATTTGCCTGCGAATCATGATGACGCGATCGAGAAGATCACCGCCCTGTTTTTGATCGGCTAGTGGAATAAGCCCATAGCCAAACTCAAACTCAATTGGATCGACTTGAAGAAGACTCGTCACGCTTTCTGGCTTTTTCATTTCTTCGACTTCTTCGTCGCCTGCGGCTAATTCAACTTCTTTCGTTTGATCCAGATTCTTTTGCATCGTCCAGCCTCCATAGACGAGGAGCCCTGCGATTGGAAATGTGAGAAGCGGATTAATCGGTGTCGCAAGGCCTAGGAGCGCCACAACCGCTCCAACAACGTAAAGAAGCTTCGGATAAGCAAAGATTTGCGAGGTGATATCAGATCCTAGATTGCCATCTGATGCTGCTCGCGTTACGACAATTCCCGTCGCTGTTGAAATGAGCAGCGCAGGAATTTGACTAACAAGCCCATCGCCAATCGAGAGAAGCGTAAACGTCGTTGCGGCATCGCCCACTGGCATCCCATGAACGACCATTCCGATAATAAGTCCACCGATAATATTAATTAACGTAATGACAATCCCGGCAATCGCATCGCCTTTTACGAACTTACTGGCTCCGTCCATCGCCCCATAAAAGTCAGCTTCACGCGCAATTTTTTCTCGGCTTACTTTCGCCTCGCGATCTGAAATCATACCTGCGTTCAAATCAGCATCAATGCTCATTTGCTTCCCTGGCATCGCGTCGAGCGTAAATCGAGCAGCTACTTCAGCCACTCGTTCGGATCCTTTTGTAATAACAATGAATTGAATAATAACAAGAATCAGGAATACAAGGAGTCCGATGACAACACTTCCGCCAACAACAAAGGAACCAAACGTTTCAATCACCTGTCCACCTGTTTTGTTCGTTAAAATAGAGCGAGTCGTCGAGACGTTTAAGCCCAGGCGGAAGAGCGTTGTTAATAACAACAGCGATGGAAAAATCGAGAACTGGAGCGCTTCTTTCGTATTCATCGCAACAAGGATGATCGTGAGCGCTAGGCTAATGTTCATCATAATGAGAAAATCGAGTAAGAGCGGAGGGAACGGGATCACCATCATGATCACAATCATAATGACGGATACGAGCACGGCATAATCTTTTATTTTCATCGTCAGTTCCCTCCTCCCGGGTAGCCTTTTATGCTATAAACGTAAGCAAGTATTTCTGCGACAGCCTTAAATAGCTCTTCCGGTACACCATCACCAATGTCCACCTGATGATAAAGCGCACGCGCAAGCTGGACATTTTCCGTCGTAATAATCTCGTGCTCTTTCGCTTTTTCTTTAATCTTTTGCGCCACGTAATCCATCCCTTTCGCGACGACTGTCGGCTTATCCATTTCTTTCGGATCGTACCGAAGCGCAACGGCAAAGTGCGTAGGGTTCGTGATAACGACGTCCGCGTTTGGAATTTCTGAGATCATGCGGTTCATTCCAAGCGCACGCTGCTTTTCTTTAATCTTTGATTTAATGAGCGGGTCACCCTCGCTCTTTTTATATTCATCTTTAATGTCCTGTTTTGACATACGGATGTTTTTTTCAAAGTCATATTTCTGATAAACATAGTCTAATAGGGCTAAAAATAATAAGAGTATTCCTACAGCTAAGCCCGTTTGGACGATGAGTGAGCCTACAAGAGCAGTGGCTTCCCCAATCGACTTTTGCGAAATAAGCATCACTTCATCTCGCTTATTCCAAAGGACAATAAACGTAACGGCTGAAATAAAGGTAATCTTAATTAACGATTTTAAAAGTTCTACGAGCGTTCGAGCTGAGAAAATCCTCTTCGCTCCTTTTATCGGATCAATCCGCTCAAGTTTTGCCTGGAGCGGATCAGTAGAAACGAGAAAACCAACCTGCATATAGTTTCCTAGCACGCCCATGATAAGGGAGATCCCCATTAGTGGTGCTGCAATCAGCGCAGCTTTCCAGACGTTTTCTTTTAACATGCGATCGACGTTTTGCTCTGTGAGCGTCCAGTTCGTGATTTGGACAAGGTTGCCTCGAATCATCGATTGAAGACTTTCAATCATCCATCCGCCAATGAACGACATAAATAAAAAAACGCCTATCATCATAAATGCGGATGGAATCTCAGCACTTCTTGCTACCTGACCTTTTTTACGAGATTCCTGTTTCTTTTGCGGTGTTGCTTTCTCCGTCTTTTCCTGTGAAAAGAACTGAAGATCCATCTGGAAGCGATATGTTCGCATCGTACTACCCACCCAATAGTTGAATAAGCTGGCCCATCGTATCCAGCATCTCTTGAAACACCCCTCGTAGTAAAAAGAAAAAAGTTGGAATCGTGACAAGAATAAGGACGAAGCCGACAAAGATTTTTAACGGCAATCCGACAACAAAAATGTTTACCTGCGGGACAGCACGTGCAAGTAGTCCTAACGCCACGTCGACTAGAAATAAAGAGGCAACGATCGGAAGCGCCAGCTGAAAAGCAGAGAAAAACATCCCAGAAAATACTTCAGCGATAAAGCGAGCAAGTGGCTGACTATCCGCCTGACTAAGGAGTGCGTTAGCCGGTAAAAGCTCATAGCTTCTAACAAGTCCGTCAAGCATCATATGATGACCGTCAACAGATACGAGAAAGAGTAAGGCAAGCATGTATTTAAAGTTTCCGATAATCGGTACCTGCGTTCTCGTCTGTGGATCAATGACATTCGCAATGACAAAGCCCATCTGAAAATCGATGAAGGCCCCTGCAACTTGCACTGTATAAAGGATGAGGGAAGCAATAAAGCCTAGCGACAGACCAATAAATAACTCTTTTAAAATGTAGATGATAAACGTCAGATCAAGTGCTAAATCTGTTTCTGCTCCTAAGCCGGCTGTTACAATCAAAGCTATAAAAAACCCAAGTCCCACTTTAAAACGGTTTGGAACGCTTCTTGTTGAGAAAATGGGTGCTGTAATAAAGAATGACGTTGCCCTCATGAAAACGAGTAAAAACAAGGGCAGAGCGTTAACGACACTTTCCATCTTTAGCCGATAAACCTGTATAAGTTTTGGTATAAGTTCGTTGTGTAATCGAGTAGCGTTGTGAGCATCCACGGTCCAAACAAAACAATCGTTAACAGTACGGCAACGATTTTTGGTATAAACGCTAGCGTCTGTTCTTGAATTTGCGTCATCGCCTGAAACACACTGACGATTAACCCCACACCAAGAGCGATTAACAGAAGTGGAGCTGAAATAATAATCACGGTATAAACTGCATCTTCTGCAAGTGAAATGACCATATCTGGCGTCATCGTCGACCTCCTTAGAAGCTTAATAGAAGTGATTCGACGACCAAATACCAGCCATCGACAAGCACAAATAATAGAATTTTAAACGGAAGAGAAATCATAACCGGCGGTAGCATCATCATCCCCATCGCCATGAGCGTTGAGGCTACAACCATATCGATAATGAGAAATGGAATAAAAATAATAAATCCAATCTGAAACGCCGTTTTCAGTTCTGAAATCGCAAAAGCTGGAACGAGTGCGGTTAAGCGAATGTCTTCCACTGATTCCGGCTTCTCTAGCTCTGCGTACTTATAAAAGAGAGCAAGATCTTTTTCGCGCGTATGCCCCGCCATAAACTCTTTGATCGGCAGTTCGGCCGCATCGAGCGCTTCTTCCTGTCCGATCTCTTCATTTAAATATGGCTGTAGCGCCTCACTATTAATCTCTGAAAGGACAGGGGACATAACGAAAAAGGTTAGAAACAGAGCGAGTCCAATGAGTACCTGATTCGGTGGCATTGACTGCGTCGCAAGGGCTGAGCGAACGAAGGAAAGAACAACAACGATTCTCGTAAAACACGTCATCAACACCAGAATTGCCGGGGCAAGCGAGAGAACAGTTAAAAGCAGGACGAGCTGAATGGTGACGGACACATCTTCTGTGGCGTTTGATCCAAAATCAAGGCCAGGAATCGTTAAGTTTATGAGCAAATCCATTACTTATCGTCCCTTTCATCGCCGTCGTCCCAATAGTTCTTCCGTTTGTTTCGCTGTTTTTTTAAACTTGCCTGAATCATCTCTTGAACGCCCGTTTGCTTTTGATTCATAAAGGAGAAGCCTGAGTTCTGCTCTTCCGCCTGCTCTAAGATGCTCTCTACTTCTTCCTTATCTTCAATTTCTTTCAGTAAATTCACGTTGTCGCCTACGCCAATCATATAGAGCGAATCGCCAACCTTCACCAGTTGAACCGATTTATTGTTACCGAGCGGCGTTCCCCCAATCGGCGTAAAAACCGAATGATGCTGAAGCTTTTGCTGCCGCTTTGATAGAAACCGAATAAGTAAATAGATCAACCCAACGACGACGATCGTATAGAAAACGAGCTTAATAAGAAGAAAGAAAATGTTCGTGTTCGCTCCCTCTACTTCAACCGGCTCTTCTTGAGGTTCAGAAGGCTCGTCTCCATCTTCCTTTAGCCAGTCTGTTACGCTACCGTTATTAGCAGCTGCTACAACAGGGTCAGGCAGAAAGATAACAAGGCAAAAAAGGAGTGTCATGATGCTAATCACATGCTGTCTCATCTGTAAACACTCCTTCTAACGCAGCTTTGACAAACGCTCGGCTGCACTTAAAATGTCTGTTACCCTGACGCCGAAGTTTTCATCAATCACGACCACTTCACCTTTGGCAATGAGTTTACTATTAATTAAAATATCGACCGGCTCTCCGGCAAGCTTATCTAGCTCTAAAATCGATCCATGGGAAAGTTCAAGTATGTCTTTTACAATGCGCTTCGTTCGGCCTAGTTCTACCGTCACCTGAAGCGGAATATCAAGTAACATATTCAAATTGCGTTGCTCACCGTACGGATGATCTTCTTGGCTGAAATTCGTGAACTGAACGTTTTGGATATTCGGCTCAGGTTCTTTCACGCGTGATGCAAAAGAATCAATTGGTGCCTTTTCTTCGTTAACCTTTTCAGGCTGTTTTGATTGCTGCAATTCGCCCTCCTGCTCCTTTGCCTTCTGTGTCTCTTGCTGCTCTGCTGCTTGAAGGTCTTCCGCACTGACGAGCAGTTCGCTCATTTGCTTTGCTACGCTTCCTGGCACCACATGGTGGACCACAGTTTGTACTATTGAACCGATTGAAAGCTCGAACGTAATATCGACATAAATCGGTTCTGTTCCTTTTTCGACAAGTACGGAGTTTGCTGACTCAGAGACAACCTGGAGATTTGTAAACGCCCCAGAAAATGAAGAGCCTGAAGCCATGCTCAGCCCCTTATGGATACTGTCCATCATGCCTGTCATCACAGCGGTTAAGCTCTTATCCACACTTTCATCGCCTTCATCGCCTTTGGCTACTTGCCAAATATCAGCCATATCCTGAGCATCAGGAGGGTTCACCATCATGATCGTTTCTCCAGCCGCTGCTCCCTCATAGCGAATCGCTGCTTCTACATAAGGGAGAGACACTTCTTGAAAACGATCTTCAGGAAGAATCTCCATCGAGACATTCGATACAAACACATCTTGCATAAAAACAGATGAAAGTGTAGTCGTAAGACTGCCAATTGCAACGCTAAACAGCTCGCTCAGCGCTTCCTTTTCAACCTGATGAAAAGATACGACGTCTTCCTCCTTCCCTGCGGCTGCTTCATGAAATAACGCATTGATTTCTTCTTTTGAAAGGCGATCATCCGTCATGCCCTATTTCCTCCTCTTCCTTCACTTCAGTAATTTGTACAGCCATTCGACCTTTTGACGTTCCAGGCTGTCCATGAAATTTCACGCGGTTATCAACTTTAACAATGAGCGGATCAGACACCGTTTGGTTTAAGCGAATGACGTCTCCATCTTCTAAATTCAAAAATTCTTCAATGGTTATTTCAGAATGACCAAGCTCTGCAACAATGCCTAAATTGGTTTTTTTCAGTCTCTTCTCAAGTTCCTTGCTTTCCTGAGGCTCGCGATCCTTTTTTTGATTGGAAAGCCAGTGATGAGCGGAAAGTCTTGGCATGATTGGTTCAAGAACGACGTGCGGAAGGCAAAGGCGAATATTGCCACTCACTTCTCCTACTTTTACACGTAGGGTAACGGTTACGACCGTTTCGTTTGGTGATACAATTTGAAGAAAATGCGGGTTCACTTCAAGCTCTTTTAATTCCGTTTTCAGCTTAAGAACGGACGTCCAGGCGTCTTGAAAACTTTCTAGGATTTTACTAAAAATCCGCTCAATCACCATCGTCTCAATTTCAGTTAGATGAGAGAGCTTATCTGGTTGAACACCTTGACCTCCAAGCATGCGATCAAGCATCGCATACGCGAGCTCTGGCGCCACTTCAAGCACCATCTGTCCTTGTAATGGTGAAGCAACAAAGAGACTAAGAATCGAGTTCTCTGTGATCGACTTCACAAATTCTTCAAATGGCATCTGATCAACAGAATGAACGGAGGCTTGAATGATCGTCCGAAGCTGAGCGGATGAATAGGTCGTCATAAGCCGCGCATAGTTCTCATGAATACGCGTTAAAATTCGAATGTGGTCTTGAGAAAAGCGAAGCGCTCTTTTAAAATCGTACGTTTGCACTTTTCGTTCTTTCATTGGCTTCTTCTGCCCAGGTTCATCAATAGCAGCAAGAAGCGCATCGACAGTTGCTGGCGATAGCATATCAGACAACATGGTCACCCCCGTTCGTCTATTTTTTCTCTAATACGTTAATGTTACGGTAAAATTCCGTAACGAGCTGTTTCACTTCATCGATTGATTCCATCACCACATAGCGTTTTCCATTCGTTAATAGAATCATCGTATCCGGCGTTGATTCAATCGTTTCAATATAAATCGCATTCAACATCATCGTTTCTCGATTTAATTTCGTTAACGGTATCATATGAACAGAGCAGGCCGAGGGAAAAATAGCCCCTCAGCCCTTCCCCCCTATCGTTTTAAATTGACGATTTCTTGAAGGATCTCATCTGACGTTGTAATCACTCTTGAGTTCGCCTGGAAGCCACGCTGTGCTACGATCATTTCCGTGAATTCTTCGGTTAGATCAACGTTGGACATTTCGAGTTGGCCGGCGACGACGCGCGATCCTTCTGGAAGGCCTGGTTCTGTATCTAATTCACCCGACTTGTCTGTAACTAGAAAAAGAGAGTTACCTACCTTATTAAGTCCTGCTGGGTTTGTAACTGTACCTATTCCTAGTTTGATAGGAGCCTGTGGCGTCCCATCAACATCTGTAAAAGTAATATTTCCATCTCGATCAATGCTATTAATTTGCCCAATGCCGGTGATAGGTTGATCATCCTCATCTAATACATTGTACCCTTGCGTTGTTACAAGCTCACCTGCTGCATTTAACTGGAAGGAGCCAGAACGAGCAAGGAATTCTTGGCCATCTGCGCCTGCTTTCACTCTAAAATACCCATCCCCTTGAATGCTAAGATCCGTTTGAACACCTGTCGTCATCGGTGATCCTGGGCTATCGACCATATTAATAGCAGAAACAGAAGAACCAAGCCCGACTTGCATCGAGTTAACGGAGTTTCCAGCTACGCTTTGACTAAGCATATCTTCAAACAGCACTCTACTTTTCTGGTAACCTACTGTATTCACGTTGGCGATATTATTCCCAATCACGTCTAGCTTCGTTTGAAAGCCTCTCATTCCTGAAACGCCTGAGTACATTGAATTTAACAAGTTGTTTCCCCCTCTAATTGTGTCGCTGCTTCAATCGGTCCACAGCGAATCGGCCTCCTGCTCGGTCCGGCCACTATAAAATAAGTGCTGAATCAATGTTCGTTACGATTTGGTTTTCCATATTGTCCTGCTTCATGGCGGTAATGACTTTGTTGTTTTTAACGCTAACAACAAATGCGAGATCCTTCATCAGCATGAGCGATTCCTTTGATCCTTTTTCTCGCGCTTTCTCCACTCCGTTATTCAACTGTTGAAGCTGCTGATCTGAAAGCGAAATCCCGTTTTGCTCGAGTCGAACTTGAGCATGATGACTAAATGAAACGTGAGACTCAATCGTTTGTTTTAACTGATCTGCAAAAGAACTTGCTTCCTGCTTTTTAACCGATTGAATGGGTTGCTTCGGATAATATGCCTGATTGACTTGAATATTTGCCATGCTATTCCCTCGTTTCGATACGCTCTAAAAGGGAAACGTTTACTTGTTTTCCATTATCAAGTTCTGCGAGTACGGTGCCTTCTTTGTATAAAACGGCCTGAACCTTTCCAGAGCTAACCTCGTTATTCTCTTGCCACTGAACGCTTTTTCCAATTAAATCAGCGAAATCTGTCATCGAGCTTTGTAACTGACGATCAACGAATTTGGTCAACGATGTATTCATGTTTGTCATTTGCTCGAGTGA
Organism: Bacillus sp. es.036; assembly: GCF_002563635.1. Lineage (NCBI taxonomy): Bacteria > Bacillati > Bacillota > Bacilli > Caryophanales > Bacillaceae > Bacillus > Bacillus sp. es.036. The sequence goes on from NZ_PDIZ01000001.1 coordinate 3,423,799, forward strand.
ACTAAATTGCGCCATCTGTCCAATGAATTCAGCGTCCTGCATCGGCTGCATCGGATCCTGATTGGAAAGCTGGGCAACGAGAATTTTTAAGAAGTCATCCTTTCCAAGCTTACCTGGCAGCTCGGTCTTTTGCGTTTGAACAGCTTGTGTGGCTGTGACGGAGCTTGTGTTCATGGTATCCCTCCTAAATGGCGTAGTTAATTCCGCCGGACGTGCTTTCTTCTCTTTCGTTTGTTACGAGCGGATTGTCCTCTAATTCGTATTCGCCTTTTCGATCATGCCGCCGCTTTCCTTGCTGAAACTGCCCCTGCTCTCCCCGTCCATCCTGCATGAACGTATCTGTCGAACTCTGCTGAACGACTTCCACTTTATCCAGTTGGATGCCCTGCTGAACGAGCGTATGACGAAGCTGATGAAGCTGTGATTCGATCAATTCTTTTGCGCCTGCAGTCGCGGTCACGATATGCGCTGTCACTTTCCCATCTGATGTTGTTAACCGAATATCAAGCTGTCCGAGATTTTCTGGAGAAAGCTTAATTCTGATGTTTGTTTCATCACCATTTTTGGAAAGTTGCATGCGCTCCGTTATCATTTCACTTAGTTCCGTGTTCAAGTAACGAGCTTGCACAGGTGCTTCTTTAACAAGTGTCTCGCTTTGCTTTACTAGCGGAAGACCGTCTGGTTTTTCGTCCAATTGAACGTCATCACCCAACGTTTCAGTAGCTGTTTGTTCCAAGTTATCCAGTTGCTCAGTTTCCGTTTGATCAACTTGTGGCCTTGCTTTTTCCCCTTCTTCCAAGACAGGTCTTTGCTGCTCGTCCTCCACAATCGGTTCTTGCTTTTCTAGCTGAGGAGTTTGATCGACTGTTACATCAAGATTTTTTTGGTGTGATGACTGTTCAGCTGTCAATTGCTTTATGATCTCGAGTGATTTTGTTGCCTCTTGCCCTTTCGCAACTTCAATCATCTTTACCTCTTCAAGCGGCTTCGGATTAGCTAAAACTTCTTTTGCACCTTGCACCTTCAACCATTCTTGCTTCGAAAACTCAGGTAAAATTTCTAAGCCATTTTTTCCTTGTAACTGCAAACTTGACTCATTTACCTTGGAAACTACTGATTCAAGAGGTTGTTGATTTCCAAACTGCTCCATGTCCATCAATTTCTGATTCGTAAAAACAGTTAGGATGAACCCTTGCTGGCTTCCACTTTTTACTTGTACGTTCTCACTGCTTTCAAGATATCCCTGAAGCTTAGGCGAACTGGACGCTTGGCTACCTTGAATGTCTAACGGATGTGCTCCATTATTTATCATCTGAAGATTGAGCGGTAGTTCAGCTTCACCGTATGGAATTTTTCCATCACCCTGCTCCAATGCCCTCTCGCCTGCAGTTCCTTGATCTTTACCCGCTTCTTGCTCATTCACCTTTACTCCTAAAGCACTTAACAAAGTTGAAAAGTTAGTTGAATTGGCTGTTGGCTTAGGCTGCACGATCACGCTTTTTCCAAGTGACTGGATGGCGTTCACTTTTTCACCTCCTTCGCTAGATCAGCGACGTAACTCGATGAAACCGATTCTTCCATTTCTGCGAGTAAAGCCTTACGCTTGTCATCTCCTAGTTCTTTAAGAATGGAGAGTCCCACTTCTTTCTCTTCTTCAGATTGAGACATCTTCGAAAGGATACCGGCCGCTTCTTCTTCAGGCATTTCGGATAAGTCTTTGGCAACATCTGATGTAGAGAGCGAACTGTCTTCACGGTCAATCGCATTCATGAGAAGCGTCATTCTTTCTTGCATCGCCGCAATCTCGGGATCTTCTGCTTTTTCAAGATCTCTTAAGGCGATAGTAAGATCCGCCGCAACAGCTGCGTTCATTTTACCGAGCACTGCCGCTTGCTCTGTACTTCCCATCGCATCGAGTAAGAGAGCAGCCTCATTTAACGTGAGATTTTCCATAATCGAAGCTGACTTTGAAGCTGACATGCCTTCATACGTATTGGCTAATTGCTGAAGCTTCTTCTCGCGCTCCTCTTTGTCGGCTAATTCGCTTTTCATTTCTTCCGATAGCGATTCAAGCTCAGACTGCTTCTTCCCTAGCTCAATTTCTTTTTCGTCCAACTTCTTTTTTAATCCAGATATTTCGGTATCTCTCTCATCGATTTCTTTCTTAAGCAGCTCTTCTTCATTTTGATCAGTAGCTTCAGCCGTTAAATTGTTCTCAACATAAGCGATCGGCTTTTTTGTGAGTGAAGTTGCCACTGCGAACAGATCATAGCCAAGAAACGGCAGAACGACGAGCAGTACGGTCGCCATAAAGGCAAGCGGCAAAAGAAAACCGTGAATGATGCGTTCTTTCCATGAACTTTTCTGTCGCTTTCGCATCTCTCTCACTCCTCTTAGCCGTTTCTTGTCAGCATATACGCTCGTACAGTGTTTAAATCGTCCAGTTCATTTTGTTCGATCATTTTCATATCGTGATAAAACTCTTCTTTTCTCGTTTCTTTGATCGATTGCCACGTTTTCTCTTCTCTTACTTTTGAAGCAAGGGTATCCTGTTGTTCGTTTACCTTATGTTCGACCTGACTCAGCTGTTTTCGCTTTTGTTCAAGCTGCTTTTCGAGATAAGCCATATGCTCTTCTTCTTTTAAAAGCTCGATGATCGGAAGGCCCTCTAACTGACGTTGTTCAAGTCGAAGTCGCTTGGAATGAATGTCTTCTTCAAGTTGATGTGCTTCCTGCTCGAGATCAACCTGTACTTTGAGCGACTCCGCCATTTCGAGCTGAGCCTGAGACTTTTCATTTTCTTTCACATCCAAAATTCGTTGAAATGGGAATTGAAAAGTTGCGATGGTTAGTCATCCTTTCCAAATCGAGATAGTAGCCGATCCTTACTTTCTTCAAATGAAGCCTGATCATCAATGCCCTGCTTTATATATTTTTCAATCTCTGGATGAATCGAGATTGCTTTATCGATGTTGCTGTTTGTACCGGCTTTATAGGCGCCTATGTTAATTAAATCTTCCGATGACACATAGACGGCAAGTAGCCGCTTAAACTCTTCTGCTGATTTCATATGTGCGGGCGTTACGATTTCTTTCATAACGCGACTGACGCTTTGCGGAACGTTAATAGCTGGATACTGCCCTTTTTGCGCGAGTTTTCGATCCAGAACGATGTGCCCATCCAAAATGCCTCGGACTGCATCTGCAATTGGCTCATTCATATCATCGCCATCAACGAGAACGGTGTAGAAAGCGGTAATCGATCCCGTTTCTGCCGTCCCTGATCGCTCTAATAATTTTGGCAACAGAGCAAAGACGCTTGGCGTGTAGCCTTTACTCGTCGGCGGTTCGCCAATCGCAAGACCTACTTCTCGCTGTGCCATCGCAAATCGGGTCACTGAGTCCATCATCAGCATGACGTTTTTTCCTTGATCCCGGAAAAATTCTGCAATTGACGTTGCCGTTAGTTTACCCTTAATCCGCTGTAGCGGCGGTTGATCCGATGTTGCTACAACGATAACGGATTTCTTTAAGCCCTCTTCACCAAGATCGCGTTCAATAAAATCTCTTACTTCACGTCCACGCTCACCGATGAGCGCAATGACGTTTACATCCGCTTCAGAGTTTCGTGCTGCCATACCCATTAACGTACTTTTTCCAACACCGCTTCCCGCAAAAATACCGATCCGCTGCCCCTGCCCAACTGTTAACAAACCATCAATCGCACGAACGCCAAGTTGAAAAGGCGTCGTAATCCGCGGTCTCGTCATCGGATTTGGCGGCTTTCGGTTTGTGGAAACGGCCTTTAATCCGCCTGGCAGATCTGTTTGATCAAGCGGCCTACCGCGTCCATCAAGAATCGCACCTAACAGTGAATAGCCGACCCTCACTTCAAGAGGCTGTCCTGTTGCCACCACGAGACACCCAGGGCCAATCTCCGATAAATCATGCATAGGCATAAGGAGAACACGATTTTCACGAAAGCCGACTACTTCCGCCTCGATTGGCTCCTTTAATGGCGCTGGGTACAAGTAGCAAAGCTCACCGATCTTCACTTCTGGTCCAAGCGATTCAATTGTCAATCCAATGACCTGCGTTACTTTTCCATATTTCTGAACGGTTTCGATTGCCTGAATTTGTGATAGATAAGGTTCAACGTTCATGCTCATCGATCGTACGCTCCTCAAACATTGCTAGTAGCTGCTTTTTCATTTCAGAAAGCTGGCTGTTAATTGAAATATCGTACGACCCACTTGGCGTATGTACGAGACCAGACCCAACTTCTAAATCGATCATCGGAACGAGTTTCAGATTTGCGTTAACATCCAACTGCTTTTCTAGCTCGTCCACCATCGGCATAACGTGTTGGTAATCTTCTGTCGACACTTGAAAAACGACTTCACCACGATCCTGCACTTTTTTCAGCGTATCCTGAACAATGCCAAGTAGCACTTCAGGACGTTGTTCTAATTCATTCATAATAATTTTTTTCGCAATGGCCGTGCTTAGTGAGAGAAGAAATGGCTCAGCGCTTTGAATTAATTCTTCTTTTTTGTCATAAGCGGCATTCACCATCTGTTCCATCTCTTTCTTTTGCTGATCGAACTCGAAATGAATTTGCTGCATGCCTGCTTCATATCCAGCCGCATACCCGCTTTCTTCCGCTTCTCGCACGGTTTTTTTCGTCATTTCCTGCCACTCGAGTTCTTTTTCCTGCTGCTTTTTCTCTAGATGGTGATGCACATTCGCTTCTTCTTCTCCAAGCCTCGTTCGAATCGTGTGATAGAGATCTTCAAGACGAATCATCATTTCAAGAAGCTGAGATTTCTTCTCTTCTATTGTCATTGTCCTCGTCGGAAGAATACGGCTTCGTTTTGGTTCTGTCACTGTTCTCTGTTCAAGCACCTTTGGAACGGCTCGCTTTTCGCCAGAGGTTTTTCGGATGACGTTAGACAATCAAATCATCTCCTCCGCCGCGCGCAATCATCACATCACCTGTTTCTTCAAGGTAGCGAATGACGGAAACGATCCGCGTCTGGGCTTCTTCCACTTCACGTAGTCGAAGAGGCCCCATTAATTCGATCTCTTCTTTTACCGTATCGACCCGGCGATTGGACATATTTCTGAAAATCGTATCCTTCACATCGTCACTTGCGACTTTCAACGCAATGGAGAGATCTTCATCCTTCACTTCGCTAATCACAAGGCGAATCGAGCGATCATCAAGCGTCACGATATCTTCAAATACAAACATCCGCTTTTTAATCTCTTCTGCTAGATTTGGATCATCTTTTTCAAGTGAACTTAAAATCGTTCGTTCTGTGCTTCGATCAACGCTGCTCAACACCTGAACAATCGCTTCCACTCCACCAGTAAATGTGTAGTCTTGAGAGCCCGTTGCGTTAAGTTTCCCTTCAATAATCGTCTCAAGCTGACTAATGACTTCTGGTGATGTGCTATCCATTAGTGCGATGCGGCGCGCAACATCCGCCTGACTTTCTTGCGGCAGCGAGGAAAGAATTTGAGACGATTGCTTTGCATCAAGATAGGAAAGAACAAGCGCAATCGTCTGCGGATGTTCCTGCTGTAAAATATTTAAAATTTGATCGGGATCCGCTTTTCGTGCAAACGCAAAAGGTTTTACTTTTAGGTTCGCTTTTAAGCGCGTCAAAATCTCTTCTGCCTTCTTCGGCCCAAGAGCCTGTTCAAGAACATGCCGTGCATATTCAATGCCACCGACTGCGATATAGTCTTTCGCTTTAACCATTTGAATAAACTCGTCTACAACGGCTTCACGCTCATCAGGTTCTACTTTTCGAAGTTCTGAGATCCCAAGCGCCAGCTGATCAATTTCTTTTTCCGATAAATGTTTAAAGGTTTGTACGGATAAGTCTGGTCCTAAAGAAGTAAGAAGGATTGCCGCTTTCTGAGTTCCCGTTAATTCTTCTGTCGTGCTCACCATCCAACCCCTCCTATTCTTCTTTCATCCATAGTCTTAGTAGTTTCACAAATTCTTCTGGATCATTTTTTGCAAGACTTTCAATCTCGTCTTTTCCGACAAGTGTCTCTGGCGTCAGATCGACTTCACGCTCTTCACGCGGTAAATAATGGTCTTCCGGAACGCTGTAAGATTCTTCAAACTCCATAAAGTCATCTTCATCTTTACCTCCACGGCGTCGGAATAATAGGAAAATTCCTCCTATAACAAGAACCCCTACTCCACCTGCAACGGTATAAAGTGACCAGGCCGGAACGCTATCCATCATCGTTGAAAAGATGCCTTCTGTTGGCTCTTCATAGTCGGCCCGTCCCTTAAATTCATTCGCAAATACCGAGATCCGCTCTTCAAGAGCCGCGTCATCAAGCGGAACTTCACTTTCACTTAACGAGGTACGGACAACATTTTTAAGGACAGTGCGAATATCTTCTATATCAGCTGCAGTTAACGTCGTGATATCATCAGCCACAGGTGGCTCTACACCAACGTTTATCGTAATATCATCAATGAGATAAGGACTTTCTTCGATCTCCTTATGAATGCGATTCACTTCACGGTTGATGCGGTCTTCTACTTTTTCATAAGAACCGTCACCCTGGGCATCCGGATCATCTGCGTTATAGTTTGGAATTTCGCCTTCATCTGTACCTGTTCCATCCTGAGCAGCTGCTTGATCGCCAGAATACGATTCCATAATTTTTTCAACGCTAATATCAATGCCTTCACCTGTTTCTTCATCGACAGGTTCAACAAGATCTTCGGTGCGTTTTTCTTTCGTAAAATCAACGCTAGCCATGACGGAGACAACCACTTTATCCTGACCGAGAATCATGCCAAGCATTTGTTGGAGTTCCTGCTGCATGTCTTTTTCAATGCCGTTACGAATATCTTCTTGCTGCTGGTAAGCGGATAAAGTTGTATCAACACCGCCGCTTTCTCCGTAATCAAAAGCAGTTCCGTTCTGATCCATGATGACAATGTTTTCGACAGGGAGATTCGGAACACTTTTACTTATAAGATGATAAAGGCCTGTAATTTGGCCCTGGTCAAGCTGAGCGCCAGGATCCCTCGTAAGGACGATCGAAGCAGAAGCTGTTTCACCTGTTTCATCAAGCCAAACACTTTCTGCTGGTAGGGTAATCATCACTTTTGATTCCTGAATACCGCCAATTTGCTCAATTAAATAACTCAATTCATTTTGCATCGCATCTCGCTCTACAACATCGAATTGGCGATCTGTCATCCCCATGCCCATATTTTCACTAAAGATGCTGTAGTTAACGTTACCGCTTTTTGGAATACCTTCAGCCGCTAGACTTACTTTTAAATCAGACGCCTGATCCTTCGGCACACTGATCGTTGTTCCGTCAGTGGAAACTTCTACGGGAATCCCCTTCTGCTCGATGGCCCCTTTGATTTCACCAGCTTCGGTCGGCGTTAAATTAGAATAAATCGGCGTTAAATTAGGTTTAGACATCCAAAAAACAAGGAATAGAAGTAGGAGAAGAGTGACGAGAAATGTCCCTCCAATCAGCCATTTCGTTTTTGTGGAATAACTTCCCCACGTTTCCTGCCAGCGACTTTTAAAGTTCAGTAGTTGTTGGTTCATCTTTTATCCATCCCTGATTGGCTACATTTGCATGCGCATGATTTCCTGGTATGATTCAATAACCTTATTTCTCACTTCAACTGTTAAATTGAGAGAAAGTGAGGCTTTTTGTGCTGCAAGCATGACTTCATGAACATCCTGAACTTCTCCAGTTACGAGCTTATTTGTCATTTCTTCCGATGCGACCTGATTATAGTTCACTTGTTTAATCGCATCCTGTAGCATTTGACCAAAATCAGCTGTTGCCTCTCCTGAAGAAACCTGAGACTTTGCCTGAGCTGGAAGTTGCTGAAGTGCACTAATTGTGTTCATATAATCCCCCTATGCTCGACATCTCTACTTTCCAAGCTCGAGCGCTTTCATATACATACTTTTTGTGGCGTTTAACGCCGTTACGTTTGCTTCATATGAACGTGAGGCTGACATAAGATCAACCATTTCCTTCACCATATCGACATTCGGCATCTCTACATACCCCTCTTCATTCGCATCGGGATGAGCGGGATTATAAACAAGCTTATTTGGCGCATTATCTTCTTGTATGTTTGATACCTTCACTCCAGTAGAAGACGATTCGTTCCCCATCGCCTTTTGGAGCTTGCTTTCAAACGAGTTTTCCTCTAGCTCTACTACTTTTCGCTTGTACGGTTGCCATTCACCATCAACAAGTTCTGAACGCGTTGTTTCGGCATTGGCGATATTGGAAGACACGACATCCATTCTAAGGCGATTTGCTGTTAACGCTGAAGCGCTCGAATTGAATCCATTAAATAAATTCATTCTCATTAGCTCCCTCGAATTGCGGTTTGTAAGTCACGGAATTGGCTGTTCGTCTTTTCAACCATCGCATTGTACCAAAGCTGGTTTTTCGCGAGCTCTGCCATTTCAACATCCATGTCAACATTGTTTCCATTCGATTGATTTACTGTACGTTGATCGGTCTTAACAACGGGATTTAATGAATTTTTTTCGTTACTAAAAGGGACGTGTTTGGGGTTTGATTTGTAGCTCTGCAGGTTCCTAGTAGCTTCCTGCAGGTTATCTTGAAATGAAACGGTTTGTCGTTTGTAATTAGGGGTATCAACATTTGATATATTTGACGTAATGGTTCGCTGTTGAACGGTTGACGCATTTAATGCTTGTTCAAGCGGTTTGATCGATTGAAAAACATTCACGAAGCTTTCCACACTCCTTGTATAAATGTGTTTTTATAGGTAAATATTGGTTTTAAATCCAAAAATGTACTCATTCGACATTTTTTTCGATATTGTTAGCATAGCATTGTCAAAAATAATAGTAAATGAGTGTTTTCACCTAAAAAACGACTTTTTTCACTTAATTTTCCCACATCTAAGCGGTATAATAGAGGTATAATTTTCTAAGTACACGTACGATCGTACTACGATGGGAGCGAAAAAATGTTTAAAGGCATGTATACAGCTACGTCCGGCATGATGGCAAGTGAGCGAAAGCAACAGTTCTTAACGAATAATCTCTCAAATGCTGAAACACCAGGCTTTAAGCAGGATGAAGCAACTTTCCGTTCCTTCCCTGAATACTTAATGAAAGAAAGAAATACGAATACGCCCCCTAACTCTTCCATTGGCACGCTCCAATCTGGCGTCTATACGCAAGAAGGCATTCCTAACTTTTCAAGCGGTTCTCTTAAAGAAACTAGCAAACAAACAGATTTGGCGCTTATCGATGAGAATCTCCCAATCGATGCAGAAAATAGTAAAAAAGGACTACTTCTATTTGGTGTTCGTCTTGAGGATAACGCGATTCGCTACACTAGAAATGGAAATTTCTCTGTCGATGAAGAGGGTTTTCTTTCGACAAGTGAAGGCGATCAAGTAATTGGCGAAGATCTTCAGCCGATTCAACTAACGAGCGACTCGTTCACTGTGACAGACGATGGCACGATTCTCGAGGAAAATGGCAACGAACAGCAGCTATGGATTGGCTATACCGATAACCCTACTAATCTCACTCAGCAAGGAAATGGCGTTTTTGCATGGGAAGGCGATGAAGCTGATGCGCCAATCAATATTCAAACAACTGATATCACCGAATATGCTGTAAAACAAGGCTACCTCGAAGGTTCGAACGTGGATATGACGACAACAATGACGGATATGCTGAACACGTATCGTTTATATGAAGCAAATCAGAAAGTATTACAAACGTACGATCAAAGCATCGACAAAGCCGTAAATGATGTCGGTCGCGTCTACTAGGAGGGTTACGATTGAATATACAAATGGCTACCGCATCTTCTTCACTTAGTCAGACACAAAAAAAGATGGATACGATCGCAAATAACATCGCAAACGTGAATACAGCAGGCTATAAAAGCCGAGAAGCGATGTTCCAGAATCTCTTAACCCAAACATATGCAAATCAAACTGGCGAAGCAACTGAGCCTGGAAGAGAAACGCCCGAAAACCTTCGCGTTGGTTTTGGATCAAAAGTTGGTTTAACGACTCTGCGAAATGAACAAGGATCTGCACAAGAGACCGGCCGTGATCTGGATATGATGCTTGAAGGAGAAAATGTTTATTTTCGCGTTCAAAATGGGGATGCCGTAAACTATACAAGAGACGGATCATTTGAGATACAGAATCAAAACGGAGCGTTTTCACTCGTAACAAGCCGTGGGAACGCGATTCTGGATACGAACGGCAATGCGATTACGTTTGATCGTAATCCATCCGAAATCAGCATCACTGAAGCCGGAGAACTGGTAGCGACGGATGCGAACGGCAATAACCAAACGTTTCAGCTCAGCATCGCCAAAATCGATCGCCCTCAATCCCTTGTGAACGTTGGAGGAAATGAATTTTCTCTTCAAGAGAATGATGAGCTTGAGCTTGTCGCGCTAGATGGAGAAGAATATAAAACAAGACAGGGCTACCTTGAAATGTCGAACGTGGATTTAACGAATGAAACAACGGAGATGATCTCCACACAGCGACTCCTCCAATTCCAAAGCCAGGCGATTAAAATGGCCGATGAAATGATGGGGCTTGCCAATACAATTAAAAGATAATTCGATAAACAAAATCCCTCTCGCATGAGAGGGATTTTGTTTATCTAAGAAAGTCTAATAGAGATGGCTGAATGATCTTCGCGCTTGCAGCAAGAGAAGCCTGGTAGACGCTTTCTTCGGTTTTAAGTTTCATGATGGCTTCGGCAAAATCCACATCATCATTTTTAGAAACAAGCGTTTGTATGGAAAGGTTTTCTTCTTTCAAGCGTTGATTCATCCCCTCCACTCTCGACTGCTTTGCGCCAAGGGTAGTCCAGCTGTTTAACACTTGCTCTTTACCAGTTTCAATCTGTTCCAGTGCACTGCTAACACCTTCCTGATCCCCACTCGCTAATGCGCTTGAAAGCTGATCAAGCGTCTTAAACAGGTTTACCTTCCCATCAAACACTTCTCCCGTAACGTTCATTTCAATCGTATTGCTAGAAGACATGCGCTGCATCAGTGGCTGGTTGTTATACGTTAGATCGCCATTCTCTGCAATTTGAATCGGTTGATCTGTTTTCTGTCCATTGAAGATGTACTTTCCATCAAACTTTGTATTGGCAATATCCTGAATCTCAGCGCGTAATTGTTCAATTTCTTTTGCAATCGTTTGCTGATCTTCTAGTGAGTTCGTTCCGTTCGACGCTTGTAAGCCTAGCTCATTTGCCCGCTGAAGTGCATTAGAGAGGCTGTTAAGGGCCTGGTCGGTTGTTTCCATCCAGGAAAGAGCATAATCAGTATTACGTTCATATTGCTCATTATCAGCTAGCTGAGAGGCCAGTTTCAAAGATTTCTGAACACCAATAGGGTCATCAGAAGGCGTATTGATCCTTTTCCCTGTCGAAACCTGTTCATTCGCTTTTTCATAGCGTGAGAGATTTTGCTGTAGCTGAGAGGTAATGTTTGAGCTAAGCATTTGCTGTGTAATTCTCATATGATGATCTCCTTTCTACTAAACGCCCATGCGATTAATAATGACGTCAAGAAGCTCATCGGTCGTGCTGACATAGCGAGCCGCTGCATTATAAGCATGTTGAAATTGAATGAGGTTCGACATCTCTTCATCAAGCGAGACGCCGCTTACTGACATCCGATTTTGATCAATCGACTTTAAGACGGCCTGGTGACTTTCCACAGATCGTTCCGAAGCCTGGGACTTTGCGCCAATTTTTGAAATAAGCATACCGTAAAAGTCGCTAACGCTAGCTTCTGCATTTACATTTGAATTTGCCACATCAAACGAAAGTGTTTCGTTTTTTAAATCGCTTATTGTAGTGGCAATATCGCCATTACTCACTTCACTATTAGTAGAAGAAGCAGCGATCGTAGCTGGATTGGCCTTTACTTCTTGATTCACACTGACTGTTTCAAGAAATGTATCGCCAGTCCCACTTGTATCAAACATCGCCTTTCCTTTTTGCATCGTACCGTTGCCATCTTTAACTAGTGAATCTCCAGTTGTCATAAGATTATTCATACCAGATCCATTAATGAGTTGATTAAACACTTCATTTAGATCACTTTGAAAATGATCTACTTCACTTAGCGACTGCTTCAGACCTTCAAGTTTTCCAGTATTTTGTGCGTTCAGTCCTGACATTTCATCCATTAAAAGGTCACGTCGGTCCTTTAACTCGTTCGCTTCAGGTTTTAACGCAATTTCTTTGTTTAAGCTATCAATCTGTGAAGAGATGGCATTGATCTGATCGTTCACAGCTGTCATTTGGTCATTCAAACTTTTAGATAGACTCGCTAACCCATCATTTAACGTTTTCCCCTGTGATAGCAGTTCGTCTGAACGTTCCACAAGAACTGCACGAGCCGCAAGACTGTCTGGGTTTGAAGCAAGATCTTCCCACGCTGAGAAGAAGCGATCGAGGGACGCACTTAGTCCGTTGCCTGGTTCCCTCGTCATTTCTTCGATTTGTTGAAGCGTTTCAAGCTTTGTCGAATCAGCTCCTAATTGACCATTTCGCTCGCGATACTGGCTGTCCAGATATTCAGAACGAACACGTTCGATCGATTCAACACTTACACCAGTCCCAAGCTGTGAGGATGAGCTACCAGTTTGATAAGGATACGGTATGGAAGACGTTGATTGCATATCCACTCGCTGCCTCGAATATCCCGGAGTATTCGCATTTGAGATATTATTTCCTGTTGTCGTAAGAGCCGTTTGTTGCGTGTAGAGACTTCTCTTACCGACTTCTAATCCATGAAACGTAGACGTCATTCAAATCCGTTCCTTTCTCAACCTGATCCCTCAGGCTTTCGTATCAAAATATCCTCGCGGTGTTTGCAGTGGCTTCTGGTTGGGCCTGCCGTAAGTGATCGATTGATTTGATGTGGTTAAATGACCAATCATATGATGGACAAATGCCATCCCATCCCTTAACAACTCTTCATTTACATCATTCATACGCTGAAGTTTTTCCGCTTTTTCTTTTAAATCAGCCGCTCGATTTTCAACCATTCGTTTAACAGGGGGACTTAACAAGCCTACAACGTCTTTAAGCGTTTGGTCTGTTCTACCTGCAAGCTTATGTGTAATCTGCTGCCGCTTCTCTTCACTACTACTAAGTTTTTGAAGAAGCTCCTTTTCTTTGTTCATGACTTCTGTCAATCGCTTTACGTCTCGTTCTATTAACGCTTCTTGTCTTTCTTCAGAAAGAACGATTAACTTCTCATGAAGACGAATCATTTCACCCATAACCTCTAAAAGTTCCTGTCCCATCGGGCCGCCTCCTGTTAAAACCACTGATCAAACAGCTTCTCAGCTGTCTTTTGACTGTCGACACGATACGTACCTTCTTCAATCTGCTTCTTGATGGCCGTTACTTTCGCTTCACGGTCTTGTTCGGTCTTCATGTCGTATAGTTCTCTCGCTTTGTTTGAAATTTGAAGCTCATCTTCTCGAGGAGCTTTTTTCACCTGCTCTACTTTCGTAACAGGATTATGCTTCTCGTAAGGGTTTACAATGGGTGGTGCTGATGGTTTATTAATATTCATATCCGGTCACCTCTTTCCGATAGTTTATCATACTACTCCTATTCTATTATTCGTACCCGAATTTGAGGATTATACCGTTATTATCGGAAATTTCTTGAAAAAAGTTAACCGCTTATTGAATTTTAAAGTCCGTGACGAGAACGCGTTCTACCTTTCCGTCATGCAGCACTTGATTCACTTCGTTTTTGATCGATTCTTCAAACGTTTTAAGACCTTCAGATCCTTTCAAATCTTCTTTTGTAAGACCGGCTAACGTTGAGATCACGATCGCTTTTAATTCGGGATTACGAACTTCAAGTTCTTTATAGCTCTTCTCATGATCAGCTAGCAAGTTCAGCTGCACAATCGCAAAATGATCTGATGATAAATTTGTTGTGAGTGGTTCCATCGTAAAGCTTCTTGCGGCAAGCTCTTCCGCTGTTGGTTCTTTCTCTTCCTGCGCCACCACTTTTTTTAAGTCAATATCGAGAAAAAACACGGCTGCAGCAGCCCCAGCCCCGACAATACCAAGAGCTGTTAGGAAGATTATTAGAATCCGTTTCATTCTTTCACCTCTTATTCTAGTTTTCTACGTTGTATGGAAGAATGAGCACTTCAACTCTGCGGTTCTTTGCCCTGCCTTCTTCCGTTTTGTTCGAATCGATCGGGCGATATTCCCCGTATCCTGTAAAACTAAATAACTTTGGATCAAGCTTCTTGTTATTCAATAGCTCTGTCATAAAATTAAGCGCGCGCTCAGAACTTAAGTGCCAATTCGATGGATACTGTGACGTTTTAATCGGGCGATCATCCGTATGACCGGTAACCGTAATCCGACGCGGTGGATCCGTAACGAGAAGATCTGAAATTTGCTTGGCCAGTGGCTTCGCATCTCCTGTTAACACGGCTTTTCCGCTTTGAAACAGCGCTGCTTCTTTTATCGTAATTAAAAGTCCTTCTTCCGTTAACTTCGTTTTTAAATAAGAGTCAAGATCTTGATCGGCGATATATTCATCAATACGACCCTGTAATTTCTGAAGCTTATTCTGATCCTGTTCCAACGCTTTTTCTTCCGGATCGTCCTCTTGTTCCTCTTCTTTTTCAGACTCATCCGTCATGCCTACAAAGGAACCATCTTCTGGGTCGAGCATGGCAGGTTCGCCTTCTAAAATTCCGGTGCCCCCACTTAGCACTTCTTGAAAGGATTGTGTAATGGCTTCATACTTTTTTACATCAACCGTGCTTGCCGCAAAAAGAACGATAAAAAGAGCAAGTAGAAGCGTTAACATATCGGCATATGGAATGAGCCAGCTTTCGTCGACGTGATCCTCATGCTCCTCATGTCTCTTCTTACGCATCAGCGCCTACTCCTTCTACCTCTGATTGACTTGATTTCTTTTCAGTGTCAAGGTTTCGTTCCTTACTTGGCAAGTAGACGAGAAGCTTGTCTTCTACCATGCGGGGCGATGCGCCTGACTGAACTGCCAGAAGACCTTCAAGCATAATCATTTTAATACGGGCCTCAGCGTTGGATTTACGCTTCAACTTATTTGCGAACGGATGCCAGAGAACGTAACCTGTGAAAATCCCAAAAAGCGTGGCGATAAACGCCGCCGCAATCGAC
This sequence comes from Bacillus sp. es.036, assembly GCF_002563635.1. Taxonomy (NCBI): domain Bacteria; kingdom Bacillati; phylum Bacillota; class Bacilli; order Caryophanales; family Bacillaceae; genus Bacillus; species Bacillus sp. es.036. The sequence goes on from NZ_PDIZ01000001.1 coordinate 3,439,048, forward strand.
TTTCCAAGGAGCTCCATATCACCTAGATGACTGAGTGCTGCAACAAGACCAACAACCGCTCCAAGAACACCGAGCGTCGGGGCATACGTACCAGCCTGAGTAAAGATCCCCGCTCCCATCCTGTGACGTTCTTTCATCGCTTCAATATCTTCTACTAAAATTTCCTCAATCGCTTCATGTGAATGACCATCAATCACCATTTGGAAGCCACCTTTTAGAAAATCATCATCAATCTCTTCAAGATTATTTTCAAGGGAAAGGAGGCCTTCACGACGAGCAACGGTTGCCCATTCACGAAACATCGGGATTAGCTCTTTTTCGGTAAGAAGCTTCTGATTGGAGAAGATAATTTTTAATAATGTTGGGAATTTCTTAATCTCGTTAAATGGAAATGCGATAAGTAGTGCTGCCGCTGTCCCAACAAAAATAATCACGAGGGCAGCGGGATTTAATAGAGCAGCCGGATTTGCACCTTTGAGAATTAATCCGCCAACTAGGACGAAAAAACCGAGGAGCACACCGAACAGAGATGTTTTTTCCATTGCTTTCACCCTCTTTGTTTAACTTACTTCTTGGCCTGTTCCATCGCTTGCTTCCACGTATTTCGAAACTCTTCCGCAAGGCCTTCGACTTCTTTTAAAATGCTCGTATCATTTTGAATATTCGCCGTTACAAGCTGTGAAATCATATACTCATAGAGCGCATCCATCGTTTGGGAGAGCTCCACCTCCATATTTAAGGACGAACGCAATTCATAAAGGATGTTTTGCGCTTTAATGATATTCGTGTTCTTCGCTTCCATATCGCCTTTTTCCATCGCGATATTGGACAAACGGATAAATTTGATACAGCCGTTATAGAGCATTAACGTTAATTCCTGAGGCGATGACGTTGCGACCGCATTAGTTTGATACATTTGATATGGATTTTTCATAGCCATAAAAATCCCTCCTATTTACGCTGATCGAAAAAGGCGCCGTCCGTATATGCAGCTGTCTTTGACTTATAATTATTAGATGCTGCTTTTCCTTGCTGGAAACGTCTCATTTGATCCGAAAAAGCTGAATAAAGCTCCGACAACTTAGGTTGAATCATTTCTTCAAGAGCGCTTAGCTGTTGTAATAGTCCTTGCTCATCTTCCGTCCAATCCTTGCCTTCTGTCTCCATCGCTTCGTCTAATAGTTTAATTGTTTCCTCACGACGTGTGATCATATGATTAATACCGTCAAGCTTTTCTGTACCATCTTCATTCATGGATGGATTGATTTCACCAAGTGATTTTGCAATTTGATTTGTCACCACATGCAGTTGATTTAACGCATCAATTCTTCTCATTTTACATCCCCCCAAGTAAGTTTTGTTGTACCCATGCACTTTGCTGATTAAGTTGACTCATCGCCGTTTCAAGCGCAGAGAACTGTTTCCAATACCGATCTTCAATCGTCACGAGCTTATCTTCCCAGTTTTCCATCTGTTCATCTAAATCTTTTAATCTCGTTGAAAGAAAGCTACTATCGACAAGCGTTCCTGGCGTACCTGCTTTTTTTCCTAGCTGATCGATCCCTTTGTTCACGGAATCGTAAAGACGATCGCCAATTCCATCTGTGCCGCTCGTAAACAGATTCATGACCTGATCTGGCTTTTGCTCCAGAGCACTTTTAAGTTTCGCTTCATCAATAAAGAGCTTGCCTCCATCCTGATAAGAACCGGTATTGATCCCAACTTGCGAAAGCATGCTAAGCTCACCTGCCGGAATTCCGCTAACCGGTGACATCCAGGCATTGCGGAGATCACTCACAATCCCTCGAACCGTCGCATCACTTTGAAGCATCCCACTCTTCGCCTTTTCTTCCCAAAGCTCAATCTCTTTCTCACTAAGGTCTTCTCTTTGTGCATCTGTGAGCGGTGGAAAATCGCGATTTCGCTTTTCAGTCAGCATCCCCTGCGCTTTATCAATGAACTCGTTGTATTTCTCAACAAAATTCTTAATCATGTCAAAAGGAGCCTGAACATCACTTTGAACCGAAACGGTGGAAGTCCCTTTTTGAACGAAATCAAGCTTTAGATTATTGATCGTTGTGGTATTCGTTTTCAAGTTATCAACAACAATCCCATCAAACGTCACAGAACCATACTTCCCTTGTGCAGTGTTGGCAGCGCCTCCGAGAATACGACTTTCTACCGTTGGATCACTGAATCCGAGCGAAAAGGACTCATCTCCGCCCATTGCTTTCGATGAAATGAAGAAGCGAGAGATCGTGTCATCGAAGCTTGCTCGTAAGCCAAGTGATTCACCAGTCGTACCATCTGTCGCACCGGCTATTTTTTCTGCGAGACTTTTAAATGTGTCTGACGCAGTGATCGTAATGGAAGCCGTTTGCCCTTTGCTATTTGTAAGCTGAAGCGTCGTATCCGCTTCACCTGTTTGAAGCAATTTATCTGTTCCCTTCGCCGCACTGCCCGCTTCGTTTTGAATGGCCTGTCCAGATGTAAACTTGGCGCTTTGAGCGAGTTCGTTAACGGTAACCGAATAAGAACCTGGGACAGAGGTAGATGTCGTTGTAGCAGTAACCGCTCCTGTGTTAGATGAAACGGTTTTAAAAGCATTGTAACCAGACTGCAACCGCATCGATGAAGCCATGCTTCGCATATCCGACATCATCGTATTTAATTCACGATAAGATTCCTTCTGCCATTCCATCGTTTGCTTCTTTTGAGACAATTTATCGAGCGGAATTCGCTCCGCCATCATGAGATCCTTTACCATCTGATCTGTATCCATCCCCGTCGCTAACCCGGAAATTCTCATGAACATCTCCTCCGTTCATACCTTCTATTGATACTATCGGCAGGGGGAGTGAATTGTTTAAGGTGTAAAAAGACCTAAAAAGAACCCTCCACAGAGAGTTCAACCAGTTAGATTTTCTGATCGACCATAAAGCCCAACAGCTCAGCCGTTGCCGCGTAGCGATCAAGGAACTTTTTTGAAGGGATTTCTTTAATGATTTCATCTGTCTTTGTGTCTATAATCTGGACGTAGTATTCGTTTAGTTTGTCGTGGAGTTGGAATTTGAGTGAGGTTTGAGATGGTTCGAGGTAGTTATTTAGGGAGTTGATGTGGTGCTCGACGATTTCTTTTGATAAAACTTTTTCTACTACCTCATGTTTTTCGACCGTCTTATTCATTTCAGTATTCTTTATTTGAGTTAATTTAGTTGGTCCAATAGGTGTGATTGAAACGTCTCTTAGTTCCATCAGCTACTCTCCAATTCCGTATCAATTTGTTTTAAAAAAGGTGGCCTTCAATTGAAGACCACCTTGTGAGTAAATTAACGTAGAAGTTGTAGTACAGCTTGTGGCTGTTGGTTGGCTTGCTTTGCCGCTGTTCCTTTCGGAGACAGAATAGACTATATCTTCACCTCTCGTGTTCGAAAGGGCCGGGCACTTCGAATGGCGTTTGCCACCCTACGGATTTCATCACCATAGCTTTCGCCTTAGATGGTTTATCCTAGTCGTTGAACCTTCTCCACTCTTTCGAGACAGGAGCTTGGCTGCTGATTATCCAATCTTGATTCTTTTCAACCCTTCACGCTCACCGTTTCCAGTCACGTTGTGGGGAATCAAGCTTCAGGAAGTTCCAACAATTCACCCGGTTATGCTCTTACCCGTTACCAGATAAGACGCCCTGTTCAATCAATTATCTTAGCAGCTGAAGCACTGCAGAAGAACTTTGATTAGCTTGAGCCAACATTGCTTGTGACGCCTGGTTAAGGATGTTGTTCTTAGTGAAGTCCATCATTTCTTTTGCCATGTCTACGTCGCGGACACGAGATTCAGCAGCAGTCAAGTTTTCAGAACTTGTGCCAAGATTATTGATAGTGTGTTCAAGTCGGTTTTGATAAGCTCCAATTTGAGAACGACCAGCACTTACGTCTTGGATAGCTGTTTCGATAGCTTGAAGAGAAGCATCAGCATCAGTGGATGTTGCAACAGATAAACCTGTCAAATCAGTTCCTACAATTTCAGTTAGGTTAATACCTTTTTTAGAAAAATCCATAACCATTGTCTCTGTAGTGTTAGCTCCAACCTGTAGAGTTATCTGCCCATCAGTAGCAGATCCGGAAGAAGCATCAAGGAGGTTTTGCTTGTTAAATGCAGTTCGAGTATTAATATTTCCTAGTTCTGAAGTAAGCTCATCTAATTCAGTTTGAATTGCGGCACGATCTTCACTAATGTTAGTATCATTAGTTGCCTGTACACTCAATTCACGCATACGCTGAAGAATAGAATGCGCTTCATTCAATCCACCTTCTGCTGTTTGCAATAGGCTTATTCCATCTTGAGCATTACGTGAAGCTTGATCAAGCCCACGAATTTGTGCGCGCATTTTTTCAGAAATTGAAAGCCCGGCTGCATCATCTGCTGCGTTATTGATTCTTAGTCCTGAAGAAAGTTTCTCCATGTTCTTAGATGCGTTCAATTGGTTCGCACCCATCTGATTGTACGTGTTCATTGCTGCTAAGTTGTGATTAATAATCATCCCTAAATCTACCTCCATGTAATTGGTTTTATCAAGAAAATCCACATCCGTTTGGACTTCCTAACACCACTATTATCGGCAGGCATTTTAGGATGTTTAATAGTTATCTGAAAAATATTTAGAAAAACTTGGATTTATCTCAAGCTCTAGCGATAATTATCGTTTTGCTTATAATTCAGGTTAAGAAGGATACACCTTCTCGGAGGACAAAAAAGAACCTCCGTCTTATGACTTCGGTCCCTTTGAACTGTTACTCTTCTGAAACTCCTTCAAATCCTCCAGGCTAAACTCCTGCATCGCCGCAAGCTTATTCTCTGACTGAATGGCTTCATACACTTCTTTTCGGTGGATGGCAATGTTCTTCGGCGCTTCTACACCAAGCTTAACGGTGTCACCATCAATGCTAATAATCTTAAGTTCAATTTCATCATTAATCACAATCGATTCGCCTTTTTTACGTCCAAGTACGAGCATTTACTCCGCCTCCTCTGTGTTCACTTGCTTTAAGAGAGGTTCTTTGATGCCATACTCCTGTTTTAAGACAAGTTGTTTTCCAGTATGTTTTTCGGTGTTAAATATAAGCGGTGCTTTTAAATTCATTGTCGCTTCTTTTAATGAACCCTGAACAGTAAGAATGGAAAGAACGAGCGCATGGGCTGGATCGGTTAAATTAAGCTGGGCAAGCGTGCTATCGTCAAGGTTTACTTCATAATTTGGATAAAAGGAAAACGGATCTGCGAGGAAAAAGCACAGGCCGCTTTCTTCTGTTGATTGTAAAAAGTAAAAAGGAGACTCATCATTGTCATCGGCGGGTAATAGACAGTAAGTTGTAAAGTGCTCAAGGCCAGGGATGCCACTTTCAAACGTGACGAGACGTTCTTCGGTGACGTCCATTTCTCCAAAGCGTGCAGTATGTAATTTCATAGCGATCTCCTTTGTTGATCAGTGTGTACCTTCATTATAAAGCCTATAGCGCTTTTTTCCATGGATAATTTGTTGTCTTTTTGAAATTTCGGTAAACTTAAAGTAACAGACAACCGCTGAAAAAGCAGAATTGTGTCGAAGTTTTATTCTTAATCACATAATGATCAACATGAAAGGAGAAAGCGTCATGAAGATCACCTTTTATCCGCTCGGTGAAGCAGCTGTGAAATGCTGTTTTCATGAAGACATTTCAACTGCCCTTACGAATAAAATTCAATCGTTTTGTCAAAAGCTACACCACCATCATACTGGCATTACGGAATGGGTACCTGCCTATGACTCTGTCGCCGTTTACTATGATCCGTGGAAGCTTTCGTATGAAGAAATGACTAACGTCCTTCAACCTATCGCGAACGAAATTGACGCAAATGAACAGAAAACGAATACAGTGATTACCATTCCAACCGTTTACGGAAGCGACTATGGTCCGGACCTTGAAAATCTCGCAGCTGCCAACAACCTTTCCAACAAAGAAGTGATCGACTTACATACAAAGCTCCACTACCTCATTAACATGATCGGCTTTTTACCAGGCTTTCCTTACTTAAGCGGAGTTGATGAACGACTCGCGATGACGCGCCTTGAAAATCCAAGGAAGTCTGTTCCGGCTGGATCGGTTGGTATTGCTGAAAGTCAGACTGGGATATATCCGCTCGATTCACCTGGCGGCTGGAATCTTATCGGGCGCACGCCGTTAAAGCTTTTTGATGCGGAAAAAGAAGAGCCATTTCTGTTTGAGCAGGGTGATTATTTGCGGTTTACATCGATTACTGAAGATGAATTTAAGCGCATTCAACGAGAAATTGAGGATGGCACGTACGAACTTGAACGCAGGGAGGACTCCGAATGACATTTCGCATTGATTTAAACAGTGACCTTGGGGAAAGCTTTGGTACTTATGTTGTTGGTCAGGATGAACAGGTGCTTGAGCTCATTTCTTCCGCCAACATTGCATGTGGCTATCATGCCGGTGACCCGCATATTATGAATAAAACGGTGGAATGGGCGAAAGAGCATCATGTTGGTATCGGGGCGCACCCCGGATTTCCTGATTTAGTTGGTTTTGGCCGTCGCAATATGAACATTACACCAGAGGATACGTACTCGCTCGTTCTTTATCAAATCGGAGCCCTGCACGGGTTCTGCAGCGCACATGAAGTTCCCCTTCAGCACGTCAAACCGCACGGTGCGCTTTACAATATGGCATCTAAAGATCCCGAACTCGCAAACGCCATTGCGCAGGCCGTAAAAGATTTTAATTCAGAGCTGATTCTATTCGGCCTTGCTAATTCAGAGCTTATTCGCGCTGCGCAGGATGCTGCACTTCCTTATGCTTCAGAAGTGTTTGCCGACAGAACGTATCAGCCTGATGGTTCGCTTACCCCACGTGTTGAAAAAAATGCGATGATTCGAGATGAGCAAGCGGCGATCGAACAGGTGATTCAAATGGTGAAAGAAGGAACCGTAACAGCCGTGGATGGCTCGATTATTTCAATTGAAGCGGATACGGTTTGTGTGCACGGAGACGAGTCGTCAGCGCTTGCGTTTATTAAGGCGCTTCGGAAACGGTTGACGGAAGAAAATATTGAGATGGAAAGGGTCGGAAACCGGTGAAATTATTTTCAGTCGATAAACCAGGATTGTATACAACCTATCAAGATTTAGGTCGTGTCGGGTATTTGAAGTACGGGGTTCCGGCATCTGGAGCGCTTGACCGCTTCGCACTTCAGGTTGGTAATCTTTTGGTTGGCAACGAACGAGGTGCGGCGGGTCTTGAAGTGACGATGCAGGGGCCAGAATTAATTGCACAAGAATCTTTTGTGATCGCTGTAACGGGAGGCGATTTATCTCCGATGATCAATGGAAAGCGGATTCCGCTATGGAAATCCTTACTTATAAAAAAAGGACAGGTGCTTGAGTTTGGAAAGCCGCGCACTGGCGTTCGCGCTTATCTCACCGTTTCAGGAGGATTTCAATCATGTCGCTATATGGGGAGTCGCTCCGTTTATGAACCAGCTGGACTTGGACGCCCGCTTCAGAAGGGTGATGAACTCGTAGGTGAGCCTAGAAAACAAAAAGCAGGAACCGGGCTCTTTTTCACCGAGATTCCTGATTATGATCGTGATGTTGAAGTTCGCGTTGTGAAAGGACCTCATCATGAGCAAATCTCGGATAAGGTCGTTTCGGATTTTTTCGCTATGACTCATGAAGTGTCGCCGCAATCAAATCGTATGGGCTACCGCCTTCAATCTGAGCTTAAAACGCATCATGAGGCGAACGTTGTTTCAGATGCAGTTCCGCTTGGCGGCATCCAGCTCCCTGGGAACGGTCAGCCGATTATCCTGCTTGCAGATCGGCAAACGACAGGTGGATACACGCGGATCGGAACAGTGATTGGTCCTGATTTGCCACTCATTGCCCAGCTTCCTCCTGGTGGGAAAATTCGTTTTAAAGAAGTAACGGTAGAAGAAGCTCAAGAAGCGTCGAAACAGGTTGAACAGAAGCTCCGTATTTGGGAGCGAATCCAGCGCTAATGCAGGCGGAGGTAGCTGTGAAGCTCGTCCTTCACAACCTCCCCTTGATCTTGTTCGGTCATTTGCAGGTGATAATGATCGCCTTCAGCTTCAGCCTGGAAATTGTAGAAACCTTTACTATTTAAATAGTCGCTCAGATCTTCAATCTTTTCACACTGAGAGAACAAAATTTTATTGCCCACATAATCGTCATTCACATAAACGTTATACGTATGTGCATTTTTCAACTCTTCCCCTTGATTAAAAAACGGGAATGGTTCCGGCATTCTGTCTCCCTCCTTTCTTTAGGGATTACTATCAATTTGTCCTTCCCTGCCGTTTTTATGTTGGAAAAACATTCATGTGCGCTAGTATGTTTAATCCTTTAAGCATTCGGGAATCTTCTTTAACGTACACTAAAGGAGGATGACTCATGGCTAACACATATACGAAGCAATATATTAACGGTGAATGGGTTACGGGTTCTAGTGACAAAACTGTAACAAATTATAATCCATTTTCCGGTGAGGAAATTTTTACATTAAACTCAGCATCTGAAGAAGATCTTGATAAAGCTTACAAAACGGCAAAAGAAGCACAAAAATCATGGGCACAGACGACACCAGGAAAGCGTCAGCAAATTCTCGATAAAGTAGCGGCGCTTATGACGGAACGTAAAGAAGAAATCGTTGACTGGCTTGTGAAAGAATCAGGCAGTACGAAGATCAAAGCGAACGTTGAATGGGCGGCAGCCACTCGTGTTGTGAAAGAGTCGGCATCGTTCCCTTATCGCATGAAAGGGCAAATCGCCCCTTCTGATACGCCAGGGAAAGAAAACCGTATTTATAAAAGCCCTAAAGGCGTGATCGGTGTCATCGGACCGTGGAACTTCCCACTTCATCTTTCTATGCGTTCGGTTGCTCCAGCCATCGCAACTGGTAACACGGTTGTTCTTAAACCAGCATCTGAAACGCCTGTTACAGCAGGCTTCCTAATCGCTGAACTATTTGAAGAAGCAGGACTTCCAAAAGGCGTGCTAAACGTCGTTGCAGGACGTGGTTCTGAGATAGGCGATGCGTTCGTCACACACCCAATTCCAAAGTTGATTTCCTTCACAGGTTCAACGGAAGTTGGTCAACATATCGGCGAACTAGCAGGTAAGAACATTAAAGAAACGGCACTAGAGCTTGGCGGTAACAACGTGTTTATCGTGCTTGATGATGCCGATATCGATCAGGCAGCTGAATCAGCGGCGTTCGGTAAATTCTTGCATCAAGGTCAAATTTGCATGGCGATCAACCGCATTATCGTGCATGAAAGCATTCACGACAAATTCGTGGAAGCATTTAAAGAAAAAGTCGCTTCCCTTCAAGTTGGCGATCCGTCTGACGCGAAAACAGCTGTTGGTCCACTGATCAACAAAGATGCTGTTGAACGTATTCAAGAATCGCTTAACACGTCACTTGAGCAAGGCGCTGAGAAAATTCTTGGTGGCGAAGTCGAAGGTAATGTGATGCATCCGGTTATTTTAACGAACGTAACGAATGACATGCCAATTGCGAAAGATGAAATTTTCGGTGCCGTTGCGCCAATCATTAAATTTAGTACGGTAGACGAAGCGATTGAAATTGCAAATGGTTCTCCATACGGCCTTAGTGGCTCTGTTCATTCTCGTGACTTAAACCGCGGTGTTCAGGTTGCGCATCAAATCGAAACGGGCATGGTACACATTAATGACCAGCCGGTAAACGATGAAGCGCACATGGCCTTCGGTGGCGAAAAAGAATCAGGCCTTGGCCGTTTTGGCGGCGAATGGGCTCTTGATAAATTTACAACTGTGAAATGGATATCTGTTCAGCAAGAACGTCGTCAATATCCATTTTTCCAATAAGTAGTAAAAAGCCCTCGATGCGTTCGAGGGCTTTTTTCGTGCGCTCCCTTTACTTAAATAAAATGAGTTACCCGGGAAATAGTGGGAGAACGACTATATTGTTGCTTTTTATTTTCATTTTTGAAAAAATAGATAGAGAAAAGGAGATGGAAACATGATTGAAGTTCGTGAAGAGAAGTTACAGGATCATGAGGAAATCTCAACCATTTTACAAAAAGCGTTTGGTGGAGAAGATGAAGTAACGCTGGTTAAAGAGATTCGGGATTCTGCATACTTTGTCCCGGAGCTTTCTCTTGTGGCGCTACATAATCGACGTGATCCAGTCGGCTACATTCTTTTTAGTGAAATCACCATTTCAACAGAAAAAGAAAACCTCACGTCCCTTGCGCTTGCTCCTGTCGCAGTCGTGCCTGAGTTACAGCAGGAAGGAATCGGGAGCATGCTCATTCAAGATGGTTTGATGAGAGCAACTTCGCTCGGATACCGACACGTTATGGTCCTTGGTCACAAGGAATATTACCCGCGATTCGGTTTCGTTCCTGCTTCTGAAAAGAACATCTCGGGGCCGTTTGATGCAGGAGATGCTTTTATGGTGAAAGAACTTAAAAAGGATGCGCTTAAAGAGATTAGCGGAGAAGTGGTGTATCCGAAAGCGTTCGGCGTCTAAAACGGCACACAAAAAGCCGCTCATGGGCGGCTTTTCGTTAAAAGTCAAAGATTGAATCTTCGTTCGCATTATCGTCTTTCATCGGTTTTGATGCAAGAGATTGTTGAACGGGTGCGGCTTGTTGGAGCGGCTTAGGGGCAGGTGCAGAAGGAGTCTTTGGACGACTGCTTCCAGATGCCTGCAGTAGCATGTCGCAGTACGTTTTAATCGCAATGAGCTCTTCACGAATGCCGTTTACATCCGCATCATTTTCTTCAACGTTATAAGTAAGCTGTTTCATACGCGTATTCATTTGCTGAATCAGCTGATCAATCGGGATATCTTTCATATCAGTAAACTCCTTTTAGTGAAGGATCTTTTATCCCTAGTGTACCAAACTACAAACGAAATGAAAAAAATTAGTTAAGAAGGAGATTAACCAATGGATACTCTTCATGAAGTACTGAAATTTAATGAGGAATTTGTAAATAACAAGGAATATGTTCCGTTTGAGACAACTGGCCTGCCAGACAAAAAAATCGTCATTCTTTCTTGCATGGATACGCGTCTTGTGGAACTTCTTCCACGCGCAATGAATTTAAAAAATGGTGACGTGAAAATTGTAAAAAACGCTGGCGCTGTGGTGAGTCACCCATTCGGTAGTATTATGCGCAGTATTCTTGTAGCGGTCTATGAACTTCAGGCTGAGGAAGTATGGGTCATTGGCCACCACGACTGTGGCATGGGGAAAGTTAATCCAGATGAGCTTCTTCATAAAATGGAAGATAGCGTAACAAAAGAAGTGGTCGCTTCCATGAAACACGTTGGAATCGATCTTCATTCTTGGCTCCAAGGTTTTACAACGGTTCAAGACGGCGTACGCGATAGCGTTTCGATGATCCAGAATCATCCACTACTTCCAAAAGACCTTCCTGTTCACGGACTTGTGATTGACCCTGCAACTGGAAAGTTAGATCAAGTGACAGAATAATATTAAAAGCGCGCGCCTCAATTGAGACGCGCGCTTTTTCACTATTATTTCGCTAAAAGGTCAGCAAAGGCTTTTCCGTACTGTGGAAGATCCGGCGGGCGACGCGCAGATACAAGATGACCATCAACAACAACAGGCTCATCAATCCACGTAGCGCCGGCATTTTCCATATCATCACGGATGCCTGGCGTACTCGTTACTTTCTTTCCTTCTAACACCTTAGCAGAAATTAAGACCCATCCGGCATGGCAAATCTGGCCGATTGGTTTCTTATTTTCTTCCATATGCTGTACCATTTTTAATACTTCCGGGAAACGGCGGATTTTATCTGGTGCCCAGCCACCTGGAACAAGAATCGCGTCGTAGTCTGCAGGGTTAATATCTGCATAAGCATAATCGGAAACGACCGGTACACCGTATTTTCCAACATACTTCTCTCCTGCTTTCTCACCAACGTAATGAACCGTTGCGCCTTCTTCAATAAGACGATAATAAGGATAGGTTAGCTCTAGATCTTCATATTCATGATGAACAAGACTAATGATTTTCTTATTTTCTAAACGCATACTTCCACCTCCACTCCTTACCTTATACCATTTTTCTTCGATTTCAAAACGATTAACGTTCATCTTTATCAGAACTGAATCCTACTCAGGATAGATCTCCCTTTTTAAGCATGTATTCTCTAGTATGGTCCTGTCCATCTGGGAATACTAATGAGAAGGTAAAGGAGAGATAACCATGGATGTTGGTCTTTTACTGGAATATGCCTGGGTGCTACTCGTTTTAATCGGTCTTGAAGGGGTGCTAGCAGCAGACAATGCACTCGTCATGGCCATTATGGTAAAGCACCTTGATCCCAAAAAGCGCAAAAAAGCCTTGTTTTATGGACTTGGCGGAGCATTTGTCTTTCGCTTTGGCTCTCTCTTCATCATTTCTTTTCTCGTCGATATTTGGCAGGTACAGGCCATTGGCGCCATTTACTTGCTGTTTCTCAGTTTAAATCATCTTGTTAAAAAGTTTTTCTTAAACGATCGAAAAGAAAGCAAAAAGGAAAAGAATTCTCAGCAAGGGGCTGGCTTTTGGACAACCGTTCTAAAAGTAGAGCTTGCTGATATTGCTTTTGCAGTTGATTCCATTTTGGCGGCCGTCGCCTTAGCATTAACGCTTCCAAATACAAATTTACCTCGAATTGGTGGCATGGATGGTGGTCAATTCCTTGTGATCTTAACAGGAGGAATTGTTGGGCTGATTATTATGCGATTCGCTGCAAATTATTTTGTGAGGCTTTTGCATCGTAAGCCTGGGTTAGAAACCGCAGCGTTTGCGATTGTCGGCTGGGTTGGTGTAAAGCTCGCTGTCTATACGCTTGCGCATCCAAACCTAGGCATCCTCGCAGAAGATTTCCCGAAAGAAACAGCGTGGAAAATCACGTTCTGGGGTGTCCTAGTTGCCATTGCCCTTGGCGGCTGGTTTTTATCTTCAGAACGTAAGGAAACAGAACGAGAAGACGAGAATGAAGATACGCTTGAAGAAGAAAATGAGGAAGCGAATGATTTTTAATTAAAAAACAACAGGTGCCTAACTTGGCACCTGCTATTTTTATGCATTCTGAAACGCTTCTCTTATTTCATTCATCCGCTTTTTATTAACACCCATATCTGAGTAGCCGGTCCGAGAAGCGGAACGAAAATGAATATTTTCGCTTGCTGTATCAATGTAAAATTCGATATCATCAACGAATTTAAACAGTTTTGACTTCTCCTCCGCACGTATGTAGTGTGTATCAGCTTCTACAATTTCAGTGCGCTTTCGATTGGTTAGGATTGTTTTTAACTTTGTTAATGCTTCTTCTGCCGTCCCGTTATACGGAATTGGCTTCATCCCATGTTTCTCGTCAGTACTTTGACTCGATACGCAGTTTGGTTTATCTGGACAGGGAGCAAGTTTCCCTTCTTTCACGCCTAATTGTTCTGAACTCACTTTGATCGCCTCCAATAATCTTTTTCTATTCTATCTATACCCTATCACTTCACCATTTGAACTTATTATGCCTTACTATATCTTAAAAAAGCAGCACATTGATGTGCAAATTTCTCGTTTAGAACTCTCTTATAGCGTGAATAGTACTCGTGTAATCAAAAAAACAGGATTTTAATCTTTGAAGGAGGCAATATTGTGAGTAGACCAGTAGTACGTGAATATCAAAACGATGAGAAACTAAAAAGTGATATCGAGGAGCTAAGCAATATCGGCGTCTCAAAAGATGACATCTACGTGCTTTCCCATGACGATGACCGCACAAATCGCGTTGCAGACGGTGTTGATGCAAACACGATCGGTAAAAAAGAAATGGGGCTTAGCAGCCTGAAGAACGTATTTAGTAAAAAAGGCGACGAACTGCGCAGCAAAATGCAAGAAATCGGATTTTCGAAAGAAGAATCTGAGCGCTATGAAGACGAAATGGACAAAGGTAAGATCTTCATGTTCGTGACAGATACAGATAAAGTAACAGAGTGGAAGTAAGGAATAAAGAATAAGGAAAAGCCGCTGATTCGGTGTTGAATCAGCGGCTTTTTTTGCGGTGGTGCGCCGGTAGGGGTCAGGTACGAGCCTGACCCCTACCGCTTTAAAGTGTTGCACTACATCCTTATTATTTACTTCGCCTTTATGATCCTAACTAATAAGCAGCTCACTCACTCTTTTTCTCCTTATAAACTTTCAACAATTCTTCCACCGAAATCCCGTCAATCGTCATGCCTTCCACTTCTGACTTCTCCACCTTCACACCTTTTAAATTACAACCTGTCAATGTGCTCCCATGAAGGTCACATTTCTCAAAAAGAATCGGCATGTGCTCTTCTCTTCTTCCCGCTGCAAAATGATCTTTAGGTGGTAACCCAATATTTCGAAAAACCGCGCCACCCATTTGGGCATCCTCGACTTTTAGGTCACTAAGATCAATATCTCGAAATGAAATTCCGCACATATTCATATTTGTAAACGTCGCTTCTACCATATAAGCATCAGTAAATATCGATTGAGCTAAGTTTGAATTCATGAAATTAGCGTTCGTTAACTCCACTTGATCGAATAAGGCACTGCGAAGACGCAGTTCTTTAAATACTTTTCGCTCAAATTCTTCCCCAACGTTTTGCTCACTTAAATTCTTTTCAACCATCTCATTCATCTCCTTTTTCATCTTTGCTCTAGCTCTTCGAATTCGACTCTCAATTGCAGAGGTGGAGCAAGCTAACATGGAAGCAATCTCTGCCATCGAATACCCTCCCATGTAATGAAGAACAACAGAAGTTCGAACATCTTCTTTCAGTTCATATAGCGCTTGCCAAACAAGGTCGCTTGTTTCTACTTCTTTCGTTTCAAGCAACTGAAAAATTGCCTTTTCTTGAAACGACTGCTCCACCACTTGTACCATCCGCTTTCGTTTTCTTTTTAAATCCAGACTTAGATTTCGAGCAATACTCGTTAACCAGCTTCCTATCTTCTCTGGATTGTCCAGTGAATGGCGCTTCAAGTAGGCTTTTATAAATGCTTCTTGCGCAACATCTTGGGCGAGATGGTAGTCCCCAAGAACACTATAAGAAACGGCATAGAGTGCATTTGCATAGCGACTTACCACCTCTCGAAACCCTTCTTCTGTCTGCCATTCTACAATTGATTCCGTCAACTTGTTTCACCTCACTAGCTCTTTCACTTATATAGACGTTTCCCATCCATTGATTCCGTCAACAAAACGAAAATTTTCTCTTATTTTGGACTTTGTCTTTTGTAGGAGGACAAATGTATGTGTAGGGGGTCAGACAGGAGCCAGACCCCCCTAAAAAATTAGTTCTTCGCTCGTCTCCCTCCGCATATATTTGTAGGGCAATAAAAATATTTCTTTCAAAGGGAGTGCTGATATGTTGGATCGAACATTGCTTTTCGTAGCCGCTATGATTGCTGGGTTTGCATTACTTCGTTTGTCTGAAGCAGATTCATTCCTCGAGAGTCTTAATCCGGTCTTCGAAGTTGTTGGCTTTCTAGCAGCGCTGCTATTTGCACTTGTCTTGATCTACAAAGGCATCATGGCCATTTTACCCCGGAAAGTGTAACCGCTTTCCACTCCTGAAAGAAACGAAAAGCGGGATCACTGGGATCCCGCTTTTTGATTTATTCTTTTGGTGCAATCATATCTTCAGGACGAACGATCTCATCGAACTGCTCCGCTGTCAGAAGGCCGCTCTCAAGAGCTGATTCACGTAGCGTTGTACCATCTTCATGCGCTTTTTTCGCAATTTTTGCCGCATTTTCATAACCGATATGCGGGTTCAAAGCTGTTACAAGCATAAGCGAATTTTTCAAGTAATCTTGAATGACTTCTTTATTCGGCTCAATACCTACTGCACACTTATCATTAAAGGACTTCATTCCGTCTGCGAGTAAACGCGATGACTGCAGGAAGTTATAAATAATAACTGGCTTAAAGACGTTTAATTCAAAGTTCCCCTGACTCGCTGAAAAACCGATTGTTGCGTCATTCCCCATCACTTGAGCCGCTACCATCGTAAGCGCCTCACTCTGTGTAGGGTTTACTTTTCCTGGCATGATGGAGCTTCCCGGCTCATTCGCTGGAATTGTCAGTTCACCAATTCCACAGCGTGGGCCACTTGCAAGCCAGCGCACGTCGTTTGCGATTTTCATTAGATCCGCCGCAAGCGCCTTTAGCGTACCATGTACGTGGACAATTTCATCGTGACTTGTAAGCGCATGGAATTTATTTTCAGCTGATGCGAACGTCTTGTCCGTCATTTTGCTAATTTCTTCCGCTACCATGTCTCCGAACTTCGGATGGGCATTTAGTCCAGTTCCTACCGCTGTTCCACCAATCGCAAGCTCCTTCATGTATTTCACACTTTCAAGAAGCATATTCTCACACTTCACAAGCATACGATGCCAGCCACTAATTTCTTGACCGAGCGTAAGTGGCGTTGCATCTTGAAGGTGCGTACGTCCAATTTTAATAATATGTTCATTGTCCTGCATTTTTTGATAGAGCGTTTCTTTCAGCTCAATAAGAGCTGGATAAAGATGATCCTCAACAGAAAGAACAGCCGCAACGTGCAGCGCTGTTGGGAACGTATCATTGGAAGATTGGGACTTGTTCACGTCATCATTTGGATGAATACGTTCTTCACTCCCCTGTTCCTGTAAAAGTTCATTCGCACGAAATGCGAGCACTTCATTCATATTCATGTTGGACTGCGTTCCACTTCCAGTCTGCCATACAACGAGTGGGAAGTGTTCATTATGATCCCCATTAATGACTTCATCCGCTGCCTTCACAATGGCTTCAGCTTTCACATCTTCAAGCTTACCAAGACGCTGATTTGCGAGTGCTGCGCCCTTTTTCAACATTGCAAATGCTTTTACTACTTCAAGCGGCATTTGCTCATTGCCGATTTTAAAGTTCTGCTTGCTTCGTTGCGTCTGTGCACCCCACATTTTATCTGCTGGTACTTTGATTTCTCCAATTGTGTCTCGTTCAATTCGATAATCCATTGTGATCCTCCTTCAGAGTATAAGCTAACAGGTTCCACTTCGATAAAAAGAAGAGAAGTCCTTTCTCTTCAATAAAATTCTATTTATGACGACGCTTTCATCATAACACACTCTCCCATTACCGGGAATCAGGAGATACGAGCATTTTTACATAGAAAAAGCCGCTCATACGCTGAGCGACTTCTTAAGCATTCGCAACTTCTTTTTTCTCATCTTGCTTAATCAACAGTTGAAGTGCAAGGAGGGCAATAAAGAGTCCAAGTCCAACAAGGTCTGTTGAACCTTCCGGATAGATGAGCATCACACCTGCCGCTACAGCTGCGATCCGCTCAACAATATGTGTACGACGGTACCAGTAACCAATCATACCAGCGCCAATACTAATCATGCCCGTTAAGGATGTAAAGAGCACCCAGAGAAGGCTTTGCCATGTCGTATCAATCATCATGAGCTCAGGTGAGAGCACGAAAATGTATGGAATGATAAACGCGGCGATTGCTAGCTTGGCGGATTGCACCCCTGTTCTAAGCGGCTCTCCTCCCGACACCCCTGCTGCCGCAAATGCTGCGAGCGCAACTGGCGGTGTAATATCAGCGACTATTCCGAAATAGAACACAAACATATGCGCTGAAAGCTCAGGTACAGATAATACGATTAAAGCCGGGGCCGCAATCGTCGATGTAATCACATAGTTTGCCGTCGTGGGTGATCCCATTCCGAGAATAAGCGAGGCGATCATTGTGAAGAAAAGCGTGAGCAGTAAATTTTCCCCCGAAAGAGAAACGAGGCTATTCGCGAGCTTTAATCCGAGTCCGGTAAGCGTCACGACACCAACAATCATACCCGCTGCAGCCGTTGCAGCCGCTACACCTAAGGCCGTTCGCGCACCGTTCGCAAGAGCATCAATAAAATCACCAATTCCCATGCGCGTCTCTTTATTAATCGCTCCTACAATAATCGCAGATAAGATCGCATAAAGAGCCGCACGCGTCACGGACGTACCTGACATTAAAAAGAAGATAACGGCGACGATTGGAAAAAGAAGATAGATCCTAGCAAGCACGGCTTTTCGGTTTGGCATTTCATCTTCCGTTAATCCTCGTAATCCAATCCGCTTTGCTTCAAAATGAGTCATAATCCAGATTCCTGTAAAATAAAGCAAGGCAGGAATCGTGGCCGCTTTCGCAATTTCCCAGTACGTTATGCCTCCGATAAATTCCACCATAAGAAACGCCGCAGCGCCCATAATCGGTGGCATAAGCTGGCCACCTGTCGAAGCCGCTGCCTCAACACCACCAGCGAACTCTTTTCGATAACCGAGGCGCTTCATCATTGGGATTGTAAATGATCCAGACGTAACAACGTTCGCAACCGAGCTTCCGCTAATCGTTCCTTGAAGCGCACTTGAGAAGATCGCTACTTTTGCAGGACCACCAACACGCTTTCCTGCAATGACTAAGGCGAGATCATTGAAATACTGCCCAACCCCCGTTTTGACGAGAAAAGCGCCAAAGAGAAGGAAGAGGAAAATGAAGGTTGAAGACACCCCGAGCGGCGTCCCTAAAATTCCTTCTGTCGTATAGTACATGGAGCGAATAATTCGGTCGAGGCTTAACCCGCGATGCTGTAGAAATCCAGGCATATAAGGGCCAAGGTAAGCATAAAGCAAAAAGATTGATGTAATGATTGTGATTGGCAAGCCTACAACGCGACGAGTGGCTTCTAGCACGAGTACGATCGCAAGAAAACCGACGATTAAATCGAGCGTTGTTAAACGCCCAACTCTGAAAACAAGTTCTTCGAAGTTTAGCGGCCAGTACATTCCCACGTACACGCCAATAATCGCAAGAAGCCCATCGTACCAGGCTACTTGAAACCTTCCTTTTGTTTTATCACGTAGCTTCTTTTTGGAAGCTGGGAATAAAAGAAAAATAAGGCCGAGCGCAAATGCTAAGTGAATGGAGCGCTGCAGCTGGGCTGTAAAGACGCCAAATATGGCCGTATAAAGCTGAAATACAGAAAAACCTACAAGCCCGGCAAGAGCGATCCATCCAAGAATACCCGTCAGCCTTCGATGCCCTGCTTCAGGATCGAATTTCGCCATTAGTTCCTGCGTTTGTTCGTCTGTCATCTGCTCTTTATCTTGCTTCGTTTTCGGAGGCTGATCTTTCTCACTCAAGTACGTTCACTCCTTTCATCCACTGCCATAAACTAATGTTTTCTGATTCAAGATGAAGCCATGATCCTGGTTCGATAATCCGACTTAATTCAATTTCTTTATCTTGTACAAGAAGGACGTGGTTGGCTACAACCTGTCCCGTTCTAAGATCAATAAACGGAAACTTTCGGTTCATATCTTTGATTTTATATCCCTCTTCATCTTGGACAAAACGCTCTCCTGCATCTGCATGAGAAGGCATCCCGATCGCAAAATTCTCATACGCCAGTTCATACTGCACGATTTCACCTGATTCCGATACATAATACGATTCCTGCACCGGCGTTTTGTGAACGGAGTGTGTGTAGCGAATGTCAAAGTTCGCTGGATTATCTTCAAATGGCACATATGCAATCACTTTGCCGGACTCTCCTTTTTCAAGAGCCACTACGGGAAAAAACGGATAAAGAAAAACGATTAAGATGAGTACAAGGGCGATCGACGTTTGATACATAAACTGTTTTGTTGAATCAGAAGGTTTCATCGTAAGAAGACGCAGGCTTTTCACCTGCGTCCGTCACATCCTTTTTTTATAGATTCTTGCTTACTCGACACCTTTTTCATCAAAATATTTCTTAGCACCAGGATGAAGATCAATGCCAACACCCTCTAGTGCGGAATCAGCTGTAATGAACTCCCCTTTTGCATGGGTGATTTTATCAGAGTTATCAAAGATCGCTTTCGTCACTTGATACACGTAATCTTCATCAAGATCGGAACGAGCTACAAGCATCGCAAGAACGGCAACTGTTTTTACATCGCTCTCTAGGCCATAAGTTCCGCTTTTCACCGTATCTTCTGCATAGTACGGGTGCTCTTCAATCAACTTATCGATTTTATCTTGTTCGATTGGTAGGATTGTTACCTGCTTTTGTGCAGATAGTCCTTCGACTGCGCCTGTCGGTGTACCTGATGTAATAAAGGCAGCGTCAATTGTACCGTCTTGAATACCTTCTGTTGACTCATCAAATGCTAGGTGCTGCGCATCGATATCATCCATTGTGATGTCATGAGCTGCGAGCACTTGCTCCGCATTCGCGTATGTTCCACTTCCTGGTGCTCCAACCGATACTTTCTTTCCTTTTAATTCATCTACAGAGGCAATGCCGCTTTCCTCAAGCGTTACGATTTGAATTGTTTCAGGATAAAGCGTTCCAATTGCCTGGATATTGTCTACTTTTCCATCTTCAAACATCAGTTCACCGTTTGTTGCATAAGCTGCGATATCTGTTTGCGTAAACGCAACGTCTGCATCGCCATCTTGGAGAATCTGCATATTTTCAACAGAAGCACCAGAGGACTGAGCATTTGCACTTTCAATATCTGTTTCATCTTGAATAATATTCGCAAGCTCACCACCTAAAGGAAAATAAGTTCCTCCCGTACCACCAGTTAATAAACTTAGCTCTGAAGGGGATCCGTTCGCTTCTCCTTCTGAATCAGACCCTCCACAAGCACCGAGTATCATTGCCATCGATAGCACGACGACAAACAAACTCATCAACTTTTTCTTTCCCATGCCATTCTCCCCCTTCAATAATTAGAAAATTTCAAATTTACTATACCATATTGTTCCTGCAATTGGTACAGGCTGTTAAATTACAACGCCTCACACGAAATCTGTACTAATACAAAAAAATCCACGTTTCTACTTCATTCGTTTTTTTTCGACTAGAAATCTTGGTTCAAGTCCTGTCGAAAGAACACGAAATCGCATAAAAACATGGATTTCAATTTGTGGTTTTTTATCAATTTAATCAGAAATTTCCCAGTTTTGCAGTGTTGCTTGTCGAACCATCGTCTCAGGGGTAAAAATAAATGTCCATGGTACAGCTGTGTTCGCTTGCACCGTTAGCTCGTGAGTAAAACGCTTCTCCGCTATAAGCGTATTCTGTTCAAAATAAGACAGCAAACGGTCTTCGAGCTTCCAGTCATCTCTGCCATTTACGATACAGACAGAAGCGAGTAAGTCATTCCGGTGGTTGAACGCGATCCGAACCGGAATAAACTGTAACTTTCCCTCTTGTATCGGATGCTTTGCATAAATGTCCTGATACATTCTACGATCGCGCTCCGCAATCGTACGATCCCACTTTTCCTCAAAGATCAGCGTCACGTTTATCCCCCCTACTTTTGTACCTTTTCTCTTTCTCCACTAAAATTGAAAGATCATCAATCACATCATTTAAAGATAATAATTCAAAGATCACAATCATCTTTCCGGTAAAATGATGACGCGGATCAGTTGTTTCATCCCTTGTGTCATCCAGATCGTGAAACAACTGATCAAGTTTTTCAATGCTTTCCAAATGCGCTTCTGAATTCTGGACAGAAGGATTATGAAACGCTTTTGAAATCGAACGACCTGCTTCAATAATAATACGATGATCGTCTTGATCAATTGTGTTTTTCGTATCGGTAAACAACATATTGCCAAGATGGTAAAGGATCTTCTGTAAGTATTCGAGCTTTTTTAGAACAACTGAAAAATTACGCACTTCATGAATGCTGTGCCTGCGATATTTCCACTCTTCTCGCTGATATGAAATCAATTTATACGTTCGTTCAAGATCGCGACTTAATCGCTGGTAAACAAGTGTCTGTCTTTTGGCATGGGGCAGGTCAATGATAATTTGGTCTAATAAATCACCTGCATTCTTGTACAGACGCTTAACAGCCTGATTGATCATCGTATGGAATTTAGGGGGCATCACAAAATAGTTAACAGCCGTTGAAACGACAATGCCGATTAACGTCGTACTGAGTCTGCCCACAAAAGAGGTCATGTAATCGCCTGTTGTATCTGGAATCATCGCCACAGCTGTGAGCGTTGCGACGAGCATCCCGTCATCAAGCCCAAGCTTATGACAGGCGATTAGCGTGAAGGTTGCGGCTAACGCAAACGTGAAGGGCGATTGATGTAAAAAAGATTCAAACAGCATCGCAAATCCAGCGCCGATCGCCGCGGCAGGAAAGCGCACAAGTCCTTTTTTAATGGAATCAGATGCCGTCGGTTCAACTGTTACAATCGCGGTTATGACCGCAAAAAGAACAGGTAGTCCAAGCGCATCACAAATCCAGGCGGTCAGAAATGCCGCCAGTCCTGTTTTTAAAATACGTCCACCAACAAATTTAAATACTTTATGCTTAATGTCTATCATTCGTATCAGTCCGTTTCTATTCCTTCATTATAACGTACGCTCATGGTTTACACGAACCCATTTTCCACTTATGTTTAATTAAATCGGATAGAAGGAGAGCGGTTATGAATCAGTATGCTGGCATTGACTTATCAGGACCATCAAACACGAAAGATACGTCACTAGCGATTTTCGAGGGGAACGCTGCACAGCTTTCGTTTGTGCAGTTATTTGAAGGCGCTACGGATGAAAAAATCTACGAACAATTCAGAGGCAAAAAAGATGTAACGATCGGAATAGATGCGCCACTTTCCTATCAACCAGGTGGCGGCGATCGTCCATCCGACCGTGCCCTCAGACAGCGGATTTTGAAAGCCGGGATGCGAAGCGGCTCAATTATGACACCGACGATGACGCGGATGGTGTATTTAACATTAAGAGGGATTTCGCTCTCCAGAGGTCTTGAAGCGAATGCCCATATCGTTGAGGTTCATCCTGGAGCTGCGATTGGATTACGCGCGCGTTTGGAAGCCGTTCTCGCCTACAAAACAGACATTGATTCACGCTATGAGCTAAGAAACTTTCTCGAGAGCGAAGGGATGACCGGAATTCCAGAAAAAGCGCTTCAGTCCTCGCACTCTTTTGATGCCTGCCTGGCTGCGTATGCCGCCTGGAAATGGCATGAAGGAAAATCAGAGTTTCTCTATCAAGCGGAACCCCCGTTTCACCCATTTGATATGAGTTGTTAACATAAGAAGCTTTTGACATAAGAAAAAAACCCTGCGTACTAGTTACGTAGGGTCTCATCAAAGACTTTTGGAACGACGTCGCGAACGACAATATAAAATATTCCTATAAAAAATGCTGTAATTGCCATCGCAAATGAAGGAAACACATCCCACTCACGGTCCATGCCCCACCCACTGAGCATCGCTCCTGAAAACGTGCCAATCATATAGCAAAACGGAATCCACCATTTCATTTTGATTATCACCTCAGAAATGATATACCCCGTTTCGACAATTTCCGAACCTTGTTTAGAGCATTTCCTCGATATCTTCCTTTAGCTCACCCGGCTCAGTCTTAGGTTCATAGCGTTTTACAACCTCACCATTTTGATTTACGAGAAACTTCGTAAAGTTCCATGGAATATCACCGTGTTCGATCCCTGGCGCTTCCTGCGTTAAATACTTGTATAAAGGATGAGCATTTACGCCGTTCACATCGATTTTAGCGAACATTGGAAAACTGACGCCATAGTTTATTGAACAGAATTCCTCAATATCTTCCTTCGATCCAGGTTCCTGCTCGCCAAACTGGTTACAAGGAAATCCTAGAATTTCAAAAGGCTTGTCTTCAAGCGACGTATACAGCTCCTGGAGCCCTTCATATTGTGGGGTTAACCCACATTTGCTTGCCGTATTGACAATAAGAAGAACCTTTCCGCTATATTCTGAAAGCGGCATTTCTTTCCCTTGAAGTGTTTCTGCAGTGAATGAATGGACACTCATGTTACCCCTCCTAGTAATTGTCTCACCCCACTTTTATCATAGTTCTGAATAGAGTGCTAGCATTTAGCGCGCTCGTGCAATAATCCCATTATGCACCTTAATATAGCCGTGTCTAACAATATCCATCCCGTTCTCATAAGCATAGAGCCCCATCTGACGGATATCCATAAGCTCACGATACGTATGATTCATCATATCGGCCATGACGTGATAATATATACGCGACTTCATCTGGTTGCGAGGCGTCGTCATGATCACATACCCATTATCCTTCACAAACTTTCGATGCCAGTCTAGTATCGCTGGTTTATGCTCATCAGGTACATGCTCAAGCAAACCAACGCTCAACACAATATCAAACTCTTTATGAAAATCGAGGTCGCGGATATCTTTTACAAGATAGCTAATATTCATCTGATCTTTGTACCAAACTTTCGGACCGCCGGTTTGTGGATTTGTACCGAGAAAAGGATACGAATTTGGAAAATGACCAAAACGATCCGTTTTACAAAACGCATCATAATCGACCATGACAACTTCTCCACCTGGATACATCGCATGAAGCTGCATCGCCTCATATCCTTCCGCAGCGCCAAGAAAGAGAATACGAGGGTTTTTCACATCAAGCCCTTCAAAAAGAGCTCGCTTTCCTCTCGGATCCCAGATTCCATCTTCAATTCGGTGCACATAGTTCCAAAGAGACAGGCGAACCATCTCCCCTAGCCCATGCTTCACATCGCGAAGATGAAAGCCTTTGAAATTATCTTTCAGAGAAGTTTTTAACCGCTGCTGTTCAGCTGGAACATCCTGCATGAAAAGGTTATGGAACGAGCGGTTAAAGTACTCCCAAGACGTTTTGACCGGCATATCCTGCTCATGCTCCGCTTCCCAATCTTTCCGTTCTTTTGCAAGCTTCTTTACTTCAAATGGCCTTCCTACCTGTTTCCATGACAGTTCTGACCAGTCACGAACAACATTGGCATTTACAAAACGATCCAACTGTTCATTACGAGGATTTCTTAAATCAACGCGATAGGTTGGCATGAGCGCTGTGTACTCAAAGTCCTGTTCAGAAAAAGGGTGTTCGGGCGTTATTGAAGCAAGTTCCAATTGCGTCACTCCCCAGTTTTTATTTATTTTCTCACGAAAGCGCTTTCATTTCAAATATTTCGCGAATGGTCAAACGTATTTTTCTTAAGAAAAGAACCCATTCTGGTGATATAATAAGAAGATTAACAATGCAGGAGTTGGAAAATAATGAAGATTGTTGTAAGTACGTTAAATGCGAAGTTTATTCACACATGTCTCGCATTGCGTTACCTAAAAGCCTCCGCTGCCCCTGACTACGATGTACAGATGGCAGAATATACGATTAAAGATCCCATTATGAATATCGTTAGTGATCTTCACAGTATGAAAGCTGATGTGATTGGTTTTAGCTGCTACATCTGGAACATTGAGGAGACCATTCCCGTCATTGAAATGTTAAAAAAAGTGAATCCTTCCCTTACGATTGTACTTGGCGGACCAGAAGTGTCATATGATGTGTATGAGTGGCTTGATCGCATTCCACAGGCCGACTACATTGTTATGGGAGAAGGAGAAGTGACGTTTAAAGAACTTCTTCACTCTATTGAAACGGGCAGCTCTGTTGAAAATGTAAAAGGCATCGCTTATCGAAAAGATGGAGAAAACCAGATTAATCCACCAGCACCAAAGCTTAGCCTAAGCGAAATTCCATCTCCGTTTCGATTCGAAGAGGATCTTGCTGATCTCGGTCGTCGCGTCACCTATGTGGAAACGAGTCGCGGATGCCCGTACTCCTGCCAGTTCTGTTTATCTTCAATTGAAGTCGGCGTTAGATACTTTCCTGTCGAAAGAATGAAGGAAGAGCTGCGGTTCTTAATGGACAACGGCGCAAAGACGATTAAATTCGTGGATAGAACCTTTAACATTAGACGAAATTATGCAATCGATATGTTCCAATTTCTGATTGATGAGCATCGCCCTGGCTGCGTCTTCCAGTTTGAAATTACCGCTGACATTATGCGTCCTGAAGTACTCGAATTTCTCAACCGCGAAGCTCCGCCCGGTCTCTTTCGCTTTGAGATCGGAATTCAGTCAACAAATGACGCAACAAATGAACTCGTCATGCGGAAACAAAATTTTGAAAAGCTCGCTAGAACGGTGACGATGGTAAAAGATGGGGGTAAAATTGATCAGCACCTTGATTTAATCGCTGGCCTTCCCGAAGAAGATTACGCTTCGTTTCGTAAAACATTTAACGACGTCTTCTCATTTCGCCCTGAAGAGCTTCAGCTCGGCTTTTTAAAAATGTTGCGTGGCACCGGTGTACGACTGAGTGCTGAGAAACACGGCTATCTTTACATGGACAATGCCCCTTATGAAATTCTCGGTAATAACGTTCTTTCTTTTGATGACGTTATTCGCATTAAACAGGTTGAAGATGTGCTCGAAAAATACTGGAATGATCACCGAATGGATGCAACGATTGAATATCTTGTAACTGAGGTTTTTTCATCGCCATTTGATTTCTTTCAGGCATTTGGTAACTATTGGGAAGGAAAAGGCTGGTCTCGTATCGGCCATCAGCTTGAAGATCTTTTCCGACGGCTCGCTGATTTTATTAAGATGCATGCGCCTCATCACCATGAACATTTATCCACACTAATGAAAATCGATTATTTATCAAACTCAAAGCAAAAACCGCGAACCGTTTGGTGGAGCGACCGGTTAGAAAAAGAGTCAGAAGCTGCTTTATTGAAGCTTGTTAGCGAACAACCCGCTATCCTTGGCTCTTCTTACCAATCAGTAAGTCTATCAGAGCGAGAGCTTCATAAGCACACTGTCATTGAACTTTTACCTCGTTCTATAAATGGGCAAGCAGAGAAAACAATTTTACTTGTTCACTATCATCCAAAGACGAATGAACGGAACTTATTTTATGGAAAACTTCCTGCCGATTCTTCTATTGCGATGTAGGTTCACAAAGGCATTTCGATGTTTTCGAAATGTCTTTTCCATTGAGTAGATACCCCAAATAAAGGATTTTATCTGTTCAAGACGAATAGGATAACTAACCAAGCCGGAGGATAGGCCGGTAAATAATGGAGGGATAGCATGAGACTATTAGAAATGGATGCCCTGTCCCTGTCGAAGAAGATTTCCAGACGCGAAATTTCGTCGTACCATGCTGTTCGAACGTATATTGATCATTTAAATACGATTAACCCTATCCTGAATTGTCTTGTAGAAGATCGCTTTAATGAAGCGATTGAAGAAGCAAAAAAGGCCGATTATACCCTTACGACTGGAGAAGCCAAAGGCCGATTATTCGGCGTTCCAATTAGCGTCAAAGAATGTTTCCATGTCAAAAACATGGCGACAACGGGTGGCCTGAGCTATCGAGCAGGCTCACGAGAAAAGGAAGATGCTGAAGTGGTGAAACGCCTTCGGACAGAAGGGGCCATCCTATTAGGAAAAACGAATACACCTGCCCTTTGTTTTTGTCAGGAAACCGATAACAAGCACTACGGTCGAACGAATAATCCGTGGGACGTGACTAGAACCGCTGGGGGATCAAGTGGTGGAGAAGGTGCTTTAATCGCATCAGGTGGGGCCGCAGTTGGACTTGGAGCTGATATTGGCGGTTCAATTCGATTCCCGTCTCACTTTAATGGCATTGTCGGCTTTAAATCCGGCAATCGCCAGGTATCACAGGAAGGAAATTTTCCTTACATCGATAAGCCCGAGCAAGAGCGCATGCTTGGCATCGGTGCCATGAGTAAGTCCGTCCAGGATGCAAGGTTAATTAATGAGATTATTGCTTACGAACCGCCATCAGCGCGAAATCTCGATGATTTTAAGCTTGTCTATCCTGTTCCTCATCATCGCTATCCAATTAATCGAGAAACCTTTCAGTTGATTGCTAGCATCAGAGACGCATTCGATGGAGAACTTGCTGAGGAACAGGCAAATCCTCCTTTTTTTGAAGAAGCGGCTCATATGTGGCAACAAATGATGTCCGTTGACGGTGGAGCCGATATGGCTAAACTCATGTCAGACAATGAGAAAGCTAGTCCGTTCAGTGAGTTTATGAAAGAAAAGCTCTTCCGAAGTTCAGATGTCCATTCTTACCTTTCCTGGGCACTCATCGGCACAAAACTTTTTAAACCGAATCAAAAACAAATGAAACAAATTCATGCTTCACTAAAACGTGGAGATGAACTACTAGACGATTACTTGGATGACCGCATTTTAATTATGCCTGTTTATCATTCTCCAGCCCCCCTTCATGGAGAGCTATATCAAGAGCTGTTCTCTATTCGGAAAACATTCTTAAACTACATGCCATACATTGCTTATGCGAATGTATGGGGCCTTCCTTCCCTGACCATACCAATTGGAATGAGCAAGGAAGGGCTCCCGATTGGTGTACAGCTCGTAAGTCGGGTTGGTCATGAAGAGGCGCTCTTTCAGCTAGGTGAACAGATTGAGCAGCGCATCGGTGGTTATCAACGCTGTCAGAAACACGATTCTAAAAAAGAAGAGGTTGAGGCAGAACTCGTTTAAGTTGTCGGGAGGATTGACTACGAATTGTTTACGAATCAACACACAAAGCCTTATTTTGCAATTATGATCGCTATTTTATTTATTTCCACTTCCGCTGTCATCGTAAAGCTCGCTTCAGCACCAGCTTCAGTCATAGCGATGTACCGTCTTGCTTTCGCGATTCTGATCATGTTGCCACTTGTGCTACGAAATTATCGTGATTCATTTAGACAAATTAAAAAGTCAGATTGGGGGTTTGGTAGTCTTGCGGGCATCAGTCTCGCATTTCACTTTATCCTCTGGTTTGAGTCATTAAATTACACGTCTGTCGCAAGTTCGGTCGTTCTTGTTACACTGCAGCCACTGTTTGCCTTTATCGGAACGTATTTGTTCTTTAAAGAAAAACTCACCCTTCTAGCGATTGCTGGAGGGGTGACAGCTGTGGCAGGATCGATTGTTATAAGCTGGGGTGACTTTCGAATTAGTGGAATGGCCCTATGGGGAGATCTTCTTGCCCTTACTGCTTGTGCAATGGTTACCGGCTACCTTCTATTTGGACAAAACATTCGCAAGCGTTTGGACCTTATTCCCTATACGTTCATTGTTTATGGAATCGCAGCACTGACCCTTATACTCTATAACATACTATTACACTACCCTTTCTTTTCGTATCCTTCTTCAGACTGGGGATACTTTCTTTTACTCGCCATCTTCCCTACGTTGCTTGGGCATTCACTCCTGAATTGGGCAGTAAAGTGGGTAAGCGTGAACGTGATTTCAATGAGCATTCTATTTGAACCAATCGGCGCTAGTATTCTCGCGTATTTTATCCTGGGCGAGAAACTGCACACCATGCAATGGATCGGTGGCGGGATTATCATTACAGGTCTCTATCTTTTTATTAGAAGCTATAAAACCAAAAGAAAACCGAAAAAATAGCCAGGCGCCCCTCATGGGCGCGCCTGGCTATTTCGACATCATTCGAGCTAAAGCGGGCAGTGCCTGTCACTGCGCCTTTGGACACGTCTTACAGCATGCGCCGCCTTCTGAGATTTGATCATACAAGCAGCACGTGCGGCGGAAGCGGATTGGTCCGTCATCTCGCTCTACTTTTTCTGAATAATACGGCATGAACGGGTTCGCACCGCAAGTAAAACTTGTGCAGTTAAACTCTTTCAGCAGGTAATGAAAGTCTTTTTTCGCTCGACTTACCTGCTCCGCATTCCCTTCGGATGGAATGAGTGTTTCATAGACCCAAAAAAGGTAAATCGCCGCATTCTCCCAAAGAATCGCTGCGGATAGTTTCGTTGCTTTCACCATCGTTTCTACGAATGGAGCAAGGTTCTCATTAATGAGCTTATTCGCAAGCTCTGCTCTAATATCCACCCGCTCCTTTTCACTTCTCTTCAACGAATTCGGAACCGTTACCTGCATCACCGCCGCCTGCGTATTCATGGCAATCTCCAGCTCATCAGGTCCGGCAAGGATCGGTTTATCCCACATCGTAAAGGCGTATAGAATCGGCGCTAATGTCATAAACCCATATCGCTTCATGAACTGTGACCCTGCGACAATCACCGATGGAAAATGGCCTTCTGACACAAGTCGTTCAAGTAATGCTTTTAACTGTTCGGAATCCAAAAGTTGTTGAGCAGTGTGTTCCCCTTTTCCACCAAACGTAAGGCGCAGTTGCTCTAACTTCTCTTTCTCCTCTCTGCTAAATACCAGTTGCTCTTGCACGATTAACCTTCCTCCCTTTACCATGTGGCACACAAAGCGGCGTCCCAAATAGTGGATCTTCAATAATGTCACACTGAAGGCCAAATACACGTTCCACAAGATCAACATTTACAATGTCTTCAGGCTTCCCCTGGTCATAAATGCCTTTATCTTTTACTGCAATAACATGATCCGCATAGCGACACGCCAGATTTAAATCGTGTAGCACCATCAAAATTGTCCGGTTATCTTCTTTATTTAATTCAAAAAGTAAATCGAGTACTTCTACTTGATGCGCGAGATCGAGATATGTTGTCGGTTCATCTAGCAAAATAATGTCCGTATCTTGAGCAAGGGTAAGGGCAATCCACGCACGCTGACGCTGGCCTCCGGATAGTGAATCGACATCGCGCTCTGCAAAGTCTTCCATATGCGTCGCCTTAAGTGCTTTTTGCACAGCGGCTTCATCGTCTTCTGACCACTGACTGAACCAGGATTGATACGGATAACGACCCTGTTTCACGAGCTGCAGAACCGTCAGTCCTTCAGGGGCGACAGGGGATTGGGGAAGAATGGCCATTTTCCGGGCAATTTCTTTCGTTGGCTTATTTGAGATCGCCTCTCCATCCAGAACGATGCCACCTGAATGCGGCTTTAATAGACGGGCAAGACTTCGTAAAAGCGTTGATTTTCCGCAGCCATTCCCACCAATTAAAACGCTCATTTCTCCTTTTGGGATGAGTAAGTTCAGCTGATCAATGACCGTTTGTTCTCCATATCCAAGCGTTAAATCTTTCGTTTGCAGTGCGTACATGCCGCCACCTCCTTATTTGTTTCTCGAACGATACAATAAATAGATAAAATACGGTGCGCCAATCGCTGCCGTAAACACACCTGCTGGAACTTCAAGCGGTGAAAAAAGCGTGCGTCCAATTAAGTCTGCGATCATGACAAGCATGCTGCCGACAAGGGCTGAAACAGGAACAAGCACACCAAAAGAAGAGCCCACTAACTTTCTTGCAATATGAGGTGCCATTAAGCCAACAAAGCCAACGCCACCTGCGAATGCAACAGCCCCTCCTGCAAGTGCCGTACTGATTAAAAGGAGAACGATGCGGTCTTTTAAAAGCATAGCGCCTGCTCCTTTTGCCACATCGTCACCAAGCTCTTGTAAGTTCACACTTCTAGAGTAAACCATGAGCAGAATCATCAGGATGACAACCCACGGTAAGAGCGTAAGCACATCCTGTCCATTAGTTCCATGAACGCTCCCCGTAATCCAAATATTAGCATCAGATGCTCGATAAATTGGTCCAACGATCATTAATAGCGTTGTTAGTGCCTGCAGTAACGCCGTTAAGCCAATTCCAATCAGGACTAATCGAATCGGTGAAATGCCGTTTTTCCAGGATAAAATAAATACGAGAAAACCTGCTAAAACCGCTCCAGTAAAGGATGCAAGCGGCATCCACTGAATGCTGACTGTTAGCGCATTCGCCTTATCACTAAACACTGTTAAAAAGCCAATTGTCGCAAGCGCACCGCCCCAAGTGATACCGAGAATATCAGGAGAAGCAAGCGGATTTCGAATCATCCCCTGTAGGATCGCTCCTGACACGGCAAGAGCAGCTCCTGCTAAAATCGCCATGGCAATCCTCGGGAAGCGAAACTGTTTTACGACAAGCTTATTCATTTCATCACCATACCCAAACAGCGCCTTAACCACTTGGTCTGGTGTCATAAAAATCTCACCAAGACCGATACTAAGGAGCGCAGTTACGATAACCGCACCAACGAGTCCAGCGATCACCCATAATGCACGGCGATCGAGTAAAAAAGAAATAGCTTTCATTCGAAAGGAAGTGTATTTCATCATAGCTGTTTAAACTCCCTTCGAGCAATATATATAAAGAACGGTGTACCGATCACAGCTGTTAATACGCCAACAGGCGCTTCAAGCGGCAAAATAACATAACGCGCCGCAATGTCTGCAGATAGCAGTAGTATTGCGCCTAGTATCGCACTATAGGGAATGACCCAGCGGTAATCTGGGCCAGTAAAAAAGCGAGCCAGGTGCGGCACCACAATGCCGATAAATCCAATAGGCCCTGCTACGGCTACAGAACCGCCTGCAAGAAATACAATGAAAAGTGCAGCACCCGCTTTTACAAGAAGCGTACGTTGGCCTAGCCCTTTTGCGACATCTTCTCCGATGACGAGCGTATTAATTTTTGTACTGATAAGAAGTGCACCAATTAAACCGATTCCAATATACGGGAGCACCGAATAAAGCATGGCTAGACTACGTCCTTCAATAGACCCAGCAAGCCAAAAGAGAACGTCTTCAAGAGCCTTTTCATTTAAAACGAGCATACCCTGCGTTAACGAGGAAAACATCGCTGCCATCGCTGCACCAGCAAGCGTCAGCTTCATCGGCGTAAGTCCTTCTCTTCCAAGTGAGCCAAGTACATAAACGAGGATTGAGGCAAACGCCGCTCCAAGAAACGCTAACCAGCTAAACGTCGTAAGTGAGGAAACGGAAAAGAACGTAACGGCAATTACAATGACAAAACTCGCCCCTGCATTTACGCCTAGTATTGATGGTGATGCGAGAGGGTTACGTGTAATTGCCTGCATAAGCGCACCCGCAACAGCGAGACTTGCACCTACAGCGGCGCCAATTAACGCTCGCGGTACGCGATTTTCAATAATAATAATATGGGCATTGCTTCCATCAAATTGCGTAAACGCCCGCCAGGCGGTTGACCAGGTAATGCTCGTTAGTCCATATACAACGCTTGCCACCATCAACATCATGACAAGCAGTAAGCCAATCACAATCCCGAACCATTTTCTATTTACTGAATGTAATTTATGTGTCATAAAGGTTAATCCCTTTCTTCATCATCCTTTATAAGTGTAAAAAAAGAATGAAAACGTGTCAATGAATTTGAGAATCAATCTCATTTAACTATTGACTCTTGTGTGACAATTCAGTATGATTACATCGTAAATGAAAACGATTATCACTAATAAGGAGGAAATACATATGTTCAAAAAAAGTTGGCTCATCGTTTGCCTCGCAGCATTTATGATTCTAGCTGCTTGTGGAACGAACGGAAATAATGAAAATAGCAGCTCAGGTGAAAAACAGGAAGAGGAAACAACCCGAACAGTCAAGCACGCGATGGGGGAAACAGAAGTTCCACAGAATCCTGAAAAAGTTGTTATTTTAACAAATGAAGGAACGGAAGCTTTACTTGCTATGGATGTAAAACCTGTCGGTGCAGTGCAATCATGGCTCGGTGATCCGTGGTACGATCATATTTCTGACGACATGAAAGACGTTGAAGTTGTTGGAACGGAAAGTGAAGTAAACCTTGAAGCTGTTGCCGCATTAAAACCTGATCTCATTATCGGAAATAAGCTTCGTCAGGAAGACATTTATGATCAGCTTAGTGCAATCGCTCCAACGGTTTATTCCGAAACGTTAAAAGGTGACTGGCAGGAGAACTTCGAATTTTATGCCAAAGCACTAAACAAAGAAGATAAAGGCGAAGAAGTAATGAATGCCTATAGTGATCGCATTGATTCAATGAGCGAGGAGCTAGGTGATCAGCTAGACAAAAAGGTCTCCGTTGTACGTTTCCTAGCTGGCCAAACGAGAATTTACTACAAAGACTCTTTCTCAGGGGTTATTCTTGAGCAGCTCGGCTTTGCTCGTCCAGAATCTCAGCAAAAAGATGACTTTATGGCAGAAGCAACAAAAGAACGCATCCCAGAAATGGATGGCGACGTCCTTTTCTACTTCACATATGAAGCTGGAGACGGTGAAGCGAATTCCACTGCTGAAGAATGGACGAATGATCCGCTTTGGAACAATCTACAGGTTGTAAAAGACGGAAATGTTCATGAAGTAAGTGATGCGATTTGGAATACGTCTGGTGGCGTACTTTCCGCTAACTTGATGCTCGATGATATCAAAGACGTCTTTTTAGGTGAATAAATTTTAATGAAAGCTCGGCTAATGCCGGGCTTTTTTTTGATTATCCTTTCACAAAAAAGGGAATTGGATCAGGAGAAGGTTTTCTTTTCATAAGAAAGTGGCAAGAAGACAGGTTCTCATCAGGTATACTAGTAGAAAGACACATAAGGAGGGGATCAATCGATGCCAAATGTCTGGACACATATTTTATTCGGTGAAGAAGCTGCGATGGAAGCCGGCATATGGAACACGATCAAAGGTGACCTGCCTTACTTTCGACTTGGTGCTCAGGGACCTGACCCTTTCTTTTACCATAATTTCTGGCCGTGGAAAAAAAATAAGCCGGTGCAGGAAGTTGGTTCTGCTCTTCATCAAGATCATTGCGGCCCATTCCTCATGGAAATGATTGAATATGGAAAGCAAGATGATCCGATGCTGCGAGCTTATATTCTTGGCTTTGTGACGCATCATATTCTGGATCGAAACACTCACCCCTATATCCACTACCGTTCTGGCCTTGAAGGCAACAGACATCAGCAGCTTGAAATTATTATTGATACCATTTTGATGAAAGAATATAAAGATGTGGAAACTTGGAAAACCCCCGTTTATCAAGAAATCCAAATTGGAAAATCACTCTATCCTCCCATTGAGCTGATGCTTTATGAATGTATTCAATCCTTTTATCCTGAGACAGCTGAACGCATGCCAGAGGATTACATTAACCAATCTTATCGCGATATGGTGCTTGCGCTTAAACTATTATTTGACCCGCACGGCTGGAAAAATCAGCTTTTAAAGAAACAAGTCTCCTCTTTTTCCTATCGAAAACAAATCGGTGATGAAGATTATTTAAATCGAGAAGGTACGCCATGGATTCACCCCGCAGTGAAAGACGAGGAATCAACCGCAACTTTTGAAGAGCTGCTTGAGCAAGCGAAAGAAGAAGCAACGAACATCCTCCCTCTCATCCAAGACTACTGGCATAACGAAGAAAATTGTATGACGGAACTGAAGACACAAATTGGCAACCGCTCGTATGACACAGGAAAAGATAGCACCCTTCCACTTGAATTAAAACACTTCGACCCCATTTTGTAAGGGGTTTCAAGATAGAAAAAGGCTCAGAGCAGGTGGATATGCTGCTCTGAGCCTCATTTGTGGCCTGGGAACTGACTTTTACGTTCGATGATCGGTAATTCCGCTGATTTTCTGGATAATTCCGCGATATTTCATTTTTTTTCCGCGAAAAGTACGATTAATCCCGCGAATTTAAGATTTTTTCCGCGATTCCATCAACCCCTACACATCCAGCCCTTCATTTGCCATAACAACCTTCGCCTGCTCTTTCCCTTGATCGATGTTTACTTTGTTAAGTAAATAGATGCCTGCTAGGAAAAAGACGACGAGTGAAACGATACCAAGACGGCTTGATCCAGTTACTTGGCCAACGAAGGCAAAGAGAAAAGGACCGAAAATCGCTGAAAATTTAGCGGAAATACCGTAAAATCCGTAAAACTCTGCATGTCTGTGATCGGGAACCATGCTTCCAAAAATCGATCGACTTAATGCCTGAGCGCCTCCCTGAACAATGCCGACCATTATGGCAAGCAGATAGAAATGCGTGGCAGTAGTCATGAAATAACCGAGAAAAACAATCCCAACGTAAATCCACAGTGCGAGCATAAGTGCTCGCTTAGGGCGAATTTTTTTAGCCAAGTAGCCAAATAAAAACGCGAAGGGAATTCCTACAAACTGCGTGATAAGGAGCGCTGCGATTAAATCATTCGCATCGATGCCGATATCCCTGCCATAAATCGTCGCCATTTTTATAATGGTCGATATTCCATCGTTAAATAACCAGAAAGCGACAAGGAAAAGAAGAAGCTGTTTGTAGTGGTTTAACTCCTTGAACGTCGTGCGAAGCCTTTTAAACCCGATCGTCGCGTAGGAGCCACTTAACTTAGGCTGAGTATGTTCCACTTCTTTCACGTTTTTGAACATGGGGATGGAGAAGATAAACCACCATACGCCAACGCTTGCGAATGAAAGTTGCGTTGCGACAAGCGTGTTCGGAAGAAAAAACCAGGATGGATTTAGGATCATCATCAGATTCACGAGAAGGAGCAGGCCACCGCCAATATACCCAAACGCATAACCTCTTGCTGAAATGCGATCAATCTCTTCTCCTTTTGCGATTTCCGGTAAAAACGCATCGTAAAAGACGTTGCTTCCCGAGAAACCGATCGTACCAAAGATTAATAGAATTGAAGCAAACAGGTAGCCTCCCTCGCCAACAAACGCCATTAAGATGCTTGCGATCATTCCCATGTAGGCAAAAAAGCGCAAAAATACTTTTTTAGAATTGGAGTAATCGGCAATGGCACCGAGTACAGGTGCCAAAATCGCAACAATTAAAACAGCGATCGATTGCGAATAGCCCCAGTAAGAAGTAGCAAGACTTTGATCAATGTTTTTGGCAGCAACATCATAATAGAAGACGGGTAAAACGGCTGCCATCATTGTTGTTGCGAAAGCAGAATTGGCAAAGTCATACATCATCCAGCTACGAATCTCTTTTTTCCTCATTTCTTTGCCCCCATGATGTTCATTTTCTTTCAGCATATCAGGTCTCAACGTGTCATTCTTCGCGATGGAATATTCTTCATAAACCTTTTACAACGAGCAGACTTGCCACACATTCTTGGTGCGAGTACACTAACGGTAGAGTGATGAAACGGAGGTCGTCCTATGGACCAAAATGATATTCAAAACAAAGTGATCGAAAACTATCAGCGTGATGAAAACATGATGATTCTCGTCTTTGCCCAGTGGTGCGTCAACAATGACTTGAATCCAGAAACGCTTTACGAGAAAGCTTATCCTGATCAAATCAACAACCCTGCTCTCAAGCAAAGCATCGAGCTCGTCGTGCCGAAAGAAGAATCAGAACATATCCCTGATCAAACGGTAATGGGTGTCCTTTCCCTCTTTGGTAATGATGATCTTGCATTTGTCGTATCTGAAGAAATCGAAAAACGTTCAAAACCCGAGAAGTAGTTGTTTCATAGAGTTTATTCGATAGGAGAGGGAAACTTCCCTTTTAATCTCAATGAAAGCCCCGGAGCATAAGCTCCGGGGCTTCGTTTAGTTTGTATCGCGAAATAACTTTACGAGTGCCTGCGTGCCACTATCTTCCTCGCCACGCTCAGCAAGATCTTCATATAATTTCTTCGACAGTTCAAGTCCTGGAGTTAGCATTCCCATTTGTTTGGCGGACTCAAGAGCAATCGTCATATCTTTTATAAAATGCTTTACATAAAAGCCAGGCTCGAACCGATTAGAGATCATTCTTGGTGCCAGATTGCTTAGTGACCAGCTTCCAGCAGCACCGAATTCAATGCTCTCAAGGACCGTTGTCGGATTTAATCCTGCTTTTTCAGCATAAACAATCGCTTCAGAAACGCCAATCATGTTACTCGCGATCGCGATTTGGT
This sequence comes from Bacillus sp. es.036, assembly GCF_002563635.1. NCBI lineage: Bacteria > Bacillati > Bacillota > Bacilli > Caryophanales > Bacillaceae > Bacillus > Bacillus sp. es.036. The sequence goes on from NZ_PDIZ01000001.1 coordinate 3,476,814, forward strand.
TGCACATTTTCGTATGTTGGCCTGCTCCAGCTGGCCCTTGGAGAACGATGTTTTGACCAATTACTTCAAAAATAGGCTGTACCTTTTCAAAGACTTCTAATTCGCCACCGACCATAATCGATAGCTTTCCTTCCCTGGCACCAACGTCTCCCCCTGATACAGGCGCATCGAGAGCGTAGAGCTGCTTAGACAAAGCATGCTGATAGATTTCTTCGGCTAGCGCGGGGCTTGAGGTGGTCATATCAATTAAAATAGAATGTGCTCGTGCATGTTCAAGGAGCCCATTCTCACCTATGTAGACCTCTTCCACATCTTTCGGGTAACCGACCATCGTGATCATCACGTCAGCATTCGCTGCCACATCCTTCACTTCGTCGTACCATTCTGCCCCTTCTTGAATAAGGGCTTCAGCCTTCTGTTTTGTTCGCGTTGAGATAAGGGTCCGGTATCCTGCTTTGATCAAGTTTCGAACCATGCTTTCTCCCATAACGCCGATTCCAATAAACCCGAGTACTGGCTTTTTCTCCATAGTAAATCGCCTCTCTTCCCAGAATTTCCTTTTCTAACACTTGTCTTCATCGTACACTAAAGAAGAGGTGAATTCCTAATGAAAACAAGTAGTTTTGCCGGTCTATTTATATGGATTGCGTTCGTTGTAACAAAATTGATCACTACCCCGATCGATACGCTTCAATATGTGATGATTTTATTAATGTTCGCCTATCTGGTACTCGTTCCGCTAACGCTGAACCTCGTACCGCAAAAAAAGAATGTTTTCTACCATCATGCCACCCGTTTACAACTTGTTTCAGCTGTACTAGCGGGCAACTCTTTCTTTCTTGAACAAGGAATGTTAGCGGTTCTACTAGCCGTTCCATGGTTACTTACAACCATTTTAATTGCGCTTTATGGATTCACGCGCCTCTTGCAAACATGGAAAAAAAGCACGATTTTTGATGTGTTAATCCAACTTGGATTGATGTACATTTGCATCGGTGGACTCTGGCTTATTTTGCATCGTTCAGGTATGCAAATTCTTCATTTTAGCGATGTTATCGTACTGCTTACATCCATTCATTTTCATTATGCGGCATTTATTACACCGATCACGATGGCGTTCATTGGAAAACGTCTGCTTGCAAAAGCTCCAAACTTAAAACCCTGGTTTAAACTGATCGCCATCCTTGTCTTATTTGGCCCACCGTTTATCGCAGCAGGAATTACGCTTTCAGATTCATTACCTATTCTTGAGTTTATTTCAGTCGTTGAATTTGTTACGCCGCTGATTGTTTTTTCAATCCTTTGCCTCGTCTACTTAGTGCCAACACTTGAGTATTCGGTGCAAATGCTGTTGTCAATTTCATTCGCTTCTCTCCTGTTTTCAATGAGCTCCGCGATGATCTATGGATTTGCTCATATTAATGAAACGGTGATTCTCGGCATCCCTTTAATGGTCTTTTTTCATGGTTTTGTGAATACATTCGGCTTTTCACTCTTTGGACTGCTAGGCGTAACAGCGATGCAGGAGACGAAGCAAATCAAAAAAACCAGCCTCTCGTTGTAGAATGTGAGAAGCTGGTTTTTCGCCTATTTTATATTTTTTAAGGCGCCTGCAACCTTTGCAACGCGTGCACCAAGGCGGGAAGCCATCGTTCGTTCAGCTTCAACTGGCGTTCTTGAACCATCGCCACCCGCAAGAGTTGAAGCGGCATAAGGAGAGCCTCCAATCCCATCTGTTGTTAGCTGCTCAGGATTCTCGCCATATGGCAGCCCAACATAGATCAAACCAAAGTGCATAAGCGGAACAAATGTTGTGAGTGCTGTCGTTTCTTGTCCCCCATGAATCGAAGCGGTACTTGTAACAACCGCCGTCGCTTTCCCTTCTAATTCACCATTCATCCAAAGTGATCCCGCTGAATCAAGGTATTGTTTCATTTGAGCAGGCATGGAACCATAGCGAGTTGGGACTCCCCAGATAATCCCGTCAGCCCAGCGTAAATCATCAAGCGTCGCTTCAGAAATACTGTTTTGTGCTTCTTGTGCTTCAACGTAAGGTGGTTGATCCGACATCGCTTGTTTCACGACATCAAATTCTGGTATCTTCACGATTTTCACTTCTACATCTCCAGCGCCTTTTGCACCTTCAGCTACTGACTGAACCATTTCGTAAATATGACCATACGCGCTGTAATACGGAATTAAAATCTTTGTACTCATTTTTCCACTCCTTTTCACTCGGATCGTTTTGTTCGCCATTTACTTTGAATTCACTTATCTCTACTTCGAGATATACCCTTCTCTTCTTAATTCAAACATTTAAAAGGGTAAAAATGGATAAAAAAAGAGAAGCTTTTACAGCTCCTCCGCGTAATGACCCAATTTTTTCAGTAATGTAATAGCCGTTTCTTTCTCTTGTTCGTCCAATCCGGCAAAAATGGATTGTACTTGTTTCTCATGGTTAGGGAAAATACGATCCATTAACTTTTTACCTTCATCTGTGATAACGGCATGTGTAATCCGACGATCGTTCGGGCATGGATTACGCGTTAAGTACCCTTTTCCTTCAAGTTTATCGACCACATACGTAATGCTTCCACTTGCGAGTAAAATTTTCTCACCAATTTGTTGTAATGGCTGATTACCTTTGTGATAAAGCAATTCGAGAACAGCAAATTCCGTTGGATTCAGTCCATAGCTTTGAATATCTGTTTTAATATGATCGGTAACAGAGCGATTCGATCTAGCCAGGACAATGAATAGCTTTAGTGAAAGCTCACGATCTTTTTCATTCATAACGTTCACCCTTAACTTCTAATATCTTGAATTCGAGATAATTATACTTAATTCCAATTCCTTCTGTCAACTCTTTCAAAAAAGAAGGTACTATTTTTCATTAACAGAGTGAATATGATCGAGCAGCTGTTGAAATCCTGTTAGTGCTTTCTTGAATTCTTCTTTCGATAAGCCACTATTTGCCGCCATCGCGTCAGGAATAATGGAGGCTTTATCTCTTAACTCTTCCCCTTTTGGCGTTAAATGAACCATCACTCTACGCTCATCTTCTTTTGAACGTTCTCGTTTCACAAGACCCGCTTCTTCCATCCTTTTTAACAGCGGCGTTAACGTACCGGAATCTAAGTAAAGTTCGGCACCGAGCGCTTTTACCGTTGTTTCATGATGCTCCCAAAGAACAAGTAAGACAAGATATTGCGGATACGTCAGGCCAAGCTGATCTAAATATGGACGATACATCTTCGTAATTTCTCTTGAACAGGCATATACAGAAAAACAGAGCTGATTCTCTAGTTTTAATTGTTCATTATGGTTCATAGTAATCCCTTCTTTACAATAAGTTGTGCACAATCAACTTATCCCGATTTAGCCGTGTTGTCAACATGAGCATTTCCTAACTTTTTACAAGAAGAACGAGTTCCCCTTTGTTGACAGATGAAAAGTGGTGCGTTATATTTAATCTTGTAAAATTAAATTGTGCACAACTTAAATAACAAGGAGGAATTTTATTATGAATTCACTATACACAGCAAAAGCATCTGCTCACGGCGGTAGACAGGGTAAAGTAGAATCTTCAGACGGCGTAATCAATATGGATCTTCGTATGCCAAAGGAACTTGGTGGTCAGGGGGGAGAAGCAACAAATCCTGAACAACTGTTTGCAGCTGGATATGCCGCTTGTTTCGATAGCGCATTAAACATGGTTGCCCGCATGAAACGTATTAAAATTAAAGATACGGTAGTTGAAGCTCACATTTCGATCGGAAAAGAAGAGGACGGCGCAGTTGGCCTTAGCGCGAAACTTCACGTTACGATCCCTGGCGTTGATCAAGCAACTGCCGAGGAGCTTGTCGAAGCTGCGCACCAAACGTGCCCTTACTCAAGAGCAACGCGTGGAAATATGGAAGTTGAATTAGAGACCATCGCGAAATAAGTGAAATGCGAAAGAGCTGCCGATCGTCGGCAGCTCTTTTTTAAGGTTTGGCCAATAAAATCAAACTTTAGCCAAAATCCACTCTTCCCCCCAACAGTTCACCTTTATTTCTACGCTAAAATCGCTATACTAGAAGTAGATTAGTGGAAGGTGTGATGAATTTGCTCACCGTTTCAGAATTTGATGGGGTTCAAGCGGTAAAAGGAACCTTTCAACTTGGCGGCGTTCGAATGAATGTCTATATGTACCTTGTTGACGAACTTTTAATCGACTGTGGTCCAAGTCGTCTTCAAAAAGAAATCAGTGATTTTCTTTCAAATGAACGCTATACCCAAATAATCTTAACGCATCACCATGAAGATCATACTGGAAATGCTTCAATCGTATCTGGGTCGATTCCAATCTACATCCATCCGACTGGGATTCCCCTTTGTCGCGATAAGCCTCATCTTCCACTGTACCGAAGAGTATTTTGGGGATCTAGAAAGCCTTTTGCCCCAAAGGGAATTGAGCATCGCATTAAAACGAAGCATTATACATTTGAATTGCTTCATACGCCGGGGCATGCTCCTGATCATCTTGCTCTACTAGAACAGAATCAGGGATGGCTGTTTACTGGTGATCTTTATGTGATGAGTCACCCTAAAAGCATTTTCGCGTTTGAATCCATTCCGGACGTGATTCAATCGCTTCATCATGTTTTACGTTATGATTTTGACACCGTTTTTTGTTCTCATGCCGGCATTTTGCAAAATGGACGGAAGCGACTGGAGGAAAAGCTTCATTATCTTCTTTCCATACAGAACCAGGTGCTCCAAAAACACAGTGATGGAAAGCCTGCCTCTGTTATTCAGAAGGAACTTTTTCCTGATCGACATGTCCTCAATTACTTTTCTCTCTTTGAGAATTCATCCAAGCATATTATTACGTCGATCTTACATAAAAACGGATTACAATAACAAAAAGCTCACGTCTTCCTTTTTAAGGTCTGAGACGCGAGCTTTTATCTATATATTGGTCATACCAGTAAATGATATTTCTCCCCTGTTTCTTCGCTAAATACAAACGTTCATCTGCCAGTTTCAAACAAGGCGTCATGCCATTTTCGAATGGGAAAAGTGCTGTGCCAAAGCTCATTGTTATGCTAAAGCGATCACCGTCCGCCGTAAACGTCGTATTTCGAATTGCTAGTTGAATCGTTTCAAGACGCTCTTTCGCTTCTTCTATATTTGTTGCATCAAGTAGAATAGCAAGTTCTTCTCCTCCATATCGATATGCTCTTCCACTCGTTCCGATTTGGTTTTTGAAAATGTCACCAATTTTACGCAATACATGATCGCCAACCATATGTCCGAATTGATCATTCACCGCTTTAAAATAATCAATATCGGAAAGAACAACAAGTACCGGATTCCCCTGTTCAGCACAGTAACGTAAATCTTCTTGGAATGACCTGTGATTGTAGAGTTCTGTTAAAAAATCTTTTCGAGCGATGTCCTCTAGCTGCGTGTTTTTCGAGCGCATCATTCGCTCTCTCGAAACGATAATCCCCCCTAATAACCCAATAAACATTAAAAACATTAAGTCTAAAAGATAAACAAAAAGCCCTTCGTCGGTAAACGAATAACCACTAAAGATAAGAACACCGGTATATCCACCGCCAAGTAAAAGAGCTGCAACCATACCACCGATAAATTTCCAATATACGGCAACATGTAAAATAATTAAGTAAGCGATGGGAAACAAAGAACTTTCTGCACCACCAGTAAGGGCAATCAACCAGAGAAACGCAACGTAATCAAAAACCACGCTTAATTTAGTCATATATTGATATCTTTTTGTGTTCAAAGGAGTACGGTGAAGCGCAAATTCAGCAATCGTCATATAAACGACACCAAATAAAAACAAAACTAAAAAAGAGAGGCTCGTTCCTTGTAAAAGTAAGTAGTAATATCCACCTGCAATAACGAGAAAAACCCATCGAAATAGGGATAAAATCGTTTCTATCGAATGATCGCTTTGTGTTCTCACATTCACTTCATTTTCAACCCTTTTCATGTTGACCTTTTTCAATAATGAAATTTTTTCCACATATTCTATTATAACGAAAATCGACTAGACAATCGATTGTTTTCATAACTTTCTAAAACATTCCAATAAAAAAAAGAAGGCTTCACGTAGAAGCCTTCCCGTTCAAAAACTGCTGCATGGCATCGGCGACAGATAGCCCTGATATGACCGCACTTTCGATTCGCGTTTTTCCTGTTTCATCCTCTTCATGTAAGAAAGCATCTCCTGCCACGAAAACAGCTTCACTCATAGACATCTGTAGAAACGGATGAGGATAGACGCGGTCTGTCTGAGCGTAGCGCCATCTTTTTAACTGCCGATCATTAATAAATTCATTTGGAAGGAGAAAATCTAACCTCGATACTATTTCATCTAGGATATCATCATCGCCATGATCATAATAAGCTTTTGAGAAATCAGACGTTGCATAAATGGTTAGGATTTTTTCCTCAGAAATTCCCTTAGCATGACTATCCACAACACGCTCAATGCCATCAGGTAAATCGGTGTCCTTGTGACCGTCAGGCACGAGAAAAGCGAGTTCACCCTTTAACGTCATAAGACAAACGAGCGCAGGATCGAAATGGATGTTCCTAAGTGATTTCATTGTAACTTCTGAAAAAAGCACATCGCTTCTTTCCAATAACTGTACCGTTTGAGGTGCTGGTGGCGTTAGAAGAATCGCATTGGATGTTACTTGCTCACCTTCCTCAGAAATGACCACATATTTTTCATCATCGCGAATGATGCGGTTCACTTTAAACGTGTGCTGAATCGGGACTTCACTTGCTAAATTTTTCACTAGTTGATTCATTCCGTTTGTTGCTTTATATCTTGCATGTTTCTGTCCGAACCACTTTGATACCCAGCCGTTTGTCTCCCATTCATTGACTAGCTGCTGAAACGAATCGGTTCGAACGGTAAAGAATTGCGCCCCATGATCAGCGCGGCCACCGTCAATTCTCCTTGTTGCGAGACGACCACCGACGCTTTTGCTTTTATCAAGTACAAGTACTTCAAATCCAGCTTTCATTAGCTTTCTAGCCGCCAAAATTCCAGCAATACCGCCACCTATGATGGCAACATCAACTTCTCTCATTCAAATAATACTCGGTATTCGCCGTATCCTTCTTCTTCTAGACTTTCTTTCGGAACGAATTTCATCGCTGCTGAATTGATGCAGTAGCGTAGGCCATTTTCTCCGGGTCCATCATTAAAGACGTGACCGAGATGAGAATCCGCTTCCTTACTTCGCACTTCTGTTCGAATCATAAAGTGACTGAAGTCTTTCTTTTCTTTTACAAAATGGTTGTTGATCGGCTGAGTAAAACTTGGCCAGCCGCATCCTGCGTCATACTGATCGGTTGAGCTAAACAACGGTTCACCCGATACGATATCCACATAGATACCTGCTTTTGCATTATCGTAATACTCGTTCTGGAACGGACGCTCTGTACCGTTTTTTTGTGTTACTTCATATTGAATGTCTGTAAGACGGCTACGAAGCTCGTCATCGTTCTTTTCAAAAGCCCAGTTTTTTTCTATAAAATCAGCACGACCTGATCCTTTTTTGTAGCGATTGTAGTGAGCAGGATTTTTCTTATGGTAATCCTGGTGATAATCCTCAGCAGGGTAAAATGGTTTAGCTGGAAGAATTTTTGTCACGATCGGTTTTGAAAAACGACCGCTTGCTTCTAAATCTTTGCGTGACTGTTCAGCAAGCAGCTCTTGCTCTTCATTATGGGTGTAGATCGCTGTAATATACGTATCACCGCGATCAAAGAACTGCCCTCCTGCATCTGTCGGGTCAATTTGACGCCAGAACAGATCAAGCAATTTACTATATGGGAAAACATTTGGGTCAAATGTGATTTGGACAGCCTCTACGTGCCCTGTCGATTTTGAAATCACTTCCTCGTATGTTGGATAAGGCTTTTCTCCACCTGTATAGCCCGATACGATGCTTTGAATGCCGGGCATTTCTTCAAATGGTTCAACCATACACCAGAAACAACCTCCAGCAAATGTTGCAAGCTCATAATTCGTACTCATTCTCTATCACTCCAATATAGAAGATTTATCCTCACCTCAAGTGAGGGTGATTGTCGGTCCCTGCTCAACTAACCTCTGGGGAAAATCTCCCTCAGTTCAAAGTTTCACTATCTATAACATATCCGAAATGGACGGTTTATTGCCAGAAACTTGCTTTAGCAATAGGTAATCAGGGAATAATTTACTAAAATTATTGAAATCTGCTACAATTTAGTTGTATGACTATTTGGAAAAAGGAGACCTTTAACTATGGATACGTTTCAAGAGAATCTTCAGAAATACGCAGATCTAGCGGTTAAAGTTGGCGTAAATATTCAAAAAGGACAAACGCTTGTCGTAAACGCTCCTCTCACATCAGCTGAATTTGTGCGTAATATTGCAGAAAGTGCTTATGAAGCTGGTGCAAAGAATGTTCACGTTGAGTGGAATGACGAAAGCTTAACTCGTATTAAGTATGACAAGGCACCAGATGAAGCATTCAAGGAGTTTCCAACATGGAAAGCAAAAGGATTTGAGGAGTTGGCTGAAAACGGTGCAGCATTCCTTTCGATTACATCTTCCAACCCAGATCTTTTAAAAGGAGTCGATCCTGAACGAATTTCGAATGCTAGCAAAACAGCAGGAAAGGCAATGGAAGGCTACCGTAACTACATTATGTCTGATCACAACAGCTGGTCTGTTGTCGCAGTTCCTTCGAAAGCATGGGCAGAGAAAGTATTCCCTGATACACCTGAAGACGAACAAGAAGCAAAGCTGTGGGAAGCCATTTTTCAGGCGACTCGTGTATCAACAGGAAATCCGGTTCAAGCATGGAAAGAACATAGCGCAAACCTTGAACAAAAAGTGGACTATTTAAATGCGAAACATTACAGCAAGCTACACTACCGTGCGCCAGGCACTGATCTTACAATTGATCTTCCACAGGCTCATCAGTGGGTAGGTGGTATTAGTGAAAATGTGAAAGGCAATCATTTTGTCGCAAACATGCCGACAGAAGAAGTGTTCACCATTCCACATAAAAACGGTGTAAACGGCGTTGTTTCTTCAACAAAGCCGCTAAGCTATGGTGGAACAGTGATTGAAGACTTTACACTTACATTTGAAGAAGGTCGCATCATTAAAGCTGAAGCGAAGCAAGGCAATGAAACGCTTCAACATCTTATCGAAACAGATGAAGGCGCACACTACCTCGGTGAAGTAGCGCTCGTTCCTCATGATTCACCTATTTCAAATGCGGGAATCATTTTCTTTAACACGCTTTTCGACGAAAATGCTTCGAATCACCTTGCGATTGGGAATGCTTATTCTTTCTGCCTAGAAGGTGGTAAAACCATGTCGAAAGAAGAGCTTGAAGCAGCAGGAGCGAACGAAAGCGTCACGCACGTTGACTTTATGATCGGGTCCGCTGAAATGGACATTGATGGAATCAAAGAAGATGGAACTAGTGAGCCGGTCTTCCGTAAAGGAAACTGGGCAATCTAGCTCTTTAAGCAGAGCGCGTGCGCTCTGCTTTTTTGGTGCTTTGACAAAACGTTTTTACTAGGATTCTAACCGAAACTCCTTTATACTTGAGTAAAATGATAGGTTTTAACGGTTATAAATGAAGGAGGTCATGAAATGAGCGCGAAAGTGTTTATCATCCATGAAAACGAAGAATGGACAAAGCCTCTCAAGCAAGAACTTGAGGCGCTTCATGTCCCATACGAAGACTGGTTTCTTAGTGAAGGAAGCCTTGATTTAAGTGATGTACCGCCAGACGGTATTTTTTATAATCGCATGAGTGCCTCTTCTCATACGCGTGATCATCGTTATGCTCCTGAATACACGGCAGCAGTACTCGAATGGTTGGAGAGTCACGGTCGAAGAGTATTAAATGATAGCCGTGCCCTTGCTCTTGAAGTAAGCAAAGTGGCACAATATGCAGCCCTGAGAAAACATGGCATCGTTACACCAAAAACCATTGCTTCCGTTGGGAAGGAGCATCTTGCAAAAGCAGCGGATGCGTTTTCTGAACCGTTTATTACAAAACACAACCGAGCAGGTAAAGGGCTCGGCGTTCAGCTATTTAACAATCCTGAGACGCTGAAAGCTTATGTTAAGAGCGATGCTTTTGAAGATTCAATTGACGGGATTACATTGCTTCAACAGTACATTTCTTCACCTGACGCATCCATAACGCGATGTGAATTCGTAGGTGGTAAGTTTCTATATGCTGTTCGCGTTGATACGTCAGAAGGCTTTGAACTTTGCCCTGCAGATGCGTGCCAGGTTGGCGATACTTTCTGTCCTACAACGGAGGAGCCGAAGCCTAAATTCGAAGTGATCGAAAACTTCGATCATCCTGTTCTCGCTAATTACGAAGCTTTCTTAAAAGCGAACGGCATTGCTTTCGCAGGGATTGAATGCATTCAAAATGAACGTGGTGATCTCTTTACTTACGATGTGAACACAAATACAAACTACAATGCAGAAGCAGAAAGAAAAGCAGGGGTTTCTGGTATGAAAGCGATCGCTAACACGCTCGCTCAAGAACTTTCTAACCTCCATTCTCTACAAAAATAAAGAGCGCCGAGTGCGCTCTTTATTTTTCTTTTTAATCTTCGTATCGTTTTTTTATTTGGAGAAAACCATGCAGATTTTCTAAAAAGACGTCAATTAACGCTGGATCAAACTGCTTTCCTTTTTCATTTTGAAAATGAGCGAGAATATCTTCTAAAGCCCACGCTTTTTTGTAAGGGCGATCCGTGGCAAGGGCATCAAATACATCGGCTACAGCGACAATTCGGCCATAAATATGAATTTCCTCTCCACTTAGTCCTTCAGGATAACCTTTACCATCCCAACGTTCATGATGTTCTTTTGCGATGATCGCTGCTGCTTTTAGTATCGTTCGTTTTGAATTTTCAAGAAGGTGATAGCCGATGCTCGCATGGGCCTGCACTTCAAGAAATTCCTGTTTCGACAGTTTGCCTGGCTTATTTAGTATCGCATCGGCAATCGCTACTTTGCCGATATCATGCATGGGGGAGGCGACTTTGATAAGATCTGCTTCTTCTTCGCTTAAACCAGATTTAATAGCAAGAAGCTTTGCATACTCTGCTACACGCTTGACGTGAGAGCCTGTTTCCTTTGAACGAACTTCACCGATTTCTCCCATTTTGAAGATAATTTCTTTTTGTGCTTCCTCCATCTCCATATTCATAAGTACCGCTTCAAGCGCCTGGGCAGTATAAGAGGCGGCGAGGCTTAATTTTTTAACGTCACGGCTCGTAAATACTCCCTCTTTCGTTAATTTATTAATCACTTGATATACCCCTAGCGTCTGGTTCTTCTTATTTTTAAGTGGAATCACCATAACGGACTTCGTTCGATAGTTGTAAGTCAGATCCATGTCTGCATGAAACCGATCGTCATGATGGGCATCTTCAATCACAAGCGGTTCTGCCGTCTGAAAAACATACCCCGCTAAACCGCTTGAAGCAGGTATACGAACCTCCTTCGCCTTTTCTTCCACTTTTGCCCATAACTCGTCTTTTTGTTCATCATATAACCACAGCATACAGCGATCGGCAACCGTCATATCCCGCCCCATATCTGCCATCAGCAACAAAAAGCGATCAAGATTGTTCTCAATCGTAATACGCGATGCATAAGCAAAGATGATATCGAGAAGTTCCTCTGATTCAAGTTCTTTCTTCCAGCGGCCATTCATCTAGGAGTCGGCCTCCCTTTATAGGATCATTGCAAAGTGTTTGGAGAAAAATCTCCCAGCTACCTCGTTCTAATCGATTAAATACTTCTATCATACACGTATATACCATTTGGTGGTAGATTAAGGAAGATGAAATGCAACTACGATTTGTACCTTCATGATTGCCATTAATAAACTGTCTGGACTTGCTACAACCATCAGATGGTTTTGGTTTTTGATAAAAACAGTCTTCTTTCCTAAATTCACTGACATAGGTATATAAAAACAAGGCATCAGGAGGGAAATCGGTGTGAAATTATCGTTCCCCTTATTTCAATCAGCGAGTAAAAAGGAAATGCCTCTTATGAAGGAATTGAAAGAGGCCTGCCATTTATCACCTCCCACCCTCACTTTAACGGGTGAAGAAGTAAAGCTAACACGAATCATTCGCGAACAAACAGAGCAAGCCAATCGAAATAATGTTACGCGCACCAAAGCGTATCTTGATTTTTATTTAAAGCACCCTGAAGTTCACTGGGCTTTCCTTGCCCACCTGGTTTCGCGGAATGCTGGATGGACCATGACTGATTTAAGAGGTGAATATCTCCCTCGCTTCCTATCACCAGATGATCAGCACGCTTTCTTTTCCTTTCTAGAACGAGGGAATTGGCTTATTTTTCAAGATGCGTATCCGCAGCTGCTGATCTATGAAGAAAGTCTTAAGGTGAATAAGCCGCTTTTCCACCTTCTATCAGCCTTTCACGTTTCTTCTTTTATGAAAGTCATTTGGAACCGCTTCTGGAAAGACAAAGCCTCAGACACCCTTTCAGTGGCCCTCATCATTAACGAGCAGCACTACATCGATTCACGTGTCATAAATGATCAGCACTTTCACCAAACCGTGTTTAACACACTTCCTTTTCAAATCCAAAATGTTTTCAATATGAACGTGCTCCTTTTCCCACTGATTCGGAACGGCTCGATTCAACTCATTGGAGAACCTGCCAATCATTTTCTTTTCGTGAAAGAACGGATTGTACTTGGAAAACGGCTATATCAGCTTGTTTTTTCTAACGAGTCGACTCTAAATGAGATTTTGGAGTGGTCAACATGCCACTCTCATACTGGGTCACGAAAAGACTTCTGGCCTGAGCTTTTTCACTTTATAAAAGAAGGGCAACCAGACGAAAAACGCGTCCTCGATCAATGCACGCTCAAAAAGGGACCGCGTCTTTATAGTCCTCTTCTATCTGTATGGAAAGATGTACAACATGATTCGCCTGATCGCAAGGATTGGTTCGTCAACACTTCTGCGCTTTCACTTTTCAAATTACCCGATCCTGATTTTTCAGGAAATGCAGCAAAGATCTACTGCCGATCTCTTCACTTACTAGAAAGCCTATTATGAACCTGTATTTCTACACAAAAAAACTTCCGCGAGGGAAGTTTTTTGTTAAATGATCTTTTGCATTCGTAACACCACTTCAGCGATTAACGCTGAACCAAGAAATGTCCCAACCATAACGAACATGGCTACGACAATGCTTCGCCAGCCAAGCTTCACAAAATCGGTCCATGAGCGTCCAATTGCGATACCAGCATATGCAAGAATCGGCGTTGCCAGAGCCAGAATATTAATATTTTCAGTCCACTTTACGATATACTCAGAGCCGGGCATGACGGGCATAGATACAAGAATCCCAATAATTCCTATGTAAGCCACGCTCGGAATATTCACAGGAAGAACGTACTGAAGAATAAGGCCAGCTAAACAAATCACAATTAAAACCGCCATACCAGGTAAAGCAGCAACAGGAAAAACGCTGTAGCCAATCCAGTTCCCAATGGCAGCAATCAAACCGAAGATGAGTAACAACAACGTCCACTCTTGTACATTTTTTAGTAACATATTAAGCTCCTTTCCTCACGCCTGGTTTGGATGATTTTTCTCTGGTCATGAGCTGATACATCTTTTCTGTTAGTGGAAGACCAATAAAAATACTCATGTATAGTCCTGTTGATAACGACAGTAAATTGCTCGCGCCTGCAAATGCGATAATATCATCGGAAAATGCAGGAAAAGCAGCAACGAGCGAGCCACTTGCAGCCGCCATCATACTTCCACTTCCTATCCCAGACGCCATCGCAAATGAAAGCGGATGTATTGGTGTAATCGTTGCAAGGAATCCGGAGATAACGCCCATAAACACCGCCCCAAATACTGTACCAAAAATATAAATCGCCATTACGCCTCTTCCTTCAGGTGAATTGAATCCATATTTATCAACAATCAACCCAACGTTTGGCTCTCGTGCTACAGAATGTGTCATACCAATGCTTTCTCTTTTCAATCCAAGTAAAACAGCGATTGGAAGAGCAATGAAAATCGTGCCTAAATTTCCGAATTCCTGAAGAAGCAAGGCCGGACCTGCTTCAATTAACTTTGGTAGTGAAGGACCAATAATCACCCCTATTTTCGCAATAAGCAAGGTCACACCTAATACAATAAGCGGTTCAGCATTTAGCGCCTGTGCTTTTTTAATCACCGGGGTAAAAAACAAACCAAGTCCAATGAGCATGGCATATAGCATCGGTAACAGCAGGATTACTCCTGGTCCAACCGTAAACTGAAAAACGCCTATCCACTCCGTTAACGCTACAATGACTAAGACAAGTAAATGTAGTCGCCAATCCTTCCAAATTCCCTTGAGTTCTGTCACCCTTATCCCCCATTTCCTTTTCCACATGAAAGCTCTAAAGTTATTGTTATCTTAATATTTTGATTCTTAAAAGTAAATGGATTATTCTTACACACTACTCAAATGAGGACAGATTTCGAAATCGTAAGCGAATACAAACACCTAAACGACAATCTTTTCTTCAAAATCAAATTTTAAGCAAAATAAAAAGCCAGGCATCATGCCTGACTTTCTTTGAATATTATATTTACTGGTCTTTTTTTCGATTAATAATGCTCGCGCCAACAAGATCCCCCGTTACGTTAAGACCAGTGGCCCCCATTCCAACTAAAGCATCCACGGCTGTTAATAACGCAACGGTTTCCATTGGTAATCCTACTTGTGCAAACACGGTTGCAATCATAACAATACCTGCACCTGGAACACCTGCTGTACCAATCGATGCAAGTGTACCAACAATCACGACCATCACCATATCTGTAAAACTAAGCGGTGAGCCAACGACGTTCGCCGCAAAGACTGCAGAAATCGCAATTCGTATAGCTGCTCCGTCCATATTAATCGTTGCGCCAAGTGGTAAGCTAAAGCTATAAAGACTTTTCGAGACACCTAATCCCTTAGCTGCATTCATGGTGAGTGGCAATGTTCCAGAGCTACTTTGCGTCACGAATGCCGTAATCATCGGTTTGTTTGCATGACTGAAAAACTTCTTTGGACTTACTTTAAACAACAGTAAGAACAGAACGTAGATACCGATTTGTACAATCAATGCAATATAGAGCACGGCAATCATATTTCCGAGCGAGAGAATTGTATCCAATCCCTGATTACCAATTGTTTTCGCAATGATTGCAAAGATCCCAATGGGAACATATTGCAGAATAACGTTCATGATTTTAAATGTGGCTTCATTTAAGCCTTCAACCACTTTATAAAGGTGTTCGCCAAGCGCCCCATGTTCTTCTGAGTTCCGTAACGCAGCAATGGCGATCCCAAAAGCAAAGGCAGTAAAGATAATCCCAAGGAGATTCATCTCGTTAAATGCCGTAACAATGTTGGATGGCACAATGTTTAACAGCACGCTGACGATACCTGGATTATCCGGTACATCAAACGATTGATCTGGATCTATTGATAAACCCGTACCTGGATTAAACAAGTTCGCGACGGTTAATCCAACAATAATCGCTAGTGCAGATGTTAAGACGTAATAAAGAAACACCTTTCCGCCCATGCGACCAAGGTTACTTAGTTTCGTTTGATTGACACCAACGATTAATGTAAATAGAATAAGTGGAATGATCAGAAACGATAGCAATTTAATTAGTAAGTCTCCAAATGGCGCAAGAACTGCTGCATTTTCACCAAATATGAGTCCGACTGCAATTCCGAGCACAAGCGCAACCGTAATTTTTATAATCAACGAAGCATTTAAATAGCCTCTCACAATTTTCTTCATCGTTCCCCTCCTTCAAACGCTAATTATTCGTATATATTTACTAGGAAATAAGATACAGCACAATTCCTTGAAAGTCAAAAGGTTAGCTTTATCATCCAACTAAATTCCATTATCAAACTTTCAATCTCTTATTCTCGTTTTCAAGTATAAAGAACAGCTTACTTGGTTAGACTGCTTCTTAAAGTCTAGTAAAAGTTGGAGGATGAATATGAATAATTTAAAAGGTTTCCCTGTCACCCCCTTTGAAACATATCTTGAGATGACGCAATACGGAACTGAAGTACACTTCGAGTACGACAAGTACGAGCTCTTATCAGGAACAGTTGAAGATGGAAAAATGTATTTTCTCATCGATTACAACACAGGTCTCACTTATGAAGTAGAAGAAAGCACTGCACTCCATTTCGTTCAGTTAAATGAGCAAGGTAACGGTAAGCAGCTTGTAGAAACTATTACCCCGCGATTACGCCCAACTATCACACTTTCTCACACGTAAAAAGTCCTGCTCGATGGCAGGACTTTTTACTTTTATAGACTAGTAGTTACATATCCGACACATGAACTAATTCAGATTGAATCACATACCGCTCAGGCGCACTTCCGATAAAATTAAATGGATAGCACGTTGTTAACGTTAAGGTCGCTTCCTCTTTATCAACAATAACGGTTCGGTCGCTTTCATCTACGATCTGCATGTTAACCACAGCATATTCATAGCGTTTTCCGTCATATTCAAGAAAGACGGCATCCCCTTTTTTTACGTCTTGTAGACCAGTAAAAACCGTATCGCGATGACCGCTCAGAACGGTGTGGCGCTTCTGATCTGGCGTGGTTGTAAATTGACTTACATACATGCCAACTCCCTGACTTAATGTATCATCATCTGTTCCCCAATACGTCGTAAAACCTTTTTCAATCGTAGGGATGACTAACCTGCCTACTTCTTGTCCAGGATCAAACTGCTTAATTTGATCACTCATTAAAACCTCTTGAATCTTCACGCTCTCTTCCGTTGTAACCTCAGATGCTTTATCACTTCTCCACTTCTTTGTTTCTTCAGCAGAAACTTCTTCTACTCCTTGTGTGCCCTGCCACCATTCATACCCGTAGTAGCCCGCCATCGCGATTCCTACACACATGATCAAAGCATATAATTTATTCAAAATCTTCACCTCACTTAAGACAGCGAAAAAACCGCGTGAGAGGCGGTTTTTTATGCCATATTAACAGCTAACGGAACGTCTTCTATAAAGCAGCAAACCACCTGCAGCAACAGCTAAAGCAGCGCCACCAATAGCAAGCATCGGATTGGCTGAAGCTGTTTCAGGCATTTCTCCGCCCTCTTCCATTCCATCCAGTGGTTTAGCTGAATCAATCACGTTTTGTGGAACGGTAATCGTATCAACTTGATTAAAATTGTCGATCGACATTTCCATTGATTGCTTCATGTTCATGCTTTCATCTTCAATCTTCATATCCATATCAATATCCATCGTTAAATGCTTCATGTAATACGAATCTTTATCAACCGTCACTTTATAGTTAAAATCATTAATCGTCATTTGCTCCATAAGACCTTTCATCGATCCGGAACCTTCTTCACCTGACACGCTCTCTTGGAACATCTTCATGGACGCTTCCATTAACGTTTTGCCGTCCCCTTCGTACGTTAACACAAAACCATCATCCGTCTCTTCTACGCTCATCTCTTTGCCAAGCTCTTCAGCCTGAGCCATTTGTGCTTCTACCGACGACATGCTTTGGAGTTCCTCTAAACCCTTTGTGAGTTCTTCCGGCATCTTAATCCAGCCTTTTTCAGGATCTTCTTGATAAAAACCTTCCTCTGTCCAATAAGATTCTAACGAAATTTCACCTTCTTCAGGTGATGTTGTTGTTACCACCTGATGCATAGCGAAAGGCTTTAACGTAATGTCTGCTTCAGATTGGCTAGAGATCATCATCGTTTCTCCTTCAAGAGGCATCGACTGTTCCATATTCGTTTTTGTAGAATAGCTCTCCACTTCCATCATCGCTTCATTTGACTGCTTTAAAATGTCTGTTGCACTCATTTCCTTTGCTGATGTGTGAAACGGAGCTCCTACAAAAACAACTGCTGCTACCGATAGAGGGACTAACTTCTTTAACATCAAAACACTCCAATTCATTTTTTTGGCAAGAGAAGGCTAGGGATGTGATCACAAAGTACAGTGCTGCCGGATGGGAATCTTCAAATCACCAGTTTCTTTCACCTGTTCCTTATTTTCCCAAACTAGTAAAAATGAAACTCTTTTTTTATAATCTTGAAAAGAATTCTCTCAAAAATACACTCTAACAAGCAAAAAAGACTTCCAAGCAGGAAGTCTTTTTACTAGTCGATATATTGATCGGCCTTCACTACATAAACCAACTGATCTGTCCACTTCTCATTCTCATAAATGAACCCTTTCCTCACACCCTCATTTACCATGCCTACACTTTGGGCTAGCTGAGTCGATGGGCTGTTATCCAGGTTAATGTGTGCTTCGATGCGATGAAAACCAAGATTATGAAAAGCAATCTGAAGCGCTGCGCTCACCGCTTCTTTTCCATATCCTTTACGCCAATATTGATTATGTATCGTATAGCCGATTCGTGCCCATTGAAAATTCATTCTCGCTAATGTTGAGAAATCAACCATTCCAATATGCGTGCCATCTGCTTTATGAAAAACACCAAATACGTGGGCGGTGTCACTTATAGCTAAGTTTTGATGCTTATATACTAAGTCTTTAAACCACTCTTCTGTACACTCACTCATATCCATCTTCCCAGGATCAAAGGCGTGTTGCGAAGGACGCCTTGCATTAAATTCGCGTAACCAGTTTTGATAGTCTTCCATTTTTAATGGTCTGATTACTAATCTTGCCGATTCTTTTTGCAGATTAAACTCACTCAATTGAACACTTCTACTCATTTGTTAATAAACTGTTGAACCATGCTGTTATATAGATCAGGTTGATCCATATTGGCCGTATGACCAGCATCAGGAATTAGGCCAACGTTTATTTTATCATTGCTTCTTTTCAAAAATTGAACAGCTTCTACTTCATAAAGCTCATTTCCTCCGTTAAGCACCATAAGCGGTACTTCAAGTTCAGCAATCTCATTTTCTGAAACGCTCGGATAATGAAAAGTCATTATTTTATTTACTTTCTGTAACGTATCGAACCATTTATCGCCGTGAATTTGTTTAAAAGAAGCGGCAGTCTCTTGATCGTTTTCTTGAATGTTATTGAAATATGTATATTGCTCTTCCATGACGCTCTTTAAATTATCCGGTATAAACGGTGTATAGCCTGTTAAAACTGCACCCTTTACAAGCTCTGGTCTCTTTAAGGCTAGATGGATCGCTAATGAAGCTCCTAAAGATAATCCAACGACATATCCTGGTCCTTTGTTGGTTACTTCCTCTATTAACCACTCTAAAGCCCTTTCAAAATAGTTTTCACCTGCTGGAATAGTTGAATGGCCATGACCTGGTAAGGGCAACGCGATGACCTCCATATCACGTTCAAAAAAAGCTTTCTGATGCTCAAAGTGTAAATCCCTTGTCCCCATAAATCCGTGAAGAAAATAAATTCTTTTCGTCAAAACACAGCCCCCTATTGATTCACATTTTAATAGAATACTTATCTCCCTTTAAACTTTAACATAAAATGGTATTACAGCTCGCTGGATGGTAAAATCTTGATGGTGATATGTAACTTATTTAAGGGAACAACCCAGTTCGGTCTTAAACTACTCAACTTTAAAAACTTATTTCTTTCCTAAATCAAGCTTACGATTAATCTCATGAAGTAAATATAGCCCTCGAAGCAAGCAACCTACAATCATACCAAAGCCAATGACGAGCCCGATTTCATGCAAGGGTAATAATAAAAGTCCAACTACGCTGCTAGCGACGATCAAAAACAAGAGAAACATCTCGCACCTCCTAAATTCATACAAAACAAATTTATCATTTCTTCAGTTTAAAATGGTGTTTTGAGCAAAATTAAAAAGATGCTTCAATTGTTTCATTACAAACCTAAATAAGTGATTTGCGCCTATTGTTATCTACATCCAAACCAAAAAGAGCAGCTGCCCTAAGGGCAGCTGCTTTTTTTCATACTTGATTAATTTTACTTAAGACGGGAATCCTAGTACTGCTTTTGTTTCAAGGTACTCTTCAATTCCAAAGTCTCCCCACTCACGGCCAATACCAGATTGCTTGTATCCACCGAATGGTGCTGAGAAGTCCATATCAGCATTGTTCACTTTAATACGACCGGCGCGGATGCTTGTTGCCACTGTGCGAAGTGTTTCTTTATCTTCACCAAAGACATAACCAGCAAGACCGTAAACAACGTCGTTTGCAATTTCGATCGCTTCATCAATTGTCTCATATGTGATGATTGACATAACAGGACCAAAGATCTCTTCTTGTGCAATCACCATGTCATTTTTCACATCTGTAAAGATGGTTGGTTTTGCATAGTAGCCTTTCTCCAGACCTTCAGGTTTACCAGTTCCACCTGCAATGAGTGTCGCGCCTTCGTCAATTCCCTTTTGAATGTAAGACTGCACGGTATTCCATTGCTTTTCAGAAACAAGTGGTCCTACATAGTTGTTTCCATTCGGATCACCTACTGGGAATTCCGGAAGTACGTTTTTCACAGCCTCTTCAAATTCTTCTTTTCGAGACGCTGGAATGATCATTCGAGTCCCAGCCGAGCAAACCTGACCTGAGTTTGTTGCAATATGGCTAACCGCAGCTTTAGCCGCTTTAGTAATATCTGCATCTTCTAGCATGACAAATGGAGATTTACCACCAAGTTCAAGTGCTACTGTCTTGATCGTTTCTGCAGCGTTCTTCATTACTTTTTCACCAACACCTGCTGAACCAGTGAAAGATACAAAGTCGATATCAGGGTGTGAGCTAATGCCGTCACCAATCGTCTCGCCTGTTCCGTTCACAAGGTTAAATACACCTTTTGGCACGCCTACTTTATCAAAGATTTCTGTTAAAATAATCGCCGCAAATGGTGTAATTTCAGCAGGTTTTAAGACAACTGTGCTTCCTGCTGCAAATGCGCTCGCAATTTTCGTTGACGATTGGTTTGTTGGGAAGTTCCATGGCGTAATAAGGCCACTGACGCCAACTGGCTCTTTAAAGATTGTATGATCGCCACGATCTTCTGAGAAAGAGTACTCTTTCAATGCTTTTGCTGCTTCGGAGAAATGCTGGTAGCCCATGTTGTAATGAACTTTCTCTGAAATTGAACGTGGAGAACCGAGTTCTTGTGTAATCACGTCAATGATTTCTTCCTTACGGTTGGCATATTCCTCCGCAATGTCTTCAAGCATTTTCACACGTTCTTCTCGGCTTGTTTGTGAGAAAGAAGGGAATGCCGCACGTGCTGCTTTCACCGCTTTATCTAAATCTTCCTTTGTTCCTAGACTAACTTTACCGATCACTTCTTCTGTCGCTGGATTGATTACTTCATGTGTTTCTGAACCTGTTGATTCAACCCATTCGCCATTGATGTAATGTTTTAATTGGTTACGCATGATGTAAAAACTCCTTTTTTATGTTTAATCGATTTATATTGATTTAGCTTTTCTTTGCTTCCACAGTAACTGTAACCGTTAAGGACTATAGTTAAACATGCGGATGCTTTTATGAAACTTAGAAAGCGGTTGCTTATCTTTGAATCTCTGCTCTGCTAGCTATAGACTAGAAAGTAGTAAATTGGAGAAAGGATGATACAGAATGGGACAAACAATTAAAGGGAAAATTGCGTATATTACAGGCGCAAGTAGCGGTATCGGACGCGCGACAGCTCTTCAGCTTGCAAGTGAAGGGGTTCATGTTGGCTTGATTGCTAGAACTGAAAGCAAGCTAAACGAAGTCGCTAAGGAAGCAGAATCTTACGGAGTTAAAGCGATCGTCGCCCCTGCTAACATTGCAGAGATTGAGGAAGTCAATAAAGCCATCGATCACTTGAAAAACGTACTCGGCTCGGCAGATATTCTGATCAATAATGCTGGAATGGGGCGTTACGGATCGTTCTTAGAGATTGAACCCGATGATTGGAAGGAAACATTCGAAGTAAATGTTTATGGAACGTATCATGTAACACGGGCTGTTCTTCCACAAATGATCGAAAAAGACAGCGGTGATATTATCACAATCTCCTCAAGTAGTGGTCTAAAAGGAACGGCTGGCTCCACCTCTTATAGTGCTTCTAAGTTTGCTATTCAAGGCATGACCGAAGCACTTATGCAAGAAGTTCGTCGAAATAACATTCGCGTATTTACTCTTAATCCAAGCCTTGTGGCGACTGAGCTCGTCTTTGGTGACAAGCTTGATGAGCAAGATAAAGAGAAATACATGCAGCCTGAGGACCTCGCTGAATATATGGTAGGTCAATTGAAGTTGCACCCACGGATTTTCATAAAGCAGTCATTGCAGTGGGCGACGAATCCGTTTTAAACTAAATTCACTAAATAAAAGGAGGTAACGGGACAGCCGTTATCTCCTTTTATTTGATTTTCTACTGTCGCCATTTTTCATAAAGTCGCTTGATTTGTTCAGGACTTGTCCGACAGCATCCACCAATTAATCGTGCCCCTGCTTGAAACCATTCATTTGATCCATCGACAATTCCATCACACGACTCACCCTCCTGCCATGTTTTGGTCTTAGGGTCATAAAACTCTCCTGAATTAGGATACACAATAATCGGTTTATCTGTTTGAGAAGCTAATTGATGAATTGCATTTGTCACAAACGAAGGTGACGCACAGTTAATGCCGATTGCCACAATCTGGTCATTTTCATTAAAGTATTGAGAAGATGCTTTTAAAGACGTTCCATCGCTCATTTTTTCTTCACTTTGAATGGTGAAGGAAAGCCAAGCATAATTGGATGGAAACTCTTGTAATAGGGAACCTAAAACTTTCGCTTCTTGAAAAGACGGAATGGTTTCAAACGCCAAAACATCAGCACCTGCCTCAATCAATGCTTCTAATCTCGGACGATGAAACTCGGTAAGCACCTCATCGCTAACCTTGTAATCGCCCCGATACTCCGAGCCATCAGCTAAGTACGCTCCATAAGGTCCAACGGAAGCTGCGATAAAAGGTTTTGGGCGATTCAACTGACCTTCCTGTTCCCAGAAATCATCACGTGCCTGGCGCGCAAGAAAAACCGTTTTCTTTATTAGCTCCACTGCCTCCCCTTCACTTAAACCACGAGATGTTAATCCTTCCATTGTAGCTTGATAACTTGATGTTATCGCGCAATCAGCTCCAGCACGGAAATAATCTAAGTGAACCTGATAGATAAGTTCTGGATTTTCAAGCAAAACGCGCGCAGACCATAGTGGGTCATTTAAGTTACACCCATATTTTTCAAGCTCTGTCGCAAGGGCTCCATCCAATATCACCAAATTATAATCTACTAAAATTGCCTTAATAGGATTCTGTTTCTGCCACATTACTTATTCTCCTTTTCTTTACTCGTTTTGTTAAATAGTAACTTCCATAACATAGTGCAATAAACGGTATCCCACAGTACAATGCCACTCGCTGGGTCGGATCAAAAGCAATGCCAATCAAGGAAGCCAAACATAACAAGAAGGCTAGAATCGGAACGACAGGATAGAAAGGCGTTCGATAACTAAGGTTTTTAATGGATTTTCCTTCTTTTACATATTTCTTTCTAAAAAGAAATTGTGACGCACTAATACTCATCCATACAATGACAACAGCAAGCCCGGAAATAGAGACAAGCACCACATAAACGGTATCTGGCGCAATGATGCTTGAAAGTAGTGCTAGTGCTCCGCCTAACATACTTAATATCACAGCAGGAAGAGGGACACCATTTTTGTTGAGCCTAGCAAAAATAGGAGAAATCATTTGCTTGTCTGAAAGTGACCAGAGCATTCTCGACGAAGCATATAACCCTGAATTTGCAGCGGATAAAATGGCTGTAAGAATAACAAAATTCATTATATCTGCCGCATATGGAATCCCAATTATTTCAAGTACTGCAACAAATGGGCTTTCTAGAACTCCAGCTTCTGATGCTGGGAGAAGAGCTGATAAAATAAAGATTGAACCGACAAAGAATAGAATTAGCCGAACTAACGTGGTGCGAATGGCTTTTGGTATGGTTTTCGCAGGATTTTCTGTTTCTCCAGCTGCAATTCCAATGAGTTCAGTTCCAGAGAAAGCAAAATTCACTGCTAGCATCGTCATTAATATGGCAAATACCCCGTTCGGAAAGATCCCTTCATTTGTAAAGTTAGCAAATAACGATGCATTCTCACCAGATTCCATTGGAATAAACCCTACGATTGCTGCCGCACCTAAAATAATGAACAACACAATAGCCAGAACCTTTACAAGGGCAAACCAGAACTCACTCTCCGCAAAAAATTTCACAGTCAAAATATTTAAAATGAAGATCATTGCAACAAACAAGCCGCTCCAAATCCATACACTAATAAGTGGAAACCACCTCTGCATGAGCATACCCGCAGCTGTAAACTCAGAACCTAGCGCAACTGTCCAGGTTAGCCAGTACAACCAGGCAACTGTATAACCGGTTCCTCCGCCAATGTATTGAGCCGCATAGCTATGAAACGCACCTGTCTCAGGCATATGAACCGCTAGCTCTCCCAAGCACAGCATGACCAGGTAAACGACAAGTGCACCTACCAGATAAGAAAGGATCGTCCCAACAGGACCAGCTTGTTGGATCGTGTAGCCAGAACTTAAAAACAATCCCGTACCGATGACCCCTCCGAGTGAGAGCATCACTACATGTCTTGATTTCATCTCCCTTTTAAAACCCTGTTTGCTTTCCATATTATTTCTCCTTACTTTTCCATCCAGAAAAACAAAAAAACGCACTCGAATGGAGTGCGTAACTGACAAAATAAAACCGAAGGCTCTCATCTATCAGGTTTATCACCCGCTGGAGTTAGCACAGTATCCAATGGACCTGTTGCTGAGGTTTCAAAGGGCCAGTCCCTCCACCTCTCTGGATAAGAAAATATATTTTAACAAAAATATCAATTTACTCACGGTTTGTCAAGGTAGGATAGCAACAACGACGCTTCACTAAATATCCTTTTTCCACTGACGACTACCTTGCATTTGTCTTTGGACAATTGTCTTCATTCCATTTCTTTTCTTCATTTTTGAAAATCGCGTCATCGCTTCCCTCATATCTTTCTCCATTTGCTCCAACACGTACTCATTTTCCATTCTCTTTCCCTCCTCCAAAAAAAGATGGCTCCCCCTAAGAAAGTGGAAGCCATACCATGATGTGAGAACGTATATTCGGTTGATAACCTAAGTTTAGCGAACATTAGTTCTTTTAGCAAGGATTACTTTTGTTTAAATATCGAAAAATCAACTGTATCTGCCATTTTATTATATCCTTTATCATTTGGATGCAAATGATCCCCAGAATCATACTTCGAGAGAAACTTTTCTGGATCATTTGGATCTCTCAATGCTTTATCAAAATCAATGACCGCATCAAATTCTCCGCTCGTTCGAATCCACTCGTTCACTTCCTGGCGCGTCTTTTCTCCTTCTTCAGTAAACATACTAGAATCTTTATAAGGTGTTAATGTACCTCCATAAATAGGAAGCCCCTTTTCGTGAGTTGCTTTGATGATTTTCTTCATTCGATTAATGATTTTCTTTGAATCATATTCAGGATAGTGTCTCAAATCATTAATGCCTTCATGTAGAATAACGCCATTGATTCCTTCTTGGCTAAGCACATCTCGTTCTAATCTCGCAAAGGCGTTCTGTCCTTTTCCTTCTTCACTATTAATCAGGTGATTGGCAGAAATCCCTGCATTTAAAACCGACATTTTTACCTCAGCGTTTTCCGAATTCATACGATTCGCTAAATAATCAGGCCAACGGCGGTTTGCGTTTAACGTGGAATAGTTGCCATTTGCAATTGAGCTTCCCATTACTACGACAGAACCGTTTACAGATTCATCAGGCACAACCTCTAAACGTTCTAACCAGAACCATGCTTCTTCTTTTGACGTGTATGCAGAGTCTTTTTCATCTCCGGCATGGTTTCCTTCTTCAGACATATACACCGTTTGATTTGAACGCTGATGCCACGTTGTTGGGCCAGTTTCACGATCTACGTACAAACTAACCGTTATATTTTGATCGGCGTTTACCGGAAAATCAATTGCATCACTATATTGCGTTTCTCCTTGAGGAATCGTTACAGCTTCTTTACCATCAAAGGTAATCAGCTGGTCCGTCTCCTTATCAATACTTGCACCTTCCTTGGATATTGCAACTCTCACTTCTTTTATAGATAAAGGGAGTGAACCAAATTCATTGGATAATCGAATCCGCATTTTCTCCCCTTCCATATGTGGGCGAAGAATTAACCTGATTGTTTGATCCTTAAATCCTTCATGAGAGTTTCCATCTTTAGCAGGAGCCTGCATGCTTGCTGTCCATGAACCGACCCATTCACTCTTTTCGGATGCATTCTTCATTGAAGAAGGCCATCCTTTTGCGCTTACTACACTTAATAATCCAGCTATAAGAATCAGTACGAATAATGTTAGGATACGTGTCATTGTTTACTCGCCTCTCGTTTACAGTTTCATTCAACCTCTATTAGTTATCCTTACAAAAGGCTTCGTCCATCATAACTAGCCTCAGTTGGTCTTAATCTTTCTGTCTCTAAATTGTTAATAAACAGAATACCCCTATTTGGATGGATTGATGCTCTATGTAACCGAATGTAAAGAAATTGCAAACGAAAGAACTATAGATAAAATATCTCTGAAATATAAGCACCTCTAGCACTTTTGTTATCATACGAATAAAACCCCTATTCTCATATGTGAGATTAGGGGTTTTTGGGTTAAAAGAAGTCCATGAAATTTGTCGCCTTTGCGGAACGTATGCGTTGCAACCGTGTTACATCTTCCTTTGATCCTTCTAATAAACCAGCTTCATAAAGAAAGAAAGGGTCCTGGTACCCAGTCAATACAGAAGTCAGCGTATTAATGTTACATCGAAGGCCTCGTTTTGGTGGATGAGCACACGCTGCATTCGCTTTATCTCCCATGAAGACCCTCACGCCTTCATAATCGATCAGGTAGCTGCCATTGTTCCACTCTGCCTGATCATCTGTAATATGGAGAAAAAGAGTCTCGTCCGACTTGAATGTAAATGGATATTCCTTAAGAAAATTCTCGACATCAACAATGCGTGCCATAAAGTACGGCTCGACCGTTGTTTTCACTTTTGGATTTGCTAATAAAAAAGCGAGCTGGTCACTTTCGTTTGTTAGAATCGTAGCGTGATCTACCATAGAATCGTGCTGACAGAGATAATTCCACAATCCTCTTCTTGCTTCCCCATCTAAACAAACCATTTCTTCAACCTCTAATGTTCGATCCTCTATTTTGTAATAAATGTATCCGGTTATATTCCCCTCTTCATTTGTATAAGTAGCAAAACGAAATCCTTTCGAATAAACGCGTTCCTTCCACCAATTTTCCGTTCGAACGAGCATGCCATTAAAGCGAGTCGCAAACGCTTCGTAAACAGGATTCAGAACTTCAAAGACGTGATCAAGTTCAACACGCCTTACTTTTCCACTTACAGCAAGAAGAGGCTCAAGATCATGCGCGTTCAACTCTACCTTCTTCCAGTTATTCAAAACTTCATACCCAAATTTTCGATAAAAGGAAATCTGAAAGGGATGGAGAAAAGAGATTGTTTGGCCTTTTTGTTTCATTTCAAAAAGACCATTTCTAAGCAGACGTGCTACCCTTCCCCCTCTTCTGTGTTCCGGATAGGTTGCGACTGACGCAACGCCACCCATTTTTATTTTCTTTCCGCTTAGCCAAGTTTCAAAATCGATTAAATGTAGCTTCGCAGCAAGTTCATCCCCCTCGAAATCGCCCCATATTTCATGCTCGCTATATCCTTTGATTTTGTCATCTAACTCTTCTTTAGGCACTGTATATTGGAACGCATATTCTGAAAGTCGTACAGCATCGATTACTTCGTTTTTTTCTAATTTACGCATGTTTTCGCTCCTTACCGTTTTTAGTAATGACAAGAGATAATGGGCCGATAATTGGAAGCAACCCGATCCACCCCGCTACCCCATCTCGATTTCTTAAAGCAACGATTGAAAGCCCGGTTAATACAAGAAAATCAATTGTCATCACATGAACAAAATTTGATTCCAGAAAAGCTTTTTGGTACATAGTCGCCTCTCCTGCCAAAAGCCCATACACCATTAAACCGAAAGCTAGTCCAATTAGAACAATAGACAGACCTCTCGATTGAAGAAATTTCTTCACCTTATTTGGTGTTCGATTCGAACGTTCTTTATTTTTATTTAATATAAAGTAGGGAAGCAAACTAAAAGCACCTAACACAAAAGAGCTTAAAACAAATGGCCAGGCTGGAACTGATCCACTATCATTCCGTAGAAGAAGAATGGCAAATACCGCTGGAAAAACGCCAAGTAAGGAAAACATAGCAAGTAAACCTGCGTCTGGATCATTCATCGTTAGGAGGTCTGAGAGATAAGAACCATTGCTATCCGGTGCTAGAAATACAGAATATAAAATTAATCCAAGCCATAAAATAAGGAATGAAACCCTGCTCATCATCAACCCTACTTTCTCATTCATTTTCTTAAATCATAAAGTGATCGCAAAAAATTCTCAAACATGTGTAGAATTTTCAAACAATTGTGGTATACTAATTGTAACAAAACATTCACAAATTATCCTTTATTTCGACACATGTTTAATTTGTAAGCGGTATCACTAAAAGGAGTTGTTCACTATGGATGTCTATATGGTCTATCTTTTCGTTATCACGGCTACACCGTTGTTTCTGTGGCAGGATTATAAGAAGCTTGCATTCGTTCACACACCGTTTATTGTGGCAATCTGGGCACTGCTAATTTTCTACATTGGTGGCGGTATGACTCCGGTAGCACATACACTCTTCATTACACTTTTTGCGATTAACGTTTTATTTGCACACATAGCTGCTTACCTAATCTTTGCTCGTCCATTCCTTAAGGAACGTCAGCTTGCAAAGAAGATGCCACAAACAGAAGAATAAACAACTTAACTGTTAAACAAAAACCGTTGTTTCCCTCTAAGGGAAACAACGGTTTTTTAATTACATGTTCATATTGTGCATGCCGAATGACATAACCCAGATTGTACCTGCAACAACTGCCACGGCAATAAAGACCGCATATAAAATCGTTCCAACTTGAATCCGACTACTATCACTCTCTGTAATATGCATAAACATCAAGAGCTGAATCGCCGCTTGAATCAATGCCAGGATCACGACAATAATCATAATCGTTCTAAGGCTAAAGTCTGAAGCAAAGCCTACCCATAAAGCAAGTAACGTTAAGAAGATCGAAAGTCCGAAACCAATTAAGTGACTCCATGGGAAGTGGCTATGACTGCTTGTCTGCTCGTTGTTGGACATCTTACATCACCATCCCATACAAGTAGACTGCTGTGAAGATAAAGATCCACACAACGTCAAGGAAGTGCCAGTAAAGACTTGAAATAAAGACCTTCCTTGTTGTGTCAGGTGTTAACCCGCGCTGTTTTAACTGAATCAAGATAAGAATGATCCATGCAATACCCATTGTAACGTGGGCACCGTGCGTTCCAACTAATACGAAGAAGGCAGACCAGTATGCACTCGTTGTTAGTGCCGCACCTTCATGAATGTAATGAACAAATTCATAAATTTCAAATCCTAAGAAACCTAGACCTAATGCAAGTGTAATGCCTAACCAGAGAAACAAACCTTTAAGAGAATGATTTCTCATATAGTGTATGGCAAGTCCACATGTGAAACTACTCGTTAGTAGCAAAAACGTTTCAATTAACACACCACTTAATTCAAAAAGCTCTTCTGGTCCTGGACCGCCCGCTGTACGACCTACCAATACTAAGTAAGTTGCAAACAACGTTGAAAATAGTGCAATTTCGGCGCCGAGAAAAATCCAGAAGCCTAGAATATTCAGTCGGCCAGTTTCCGACTGATATTCTAAAGGCGTGTTAGGAGAATATTCGACTGATTCCATGCTTCACGCCTCCTTTATAAAGTAGTCCTTTTTTGATCTTCTTCTATTTCTTCTACGCTCACGTAGAAACCTTTATCATAATCAAACGAACGAATGACCATTGTGGCTAGTACACCAATAAGTCCAAGGATCGACATCCAGTGCCAGGAGAAGACCATACCGAACCCGGCGATAAAGAAGAAGACACTCATTACAACCGGCACACCAGAGTAACTTGGCATATGAATTGGTTTATAAGGTTTCTTCTCTTGTAACTTTCCTTGCTTTCTTTCTTGTTTCATAATCCAGAACGCATCATGTCCTTTTGACTCAGGAAGATGAGCGAAATTATAATGCGGTACTGGAGCTGGTGTTGACCATTCAAGCGTTCTTGCATCCCATGGATCTCCAGTTGTTTCACGTGGAGAGTAACGGAAGCTGTAATAGATGTTATAGACAAGAATCAGGAATCCGATTCCCATTAACACGCCACCCATTGTGGCAAGTACGTTCAAGCTCATCCAGCCGTCTGCAACCCCATACGTATAAACGCGACGTGGCATTCCTGCAAGTCCTAGGAAATACATCGGGAAGAAACATAAGTTGAAGCCTGCTACAAAAATCCAGAAAGTCCATTTTCCTAAGCGCTCGTTCAAACGATGATTGAACATCTTCGGGTACCAGAAATGTAAGCCTGCGAAACAAGCATAAACTGTACCAGAAATGAGCACATAGTGGAAGTGGGCTACAAGGAAGTACGTATTATGGTATTGATAGTCAGCTGCCGCCATGGCAAGCATAACACCTGTTACCCCACCAATAACGAAGTTTGGGATAAAGGCAAGTGACCAAAGCATTGGCGTCGTAAATCGTATTCGTCCCTTGTACAGAGTGAATAACCAGTTAAAGATCTTCACACCTGTCGGAACGGCGATTAACATCGTTGTGATAGAGAAGAACGAGTTAACTGCTCCACCTGCTCCCATCGTAAAGAAGTGGTGAACCCATACTAGGAAGCTTAGTCCGGCAATAACAACCATGGAGTAAACCATTGCTTTATAACCGAAAAGCGTTTTACGAGCAAAAGTACTAATAATTTCTGAGAACATACCAAACGCTGGAAGTATAACAATATACACTTCAGGGTGACCCCAAATCCAGAAGAGGTTTGCCCAAAGCATTGGCATACCGCCATCCATCATTGTAAAGAAATGACTTCCGAACAAACGGTCAAACGTCATAAGTGCAAGCGCTACAGTTAGTACCGGAAATGCAAAGATGATGATAACCATTGTAATTAATGAAGACCATGTGAACATAGGCATATGCATGAGCTTCATGGATGGTACTCTCATTTTTAAAATCGTTACTAGGAAGTTAATCCCTGTTAATAATGTACCGATACCGGCAATCTGTAACCCTAGTAAATAATAGTTCTGTCCTACTGATGGACTTAGTTCTAGACCAGCTAAAGGAACATAGCTTGTCCAACCAGCTGATGGCGATCCTCCAATAACAAAAGAAATGTTAAAGAGCATTGCCCCCATGAAGAAAGTCCAGAAACTTACTGCGTTCAAAAACGGATAAGCGACGTCGCGTGCTCCAATTTGTAGCGGAACAACAACGTTAATTAAACCAATTAAGAACGGCATCGCCATGAAAATAATCATGATCGTTCCGTGAGTTGTAAAAATTTCGTTATAGTGGTTGGCGTCTAGGAAGCCTGCATCTGGGACCGTCAATTGCGCCCTCATGAGCATGGCATCTACACCACCGCGGAATAGCATCAGAACGGCTGCGATGATATACATGATACCGAGTTTCTTATGGTCAACTGTTGTTAGCCATTCTGTCCACAACCATTTCCACTTTTTAAAATACGTTAGTGCAAAAATGGCACCGATCAACGTTAAGGCGATCGAAACATCCGCACCGTAAATAAGCGGGTCCCCGGTGACAAAAAATTCATCCAATTTCATGGTGTCTTCCTCCTCTCTTAATGCGAGTGTTCCTCGGAATCTTTCTCAGAATCATCATGGTTCATTTCTGAGTGATCCATCTCTGAGGAATCATCTTCATCAGTTGATTCGCCGTTACGAACCTTTGTTGCATATTCAGCATCCATTCCATGATCAACCCACTGAAGGTGAGTTTCTGAGAATGTCTGCTCTTCTGTATGACCTTTCAGCATTAACTCATTGTATTTCTCTTGAGTAAGTTTAGGTGCGTCTTGCGCCTCTTCCACCCACTCTTCATAATCTTCTTCCGATTCAGCTGTTACAGTAAATACCTGTTCCGTAAATCCTTCACCAGTGAAGTTGGCGTTACGTCCACGATATTCACCTACTTCATCTGCTTGCAAATAAAGTTCATTCATCATGCCAGACATCGTGTACTCCTGCCCACCAAGCGATGGAATCCAAAAAGATCCCATTGAATCTGCAGAAGCTAGTTTAAACAAAATCGGATGATCTTCAGGAATGTGAATATAGTTCACCGTTTCGATATTTTCCTCTGGATAGCTAAAGACCCATTTCCAATCGACTGATGTTGCATGAATAACGATTGGATCTTTATGAGACGTTGCTTCCGGTGCCTCTTCTAGTGCAAAAATCGTTTGTACAGTTGGCACTGCAAGGACAATGAGAATAATTACCGGAATAACGGTCCAAACAATTTCAAGAAAAACATTCCCCTCGATGTGAGGAGGCTCATATTCAGGACCACTCTTACGTTCACGATATTTAACAAGGATGAGTGTAAATAGCACGAACACGACCAAAACAATAAACAGCATAAATCCAATAGAGAAAAGAATTAAATTCGCTTGTTGTTCTGCTACAGGTCCTTTTGGATCAAGCACGGTTAAGTTACTACAGCCACTCAATACCATCACTGCTAGAAACATACTGAGTGCAAAAAATGATTTCATTCGCTTCACCGCCAGGCCACCTTCCTTTCTTCCTATATAATAGTTAAGTAGATTTTAAACAATAAATGACAGGGAACAACTGTTACCATTGGCTATTGTAGCAGGTTCATCGTATAAATGTGACACGTGTCACAAAGTGTCAAAACTTGCTCATGCATTTATCACTTTTTCGACACATTTCATTCATAATTCGTTCATATTTGTGGATTTTTTTAACACTACTGGATAAAACAGCGCTTGCTTGTTGTGACATATGTCGCATCGTGTTTCACTCGTGTTATCTTTTTGATTAAGATCACATATTAGTTATTAGAAATCGTGAGTTTAAGAAAACAAAATCCCACTGGATCCAGTGGGATTTTGTACCTGCATTAATTTAACAACCATTTCGTCACTTGAAATTTTGAATCGCCAACAGCTTCAAATACAAGACTCTCGTTGCTTTCCTCAGGGAAGAACCTCGATGTAAATACCTCTTCGCCATCGTTCACAAACACTTCAATGGAAGAAGAATCAACATAAAAACGGAGCTCTTTCACGCTGTTAATCAAGCAGCTGCGCGTTTCTTCTCTCCCGTCTACAAAGCTTTTTCTCTTAAATGTTAACAATGCTTTTGTAGAATCATATGTCAGAGAGGCGTTGTTTCGTAAGTTTACCGAAAACGTTCCTTTTATTTCTTCTAGTTGGACAAGCAGCTCGTATACCGCACCGTTCAGCTCACTCCACTGTTTTAGCTCATTCGACAGATTCGCTTCTTTTGTCATTTCGGTATGTCGCATCGCTTCTAGTTCCACGGCAGGTCGCTGAATGAGTCGCTCGTCCTCGTAATGAAGTTCCCGAGGAACTGTCAAAATATGAATCCATTTATGAGCGATCGTAGGGTGATGCCCTTCTCCCTGCTCCGGTACACCCATCCAACCGATGACCAACCTTCTTCCATTCTCATCAAGCGTTGTTTGCGGTGCATAAAACTCAAAACCGCGGTCAAGCTCTGTAAATCCTCCGTGACCCATCTTCCCACTTTCATAATCGAGTTCGCCAGATACGTATCCTGTTTGATAAATGTTTTGATACAAGTATCCTTCTGCCTCTATCCCTTGAGGTGAAAAGAGGAGAATATCCTTACCATCTAATTCGAATAAATCTGGGCATTCCCACATAAATCCTAGATCACCAATCGCTTCTTCCCCCGAAGCAGTTACGTCACCTTTAAACGTCCAATCCATTAAGTTGGCTGACTCAAATAAGACGACCCGTCCTTCTTCATTTAAGTTCTGCGTGCCAATTACCATATACCATTTACCTAAATGCTGCCACACTTTTGGATCACGAAAATGCGGTGTATATCCCTCTGGTAAGTGAAGTACCACACCTTTTTTCTCGAAGTGAATGCCATCTTCAGATACGGCTACACACTGATAAGTTTCTCGATTGCCTTCTTCGTCCTTCACATTCCCTGTATAAAATAGATACATTTTATCTTCATAAACCACTGCACTTCCTGAATAACAACCATTCTTGTCATACCAGTCTCCTGGAGCCAAGGCAATTGGTTGAAGTTCCCAGTTCACGAGATCTGTCGACGTATAATGACCCCAGAATTTTGCCCCATGATCCGTTTTGAACGGCATCCATTGAAAGAAAACATGATAAACGCCTTTCCAATGAATAAAGCCGTTTGGATCATTTAATAATCCAACGGGCGGCATTAAGTGAAATGCGGAACGATAATGATCTTTTTCAACCGTATTGCGATGTTCATTTATTTCTTTTATTGCTAACTCTTTTAATTCATCATTTCGATCGATCATATAAACCACCTAATTCGTCAAAATTTTGAAAAAGGGGACCCGCTTTTAATGAGGCCCCCCTTTTCTTTATTTATCTAGCATACCGTCTTTGTAGCCAAATGCCCAAGTCAGACCGAACGCAACACCGATTGAAATGATATTCACAAGAAGGTATAAAACGATCTGGCTGTTTAAGAACAAAAGGGTACCTGGAATAACCGTAACTGCAAGACCAGTTGCTTTAAGCTTAAAGAGTGATGCAAGGAATCCACCAACTGCCCCACCAATGAGTCCCATAATAAATGGCTTCATATAGCGAAGGTTTACGCCGAAGATTGCCGGCTCTGTAATCCCAAGAAAAGCAGATAATGAAGATGGAAGTGCTAGTGCTTTTAGTTTCTTCGATTTTGTTTTCATTCCGACTGCAAGCGCTGCCCCACCTTGAGCTGCGATGGCAGCTGAAATGATTGGGTTAAACGGATTATAACCAAGGTTTTCAAACAACTGAATTTCAAGGAAGTTGAAAATATGGTGAACACCCGTAATAACGATAATCTGATGGAAGAAACCAATGATCAGTCCGCTTAGTCCGAATGGAAGATCAAGAATGAAAATCGTACCATCCATAATGTACTCTTCTACTGTATGGAAAATCGGTCCGATCGCAAACAATGACAAAGTAATCATAATTAACAGGACTAGAAATGGCGTTAAAATAAGGTCCAGTGCTTCAGGAACCATTTTACGAATACGCTTTTCTAATTTTGCACCGAGAAAACCAGCAACAAATGCCGGAATAACTGAACCTTGATAGCCAACGACCGGAATAAATCCTAGAAACTTCAGAGGTTCTGCATTTCCTGCTGCTACTTCCCATGCGTTCGGAAGAGCTGGTGTGACAAGCATCAATCCGAGAACGAGACCAATAGTTGGATTACCTCCGAACACTCGGAATGTCGACCATGCTACAAGCGCTGGTAAGAAAATAAACGCTGTATCAGTTAGAACTTGAGTGAATAGAATAAAGTTTTCCGAAATGTCCCCTGGCGTTAAACCGAAAAGGGCGAGGATTTCTTCTTGTAAAACAAGACCACGAAGTCCCATAAACAGTCCAGTTGCAACTAGTGCCGGAATGATTGGAACGAACACGTCACCAAATGAGCGAATCGCACGTTGAAATGCATTTCCCTGTTTAGCGGACTCTTCTTTAATTTCGGACTTCGTTGAACCAGTCGCTCCTAGAGCCGTCACTTCATCATAAATTCGGTTAACTGTTCCTGTTCCAAAGATAACTTGATATTGTCCGGAATTATAAAAGGCACCCTTTACTTTCTCAACCCCTTCTACTCTTTCCTGATCGATTTTTTCCTGATCATGCACCATTATTCTAAGTCGTGTTGCACAATGAGCAACCGATTGGATATTTTCCTGGCCTCCAATAGCATCAATGACTTCCTGTGCAATCTCACGGTTTGTAGCCATATTATTAACTCCCTTCAAGGTTTATCTTGCTCGTGGTATCGATTCCACATTCTGCGAATAAGAATGCGAGCGTTTTCATTTACTCGCTCTTCTTTGCTAAATAATTCAGTATTAATTTTATTCGATGTGTGAACGATTCCACATTGATTAAAAAGAAATTGACATCGTTTTCACTAGTTACTATACACTATCTCTCTCGATAAGTCTATAATCAAGCTTAATTTTTTCTTTCTCCAAAACTTTCCCTGATAACTGTTCTAAAATGAGCTGGGCCGTCTTCTGTCCAGCATCTTCATTAAAATAGTCCACTGTGGATAGTGGTGGGGTCACATGTCGTGATAAATCTGATGCCCCAATCCCAAATAAAGCGATGTCCTCAGGGATTCGAATATTTTGTTCCTTCAAAAAGCCAAGCGCTCCGATCGCCATTCGGTCTGTTACAGCGAAGATCGCGGTTGGTCGTCGCTCTGATTGTTCCACTAGTTGACTTGCCGCTTCATAACCTGATTCAAACGTAAAGTTACCATATTGAACCCATCCTTTTTCAACTGGGAAACCGTGCTTTTCCATTGCATCAAGATAGCCTTGTTTTCGAACAACCCCAACAGAGTGGTCAGTCTCTTGTACACCAATAAACCCAATGTTACGATGACCTTTTTCAATAAGCAACTCGGTTACACTAAAAGCAGAATGATAATCGTCGTATACCACAGAAGTTACTCCGCTCAGCTCCTGTCCAATGGCAACAAAAGGGATCGAAGCTTCAGAAATCGTATCAAGTAAATCTTGATTGCGATTTGTGGCAAGCAAAATAATGCCGTCAACTTGACGACTTTTTAGTAGTTTAATATTTTGTATTTCTTTCTCCGGCTGTAGTTGTGTATTTGTTAAAAGAATTTGATACCCGTTGGCTGCAAGTTCTTTCTCAATGCCATTCACAACGCGACTGGCTGTTTCCGTACTAATTCTTGGCAAAATAACGCCAATGACACCAGAGCGCTTCGTTCGCATCGTTTTAGCATGTGCACTTGGGATATATCCCATTTCCTCAACGGCTTCAACGACGCGCTGCCTTGCTTCATGACTTACATAGCCATTGTCATTAAGTACTCGTGAAACTGTTGTGCGAGAGACTCCAGCACGTTTTGCTACATCTTTAATTGTTGGCATAACCGTTCCTCCATTAATGCAGTCTTTCCTTATTTCATCATAATCGATATAACCTCTAATGTCTATAACTGGGAAAATATGTACGGTTGAATCGTTTAGACAGGCAACTTAGTTTACAACTCCCTATTAGCCCTCTATGATTATATGGAGTGTGTATTATTTCGGGTTGCTAAATAAAATCTTGTTAACCGAATTTAACAATAACTAAAGGAGGGCAGCTATGTCAGACGACTATGAACACGAAAAATTGGATGCCTCGGCACGCAAAAAGTTAATTATCCTTGTTTGTACAATATTAGCTTTTGCTGTTATGAATGGAACGATGTTTAACGTAGCCATTCCCGATATTGCAGCATCTTTCAATCTTAGCCCTTCAGAAGTAAGCTGGGTCTTAACTGGATATATTCTTGTGTTTGCGATTGGATCTCTCATGTACGGCAAGTTGGCCGATATTTACCCAATTAAAACACTTTTCACTATAGGAATTAGTATCTTTGCTACTGGGGCTTTTATTGGCTTTCTTTCTCCAAACTACCCGACTTTATTAGCCGCGCGAATCCTTCAAGCGATTGGTGGTGCAACAATCCCAGCCCTTGCCTTTATCGTACCAATTCGATTCCTGCCTAATGAAAAAGGTAGAGTATTCGGACTGATTTCTTCTACGGTTGCATTTGCTTCAGGAGTTGGCCCGATCATTGGTGGCGTTGTAGGCGGCACTTTGAACTGGCGTTTTCTTTTTCTATTTTCTGTTGCCACAGTGTTCGCAATACCACTCTTTCGAAAATGGTTGCCGAATGAAGAAAAGCGATCAGGCTCAATTGATTTACCAGGCGCCGCTTTAATGGCTGTATCGGTTGCCTCACTGCTGTTCTATATTACAACGTTCCTATGGTACTTACTTGTAATCTTTATCGTCTTTTTCATTCTGTTTTTATGGCGGACATTTACGATCACCCACCCGTTTATCGATCCTGTGATATTAAAGAACACGAAATATACGATAACCGTTCTAACAAGCTTTCTAGGTACATCAGCGCTTTTCGGCCTGATTTTTGTGATTCCGATCATGTTGCGCGAACTAAATGGTTTATCCACCTTAAAGATCGGCCTTGTCTTATTTCCTGGCGCCATGGCAGCCGGATTGATTGGACAAATAGGCGGTAAAATTATTGAACAGCGTGGCGCCATTCTTGTCGTTAAAATTGCTCTGCTCCTAATTGCGAGCGGCACATTTTTTATCTCAACGTTTTCAGGTTACAACGCGTGGGTCATCGCACCTTGTTTATTAATTGCTTATCTTGGATTCCCGCTCATCCAAAGCTCAACTGCCGATTTACTATCTTCTATTCTACCTGACAACCAAAACGGCGTAGGGATGGGCGTTTTCAATTTACTGAACTTCCTTGCAGGGGCATTTAGCTCAGCTATTTTCGGAAGACTTCTTGAAATGAAAAACGTGTCATTTTCCATGAATCCCTTATCACTAACGGGAGAAAATCTTATCTTTAGTAACCTATACCTAGGGTTAACGTGTATTGCGCTAATTGCTTTTTCAATCTTCACGTTGAAGTTCTTAACGAAACGTGAAAAAGCACTATCAGAATCATCTGCTTCGTAACACTCACTAAAGAGATCGGCCATAGTGCCGATCTTTTTTTATATCATTTTTGCTACATATAAACCGCTTGCTGCTGCCTGTGATAAGGAATGCGTTTCTCCTGAGCAATCTCCAATTAAAAAGAGTCCGGTTACATCTGTTTCAAAGGAATCATTCGTTGGTATTTTTGCTTCATAAAACTTTCCATCTATGCCATATAACAAGGTTTCTTCATCAATAGGCTCTCCTATCAACTTTTCGAGACTATCAAAAAACTCCCGAAGAGCATCCAGATAGATGTTTGGCAATTCATCTATAAGGTTACCAGCTTCTCCATCAAGAGAAGGAACAATTGAATTTGAACTCAGAATGTGAGACGTTGTCGCCTGCTGTTTTTTTAAATCTTGAAGACGCTGAACAACGATTCGATCTCTTCCCCTATTGATTCCACCTATCACCTGTTGCGCAACAAGGTCGGCCTCCTCTTTCGAAGAATAAAAAGATGGTACAAATAAAGTAAAATTTATATTGTTTCCTGCGTTATCTTTTTCTCTCTTATTTTGCCCATCAGGCATCACAAGGCCATGTTGATATTTCCTTATTATTCTGCCGTTCGGGTTCATGCAATACGTCGTTCCTTCGAATGCCTCTCTTTTGATATGAAGTTTCGTTTCAAACGTATCTTTTAAGATTGCCTCAAGCTGGTTCCCTCGCATTTCAACGCGAATCCCTAAATCTAGACGAGCAGGACCAGGTAGGAGACCAAGCTGTTCACATTGACGATACATCCACTCACTCCCGCTGTTACCCGTTGATAGCACAACTTTCTTTGTTTTTATGTTTCCTTTTGAGGTATTTATTTCAAAGGAATCGCTTTTTTCAATCGAATACACGTCCGTTTCAAACAACAAATCAATTCGTTTCGTAAGAACCTCATATAAGCTTTGAAACACATGGTGAGATCGTTTCGTTCCAAGGTGTCTTACCGAAGTCGTCAACACCTCTAATCCTACGCTTTTTGCACTCACCTCTAACTCTGGGCTATGAGTATGATAGAGCTCAGCCTCTTCTCCACCAAAAGAACAAAGAATGCGGTCGACTTCCCACATCAGCTTTTCTGCTTGAACTGTTCCTATTTTTCTACCGAGATTACCACCAAAATCATTCGTATAATTAAACTTGCCTTCTGATTTACCAAGTCCAGCAAAACCAATGTATTGATCACAAACGTCACATGAACATTCTTGTTTGGAACGAGCCTTACAGTTCCGTTCTGAGAGTTTCTTCCCTTTATCAATCAACATAATTTTGGATTCTGGGTATCGCTTTATCAGCTCGTATGCCATAAAAATCCCGCTTACCCCAGCTCCGATGATGGTTACATCATACATGATCAACCCTCCCACTTTAAAGTAGCATATCATTACGGTACCCTATCAGTCTCTAGCTTTAGCACCCTTTCTATCGGACTGTTGCTTTGCACATGAAAAAAGCCCCACGCCGGGGGCTTTTTACTCATCTTCTAAATGACGTTCTTTTTCTTTCTCGCTTTTCTCATCGGTACGCTGCTTATCAAGCTTTTCACGGATACGATTAAATTCCTTACTTGGTGGCATCAGGCTTACAAGTACATCGCCTGCTTCCGCTCTCGTTTGAGAATCGTGAGCGAAAAATTCTAAGCTACCAGAAGGTTTCTTCACAAAGAGCATGATTGTTTCTTCATCTCGTTCTTTCAAATACCGATCATACGTATACTGCTGAGTAATGTTTGTTTTACGAAAAACATAGCCACTCTCTACTTTACGATTCAAGGTCTCCCACGTTGCTCCTTCTTTAAACGCCACGCGTCCACCAATCGTATGAACAAGCTCTTCAAGATCGTCGCCTCGATCGTTTCGTAAACTTAACTGGAAGAGGTTGTTCCGTCCAATTTCAGGAACGAATGTTGTACAAACAAGGGCGTTATAAGAATCGAGCTCAGTTGCCGCAATCATATACTCGTAAGGCGTTAAATCCAGACGATATTCGGTTTGTTCAGAAAGAATTTCTCCTCTATAAAACGGTACGCCTGCTTTTCTCGTTGTAAGCAGCCTTTGCCATGATGAATCCGTGATTAATACTGGGATCTTTAATTCTTTTAATGTTTTAGAAAGCGCCGTTGAGAACGTACTTCCTCCAACGATTAGAACTCCCGGTTGACCGTCACTTGCAAGTCCAAGCTTCTCTGCCGTCCAACGAATAGAAAATCCATGAACAACAACCGTTGCAAATACTAATGCAAATGTGAGAGACATTAGGATTTTTGCATCTTCAAATCCAGCATCAAGCAACACACTTGCAAAGTAACTTGCGACAGTTAATGCGACGATTCCTCGTGGCGCAATCCAACCAACAAGCGTTTTTTCCTGCCAGGATAAATCCGTTCCAATCGTGGATAACCAGATCGAAATTGGTCTTACCACAAATAGCATAAGTAGGACAAACGCAAGGATTTGCCAATGGAAGATTTCAAGCAATGTGTCAACGGATAAGGAAGCGGTTAGCATGATGAAGATCGTTGAGATTAAAAGAACTGAAATGTTTTCTTTAAAATGTCTCATATCATCAATCGATGAAATATGCATGTTCGCTAGCGTAATCCCCATTGCCGTAACAGCAAGCAATCCTGTTTCATGCGTAATTTCATCAGATACCGCAAAACAAAGGATCACGACAGCGAAAACGACTGGAGATTTTAAGAATTCAGGAACATATCCCTTCTCAAACATCCACCCAATACCACGTCCACATAGGAAACCAAATAGCGTTGCAAAAAGAGATCCTAAGAAAAAGACAAGAAGAACGGTAGCCGTTGCTTCCTCTACTTTTAGAAATTTAATAATTTCAAATGCAAAAACAGCAAGAAGTGCTCCAAGCGGATCGACGATGATTCCTTCCCACTTTAATATTTTTGCTGGTCTTGGCTTTAGTTTGGCTTGTCGTAGTAGCGGTAAGATAACGGTTGGACCCGTTACAATAAACAACCCGCCTATCACGAACGCAACACCCCAGGATAACCCTGCGACATAGTGCGCTGACAGTGAACCTAACAACCATGCTAGAAAAGCGCCTACCGTTACAATTCTTCCAACCGGTCGACCAAGACCCTTAATTTCTCTAAAATCAAGATTTAGACTGCCTTCAAATAAAATGATAGCTACTGCAATCGATACGAATGGATCGAATAAATCTCCAAATACATCTTCTGGATGAAGAAAGCCAAAAATCGGCCCGACAAGCAAACCAATAATAGACATAACGACAATGGCAGGGAAGTGAAAACGCCAGGCAACCCATTGCGAAAAGATGCCGAGGGCACCAACAAGCATAATATTAAATAATATCGAATCGACCATAGATAGCCTCCTTATGTTTAACAACTGCTCGTGCTTCATT
Organism: Bacillus sp. es.036; assembly: GCF_002563635.1. Taxonomy (NCBI): domain Bacteria; kingdom Bacillati; phylum Bacillota; class Bacilli; order Caryophanales; family Bacillaceae; genus Bacillus; species Bacillus sp. es.036. Next base: position 3,519,295 of record NZ_PDIZ01000001.1, read on the forward strand.
CCTTATTCTGTCCTTCGTACTAACTTCACTATAATCGAACTGAACAGAAATGTTTGAAAATATGCTCACAATTGGCGTAATTAGTAAAAAATGAAACGCCTTTTACATGTCGTCATTTTATATGCAATTGGTCCGATTAGGCAACTATCTACTCTTTTCAATCAAAAGAACTATTATCAAGGAAATATGTAAAAGAAATAGTACCCTTTTATTAGTTAAACCAATCCATTTCCATACTATATTATTTTTTGTTAGATGAATAATAGCTAGATGAAAAAAGAAGCAGGTCACCCTGCTCCCTGTTATTTATCTTGATCTAATTTTAATTTCGCTAATGCATCAGCTAGAGCTGTATTAACCGGCTCGTCTTTCTGCTGGTTTTTCATATAGCTTGAAACATCTTTCTTCGTCGCTTTTGTATTTTTTTCTTTTTTGCGTCGTTCATTAAATGTCGACAGTTTTTCACGATGACCGCATTTGCATATAAAGGTTTGGGCATCACCTTGTCCATGAAGCTCAAGTTTCTTTTTACACTTTGGACACCTTGCGTTAGTTACTTTGCTTTTCCCTTTACGATAGCCACATTCACGATCCTGACAAACAAGCATTTTACCTTTTTTACTTTTCACTTCAAGCATCAAATTCCCACAATCAGGACATTTCGTTCCTGTTACGTTATCATGCTTATATTTCTTCGAACTGGACTTGATTTTCTGAACGGTTTCGTTCGCATAGGCTTTCATCTCTTCAATAAATGCCTGCTTTGAAAGGTTACCTTTGCCAATCGCTTCAAGCTTTTGCTCCCATTCTGCAGTTAAAGCAGGTGATTGCAATTCATCCGGAACGATATCAAGCAATTGCTTCCCTTTTGATGTGATCGTTAAATCTTTTCCATTCTTTTCAATTAAAAAGCTATTAAATAATTTCTCGATAATATCCGCACGCGTTGCAACGGTTCCGAGTCCACCGGTTTCACCAAGCGTTTTTGCAAGCTTGTTATCTTGCATGCTTAAAAATTGAGCTGGCTTTTCCATCGCAGTTAAGAGTGTTCCTTCGTTAAAACGAGGCGGAGGGTTGGTTTTCCCTTCTGTTCTTGTTAGAGAGAGCACGCGAAGTTCCTGGCCCTCTTTAAGCTCAGGAAGCACGACATCCGCTTCCTCTGTCTCGTATATTTCTTTCCAACCGGCAGAAAGCACTCTCTTTCCTTTGGCATCAAAGTTTGCTTCACCAATCTTAGCCTTTACCGTCACTTGCTCGTATTCAAATGGCTCGTATAATGCGGCTACAAACCGTTTAACAATCAAATCATATACTTTCCGATCCTTATCACTAAGTTCTCGAATAACGGGCGTTTGCTCTGTCGGAATAATCGCATGATGATCGGATACTTTTCGATCATCAATAATATGCTTCCCCGTTTGAATCGTTTTACCGAGTACTTTTCGCGCTGCTTTCTCATAAGGCGCTACAGCTTCTAATCTTTCTTTCAACGTGTCTTTCATATCAGAAGAAAGGAAGCGTGAATCTGTTCTCGGATACGTAACTAGTTTGTGCTGTTCATACAAACGCTGGGTAGCTGAAAGTGTTTCTTTCGCTGAAAATCCAAAACGTTTGTGCGCGTCTCTTTGTAGTTCAGTTAAGTCATACAATCCAGGTGCAAACGTCTTTTTCTTTGCTTTCTTCACTTCTTCTATCTTGGCTACCTTTCCTGATAACTGCTTAAGGTTAGAATCAATTCGCTCTCGGTCGAAGACACGTGAATCATTCGATTTTGGATCACGATACGTTAACGTAAAGCCATCCACCACTGCCGCCATTCCATAATAAGATTCAGGTTGGAAGGATTTAATTTCTTCCTCTCGCTTCGCAATCATCGAAAGCGTAGGCGTTTGCACTCTTCCACTTGAAAGCTGTGCATTGTATTTTGTAGTGAGCGCACGAGTTGCATTAAGACCAACATACCAATCTGCTTCTGACCTTGCTGCAGCTGCTTGATAAAGGTTTGTGTATTGATTCGCATCTTTTAAATTTTTAAATCCATCTCGAATCGCTTTGTCTGTGACGGATGAAATCCACAACCTCTTTAGTGGTTTTTTAGCTCGCGCTTTTTCAATAATCCAACGCGCCACTAACTCTCCTTCTCTTCCGGCATCCGTTGCAATGACAATTTCACTTACATCATTACGGTTCATTTGCGTTTTCACAACGCTAAATTGTTTTCCACTTCTTTTAATAACGACAAGTTTTAACGGGGCAGGAAGCATCGGCAAATCTTCTAACTTCCACGTCTTGTATGCCTCATTATAAATTTCAGGATCAGCAAGCGTCACTAGATGACCAAGTGCCCACGTTACGATGTAGCGATCTCCTTCAAGAAAACCATTTCCACCTTTTGTACAATTTAATACCCTCGCGATATCACGTCCAACAGAGGGCTTTTCTGCAAGAATGAGTTGTTTACCCACAATACCAATCTCCTCAAATTTCGATTATTTCTCTATCATACCAGCTTCAATGTTACACGTGAAACATTGCAAATCAATTGTCCTGTTTAACAAACAAAAAAGAAGATGTCTTCCATCTCCCTTCGGCTAGTTGCTATTCAGAATGCCTTCTTCAATTAAAACCGCTTCAAGAGCATCAACCACTTCAGCATCGTATAAGACGCCTGAAAGACGCTTTAATTCATTCATAGCATATTCAGGTGTATAGGCTTTTCGATATGAACGGTCGTCCGTCATCGCATCATAGGAATCGCTAACTCCAATAATTTTTGCACCAATCGTGATCTCTTCACCCTTCAAACCATCTGGGTAACCAGAACCGTTGAGGCGCTCGTGGTGCTGATGAATAATCGTGCTAATATCAGAATAATAAGAGTCTTTCACCATCTCTGCACCATCGGCTGGATGCTTTTTTATAATCTCATATTCCTCATCCGTAAGACCGCCTGTCTTATTAAGAATTTCTTCAGGAACTTTAATTTTACCTACGTCGTGGAGGACTGAAGCGACAATTAGTGTATCTAACTCATCTTTTAAAAGGTTGAGTTTTTTTCCTATTTTTATACTACTATTTTGAACCCTAACGCTATGTTTAAAAGTATATCTATCCTTTTCTTCAACCTTACTAACTACTTCTAGTAATAATGATACCTTTTGACTAATTAAATGGAAAACGGACTCATTTATCATCCAAATCATCGAGACTTCAGAAGCAGCTTCAAAAAAAACGATTTCTTTGAGATCTTTCACAAAAAAGTAATCGTCTTTTTTCAAAGTAATGGATAGTTCTTCACATACCAGTTCACCTTCTAAAATATAAAAGAATTCAAAACTTTCGGGGTTGTTACCTGGATATAGATAAAAAGTGGTTCCTTCATATACCACTTGTTTCATAACCTCAATACCAGAACCTCTTGCTAATAAACTAAGTTTGGCAGATTCTTGCACAACTTCTTCCATACACTCCTGCTTACGCCCTATAGATAAGCCGTCCAAATTTACACCTCTTTTTCCCCTAACGTACATTTTCTATATATCTTATTATATAGTACTAGACATATAATAAAAAGCATCTCAAAAGAGATGCTTTTTCAGTTAAACTCCTACGATTTGAATCGGATCAACCCATACCCAACGGTCTGCAATCTGCACATATACCCATGAACATTCTGCTTGTATGCCTTCTTTTGCAGCTTCCTCAATCATGTCTGCAGTCATTTTGTTCGTTTTGTCGATTAGATCACCGATTAGTTTATCAAGGTCCTTGTTGTACTTTGCAGTAAGCTCTGCTTTTTTTGTCTTTACTTCCTTTTCAAGCTTCGCAATGTCCGCTTCTGATGCTCCATTTTGTCTAGCCGTTTCTAGTTTTGCATCTAGCTTTGCTGCTTTTAGAGAAAGCGCTGACAATAGTTTGTCACCTTTAGCCTGTGCTGCTTGAATTTCTTGTTCAATTGCTACATTTGTTTCTTCAATCTTTTGTAATATCTCAGCGTTGTCATTTTCTGCTGCGAAAGCCCCAGTACCCATAAACGTAAAGAGCGCTACTACTGAAAATAAGGCGACAAAGAACTTTTTCATTTTAATCCTCCCTAATAAACTAGTATGTGTGAAAAGATAGATCTGGGTCATACCTCCCACTAACCAACACTATACGGTAAATTTTTCTAGAAATCTATTCATATTTACCCTAATGATTCGACAATTTTGGTAAATTATAGATAACAAAACGACTTTGGTGTGTATTTCCACCTGTAAACCTAGCAAAATAGACAGCCGTAAAGCACGGCTGCCTTCTAATGAAATATATTAAAGACGATAGACTCTTGCCTCATAAGGCTTTAATACAATAGAATCATTCACTTCTTCAATAACAGGATAGTTGTTCAAAAGCAGTTGGTTCATCTCCAACGTAAGATTCGAATCAAATACAGCTGGCTCGATCGATAGATTTGTGAGAACAAGAACTTTGTCATGCGCTGTTGTTCTTGTATAAGCATAAATTTGCGGATCTTCTTCAAGTAGTAAATCATAGCTTCCGTAAGTGAAAACAAGATTGTTTTTCTTCAGCTCAATCATCTTCTTATAGAAAGATAGAATTGAATGATCATCAGCTTCTTGCCTCTCAACATTTATATCCGTATAGTTTGGATTTACTTTCAACCACGGTGTGCCAGAAGAAAAGCCAGCGTTATTATCGGCATTCCACTGCATTGGTGTTCGGCTATTATCACGAGAAGATGCCCAAATTACTTTCATAATAGCATCATGAGCTACTCCTGCTTCTCGCTGAATGCGGTAGCGATTTTTGTCAGCTACATCATCATAATCTTCAATAGAAGGGTATTGAACATTGGTCATACCAATTTCTTGCCCCTGGTAAATAAATGGCGTTCCTTGCATAAGGAAATACATCGCTCCCATTGAAGTGGCACTTTCTCTCCAATATTCCTGATCGTTCCCCCAGGTTGACACAACACGTGGCTTATCGTGATTCTCAACAAACAAGGCATTCCACCCTTTGTTTTCAAGGCCCTTTTGCCAACGTGTTAGCACTTTTTTTAGTGAGACAATATCAAGATCAGGTTTCTCTTCGGCATCCCATAATCCAAGATGTTCGAATTGAAAAATCATGTTCATTTTGCCGTCTTTTTCATCTACCCATTGATCAGCTTCATCAATGCTTACACCATTCGCTTCTCCAACCGTCATCACATCGTACTTCGAATACGTTTCATCCTTAAATTCCTGAAGGAACTGCTGAATTCCCTTTTGGTTCATATGCATATCAAATGAAGAAACATACTTTTCATTTTTGGGGTTCGGCATATCAGGAAAACCTGAACGCTTCTTAATGTGGCTGATGGCGTCGATACGGAAACCATCAATCCCCTTATCGAGCCACCAGTTCACCGTGTCATACAGGGCATCGCGAACATTAGGATTTTCCCAGTTCACATCTGGCTGTTTCGTTGAGAAGACGTGGAGAAAATACTGATCTGTTTTCTTATCATATTCCCATGCCGAGCCTCCGAAAATGCTTTCCCAGTTATTTGGCTCCTTACCATTCTTTCCATCGCGCCAAATGTACCAATCACGCTTCGGATCTTCTTTCGATGAACGGGATTCAATAAACCACTGGTGCTCATCACTTGTGTGGTTTAAAACGAGATCAATGATCAATTTCATATCCCGTTTGTGAACTTCTTTTAACAACAAATCAAAGTCTTGCATTGTACCGAAATCTTCCATAATATCCTGGTAATCAGAAATGTCATACCCATTATCATCGTTAGGAGATTTGTACATTGGACATATCCAAATCACATCGATGCCAAGATCTTTAATATAATCTAACCTCTGAATGACGCCTTGTAAGTCACCAATACCATCACCGTTTGAATCCTGGAAGCTTCGTGGATAAATTTGATAGCCTACAGCTTCTTTCCACCAGATTCTTTTCATATCTCTACACCTCATCTATTTAGTAAGTTCGTAAAGTGCAAACGTTTGCCTAAAAATCGATAAAAAAAGCGCTTTCTTTTTTGCGTATTTACTTCTACCTACTTGTAGTTTACTTGGATTTATCTCATTTATCAATATGAATTTGAAAGTATTTTTTAGGTCGTAATGTTAGATGCTATTGACGAGCGCCCAAGACATGTATAAAATACGCTAATAATACGTACCAGGTTTCGTATAATTTTGGAGATATGGTCCAAAGGTTTCTACCAAACTACCGTAAATGGTTTGACTACGATGACAATTCTGGCAATGTGAATCTGTCATCCTCTGTCTAGACTGAGAGGAGCAAAGCAATGGATAAACTAATCCAACGAATTCAAACAGCTGCTGGAGAGCTCCCAGCCGATTGTGTAATTAAAAATGGACTTGTTTTAGATAGTTACAACCTCGAGTTTATCCAGGCTGACGTCGCGATCGTCGGTGGCGTTTTTGCAGGAATAGGAAAATTCGAAGGAAAGCACGTGATTGATGCAAGGGGAAAGTATGTTGTTCCTTCTTTAATAGATGCCCACGTTCATATTGAATCCGCAATGGTTCCTCCATCTGAATTTGCAAAAGCCGTCCTTCCTTGTGGGGTAACGACGATCATCACTGACCCTCATGAAATCGCAAATGTTTCAGGGACTGAAGGCATTTCGTATATGCTTCAAGATTCTGAGAATGTCCCAATGGACATATACTTTATGCTTCCCTCAAGCGTTCCTTCTACACCGTTTGAAAACTCAGGAGCGATTCTTTTGGCTGAAGACTTGAAGCCTTTCTATGAACATAACCGCGTTCTCGGTCTAGCTGAAGTGATGGATTATCCATCAGTCGCTAATACATCCCCTTCTATGATGCACAAATTGCATGACGCACAAAACAGAAAGATAGATGGCCACGCAGCAGGTCTTGATGCCCGTGCTTTGAATGTTTATAAAACGGCTGGCATTGGAACTGACCATGAATGTATCACGGCCGAAGAAGCACTTGAGCGAATTAAACGAGGAATGTATGTTTTTATTCGTGGAGGCTCCGTCGCGAAGAACTTAAAGCAGCTCCTTCCCGCTGTAACCGAGCGAAATGCAAGACGATTCATGTTCTGTACAGACGATAAGCATATTGACGACCTGATCACAGAGGGAAGCGTGGACCATAATGTTCGACTCGCTATCCGAGAAGGGCTAGATCCTCTCGTAGCGATTCAAATGGCCTCACTAAACGTAGCAGAGTGCTTTGGTTTAACAACGAAAGGAGCGATCGCACCAGGTCTTGATGCTGATTTCCTTCTCCTAGATGACGTCGAATCATTTTCTGTTGCAAACGTTTATCGAGCTGGAGAGCTTGTTGCAGAAAAAGGTAAAACGAAGAGGATCGCGAAGGTAACGCCTTCGAAAAGAATAACCAATTCCGTTCATTTACCAACGCTTCAAAAAGAACACCTTCATTTACCAGTAACGGACAAAGAAGCAAATGTCATTAAATTGATTCCTAATCAGATTGTGACAAAAGCAAAAAAGCTCATTGTTGATCGCAACGCGAACAATGGTTTTGTCTCAAGTGCTGAAAAGGACCTAATGAAACTAGCCGTTATTGAACGGCATCACCGTACGGGAAACATCGGACTTGGCATTGTAGAGGGTTTTCAGTTTCAAGATGGAGCGATAGCGACAACCGTTGGACACGACTCCCACAACTTAATTATGACCGGAACAAACGATGAAGATATGATGAAAGCGGCAGAAGTTATTCAAGAAATGCAGGGGGGCTTAGCGGTTGTGCGAAATCAGGAAGTGATTGCGAAATTACCACTTCCCATTGCGGGACTTCTTTCAACTAACGATTACCCATCTGTGGTGAGAGAACTAGAAGAAATCGATCTGGCGCTACAAGAAATAGGTGCCCCGAGGGATTTTAATCCTTTTTTAACACTCTCCTTTCTAAGTCTTCCGGTCATACCAGAGCTTAAATTAACCGACATGGGACTTTTTAATGTTCAAGAATTTCGCCACATTTCCATTAATGAGTAAAGAAGAAAGCAGCATGGCGCCGGCGCCATGCTGCTTTTGCATTAAAGGGAGCGTTTTAGAATATCTCGAACGCTTTCCCGATCAAGTTCTTTGTATGTGCCAACGCCTGGCTTAATAAAGGTTTTTTCAACCATACTTTCGAATTCAGCATCATCGATCTCATAATCTGCGAGACGAGATGGTGCACCAAGAGAGTTCCAGAACGTACGAAGTGCTTTCGCTCCTTCTACAGCCACTTCGTAATCACTTTTCCCTTCTGGCGATACGCCAAGAACGTTCACGGCTAACTGTTTCACTCGAGAAGGATCTTCTTCAAGGACATGTTCCAACCAGTTCGGGAATAAAATCGCCAATCCACCACCGTGAGGAATATCGTAAACGGCTGATACAGCATGTTCGATTCGGTGTGTGGCCCAATCACCGCCATCAGTGCCATTGCTCAATGTTCCGTTAAAAGCCGTCGTACTAATATACATCATCGTTTCACGATGATCATATGATTCTAGATCACTTAGTAGCTTTCGACCTGTTTGAATCGCCGTACGGAGAAGGGATTCAATAAATCCATCGACCATCGGCGTATTGCTTGTGCGGTGAAAATAATGCTCTAGCGCATGCGACATGCTATCAACAATGCCATAAACAGTGTGGTTTTCTGGAACTGAAAATAAGTATGTAGGATCAAGTACAGAAAACGTTGGAAATACGTGCGGTGATCCCCATCCTAGCTTTTCTTTCGTTTCCCAATTCGTAATAACCGAGACGGAGTTCATCTCCGAACCTGTAGCAGCAAGGGTTAGCACTGTCCCAAATGGTAGAGCTGATTCAATTGGTTCCTTTTGTGTAATCAAATCCCACGCTGAGCCTTCATAGTGCGCACCTGCAGCTATCGCTTTTGTGCAGTCAATGACGCTACCGCCACCTACTGCAAGAAGAAAATCAATGCCTTCTTTTTTACAAATGGCAGAGCCTTTTTCGACTGTGGTGAGACGAGGATTCGGTTCTACTCCCGAAAGCTCGTGCACTTCTGCATTTACTTTCTTAAGTTCAGTCATGACAGCGTCATAAACGCCGTTTCGTTTAATGCTTCCACCACCATATACCACAAGAACTTTCACCCCATAATGAAGTTCTCCTGTTAATTCCTTTATTTTGTCTTTGCCAAAATAAAGACGGGTCGGATTGTATTGTAAAAATGGTTTCATAAGGCACCTCATTGTCATTAGTCGAAGCTAGTGTACCATACTCCAATCGCCAAACTGTAGGATTGACTATCGGGGATTGATGACAACTTCAGACTTAGTTTTCTCTGCTTGATAAGCCGCTTCCATTAACACGGTTAGATCAAGAGCAAGCGCAAGGTTTTCATCTGTCCCTTTATCCGTTTGGATGTGGTCAACCCACTGTGAAAATGGAGAAGGTTTATCCGTTGGTATCATAACTTCTTCCCATTTCTCCGAAACTTTTTTGATTAGCTTTTTATCAGGTATGCCGTAGATAGCTGACCCTTTTGTGCCGTGTATTTCAATGGTAAATGGAGAGTGAGTCGTTACAAAACCCGTTTCTGCTATTCCATAAGAGCCATTCCTATACCCGAATGTTACGATAGCCTGATCCTCTACATCTTTCTTCGTTAAATATCCGAACTGAGCTGTAACTCGTTCAGGCATTCCAAGAAAAAGTCTCGTTAAGTACACTGGGTGACAACCAAGGTCAATTAATGCTCCCCCCTGACACTCCTCTTTGTTATAGAAATGGTTTGGAAGCCAATCAGCAATCGCTCCATTATGAGCAAGTCGCACGCGCGTCTGCGTCAGTTCTCCTAGCTCACCTGATTCAATCAAGTTTTGAACAGCTTCCGTATAGCCATCATAAACGCGCGGCAATGAAACAAATAACTTTACTCCAGCTTCTTTCACTGCATTCAGTATTAGGATCGCTTCTTCTTCAGTAGACGCCAGAACTTTTTCGGTAAAAATATGCTTCCCTGCTTGAGCTGCTTGTACCATTACTTCTTTATGACGATTTGTCGGTGAACTAACAACAACCCCCTCTATTTCTTTTCGGTTGAGAAGATCTTCTAAATCACTTATGTACTCTACTTCTCTTATTTGGGCTTCTTTTCTTCCACGCTCTTCATTCTCGTCCCAGATAGCTGCAATTTCCACATCAGGATGAATCCGCGCTTCTTCTGCATAATCTTTTGCATGGACGTGCCAGAAACTAATCATTCCAATCTTCATTTTTGTAACCGCCTCCATAGTTGGCCAAAACCAGATTTGTCTATAATTGTAATGGAATTTGCATCGATCAATCAATCAAAGTGCCATATCGAAAAAAATATTCCATTCGTACAAATTAATTGTTTATGTTATAATAGGAGATGTGCTATAATTTATAAATTTGGGGGTGGGCGCTTGTTTGAGGTAGGCGATAAGATTTTTTATCCCATGTACGGTGCAGGTATAGTCGAAGCAATCGAGGAAAAAGAAATACTGGGTGAAACTCAGATCTATTATATTCTTAATATGCCTTTTCGTGACATTCAGGTGATGATTCCAAAAGGAAAGACGGAAAACCTGAAAATCCGTGAAGTGTCTGACGTCAGCACAATGGATCAAGTACTTACTTCTTTTAACGAAGAAGTTGACGTAGAAGAACCCAGTGCAAATAGAAACCAGCGTTACAGGGATAATATGAACAAGCTTAAAACAGGAGACATCCACAATCATGTGGAAGTAATCCGTGAGCTCGTTGCCCTAAACAAGAAACGACCACTCGGAACTGACGATAAAAAACTACTGGAAAACGCCCAGCAGTTTCTCATAAGCGAGATCGTTTTGACAAAAGATGTTGAGTTAGATCAAGCAACTGTTATCTTAAAAGAAGCGATTAAACATTAATTTTAGCTATACAAAAAGGGACAGCCTAATGAGGCTGTCCCTTTTTGTATAGGTGAAGGCTTGACACATACGCTTTAGCTTGGGCTAGCTTCTGTGCCACAGACCCTCGGTCACTTCAGCCTTCAATCTGAACACAAAGAGCGTGTTCATTTTGAAGGCTTCCAGTGCCTGCCGGGTCTAAACGTGGCACATACGCTTTAGTTTGTGCTAGCTACAAAACCCCAGACCCTCGGCCACTTCACCTTTCAACCTGAACACAAAGGGCGTGTTCATTTTGAAAGGCTCCAGTGTCTGCCGGGTCTAAACGGGGTTTTTCCGCTTTACTTATTCCCCAATGTTTTGTTTTGAAAATTGGCTATGGCGGTGTATTCTTCGGTTAATTTTCTTGAGATTCTGATGTAGATTGGGAGTAGTTCTGAGTAGATTTGGACGTTTTCTTTTTTGGGTTCATGGCTAAATGTATCTCCTACTAGGTCTGAGACGATGCTTAGTGAGTCGATTTCGCCGAGCGCTTTTTTACCGAGAACGATGGCACCAAGGCAGGAGCTTTCATAGCTTTCTGGAACGGTTACTTCTTGGTTAAAGATGTCGGCCATCATCTGTCTCCAAAGAGCTGATCGAGCAAATCCACCTGTTGCTTTAATTTGCTTCGGTTCACCAATTAGCTCTTCAAGTGCAAGCAGGACACTGTATAAGTTATAAATAACCCCTTCAAGTACTGCACGGATCATGTGCTCTTTTTTATGATGCATCGCAAGCCCAAAGAAACTTCCGCGCGCATCAGAATTCCATAATGGAGCACGTTCGCCAGCAAGATAAGGATGGAAAAGAAGACCGTCAGATCCAGGATTCACCTGCTCGGCAATTCGAGTTAGAATTTCATACGTATCAATGCCAAGGCGTTTTGCTGTTTCTGTTTCAGATGCTGCAAACTGATCACGTACCCAGCGGAACGTGATGCCTCCGTTATTTACAGGACCACCTACAACCCACTTATCTTCTGTAAGAGCGTAGCAGAAGATGCGTCCTTTTGGATCTGTGACGGGACGGTCGGTTACGGCTCTAATTGCTCCGCTTGTCCCAATTGTTACGGCTACAACCCCTGGCTCAATGGCATTAACACCAAGGTTTGATAAGACACCATCACTTGCCCCAATGATGAAGTTGGTTTCAGAAGTAAGCCCTGTCTCTTCAATATAAGGTGCTTTTAATCCAGACATCATCTGTGTTGTGGACACCGGTTTAGACAGTTTGTCAGCTGTAATACCAGCGATTTTTAGCGCTTCCTCATCCCAATTAAGTTGCTCTAGATTAAATAAGCCTGTTGCTGAGGCGATTGAATAGTCAATCACGTATTCATGGAAAAAGCGATAGAAAACGTATTCTTTAATTGAAATGAACTTTGCAACTGATTGAAATAATTCTTTTTCATCATTTTTAAGCCAAACGAGTTTCGAGAGCGGAGACATTGGATGAATAGGTGTTCCTGTTCGGCGATAAATTTCGTGTCCATCCATATCATTTTTTATTTTCTCAGCCCACTGTGCACTTCGGTTGTCTGCCCATGTGATGCATTTTGTAAGCGGCTTTCCGTTTTCATCTACTCCAATTAAACTATGCATCGCTGAGCTAAATGAAACAAATTTCACTTGCTCCCCACGTAACTGATTATCCTGAATTACCGTCCGAATCGACTCTACGACGGCTAGTAGAATTTGCTCTGGGTCCTGTTCTGCCGTCGCGGGTGTTGGTGTAAAGAGAGGGTATTCCACATTATGTTTTGAAACAGGCTGACCGTCATCATTAAATAGAACGGCTTTTGTACTCGTTGTCCCGATATCGACACCAATCATAAATTGCTCTTTCATCGTCATAAGCCATTCCTCCTACTTGATTGATCTTCCACTTTTTTATTATAGCTTCTAGGAACGCATGTTACGAAAGTTGTCTTAAAACAACTGTAAGCGCGTTCAAATAAAGCAAACCAGTAGTCATTAAACTATCAGGAAGCATGTTTACGTCAACATGCTTCCCACGTCTATCTATTTAATTGCTTTTTTCAGTTGCGTGACCGCCGAATTCATTACGAAGAGCTGCAACGACTTTACCAGTGAAAGTATCGTCTTCTAATGAACGATAGCGCATCATTAGGGAAAGTGCGATAACAGGAGTTGCTGTTTGGAGATCAAGAGCTGTCTCTACTGTCCATTTCCCTTCACCTGATGAGTTCATCACACCACGAATTTCATCAAGATTAGCATCTTTTGAGAAAGCCTGCTCGGTTAATTCCATTAACCAAGAACGAATAACAGAACCGTTATTCCATACGCGTGCCACTTTTTCGTAGTCAAAATCGTACTCACTTTTACTTAATAAATCAAAACCTTCTGCAATGGACTGCATCATGCCATATTCTACGCCATTATGAACCATTTTCAAAAAGTGACCGCTACCCAACTCACCAGTATAGAGGTAGCCATCTTCAACGCAAATGTCTTTAAATAATGGCTCAATGGTTTCAAACACAGTGCTATCTCCACCGATCATCGTACAAGCGCCATTGCGTGCACCTGACTTCCCACCGCTTGTGCCTACATCAAAGAAATAAATGCCTTTTTCTAAAAGCATTTCGCCTCTGCGCTTTGAATCCTTATAGTGGGAATTCCCGCCATCAATGATTATATCACCACGGTCGAGAAGGCCCGACAATTCAGTTGTAACAGCTTCAGTGATATCGCCTGAAGGAACCATCATCCAAAGAATACGTGGTGATTCTAGTGATGCTACCACTTCTTTAAGAGAGTGCTTTCCTGTAAAGCCCTCTTCATTCATTTTCTGAACCTGCTCATCATTTGCATCGTGTACGATCACGTTATGTTCATGATCACGTAAGTTTAGAGCAAGGTTGTATCCCATTTTGCCAAGACCAATTAATCCGACGTTCATATGAAAAACTCCTTATACGAATGAAATATTTTTTCTTATATACTAATTATACATTAAATATTTTTTGTTTCAATTGGTTGAGCGGAATCTATTTTCATCTTAATTGTAATCGGTTACAATGATAAAATCAGGAGTGATAGAGAGGAGAATGAACATGTCCGATACGGAAACCCGTCATTGCCTTCCAAGAATCCGCTCTTCTTATTCGCAATTTAGCGAAAAAGAACGACAGGTGGCGGATTATATATTAAACAATTCGAATAAGATTATCCACAGCACAATTAATCAGGTTGCAGAAGACTTGAATGTAGCTGATGCAACAGTTTTTCGTTTTTGTAAGCGAATCGGTTTCAAAGGCTTTCAAGCGATGAAAATTGCCCTGGCTGCAGAAATTGTTAATCCGATTCAGGATATTCATGAAACCATCACAGAAACGGACTCCCCGAAAGAGGTTGCCGAAAAGGTGCTTCGATCAAACATTCGAACGCTAGAGGATACGTACCACATATTGGATGATGCGACGATTGATCAGGCCGTTCAAATTTTATTAAAAGCAACACATATTGAATTTTACGGAAATGGTGGTTCTGGAATTATTGCGATGGACGCACAGCATAAGTTTATTCGAACAGGATTACGCTCTACGTCATATAGCGATGCACATTTGCAAATCATGTCAGCCTCTCAGCTATCAAGTAGCGATGTGGCCGTCTTGATTTCTCATTCTGGTACGAATAAAGATATGCTTCGCGTAGCTGACATCGCACGTGAAACTGGGGCAACCACGATCGCTATCACGAATCTGGCTACCTCGCCACTAAGTAAAAAAGTTGATATTCCTCTCTATACCGTTTCACAAGAAACAGACTTTCGCTCTGAAGCTCTCGCATCTAGGATTGCACAGCTAAGTCTCGTTGATGCGCTTTATGTAAATATTATGATTGCGAGAAAAGAAAAATCAAAGCACTCACTGCAACTTATGCGTGAAGCCATCTCTTCAAAGCGAATTTAACTTAAACGACTACCGCCGATCCTGGCGGTTTTTTTATTTGAATGTTCCTTACTTCCAATAAAATCAAAGCACATCGTAAGACAAATTAAGAATCGTCGTGCTAAACTGTAAGGGTTAGAATTACAGTACGTGTACAAAAGGAGGAACACAATGACTTCAAATCGAAAAATGCTACAAACTTATACGCTACCTTCCGGGGTAGAATTAAAGAACCGTGTCATGCTTGCTCCAATGACCAATTTCTTATCAAATGATGACGGCACTGTATCCGCACAGGAACTTGCTTATTATGAAAAGCGCTCTGGCGGTGTAGGTGCAGTTATTACCGCTTGTGCTTATGTGCTTCCGCACGGAAAAGGCTTCGCTGGTGAAATTGGAGCGAACCGCGATGAACAGGTTCCAGGTCTCAAAAAATTAGCAGACACCATTCACTCTGAAGGGGCAAAAGCCATTCTACAAATCTTCCATGGCGGAAGAATGTGCCCTCCAGAGCTCGTTCCAGATGAAGAAATCCTTAGCGCAAGTGCTGTCCCAGCTGAGCGTGAAGGTTCGAAAACACCTCGTGCTATGACAGAAGATGAAATTCAAGAAACCATTCAAGCTTTCGGTGAAGCAACGCGAAGAGCTATTGAAGCGGGGTTTGATGGAGTAGAACTTCATGGTGCAAATACGTACCTTCTCCAACAGTTCTTTTCTCCTCATTCAAACCGAAGAGAAGATGCATGGGGTGGAAGCCTTGAAAATCGCATGAAATTCCCATTAGCTGTCTTAGAATCTGTCCAAGAAGCAATTAAAAAACACGCTAGTGGTGCTTTCGTTCTTGGTTATCGCATCTCACCTGAAGAACGTGAAAATCCTGGCATCACAATGGACGATACCCTTCAGCTTGTAGATGTGCTTGCCACACGCAATCTGGATTATGTTCACGTTTCACTATCCGATTTCTATCAAGGTTCGATGCGTGAGGAAGACCCTACACCACGCATGGAAATGATCAAAGAACGAATCGGTCACATTGTTCCTGTCATCGGTGTCGGCTCTCTTCATACTCCAGATGAAGTAGAAAAAGCACTTGATACAGGCGTACCTCTCATTGCCCTTGGTCGCGAAATGATCATGGAACCGAACTGGGTAGAGAAAGTCCAAAACGGAGACGAAGAAAACATTCGTGTAACGTTACGGAAAGATGCACAGCAAGAACTCGTTTTACCTGATCCGCTTTGGAACGCGATATTTAGCGTACCTGGCTGGTTCCCAATCGAAGAATAAAATGAAGAAAGCCCCCACATTTTTTTGCGGGGGCTTTCTTCATTTCAATACAGGGCGCAGATTTTCTAGCTTTTCAAACAAATGCCAAACAAAATCATCGACACCAAGCTCACGATGTGGATGCAAATCTTCAAGATGAGGATCATTCACGTAGTTGTAAATGCCCTCTTTCGACTCCCATTCAACAAGCATCATCACCTGCCTCGGCGCAATGTCCCCTTCTGGAGAGGAATCGAGCTTCCCAATAGCCACAACTTTTCCACCATATTGACGCAGCGGTTCTTCTGCCCTTCTAGCATATTCAGCATATTCTTCCCCGTCTTTTACATTAAATAGATTCAGTGCGTACAGTGCCATGCTTCTCCCTCCCACTCTTTGTTTTACTAACTGTTATTGGAATCCCATTTAAAACGGCGGTTCCGGAGACAGCATCACGTCTTTTTTCATCGCTTAATAGATTGGTATTCACGCCTTTGTTATCCTTTGCTACCGCCATTTTCACACCGCTAAGACCATGCCCATAGCCGTGGGGAATACTTCCTACTCCAGGCATAATGTCGGTTGTTAGCTCCACAATAACTTCAAGACGCCCTACTTCTGATTCCACAACAGCGACATCGCCATCTTGAATCTTAAGCCTCTCACCGTCTGATGGGTTAAGCCATAATGTACACCGATCTTTTCCTTTCATAAGCACAGGTAAGTTATGCATCCAAGAATTATTTGACCGCAAATTTCTTCGACCAATTAGGAGCATATCGGATCTGTTCGTCTCCTTCTTAAGTCTTGTTACGTCATCTACAATCAATTTAGGAGCGAGCTCGATCTTTCCTGTATGTGTGAGAAGTACTTCTGGAATCCGTGATTTTAACGCTCCCAAATCAATGCCATGCGGGTTCTCTTCAAGCTTCTTTAGACTTAAACCATCCTGCTTTTTAAAATGGTCTCCGTAAGGCCCTGAACGGAGCATATAATCTAGCATTCGCTCTGGACCTGTTCGTCCTTCTAATGCTTCCGATATGTCCTTTGGGTTGCGACCATAAATTGGTGAGCGATCATTATTAATATCTTTTTTGATAAGATATTGTATCGATGCATCATCTAATTTGTTTACGGCATCTTGATCTGGTTCTTCCTCTCCAACTAATGCTGCAAGCTTAAGAAGAATTTCCCACTCATCAAGCTGACCTTCATTCTTTTCAAAAACACGTGGCGAGTAGTGAGAAATATTACGAACCGAAAGTTGATAAAAGGAAAGGTCATAATGTGAGCGTTCAAGGGGTGTTGGTGCCGGAAAGATGACGTTTGCGTTTCTGGTCGTTTCATTTAAATAACAGTCAACACTTACCATAAAATCAAGATCTTCCATCGCACTTTGTAACCGCTTACTATTTGGCGTTGATAAAACAGGGTTACCCGCAACCGTGACGAATGCACGAATTTGCCCTTCACCAGGGGTATCCATTTCTTCTGCAAGACACGCAACAGGAAGTTCACCTAGTACTTCAGGCATACGACTAACTCTGCTTCTAAAACGATCAAAACGATAGCCTTTCTTAGACGTTTTTCCACCGGCAGCAGGCGTTGTGAACATGACGCCGCCTTCACGATCCAAATTACCTGTCACGTAATTTATCACGTCAATTAACCAGCTATTTACTGTTCCGAATGCCTGTGTACATGTCCCCATTCGTCCATACACAGCAGCGCACGTGGCAGAAGAAATGTCTCTTGCGATCGTACGAATCGTTTCTGCATCAAGCCCGCATGCGGCTGCCATTTTTTCAGGCGGGAAATCTTTTGCCAATTTTTTCACTTCCGAAAGGCCGTTTACATGCTGAGCAAGATGCGCTTCCTTCGTTAACTCCTCATCAAATAAGGTGTGAAGGATACTAAATAAGAAATACCCATCTGTGCCAGGTTTAATAAAATGATGGTCATTCGCCAGTTTAGCGGTAGCTGTACGAACTGGATCGACAACAACCAGACGTCCTCCTCTGTCCTGTAAAGCTTTCAGTCTCCCACGCATGTTAGGTCCCGTCATTAAGCTTCCATTTGAAACGATCGGGTTCGCGCCAATAACTAGAAAATACTGTGTCCGATCAATATCTGGGATCGGTATGCTAAAGTCGCTTCCGTACATAAACTCTGCTGCTAACTGTTTGGGAATTTGGTCAACTGTGCTGGCAGAGTATTGATTACGGCTTCCAAGCGCACGAAGAAACAGAGGCAAATAGAGCATGCCTGATAGGTTGTGCACATTTGGATTTCCAAGATAGACGCCTACAGCATCCCGCCCGTGCTTTTCAATCACACCCCGAAGGCCTTTCCTTACTTCCTTAAAAGCTTCTTCATAACTCACTGTAAACCATTCCGCCCCTTTTCGAATCATCGGCTCTCTTATCCGGTCTGGATCGTGATGCAATTCCTTTAAACTAAACCCTTTTGGACATAAATACCCTTTGCTAAAAGGATCTTGCTTATCTCCTTCAATATGCGTAACTTCTCCATTAACGGTGTGGATTTCTAACCCACACGTCGCTTCGCAAAGTGGACAGGTACGATAGTGAACGTTCTCCTTAACCGAATCCATCATAGTAACCTCCTTTATTCGATTTAAAAATACCAACTGGTCAGTATTTTAAGTTTACTGAAAATTCTATCATTATTCAAGAAAAAGAAAAATCCTGATTAGCAGCTATAGAATCCATTTTTTTCGTAATGCGTTTGCAACCGCTTCTGCACGATGGTTCGCATTTACCTTTCGAATCGCTGAACTCATATAATCTCGAGCTGTAAAATCACTTATATTAAGATGCTGAGCCATTCCTTTCGTACTATAACCATCAGCAGCATATTGAAGCACTTCGGTTTCACGTTTACTTAAAGGACTAGGGATTGTTGGAGTTGTTGGGAGCAAGTAAGCGAGTGCGTGTTGAAAATACATCATCACTTCTTCAATAAGACCTTGATGAATCGTCACTCCTTCTTCTCTCTCGTCAAGAAGGACACAACCAATTGCAATACGTTCAATGCTTAGAGGAATAATTAAAACAGATGTTAAATCGTACGCTTCGATGTATTCTTCGGGGAAAAGCTGGTGATGCTGATCCATCATTAAAAAAGCCGGTTTGTTCATAAGAAGGGCACGTTGAATAGGCGGTATCCGCCTTACGTCTTCACGAATAGCATTCATAGAGAAGACGCCATGGCGATCCACGCGAAGGATTCCTTCTCCTATACTAGTAAAGTAGGAAAAAGTGAACATGCTCGCACGCATGAATGGAAAATGAGCAAGGCACTGCTGAATCATGACTTCACAACGGTGGATTGGATCTTTGATCGAAAGCATTCGATGAAAAGAGCGCACCCACGCTTCCTCATGCATCGACATAATCCCCCCCTATCTTTTCAGGAATATAACCTTTGGACATCATTCGTTACACTAGTTATGTAAGCGCTTTCTATGATCGTTCTTTTATTATAGAAGGTGCTCATTGAAATCGCAAGGAAAGGCGGTCTATTATGCGAAAGGAAATGATCACAACGAGTGTGCGTGGGCTTAACGAAGATTCACTACCATTTAGACTCTATCAAAAAGCTAAGAAATTTGGCGGATGGGACCCAAGGGATATCGATTTTACTCAAGATGTGAAAGACTGGCAGTTTCTTACCGGTGATCAGCAGGAAGAAATTCTAAGACTCGTATCTCAATTTCAAGCTGGTGAAGAAGCCGTAACGCTTGATCTTCTTCCTTTAATCATGGTGATCGCAAAAGAAGGAAGATTGGAAGAAGAGATGTATTTAACAACCTTTCTGTACGAAGAGGCCAAACATACGGAATTTTTTCGATTGTTTCTAAATGAGATTGGTCAGACTGGCGACCTTTCACGTTTTCACTCTGACACCTATCGCACCATTTTTTACTCGATCTTGCCGGATGCGATGGAAAAGCTACAGCACGATCATTCACCTGAAGCATTAGCGGAAGCCTCTACCGTCTACAACATGTTTGTGGAAGGTGTTCTTGCTGAAACCGGCTATTTCTCTTTCTATGAATCTCTTGCAAAAGCAAATGTGATGCCAGGATTAATGAAAGGCATCGGTTTACTTAAACGAGATGAATCGCGTCATATTGGCTACGGAACATTCTTGCTACAGCGACTGATCGCTGAACATCCCCACCTCTCTTTGACCTTGTTCAGAACAAAATGAATCAACTCGCTCCTCTTGCCGCACAGCTTACACAAGAAGGAATCGGAGGAAGAACACATAGTGCATTCGGAAATACGCTTGATGCGACTATGGCTTTTTCGATGAAACAACTTTCTGTTCGTATGGATATTCTGGCACGTGCAAAAGGAAAAAGTATGAACGAGATTTATCGCACTACTGAATCAGATGTTGGCGTTCTTTAATGTAAAGGAGGAAAAAAGATGTCAGTTAACGTAGAAATCAAATCATTTCCCCTCTTCATCAATGGCGAATGGACTCCCTCGAAAGGAGGAACGCTGTTTGATGTGACGAACCCTGCAACAGGCGATGTGATTGCGAAAGTAACAGGTGGTACAGCTGAAGATGTAGATCAAGCTGTTGAAGCTGCTACTCAAGCTTTTGAAAGGGAAGAATGGCGGGAGATGCCCCCGAAAGAGCGGTCTAAATTGTTGTATACCATCGCTCAGAAAATCATGGAAAACGGAGAAGAGCTTGTCGCGTTAGAAGCACTTTCATCAGGCGGCACAGTAAGAAGGCTTGCTTCAAATGACATTATTCAAATGGTCGACCTTTTCCAAACGCTCGGCAAATTCGTGCTCGACTATACGTATTCAGAAACCCTTCCTTCTCCACCGTTCCCTGGCCCGGCCCATAACTTTATTTGGCGCGAACCAATTGGCGTATGTGCGGCCATTACGCCCTGGAACATGCCGATGCTGATTGCAACCTGGAAGATCGCTCCAGCACTGGCAATGGGAAACACCATTGTCATTAAGCCTGCTAGCTACACGCCGCTTACTACGCTCCGCCTTGCTGAGATCATTTCAGAAGTCGTCCCTAAAGGCGTCATTAATGTTGTAACTGGTAGCGGAAAAAACGTTGGTGAACCTCTTGCAACTCATCCTAAAGTTGACAAAATCGCATTCACTGGGTCCACAGAAGTAGGGCGGCACATTATGAGCCTCGCTTCTAGCACGGTTAAAAACACAACCCTCGAACTCGGCGGGAAATCACCTTCCATTATTCTTGAAGATGCTGACCTTTCACTCGCTCTTCCTGGTAGCCTATTCGGCGTTTTTCTTCACTCAGGTCAGCTCTGTGAAAGCGGAACAAGGTTGTTTGTCCCAGATAAATTATATGATTACGTCATTGATGGCCTTAAAGAACTTTCAGAAAAGCTTGTGCTTGGTAACCCGATTGACCCAGCAACGGATATGGGACCCGTGGTTTCTGCCACACAAAAAGAAGCCATTTTATCGTATATCGAGAAAGGAAAGCAGGAAGGTGCTCGTCTCATTTGCGGTGGTCATGAGGTAAACGTGAAAGGCTGTGAGAAAGGACATTTTATCGCTCCGACGATTTTTGCTGATGTGACAAACGACATGACCATTGCTCGAGAAGAAATTTTCGGACCCGTGCTATCCATCATTCGCTATAGTGACGTAGATGATGCGATTCAGATGGCGAATGATACAATTTACGGCCTTGCAGCGGGGGTTTGGACATCTGATGTGAATAAAGCCTATAAAGTTGTTCGCAAACTGCGTGCAGGCGTTGTTTGGATTAATGACTGGCATATGCTAAGGAATGATGCGCCATTTGGAGGATACAAGCAAAGCGGGATTGGTAGAGAAATGGGCAAGCATTGCCTTGATGCGTATACGCAGGTAAAACATGTGCATACGTCTATGGTTCCAGAAGCTGAGCGGAGATCGTGGTACAGTCTTCTCTTTTCAAATCAAACTAAATAAAGGAGGGCGAAACGTATGTCTTTAACCTATTCACAATATATGCTTCGAACCGCCATTCATAGTGGCGCCGGCACTCGCGCACTCGTTCCAGACCTTTTCAGAGGACTTGAAGCGAAGCGAGTGGTTCTCTTTAGTGACCGTGGGCTTGAGCAGGCAGGAGTTGTTGAAAAGATCAAAGAAATTTTTGAGCTAACACCACATGGGACAGGTCCAGAACTTGCAGGAGTTTATCTTGATATTCATCAGGATGCAGGTAGCAATGATGTGAACGCTGCACTTAAATTTGCTAGAGAAGTAAGTGCAGATGGGCTCCTCGCTGTTGGTGGCGGAAGCGTAATGGACACCGTAAAAGGAGTTAAATATGCCCTTCATCACGGCTTAACCGATATTAAAGAAGCGATCCCAGGCGGACTGCTTTATTTATCATGGCCAGAAGCGACCTACATGCCAATCCCTCATATTTCCATTCCGACGACAGCTGGGACAGGATCCGAAGTATCGCCCATTGCCGTAATCTATAACGAAGAAATAAAGATGAAGACAAATATCATTCACCCTTTCATTAATGCGGACATGGCCATTTTAGATCCCGAACTAACAACCGGTTTACCGGCTAAAATCACTGCATTTACTGGATTTGACGCCTTAACTCATGCCATTGAAGCGCTGGCCTCACCAACTGCTACTGCTCTAACAGATGCGTATGCACTACAGTCGATACGCCTCATCGAATCCCATCTTCCCACCGCAGTGAAACATGGAGAAAATCTTCATGCGCGCATGGAAATGTTGCAGGCGAGCATGATGGGAATTACGGCATTTAGCTTTGCCCTTAATGCTATTCCCGTGCACAATTTCGCACATGCATACGGTGCCCTATTTCGTATTCCGCATGGACTCGCCAATGCTGTTTTCTTACCCGTTGTGATGGAAGTACTTCCAGATCTTTACCTTCCGAAAAGTAAAGAGCTTGCTGAAGCTCTGCATTTAGAGACATCTGGGAAAGAGAAACAGACGCTATTAACAGCGGTAATTGAAAAAATCCGAAACATGCAGCAGGACATTGGACTCCCTGCTAATTTTAAGGACTATTCAATTCCACCTGAAGCATTAGAGACAACTGTTGTCGCCGTTAAAATGGATCCAGCCGCTCTCAACTATCCGCTTCCTCCAGAATTGATTAAAGCAGTTGGAGAACGAGTCATTCATGCTAAAAAAGTAACAGTATAAGCAAAAGCACCGTGAGGGTTTCCCTCACGGTGCTTTTTTAGTAAGCAAGCCCAATTGATTCTCGAATATAAAGATGATTGCTTACCGTTTGAAGCAGAAAAGAAGCCACATCTTCTCGTGATATTCGGCGTCCACCTTTTGGTATTCCCGTTCGCGCCTTTCGGTATTCCCCCGTCAAGTCATCATTCGTAAGTCCCATCGGACGAGCGATTGTCCACTCTACTTCACTTGCACTAAGTAGATCAGCAGCTCTTCTGTGATCAGCCAAAACGTTTTGCAAAAGTTTACCTGCAATGAACCCTGTTACACCCGGAATTTCTTTGTTAATTCCTGCGGAAGCCATATACACAATGCGATTCACACCATGAATACTCATCGCATCGAGAATATTCGCGGTCATCGTCGAAAGTTCCGTTGTTTTTCCAAGTCCACTTGCCCCAAGGCAAGAAACAACCGCGTCGACATCAGAAGACATGGCTTGCTTCACATCAGCCGATTGCATCGCATCGCCAATTTCAACTAACAAATTCTTATGAGACGTTTCAAGCTTTGAAGGTGTTCGAACAAATGCTGTTACGGTATGCCCTGCCGCAATCGCCTGCTTGATAAATGCATTTCCAGTACCGCCAGTCGCTCCGAATACGAGTAGCTTCATTGTATTGACCTCTCCCCTTCTCATGCGTTATATCTCTTTCATCCCTTTTTGTAAGGAATGTGAAACACCGTGCTACTTTACTTTTTTAATGAAAACGACTTTTAGATAATTTCCTTCTCTAAACTCTTTAATCGTTCGAAAATCTTCGGGAAGGGTAAATTCTTCTAGAAGCTGATAACGTCCATTCGTTTCTTTAAAGGCTTGATCAACGAATCCTTTAAATTTTTTCATATCGTAACCGCTATAGTTCGTTGAAGCGACGATTATCCCATTATCTTCTGTAATGGAAATCGCATCTTTTAAAAGATCTTTATAGTCTTTTGCTGCGCTAAACGTATGTTTCTTAGAACGCGCAAAGCTTGGAGGATCAACAATCACCATATCAAACGATAAATTCTTTTTTACAGCATATTTAAAGTACTTAAAGACATCCATGACAAGGATGTTCTGTTCTTCATAATCAATTCCATTCACGCTGAATTGCTCGATTGTTTTATTTAAGCTTCGATTGGCAAGGTCAACGCTTGTCGTATGAACGGCTCCACCTTCAACAGCAAAAACGGAGAAAGCGCCCGTATAAGAGAACGTATTTAGTACCGTTTTTCCTTTCGCATATTTATCTCGAATTAATATACGAACCGGACGCTGATCAAGAAAAACGCCTACCATTGCTCCTTCATTTAGATACACGGCAAAGTTCACACCGTTTTCTTTTACAATTAGTGGAAACTCCCCGCGTTCACCTGCGACAAAATCATCATCTTCCACATACTGCCCTTTAGCATCAAACCGCTTTTTCTCATAAATGCCTTTATAATCTACAAGCTGCTTCAACGCTCCAATGACAGCGTGCTTAAATGAATAGACACCCTCACTATACCAGTTAATGAGGTAGTATCCATCAAAATAATCAATCGTTAAACCTCCAAGACCATCTCCTTCGCCATTCACAATGCGAAAAGCAGTGGTCGTCGGATCGTTAAAAAAGGATTCGCGGTGTTGAAGCGCTGTTTGAATTTTTCTAACAAAAAAATCCAGATCGATTTTTTCGTTTTCGTTTTGCGATAGAACCCAGCCAAAACCTTTGTTTTGTCGTCCATAATAGCCTTTTGCAAGAAATTGGCCCTTCTCATCTTCTAGCCTAAGAATGACCCCTTCTTCTTTTAGGGTGTCTGCATTCACGATCGCTTCTTTAAAAATAAGGGGATAGCCTTTTTCGAATTTTTTCTGATGCTTTGCTTGCACCTGCACGCTTCGTTCGTTCCTCATCGTGTCATCCTAACTTTTCATGTTTTTTAATCTGCTTGCATTATATCACGTATTCTTTCTCCTCCATAAGTGAGTATTCTCAGGTGGATAAATCAATACATCCGTTCAAAAACTAAGAGTGAAAGGTGGTGAACCATCGTGAAAACAAAATCAGGAACAGATGTCGAGGAGGTAAAACGCCTTAACGCAAATTCCGGCCTCAGCTATAATCAAGTCAAAGAACAGTTAGCTAAAAAAATGATGAAGAAAAACAATGAGCTTCATTGAAACCTTGAAATGAGACGAATCGCGTCTTTATCGTTTACAATAAGCTGGTGCTTTACTAACGCATCAGGAGGGTTTAAATGAACGAAAAAACAACTTCAAGCTATTTCAAAACCATTCTTCTTTTAAGTGTGGCTGTCTGGCTTGTAGTCATGAATACAACTATGTTTAATGTAGCACTACCTAACGTATTAACTGAGTTTAATCTCTCACCTGCTGATGGCGCCTGGATCGTATCAGGTTACTCGATCATCCTCGCGATTTTTACGATTACGTACACACGCTTATCGGATTACCTTCCGATCAGACGGCTGTTAATTGCAGGGATCGTCATATTTGGAATAGGATCTGTTCTTGGTTTCTTTGCTACAACATTCCCTCTTCTTCTTGCTGCACGCCTTTTACAAGCGACAGGTGCAGCAGCCATTCCAGGATTATCGATGGTATTCGCAGGACGGTTTATTCCATTTGCAAGACGTGGAAGAGCAATGGCGATGATTGCCTCTGCCTCATCACTTGGTTTCGGTCTTGGCCCGGTTGTAGGCGGAGTTGTGACGGAGTATCTTAATTGGAATTACTTATTTACCGTAACGTTATTTGTCGTTTTGCTTATTCCGATTCTCTTTCGTCGTCTTCCTGAAGAAGAAGTCCGAAAAGGAACCTTTGATATTGTAGGTGGAATCTTAACTGGAGCCACCGTCACAAGCTTCTTGCTCTATATTTCAACATTTAACTGGTTATTTTTGGCGATTGGTATCATTGTAGGTGGACTGCTTTGGCTTCGAATCACTCGAACAAAGGCTCCTTTTATTCAGCCATCTCTTTTCAAAAACAAAGGATATCGAAAGCTTCTGTATATGAGCTACCTTGGCTTCACGACACACTTTGCTATCTTATTGCTAATGCCGCTCATGCTTCAGAACGTTTACGAGAAGGGTCCATCTGTTGTTGGGTATATTATCTTCCCTGGAGCTATGCTTTCTGCTGTTGCTGCCATCTATGTTGGCAGACTGCTCGATCGCTATGGGAACATGAAAGTTATTTACCTTGCTCACGGACTGCTTCTCATTTCAACCGTGCTTTTCTATTTCCTTTCTCCACTTAATGAGTACATGATTATGATTGGCTATATGTTCACAAGTTTCGGTTTCTCTAGTCTTTCTTCAAGTACGACAAATGAAGTATCACGCATTCTTCCTTCCGAAGAAATCGCGACTGGCATTGGCATGAAGCAACTCATTCAATTCGTCGGCAGCGCGTCGGGATCTGTAGCCGGAGGAATACTATTAGAGCTAAACGGATTAACCTACAGCACACAATCCTTTCAGCTCACGTATGCCTTCTTGTTCGTCTTAATGGCTCTATCAGCAGTCATTATGATTGTTTATGCAAGAAAAGCGAAATCGTAAATTGGTATTTAAACAGAACACAATATGACCCACATGAAAACCCACCCTAAAACACTAGGGTGGGTTTTCATTCGACAAAAAGCGCGAGTGCCTGTCACCTCAAGCCCCTCTGCCATGTAACCGGAACAATAAACAGCAGAAGCACGAGATAAATCCATATACCAAATGGAACATTTGTTACTACAAAATGTAGGCCTCCAAATACAGGAATTAAAAGCGCAAAAGGAATCGTCTTCCAGCCATCACTCTGCCCAGCAGACTCGAAAGGCTGTGAGAAAGGAAGCTTTCCTTTCAACATTCGAAAGCAAATGACGCTGTAAATCAAAGCGATTAAGAGTACGATAACCAAATCTGGTATGATCCGGATTCCAAATAAAAAACCATACAACATACTAATGACAACAAATACCGGAGCAAAGAGACGGATTAGGAAGGCTTTTAACGTACCTTTAATGATCACTGCGTCACTTTGCAGGGGTGTAACGTGATAAATCCACGAGCCTTTGCTCTTGCTGGAATACTGAAGCATAATCACAATCCCTGGAATCATCATCATGCTTGCATAAATGGTTAAATACATTCGCCCAGAAGTGATACTATCTAAAGATCCACCAGCAGAGTATCCATTGTAAAGGAAAACAAAAGGAAAGATGATGGCAAAGCCTAACGAAGGATAGATTTTAAGCTTTAAATCACGCTCATTCTTCAACATTCTTTCTGCAAAATGATAAAAAGCATGCTCTTCTTTACTTGTTGTTAGAAGAGAAGCTAGACGGTTCATACCTTTCGTCGTTTTCTTTTTCGACGGTCCTGCCTGATCCATTAATTTCAGTAGATTTTTTTCAAATGTAGGTAATAACGAAAGGTAAATCCATAAGGCGATTAAAGGGACTAGAAGTGCTAAAGCCATAAAAACATAGTAATAAGCTCCGCTAGCACCATTTAAAATAACGGCAAATGGCGCTCCAAACCAGACCGGCGGCAATAACACGTTCCACCATGCTGCTTCAAAGCTAGACTGTAATCCTTGAAACTCAAAGGCACGTGCAAGTACTTGGTAACCTATGACAATTGTAAAGGAAAGCCCTATTTGCACATAGTTAATGACGTCTCGCAAACGTTCTCCACCAAAAAATTTTAGAATCACATAATAGAGTAACGCTGTGATGGCCACAATGAACAAGTCGCTAAACAAGACCGTTACACTAAATAGTAATGCAAAGATAACGCCAAACTGAACAATGCCAACGACAAGAGGAACACTCACAATCGCTGCTGTTAAAAAGAACAAATAGACGGTCACATGAATCCCACGTGCAGCACTGATGGTCCTGTGATCAACTGGCCTTGTCCCTATTACCGTCTGATCACGAACGTCCAACAGTACAGATGAGAAATCGGAAATCATTGCCGTCATAATTAAAAACATTAACACTCCAAAAATCAAACTCATCTTAAACATAAAATTGTCGCCAATAAACAAAATGGGGATTAACGTTAATCCAATGAAAGCATAAAACCAGAGCGATTTCAGAAACTGGTTTGAATCCTGCTTTTTCTCCCCGCCCCTATTTTGACTCATAATCGTGGTAGGTCGCCTACCATCCATCGTCAGCTTTACCTGAAGAATACGCCTCATTGTCGGATAATCAATTTCAAATCGCTCAAATACCACTCGAAACAAATCTAGTATTTTTAACGTAGTAAAATTCTTCATCTATGATCACGCTGAACGATCTGTACAAAATTCTCTGCAAGATTTTGGTGCTCATTAAATCCTGTCAGCTGATTGAAAATTTCCTCTAAAGACCCTTCTTTGTTTTTCTGACGAAGCTGTTCAAAGCTTCCATCCGCTACGATTTTGCCATCGTTTAATAGAAGGATGCGACTGCTGATTTTTTGAACAACCTCCATAATGTGAGAAGAATAAAAAATCGTTTTCCCCTGTGATGAAAGTTGTGCAAGAATTTCCTTAAACACCATGACACTGTTCGCATCTAGCCCATTAATCGGTTCATCTAGGAACAGAATATCAGGATCATGCAGTAAGCTCGAAATCAATAAAACCTTCTGTTTCATTCCTTTTGAGTAAGAAGAAATGCGCGAATCATAAACATCTTCAAGGTTAAACACACCCATAAGTAATCGCGCTTTGTAATCGGCCGAATCCGCGGTTAAGCCATAAAGCTCTCCTGTAAACGTTAAATATTCTCTCGCAGTTAAATTATCATAAAGGTCCGCAGCTTCTGGTACGTACCCTATTCTTTTCTTGTATGCTACCCCACTTTCCTTAATGTTCTGGCCAAAAATTTCTACTTCTCCCGAATAAGACGCTTCTAGTCCAAGCATGATTTTAACCGTCGTGCTTTTTCCTGCTCCATTCGGACCTATGTAACCAATGATCTGCCCCTCATATACGTCAAGATCAATATCATCGAGAACAAGTTTCTCACCATACCATTTTGTTAATCCTTTTAAAGAAAGTATCTTGCCCGGTCCGTGGTCCATGAAATCCCCTCCGTGTGTAAGCTTCTACATCTTTCTACGAAACTTACAAAAAAAGGTTTCACTCTAAATTAGGAGCTTCAAAGAAAAGACGATGCATCATACATCGTCTAACCTCTTCTTATTGGCTCTCTCTACCTAATAACGAATTTGCCTTCTCTGTCAGCGCATAGCCTTTTGAAAGCTTTTCGAGCATGCCATCCTTCTCAATCAATTTGATTGCTTTCACAACGTGTTTTTCTTCCCAGTCGTTCAACAAACCATAGTTTTCATCCTCATGCAACCTTTGTATTCGCAGGGCATTTGTTGTTTGTCCAATTAATACTTTCGACATCACATGTAGCGGCTGATTCTCATGCATCGAAATGAACTGAAGTACACCTTTTAATTCCCCGAAAGTGAGCACATTTCCCTTTATCGTTACATACTGCTCCTCATTTCTTGGACTGTGCGTACTTAGCGAGATTAGGTTGTCTAAATAAGCACGTACACGCGTAAACTCCGTTTCATTCACAATAGGCAAAATCACTCTCGGTTTAAAAGGTTCAATGGTATCTGTAGAGATTTTTGAAAGCCATAGTAGCGGAGAACCTTCTCTCTCTTCAGGGAGACTTACCTTTCTTAACTGCTCATAAAAAGTCACTGTATCCGGCGCCTCGTCTATTTCTAATCTACTTTTGAGGTCCAGCACATCGTTATAAAGGTCTACAACTGGTTCAAACGACGAGAGTGCTTTTGCTACCTCATCAATCTTTTCAACTAAGCGAGGTGTTTTTTCTACCATTTCATTAAATTGACGTTCAATTGTCGCAATACGTTTCTGCGCACGTTCCATATTGATCTCTTCTTTTAGACGCACCCGCTCTTCCGATACGTTATAATAAACCGAAAATCTACACGAATCACAACAATATTCAATCTCCGAGCTCGCAGCGTGAAAAATCATTTGTTTTTCATGTGAGCAAATGCTTTCACCCCTCCATAACCACGCATCAGGAATTTCCCGATACGGTCGCATGACAATCTCTACACGGTGTCGCCAAAAAGAAAGATCTTCAGGAGAGTTTAACAAAGAAATTAACGGAGAATGATTGATTTTTTCTACTGCTTGAACAACTTCTTCCTTTTCTTTTGCTAGTTGAATAAAAGGATGGCGTTGAAAACCATCGACAATTTGTTGTTCCAAATCATGTCGAGTCTGTTTTGCGACATCAGCACAAAATAAATAATCGCGAAGCACCTGATCGAGATGTTGATCAAGTTCTTCCGTTGAAAGATTTATGTACGATTCACGATAGGTGGAAGAGCTATGAATTGGTATACCGTGCATCGGCGAAAAAGATTGCCAGATTAATTGCTCAGGTTTAATCAAATGTGGGTATAATTCATCTTCTTTATTTAAAGGAATCGGTAATACAGCCTCGGTATCTTGTTCAAGAAATGCCTGCAATTTCATGCGTTCTTCCCTAGTAAAAGCATCCATTTTTCGTTTCACATGATCATGAAGGCGATGAAGCAATCCTTTTTGTACTTTTTGTCCAACTGATCGAATTCGTTTGTTCTTCTTTCCCATTGGCACAAAAGCAAACATTGGATAAGCGTCAAAATGGTACGTATGTTGTTCCACAGACATTATGCAAAACCTTCTTTCTACCTTCCAGTTGGTTATCCATCAGTATAAGCCTAAGCTCACATTTCAAACAACCATTCGACATGCAAAAAACACATTCAAAATTGGGATATTTTTGTACGACATAGGGTATATAAAAAGAAAATCGAAGTTAGGGAGCAAGTCCTATGAAGAAACGGTCATGGTACAGAAGAAAGCGTTGGATTTTATTTAGTATTGTTATTCTCATTTATATCTCCGTTATTACATATCATCGTTTTAAGCCTTTACCAGAAGGAGTTTCTTATGCAAGTAAGGTTCATGAATTAAGCAGTGATGAAATCGAATTCCTGTATGATTTAACGTACGATAAAGATAATGAAGAAGTGTATGACCATAGTATCTTTGACGAAGTCAACAAAACGATTAAAGAAGCGGATGAATTTCTCATTTTAGACCTCTTCTTATTTAATGGATATACAGATGGAAAACGTGATTATCCGAAAATTAGCGAGGAATTGTCAAAAGCTGTTGTTGAAACGATGGAAAAGAAACCTGACCTAAATGTGATTCTAATAAGTGATGAAGTGAATACAACGTACGGTTCTCATGAAGCAAAACAAATCAAGAAAATTGAAGACATGGGGGCGGAAGTGATTTTTACAGATTTAGAACGACTTCGCGACCCTAGTTTGTTTTATTCAGGGGTATGGAGAATGGCGTTTTCCTGGTTCGGACAAGATGGAAAAGGATGGCTTCCAAATCCAATGGCTCCTTCTGCACCGAAAGTGACGGCACGGTCCTACCTGGAACTCTTAAATGTAAAAGCTAATCATAGAAAAACGGTTATCACAGAAGATGCAGGAATGATCATGTCTGCCAATCCACATGATGCGAGTGGTTTTCATTCGAATATCGCTTTCAAGGTGAAAGGTACAATTTTAAATGAGCTCATCAAATCAGAGAAGGCTGTTGCCGCGTACTCAGGAGGGGATGTGTCAAAGTTTCCAGACAAACCAATCTCTAATGCAAAAGCGACAGAAGAAGTAAAAGCGCAAATCGTAACCGAAAGTAAAATTCAAGATAGCGTTGTAACCGCGATTGATGATGCTAAGGAAGATGATCTTATTTATATCGGCATGTTCTACCTTGCTGATCGAGATATTATTGATGCTATCGTTGATGCGACGGAACGAGCAGTTGACGTAAGACTGATACTCGATCCTAACCAAAATGCCTTCGGACAACAAAAAATAGGCTTACCTAATCTACCTATTACTGCAGAACTGACGAAACAGGGAAATAAGCACCTCTCTATCCGCTGGTATGATACGAACAAAGAACAGTTTCATACAAAACTCCTCTATGTAAAAGGAAAAGAAGAAAGCACGATCGTCGGTGGATCAGGAAACTATACCTCTCGAAACATGGATGATTATAACATGGAAACAAATATCCATATAAAAGCATCAAACGATCAGAAAGTGATGGAAGACGTTGATCGCTATTTTGAAAGAATGTGGACGAATGAAGATGGTACGTATACAGTCGATTACGAAAAATATCAAAATTCCTTATCATCTTATAAGTATGTCATGTACATTTTACAGAAATTATTCCAGGTAACAACCTATTAAACCTAACTAAAAAACCCCGGGCGGGTGGTGCACCCCGAAAGTTAGAGTTAAAAACTAACTTTCGGGGTGTTTTTGTATGGCAAAGTATAGTGAAAAATTTAAATTAGAAGTGGTAATGGAGTATCTCCAAGGATCTCTGGGATACACTTTATTAGCCAAAAAGTATGGAATGCCTCATAAATCTCCCATCATTGGTTGGGTTCGTGCTTATCAAACCTTTGGAGAAGAGGGATTGAAGAGAAAGCGTTCAAGACAAGTCTTCCCTGTCCAATTTAAGTTAAATGTATTAAACTTTATGAAACAGACAGGCGCTTCTTATCGGGAGACTGCGATTGCCTTTAAAATGAACAATCCTTCGTTAATTGCGAATTGGTCTAGTACATTACGGAAGGAAGGAATCGGAGGCCTCCAAGAAAAAGCGAAAGGACGGCCACCTATGCCAAAAAATCACAAACAACAATCATCGAAATCAGAAAAAGAGTTAACGCGTGAAGAACAACTAGAACGCGAAAATGAGCTTCTGCGATTAGAGATTTCCTATCTAAAAAAGTTAAAAGCTTTTCAGGAGAACCCGAATGCCTATCTCGAAAAGCACAAGCAGCGCTGGTATTCGAACTCAAAAAAGAAGGATTCAAATTAAAGGACGCTTTGCGGAGAGTAGCCATTCCCGAGGCCACCTATCATTACCAGGTAACGCAATTAAAGAACGAAGATCCAAATAAAGAGTGGAAAGAAGTGATCAAGGAACTCTTCCATAAGCACGAGGGAAAATACGGATATCGCCGCATTTACTTAGCGCTTCGAAACCAGGGATATGTCATCAACCACAAAAAAGTGCAACGAATGATGAGTGAGTTGGGATTGAAGTGTGAAAAATTCACTCGGAAATCCCGGTATAAATCGTACAAAGGTACGGTTGGAAAAGTGGCTCAAAACCGATTGAAACGCAGATTCAATACGTCCGTCCGTCTCCAAAAAATTGTCACAGATGTGACTGAATTTAAATGTAGAGGAAATGAAAAGCTTTATTTGAGCCCGATGATGGACTTATTTAATGGAGAAATTGTTTCTTTTGGGATTTCCAACCGACCCGCACTCAATCTTGTTTTAAAGCCTTTGACTGAAGCGTTAGAAACCATTCGAACGGAAGCCAAATATCGGACCACCATCCACTCAGATCAAGGCTGGCATTATCAGCACAACACGTGGGTGAAGACATTAAAGAAGAATCGAATCTTCCAGAGTATGTCCAGAAAAGCAACCTGTGCCGATAATGCGGCCATGGAGAACTTCTTCGGGATTCTCAAACAAGAAATGTATTATGGAGAAGAGCTTGTCTCTTATGAAGAACTGAAAAGAAAACTTGAGGTATACGTGGACTATTATAACCATGAACGCGTAAAAGCAAAATTGGCTGGTTTAAGCCCGATACAATATCGAACTCAAACCAGCCAAACAGCTGCATAATAAAAACTCTAACTTTTAGGGGTCACTACCGCGACCGGGGTTTTTCTTTACCGTGTTCTTCGTTTATTTCGCATTTTTTTCACAATCGGATAAATAATCGGACCGTATTTCATCGCTTTTTTAATCAGGTTTCTCATAAAAAGATACCCTCCTCTGTTACTTAGGACTATTCCCGTTTTCCTATGACATAAACGAAAAAAATTAAAGGGATTTCATCTTATGAAGTAGAAATAGCAACTAAGCTTAAAACTAGGAGGAAAATCCCTTTTATGATCAAACAAGTGAGCCAGATTGCGATTCCCGTGAAAAAAATGGAACGAGCTGTCCAGTTTTACAAGGAAATTCTGGAGCTACAGTTATTATTTGAAACTGATCAAATGGCCTTTTTTGATTGTAACGGACTGCGTCTTCTTCTTAGCCTCCCGGATAAAGAAAAATTTGCTCACGCTAGCTCTATTGTTTATTTTGAAGTAAAAAACATTGAAAAAAGCTATGAGCGATTAAAAAAAGATGGCGTGCTATTTAATAGTAAGCCTCATTTGGTTGCGAAAATGGATTATACCGAAACCTGGATGGCTTTTTTCGAGGATAGTGAGCAAAATACGCATGCCATTATGAGTGAAATTTCTACGAAGTAAAGAAAGGATGCCAACTGGCATCCTTTCTTTACTGTCATTAATCTTCATCTTTTACATCAGGATCTTCTGGAATTGGCTCATTCGCTTCCTCTTCTAATCTTAGCTTCATTTTTTCAAGCTGTTCAAAGTGAGTGTTAAACTGCTCTTTATATAACAAATGCTGCTCACCATCAAAAATGGTACGAACGCGGTTTTCACGAATGAGCGTTTCAATATAAGATTCAGGTAGAGATAAATATTCTGCAGTCTCTTTAATTGTGAGGTACATACCGTGGCCTCCAATGCCATTATTTACGTCTTAAGTCTTAGTTCATTTACTGCTCTAGTTTCTACTTTAATGATCTCAACTACTATAAGATTACCATAGAGAATATACGGGAGGGAACGACATGAGAAGTGGATTTTATGTCATTGTTGGTTTGCTAGCTGTTGGAGCAGTACTATTAATTCTATATGAAAACACCTCACTTTTTGCAGGAGGAAGCGATGAGAATAGCATAAAAGTGACGGAGCGAACGGAGGAAATTAACATAATCACACACAGTAGTGATATGAAAATCGTCCCTGAAGCTCGAAATGATGTAAAAGCAGCATTGAATGGGAATGGAGAGTTATCTTTACGTAACCGAGGGGATAAGATTGAAGTAGAAGTGAAGCAGAAATGGTATCAATTTTTCAACTTTAATGGAGAATCAGATGTTACTGTCTACTTACCCGCAGACTTTAATCAAAACCTTAAGCTTGAAGTGGGTTCAGGAAATGTTGAATTAAAAGGAGCTAGTTCTCTCGTTTTAAATGAGGTCGATATTGAGATGAGCTCTGGAGATGTTGAACTTTCTAACTTGCAAACGAAAAGCTTTAAACATGATGGATCATCAGGACGACTGATCATTGATCAGCTCTCAACCGAAAAAGGAAGCTTTGATATTAGTTCTGGTGACGTGATCCTAACGAAATATTCTGGACCACTAAAAGGAGAAATGTCATCCGGTGAAATGAAGGTTCAAATGGACCAGTTATCTGGAGATGTATCGTTTGATTTAAGTTCAGGCGATGTAGAATTAGACCTTCCCGATGATGCTAATTTCACACTCGATACAGAAGCAAGCAGTGGTGATATCTCTACAACTTTCACGTTAAAAGACCAAACGATAACTAACAATCAAATTTCTGGTGTCCATGGTAGTGGAGAACACCAGGTAAATGTTTCTCTTTCAAGCGGAAACGCTCGCGTGTATTAAATCGAAAGGATATTTTACTAACGAAATCTCTTCCATTATTCCCGGGGGAATGATTGGTAGAAGAATGCGTGAAACCAAGTAATACGGCTCTCACTAAAAAAGCTCTCCACGACGGAGAGCTTTTTAACTAGGAGTGAGGTTTACTTTCAAGTAAAGGTATGCGTGATTTGTATTTCTTAATTAATGTTTGATTCCACTCATCTGATCCATCTACATTCCCACTTTTAAATACAGGAGGATGAATTCCTCGTTCAATTAACTGCTGAATGGCTTCTACTGTAATACCGTTCATAACGGCCATCCCGAGTATTGTTGAAGTCGAACCAAATGAGATTTGATTCTTCTCATTATGCATCGTCGCATCGCCTGATGGAACTTGATGATCAATCACCAGATCAACCATTTCATACAAATACTTTCCTGAATGATGTCTGGAAGTTTGCCCAATTGAAGCTTTTCGAGAAGTCACTCCAATTACGTATGCTCCTCTTTCTTTGCTAAGAAGAGCTACATCAATTGGAACTGGATTACGCCCTGACGTGGATACAACAATAACGACGTCTCCTCGTTGGATATCTTGATGAGCCATAAACTCTTTGGCCAGGTCATTGGTTCTTTCTAACGCAGAAGAACGCAACCCCCCCCTATGAAGCATTAGGTCTTCAATTAAAATTGGACGAATTGGAGCAAGTCCTCCTGCACGATAGAAAACTTCTTCTGCCATCATATGCGAGTGACCACAGCCAAAAACATGGACGATTTGTCCGTTTTCGATACTCGTTGCGACAGCAGAACTAGCTCGCTTTATGGCGCTTACTTCTTGTTCTTCAATGACTTGAAGTGCTTGATTAATGTGATTGAAGTATTCGCTAAACAAGCGGCATCCTCCTTTAACGTTTCAGTGTAATCATAAATTTATAACGATCCGCTCGATACGAAGACTTTACAACTTCTAGTGGTGTTTCGTCAGCAAGTTTCGTATTCCGCTGAATGAGCAGGATTGGTGCACCCTTTTGGATATTGAGGTACTCGGCCTCTTGCTGTGTCGCTACAGACGACTCCAGCACCTGAGTAGCCTCTTCGATCTTGATAGCGAGCTGATTTTCAATGTGATGATACAAGGAATGTTGAACAGTTTCTTCTGTTAGTCCTTTGACGAGGTTCGCTGAAATGTACGTCTTCTCGAGAGCCATCGGAATGCCATCTGCAAGTCTAATCCGTTTTATTTCGTATACTGGCGCGTGTTCTTGTATTTTTAACTGCTGCGAAATGTAAGAAGGAGCTGGTACGATTTCAAATCCAACAAGTTTACTGCTAGGCTCCATTCCTCGAGATTTCATATCTTCAGTAAAACTGGTTAACCCCATCAACTGCTGCTCAATTTTTTTCTCGGCTACAAAAGTTCCAACGCCTTTTTGGCGATAAAGGTACCCGCCGTTCACAAGCTCTGTAATCGCCTGTCTTACCGTCATACGACTAATGCTAAATCGTTCAGCATATTCTCGCTCTGAGGGCAATGAATCACCTGGCTTTAATTCGCCACGTTCAATTAGCCCTTTTATCCACTCCACTAACTGATAATAAATCGGTAATGGGGAAGTCTTATCAATCATCGAACAAACTCCTTTCAGCGCACACTTACGCCAGACAACGCTTCTTTATCAGCAATAATTGTAACATGAGAATGCTTGTTTAATATCGATGCAGGAAAAGACTCGTCGACTTCACCTTCCATTAATTTTTTCATCGCATCGTTTTTCGATTCACCCGATACAAGTAGTAAAATTTCTTTGCTTTTCATAATCGTTGCAATCCCCATCGTAATGGCCTGATATGGCACTTCCTTTATATCATCAAAAAATCGTGCGTTGGCTTCTCTTGTTGATTGCGCCAGTTCAACAATTTGCGTCGTTGCTTGAAAGGATGTTCCCGGCTCATTAAAGCCAATGTGACCATTACTCCCCATGCCAAGAAGCTGTACATCTATCCCACCCGCTTCCTCAATACGCTCTTCATAGCCTTTACATTCTTCTACGAGATCAATAGCGGTTCCGCTCGGGAGGTGAACATTTGTCGTAGGAATGTCGACTTTTTCAAATAAATTGTCGTACATAAAGGCGTGGTAACTATTTGGGTTTTCTGACGAAAAACCTACATATTCATCAAGGTTGTATGTTGTCACCTTTTTATAGGACGTGCCGTTTTGTTCATGGTCTTTGATCAGTCGCTTATATGTCCCAAGTGGCGTTCCTCCAGTCGCAAGGCCGAGTACAATCGCTGGGTTTGTTTGAACCTTCTCTATTAGGTAATTTGCTGCAAGTTCACTCATGTGTTCGTAATCATTCGCTTGAATAATTCTCATTCTCCTCACTCCTTCCATTCGAATATCCAATATGCCCTTTACAGAAAGTCATCATCACTTCCCCGTCTTCAGATCGTACGAAAAGATCTGCCTCTTTTCCTACAGCCAGACTGCCTTTACGATCAAAAACTCCGAGCTGTTTGGCAGGGTTTTCTGATGCCATTTTAATCGCACTTTCAAGGGAGCATCTTGTATACTCTTGAATATTAGTAAGGGCCTCTTTCATTTTTAATACACTGCCCGCTAACGTGCCGTTTTCTAATAGCGCCTTACCATCTTTCACATCTACTTCCTGTCCACCTAAATCATAACGACCATTTTTAAGACATTTCGCTCGCATTGCATCCGTTATTAAAATCACGCCTGCATCCGTTTTTTGCTGATAAGCTAATTGAATCATTTCCGGTCGAACATGATAACCGTCTGCAATCACTTCTGTTTTTAATTGTTCATTCAATAATGCAGCTCCTACAACACCTGGCTCTCGATGATGTAGTCCTTTCATTCCGTTATAAAGATGCGTAATATGCGTAGCACCACATTTTACTGCTTCCACCACTTGCTGATAAGTGGCATCAGAATGACCTATTGATGCGATTACACCTCGATCAGTCAAATAACGAATAAGCTCCAGACCGCCTTCTTTTTCAGGAGCAAGCGTCACGAGTTTAATCTTGCTTTTTGCAAGCTTATTCCAAGCTTCAAAAACTCGAACGTCCGGTCGCTGCATCGCATGCAGTGGCTGCGCACCTGCTCTCTCACTATTTAAAAATGGTCCTTCTAAATGAATGCCAAGCACTTCAGCACGACCTGGCTTTTGGTTCTTCTCCACATACTCTCCTGCATTCTTCACAGCACGCTCGATTGCTTTTGCTTCCTGAGTAATGGTCGTTGCTAGAAAGCTTGTGGTACCTTCTGCAGGGAGTGCTTTAGTGATTGTATCTAAGGCTTCCGTCGTTGCATCCATCGTATCCGCTCCATTCACCCCGTGAATATGAACGTCAATCATACCTGGAAGCAAAGATACTTTCTCATGGAACGTATATACTTTTTCACCATCACTTTTATTACGTTGGTTTGCCTGTCCAATTTCAGTAATGATGCCATTCTCAACTTTAATGTAACCATTCTCAATCGTTTCTCGTTCGCTAAACACTGTTACCTGATCGATAACGAAACTTGTCTCAGTCAAACCAAACACTCCTCGCAGTTCTGTTAAATGAATGTTACCACCATTAAGTACAGTTGTCTATACCAGTAATCAACCCGACGTTAGATTGAACTACATAATTGGTATAGACAACTATATTTAGTGCTGTTATGATGAACAGGATAATAAAACGTTTTCAAATTTTGAAAGGGGTTGAACGTTTATGCTCGGAGCTTTACAACGCATTGGTAAGTCATTGATGCTTCCGATTGCCGTACTTCCGGCTGCAGCCTTGCTACTAAGGTTGGGACATCCTGATTTTTTTGACTTACCCTTCGTAGCTGCAGCAGGAAAAGCGATATTTGATAACCTTGCCCTTATCTTTGCAATCGGGGTTGCAATCGGGTTTTCAAAAGATAGTAATGGTGCTGCTGGTTTAGCTGGTGCTATCGGCTATCTGGTGCTTACACAAGGAACACTTGCGATTGATGAAAACATTAATATGGCTATTTTAGGAGGGATTCTCTCAGGTGTAGTGGCCGGATTACTTTATAACCGGTTCCATGATATCAAACTACCAACATGGCTTGGATTTTTTGGTGGAAGGCGCTTTGTGCCAATCGTAACAGCTACTGCTATGATCCTGTTAGCTGGTATTTTCGGTTTTGTGTGGCCACCTATTCAAGATGCAATCAACGCCCTTGGAGAATGGATTATCGGTGCAGGAGCATTAGGTGTCGGTGTATTTGGGTTCTTAAATAGACTTCTCATTCCATTTGGCTTACATCACGTTTTAAATAGTTTTCTATGGTTTGTTTTCGGTGAGTATAATGGCGCAACAGGAGATCTGAATCGATTCTTTGCAGAGGATCCTTCTGCCGGAATTTTCATGGCTGGCTTCTTCCCGATCATGATGTTCGGGCTACCTGCAGCGTGTTTTGCGATGATTGCTGCGGCTAAAAAAGACAGAAGAGCTGAAGTAAGCGGAATGTTAATCGGTATTGCGTTTGCATCGTTCTTAACAGGTATTACTGAACCGATTGAATTCGCCTTCATGTTCTTATCACCTTTATTATATGGGATTCACGCTCTTTTAACAGCTAGCTCAATGGTCCTCGCTTACGTTCTAGACATCCACCATGGATTTGGCTTCTCTGCCGGCGCAATTGACTTTTTCCTTAACTATGGACTAGCACAGAAAGCAGGACTATTACTTGTTATTGGTTTGATTTACGGAGTCATTTACTTTGTGGTCTTCTACTTCTTAATAAAAAAATTAAACTTAAAAACACCTGGTCGAGAAGACGAAGATATGTCCATAGAAGCGCCTTCTCCTTCTGAAGGTGACAAATACGATGTGATGGCTGGACATTTTATTCGCAGCATTGGCGGCATCGATAACATTTCATCCATCGATAACTGCACAACAAGACTTCGTTTACAAATGAATGATATGTCAAAAGTAGATGAAGCAGAATTAAAGCGTTATGGGGCTCGAGGCGTCGTCAAAGTGAATAATCGTAACCTACAAATTATCGTCGGAACAGATGTTGAATTTGTGGCGGATGCAATGCGGGGCACACGCTCAACTCCTTCTAAAGAGACTACTAACGCTAGAACATTAACAAAAACGATAGCAGATCAAGCGTTTATTATGCCAGTTAAAGGAAAGATTATTCCATTGAAAGAAGTTCCAGATGAAGTCTTTTCTGCAGGAATGATGGGGGATGGTTTCGCCATTCTTCCTGAAGACGGCCATTTTGTTTCGCCTGTTGACGGCGAAGTAATAAGCGTATTCCCTACAAAGCATGCAGTCGGTATCAAATCTGAAAGTGGAGTCGAAATATTGATACATGTCGGCATCGATACGGTCAATTTAAAAGGCGAAGGGTTTACGACTCATGTAAATGAAGGAGACACAATCAAGAGAGGGGATAATCTAATGACTGTTGATTTAAGTAGCCTCAGACGTACTGTACCATCTCTTGCCACTCCAGTCATTTTCACAAACTTACAAACGTTAAAAATTAAAAAGACAGGAAACATTCCTCAAGGCGATAGCGGGATCATTTCAATTGATTAATCGCTAGAAAATGAAGAAAGGCAGCGGATATTCCGCTGCCTTTCGTTTTATTTATTCATTTTATCAAGAAATCCGCCGAGCAAATCATCTACGCTCTCTTCTTCCTCTTCTTCAACCGCGGAGCTTTGCTCTTGTTTTGCCTGATCCCAATCAAAATTCATTAGATCATCATCAGACATCTGTGGTAAAGCCTCAACAGGTTCTGGTGCTTCTCTCTGGACTGCTCTTTCTTCCTGCAAATAAAGTGCCTGATCAATATCAATCGAGTTACTGTTAAATGATGCAAGAAGAGATGCAGCGCGTACAGGATCTGATAAAATTTGGTAAACGATGTTTCCAAGAAGCGCTTCTGAATGCTCATGTTTTAACCAATCCCTTTGGGCTTTGCTTAATCCCTTGGGCAAAGGTACAGTAATCGCATCATTATCGCGTCTGATCGTTTGCGTGACACCATCTAAAACATACTCCGCAATGCGGCTTGAGAAGTTCCGTTTTTCTTCCTCTTTTAACTTCTGCAGCTGCTTTAGAATATGATCAGGT
Source organism: Bacillus sp. es.036 (assembly GCF_002563635.1). Taxonomy (NCBI): domain Bacteria; kingdom Bacillati; phylum Bacillota; class Bacilli; order Caryophanales; family Bacillaceae; genus Bacillus; species Bacillus sp. es.036. The sequence goes on from NZ_PDIZ01000001.1 coordinate 3,561,485, forward strand.
GTATCAGAAGGAAGGCGAAAAGTGATCGCCTGTCCTCTCTGTAACCCCGTCATCCCCGCCTTTTTCATCAAATCACCCTACTAGTTTTTGACCTTGTTCTTTTCTTCTTTCTTATCTTGGTGCTGAGGCTTGCTATTTTTACGAGTGAAGTCAGAGATGAGCTTGTAGTAAGCATTCGACATCATCCAGATGCTTTCTTTCTCATCTTCAAAGAAATCAATGTTGTACCCATCAAGGTTATTGTTCAACGTTTTAAGGTAATCTTTCAATACAATTGAACCGCCGCCAACGAAATAGCAGATTTCAGATTGAGAGTTCTTCTGCCATACGTTACGAAGGTGACGATATTGTTTCTTTGCAAGCTCCAAGAGAATACGATCTGTAATATCATGAACGCTTGTACGACTTCCGCGGACCATAATGTGATTACGATCGTTCTTCTTCGTAATAATATCTACAACATCACGACGGCTATCGAGTTCTACTCCGTGCTTCGAGCGAATTTCTTCACGAATGGCTTCAAGCGACTCAGCGACGCCAAGGTTAAAGCCCTGTGCCTTATCATCGTCGACATTACGGTTTTTAATAACCGCGATATCGGTAGAAAGACCACCAATGTCTTGAATTAAAATTCGCTTGTCGATCAAATCTTTATTAATGATATTTAAGTCGCTATCCATAACAAGGTTAATGTAAGCTGCAAATCCTTCAGGATAAACTTTCACTTCATCAAATTTAATATTTACTTTCTTACCTTGATATTTCGGTGTTACAAGAAACTCTACCTGGTGCACAGATCCAAGAAGTCTTGAACGATAACCAACGTCTTTTCCTTCTTTTACTTCACGAAGCGGAAGACCTGTACCAAGCGTGTAATTGGCATCAATCACGCCGTTTTGGTTTTTGAAATTCGCTGAGTTCTTTGGATCAACTGCATCTAAAGCTAGAGAAGCAAACAGCATGACTAGTGTTTGGTCTTCTTCTGACTTTGCACTTCCAGGATCTAATTCAGTCGGGTTGTCACTCTTTGTTGCTAGATTACCAACTCGGTAGATCGCATTGTTATCCTTCAAAGCAGGGGAGTGAACGCGAATGTGAATACCGTCAAGCGGATCTTTCGTATCCAATTCTTCAATTCCAATAACCGGGCGATCTTCTATATCTCTTGCAATCACATTTGGTATGTATAGGTCAGATTCGATTTTTCCATAGATTCCTTTTAGTGAGTCGTTACCTACATCGACTGCTGCAATTCTTGAATTACTCATAAAAATAATCCATCCTTTCATATTTAAAATCTAGTATTTCTACTATTACATTAAAATTTATAGAATTTTTCAACCGAAGTCAATGAGCCATTCTATCTAGTTTACAATTATGTTTACAAGTACACAAAAACGTGTACACGTAAACATAAATTGTATACATGTACACGTTTTTGTACGCATATTGATATAAAGGCATGTGTACGTATTTGTATACTTGTGTACATAAAAAGTTTACAAGTATACAAAAATGTATTCTTGTAAACAAAATTCGTACACATACATTTTTTCTATTCAGATTTTGTTTTAGCTACTTCCTTACATTCTTACTCTTACTCTCTTGTTAACAAAGATAGTTAAAAGGATGGACCAATTAGAATAACTAGTTTATTAATTTGAAATCTATTGATAAGAAAAAGACTACACGAGAGGTAGTCTTTTTAAGAAGTTTATATAAAAGGGGGTACATGAAAAAAACGACTCCTGCCCAAAACCATATTTTCAAACCTAACGTAACAAAGCCTGTTACACTGCTATAGCAAATCCTTTCTTAACCGGGTTTTTCTTGCCGATTACCCCAAAAATGATGGCCAGAATAGCCAATGGATAAGGAATTAGAGGAATTAAAAAGAGGACAAGGCCGATAATGCCCAATACCATTGAGGATACAGCTAGACCATTACTGCTACTCTCTGGTTGAGGTGCTGTATTTACGTTACCTTCCATATCAAATTCCCCCTTTTGAACCTGTTTTATTTTCATAATTGAATGTATTTGAATAATGAGCAGTTTATTACAAAAAAGAAGCATGTAGCAGTTTCTTTACGCCACACGCTCCCATTTTTTTCTATATCTTCGCAGTGATCAGCTATAAACAGGCTCGCCTTCATTAAGGCCAAGGGTCTGTGCAATTAAGTGATTAATTTCCTTGAATAGATCTGGATTCTCTTCTAAAGCATATCCATGTGATGGGATCATTTCTTTAATTTTAGGCTCCCATTCTTGTAGGTATTCAGGGAAACATCTTTCAAAAACCTCTAACATCACATGTACAGCAGTGGATGCACCTGGTGATGCACCAAGTAGCGCTGCAATTGAGCCATCTGAAGCCGTAACCACCTCTGTACCGAATTGAAGCGTTCCTTTGCCCTGTTTTTCCGTATCCTTTATAACTTGTACACGCTGTCCAGCTACAACAATATCCCAGTCTTCCTTTTGGGCTGTCGGAATAAATTCACGCAATTCTTCTATGCGCTTATCCTCGGATAACATTACTTGTTGGACAAGGTATTTCGTTAATCCCATTTCCTTAACGCCAGCAGCCATCATCGTTAATACATTATTAGGCTTTACAGAACTAATTAAATCCATATTTGAACCAGTTTTAAGAAATTTAGGTGAAAATCCTGCAAATGGACCAAATAATAGGCTCTTTTTATTATCAATGAACCTTGTATCAAGATGAGGAACAGACATTGGAGGCGCTCCCACTTTCGCTTTGCCATAAACCTTACCATGATGCTTTTCAATCACTTCAGGATTATTGCAGACCATGAACAGTCCACTTACTGGAAAGCCGCCAATTTGTTTTGATTCGGGTATACCGGTTTTTTGGAGCAATGGAAGGCTACCGCCCCCTCCTCCAATAAAGACAAAGTCTGCGGTATGGAATTCTAAATTATCGTTAGCCATATCTTTTACTTTTACTTCCCACATGCCTTCTTTCGTACGTTTAATATCCTCTACGCTACTCTTATAGTGAATGTCTACATTCTCGCGTTCTAAGTGCTCAAACATGAGACGGGTTAATGCCCCGAAATTCACATCTGTACCAGAATCGATTTTTGTCGCAGCCATCGGTTCATCCGACGGACGACCTTCCATAATAAGTGGAATCCATTCCTTAAGTTTTTCAGGGTCCTCAGAAAGTTCCATGCCCTGAAACAGAGGATTTTCTGACAACGCTTCCAAACGCTTTTTCAAAAACTTTACGTTATCTTCTCCAAAAACCAGACTCATATGGGGTAATGGTCTAATGAATTGTTGTGGATTGTGGATTAAGCCTTTGTTAACGAAATAAGACCAGAACTGTTTAGAGAGCTGGAACTGCTCGTTAATCTTGACCGCCTTGCTAATATCAATTGATCCGTCCGCTTTTTCAGACGTATAGTTTAGTTCGCATAGAGCAGAATGACCTGTCCCTGCATTATTCCATTCGTTCGAGCTTTCTTCTCCTGCACTTCCAAGTTTCTCAAAGACTTTAACATTCCATTCAGGTGCTAATTCTTTTAATAAAGATCCCAAAGTTGCACTCATGACTCCAGCACCAATTAAGATAATATCTTTTGTTTGATTCTTGCTCATGATACCCTTCCTTGTCTCATTTATTTGTAATAAAAAGAATAGGCGCTCATGCTCAGATGTCATAAAAAGCAAGGCGACACTTAGGTACACAACATGTTCTATCCTAATTATACCTTATCATAGACAATTGTTATAATTGTAGAAAAAATAACAGATAATCTGATGCATTCTTACTAATTTTTACACATTATTAACTAGTAAAATGGTGAAAATAAAGATGGATAAGAAACCAAAGTAGAAATCAGACCAGTTAAATAGGACATTTTAGTATGCTTCCCCATCCACCTAGTGTACAGACACTTTTGTTTCGATATGAGGCTCTATTAACATAAATCGACTCGTTCTCTTGCACTTTTCGTATAATACTATTAAAGTATATATCGGTTGAAACCGAGTCTAACTTGCGATAGATCAGACGGAAACTTTTTTACTTTTTAATTTTGGGAATTGTTTTTCCCTTAAGGAAAGGGTTTAGATATAAAATGAAAGAGAATTTTTGGAAAGAGTTGCCACGGCCGTTTTTTGTTCTGGCTCCAATGGAAGCTGTGACAGATGTCGTTTTTAGACATGTCGTGAGCGAAGCAGCAAGACCTGACGTATTTTTTACAGAGTTTACAAATTCGGAAAGCTACTGCCATCCGAGAGGAAAAGACAGCTTACGAGGAAGACTGACGTTTACGGAAGATGAACAACCAATCGTCGCTCATATTTGGGGAGACAAGCCTGAATACTTCCGTGAAATGAGTATTGGTATGGCAGAAATGGGGTATCGTGGAGTTGATATTAACATGGGCTGTCCTGCTCCTAATGTTGCACCAAAAGGAAAAGGATGCGGACTGATTCGTCGTCCTGATGTTGCAGCAGAAATCATCCAGGCAGCAAAAGCAGGAGGGCTACCCGTGAGTGTAAAGACTCGTCTCGGTTACACAGAAGTAGAAGAATGGCGCCACTGGCTGAGGCACCTTCTGGAACAGGATATTGTGAATCTTTCCATCCATCTCCGTACGAAGAAAGAAATGAGCGATGTTGATGCTCACTGGGAGCTCATTCCAGAGATTAAGAAACTTCGTGACGAAGTTGCCCCTGATACGCTGCTGACGATCAACGGAGATATTCCAGACCGTCAAAAGGGACTTGAACTTGTAGAGAAATACGGAGTAGACGGAGTTATGATCGGACGAGGAATCTTCCATAACCCGTTTGCTTTTGAAAAAAAGAAAAAAGAGCATACGAGTGAGGAATTGCTTGATCTGCTGAGACTTCAGCTCGACCTTCATGATAAATATGATAAAGAACTCGAGCCACGCATCTACAAAGCGCTTCCCCGTTTCTTTAAAATTTACGTTCGCGGCTTTCGCGGAGCAAGTGAATTGAGAAATCAACTGATGAATACAAAATCTACAGATGAAGCACGTGCTCTTCTCGATGAGTTTATAGAGAACAATGGTTTAAAGGGCCAGAATGGTTTTACGGTTTCTTGAGTTAAATTGGTTCGTAAAAATTTAGGTTCTTTAAAAGAGAGAAAGGCCAATCGCGCTTTTCTCTCTTTTTTTATCGTTATTTAAGCAAAAAAGCATTGGTAAACAATTAAGCTTCCAAATGCTTTTATTATTTTAGCTCTACTGACTATTAATCTCTATCTCTAGCCACTTGAGTATCTCGAATATTTTTTTGAATCGTGATGGCCGCAAATAGACTAAGAACAAATGACATACCATAGAATCCTTTTTCACTTAAAATAATACTTCCAGCGTTATAAAGTCCGATTGCCATCAAGCCAATGGCTACAATAACCGCTAACCAACTAAGGCCATAATAAATGCCCGAAACAGGGATATCCTCTTCCTTATCTCTCACGGCTTTTTGCAGGGACACAGCTGCATACAGGCCGAATACCAATACGGCGAAGTAATACCCCTTCTCATTAAGTTCCATGGCGGCATTAAACAGGCCAATAAGATAAGCAGAAACACCGATCACCAAAGCGGTCCAACTTGCCCCTTTAAACGCAGCAGTCGGTTCACCTTCTTTCCTTTCCACCTTGATCTTTTTTTCATTCGACTCCATTAACGGATTTTCATTCATATCAGGCATTAGACGCCTCCTTCTACTTTATTCAATTTATAAGTTTCCTATAAAAACCATTATAGCAATTTCCCACAAATTGTCTTTATTAAAATTGAAGGATTGATGTATTGATTAACCATATGATCATACTGAAGAACACCAACTCATCCATCACAGCTTTAAAATAAGAGAGAAAAGGGCCCAGATCATGGTTGTGATCCGGGCCCTTTAGAATTAAATAAAAGTTTCCTAGTCTACTGTTTCATATGTGATATCTATTTCATACCGCATTTACTTATGATACGGTTCCCCTCGATTAATCTTAAACGCTCGATACACCTGCTCCACCAAAATAAGCCGCATTAGCTGATGAGGAAATGTCATTTTGGAAAAAGAAAGCGTATCGTTTGCTCGTTGGAGAACCTCATTACTTAATCCAAGTGATCCACCAATGACGAAGGCAATTTTGCTTTTCCCGTATGTCGCTAACTGATCAAGCTCTCGAGCAAGTTGCTCAGATGTTTTCATTTTTCCGTTTATGGCAAGAGCAATGACGTGTGCATCCGATGGAATCTTAGATAAAATTCGATCCCCTTCTGCTTTTTTCACCTGGATCATTTCCGTCTCACTTAAATTTTCTGGTGCTTTTTCATCAGGAACTTCAATCACGTCGACTTTAGCGAAAGGCCCTAATCGCTTTGTGTATTCTTCAATTCCCTGTTTCAAATATTTCTCTTTCAGCTTTCCTACCGTTACAATACTAATATTCAAAAGTTATCCCCACCTGTGTATCATTTTGTAAGTCCACAGCAAATAAACAGGTTATCCACAGATTCTATCCACATATACACATTTTTCATCCACATATCGTGACCGAATATTAGTTCGACACCATATATGTTGCGTTATTTTTACAATACTCACATTCTGTGGACAACTTTTCTGTGTCATTTTCCACTTTCTCTAGTACAGGAAACTGTCCTGTTTCATCTACAGCCACATCAAGAGCCAGCTCTACATGTTCTTCACAACAATAAATTTTCATACAATCGCTCCTTTCTAATTATGTCGTTTCTAAGGTGTTTTTCCAAAAGGAAACAGGAGAGTTTCCTCCCCTGTTATGGTCACGAATGTTGCTGCTCAGCTAGCGTAACTTCAACCTCTTGCTTTGTTCCTTCACGATAGATCGTTAATTTCACGCGATCGCCAATTTCTTTTTTTGTGTAAAGAAACTTACGTAGATCAATGGAGTTCTTAATCTTATTCCCATCCATCGCTGTAATCACATCTAACTCTTTTAGCCCCGCAATTTCTCCAGATGATGTTGGAAACACGCTCATTACCACAACCCCATAATCGACCTTATCAGGCAGCTTGAGAGACTCGCTCCAATGATAAGTTGGAATTTCAGATAGTGATTTTGTTCCAATTCCAATCTCTGGTCTTCTTACTTCACCGTACGATTCAAGATCGTTGATAATTGGTTCAGCAATATTGATTGGGATTGAAAACCCAATTCCTTCTACGCTTGATTGAGCAATCTTCATAGAGTTAATTCCTACAAGTTGACCTGAAATATTGATTAACGCTCCACCACTATTTCCGGGATTAATCGATGCATCTGTTTGAATAACATCTGCATTCCAATCAATCGTCCCGTTTTGATCTGTATCTACTGGAAAGGATCGCTCCGGATTACTGATTATCCCCTGCGTTACCGTTCCTTCTAAGAAGCCTAAAGGGTTACCGATCGCAATAGCTGGCTCACCTGGCTTTAACGTATCAGAATCGCCGAACTCTGCAACCATTGTAACCGCCTCAGAAGGGATTTTAAGCACCGCCAGGTCCATTAGAGGGTCAGTGCCTATAAGCTCTGCTGAAACGCGCTTCTCGGCGTTTAAACTCACCTCAAGCTGACCCGCACCTTCTACCACGTGATTATTCGTTACAACAAAAGCATCTTTACCCTCTTTTTTGTATATAACACCTGATCCCGCTCCAGCTTCTCCGTAATCTTCTGCCCAAAAATCGGTTTTCTGCAGATTAATAACACCTACTACCGCTTCCCCTACATTCTGTACCGCTGACGTAATATCATTTGTTACATCAATGCTAAGGTTCTTCGTAATCGGTTGCTGTTCAACTTGTGATTCCGCTTCTTCTTCTTGAGGAGGAGCGATATCAGGTAGCACCCCTACGTCTGATAGAGCAGGAACCGTAAATAGAATGAGCAGTGCACCGAGGATCGCACCAACTAATCCCGCCATAAATGCTCCGCCGCGGTTCCCTTTCTGCCGCATTGGTCGGTTGTTTTCATCGCCATCATAATAGCCCAAAGTATTCACCAATCCTTTCAATTAAAAAAGGAGACCTTTAAGACCAATTTCGTTCACCAAAACTCTTCTCTACGAATTTATAATTTTGTTAGAACGGTAGGGGAAGCAGGATCTGTATCATATAACGCAACCTGCTCTCCTACTGCAAAACCATTTTGTTCAAGAGTTTGTTGGACAGAAAGTCTTGCCAGGTCTTTCATGTTATTATCTTTACTTAAATGGGCTAAATAAATACGCTTTGTTTGATCACCAATAATGTCCGATAAGGCTACCGCAGCATCTTCATTTGAAACGTGTCCCATATCGCCTAGAATACGTCTCTTCACGTTCCATGGATAGCGCCCCATCATTAACATGTTAATGTCATGATTTGACTCAAACACAAGCATATCTGAATTACGAATCGTTCCTTTAATCCGATCACTTACGTATCCAAGATCAGTTGCGATACTCAACTTCTTGCCTTCGTGATGAAAGGCATAAAACATTGGCTCAGCTGCATCATGCGACACACCAAATGATTCAACATCCAGATCATCGAAAGTTTTGATTGTATCCATATCAAAATGAAACTTTTGCTCCACGGGTATTTCACCAATTAATCCTGACATTGCATCCCACGTTTTTGCATTGGCATAAATGGGAAGCTTGTAGCGTCTAGCAAAAATACCAAGTCCTTTAATATGATCACTATGCTCGTGCGTCACAAGCAACCCATCCAGATCCTTTGGATCGAGATGGGCTTTCGCGAAAAGTTCTTCAAGTTTTTTTCCACTTAATCCGGCATCGACTAGAAGCTTGTGCTTCTCTGTACCAACATAAATGGCATTACCTGTGCTTCCACTTGCAAGCACACTAAATTCAAGAGACATACAACGTTCCTCTCCTACTCATCGCTTGTAACCGTCTTCGGCTTTGAAGGATCAGGCTGATCGCTCGATTCCTTCTCCTCCTGTTCACTTTCAATACTTTCTTCCGTATCACTAAACACTGTTTTTTCAATCGCATTAACGTAATAATTTTTTTCTGGATCATCGTTCTTTTTATTCGAAACAACAACTTGCCACGTTGGAACAAAAACAAATGTATCTCGCTCATCTTCGTTTGCGACAGTTGTATAATAACCAATCGACATATTTTCAACTTCATCATTTAAACCAATATCTTGTTGGTTTAGTAAAAGCCCAATCGTTTCAGAAGCAGGATCAATTTTACGTTCTTTGCCTATTTTCTGAAGGCTTAAATAGGTTTGTGTATAAGAAACAACTTTATCGTCCTCAAGTGTTACAATCAACATGCCTGATTCTTGACTATATATCGGGCGATCCTCAAACGTTTCTACGAAATACTTAATGTTTGGGTTGTTTTCAGCAGGACCGTAATATTGATACTTGCCACCTTCGTAAACATACGTTTCTAGAAAGATCGAAAAAGCAGAAGGCTCTTTTGGATCACTTATAGGAAAAGGCTTCTTAAGCGTTGAAACTAGTTTTTCTCCATCAAGTGTAATATCCTGACTCGTTCCTTCTTCTAGCGTTTTCTCTTCTTCCTCTGTAAATTCATGAACATCTCCGCTAATAAAAGACATTTTCTCTGATTGCACAGGAAGGTTGTTTTCATAAGTTACGTTTAGATTTTTTAGCTGATCTTCAATCGTAACCTGTTTCTGTTGTTCAATTTCACTTAATTCCGTTTGCTTTTTAAATAAATCACTTGCCAGAAAGATATTAAACACTAGGAAGGTTAAGATTAATATCGTTTTCGTTCTATTCCAATCCAACTTCTTCCCCTCCCAGTGCATTGCTAGTAGATTGCAGCGGTGTCCAGGTACCATTCAATTTCACAAACCATTGGGGTATGAGCGAAAAGTCATATGGCTGATTTGCTGAACGATCAATTGTATAACCAACTGTCATGTTTTGTATCTCACTTGTTTTAAAGCTTCCTTCTTCAAGTAGGGCTTCAACATCTTCATAACCTGGCAGCTGACGTTCACTAATTTCCTTTGTGTATTGAATAATTTTCAACATCCGCTTGTACGTACTAACGTCATTATTTTCTAATGTCACGTTAACCTCATCTAAATCTTCTGTAGAAGAACTATAAACGGGATAACCTTCTGTATAAAGACGGAAAGTGATTTGATCTGTATTTTCCTGAGAAGATGTAACCCATTCGCTCAGTACATACTTATCATCATTTAAATCAGTTACACGAAAGCCAAAATGCTTGTTAATAAAGCCATACGCATCAAGAATAGGTGATTCATTTGCGTCAAATTGACTTGACGTTGATGGTGGATTTTTAAAGACCATGTATTCATTGTCGTAATTAAACGTTAAATCTCGGCTTCCATCTGTATAAAGATCTGAAATGTTATTAAAGGTGTTCTTTTCAACCGTATCTTGTTCAGGGAAAAGCGCTTCTTTAAAATCTTCTTCATTTGCTAGTTCGTCTGTACTTCCTCCAAATGAAGCAATCGACTGACCTTGAATCGGTAAATAAAAAACGGGAGATTTATCAGAAACTTGAAGTTCTTTAGCTCGAGCCATCTCCATTTCTTCTGCTTCATTACTAGTAATATCGAAGGAAGAGAAGACATTTGCATACCATTCTTTCATTTTACTAGAAGCCTCAATCGTGGCACGCATGCCAACTTGACTCGATGTGTTGAGAAGAATGATCTCATTGTTTTTACCAGACGCAATCGAAGGAATAATAATACGATCAAACGTCGAAAGAGGAATATCGTCTTTTGATATGCTCACTAATTTTTTTAACACATCATTTGAAAGCAATGTAGGGAAAATAAGCTCAACGCTATCCCCTCTTCCCTCTAAATCTTCCATATCATTTTCCACCGTAAAAGATTTAATTTTAATTCCAGAAATAAATTCATTGTAAAATTCATTAATGGCGTTGAAATTAAAGGAAGTAAAGTGCTGATTATCAATATGATAAACGAGCTGATTTGGCTTTACTACATCACTAATATTCACTTCCTGAATACCAACAGGACTCGCTTCTGTTGGCGCTGCTTCTTTCTCATACTCAGGTTCGAACGTCCAGATCTGCCAGGTGAGAAATAAACTTGTTAGAACAAGGACGTTCAATAAGATTGTTTTAAAATTCTCAAACTGCTTCTTTGTCATTCTCACTTGTCCTCAACCTCCCTTATTCGTTTATAAGGGAGAGTAAAGTAGATCGTTGTTCCTTGTCCCCACTTACTCTCTGCCCAGATGTCCCCATGGTGTGCATGGATCATTTCCTTGGCAATAGCCAAACCAAGCCCAGTTCCCCCGATCTGCCTAGAACGGGCTTTATCGACGCGGTAGAACCGATCAAAAATTTTCGAAAGATTATTCTTTGGAATACCTACACCTTCATCACTAATGCTAATCCGAATCTTCTTACCAATCGTCCAGCATCGCGCCGTGATCGTACCGCCGTCAGGTGAATACTTAATCGCATTGGATAGGATGTTATCCAACACTTGTGTCATTTTATCTTGATCGACTTTTGTATAAATTGCGACGCGAGGAAGCTGTCTGACGATGTTAATATTATCTCGCTTTGACATTTCAAATCGGTCAAGGACATGATCAAACATTTCGACAAAATCAACTTCCGTGAACTCTAGACGATATTCCTTTTTATCCATTTTAGATAGTTGCAGAAGATCATTCACTAATCGAATCATTCGTTCCGTTTCATTTTGCGTCACACTTAAAAAGCGAGGTGCAATTTCAGGATCCTGGAGCGCCCCTTCTTGAAGAGCTTCGAGATAACTTCTCATCGTAGTAAGTGGCGTGCGTAGCTCATGTGACACATTGACAACGAACTCACGTCGCTCCTGTTCAAGCTGCTCTTGTTCAGTAATATCATGGAGAACCGCAATCAACCCGTTAATAGGGCCATCTTCTTTATGGATAATTGAAAAATTAACACGTAAGATAAACGTTTGATGGTCATCACTTAAATCAAGTATCATTGAATCTGGTCCGTTATAGACATCATCCCACGTTTTCTCTTCTGAAAACTGGAGAATTTTATTCAACGATGTTCCAAGGACCGTTTCACGTGAAACGCTCATCATTTCTTCTGCACGATCATTCATTAAAATAATCATACCTTCTCGATCTGTAGCAATAACGCCATCTGTCATATAAGCAAGAACAGATGTAAGCTTCCGACGCTCACCCTCCGTTATGGCATTAGCCTCTTGAAGTCTACGTGTTAAATCATTGAAAGCCAGAGCAAGTTGTCCGATCTCATCTTCGCCATATACTTTTACTTTTCGGGTAAAATCTCCACGTGCCATGACAAGCGCTTGTCTTCGCATATCCGAAATTGGCCTTGTAATTGTACGAGAAATAATAATGCCAAGTAGCCCAGTTAACACTAACGCGATGAGAGCGGATTGAGCCAATAAGCTATTCACTTCATCTGCCTGTTCAAAGACTTGATTCATATTTGCTTGAATATAGACTGCGCCGACAGTTGTATTGGTTTCGCCCTTTATAGGATAACTATAAGCAAAAAAACGTTCTCCTTCACTGTCGATCAAAATGTTTTCCTTTGAGACGCCATTTAAAGCACTAGTCACATAATCGTTCGTTGCGCGTGTTCCTTCAAGACCGTCATCATTAAGCGTCCCGACTACCTGCCCTAATGAATTAACAACGAGAATTTGGCGAATTTCATTTTGCCTAAAATTTCTTATCAAGCTAGTGATCGTATTTTCTTCTTCATCACTCTTACTATTCACCTGATCAGACACATTATCAGCCAGGAGCTCAGCACGGTCTCGAATTGAACTCATATAGTTCTGCTGAAACTGATCTTCTAATTTGTCATTAAAATAAACAGAGATAAACTGAATCGCAACTAAAATGAGGAGAACATATACAATTGCAAACTTAAAATGGATGGACTTAAAAAAACCGACCTTTCCCATCTAAAGTTTACTGCTCCTGTTCCGGTTCACGCATATAGTACCCCACACCACGTCTTGTAATAATCCATGTCGGGTGGCTTGGATTATCTTCTACTTTCTCACGCAAACGACGTACCGTTACGTCTACTGTTCTTACATCACCAAAATAATCATAACCCCATACGGTCTGTAATAAGTGTTCACGCGTCATCACTTGTCCGATATGCTTCGATAAATAATGCAGCAGTTCAAACTCTCGGTGCGTCAGTTCAATCGATTCCTCGCGCTTTGTGACAAGATAAGCATCTGGATGAATCGTTAGCGCCCCTACTTTAATAAGAGAATTTGGAGAAGACTCTTTCTCAGGCTCCTGCTGACGACGACGCAAATTCGCCTTCACTCGAGCAATCAGTTCTCTTGTGCTAAAAGGCTTCGTCACATAGTCATCCGCGCCTAGTTCAAGTCCTAACACCTTATCAATTTCGGAATCCTTTGCTGTTAGCATAATAATCGGCATTTCATATTTTTTACGAACTTCTCGGCAAACTTCCATGCCGTCACGCTGAGGCAACATAATATCCAAAAGAATCATATCAGGATTCTCTTCCTCAACTTTAGCAATGGCCTCATCACCATCGTAAGCGCAAACAACTGTAAAGCCTTCCTTCTCAAGGTTAAATTGCAGAATATCCGCAATTGGTTTTTCATCATCTACAACAAGAATTTTCTTGTCCATTATGAACGCTCCTTCTTTGATATGACACTATCAATTTACCGTTGATATGAAACATGCATACTTTCGTCTATTTTATCATATTATGTAGGTTTTATTACGATCTTCCCTACAGCTCTTCCCTTAACTTCTTTCAGAGAAACGCTTCGCCTTTTATAGATCGCTCAAAAACACTAGCTTACCTATAAAAAAGAAACCTCCAGCTCTCACTGAAGGCTCATCTTTTTATTTTTTTAAGTAATTCATTGGATTTTCTAACTCACCATTTTTATAAACTTCAAAATGAAGATGGATTCCGGTCGATTTCCCCGTTGTCCCCATTACACCAATTTTATCACCTTTTTGAACCGTATCACCTTTTGAGACAGAGATTGATGCTAAATGAGAATAGGTTGTCTTCATTCCGTTATTATGACTAACCGTTACCTGATTTCCATAACCACTTCTCGTACCTGCGGCTGTAACCTTTCCATTATCAACGGTTCGAATGGTTTTATCTGTAACACCAGCAATATCGATTCCTTTATGATAAGAACCCCAGCGTTCTCCCTGTTTACTAGTAATTGTACCTCCGACAGCTGGCCACCCAAATGTACCGGTTCCTTTAGAGGAAATTTCTTTCGTTCCAATCACTATTTCTTTAGAAATAGGTTCTTTCGTTACATCCTCTTTCACAACATCTTTGTCGACTACCTGTCCATTCTCATATTCCTTGGAATATGTAACAAGCTTCTTTCCTTTTTCTCCATCTTGCTTTACTTTCTCTTCACCTTTAAGAAGTTTACTACTTTTTTGCTTAATCACTTCAAAATCGATTTCTTCTGATTTTTCGACTTCGATCGTTTCCAAAACAGTCGCAAACTCTTTTTCCTGAAGAACCTTCAGTTGATCACCTTTCTTAATTTCATCATTATTCGAAAGATTATTTCGATCCATCAGTTCTTCTTTCTTCATTTTAAACTCTTCCGCAATTTCGTTAAGAGATTGATTTTTTTCTACTTTGTATTCCGTCTCTTCCTTATAGCCATTAGCCAAGAGCGAAACACCTTTTTCTTTAGACACAATGTCATTCGGATGAATTTCTACCTTTTCAATTTCAAAAGGACTAGAGAAGTCTACCGCTTCAACAGGATGAAACCCTTCATCTGAATCTTCCATGCTTTTAACCGTCTTCTCAATTTGTTTTACTTTTTCTTCAGAAAGAAAAGATTTAGCATAGCTCCAAAGAGCATCCATGGCTTCTTTTTCACTCGAAAAGCTTCCAACCTGTTCGTCATTAAACGAAAGGGAGTAGCCTTCACCAATAAACGTGATTTCCTCTTCTAGTTGTTCAAGAGCTTCCTTGTTATCATAAGGCGGTTTAAAAAGTCGTTCGGTTACGACTTCAACATCATTCTCAACTGAAAGCTCAATACCATCGATATCTTTTTCATCCTTCAGTTCTTCTATGTTTTTGTCTAATACCGCTCGACTATCAACCGTTCCGATATTTTCTCCATCTATATAAACATGATAAACGGGTTTCATTAAATTATGAACAGACGCTCCGACTGGTTCGATCCAAAGAAGCGAACTGAAACTTGTAACAATAATGGAAAGTTGTAAGAAACGACGTACATTCATTCTTTTCATGCGACTTCCTCCTGCAATAGCTGAAACTATCTTTTTTACTCACGTTTCGCACTTTATCATAATTAGGAAGTCACATGGGTACAAGTACTCAACTTGTAATCAAAATGTAGTCTTTTCGTCACGATCGTGGCAAGTGATGGTAAGAATCTGGAAGGTTCTTCATGAGTTACCACCCGAATTGATCAAGAGAGCACACTACAAAATTTCCTCAACAAAAAACGCATACCCCTCAAAGAGAGATATGCGATATATGTACGTTGTTAATTGAGAACTATGGTGGCTCCGGACGGAATCGAACCGCCGACACGTGGATTTTCAGTCCACTGCTCTACCGACTGAGCTACAGAGCCATTTAAATGATGTCTAGTAACGTTTACTATTTCCATTTAATAGATTAAATGGCGGTCTCGACGGGAATCGAACCCGCGATCTCCTGCGTGACAGGCAGGCATGTTAACCGCTACACCACGAGACCAAGTTATGATTGTGTTTAGCTCACTTATGTTAGAAAGAAGTTATATCTAGCTGTGAGTTTAGGATGTCCCAAAAACGTAGAAGTAAATTCGACGTAGTCAGAATTTAGTATTGGTTGCGGGGGCAGGATTTGAACCTGCGACCTTTGGGTTATGAGCCCAACGAGCTACCGAACTGCTCCACCCCGCGACGGTATGAGTGTAAATATGCTGCACATGCTTCATTATGCTGTGCACTGTTTCTTCCTCTATATGGATCAATTCCATCTAAAGAAAGAAAATGGTGAGCCATGAAGGACTCGAACCTTCGACCCTCTGATTAAAAGTCAGATGCTCTACCAACTGAGCTAATGGCTCGTCATAAATATCTTGTAACGACGACAAGATTTATCATATCATTGGAATTCATAAAAAGCAAGCGATCTTCGAAAGAAAATAAAAAAACAGTCATGGAGTAAGTTGATTTCATCTTACTTTACCCCTTTGCCTGTTTATTTAATCGCTCTTTCATCATTTCACGGATTTCTTGTTTGCGACGATGACGTTTAATCGCAAAACGATTAACCTCTTGGAAAATCAAAGATGACTCCTTTTCCGTTTTGAGATAAAATTTCACACCGAAGAAGTTACTTGCTCTCGTATTAGGGTCATTAGGGTCGTTAGGTTTCCCCCATACAACTTCACCTCTAATTCGGAATGGTTCATCGTTTAATTTGATGGAGAACTCCATATCCGTATGCATTGGTACTTCCAGATCTACTGAAAAACCAATACCTTCGAGTCCAATATCATGGATATAAATTTTATGATTAAATTCTGGAGTGACAGGTGATTCTTTTTCAATAACTCTCATTCTTGCGGCAAATGGAACGTCAAGTTGCTGACGAAAAACCTGCCTTTTATTACGACTCATATGCACACCTCATCAAAGCTCACCGATTTTAATAGTTTAAGTTTACCATAAAATTTGTTTTTCTGCAGAATTTTCCAACATCTAAACCCTATTAAAAAAAGCTGACAGTTTTAAGCTGTCAGCTCTGTTCATTAAGCAAAAACGCCACGAATCATATTTGTTTGATTGCGATCAGGTCCAACGGAGAAGATCGACAATGGAATGCCAGTAAGTTGTGATACGCGCTCAATATAATGACGTGCATTAGGAGGTAGCTCTCCTAAGTTTTTAACACCCGTAATATCTTCTGTCCAGCCAGGCATTTCTTCATAAACTGGCTCGCATTCAGCCAATACTTTAAGGCTGGCAGGAAATTCTTCAATAATTTCGCCTTTGTACTTATAAGCTGTACAAATTTTAAGCGTATCAATTCCAGTTAATACGTCAATTGAGTTCAGAGAAAGGTCCGTAATGCCACTCACGCGACGCGCATGACGAACAACAACGCTATCGAACCAACCAACACGACGAGGACGTCCCGTTGTTGTTCCATATTCATTTCCTACTTCACGAATTTGATCGCCAACTTCGTCATGAAGCTCAGTAGGGAAAGGGCCATCTCCAACTCTTGTTGTATAGGCTTTTGAAACACCTACAACATGATTGATTTTGCTCGGTCCTACTCCAGATCCAATCGTAACGCCACCAGCAATTGGGTTAGATGATGTAACAAACGGATAAGTACCCTGATCAATATCGAGCATAACGCCCTGAGCGCCTTCGAAAAGAACACGACGTCCTTCATCAATTGCATCATTAAGAACGACTGAAGTATCTACAACATATTTTGCGATCTGTTGACCATACTCATAGTATTCTTCTAGAATATCCTCTTTTTTGAAACCTTCTACTTCATACATTTTTTCAAGAAGGCGGTTTTTATCTGTAAGGTTACGTTCTAATTTTTCTTCAAAAACTTCACGATCAAGTAAATCACAAATACGGATACCAACTCTTGCTGCTTTATCCATATATGCTGGACCGATTCCTTTTTTCGTCGTTCCTATTTTATTAGCACCTTTGTATTCTTCCTCAACGACATCAAGTTTTAAGTGATAAGGAAGAATAACATGTGCGCGATTGCTTATACGCAAATTATCTGTATTGATATTACGTTCATGTAAGTATGAGAGTTCTTCTAGAACGGCTTTTGGATCTACAACCATTCCATTTCCAATAACACAAATCTTATCATCATAAAAAATTCCTGATGGAATCAAGTGAAGTTTGTACTTCGTATCATTAAATACAATGGTATGTCCAGCATTGTTTCCACCCTGATAGCGAGCGACAACCTCTGCATTTTCCGAAAGGTAATCCGTAATCTTTCCTTTACCTTCATCGCCCCACTGTGTACCTACCACAACTACTGATGGCATTTGAGCACCTCCAGATGCTTCCTAGAATTATTTGTCAGAAGCATACTACTTTTTTAAAAAACCCAGGCTAAGTGTATCAATTTGATCCTGATAAGTCAACAAACCCGAACAATTATATAAACAAAACTAAATACGTTCGTTATTCAGTTTTACTTCCCATTATCATAAACCAATCACGCCCCCTATTATTATGCACAAGATTGGTCATCGAATAAAAGGTCGCCGCGCTAACACAATCTTCCAATAAATAAAAAAGCCTCAAAAATGAGGCTTTTTTAAGCACCTGGTGGCATGTCACCTTCATCGTGACGCCTCTCCAGATTAACGAACTTATTATATTCTTTCACAAATGCTAGCTCGACTGTTCCAACAGGACCATTTCGCTGCTTTGCAATAATAATTTCAATGATGTTTTTATTCTCTGATTCCTTATCATAATAATCATCTCGATAAAGGAAGGCAACGATATCCGCATCCTGCTCAATACTTCCAGATTCACGAATATCCGACATCATCGGTCTTTTATCCTGTCTCGATTCAACGCCACGTGAAAGCTGTGACAGCGAAATGAGAGGGACTTCAAGCTCACGTGCAATACCTTTTAGAGATCGCGATATTTCAGAAACTTCCTGCTGTCTGTTTTCACCAGACCCATTTCCACGTATCAGCTGCATATAGTCAATCAGAATCATACCCAGACCTTTTTCTTGCTTCAATCGCCTGCATTTGGCACGAATGTCACCAACACGAATACCTGGTGTATCATCGATATAGATTCCCGCATTCGAAAGACTTCCCATTGCCATCGTGAGCTTTTGCCAGTCATCACCTGTTAACCCACCTGTACGAAGACGCTGAGCATCTATATTACCTTCCGCACAAAGCATACGCATCACAAGCTGTTCCGCACCCATCTCAAGGCTAAAGATCGCGACATTCTCATCGGTTTTCGTTGCAACGTTTTGAGCAATGTTAAGCGCGAATGCTGTTTTACCTACAGAAGGACGTGCAGCTACAATGATTAAATCGTTTCGCTGGAAACCTGCCGTCATACGATCAAGCTCAGAGAACCCTGTAGGGATCCCTGTGATGTCTTCTGTATTGTTCTGAAGGGTTTCAATATTATCATAAGCAGTGACAAGAACATCTTTAATCGAGATAAAGGCTCCTGTATTCTTACGCTGAGAAACTTCCATAATTGACTTCTCAGCTTCCGAAAGAAGGTTTTCAATTTCATTCTCTTTCGCATATCCATCAGATGCTATATCTGTTGCTGCGCGAATTAATCTTCTTAAGATCGACTTCTCTTCAACAATTTTTGAATAATACTCAACGTTTGCAGCAGTTGGAACTGAATTAGCTAGATCACTTAAATAAGAGACTCCGCCAATTTCCTCAAGAATCTTAAGATCCTGAAGCTCCGAAGTTACCGTGACAAGATCGACAGGCTCTCCTTTTTCAGAGAGATCGATCATCACAGAGAAAATCTTCTGATGTGCCGCTCGGTAAAAATCTTCCGGCTGCAGTACCTCTGTTGCTGTTGTGAGTGCATCGATTTCCAAGAAAACAGCACCGATTACCGCTTGTTCAGCTTCAATATTTTGAGGTGGCGTACGATCAGCAAATAAATCACTCATGTTGTTTTCCCCCTGAGCAGTTCGCTATTTTCCACCCGTAATCACCTACTATTGCTCTACCACATGTACTTTAACAGTTGCTGTTACATCATGGTGCAATTTAAGGGGTACATTCGTGTAACCCAGGGAACGGATTGGTTCATCTAGTTCAATTTTGCGCTTATCAACTTTAATGTTGTGCTTTTTCAGTTCTTCAGCAATATTTTTGCTTGTAATGGAACCGAACAAACGGCCACCTTCACCAGATTTTGTTTCTACTTCAACCTCAAGGCTTTCGATCTTTTCCTTCAACGCTTTCGCTTCATCAAGCTCTTCTTGCGCTTTCTTATCGTCGCTACGTTGTTTCGCCTTTAGGGTTTTCATATTTGCATTATTCGCTTCTAGAGCAAGATTATTCTTAAGCAGATGGTTACGAGCATATCCATCTGCTACGTTTTTAACTTCACCTTTTTTACCTTTACCTTTTACATCTTCTAAGAAAATCACTTTCATGATTCATCTTCGCTCCCTTCCAAATAGTTATCGATTGTTTCCTTAAGCATTTCCTCTGCTTCTTCAATTGACCCTGAGTCAATCTGCGTCGCAGCGTTCGTTAAATGTCCACCGCCATTAAGGCCTTCCATAATAATCTGGACATTCACTTCCCCTAGCGATCTAGCACTAATGCTAATTTTACCATCATTTCGTTTTGAAATAACGAAAGAAGCAATCACGCCGCTCATTGATAAAAGCGTATCTGCCGCTTGAGCAATTAATACTTGATCATAGGTCTGATCCTTTTCACCTAGTGCGATCGCAATCCCACTCCGATAAATGTGTGACTTCTCTATGATTTTGGCTCTTCTAATATACTGCGCAATGTCTTCACGAAGGAACTCTTGAACAAGCACAGTATCAGCACCATGCGCCCTCAAATAAGAAGCAGCGTCAAATGTTCTAGAACCGGTCCTAAGCGTAAAGCTTTTCGTATCCACAATAATACCGGCTAGAAGTGCAGTTGCCTCCATGATGTCCATTTTAAGCCGTTTTGGCTGGTATTCAAAGAGTTCCGTAACAAGCTCCGCTGTGGAAGAAGCATAGGGCTCCATGTAGACAAGAACGGGATCTTCAATAAACTCTTCTCCACGTCTATGGTGATCAATAACAACGACATGATCGAGCTTTTGCAAAAGACGCTCTTCCATAACAAGTGAAGGTTTATGCGTATCGACGACAACTAAAAGCGTGTTAGGCGTACAATTCTCAAGCGCATCTTCAGGATCGATAAAACGTGCCCAAAGTTGCTCATTCCCTTCAATCTCTTCGATTAATCTTGAGACACCGCTAGTCCGTTGATTTTGATCAAAAACGATTGAACCTTCTTTTCCATTTGCCTGGGCTACTTTAAGAATACCAATGGAAGCACCAATGGAATCCATATCAGGGTTTTTATGCCCCATGATAATCACTTGGTCACTATCAAGGACAAGCTCCCGTAATGCATGGGAAATGACTCGTGCTCTTACCCTCGTTCGCTTTTCAATAGGGTTTGTCTTTCCACCATAAAATTTCACTTTTCCTGTCGTCTGCTTAATAGCAACTTGATCACCACCGCGTCCAAGCGCAAGATCAAGGCTAGATTGAGCCAACTGACCAAGTTCGGTAAGCGTACTATGTCCGCTACCAACTCCAATACTTAATGTAATCGAAACATTTTCCTTAGAAGTCGCTTCACGAACTTCATCAAGAATCGAAAACTTATTTTTTTCTAAGTCTTGAAGAATTTTTTGATTTAAAACAGCAAAGAATTTCTCAGAAGAACTTCGCTTCAAGAAGATTCCCTGTTCATCTGCCCAGTTATTTAGAATCGATGTGACGGAGCTATTTAAGTTACTGCGCACTTGGTCACCAAGACCCTGGGTGACCTCTTCATAGTTATCAAGATAAATAATCCCAACAACTGTTTTTTCTTCATTATAAAGACGCTGAATTTCTACTTTTTCACTCACATCAAAGAAATAGAGCAATCTTTCTTCTTGCTTAAAATACGTTTTGTATTTTCGATCATGAATCGTTAAAATCTCTTCATTCGCCTCTGATTTTAGAAAGGGAATAATTTGTTCGGAAATATCATTCAAAGAAAGTCCTATCAATTGCTCTTTCTCCATCATGATAGGCAAATAAGGATTCGTCCATTCGATGTGATATTCCTCATCATACAGCAAGATTCCAAATGGCATTTCCATTAGAGCCTCGTCTCCTACCTTCTTCACGCGGTGAGACAGAGTCGAAACGTAGTCTCTGAGAGCAGCTTGGAATAAAGACTCAGCTCGAATCGCTGTATAAACAAGAAGCGTCATTACGATTACGCTCCCAATTCCTAATATCCAGTTGTAATAGGTGATGATGCCGATAAACAGGATGGAAATGACGAACAAGGCTACCACATGATAACCATGCCACCGTTTCGTTAAAAACTTTGGCATACTTTCAGCTCCTACCTATGATTTCATTCTCCTTCGCAATTCGAAACCAAGATCAATGATTCCAATAATAACAACAAATGATGTTAGTGCGAAGCCAAGAAACGTTAACAGAATTGGCACGACGATGGGCCATCCCTTTCGATGGCTAAAAAAGTAAATGACAGCAAGACCCTGAACAAATATCAGAGCATTGAGTATAGAGTACACATTAATGGCTGCCACAAATACAGCCGATCCTTCTTCTAATCCTACCATCATAACAATAGTAACAACTAAATAATACCATAAAAAACTCTTCGGAAATGCCCATTCTCTGATTGGCTGAAAGACGGGTGGCTGAAAGTTGCCTACCCTCCTTAAAATTGGAATGGAAAGTAGCTGTGAAATCAGTGCAATCACAACACCCATGAGCACTAAACCTGTCGGAATTAAATAGCGCAATAAACTAATTTGCTCTTTAAGTTGATTAAACTGGCTAGTGTCCAAACCTAACGAATCATATATCGATTCTGCTTGTTGAAAGGATTGATTCATCATTTCCACAACAAGATCAGCTGGATTTTGACCGATCACTAGAATACTCGATACAAAAGCAAGCACAAGGCCGACTACATACGCTAACCCGCTTCCTACCAATACAGCAAGTGCAGACTTACGAATTGCGTATAAATACCCAGCAGTTATCCCTCCAAGCCCTACCGTAAACGTCATAACGAGAGAAGGAAGACCTGCCGTTAACACCCCAAGCACTATCGTCACAGCCCACATCACTAGCCCACTCTTCATACCATTGCGCACAACCATCAGTATAAACGGGATAGGAAGAGCCCAGAGCGTAAGAGAGCCTAAAAGTGGTACATAAATCGTAATCAGAAACAATACAGCAAACACGGCCGCAAGTGCAGCCCCTTCAACTAACTGCCTAACACCTTGATTCTTCAATAGTCTTCTCCTTTTCAGTAAAGCGGAAGTGACCGTTTAGGCTCGACAAGCACTGGAACCTTTACATTTGAACACGGTCTTTGTGTTCAGAGGTAAAGGTGAAGTGATCGAGAGACTGGTCACTGCAGCTAGATCATGTAAAGCGGAAGTGGGCGGTAAGGTCCGACAAGCGCTGGAAGCCTTTCATCTGAACACGTCCTTTGTGTTCAGATGAAAGGGTGAAGCGATGCGAGGACCTGCCCACTGCAGCTGGATCGTGTAAAGCGGAAGTGACCGTTAAAACACAATAATCAACCGAAGCCTTTCAGTCACTTAAATCCTATCCATACAGTATATTTATTCATTTTATCAACCCGCTTAGTTGAAATACAAAAAACGGGTCGAAATCCCCTTACTACATTGTAAGAATTTCTGCCCGTTTCAGCAAATGTTTCATTAATTTGAATAGTGAGCATTAAGAAAAGGCTGTATCGTTAACAGCCTTTTGTGTACTACATAAGAGATAGTGTCTCTTCCTTCGCACCATCCATCTCTTTTTGAAGCCACTCGACTAATTGCACAGATGCTGTTTGCGCATCTTCGCCGTCAGCAATAAGTAGAATCGAATCGCTTTCTTTCACGGAGAGATTAAACGTAATAACGCTCGTTAAATTCTTTCCGTTAATGCTATGCCCATTTCGATAGAGAGATACGTGACTATCAAACGTTTTCGCTTTTTTGACGAATGCCATAAGAGAATTCATACTAAGCGGTGCGGTAAGTGTTACTGTTGAAGTTTCAACGTTCATTATTGTGGTTCCTCCTTACAGGATTCTTGTAAGGGTTGTATTCCCTCATCTTGCAGGAGTGTAAACCACTTATTCCAAAATCGCGTTATCATCTTAGAATAACGTTGTATAGAAAAAAGCAGTAGGACATCATCCTACTGCTTTTCATCCTTACTCACCAAGTACGTATGGTAGTAAAGCCATTTGACGAGCACGTTTAACTGCGCGAGTCAATTGACGTTGGTATTTAGCGCTAGTACCTGTTACACGACGTGGAAGAATTTTTCCACGCTCAGATACGAAGCGTTTAAGAAGATCTACATCTTTATAGTCGATGTAAGTGATTTTGTTTACTGTGAAGAAACAAACCTTTTTACGACGACCTCTGCGTCCACCTGGTCTTGCCATGGGTAGTTACCTCCTTTGCATTTAAAATTCGTTCTCTGTTTTCACCGCTCGAAACAAAGAGTATTAGAACGGCAAGTCATCATCTGAAATGTCGATCGGCTTGCCATCGCTCGCAAACGGGTCATCTCCAAAATTGGAGTGATCACGGTTGTTATCACGATTTTGGTTCTGATTCCCGTAACCGCCGGTTTCTCTGTTTTGGTTGCCGCCACCGTAGTTACTACTGTTGCCGCTTCCGCCACCGCCTTGGTTAGAACCTTTAGGCTCGAGAAATTGGACGCTTTCAGCCATCACTTCTGTCACAAACACACGCTGTCCCTGGCTATTATCATAAGAGCGAGTCTGAACTCGTCCATCTACACCAGCAAGGCTGCCTTTTTTCAAGAAATTGGCTGCATTTTCTGCCTGTCTGCGCCATACAACAATGTTGATAAAATCAGCTTCGCGGTCTCCCTGCTGATTCGTAAACGGGCGATTCACAGCAAGTGTGAAGTTCGCAACCGCTACGCCACTAGGGGTATAACGCAATTCAGGGTCTTTTGTTAAACGTCCAACTAATACGACGCGATTCAGCATCAGAACCCCTCCTATTTATAAAACAATTACTTTTTAGCTTCTTCTAGGTTGATCGTCATGAAACGAAGAACATCGTCGTTGATTTTCATCAAACGGCTGAATTCATCAATCGCTTCAGTGTTACTGTTAATGTTAAGAAGCATGTAGATCCCGCTGTTGAAATTCTCGATTTCATAAGCAAGACGCTTCTTACCCATTTCTTTAGTTTCATTAATTTCCGCACCATTGTCAGTAAGGATTCCGTTGAAACGCTCGACAAGAGCTTTCTGTGCATCCTCTTCAATGTTTGGACGGATAATGTACATAATTTCGTAGTTACGCATTCCGTTCACCTCCTTTTGGTCTAACGGCTCTTAACTGGAATTAAGAGCAAGGAGTAAGTATACAAAGATAATTACTCACAGCTTTAGATTATACCAAATTAATTCTTTATTAGCAAGTCCCGTAGAAATTGAATCTATAGGCTGGTTGATTTCCGCTCCAGGATGCTCGCTTTCCGCGGGGCGGGCGGTGAGCCTCCTTCCGCTCCAATCAGCTAAATGTGGACTTTTTTAAGAAAATCCGTTCAAATACAAAAATCTATTACAAAAGATCCTATCTTATACGTTAAAACGGAAATGGATCACGTCTCCGTCTTTTACAATGTACTCTTTTCCTTCAAGACGAACTTTTCCTTTTTCTTTCGCGATCGCCATTGTCCCAGCTTCAACCAAGTCATCATAAGCGACAATTTCAGCGCGAATAAAGCCACGTTCAAAGTCGGTATGGATAATACCTGCTGCCTGAGGAGCTTTCATACCAAGACGGAATGTCCACGCACGAACTTCTTGCTCACCCGCAGTGAAATACGTTGCTAATCCAAGAAGGTCGTAAGAAGCGCGAATTAATTTGTTCAAACCAGGCTCAGAAATACCAATATCTTCAAGGAAAGCATCTTTCTCTTCCCCATCAAGCTCAGCAAGTTCAGACTCGATTTTCGCACAAACAACAATAACTTCAGCGCCTTCTTTTGAAGCATATTCACGAACTTTAGCAACATATTCGTTATCTGAAGGATCTAGAAGATCATCTTCATCAACGTTTGCTACATAAAGAACAGGCTTTTTCGTTAGTAGGTGATAACCATATACGATTTTCTCTTCTTCTTCTGTTAGTTCTACACTTCGAGCAGGCTGCTCTTCTTCAAACGCTTCTTTCAACTTTGTAAGAACGTTAAACTCAGCCAATGCTTCTTTGTCTTTTTGTTTCGCCATTTTTTGAACGCGCGCAATCCGCTTATCAACTGATTCAAGATCGGCAAGAATAAGCTCAAGGTTAATCGTTTCAATATCTGAAATTGGATCTACTTTACCAGACACATGCGTAATGTTCTCATCATCAAAACAACGAACAACCTGAGAGATTGCGTCTACTTGGCGAATATGAGAAAGAAACTTGTTTCCTAGTCCTTCTCCTTTACTTGCCCCTTTTACAATTCCTGCAATGTCGGTAAATTCAAATGCTGTTGGGATGGTTTTCTTTGGCTTTACTAGTTCAGTAAGCTTTTGAAGGCGCTCATCAGGAACCTCTACAATCCCAACGTTCGGATCGATTGTACAGAACGGATAGTTCGCTGACTCTGCTCCAGCCTGTGTAATTGCATTAAATAACGTTGACTTCCCAACATTCGGAAGCCCTACTATACCGGTGGTTAATGCCATCTCGGTCACTCCTTTAAAGTATCTGCCTAAACAGGCGATTTTTATAAAATAAAGATGGCTAAACAAGCCATTTCTAGACTATTTCTTCAATTTGGTACACAAACGACATACCTTACTAATTATAGAGATGAGAACGTAAAAAAACAAGCGTCCTCCATTTCTGTGTAAGTAAAATGACCGCCCAAAATGGACGGTCAAGATTCTGCATGCTCGAGGACTTTCTTCAGCTTTTTAGAAAACTCTTTTCTTGGAAGCATTACACTGTGGTCACAACCAAGACATTTAATTCGAATATCCGCTCCCATTCGAATCACTTTCCATCGGTTCTCCCCACACGGATGAGCTTTCTTCATTTCAACAACGTCATTTAAGCCAAATTCTTTATCGGACATAAGGATTCCCCCTTTATGCTTTTTCCTTCACTTCACCCTGTTCATCACGTTGATACATCACAACACGCGGAAGAGCAATTTCAATTCCTATTTCATCAAAACGTTGCTTAACCGCTTTTCTAATTTCTCGACCAATGACCCAGTGCTCCATTGGTTGCACTTCCGAGATGATTCTGAGAACCACTTCTGAAGGCCCTAAATTCTGCACGCCAAGATATTCTGGTTTTACAATCATAGCATCGAACTGTTCATATAGCTCGTCCAATAAGTGAATGATCACTTTTTCAGCTTCTAGTATATGTTCTTCATACGCAATGTTCACATCCACTACAGCAATACTATTATGAATGGAGTAATTCGTCACTTGATTTATGTTACCATTCGGCAGAATATGAAGCTCACCTGTCCAACTTTTAATTTTTGTAACACGTAATCCTATTTCTTCGACAAAACCTTCCACTCCAGAAATTCGTACATAATCTCCGACGGAAAACTGTTTCTCAAAAATAATAAAAAAGCCTGTAATGACGTCGCGAACGAGGTTCTGAGCACCGAAACCAACTGCCAAACCAACGACACCAGCTCCGGCGATAAGCGTTCGTACATCGATCTCAAACTCGCTCAAGATCATGACAAGCGCAATAAAATAGGTGACGTAGGTTAAAATATTTTCAATTAAGCGGATAAGCGTCGCTTCTCTTCGTTCTGATAATCGAAGCGGGCTTTTCAATCGGATCGCGAAAATTTGCGCTAGGGCCGATTTTGCGATCCGAAGAAAAATCCACGTTCCAATGATAATTGCAAGAATCGTAAACCCTCTTTTGACTAAATTTCCCCAAAGATCACGATTGGATAAATAATCGTACGCAGAATTCCACATTGGCTCGAACCAATCCAAGCATCATCCCTCCCAGTTTTTTGTACTATGATAAC
Source organism: Bacillus sp. es.036 (assembly GCF_002563635.1). Taxonomy (NCBI): domain Bacteria; kingdom Bacillati; phylum Bacillota; class Bacilli; order Caryophanales; family Bacillaceae; genus Bacillus; species Bacillus sp. es.036. Next base: position 3,589,442 of record NZ_PDIZ01000001.1, read on the forward strand.
AAATCATACCGTTTTAGAACTGGGAAAATCAAGATAGATGCCAAAATATAGAGATTGAGCACACCATAGAGAGGGTATAAAAAAGCAACTAGTGTGGAAAAACCAAACGAAGTAAAAGGAATCATCGTCAACACAATGAGAAAGGCAACGAACCATAAAGGAAGTCCTAATACACCGCGGAATCGTGACGTAAGACCAAACACACCGCTAACTGCAGTCGTGTAAATGGCTAACCATAGTAAGACAGACATAATCAAGATCATATAGTATGGGTAACTTTTCAAAATCGCAAACAGTGGGATTTCATATACAAGTAAGTCATGAGCAACTTGGATTAACGATTGATTGTATAGAAATGAAACACCACCCAAAATAACCCCGCTTCCAACGCTCGCAATCCAAATCTCTCCCCGATGCTTAATTTGATGGCCAACAGCCGAAAGAACAGCAACGAGCGGTAAAATATTAAGTGCAGTAAAGGTGAATGCGGCGGGCCAATTTGACTGCTTTGTCCAATTAAACAACATTGTTGATGGATTAGCATTAATAAACAATGTAAGAACAGAAAGTAGTAGAATAATAAGAAGAGGAAGAATAATAGCATTCATCGATAACATGCCATTAATATCCCAAAAGAATAAAATAACAACGAGCACTGCGAGAATACCAATACCTAACGCATAAGGAAGATGAACAACTTCCATCGTTGCCCCGCCACCTGCCAACATCACAATCGTCGTCGTAAACAAATACAGGATAATTAACAAATCATAAATACCTGTCAACTTTTTCCCAACAAGTCGCTCTAAAATAGGAATATAGTGCGTTGATTTCGTTTCATAACTAATTTTCATAACCACATAACAACAAATTGAGAACATGATCGTAAACAACACAATGGCAAGTACACTTTCATGACCAAAAAACTGCCACAGTTCACGGCCAGAAGCGTAACCAGCGCCAATCATCGTACCTAATATAAGAAACAGCCATTTCAATCCACCGCTTAACATGGCATTCCCTCCTTAGACTTCTCGTTATACGATCGAAGTGAAATACATTGTAAAAATCATCTTATATGTATAGATCACGTCAGATTTCCGTATACTGTTACTACTATTACAAAGGAGAGAATCCTATGAATCTTCGAGACAAGTTTTTTCAAAAAAAGCCTGCTGCGTATCGAATCCATCATGAGGATACTCTTGCTAGTAAAACGCTTAGTGAGAGGCTTGCCTTACTTTTACCAGCACGAAGAACGGATTCAATCGTAATTGTTTGTATTGGCACTGACCGCTCAACAGGAGATGCACTCGGTCCGCTTGTTGGCACCAAACTGCAACAATTAAAGCCTAAAGCTACAATATACGGAACACTTGAATCACCTGTGCATGCTGTCAATTTAAATGAGGTTATGGAATCAATCGCAGAGCGGCATCCTCGTCCATTTATTATTGGAATTGATGCTTGTCTTGGTCGACTTCACTCAGTCGGTATTATTACTGCTGGAGAAGGACCAGTTAAGCCAGGAGCAGGCGTGAAAAAGGAGCTTCCCGAAGTAGGAGATATTCACTTAACTGGTATTGTAAATGTAAGTGGGTTTATGGAATACTTTGTCTTGCAAAATACGAGGTTAAATCTTGTGATGAAAATGGCTGATGTGATGGCAATCAGTCTTCACGAATCGATTGAAGCATATGGAAGAGACGTTCCAATTGAAAAACACAAAGCAAATTGGGGAGATGACCTGATTCAACTTCCATAGCAAAAAGCTCATGCTTCGGCTACAAAGCCAAAACATGAGCTTTTTTAAATCTACTTAATTAAAAAAAAGCGGGAAAAGATACAAGGACGTTACAAGAATCGCAGCAACTAATAAAGCAGGAAGAAAATTAGCCACACGAATTTTTATGATACCAAGCAAGTTTAGGCCAATCGCCATTATCATTATGCCTCCAGCTGATGTCACTTCTGCAATAAAAGCATCAAGGAGGAACTGAGGGACGACTTGATTAATTTGAGAAGCAAACAAAGCGATTAATCCTTGATAAATCATAACCGGAATAGCTGAAAATAACACCCCATAACCAAGCGTGGCGGTAAACATAATTGCGGTAAAACCATCAATTAGTGACTTCGTAAATAAAATCGAATGATCATTTCGCAGTCCGCTATCAAGGGCCCCAAGAATCGCCATCGCACCAACTACATAAACGAGAGTAGCTGTGACAAAAGCCTGGGCAACGCTACCCTCAGAAGTAGCGCCTGTTTTCTTTTCAATCCAGTTACCCAATGTTGCAAGTTTCCCTTCAAGATCCCAGTACTCTCCTAGCATCCCACCAATAACAAGACTGCCAATCACAATGAGGAATTGCTCGCTTTTCATAGCCATTTGAAGGCCAATCACCGTAATAACGAGAGCAAGCCCTTGCATGATGGTCGTTTTCATTCTGTCTGGAATTCGACTGCTAACTGTTCCGATTAAAGCACCAACCATAATGGCTAATCCGTTTACAACCGTACCTAAAAACACCATTCCCTACATCTCCTCAGCCGAAGTACCCCTCAACAATTTCTTCTACTGCTTCAATTACTTTATAAACCTCATCTTCCGTATTATAAGGCCCTACACTTAAACGAACAGTTCCCGTTCTGCTCGTACCAATCGTCTCATGACCGAGCGGAGTACAATGCAACCCAGCTCTCACCGCTATTTCATAATGCTGATCTAGGATAATTGCAATCTCCTGGGCATCTATTCCTTCAATTGTAAATGGAATAACGGCAAGTCGTTGTTCTGGTCCGTAAACGTGAACGTAATCGATTTGATTCAACCGATTAACGAGAATCTCTGTTAGCTTCTGTTCATGCTTTCTTATTTCAGGAAGACCCATCTTTTTTACCGCGTTTAATCCAGCTAGTAACCCTGCAATTCCAGGCGTATTTAGTGTACCGCTCTCAAGACGCTCCGGCAGTTGATTGGGTTGATCAATTAATTCTGAGCTACCACCTGTTCCCCCGTGATAAAGAGGATTTAGTTCGATTCCTTCACTAACCATGAGCACACCAGTCCCTTGAGGGCCTAACAAGCCTTTATGACCAGGAAAGGCTAATAGATCAATACTCATATCACTCATATGGATAGGGACGATACCAGCGGTTTGAGAGGCATCTACTAAAAAGGTGATTTCTTTTTCTCTTGCAATCTCACCTACAACATCAATTGGAACAATGTTACCGGTTAAATTCGATCCATGTGAAACGATAATCATTTTTGTATTTGGTTGAATCGCTTGGCGAAATGCATCGCTATCAAATTCATTGAATTCCCCTATGTTAACGTAATCGACTTCAATTCCAACAGTTTTTTTCATGTATTCAAGAGGACGGCGAACAGAGTTATGCTCATATGAGGTCGTTAGAACATGGTCTCCTTCAAGAAAATGAAAACCTTTAATCGCTTGATTTAGAGCCGCAGTTGCATTAGCTGTAAAACAAACGCGTTCCGAATGGTTAAAACCAAAAAAATCCGCCAGTTGTTCACGTGCACGAATAACCGTATCATTAGCACGTCTAGATAAGGCGTGTCCACCTCGGCCTGGATTTGCTGCATACTCTGTCATCACCTCTGTCATAGCTTGGACAACTTCCGGCGGTTTAGGAAAAGATGTAGCCGCTTGATCGAAATATATCACGTTACCACCTCATCATTTTCGTTAGAATAAGAGCATGAACTAAGCTCATGCTCTTATTCGGTACCTTCTTCTAAAACTTCTAAAATACGATTAAGATCTTCCTCTGAAAAGAATTCAATTTCTATTTTACCTTTTTTCTTTGACCGTTTAATTGAAACAGATGTTCCGAACTTCTCACGAAGGGAACTTTCTTTTTCCTTCAAAAACGGGTCAGACTTCTCACCTTTCTTTGTTTCACGTGAAACGCTCTGATTCAATTGCGTAATTAACTTTTCAAGCTGCCGAACGTTTAATTTTTCTTCCAATGCTCGATCAGCTAACGTTTTTCGAGCTTCTTTCTTCTTTAATCCAAGTATCGCTCTTCCGTGTCCCATTGAAAGTTTCCCATCAGAAATATACTCCTGTACCTCAGGTGGTAATTGCAGTAAACGTAAAAAGTTAGCCAAATGCGGCCTGCTTTTTCCCAGGCGCTTTGACAACTCTTCTTGGGTAACGTCTGTTTCTTTCATCAACTTCTGATAAGCAAGAGCTTCTTCAATTGGATTTAAATTTTCGCGCTGTAGATTTTCAATTAATGCGATTTCCATCATTTTTCGATCCGTTAACTTTTTCACAACAGCAGGAATTGTTGTAAGACCTGCTTCTTTTGAAGCGCGATATCTTCGTTCCCCTACAACAATTTCATAACCCTTAATACTTTGTCGAACGATTAATGGTTGAAGAACACCGAAAGATTCGATCGAAGCGCGCAATTCTTCAATTGCTTCATCACTAAACTTCTTTCTTGGTTGATAGGGGTTAGGACGCAGTTCATTGAGCGGTATTTCTTTCACAACCTCGTCCTCTTTTTGAGAAGGAAATAAAGCGTTGATTCCCTTTCCCAAACCACGATTAGCCATTGTCTAACACTTCCTTCGCAAGTTCTAAATAAGTTTCAGCTCCTCGAGATTTTGGATCATATACAATGACTGGCTTACCATGACTTGGCGCTTCACTCAAACGTACATTCCTTGGAATAATTACTCGATACACTTTTTCTTGAAAATATTTCTTCACCTCTTCAATGACTTGAATACCAAGATTTGTTCTGGCATCGAGCATTGTTAAGAGCACTCCTTCAATTTCTAATTCTGTATTTAAATGCTTTTGAACAAGTCGCACTGTGTTCAATAACTGACTTAACCCTTCTAATGCATAGTACTCACACTGCACAGGGATAAGCACTGCATTCGCAGCGGTTAGAGCGTTTATTGTTAATAATCCTAATGATGGAGGACAATCTATTATAATATAATCATACTTTTTTTCAACTTTATTGAGAGCCCTTTTCAATCTTACTTCCCGGGAAATGGTTGGAACTAGTTCAATTTCTGCACCTGCAAGCTGAATAGTCGAAGGAATCACATCCAAGTTCTCGACGATTGTCTGCTGGATAACCTCTTCCGCTTCCACATCATCGACAAGAACATTATACACACAAGTTTCGATATCCCCTTTTTCAATTCCCACACCGCTGGTTGCGTTGCCTTGAGGATCAATATCTACAAGTAGAACTTTCTTTCCAAGATAAGCAAGACATGCACTCATGTTAACTGAAGTCGTCGTCTTTCCAACTCCACCTTTTTGATTTGTAATCGCTACAATATTCGCCAAGATGCCACCCCACTCCCATTCCCAACTTTACTGTCTTTAGTTTATCATGTTTCCAATTTTCCGGACCTCTTTTTCATTTCCTATCAAGTTCCCACCTTCACATGGGCAGGGATTTTTGATAAGAAAAAAACTCATCCGCCTGGATGAGTTTACTTCTTTTTTGGTATTCGAATGGTAAATTGATAGTATTCGTCGTGGTCTTCTTCATCTGTGTCAATCATTAAACCAGTCTCTGTAACCATATCAAGCGATTGGCGGATGGTATTTACTGCCAATCTCATATCCTTACTAACCGATTTTTTCCTCGGCTTCGGTTTTTGGATCGTGCCTTCTAACATACGAGCCACACGTTCTTCCGTCTGCTTTACATTCCACTGTCGTTCAAGAACTTCACTCAGAACTTTCACCTGATTCTCAGGATTCTTAAGTGGAATTAACGCTCGGGCGTGCCTCTCCGTAATTTTCTTCTGTAAAAGAGCTTGTTGAACAGGTTCAGGCAACTTCAATAACCTTAGTTTATTCGCTATGGTAGATTGCCCTTTGCCAAGCCGCTGAGCAAGACTCTCCTGTGTTAAATCATGTAGCTCGATTAATTGAGCGTAAGCCATTGCTTCTTCGACAGCAGTTAATTCTTCACGCTGCAAATTTTCAATAAGAGCTATTGAGGCTGTTTGAGAATCATTAAATTCCTTAACAATCGCAGGAATTCGTTCCCAACCAAGCTTCTTTACTGCTCTCCATCGTCTTTCCCCGGCAATAATTTCATACTTGCCTTCACGTTCTCTAACCACGATCGGCTGAATAACTCCATGAGTCTTTATCGTTTGAGATAGTTCAGTAATTCTCTCATCTATAAAAATTGTTCGAGGCTGGAAGCGGTTCGGAATAATATCCTCAACAAGAAGTTGCTTCACTTCCTCTTGTTCTACTTCCATCGTCTCGCTTTTTTCATCGTTCAAACCGAAAAGACGTGAAAACGTATGCTTCATCGCCTAACACCACCTTTAATCGACTCCTTAACTGATTCGCTGCCTAAAAACAAATTCCTTCCATAGGAGCAGCGTTCCATGTGAAACACTTAACCGTTCATATGCAGTCTATCTTCATTATAAAGGATTTTTATTTGGCGTGCCTGGCTTTCTTGGATATTTTTTAGGAGTCGTTTTGATTTTTTTAATCGTTACGATATTTCGCTCACTTTTTTCAGCTGGTAGTGTTAGCGTATCTCGCTTAACGACTTCCCCACCAAGAAGCTTAATTGCTTGCTTTCCTGTATCCAGCTCATCCTCTACATTTGGACCTTTCAACGCCACAAAGTAACCGTTAGTTTTAACGAGAGGTAGACATAATTCACCAAGAACAGACAGTCGCGCAACAGCTCTTGCCGTAACAACATCATACTTTTCGCGATGATCTTTGTTTTTACCAAATAGTTCTGCCCGATCATGATAAAAAGAGACATTTTCTAATTGAAGTTTAGAAGAAAGATGCTCCAGGAAACCAATTCGTTTGTTAAGTGAATCGACAATCGTGATGTTTAAATGAGGAAAACAAATTTTAATAGGCAAACTTGGAAAGCCAGCTCCTGCTCCCACATCACAAATATGGTAGTCAGAAGAAAAGTCAAATGAGAATGCGGCCATGATTGAATCAAAGAAGTGCTTTTCGTACACCTCTTCCTTATCAGTAATAGCCGTCAGATTCATTTTCTCATTCCATTCAACAAGAACCTCATAGTAGGTTTGAAATTGTTGAAGTTGCTTAGAAGAAAGAGTAATTCCTTTCTCCTCTAACAACTCCTGAAACTGTTGCTCGTTCATAGCCCCTCCACTTGTACGTTATTTTGCAATTTTAGCGATTTTACCTTGTTCAATATACACAAGTAAGATCGATACATCAGCTGGATTAACTCCTGAAACGCGGGAAGCTTGACCAATTGATAGAGGACGAACTTCGTCAAGTTTCTGCTTCGCTTCCGTCGCAAGGCCACCAATCGCATAATAATCAATACCATCAGGAATTTTCTTCTCATCCATCTTCTTCATGCGCTCAACCTGTTGCAGACTTTTATTAATATAACCGCTGTATTTCACTTGGATTTCAACTTGTTCTGCAACATCCTCGGGAATATCATAATCAGCTGGAGCAAGTTGATGAATCTCTTGATACGTTACTTCTGGTCGCTTCAATAGATTAGCGGCATGCATGGCTTCTTTTAATTCCGTACTTTTCTCTGGAAGCACTGCATTCACTTGTTCGCTCGGCTTAATGACAACTTTCTCAAGACGCTTCATTTCTTGCTCAATCATTTCTTTCTTAGCCATAAACCGGTCATAGCGTTCTTTCGGAATCATACCAATCTCATATCCAAGCTCTGTTAATCTTAAGTCAGCATTATCATGACGAAGAAGAAGTCGATATTCCGCACGTGAAGTTAACAGGCGATACGGCTCGTTCGTTCCTTTTGTCACAAGATCATCGATCATAACCCCAATGTATCCTTGTGAGCGATCCAAAATCACCGCTTCACGCTCCTGTGCATTCCTTGCAGCATTAATACCAGACATAATCCCTTGCCCTGCAGCCTCTTCATAACCTGAAGTTCCGTTTAACTGTCCTGCAGTAAAGAGATTTTTAACTGTCTTCGTTTCAAGTGAAGGCCATAATTGTGTTGGAACAACTACATCATATTCAATAGCATAGCCTGCACGCATCATTTCAACATTCTCGAGTCCAGGTACGGTTTTAAGAATTTTCTGCTGCAAGTCTTCTGGAAGACTTGTGGATAGACCCTGCACATAAACTTCTTTTGTGTTGCGTCCTTCTGGTTCAAGGAAGATCTGGTGTCGCGGTTTATCATTAAAGCGAACAATTTTATCTTCAATCGATGGACAGTAGCGTGGTCCTGTTCCTTCAATCATACCTGAGTACATTGGAGAACGATGAAGGTTATCGTTGATCAGCTTATGCGTCTCTTCTCCTGTATACGTTAACCAACACGGTAGCTGGTCTGTAATAAATTCAGTCGTTTCATATGAAAAAGCACGAGGTTTTTCATCTCCAGGCTGAATTTCAGTTTTACTATAATCAATTGATTTATTATTAACACGCGGCGGAGTTCCTGTCTTAAAACGAACCATTTCAAAGCCTAACTCTTCTAAATGGTGAGACAAGTTAACGGATGGCTGCATGTTATTTGGCCCACTTTCATAAGAAAGATCACCAATAATGACGCGACCACGCATGAACGTACCTGTTGTTAACACAACAGATTTCGCTTCATACTCTGCACCCGTTTTCGTAATAACGCCTTTACAGATCCCATCTTCCACGATCAGTTTCTCAACCATTCCTTGCAGAAGAGTGAGATTATCTTGCTCTTCAATTGTTCTTTTCATTTCACTTTGATAGAGCACTTTATCAGCCTGAGCACGCAGTGCGCGTACAGCAGGTCCTTTACCCGTGTTTAACATACGCATTTGTATATGCGTTTTATCAATATTACGGCCCATTTCTCCACCAAGTGCATCGATTTCCCTTACAACAATTCCTTTTGCAGGGCCTCCTACACTAGGATTACATGGCATGAAAGCGACAGAATCCAGGTTAAGTGTAAGCATGAGTGTTTTGGCACCCATTCTTGCTGAAGCAAGTCCTGCTTCCACACCTGCGTGGCCTGCGCCAACGACAATAACATCATAAGAATCGGCTTTGTAACCCATTGCCGTATTCCTCCTTTAATCTTCTTATTTCCCAAGACAAAACTGTGAAAATAACTGATCGATCAAACTATCAGAAACGGTATCACCAATAATTTCTCCAAGAATCTCCCAGGTACGCGTAATATCAATCTGCACCATATCAACGGGCATTCCTGCCTCAACTGCTTCTAACGCGTCTTCAAGCGTTCTTCGAGACTGCTCCAGTAAAGCGATGTGACGAGAATTTGATACATATGTTAAATCCTGCGACTCAACTTCACCTGCAAAAAACAGTTCTGAAATGGACTGTTCTAGTTCATCCACGCCCTGTTCATGTTTAAGAGAAGTTGTAATCATTGGATGTTCTTCTGCTAACTCTTTCACTTTGTCTAAATCAAGTTTCTTATCAAGATCTGTTTTATTAATAATAACGATGACATCCATACCTTTAACAGCTTCGAAAAGCTTCTCATCCTCATAGGTTAGTTCATCATTATAATTTAGCACAAGTAGAATAAGATCAGCTTGTTTCAAACGCTCCCTTGAACGCTCAACACCAATTCGTTCGACAAGATCTTCTGTTTCTCGAATCCCCGCTGTATCGACGAGTCGTAACGGCACGCCTCTTACATTAACATATTCTTCAATAACGTCCCGCGTCGTTCCGGGTACATCTGTTACGATCGCTTTATTTTCATGAACGAGACTATTTAACAAAGAAGACTTTCCAACATTCGGTCGTCCAACAATAACGGTTGAGAGACCTTCACGCAAAATCTTCCCCTGCCTTGCAGTTACGAGAATCCCTGCAATCTCCTTTTCTACTTCTTTTAATTGAGTCGAGAGAAGGTCCTTCGTCATTTCCTCTGCATCATATTCAGGATAGTCGATGTTTACCTCAACATGTGCAACCGTCTCGAGCAATTGCTGTCTTAAAGACGCAATTAATGTCGACAAACGTCCTTCCATCTGATTCAAAGCAACGTTCATCGCACGGTCAGTTTTCGCTCTTATCAAATCAATCACAGCTTCTGCTTGCGATAAATCGATACGACCGTTTAAAAAAGCTCTCTTAGTAAATTCACCTGGTTCTGCAAGACGAGCTCCACTTCGTAATACTAATTCAAGGACACGATTCACAGAAACGAGCCCTCCGTGACAGTTGATTTCAACAATATCTTCTTTCGTAAATGTACGAGGTCCTCGCATGACCGAAACCATTACTTCTTCGGCAACTTGTTTCGTATCTGGATCAATCAAATGCCCATAGTGAATCGTATGTGTATCAACAGACTCAAGCCGCTGCTTTCCTTTGTATAACCGATCAGCTATTTTTATGGCCTCTTCTCCGCTAAGTCGGACAATCGCAATTGCTCCTTCACCCATTGGAGTCGATATCGCAGCAATTGTTTCATATTCCACTTACATTCACCTCTCTATCCACACTTTGTCTTTTTATTTAACGTCTATTTCTATTAATAAGTACTATTAGTTTAACCAATTATCCACAGTGGATAACTATCAGCTCAAATGCGACAGACTAATCCACAATACCTTTTAGTGTAACCCATTTTTATAAAAAAAGAAATAACGATGCTTATCCTAACTACATCAGACAGAAGTACGAAAAACAGTCAATTAACAACATAACCCTTGTTCCTCAAAAAAACCTTCGGGCTACTTGCCCGAAGGTTTCATGTTACTTATTACGTGGAACAATGACCACACGGCGGTGCGGATCTTTTCCATCTGAGTGAGTTGTAATCCCTTTTTTATCTTTAAGATAAAGATGAATCACTTTTCGTTCAAGCGACGGCATCGGTTCTAGCTGTATATCCTTTTTCGTAACCATCGCTTTGTCTGCAAGACGATCCGCCAGTTTCTTTAGCGTATCTTCACGTCTTTCACGGTAGTTCTCAGCATCGAGAACCACCCGGACAAATCGGTCAGAAAATCGATTTGCGGCAAGATTTGTTAAATATTGTAGAGAATTAAGAGTTTGGCCACGTTTCCCTATCACAATCGCAATTTTTTCACCAGATAGCGTAAAGAAAAGATCGCGATCTTCTCTTCTACCTTCTATACTGGCTTCAACTCCCATGTTGCGGATGACTTTTTCTAAAAAAGCCCTTGTTTGCTCCATGATGTCAGGTTTCTCGCTAACTTTAATGCGGGCGGGCTTTCCTCCAAAGCCTAAAAATCCTTTTTTAGGCTCGTCTAACACTTCAACATCAACATTCTCTTGAACAGTCCCGATTTGATTCAGCGCATCTTTAATGGCTTCTTCAATCGTTTTCCCCGTTACCGTAACGCTTCTCACTTCTTCGCTCCCCCCGTATTCGTATCAGCGGTTTTAATGGTAGGTTTCGTAATAAAGTAAGTTTGCGCAATCATAAAGATGTTACCTACAACCCAGTATAATGCAAGTGCTGCAGGGAAGTTAATTGCAAAAACAATAATCATAATCGGCATAACGTATAGGAGCATTTTCATTTGAGGCTGCACCGTTCCGCCGCTACCCATCATGATTTTTTGTTGAATGAATGTCGTTATACCTGCAGTGAGTGCCAGGATGATATCTGGCTCTCCAAGGCTAAACCAGAGGAAAGTATGCGTTTCAATTGCTTGTGTACGCATAATCGCGTGATAAAAACCTAATAGAATCGGCATTTGTACTAAGATTGGTAAACAACCCGCAAGCGGGTTAACCCCATTCTGTTGGAATAGCTGCATCGTTTCTTGTTGAAGCTGCTGCTGCGTTTTCTGGTCTTTACTGCTATATTTCTCTTTTAGCTTTTGCATTTCTGGCTGCAGTTCCTGCATCGCTTTTGAACTTCTCGTTTGTTTGATCATTAATGGAAGCAAGAGAAGTCGAATTAAGATCGTTACAATAATAATTGAGAGACCGTAATTTCCTTCACCTGTTAAATCGGCGAAAAACGTTAAGGTCATGGATAGTGGATAAACGATATATTCCGTCCAAAATCCTGTGCTTTCTGCGTTAACTGGCTCGTTAATGTTACAGCCTGAAAGGACCGCAACGAGACCAATTAATAGAAATGCGAGGGTTAGTTTTTTCCTCACGCTTCATCCTCCTTGCAATCATATCTCGACAAAATTTATGTAGTTAAAGCATACCGTTATTTCTTCTTATCTGGAACGGGGTCAAAGCCGCCAGGATGAAATGGATGGCATTTCGAAATTCTTTTCACCGTCAACCAGGATCCTTTTATAAACCCATGCTTCTGAAAGGATTCGAAACTGTAATGAGAACAAGAAGGGTAGAAACGACAGGAAGGAGGAGTTAATGGAGAAATGAATTTCTGGTAGACGCGAATTAGCATCATAGCCAGCTTTTTCATTTAGCATCCCTTCCTTTACCAGTCTGTTTCACTCCTCTTAATACACGAGCTCGGTTCAGCACATGAATTAAGCTACTCTTTACTTCTTCAAAACTCATCTCTGAAGTAGGTTTTCGAGCAATAACGACAAAGTCATAAGGATATTTAATTTGATCGGACAATTGATGGAAGGATTCTTTTACGAGTCTCTTCACACGATTTCTTGTAACTGCATTGCCGATCCGCTTACTTACTGAAAGACCGAGTCGAAATTGAGGTTGATCATTTCGCTTTAATACGTACACAACAAATTGTCTGTTTGCAGTTGAGTTTCCATTCTTGAAAACGTTCTGGAACTCAGAATTCTTTTTAATCCGGTAGTTGCTGTTCAATCCGCACACTCCCAGTGTTACTTGGATAAGCATATTATAAACCTTATCTTAAAAAAAGACCACTGATGATCAGTGGTCTATGCAGACAATACTTTTCTACCTTTACGGCGACGACGAGCAAGAACTTTGCGTCCGTTAGCTGAGCTCATACGTGCACGAAAACCGTGAACTTTTTTACGTTTACGTGTGTTTGGTTGAAACGTTCTTTTCATTCTATTACACCTCCCTGAGGATAAACTGTATAAAGACAGTCCAAGTAATTATAAGAAAAGAGGAGGGTAATTGTCAAGTTTAATTAAAATTTCAACCTATCTCTTTCAAATCTCAATATCAAATCACCAGATAGATCCACCTCTTGAACTTGTCCTAAAATCATCAACGAAAGGTCTACAAATAGTTGTGTGGATAACTATATTCGACACTTTTCACTTATTCACATCAGTTATCGACAGCTTCTACACAAAATCTAGTGCTGTGGACAGTTTAAATCCACAAGATATGTCCTCTGTGGATAACCACTTGAAAAACATTGCAAACAAGCTATTCTTTTGTTATGATATTTGTGTTTTAACTCGTGAATAAGATTAGCGACCATAAAACTAATCCACAGTCTGTGGATAAAAGTGTGGACAGTTATTAAGAGCTGTTATTCATCGTATCCACAACGGTGTGAACACAGTCGATAATTCGACTTTCTTCTATATTATATGATCCACTTCGATACTGTGGACAGTATAATTATTCGTGAATATTCAAATGATTGTACAAAGGTTGTACGTTGGCACATTAGGCGACTATCGTCAGCGATTACAGCCTGTTTTTATTTGGGTGAAAATGCAGGCTACCTATTGAGCTAAGTATCATCAATAGAAGTAAACCGGTTTGCCCTAGTTAGATATTTTTGAACAAAAGGAGGGACTTCGTTGGATAACATCACGGATCTCTGGCAACAGGCTCTATCCGAAATCGAAAAAAAGTTAAGCAAGCCAAGCTTCGAAACCTGGCTCAAGTCTACTTCTGCAAACCGAATGGAAGGCGACACGATTATTATTACTGCCCCCAACGAGTTCGCTAGAGACTGGCTTGAGTCAAGATATTCAAGTTTAATAACGGAAACGTTGCTTGAGCTGACCGGAAGTGAATTACAAGCTAAGTTCATTATTCCCCAAAATCAGTCCGATGCTGATTTGGATCTAGAACAAGCTATGAAAAAAAAGCCTAAGGGAAATCCAGCTCAAGAAGAACACCCTCAAAGTGTGCTTAATTCAAAATACACGTTTGATACGTTTGTTATTGGATCTGGAAATCGATTTGCGCATGCTGCTTCTTTAGCCGTAGCGGAAGCACCAGCCAAAGCGTATAATCCGCTATTTATATATGGAGGAGTTGGGCTTGGAAAAACCCATTTAATGCATGCTATTGGTCATTATGTTATTGAGCATAATCCGAATGCAAAGGTGGTTTATTTATCATCGGAAAAGTTTACAAACGAATTTATTAATTCGATTCGAGATAATAAAACCGTTAATTTTCGAAACAAGTATCGTAATGTAGATGTACTACTGATTGATGATATTCAATTCCTGGCAGGAAAAGAACAAACGCAAGAGGAGTTTTTCCATACATTCAATGCTCTTCATGAAGAAAGTAAACAAATCGTTATTTCAAGTGATCGACCACCTAAGGAAATCCCTACACTAGAAGATCGACTTCGATCACGATTTGAGTGGGGACTGATTACTGATATTACGCCGCCTGACCTGGAAACAAGGATTGCTATTCTTAGAAAGAAAGCAAAAGCAGAAGGTCTTGATATTCCAAATGAAGTGATGCTCTATATAGCCAATCAAATTGACACCAACATTCGTGAACTTGAAGGTGCGCTCATACGCGTAGTGGCCTATTCTTCATTGATTAATCAAGATATGAATGCAGACCTTGCAGCTGAGGCGTTAAAAAACATTATTCCATCTTCAAAACCAAGGGTGATTACGATTCATGATATCCAAACTGTCATAGGAGATCATTTTTCTGTAAAACTCGAAGACTTTGCGGCGAAGAAAAGAACAAAATCTGTTGCATTTCCTCGTCAAATTGCCATGTACCTTTCGAGAGAGCTTACCGATTTCTCGCTTCCAAAAATCGGAGAAGAATTTGGTGGAAGAGATCATACAACCGTCATTCACGCACATGAGAAGATCTCGAAACTAGTGGATTCTGATCAAGCTTTTCAAAAGAAACTACAAGATATCGTCGAACAACTAAAAAACGGATAAGTCTCTTTTTGTGGATAGTAGTTAATAGAGTGTGTACAATTATGAACAGTTACTAACACACTATCCACAGGTGGATAACTTGTTCGTTATGGGTTTGTGAACACTTATCCACACATTCACAGCCCCTACTAGTAAGACTACGACTTTTTTTAAGTAATAATTATATAATCTGGGTCATTTATTTAGGAGGTAAATTATGCGTTTCAAGATCGAAAGAGATTATCTAGTATCAAGCGTATCTGATGTAATGAAAGCAGTGTCTTCAAGAACAACGATACCTATTCTTACGGGGATTAAAATTGTAGCAAGTGATGAAGGCGTAACGTTAACAGGTTCTGACTCAGATATTTCAATCGAATGTTTCATTCCCTCAGAAGAAAATGATAAACAAATTGTTGAAATCTCTCAGATGGGAAGTATCGTACTTCAAGCTCGATTCTTTTCTGATATCGTTAAAAAGCTACCAGGTGATCAAGTTGAGATCGAAGTACACGATAGTTTAACAACAAGAATCCGTTCAGGTTCTTCAGAATTTAACTTAAACGGTTTGGATCCTGAAGAATACCCTCGTTTACCTGAAGTGGAAGCACAAGAAGGTTTTCAGATCCAGGCAGACTTACTAAAAAACATTATTAGGCAAACTGTATTTGCTGTTTCTACATCAGAAACTAGACCGGTGTTAACAGGTGTAAACTGGAAGCTAGAAGGTGGCGAGCTTAACTGTACTGCTACAGATAGTCATAGACTTGCACTCCGTTCAGTTAAAGTTGAACCAAATGGTAATGACCTTTCGTTTTCAAATGTAGTGATTCCTGGGAAAAGTCTAAGTGAGCTTTCTAAAATCATCGATGATAACGAAGAACTTGTTGATATTACGGTTACTGAAAATCAAATATTGTTCAAATCAAATCACATTCTTTTCTTCTCAAGACTTCTTGATGGGAACTATCCAGATACAAGCCGATTGATCCCAAATGAAAGTAAAACAAACGTAACAGTTTCTGCAAAAGAATTGTTACAAGCAATCGATCGTGCATCCGTATTAGCACGAGAAGGAAGAAATAACGTAGTAAAACTCGCTAGCCTTGAAGAGTCAACACTAGAGATTTCTTCAAATTCGCCTGAAATTGGGAAAGTTATAGAACAAGTACAATCACATTCTTTTGATGGTGAGGAACTTAAGATTTCATTTAGTGCAAAATACATGATGGATGCTTTAAGATCAATGGACTCTAACGAAGTAAATATTAGCTTCACGGGGGCTATGAGGCCTTTCTTAATTAAACCAATCGAAGGTGCTGCGATTATGCAGTTAATCCTCCCTGTCCGAACTTATTAAAGTCTAGCAAGGTGTTACCTGTGGCCACTGAGAAGTTTTCCTTCCAGTGGCTTTCTTTTTTTTAGCTAATTATGAAATTTCCATGCGATTATTCATGCGTTATAATAAAAAAAGAGTTATAATAAACTATTGTCATCCTTCAGACTCTATATAGTAAGATGGAGCAGGAGGAAAATGAGGTGAACGAACGTGAATGAAATTAAACTAATTAAAGAATTCATCACTCTTGGACAACTTCTTCAAGAAGCAGGAGTGATCAATACAGGCGGAATGGCAAAGTGGTTCCTGTCAGAGTATGAGGTCTATGTAAACGGAGAATTAGAAGACCGACGTGGCAGAAAACTCTACAACAAGGATACCGTTATGATTCCTGGCGTAGGAGAGTTTGTTGTATCTAGCTGAATGGGGGTTTCCCGTTGCATCTAAACACATTAAAAGTAACGAATTATCGTAATTATCATAAGCAAGAACTTCAGTTCGAAAATAACGTAAATGTTTTTCTCGGCGAGAATGCGCAAGGAAAAACAAATATCATGGAAGCCATCTATGTCCTTGCTATGGCGAGGTCCCATCGTACACCAAGAGATAAAGAATTAATCAATTGGGACGAGGAATATGCTAAAATAGAAGGTAGAATTGAAAAACGAAATGGTCCCCTCTCCCTCCAACTGGTTATTTCCCAAAAAGGTAAAAAAGCCAAGCTAAATCAATTGGAACAGCAGAAGCTTAGCAACTATATTGGTGCCATGAATGTCGTCATGTTTGCACCAGAGGATCTCAATCTAGTTAAAGGTAATCCTGGCGTGCGCAGAAGGTTTATTGATATTGAGATTGGTCAGGTTCAACCCGTTTATCTTTATCATCTGGGACGATACCTTAAACTTCTTCAGCAGCGAAACAGCTTATTGAAGACGATGCGATATCAAAAGAAGCCTGATTATGTCATGCTTGATATTTTGACCGAACAATTAATAGAAGCAGCTGCGAATATCTATTTACGACGAGTAAGATTCGTTCAACTCCTGCAACAATGGGCTGAACCAATTCATTATGGGATTAGTAGAGGACTAGAAAAACTCGAAATCCATTATAATCCGACGGTTGAGGTATCAGAACCAACGGATTTGTCGAAAATAGTAGATGGATATAAGGAAAAGTTTGATAAAATTAAAGAGAGAGAAGTTGAGCGTGGCGTCACGCTCGCGGGACCGCACCGAGATGATTTGTCGTTTTTTGTAAATGGAAAGGACGTTCAAACGTATGGATCCCAGGGACAACAGCGAACAACTGCTTTATCCCTGAAACTCGCTGAAATTGAATTAATTCATAGTGAAGTAGGCGAATATCCTTTACTTCTACTCGATGACGTACTGTCAGAGTTAGATGACTTTAGACAGTCTCATCTTTTAAATACAATTCAAGGAAAAGTTCAAACGTTTGTGACCACAACGAGCGTTGAAGGCATCCATCATGAAACGCTTGAAAAAGCGACGACTTTTCAAGTTCAAGAAGGACTAATCGAAAAGGTGAAATGAGGTGAAGTGTTGTTTATACACTTAGGAGAGGACGTTGTCGTCCAATCGAGAGATGTTGTAGGAATCTTTGATTGGCAAGTTATGGAGGAAGCAGAGATCACGAGTGAATTTTTGCATCGCCATCAAAAAGACAGGCTAGTAGAAGACATCGGTGGTGATTTAACGAAATCCATCGTTATCACGACTGATACGGTCTATTTGTCTCCTTTATCTTCACTCACACTAAAAAGACGAGCATACACAATCTCAGACAGTGTGGAAGTTACATCAAATGGAGAATCATCTTAAAACCAGGTTGTCTGATCATCAGCAAGCTGAATTGAGTCTATCTTTGATAGAGAAATGTAGGTGAACAATATGACATTAGAGCAACAGTCTAATAAAGAAAGTTATGATGAAAGTCAGATTCAGGTCCTTGAAGGACTTGAGGCGGTTCGAAAACGCCCAGGTATGTACATCGGTTCAACTAGTAGCCGTGGACTGCATCATCTTGTATGGGAAATTGTCGATAACAGTATTGATGAAGCCCTTGCAGGATACTGTTCTCAAATTACTGTAAGTATTGAGAAGGACAACAGTATTACGGTTGAAGATAATGGACGAGGGATCCCGGTCGGAATTCAAGAAAAAATGGGACGTCCTGCAGTTGAAGTTATTATGACCGTACTGCATGCCGGCGGTAAGTTTGGTGGCGGCGGATATAAAGTATCTGGCGGTCTGCACGGTGTAGGAGCATCTGTAGTAAATGCTTTATCCTCTAAGCTTGAAATTACAGTAGAGCGTGAAGGAAAGGTTTATTATCAGAGCTATACGCGCGGTGTACCTGATGAAGACCTTAAGGTGATTGGGGAAAGTGATGTGACAGGTACAACGATTCACTTCATCCCAGATACCGAGATTTTCACTGAAACAATAGAGTATGAATTTGATATTCTTGCTCACCGCCTTAGAGAGCTTGCATTCCTAAATCGCGGAATAATGATTGTTGCACAGGACAAGCGTCCTGAAGAAACGAAGCGCAACGAATACCATTATGAGGGTGGTATTAAGTCTTACGTAGAACATTTGAATCGTTCTCGAGAAGCTCTACACGAAGAACCAATCTTTGTGGAAGGTGAACGTGAAGGGATTTCTGTGGAGATTGCCGTTCAATATAATGATGGATTTGCAAGTAACATTTATTCGTTTGCAAATAACATCAACACCCATGAAGGTGGAAGTCACGAGTATGGCTTTAAAACGGCTCTTACTCGCGTAATTAATGACTATGCACGTAAAAATAGCTTGTTCCGTGAAACGGATCCAAACCTGACAGGTGACGATGTTCGTGAAGGACTAACAGCAATCATTTCGATTAAACATCCTGATCCGCAGTTCGAAGGTCAGACGAAAACGAAGCTTGGAAATGCGGAAGCTCGTACAATTACCGAATCAATCTTTGGAGAGAAGTTCTCTACTTTCCTTTTTGAAAACCCCCTCGTTGCAAAGCAAATTGTTGAAAAAGGCCTTATGGCTTCAAGAGCACGTGCTGCAGCAAAGAAAGCAAGGGAGTTAACAAGAAGAAAGGGAGCACTTGAAGTAAGTGCACTTCCTGGTAAGTTAGCGGATTGCTCATCTAAAGATGCATCGATCTCAGAAATTTATATCGTTGAGGGTGATTCAGCCGGCGGATCTGCAAAGCAGGGGCGTGATCGTCACTTCCAGGCTATTCTGCCTTTGAAAGGTAAAATTCTTAATGTGGAAAAAGCGCGTCTAGATAAAATCCTTTCAAACAATGAGATTAGAGCCATTATCACGGCACTAGGAACAGGGATTGGAGAAGATTTTGATTTAGCAAAAGCCCGATATCATAAGCTGATCATCATGACTGATGCTGATGTTGATGGTGCGCATATTCGAACGCTCCTATTAACATTCTTCTATCGCTATATGCGTCCGCTAATTGAAAACGGCTATGTCTATATTGCTCAACCACCTTTGTATAAGATTTCTCAAGGAAAAAAAGTGACTTACGCTTATAATGACCGTGAGCTTGATGTCATCTTAAATGAGATTCCGAAAAACCCTAAGCCTGGTATTCAGCGGTACAAAGGTCTTGGAGAGATGAACCCAACGCAGCTATGGGAAACAACGATGGATCCTGAATCACGTACAGTGTTGCAGGTAGAATTGCAGGATGCTATTGAAGCGGATGAAGTGTTTGATATGCTCATGGGTGATCGTGTTGAACCGAGACGAAACTTTATTCAAGACAATGCTCATTACGTAAAGAATTTAGACGTTTAAGAGACAAAGGGGGATATCCCCCTTTTCTTCTGTTTCTATTAAGTGGTTACTTTAAAAGACGATATAGAGTATCGAAAAGATCTTTAGCTAAATGTTATGAGATGAACAAGAGTATAATTGGAGGTTTTCCGTATGTCTGATATGGAAAGATCGAGAGTTAAAGAAATAAATATTAGTCAGGAAATGCGCACCTCCTTCATGGATTATGCGATGAGCGTTATTGTAAGTCGTGCTCTTCCTGATGTGCGAGATGGTTTAAAACCAGTACATCGACGAATTTTATATGCGATGAACGACCTTGGTATGACTTCTGATAAGGCTTATAAAAAGTCTGCGCGTATTGTTGGAGAAGTTATTGGTAAGTATCACCCACACGGTGATTCAGCTGTATATGACACAATGGTGCGTATGGCTCAAGACTTCAGCTATCGTAATATGCTGATTGACGGACATGGAAACTTTGGTTCTATTGATGGTGATTCAGCAGCTGCAATGCGTTACACAGAAGCAAGAATGTCCAAGATAGCCATGGAAATGGTGCGAGATATTAATAAAGATACCATCGATTATCAGGACAACTATGATGGTTCTGAACGTGAACCAATCGTTCTTCCGGCAAGGTTTCCTAATCTACTTGTAAATGGTGCTTCAGGAATTGCCGTCGGAATGGCGACAAACATCCCACCACATAATCTGGGCGAAGTAATTGAAGGACTTTTAGAACTAAGTAAAAATCCTGAGATGACAATCCCTGAACTAATGGAATTTATTCCTGGACCAGACTTTCCAACAGCTGCTGAAATTCTTGGACGTGAGGGAATTCGCAAAGCTTATACAACTGGAAGAGGTTCAATTATTCAGCGTGCAAAAGCTGAAATTGAGGAATTCAGCAATGGTAAGAAAACAATCATTGTTTCTGAGCTTCCTTATCAGGTTAATAAAGCACGTCTTGTCGAGAAAATTGCAGAGCTCGTTCGTGATAAGAAGATTGAAGGAATCACCGATCTACGTGACGAATCTGACCGTACAGGTATGCGAGTCGTTATTGAAGTCCGTAAAGATGCAAATGCAAATGTTCTATTAAATAACTTATATAAACAAACGGCACTTCAAACTAGCTTTGGTATTAACACTCTTGCATTAGTAGATGGACAGCCTAAAGTGTTAACTTTGAAAGAATGTCTAGAACACTATCTTGAGCATCAGAAGGTCGTTATTAAAAGAAGAACGCAATTTGAGTTAAATAAAGCGGAAGCAAGAGCTCATATATTAGAAGGTTTGCGAATCGCACTTGATCACTTAGATGAAGTAATCAAGTTGATTCGTGCTTCTGAGACGACAGATATTGCTAGAGAAGGCCTGATGACTAAGTTCTCCTTAAGCTATGAGCAGTCTCAAGCCATTCTTGATATGAGACTTCAACGTCTTACTGGTTTAGAACGAGATAAAATCGAGTCTGAATATCAGGAGTTAATGAAGCGAATCGCAGAATTAAAAGCTATTCTTGCTGATGAAGAGAAAGTTCTAGAAATCATCCGCGAAGAGCTAACAGAGGTAAAAGAAAAATTTGCTGACAAACGTCGTACCGAAATCACAGTTGGTTTCGATATGATCGAAGATGAAGATCTTATTCCTAAACAGAATATCGTGATCACCTTAACTCATAAAGGGTATATTAAGAGATTGCCGATCGATACGTATCGAAGTCAAAAGCGTGGCGGTCGTGGAATTCAAGGGATGGGTACAAACGACGGAGATTTCGTCGAACACTTATTTACAACACTTACACATAACACCATTCTGTTCTTTACGAATAAAGGTAAAGTATACAGAATGAAGGGATATGAAGTACCTGAACTTAGTCGAACAGCAAAGGGTATCCCAATCATTAACCTGCTCCAGATCGAAAAGAATGAATATATCACTGCGATTATTCCTATAGAAGAATTCGTTGATGATTGGTTCGTGTTCTTTGCTACAAAGCAGGGTGTTGTCAAACGTTCGCCACTTTCTGCTTTTGCGAATATCCGAAAAGGTGGACTCATTGCCATCAACTTTAAAGAAGATGATGAGTTAATGGGCGTTCGACTAACAAATGGATCGAAAGAGCTAATCATGGGAACAAAACAAGGGATGGCGATTCGTTTCCATGAAGAAGACGTTAGATCTATGGGCCGAACAGCTACTGGTGTTAAGGGAATTACGCTACAAGAGAATGACCAGGTTGTTGGTATAGGTATTCTAGATGAAAACCAGGATGTCCTTATCGTCACAGATAAAGGATTTGGTAAGAGAACACCTTTCGAAGAATATCGCGTTCAAACAAGAGGCGGTAAAGGGATTAAGACGTGTAACCTTACGGAGCGTAATGGTGTGTTAACAGCCCTAAAAACTGTCACACTTGAAGAAGAATGTATGATCATTACTGAAAGTGGTGTCATTATTCGTATCGATGTACAGGATATTTCTCAAACTGGAAGAAACACTCAAGGTGTGAGATTGATTCGTATCTCTGAAGGAGACTCTGTCGCGACGGTCGCGAAAGTTGAGATCAATGAAGAAGGCATTGAAGGTGAAGACATCGAAGAGTCTGAAGCTAATGATGGAATTGCTGATGAAATCATTGATGTTGAAGCAGAGGAAGTCTCAGAAGATGACGAAAACAATGGTTCAACGACAGAAGAAGAGTAACTTTTTAAAGAAGAGGAGAAATCCTCTTCTTTTTTTATTGATTACTATTGCAATAATAGATAGCAGATGGTAAGATGTAATTCCGTCGCATTGACGGTGTCTCCAAAACCTTATTAATCGGTTTTAAAAACTTTTAAAAAAGTGTTGACGAGATAATGCATTACATGATATATTATTTAAGTCGCCGATAAGCAACGGCGAAAATGAAAGAAACAAATTGCTCTTTGAAAACTGAACGAAACGCCATGTAAGTAGTTGTTTCTACGGAAGCAAAAATTGTTTTAAAAGCTAGATTAAGCTTTCTATCGGAGAGTTTGATCCTGGCTCAGGACGAACGCTGGCGGCGTGCCTAATACATGCAAGTCGAGCGAAGAGATGGGAGCTTGCTCCCTGATCTTAGCGGCGGACGGGTGAGTAACACGTGGGCAACCTGCCCTGCAGACTGGGATAACTCCGGGAAACCGGAGCTAATACCGGGTAATACATCGCACCGCATGGTGCAATGTTGAAAGTTGGCTTTCTGAGCTAACACTGCAGGATGGGCCCGCGGCGCATTAGCTAGTTGGTAAGGTAATGGCTTACCAAGGCGACGATGCGTAGCCGACCTGAGAGGGTGATCGGCCACACTGGGACTGAGACACGGCCCAGACTCCTACGGGAGGCAGCAGTAGGGAATCTTCCGCAATGGACGAAAGTCTGACGGAGCAACGCCGCGTGAGTGACGAAGGCCTTCGGGTCGTAAAGCTCTGTTGTTAGGGAAGAACAAGTACCGTTCGAATAGGGCGGTACCTTGACGGTACCTAACCAGAAAGCCACGGCTAACTACGTGCCAGCAGCCGCGGTAATACGTAGGTGGCAAGCGTTGTCCGGAATTATTGGGCGTAAAGCGCGCGCAGGCGGTCTTTTAAGTCTGATGTGAAAGCCCACGGCTCAACCGTGGAGGGTCATTGGAAACTGGAGGACTTGAGTGCAGAAGAGGAGAGTGGAATTCCACGTGTAGCGG
This sequence comes from Bacillus sp. es.036, assembly GCF_002563635.1. Taxonomy (NCBI): domain Bacteria; kingdom Bacillati; phylum Bacillota; class Bacilli; order Caryophanales; family Bacillaceae; genus Bacillus; species Bacillus sp. es.036. Next base: position 3,613,354 of record NZ_PDIZ01000001.1, read on the forward strand.
TGAAATGCGTAGATATGTGGAGGAACACCAGTGGCGAAGGCGGCTCTCTGGTCTGTAACTGACGCTGAGGCGCGAAAGCGTGGGGAGCAAACAGGATTAGATACCCTGGTAGTCCACGCCGTAAACGATGAGTGCTAGGTGTTGGGGGGTTCCACCCTCAGTGCTGAAGTTAACACATTAAGCACTCCGCCTGGGGAGTACGACCGCAAGGTTGAAACTCAAAGGAATTGACGGGGGCCCGCACAAGCAGTGGAGCATGTGGTTTAATTCGAAGCAACGCGAAGAACCTTACCAGGTCTTGACATCCTCTGACAATCCTGGAGACAGGACGTTCCCCTTCGGGGGACAGAGTGACAGGTGGTGCATGGTTGTCGTCAGCTCGTGTCGTGAGATGTTGGGTTAAGTCCCGCAACGAGCGCAACCCTTGATCTTAGTTGCCAGCATTTAGTTGGGCACTCTAAGGTGACTGCCGGTGACAAACCGGAGGAAGGTGGGGATGACGTCAAATCATCATGCCCCTTATGACCTGGGCTACACACGTGCTACAATGGACGGTACAAAGGGCAGCAACACCGCGAGGTGAAGCAAATCCCATAAAGCCGTTCTCAGTTCGGATTGCAGGCTGCAACTCGCCTGCATGAAGCCGGAATTGCTAGTAATCGCGGATCAGCATGCCGCGGTGAATACGTTCCCGGGCCTTGTACACACCGCCCGTCACACCACGAGAGTTTGTAACACCCGAAGTCGGTGGGGTAACCTTTATGGAGCCAGCCGCCGAAGGTGGGACAAATGATTGGGGTGAAGTCGTAACAAGGTAGCCGTATCGGAAGGTGCGGCTGGATCACCTCCTTTCTATGGAGAATTACGAAGGTAACTTACGTTACCAACCTTACATGAGCGTTTCGTTTAGTTTTGAAAGAATGATTGTATTCTTTCAAAATAGGTGAAGTGATGAAGCTTGCGCTGATTCAAGTAGTAGCCTTGTTCCTTGAAAACTAGATAGCATAAACAACGACATCCAATAATTATTTTTTATGCAATAACTTAGTAATAACTGATGCGTTATGGCAGCAATGCCTAACAAATCGAAGGTTAAGCTACTAAGGGCGCACGGTGGATGCCTTGGCACTAGAAGCCTAAGAAGGACGGGACGAACACCGATATGCTTCGGGGAGCTGTAAGTACGCTTTGATCCGGAGATTTCCGAATGGGGGAACCCACCATCTTTAATAGGATGGTATCCATTTCTGAATACATAGGGAATGGAAGGCAGACCCGGGGAACTGAAACATCTCATTACCCGGAGGAAGAGAAAGCAAATGCGATTTCCTGAGTAGCGGCGAGCGAAACGGAATCAGCCCAAACCAGAGGGCTTGCCCTCTGGGGTTGTAGGACGTCTCTTTGGAGTTACAAAGGCACGGATAGACGAAGCGACCTGGAAAGGTCCATCACAGAAGGTAACAATCCTGTAGTCAAAATCCGCTGCCCTCCGAGACGGATCCTGAGTACGGCGGGACACGTGAAACCCCGTCGGAATCTGGGAGGACCATCTCCCAAGGCTAAATACTCTCTAGTGACCGATAGTGAACCAGTACCGTGAGGGAAAGGTGAAAAGCACCCCGGAAGGGGAGTGAAAGAGAACCTGAAACCGTGTGCCTACAACTAGTTGGAGCCCGTTAATGGGTGACAGCGTGCCTTTTGTAGAATGAACCGGCGAGTTACGATCCCGTGCAAGGTTAAGCTGATAAGGCGGAGCCGCAGCGAAAGCGAGTCTGAATAGGGCGAAATAGTACGTGGTCGTAGACCCGAAACCAGGTGATCTACCCATGTCCAGGGTGAAGTTCAGGTAACACTGAATGGAGGCCCGAACCCACGCATGTTGAAAAATGCGGGGATGAGGTGTGGGTAGCGGTGAAATGCCAATCGAACCTGGAGATAGCTGGTTCTCTCCGAAATAGCTTTAGGGCTAGCCTCGCGGCAAGAATCTTGGAGGTAGAGCACTGATTGGACTAGGGGTCCTTACCGGATTACCGAATCCAGTCAAACTCCGAATGCCAACGATTTATCCGCGGGAGTCAGACTGCGAGTGATAAGATCCGTAGTCGAGAGGGAAACAGCCCAGACCACCAGCTAAGGTCCCAAAGTATACGTTAAGTGGAAAAGGATGTGGCGTTGCTTAGACAACCAGGATGTTGGCTTAGAAGCAGCCATCATTTAAAGAGTGCGTAATAGCTCACTGGTCGAGTGACGCTGCGCCGAAAATGTACCGGGGCTAAACGTATCACCGAAGCTGTGGATTGTCTTACGACAATGGTAGGAGAGCGTTCTAAGGGCTGTGAAGTCAGACCGAAAGGACTGGTGGAGCGCTTAGAAGTGAGAATGCCGGTATGAGTAGCGAAAGACAAGTGAGAATCTTGTCCGTCGAAAGCCCAAGGTTTCCTGAGGAAGGCTCGTCCGCTCAGGGTTAGTCGGGACCTAAGCCGAGGCCGAAAGGCGTAGGCGATGGATAACAGGTTGATATTCCTGTACCACCTCCTTTCCGTTTGAACGACGGGGGGACGCAGAAAGATAGGGAGAGCGCGCTGCTGGAAATGCGCGTCCAAGCGATTAGGCTGGTGAATAGGTAAATCCGTTCACCGTGAAGGCTGAGTCGTGATGGCGAGGGAAATTTAGTACCGAAGTCCTTGATTCTACGCTGCCAAGAAAAGCCTCTAGTGAGGAAAGAGGTGCCCGTACCGCAAACCGACACAGGTAGGCGAGGAGAGAATCCTAAGACGATCGGGAGAACTCTCGTTAAGGAACTCGGCAAAATGACCCCGTAACTTCGGGAGAAGGGGTGCTTCCTCGGGTTAATAGCCCAGGGGAGCCGCAGTGAAAAGATCCAAGCGACTGTTTAGCAAAAACACAGGTCTCTGCAAAGCCGTAAGGCGAAGTATAGGGGCTGACACCTGCCCGGTGCTGGAAGGTTAAGAGGAGGGGTTATCCCTTACGGGAGAAGCTCTGAATCGAAGCCCCAGTAAACGGCGGCCGTAACTATAACGGTCCTAAGGTAGCGAAATTCCTTGTCGGGTAAGTTCCGACCCGCACGAAAGGTGCAACGACTTGGATACTGTCTCAACGAGAGACCCGGTGAAATTATAGTACCTGTGAAGATGCAGGTTACCCGCGACAGGACGGAAAGACCCCATGGAGCTTTACTGTAGCCTGATATTGGATTTTGGTACAGCTTGTACAGGATAGGTAGGAGCCATAGAAGTCGGACCGCCAGGTTCGATGGAGGCGTCGGTGGGATACTACCCTGGCTGTACTGACATTCTAACCCAGCACCGTGATCCGGTGCGGAGACAGTGTCAGGTGGGCAGTTTGACTGGGGCGGTCGCCTCCTAAAGTGTAACGGAGGCGCCCAAAGGTTCCCTCAGAATGGTTGGAAATCATTCGCAGAGTGTAAAGGCACAAGGGAGCTTGACTGCGAGACCTACAAGTCGAGCAGGGACGAAAGTCGGGCTTAGTGATCCGGTGGTTCCGCATGGAAGGGCCATCGCTCAACGGATAAAAGCTACCCTGGGGATAACAGGCTTATCTCCCCCAAGAGTCCACATCGACGGGGAGGTTTGGCACCTCGATGTCGGCTCATCGCATCCTGGGGCTGAAGTAGGTCCCAAGGGTTGGGCTGTTCGCCCATTAAAGCGGTACGCGAGCTGGGTTCAGAACGTCGTGAGACAGTTCGGTCCCTATCCGTCGCGGGCGCAGGAAATTTGAGAGGAGCTGTCCTTAGTACGAGAGGACCGGGATGGACACACCGCTGGTGTACCAGTTGTTCCGCCAGGAGCATAGCTGGGTAGCTACGTGTGGAAGGGATAAGTGCTGAAAGCATCTAAGCATGAAGCCCCCCTCGAGATGAGATTTCCCACAGCATTAAGCTGGTAAGATCCCTTAGAGATGATGAGGTAGATAGGTTCGGGGTGGAAGCGTGGCAACACGTGGAGCTGACGAATACTAATCGATCGAGGGCTTAACCTAAAACAAAAGTGATGTGAGCATAGCTCACTAAACTTGATATTATTGGAATACGTTGTGCGTGCTATCTAGTTTTCAGGGAACACCTGAATTGTCTAGTGACGATGGCGAAGAGGTCACACCCGTTCCCATGCCGAACACGGAAGTTAAGCTCTTCAGCGCCGATGGTAGTTGGGGGATCTCCCCCTGCAAGAGTAGGACGTCGCTGGGCAAGAAGAAAGGCGAGAGACCAAGTGGTTTCTCGCTTTTTTGTATGGTTTTGTATCTTGATTTTTTATTTTATCTTTTTTTGATTGTTGTCAATCGACTTCTTCGAAAGCTACGTAGGGGTGGGAGAAGCAAGAAATTCGAGGAAGCAAGTGTTGTCAGACCGGAGTGGATATTTGAAGATCCATGAGGATCTGGCAGCGCGCAGCTGGCGATCGCAGCTTATCGCGCCCCGTATGAGAACATGGAAGTTAAGCTCTAGCGCCGATGGTAGTTGGGGGATCTCCCCCTGCAAGAGTAGGACGTCGCTGGACAAAGAAGAAAGGCGAGAGGCCAAATGGTTTCTCGCTTTTTTTGTATGGTTTAATGGGTGAGTTTTCACTAGCTCAAAGCCCTCATGCAGCACGTTCGCGGAATAAATCTCAATTTCGCGGGAATATCATGCGAAAGCGTGGAATAAATCCGATTTTCGCGGAAATATCTAAAAAAGCGCGGAAAAAGCATCGAAAGATACGGATTTCATTAACTGCCTTCTGCTTTATCATTATTTTCCTCTCTGATCTAGAAAGCCATAAAGCAATTTTGGCACCTTTTTAGAAGTTACCTCAAGAAATTGAAGAATAAAAGGTAGATCTGATGACTCCTGTGTATGAAACAAATCCCCCCACCATTCTGTCTCGTATCGACAAATCATGCTCAAATTATATAAAACCAGATAGTGTACCATTACTTCTGTAATAGAATTGTACTGGTTCCTTTCTGCAGGGAGATACACGCCGCCCCTACCATAGAGAAAAGGACGCTCCTGTAACTCTAGTTTGGGCTCTCTGTGAACTTGTAAAGTTATGAAGTCACGATGTTGTCCTAGGATTTTTACTGAACACAACCCCTGCTGCTGAAGATAAGATTCTAAACGTTCAACAGTCATGTTTAAAGAGTCAAGAATATTTGAATGAACTGTAAATGTGTTGGTAGAAATTGGAGTAATATGATAATTTGTTCGCTTCCCATTTAGTTTCTCAAATAGCGGACCAATCTCAGGTATAAGGGATAGAAGATCTTCCATTTTATACTTTTCCCCTTCGACCTGTTTCACATGAAACATTTTCCTTGAAAAGTATTCAAAGAGTCCGTTTTTTTGACCCTTCACTTCATCTTGCAAGAAAGCATATTGCCGCTTTTTTCGTTTTCGAGATGTTACTCCGTGGGCAAGTACATGGGTATCCCCGGGATAATTCGGATCAATCGTGATGAGACAAGCTTTTAACAGTTGAATCATCCCATAGAAAAGAAGGATCGGTTTTAACTCGGTATCAGCCAATTCAGCATGCCGATAGTAGCGATCTCCGTATTCAATAAAGTACATAAAACGATAGCAAGTATCATAGCTTTTTCGTTCTGCATCTGGAAGTTCAATTTTAGAATAACATTCCTTTAAATATTGCTGAACATATGAGGCAGAGTGATAAGCTAAATTGGCTGAGTGTTGATGTCCAGAATATCCCATAGGCAACCTCCATGTTTGATAATTCAAACTTATTCTATCTTTCTTGACAGTAGTTTAACCAATTGATAAGCTACTAATAAAATTTCGGACAATTCGATTAGAGGAGGATGAAAGGGATGTGGGAAACAAAATTTGCTAAAGAAGGGTTAACCTTCGATGATGTGTTATTAACGCCAGCTTTTTCAGATGTACTACCGAGGGAAGTATCGGTGAAAACTCAGTTAACAAAAGACCTTGAACTAAATGTACCAATTATTAGCGCAGGTATGGATACAGTTACAGAAGCACCGATGGCGATCTCAATGGCAAGACAAGGTGGTCTAGGAATTATCCATAAGAGCATGTCAATGGAAGAGCAAGCTGAGCATGTTGATCGTGTGAAACGATCTGAAAGTGGTGTTATTACTGATCCTTTCTTCCTTACACCAGAGCATCAAGTATTCGATGCTGAGCACCTCATGGGCAAGTATCGCATTTCAGGAGTTCCTATTGTGAATGATGAGCGCAAACTTGTTGGTATTCTTACTAATCGTGATCTTCGTTTTATTGAAGACTACTCTATTCAAATTAAAGACGTGATGACAAAAGAAAATCTTGTTACAGCTCCAGTCGGAACGACATTAAAAGAAGCTGAGCGCGTCCTACAAAAACACCGTATTGAAAAGCTTCCTCTAGTAGATGAAGACGGTACGCTAAGAGGTCTTATTACCATTAAAGATATTGAAAAGGTTATACAGTTTCCACAGTCTGCTAAAGATAGCAGAGGCCGCTTACTAGTAGGAGCTGCTGTAGGGAATACAACAGATGCACTGAAGCGAGTTGAAAAGCTTGTTGAAGCCGGTGTGGATGTAATTGTATTAGATTCTGCACATGGACACACTGAAGGCATAATGACAAAAGTAAGTGAAATTAAAAGTGCTTACCCTAACCTTCCAATTATTGCAGGTAACGTTGCTACTGCAGAAGGAACAAAAGCTCTAATTGAAGCAGGAGCAGATGTTGTAAAAGTAGGAATCGGACCTGGTTCTATTTGTACAACTCGTGTAATTGCTGGTGTTGGTGTACCTCAAATCACTGCAGTCTACGAATGTGCAACAGAGGCACGCAAGCATGGTGTTAGCATTATTGCAGATGGAGGCATTAAGTTCTCAGGAGATATCGTTAAGGCGATTGCAGCAGGTGGTCATGCCGTCATGCTTGGTAGCATCCTTGCAGGTGTAGATGAGAGCCCAGGCGAACGTGAAATTTATCAGGGGCGTCAATTTAAAGTCTATCGTGGAATGGGATCAATTGGAGCGATGGAAAAGGGAAGTAAAGATCGTTATTTCCAGGAAAATATGTCTAAGCTCGTTCCTGAAGGAATTGAAGGACGTGTTCCTTATAAAGGACCTCTTACTGATACAATCCATCAATTAATCGGTGGCTTACGATCGGGAATGGGATACTGTGGAACAAAAACACTAAACTCGCTACGTGAGGACAGTCAGTTTGTACGAATCACTGGAGCTGGCCTTCGTGAGAGCCACCCACACGATGTTCAAGTGACGAAAGAAGCACCAAACTACTCGGTCTAAATAGGGCTTTAGACGGAAGTTATAACAGCTGTGTGACAAAAACAACCGAATATATTCGAAAAGTAGATAGGGGACTTTCCTCTATCTATTTTTTTAATTTTAGGTGTGATAGAATAGCGGTTATGTGAGACTTATTTGGAGGTGTAGGGGTTGAAAAACCTTGGTTTGAAAGCCATGACCGTAGCCATGGCGATGGTATTATTACTAGCAGGAACATTTGGTGGAGGCAATACTGCAGAGGCTGCAGAGGCGCCTGACATCAAAGCGGAAGCATCAATCTTAATTGATGCAAGTTCAGGGAAAATTTTATATCAAAATAATCCTGAATTAACGCTCTCACCTGCAAGTATGACAAAGATGATGTCGGAGTATTTAGTACTTGAAGCGATTAGTAAAGGTGAAGTTAGTTGGGATGAGAAAGTTATTGTAAGTGATACGATTCAAAAGTTATCTCAGAACCGTTCTCTTTCAAACGTACCACTTCGTGTGGGTGAACAGTATACAGTTAAGGAATTATATGAAGCAATGGCAATTTATTCTGCAAATGCTGCCACAATGGCACTTGCTGAGCACGTTGCAGGAACAGAAACGAAGTTTGTCGAAATGATGAATGCCAAAGGAAAAGAAATGGGCATGAAAGAATACAAGTTCGTGAATAGCTCAGGACTAAATAACAGAGACCTTCTAGGAAATCATCCGGCTGGTGATGCGGATGAAGAAAATATGATGTCTGCACGTTCAACAGGGCTTCTTGCATATCATCTTCTAAAAGATTATCCAGAAGTGCTTGAAACAACGAGTACGCCTGTGAAAGAATTCCGTGAAGGTACAGATGATCAAATCACCATGAAGAACTGGAACTGGCTTCTTCCTTCTCTTATCTATTCAAATAAGTACAAAGTAGAAGGAATTGACGGGCTTAAAACAGGATCAACTGATTTAGCTGGCTTTGCCTTTACAGGAACAGCAAAACAAGGGGATATGCGATTAATTTCAGTTGTTATGAAAACCGACTCTTATGAAGCTCGCTTCGAAGAAACCTCAAAATTGCTGAATTATGGTTTTGATCAATTTGAACAAAAAACAATCGTTTCTAAAGGTGATAAAGCAGATGGAAAATCATCAGTTAACGTCGTAAAAGGAAAAGAAAAAGAAGTTGGCGTAGCTGCTGGGGAATCGTTTAATACTGTAACTGTAAAAAACACGGAAGAACCATTTGAACTTAGCTACGAATACGACAAGTCCCTCCTTAACGAAGATGGAGAACTAACTGCACCAATTAAAGAAGGCGACCAAGTTGGAACAGTTGTCTTAAAAGCAACAGGGGAAGATTTTGGTTACATAACAGGGGACAAGGGTTCTTCAGTACCTCTTGTAGCAACTGAATCAGTTGAAAAAGCAGGTTGGTTTACCCTTACTATGCGAGCAATTGGTGGTTTCTTCTCTGGTGTGTGGACGAGTGTAGCAGATGCAGTGACAGGACTGTTTTAACTTATAATAACAAGCATAATTGGTAAAAATACTCTTCGATTAGGTAATCGAAGAGTATTTTTCTAAATCTTTTACGAAATCACCGCACATGTGATAGGACAAGTCATAAAAAAATGTTACAATAAAAGCGTTTGATAGATGTCGTGTATAATAGACGTTTCTAAGTATAGATATGGGAGGAATATAGATGAATCAACAAACAGGTACAGATCGTGTAAAACGTGGTATGGCTGAAATGCAAAAAGGCGGCGTTATTATGGACGTTGTGAATGCAGAGCAGGCGAAGATTGCAGAAGAAGCTGGTGCAGTAGCAGTAATGGCACTAGAACGTGTACCATCTGATATTCGTGCAGCAGGCGGCGTAGCACGTATGGCTGATCCTACAATTGTAGAGGACGTTGTGAATGCCGTATCCATTCCAGTAATGGCAAAATGTCGTATTGGTCATATTGTAGAAGCACGCGTTCTTGAATCAATGGGCGTTGACTACATTGATGAAAGTGAAGTTCTTACGCCAGTTGACGAAGAATTCCACCTTGATAAACGTAAGTACACAGTTCCATTTGTATGTGGAGCGCGTAACCTTGGTGAAGCACTTCGCCGCGTAGGTGAAGGTGCAGCAATGCTTCGTACGAAAGGCGAACCTGGAACTGGTAACGTTGTTGAAGCTGTGCGTCATCAGCGTCTTATTCAATCCCAAATTCGTAAAATTTCAAGCATGTCTGAAGATGAATTGATGACTGAAGCGAAAAACCTTCAGGCTCCATTTGAGCTTCTTCTTCAAATTAAAGAGCTTGGACGTCTACCAGTTGTTAACTTTGCTGCTGGTGGTATTGCTACTCCTGCAGATGCAGCATTAATGATGGAACTCGGTTCTGACGGCGTATTTGTTGGTTCTGGAATTTTCAAATCAGATAATCCTGAGAAGTTCGCTAAAGCGATTGTTGAAGCAACAACTCACTATCAGGATTACGAATTGATCGCAAACATTTCTAAGAACCTAGGTATCGCAATGCCAGGAATTGAAATTTCTTCACTTAAGCCATCAGACCGTATGCAAGAGCGCGGCTGGTAAAATCATTGATCCCCCACCTGCGTAACGTAAGGTGGGGTTCTTACTTAGATAAAGAGAAGGAGTCGAGAGCAGTATGGTGAAAGTCGGGGTCCTTGGACTGCAAGGTGCGATCAGAGAACATGTGAAAGCACTAGAAACAAAAGAAGCAGAAATCATTGTCGTAAAACGTGTTGAACAGCTTGAGGATTTAGATGGACTCGTGCTGCCTGGTGGGGAAAGTACGACAATGCGTCGTTTAATTGATCAGTATGGATTTCTAGAGCCTCTTAAGGCTTTTGCAGCAGAGAAGCCTATTTTCGGCACATGTGCTGGATTAATCCTTCTTTCAAAGCATATTGAAGGTGTGGATGGATCTCATATTGGCGTCATGGATGTAAGGTCTAAAAGAAATGCCTTCGGACGACAGCGTGAAAGTTTTGAAGCACCGTTACCAATTAAAGGACTAGAAGAAGACTTTATTGGTGTCTTCATTCGTGCTCCATATATTGAAGAAGTTGGAGAAGATGTTGAAGTGCTTGCTACCTTTAATGAAAAAATTGTAGCCGCACGTCATGGACGTTTTCTCGCGTGTGCTTTTCACCCAGAACTAACGGACGATGATCGCATGCATCAGATGTTTATTGACATGGTTTTGGAGTTTAAGAAAGAAGGACTTGCAACGGAGTAACTTTTCGTGTAAATTATTACGTACCAAGAAGAAGAGAATTCTTTTTCTGCAAATGACGAATGATAAATGAAAACGTTGACGGGAAATAGTAATAGATGTTCAATGCCAAGAGAGTCGATGTGTGGTGTGAATCGATCATTGAACCCTGTGAATCCATCCCTGAGTAGGAAGCTGAATGAAGTAAGCTTTCTCGGAGCAGACCGTTATTCTGTTAAGAGGCAGACAATTGTCTGCAATCAGGGTGGCAACGCGGGTAGCTCTCGTCCCTTTATAGGGGATGAGGGCTTTTTTGTATTCAAAAACCTTACTTTCACTCTAAATAGGTTTCCTTAGCGCGTTTATCATTCATTAATAAAGGAGGAAAAAGCATGATCGATTTAAAGTATTTGCGTAAAAATTTTGAAGAAGTAAAAGTAAAGCTATCAAAGCGTGGGGAAGATCTAGTCGGTCTTGATCGTTTTGAGGAGCTTGATCAGCGCAGAAGAGAGCTTATCGCTGAAACAGAGCAGTTAAAAGGACAGCGTAATGAAGCTTCTAAAAACGTGGCGGTATTTAAACGCGAGAAGAAAGACGCCGATCACCTTATTAAAGAAATGCGTGAAGTTGGCGATAAGATTAAAACCATTGATGAAGAACTTCGCACTGTTGAGACAGAGCTTGAACAAATTCTTCTTCACATCCCAAACATCCCTCATGATAGCGTACCTGTAGGTGAGACGGAAGATGATAACATCGAAATCCGTACATGGGGAGAGAAAAATGATTTTGCTTTTGAAGCAAAGCCTCACTGGGATATTGCAACCGATCTTAATATCATTAACTTCGAACGTGCAGCAAAAGTAACCGGAAGCCGATTTGCTTTCTATAAAGGTGCTGGAGCGCGTCTAGAACGTTCTTTGATTAACTTTATGATGGATCTACATGAATCTGAGCATGGCTATGAAGAAATTCTTCCTCCATACCTTGTGAACCGTGAAAGCATGACTGGTACTGGTCAGCTTCCTAAATTTGAGGAGGATGCTTTTAAAATTCGTGAAGAAGATTACTTCTTAATTCCAACAGCTGAAGTACCGGTAACAAACTTCCATCGTGATGAAATTATGGACGGAGAAGATCTTCCACTTGCTTATACAGCATACAGTGCTTGCTTCCGTTCTGAAGCTGGCTCTGCAGGGCGCGATACTCGTGGACTGATTCGTCAGCACCAATTTAATAAAGTAGAGCTTGTCCGTTTTGTGAAGCCTGAAGATTCTTATGACGAGCTTGAAAAGCTTACTGGGCATGCAGAGAAAGTACTTCAACTATTAGGACTTCCGTATCGCGTTATGAGCATGTGTACCGCTGACCTTGGCTTTACTGCAGCGAAGAAATACGATATTGAAGTTTGGATCCCAAGCTATGGCACGTATCGAGAAATCTCTTCTTGTAGTAACTTTGAAGATTTCCAGGCGCGTCGTGCAGGCATTCGCTTCCGTCGTGAAAAGAATGGAAAGCCAGAATTCCTTCATACGTTAAACGGCTCTGGCCTTGCGATCGGGAGAACTGTTGCCGCAATCTTAGAGAATTACCAACAAGAAGATGGCTCAGTTATTGTCCCTGAAGTACTGCGTCCATATATGGGTGGGCGTGAAGTGATTAAATAAAAGTGATAAAGAGCAGAGTCATCTCTGCTCTTTATTTTTAGATAAGAATCGTGTATAGTATAAAGAAGCTAATTTTCGACGAAGTTCTTCATCAATCATCAATTTACATACCTGAAAAACTTTTTGAAAAAGTTTTGAGATATCGTTGACATTATTCTAAGACGATGATATTATATTACTTGTCGCAGTTAGTTAATAACTTCTTCACACGGAGGAATACCCAAGTCTGGCTGAAGGGATCGGTCTTGAAAACCGACAGGGGCTTAGTCGCCCGCGGGGGTTCGAATCCCTCTTCCTCCTCCATTTACTAATTAATAACCAACGCGCATATAATTTGGAGATTATATTTCGACCGCTGTCATCGCCGACAGCGGTTTTTCTATGTGAAATTATAGTAAGATAAGAAAAAAGCTATCCAATTGGATAGCTTTTTTAAAATTATCGATTTAGTGAAGGGATTTGCTGAAACTTCTGTTCAATACGTTTTAAAATCAGTTCAATAGAAGATGGATCATTTACCAGGTCATATTCATTGATATTCAAGCGAAGAATAGGACAGGCATTGAAGCTGTCGATCCAGTTCGTGTAGCGTTCGTACATTTCTTCCCAATAAGCAGTTGGCGTTTGTTGCTCCATCGGACGGCCTCGCTCTTTAATGCGATCCACGACGTCGTCAAAGGAACCTTCAAGGTAAATCATGAGATCTGGATGTGGGAAGAAAGGCGTCATCACCATTGATTGGAAAAGGTTTGTGTAGGTGTCATAGTCAACACTCGACATCGTCCCTTTTTCATAGTGCATTTTTGCGAAAATGCCTGTATCTTCATAAATAGAACGGTCTTGGACGAAGCCGCCACCATATTCAAACATTCTCTTCTGTTCTTTGAAGCGTTCTGCAAGGAAATAAATTTGCAAATGAAAGCTCCAACGAGAGAAGTCATTGTAGAATTTCTCTAAATATGGATTGTTATCCACTTTTTCAAGAGAAGTTCGAAATTGCAAAGCATTTGCAAGTGAGCTTGTAATCGTTGACTTCCCAACACCTACCGTCCCCGCAATTGTAATGACGGCGTCCTGTGGGATGTTGTATTTTTCTCTGAGGTTCATTTAACAGGGTCTCCTTCTTTCAATGTTTTTTCGAGGGATTGGAAGATGGTGTGCAAATCTTCTTGATTGGACACAAAATCCATCTCATCACCATTGAAACGGAGCACAGGGATATCTGGGTGCTGTGCTTCAAATTCATGCATAAACCGTTCATAATCAGATGAAAGACGTTCAAGGTAAGCAGGATCGATGCTTTTTTCGATTTGTCTGCCTCTTTGAGAAATTCGATTAAGCAGCGTTTCAAGGCTAGCATTTAAATAAATAATGACGTTTGGTTCAGGCATTCCCTCGGTTATAATGTCATAGATCTTCATATATTTAGAAAAGTGTTGGTCACTAAGTGTTTGTTGCGCAAAAATCTTATTTTTAAAAATATGGTAATCAGAAATAACTGGAAGCTTCTTTGATAAATGATGCTTCTCCATTTCTTCTAATTGCTTGTATCGATGGCTGAGAAAAAACATCTCGGTTTGGAAGCTCCACTCTTCAATGTTGTCGTAAAACTTCCCGAGAAACGGATTCTCTTCTACGATTTCTTGAAAAAGTTCAAATTGATAATGAGCAGCAATGGCTCGAGATAGGGAGGTCTTTCCAACTCCGATGGGGCCTTCGACGGCAATAAATGGGGTCTGATTCATTACGTATCCTCCTCCGTCGTTTCCTATAGCAGACCTTACATATCTTTTAATAGACAAAGATTATTGTAGCATACACCAAGATTGGTTGACAGGGTTAAAACCGGCAAGATAAAGGTAAAAATAGCCTCTCTGTTTGATGCTAAAATCGTTTGGGAAAATAGGAAATAAAAGGAGTGAGTTGATGAGCTCGAATCAAATCATAATTCTACTTTTTATCGGTTATTTAGTCTACACAATTGATAACAAACAAAAAAACTTCCCTGCCCCTCTCGTTTTATTGCTGATCGGAATCGGTCTTTCTTTTCTTCCATTCTTCAGTTCGGTACATATCACGAAAGACATTATCTTTGAATGGTTTCTTCCGGCCTTACTTTTTATTTCCGCTTATCAATTTCCATTTGCTCATCTTAAAAAGCACGCTGGCATTATCGCGGCATTAAGTACACTAGGCTTATTATTTAGTGCTCTTCTACTTGGAGGCTTACTTTATGTTTTAAGCGGACCATTCCTTTCCCTTTCGTTTGTAGGGGCGCTATTAATTGCTTCTATACTAACGCCTACCGATCCGGTGTCTGTGGTCTCCATCTTAAAACAGGCATCAAAAGATCCGAAAATAGCTGATGTAGTTGAAGGGGAATCAATGGTGAACGATGGCACCAGTATCGTGCTTTTCACTGTGTTTGCGGGCATGTACCTTGGTGATGAGAGCTTTTCCATTAATTCTTTTCTTTATGACTTTGCTCTTGTGTCAATTGGAGGAATTGCGATTGGGGCCATATTTAGTTGGATCGTGTGTCGTGCCATTTCGTTCACTCATCAGCGGCAATATCAGGTGATGTTAAGTATCGTTCTCGCTTATGGTAGTTTTTATGTGGCAGAAAACCTTGGTGTATCAGGTGTTCTCTCCGTCGTTGCAGCGGGAATTATGCTTTCATATGAACTGGACGGTTATATTAAAGAATCTCATTATCGAGAATACCTCAATAGCTTCTGGGAAGTCGTAGAGCCGAGTATTCTTGCCTTAATTTTTCTACTAATTGGTATTGAAACGACCAACTATCTAGACTTCAATCATTGGCTCTTTGTTGGGCTCGTTTTTCTCGCTTCGATTATTGTGAGGTTCTTTGTCCTTGCTGGAATTATCAAATCGTTCTCAGCGTGGCGAAGTGAATTTAATTGGAAAGACATCTCCCTTGTTACTTGGTCTGGCATTCGTGGAACGATGTCAGTGGCGCTTCTTTTAAGTTTGGAATCGGAATATGGCTCAGGTGATAGTACGCTCATCTCGCTCACTTTTGGTGCCGTGCTGTTATCACTTATTTTTCAAAGCGTAACAATCTATCCCATGTCTAGCTATTTTGAGAAAAAGGCGAGATAAGTGCTGAGTGGTAATCATTTTCAGTCTTGTGACGTTCTATAAAGCGAAACATAGCCTTTCTGAGCTTGATCGGGACTCGATTAGGGGGAATTCCGCGATATTTCCGTTTTTTCCGCGAAAAGCTCATTTATTTCCGCGATATTCAGGATATATCCGCGAAAATAGGATTAATTCCGCGAACGAGCGGAAGGGCTCTGTTCCTAAACCCTCGTCTCCGCTTTTCGTGTCTAGCTGCAGAGGGCAAGTCCTCGAGTCGCTTCAGCATTCCATCCGAACACAAAGAACGTGTTCATATGGAATGCTTCCGGCGCTTGTCGGACTTAAACGCCCACTTCCGCTTTTCGTGTCTAACTGCGCGGGCCAAATCCTCCGGCTGTTTCGCCCATTCGAATGAGACAAAAAGCGTCTCAATCTCATTGGCTCCAACATCCTACGGATTTAAACGGGCCCGCTCCGCTTTTCGTTGATCCAGCTGCAGGGCCCAGCCTCTCGATCGCTTCACCCTATAAAATGAACACAAAAACCGTGTTCTTTTTATAGGGTTCCAGCGCTTGTCGAGGCTAAACGGGCGCTTCCGCTTTTCGTTTAATGCGTTACGGCTTTAGCAGATGTTCTTGAAAGGAAATGGAAAAAGCTATACGTTTAAGCTGAGTGACAAACTATTTTTGGAGGGATGATTGTGCAGGAGCAAATGTTGAATCAAAATCAACAGGAAACGGCTGATTTTTTCCCGGTACGTGACGTCGATTATTTGGAGATTTATGTTGGAAATGCGAAACAGGCGAGTCATTATTTTTGTAAGGCGTTTGGATTTAAGCCCGTTGCTTATTCAGGACTTGAGACAGGGGATCGTGAAAAGGTTTCTTACGTATTGCAACAGAATAATATCCGCCTCGTTTTATCAGGTGCACTGTCGAATGATCATCCAATTACAGAGTTTGTTAAATTGCACGGGGATGGCGTGAAAGATATTGCTCTTACTGTAGAAAATGTTGATAGCGCTTACAAAGAAGCTGCTGAGCGAGGTGCGATTGAGCTAAGCCCACCTAAAGAATACAAAGATGAGAACGGTGTTGTAAAAATGGCCGTTATCGGCACGTATGGTGATACGATTCATACGTTAGTTGAACGTAAAAACTACTCGGGACTTTTTCTACCCGGATACAAAAAGTTTGAAGGAACAATTCCGTCGAAGGAAACAGGCTTGCTCGGCATTGACCACTGCGTTGGAAACGTAGAATCAATGGAAGAGTGGGTTTCTTATTACGAGAATGTGATGGGCTTTAAGCAAATGATACATTTCGATGATGAAGACATTAGCACGGAGTATTCTGCTTTAATGTCGAAAGTGATGCACAACGGGGGACGCATTAAATTCCCGATTAATGAGCCTGCAAATGGGAAAAGGAAATCGCAAATTCAAGAGTACCTTGATTATTACAATGGTCCTGGCGTTCAGCATATTGCCGTCTTAACGAATGATATTGTTGATACCGTTGCAAAACTTCGTGATGGTGGTGTTGAGTTTCTTGAAACGCCAGATGATTATTATGATGTGCTCACTGAGCGAGTAGGTGAGATTGATGAAGAGATTAGTAAGCTTCGTGAATTAAAAATCCTGGTTGATCGTGATGATGAAGGGTATTTGTTGCAAATTTTCACAAAGCCTGTTGTCGATCGACCAACCTTATTTATTGAGATTATTCAACGTAAAGGTGCAAAAGGGTTTGGGGAAGGTAACTTCAAAGCATTATTCCAGGCGATTGAGAGAGAGCAGGAACGAAGAGGCAACTTATAGAAGTTAGCTTCAACCTACTATAAGAAGGAGTTGCCTCACTCATGAAAGTTCAACCCCATACATTAGCCTGGAAAGAGGCTTATAAATTATTAATTGGATCTGTCCTTCCTCGTCCAATTGCTTTCGTCTCCACGATAAATAAAGTGGGCGAAGTAAACCTGGCGCCTTTTAGCTTTTTTACGGGCATTTGCGCTGATCCTATGATGGTTTGTTTTGCGCCAATGCGAAAAGCGGGGGAAGGCGATAAAAAGGATACGCTTTTAAACATAGAAGAGTCGAGGGAATTTGTGATTAATATCGTTGGTGAAAAAATTGCTGAGCAAATGAACGAGTGCGCAACACCGTTTCCAAAAGGAACAGATGAGTTTCTTGAATCTGGGCTTACAAAAGCTAACAGCGAGCTGGTTGGCCCTCCGAGAGTGGAAGAGAGTGACGTGCAGCTCGAATGTGTTCTTGATCAGATCGTGGAGTTCGGTGACCATGAAGGATCAGGTAGCCTCGTTATTGGCAAAGTAGTGATGGTGCACGTACGTGATGCATTATATCGGGATGGGAAGATAGATACTGCGATGCTCCAGCCGGTAGGACGACTTGCTGGCCAAGAGTATACGAGAGCGGTAGCGGATACCTTTACATTAATTCGCAAAACATCTCCTGATGGAAAGAGCTGAGGCGATTGAAGTTCGTTACTTTCGAAGTAGATGGGAAAAGACAGGCGGGTATTTACAAAGATTCACGTATTATCGGATTGCACGACGCTTCTAACGGAATTATTCCAGCAGATCTTATGAGGATCATTATCGATTATCCTCAGTACCAACCGCTCATTGAGCAATGCCGCAATGGAGATTACGTGCTAGAGGATATCACGCTATATGCGCCTCTTCCTCGTCCAACGAGCATCAGAGATTTCTACGCCTTTGAAGAGCATGTGGTCACTGCAAGGGGGAAGAGAGGACTTGATGTTGTGCCTGAGTGGTACGAGATTCCAGTTTTCTATTTTTCAAATCATCTTGCTGTGAAAGGTCCAGAAGATGTTATCCTACGTCCCAAAGCATGTGAAAAGTTAGACTATGAACTAGAAATTGCCTGCGTCATTGGGAAAGAAGGGCGCAATATTAAAGCAAGTCAGGCGAAAGACTACATTTTCGGTTTTATGATCATGAATGACTGGAGCGCACGTGACCTGCAAGCACAAGAAATGAAGGTAGGCTTAGGACCTGCAAAAGGAAAAGATTTTGCTACTTCTTTCGGTCCGTTTCTTGTTACGGCTGATGAGTTCTCTCTTGACCAAGGAAAGCTTGATTTGCATATGGAAGCGTTCGTCAATGGCGAGCGTTATTCCTCGGGAAATGCGAAAGAGATGTATTATTCCTTTGCTGAGCTCATCGAACAGGCTTCTCGTAATGTGACCTTATATCCTGGTGAAGTAATCGGCTCAGGTACGGTTGGCAGCGGATGTATTCTTGAACAATCGGGACGTGAATTCCTTATGCCTGGTGACAGAGTTGATTTGTCTATTGCTCATCTAGGAACACTTTCAAATGTTGTTGGAGAGGAGGATGAACATGGTTTACTATCGGACGATGGGGGAGATACCGTCTAAACGTCACACAACTTTTAAAAGAGCAGACGGTTCCTTATACCGGGAACAAGTGATGGGGACAAAGGGGTTTTCAGGAATCCAATCGATTTTGTACCATCACCATTTTCCAACAGCAGTAACGGAAGCAACTTTTATAAAAAAGACAACACCTGAGTATGAGGAAGAATCTGCGCTACGTCATCGTCATTTCCGAACGGCACATTACGACAAAAAGGGCGATGCAGTTGTCGAGCGGTGTTATTTCCTGGGGAATGAGGATGTGATCCTAGGTGTCGTAAACCCAACAGAGCCGATGGACTATTTTTATCGAAATGGTGACGGAGATGAGCTTTTCTTTATCCACCATGGGTCAGGTAGAATTGAGTCGATGTTTGGGGAGCTCTCTTATAAGCCGGGCGACTATATTGTCATACCGATTGGAACGATATACCGGGTTATCCCAGAAGGAAATGACAATCGTTGGCTCGTTATAGAAGCAAATAGCGCGATTACGACACCAAGAAGATACCGAAATGAATACGGTCAGCTGATGGAACACAGTCCTTTCTGCGAACGTGACATTGATGGTCCTGAACGCCTTCTATCGCATGATAAAAAAGGTTCGTATGAAGTAGTGACGAAAACACGGGGGGGATTGCATCGTCATATGTTCGATCATCATCCGCTCGATGTTGTTGGCTGGGATGGCTATCTCTATCCATGGAAGTTCAACATTAATGATTTTGAGCCAATTACAGGGCGAGTGCATCAGCCTCCGCCAGTCCATCAAACCTTTGAAGGGCATAATTTTGTTGTCTGCTCCTTCGTACCAAGGCTTTATGACTATCATCCAGATGCTATTCCAGCACCATATTTTCATAGCAATGTTGATAGTGATGAAGTGCTTTACTATGTAGAAGGCAACTTCATGAGCCGAAAAGGCATCGAGGAAGCTTCGATTACGCTTCATCCTTCAGGCATTCCACACGGGCCGCATCCGGGGAAAATTGAGGCAAGCATCGGCAAAAAAGAAACGCTCGAGCTTGCCGTAATGATCGATACGTTCCGACCGCTCAAAGTCATCGAACAGGTGCAGCAGTATGAAGATGAAAATTATATGAAGAGCTGGGTTACGGAATAACTAATTGGGGAAATGTACGGACATCGCGCGGTCTATCGATCGCGCGATAATTATTTTGCACGATGCTTTTGCTTTATAAGATTTTGCTGTATAATGTTAGTCATTCGGCCCCGTAGCTCAGGGGATAGAGCAACGGTTTCCTAAACCGCAGGTCGGAGGTTCGATTCCTCTCGGGGCCACCATTTAAATCCTTATAAGATAAGGGTTTTTTATTTTGTCTTTCTTACCCTCAATTTCCTTCATTCATCTTTCTCTTACCACTTTACGATATGCACAATTACATAAAAGGAAACAATGCCATGGATAGCGAAAGAGTAACGAACGATTCAGCCGAAATGAGTGAATTGGTATGGGGAAGCGTAAATGGTTTGCGCTCATTGTTCTTTTAGGAGCGGCATTTATTACGTTTACAGTCATTGGAAAGGACAAGAGTGTTTCCGATGACGTTTTAACTGTGGAAAAGGTTCAGGACATTGTTCCTTATTTTATAAAGACAACTCCTGGGCTTGAACTCGCGATTCAGTATGGAGACTATCAATCAGTAAACGATATGCCAATGCCAGATGATTTTAAAATAAACTTGGATGGCGTTTGGTATTCTCGACATAACGTCTATGTTTTCTATCATGTTGATGTGTCGAATAGTGAGTTTGTACTAACAAGAAATAGAGAAGATCTTCCGAAAATCGATCAGCTTGTGATGGACGATCCTTCTGGTGAAGCATCTGTATTGGAACTCGTTGAAACAGAAGAAGGTGTTCTATTTGAAGATTACTACTATATGAAGGGAACGTTTCAATCTGTCGCTCATTCTGAGACGAACGAACCACTTCGAAATTGGAACGGAGCACTTACAACGATCGTAAGTGGAAATCGTTCAGCTAAGGTTAACGTACCTGTATCTTATGAATATGAAAAAGAAGCAAAGACTACGAAACGAATTAATGAAACAAAGAGATTTGACGAAACGACAGTATCGGTTTCTCGCTGGGAGGAGATGGCTTCTGAGAGTCGGCTCATAGTAGATATCGATTCTCCTTTTTCGACAATTCCTCATATGGAATTGATGATTTCCGCCAAGGAGGAAGAGATAGCACCGTTATTAGTGGAGGAGCTGAGCGGTGGGCAATACTCAGCCTCTTTTCTAGCTGGAACGAAGCTACCTGAAGCCATTCACCTCGATGGGCTGATTGGCAACTTTTCAAAGGAAGTAAGTTTTGACGTTGATCCGAATCAGTATGAAATCTATAAGCAGATTAAAGAATCAACTTACACACATCAGTTAGATGAGCTGATTGTATCGATTTATGGATCTGATGTGGTTAAAGATACACTCTTTTATAACGAGGACGGTGTCACTTTTAACTTACTGGTGAATTCAGTTGTTTCTGAAGCGCCTTACTTAAATATGAAGTATAAAAAACAGATCAAAATCGAAGCGATGAATGAAAAGGGAGAAATTCGCAATCCAAACTTACTTGATAGTGAGAAAGATCGAATCGTATTCATGATTGATCGTGGTTTCTATGAAAGGTCCGAAAGCATTGAAGTTAATATCACAAAACTACCTGTGTATGTGAAAACAGACTGGATGATTAATGCTTATCCTGAGTAGGATACATTGTTAAAAAATGCAAGCTAAAGCGACCTAAAGGTGATATGATAGAAGTAGTTTGGAGAGTTGGGAGGATTTTAAGTTGGACGATTGGAAAGGGACATTGGCTGAATTATTTCGTGCCGTTGGGATCAATCTTAAATCAGAGCTTTCTCCCGTGGTTGATGGTTTACAATCCGTAATCGCAGATAATCCGTGGGGACAGCTTTTCTTATTATTACTTATCCTTCTCATCGCTGCTCAGGGTATGAGTGCGATTGCTCGGCAATATGACCGTGCTTTTAGGCAAACGATTGAGCGGAAGATGGAAACTAATTCACATCTACATAATTTTTTTAAAGGGTTCTTGCATCATAAACGTTCGGAAGGGTGGATGAATGATGCGGCCTGGCAACAAAAAGAGCTGCAGCGTTTTGACTTATATGAGCTTGAATGGTTAAAAGCAGAGCTTGCGACAGCAGAAAATGACTTTCGTGATTACCGTCCTCAAACTTTTCTAGCAGGCATTCTGTTTTCGATAGCCGTTCTTTTTCTAATTTGGTACTATGACTGGACGATTTTTGAAAAAGACATTCTAACCATTTTGCTACCTGTTCTTATTGTCACTTGGTGTATGGGGCTTGTTTTCTATAAAGTGGGGATTAAGAAACGCTTCTATCAATCTTTAAATACAAGTGTCCAATTGGCGATTTCGACGAAAAAGGTTCAGGATGTGATGATGTATATTGATTCTGATCTAAAGCGATATAAAACAGAGCGTGTGACAACTGACGGAGGGTATTACGAAGTTGTTCGTTGCATGACCTGTCTTTACCATTCAAAGTATCTTGAAGAAGTGCGCTTCCAGATCAATGACACAACCCTTACCTTTACAGCAAAAGAGCGTGTGATTGAAGTAACTGTGAATAGCGGGTACGGCCATTCATTCTTAATTGATCGTCTTGAGTTTAGAGATGGCTACTGTCAAAGCCTTCGTAAAGGCAGCAAGCTTTTCGATGATAAGTTAATGGTCACTTATTTAAACGCTGCCTTTGAGCAAAGGCCTGCTTACTTTCAAACAAGCTCTTAATGATTGCCCTCTCTTCTCAAGAAGAGGGGCTTTTTTTAACCTTCATAAGCTGTTGTTGTTTTTCGTTGGTTCGCTTTTTCAATAAGCTTGTCTAGTTTTAATTCACTTGAAGCCTGGGTGTTTGCTTTTAAGTTTCCTTCCATTAAGCGAAGGGCATAGTCATTATCTTCTTTGACATTAGACGCACAGCAATCTGATGGAATATAAAGATCATATTCTCTCATGTATGCATCGTTTGCAGTAAATAGCACACAAATGTTTCCTGCAAAACCAGTTAGAATGAGAGTGTTAACGTTTAAATACTTCAGTAGTGTTGAAAGTGGTGTTGAAAAAAAGCCAGAGTGCTTTGGCTTAACGACTGTATAATCATCATCTTCTGGCTCAAGACGATCAACAAGGTGTTGTCCATTTGCCTCGGCGGCATAGTTAATCACCTTTTTGAAATCAGATTGCCATAAACCATAATTATCATTAACATAGATCACAGGCATTCCTTTTGATTTTGCCTGTTCTTTTAAAGATTTAATATTATCGGCTGTTTCCTCTGTGTATCTTGCTAGAAGTTCAGCATCTTCAAAATCCATCGTGTTGATCACATCGATTAATAAAAGTGCAGCGGAAGTGTCTTGATGGCTATGTTCGATATGTTCTTTACCCATGTGAACTCCTCTCCTTTAAATAAATTGGAATAATATGTAGTTTACCCAAACTGTTCTTAGATAAAACGACTATAAAGGAGTGAATGGAATGCAGGATCACCTTGAAAAAGATGAGTATTTTATGCGACTAGCAATAGCCGAAGCTGACAAGGCTTCTGCTATTGGAGAAGTGCCAATTGGCGCAGTGATTGTAAAAGATGATGAAGTGATTGCGTCAGCGTATAACCTTAGGGAAACAGAACAACGATCTGTAGCGCATGCTGAGCTGCTTGCCATTGATGAGGCTTGTCGTAAAGTGGGATCCTGGCGATTAACCGGCTGCACGCTCTATGTTACGCTTGAGCCATGTGCGATGTGTAGTGGCGCCATTGTTTTATCGAGAGTGGAGCGAGTAGTGTATGGGGCAACGGATCCGAAAGGCGGTTGTGCTGGTACGCTAATGAATCTTCTTGATGATAGCCGTTTTAATCATCAAGCTGATGTCACGGCTGGTGTATGTGAAGGGGAATGTGGAACGATGTTATCGACATTTTTTCGCAGTTTACGATTAAAACAAAAAGAAGAAAAGCGGCGTAAGAAGGAGCTATTATCATTCATTGAAAATCCTGAAGAGACATGATATAGTCTTTTTGTCAGCGAGACAACGATTGATGGAGGCGTACCCAAGTCTGGCTGAAGGGGGCTGACTCGAAATCAGTTAGGACGTTCACGCGTCGCGGGGGTTCAAATCCTCTCGCCTCCGCCATTTACATTTAATGGAGTATTTGGCCTGTTGCTAAAATGGTCGAAATGCGATATACTTTATCTTGCACCATTCGAGTGCACAACATTATTATCAAATTTGCCGTGCTAGGTGGGGAATTAGCGGTGCCCTGTACTCGCAATCCGCTATAGCGAGACTGAATCCCTTCCCGAGGTTTAGCCACTGCAGGGTCTGACCTGAATAAGTGGTGTTGACATTCGGGTCCTGCGCAACAGAGTCCTATGAATCCTGTCAGGTCCGGAAGGAAGCAGCAGTAAGTAGGTACCCTCTGTGTGCCGCGGGAGTGCCCGGATCGAGCTAACTGTTCAGGTAACGCCTGTGGTGGCTTTATCGAAGGAAGGTGCACGGTTTACTTAATTTAAATGCTCAAACTCACTCTTTTAAAAGGGTGAGTTTTTTAGTATCGTTTTGGTAGGATTGTCTTTTGAATTAAAGGCGATGAAACGGTATAATAGAAACGTATGAAGAGGTTAGGAGGAGAGTAGGCGAATGAGTTATCAAGCGCTATACCGCGTTTGGCGACCGCAAACGTTTGAAGATGTGGTTGGTCAAAAGCATGTTACAAGAACAATTCAGAACGCACTCATGCAGCAAAAAATCTCTCACGCCTATTTGTTTACAGGACCTCGAGGAACGGGAAAAACGAGTGCTGCCAAAATTATTGCGAAGGCGATTAACTGTGAGAAGGCACCAGTAGCTGAACCGTGCAATGAATGTTCAGCGTGTCTTGGCATCACTGATGGATCAATTTCTGATGTCATAGAAATTGATGCGGCTTCTAATACAGGGGTCGACGACATTCGTGATATTCGCGATAAAGTGAAGTATGCACCAAGTTCTGTTTCTTATAAGGTGTATATCATAGATGAAGTTCACATGCTTTCAACAGGAGCGTTCAATGCTCTTCTTAAAACATTAGAAGAACCTCCAAAGCATGTGGTGTTTATCCTTGCAACGACGGAGCCTCACAAAATCCCATTAACAATCATTTCAAGGTGTCAGCGTTTTGATATGAGAAGGATTACAGCGCAGGACATTGTGGGACGGTTACAAACCATTATTCATGCGCAGGATATTGAGGTAGAAGAAGATGCTCTTTATCAAGTCGCTCGAGCGGCAGATGGCGGAATGCGAGATGCTTTAAGTATTCTTGATCAGGCAATCTCATATAGTGAGGCGGAAGTTGTATTAGATGATGTGCTTGCTGTAACAGGAAGCGTGTCTCAAAAAATGATTTCAAAAATCGCATTGGCTTTCCATCATAAAGATGTGGCGGAAGCATTGAATGCAGTGGAAGAATTAATGGATCACGGGAAAGATGCTGCACGTTTCCTTGAAGATCTGATCTATTACTATCGTGATTTATTACTTTATCAAACGGCCCCTCAGCTTGAAGAGGTTGTTGAACGAGTGAAAATCGATGAAACGTTCCAGCAGTTAGGTGACCAATCCGCGAAAGATTGGATCTACAAGGTCATCGAGACGTTGAATCGTAGTCAGCAAGAGATGAAGTGGACAAACCATCCACGAATTTTCCTTGAATTAGCTCTCGTTCAAATTTGTCAGGATGAAACCAGTAGTCAGAATCAGCCTGCTCAAGATCAGAGCGAATTACTTGAACGTATTCAGAAGCTTGAGGGTGAACTGAAGACACTGAAAGAGCAAGGTGTTACGGTTAAACAAGAAGAGACAAGTGAACCGAAACAGAAGAAACAATTTAAACCTTCCAGACAGAAATCTGGTGTATCTCATGGTAGAATAAAAGAGATGCTGAAGAAAGCGACCAAGCAGGATTTAATGAAAGTAAAAAGTGTTTGGGGCGAAGTGATGGAGAACGTCCGTCAGGAAAAAGTCTCTGCTCACGCCTGGTTAAAGGATAGCGAGCCAGTTGCAGCTACCGATAATTCCTTCTTGCTATCTTTCCAGTACGATATGCACTGCCAGATGGCAACGAAAGAAAACATTCGTGGTACGCTTGAACAAGTACTTTCACGGACGATTGGCAAACAGCTTGAAATGGTTGCAATAGTCGAAACAGAGTGGAAGGAGATCCGCGCTGAGTTCTTGAAGACAAGAGATGAACCAGAACCCGACGAAAATGGCGGGGAGCCAGCAGAAGATCCATTAATTGCTGAAGCAAGACGCCTTGTAGGCGATGATTTATTAGATATTCAAACTTAAAAATGAACGATAACTAAGGAGGAATTTTTTATGAAACGTGGTATGGGTGGCGGAGGAAACATGAATAACATGATGAAGCAAATGCAGAAGATGCAGAAGGATATGGCAAAGGCACAAGAAGAACTGAAAGACAAAGTCGTTGAAGGTTCAGCTGGCGGCGGCATGGTTCTTGTTAAAGCGAATGGCCATAAAGAAATTCTTGAAGTTATTGTAAAAGAAGAAGTTGTAGATCCAGATGACATCGATATGCTTCAGGACCTTGTTCTTGCTGCAACGAATGATGCGCTACGTAATGTAGACGAATTGGTTAACAAAGACATGGGTAAATTTACGCAAGGGCTTAATATGCCAGGAATGTTTTAGGGGGAACGCAGGTGCATTATCCTGAACCAATCTCAAAACTGATCGACAGTTTTATGAAGTTGCCGGGAATCGGACCAAAAACGGCGGTCCGCCTGGCTTTTTTCGTTCTTGAAATGAATGATGATGACGTACTTGATTTCGGAAAGGCGCTAGTCAATGCGAAGCGTCAGCTAACGTATTGCTCTGTTTGTAATCACATTACTGATACGGATCCGTGTCGAATCTGTTCAGACACTCATCGAGATGAAACCGTTATTTGCGTCGTTCAAGATGCGAAAGATGTCATCGCCGTTGAGAAAATGAAAGACTATACGGGCCTTTATCACGTGCTTCATGGTGCTATTTCTCCTGTTGAAGGAATTGGTCCGGAGGATATTAAAGTGCCAGAGCTTTTGAAACGTCTACAGGATGATAAGGTGACGGAAATCATTCTTGCCACAGATCCTACAATTGAAGGGGAAGCAACAGCTATGTATATTGCTCGTCTTGTGAAACCGACAGGGATTCGGATTACTCGTATTGCTCACGGCCTTCCTGTAGGTGGCGATCTTGAATATGCTGATGAGGTCACCCTTTCTAAAGCAATGGAAGGTCGTCGTGAATTGTAGCGTCAGGAGGAAACAAAATGTTCTTCAAACGTAGAGGCTATTTACGCAAGGAAGCTGATGAGCGTTTGATTCAGACGCTATATGAATTAAAAGAAGTATGGAACAAACAGAAAGAAATTGTAGAGCGTAGCGTAGAACCCTCTGGAGCGGTTCTTGCTAAGCTGAAAGTCGATGAAGCGAAATACTTCTTTCTATTAAAAGAAGCGAAACGAAGAAAGATAAGAATGGGATAGTTCAAACTTCCCGTTCTTTTTTATTTGGACAGACATATGATTTAGTAATTCTGAGAAAAAGAGCGGAGGCCCATTATGGATCCAAAACTCATTATTGGCTTATTTGTCCTAAGTATTGTTTTGCTTCTTTTCGTAGGGGCACCACTGAAACCGTTGCGTTGGATCGGACAGGGGTTAATCAAGCTTGCCATCGGAGCGTTACTACTCTTCTTTCTAAATACGTTCGGAAGTCCTTTTGATTTACATGTTCCTATTAATCCAGGAACTGCTGTCGTTACCGGATTCTTAGGTATTCCTGGCCTTGTAGCACTTGCTGCCATACAGCTTATTATCATAGGGTAAAAGAAAAGGATCCTATCATGAAAGGGTCCTTTTTGTTTTTCTGAAATAATTTTAAAAAAGGGGGTTGCATACCAGAGATAACCCTGATATAGTTATATAGGTCGCCGCAACAACGCGGTTGACGCAAAAAACAATTTCAAAAAATTTGTTGACGCGAACTAAGTTAATATGGTATATTAATAAAGTCGCTGAAAACGACATTGAAAGAAACGAATTGCTCTTTGAAAACTGAACGAAACGCCATGTAAGTAGTTGTTTCTACGGAAACAAAAATTGTTTTAAAAGCTAGATTGAGCTTTCTATCGGAGAGTTTGATCCTGGCTCAGGACGAACGCTGGCGGCGTGCCTAATACATGCAAGTCGAGCGAAGAGATGGGAGCTTGCTCCCTGATCTTAGCGGCGGACGGGTGAGTAACACGTGGGCAACCTGCCCTGCAGACTGGGATAACTCCGGGAAACCGGAGCTAATACCGGGTAATACATCGCACCGCATGGTGCAATGTTGAAAGTTGGCTTTCTGAGCTAACACTGCAGGATGGGCCCGCGGCGCATTAGCTAGTTGGTAAGGTAATGGCTTACCAAGGCGACGATGCGTAGCCGACCTGAGAGGGTGATCGGCCACACTGGGACTGAGACACGGCCCAGACTCCTACGGGAGGCAGCAGTAGGGAATCTTCCGCAATGGACGAAAGTCTGACGGAGCAACGCCGCGTGAGTGACGAAGGCCTTCGGGTCGTAAAGCTCTGTTGTTAGGGAAGAACAAGTACCGTTCGAATAGGGCGGTACCTTGACGGTACCTAACCAGAAAGCCACGGCTAACTACGTGCCAGCAGCCGCGGTAATACGTAGGTGGCAAGCGTTGTCCGGAATTATTGGGCGTAAAGCGCGCGCAGGCGGTCTTTTAAGTCTGATGTGAAAGCCCACGGCTCAACCGTGGAGGGTCATTGGAAACTGGAGGACTTGAGTGCAGAAGAGGAGAGTGGAATTCCACGTGTAGCGGTGAAATGCGTAGATATGTGGAGGAACACCAGTGGCGAAGGCGGCTCTCTGGTCTGTAACTGACGCTGAGGCGCGAAAGCGTGGGGAGCAAACAGGATTAGATACCCTGGTAGTCCACGCCGTAAACGATGAGTGCTAGGTGTTGGGGGGTTCCACCCTCAGTGCTGAAGTTAACACATTAAGCACTCCGCCTGGGGAGTACGACCGCAAGGTTGAAACTCAAAGGAATTGACGGGGGCCCGCACAAGCAGTGGAGCATGTGGTTTAATTCGAAGCAACGCGAAGAACCTTACCAGGTCTTGACATCCTCTGACAATCCTGGAGACAGGACGTTCCCCTTCGGGGGACAGAGTGACAGGTGGTGCATGGTTGTCGTCAGCTCGTGTCGTGAGATGTTGGGTTAAGTCCCGCAACGAGCGCAACCCTTGATCTTAGTTGCCAGCATTTAGTTGGGCACTCTAAGGTGACTGCCGGTGACAAACCGGAGGAAGGTGGGGATGACGTCAAATCATCATGCCCCTTATGACCTGGGCTACACACGTGCTACAATGGACGGTACAAAGGGCAGCAACACCGCGAGGTGAAGCAAATCCCATAAAGCCGTTCTCAGTTCGGATTGCAGGCTGCAACTCGCCTGCATGAAGCCGGAATTGCTAGTAATCGCGGATCAGCATGCCGCGGTGAATACGTTCCCGGGCCTTGTACACACCGCCCGTCACACCACGAGAGTTTGTAACACCCGAAGTCGGTGGGGTAACCTTTATGGAGCCAGCCGCCGAAGGTGGGACAAATGATTGGGGTGAAGTCGTAACAAGGTAGCCGTATCGGAAGGTGCGGCTGGATCACCTCCTTTCTATGGAGAATTACGAAGGTAACTTACGTTACCAACCTTACATGAGCGTTTCGTTTAGTTTTGAAAGAATGATTTATTCTTTCAAAATAGGTGAAGTGATGAAGCTTACGCTGATTCAAGTAGTAGCCTTGTTCCTTGAAAACTAGATAGCATAAACAACGACATCCAATAATTATTTTTTATGCAAGAACTTAGTAATAACTGATGCGTTATGGCAGCAATGCCTAACAAATCGAAGGTTAAGCTACTAAGGGCGCACGGTGGATGCCTTGGCACTAGAAGCCTAAGAAGGACGGGACGAACACCGATATGCTTCGGGGAGCTGTAAGTACGCTTTGATCCGGAGATTTCCGAATGGGGGAACCCACCATCTTTAATAGGATGGTATCCATTTCTGAATACATAGGGAATGGAAGGCAGACCCGGGGAACTGAAACATCTCATTACCCGGAGGAAGAGAAAGCAAATGCGATTTCCTGAGTAGCGGCGAGCGAAACGGAATCAGCCCAAACCAGAGGGCTTGCCCTCTGGGGTTGTAGGACGTCTCTTTGGAGTTACAAAGGCACGGATAGACGAAGCGACCTGGAAAGGTCCATCAGAGAAGGTAACAATCCTGTAGTCAAAATCCGCTGCCCTCCGAGACGGATCCTGAGTACGGCGGGACACGTGAAACCCCGTCGGAATCTGGGAGGACCATCTCCCAAGGCTAAATACTCTCTAGTGACCGATAGTGAACCAGTACCGTGAGGGAAAGGTGAAAAGCACCCCGGAAGGGGAGTGAAAGAGAACCTGAAACCGTGTGCCTACAACTAGTTGGAGCCCGTTAATGGGTGACAGCGTGCCTTTTGTAGAATGAACCGGCGAGTTACGATCCCGTGCAAGGTTAAGCTGATAAGGCGGAGCCGCAGCGAAAGCGAGTCTGAATAGGGCGAAATAGTACGTGGTCGTAGACCCGAAACCAGGTGATCTACCCATGTCCAGGGTGAAGTTCAGGTAACACTGAATGGAGGCCCGAACCCACGCATGTTGAAAAATGCGGGGATGAGGTGTGGGTAGCGGTGAAATGCCAATCGAACCTGGAGATAGCTGGTTCTCTCCGAAATAGCTTTAGGGCTAGCCTCGCGGCAAGAATCTTGGAGGTAGAGCACTGATTGGACTAGGGGTCCTTACCGGATTACCGAATCCAGTCAAACTCCGAATGCCAACGATTTATCCGCGGGAGTCAGACTGCGAGTGATAAGATCCGTAGTCGAGAGGGAAACAGCCCAGACCACCAGCTAAGGTCCCAAAGTATACGTTAAGTGGAAAAGGATGTGGCGTTGCTTAGACAACCAGGATGTTGGCTTAGAAGCAGCCATCATTTAAAGAGTGCGTAATAGCTCACTGGTCGAGTGACGCTGCGCCGAAAATGTACCGGGGCTAAACGTATCACCGAAGCTGTGGATTGTCTTACGACAATGGTAGGAGAGCGTTCTAAGGGCTGTGAAGTCAGACCGAAAGGACTGGTGGAGCGCTTAGAAGTGAGAATGCCGGTATGAGTAGCGAAAGACAAGTGAGAATCTTGTCCGTCGAAAGCCCAAGGTTTCCTGAGGAAGGCTCGTCCGCTCAGGGTTAGTCGGGACCTAAGCCGAGGCCGAAAGGCGTAGGCGATGGATAACAGGTTGATATTCCTGTACCACCTCCTTTCCGTTTGAACGACGGGGGGACGCAGAAAGATAGGGAGAGCGCGCTGCTGGAAATGCGCGTCCAAGCGATTAGGCTGGTGAATAGGTAAATCCGTTCACCGTGAAGGCTGAGTCGTGATGGCGAGGGAAATTTAGTACCGAAGTCCTTGATTCTACGCTGCCAAGAAAAGCCTCTAGTGAGGAAAGAGGTGCCCGTACCGCAAACCGACACAGGTAGGCGAGGAGAGAATCCTAAGACGATCGGGAGAACTCTCGTTAAGGAACTCGGCAAAATGACCCCGTAACTTCGGGAGAAGGGGTGCTTCCTCGGGTTAATAGCCCAGGGGAGCCGCAGTGAAAAGATCCAAGCGACTGTTTAGCAAAACACAGGTCTCTGCAAAGCCGTAAGGCGAAGTATAGGGGCTGACACCTGCCCGGTGCTGGAAGGTTAAGAGGAGGGGTTATCCCTTACGGGAGAAGCTCTGAATCGAAGCCCCAGTAAACGGCGGCCGTAACTATAACGGTCCTAAGGTAGCGAAATTCCTTGTCGGGTAAGTTCCGACCCGCACGAAAGGTGCAACGACTTGGATACTGTCTCAACGAGAGACCCGGTGAAATTATAGTACCTGTGAAGATGCAGGTTACCCGCGACAGGACGGAAAGACCCCATGGAGCTTTACTGTAGCCTGATATTGGATTTTGGTACAGCTTGTACAGGATAGGTAGGAGCCATAGAAGTCGGACCGCCAGGTTCGATGGAGGCGTCGGTGGGATACTACCCTGGCTGTACTGACATTCTAACCCAGCACCGTGATCCGGTGCGGAGACAGTGTCAGGTGGGCAGTTTGACTGGGGCGGTCGCCTCCTAAAGTGTAACGGAGGCGCCCAAAGGTTCCCTCAGAATGGTTGGAAATCATTCGCAGAGTGTAAAGGCACAAGGGAGCTTGACTGCGAGACCTACAAGTCGAGCAGGGACGAAAGTCGGGCTTAGTGATCCGGTGGTTCCGCATGGAAGGGCCATCGCTCAACGGATAAAAGCTACCCTGGGGATAACAGGCTTATCTCCCCCAAGAGTCCCACATCGACGGGGAGGTTTGGCACCTCGATGTCGGCTCATCGCATCCTGGGGCTGAAGTAGGGTCCCAAGGGTTGGGCTGTTCGCCCATTAAAGCGGTACGCGAGCTGGGTTCAGAACGTCGTGAGACAGTTCGGTCCCTATCCGTCGCGGGCGCAGGAAATTTGAGAGGAGCTGTCCTTAGTACGAGAGGACCGGGATGGACACACCGCTGGTGTAACCAGTTGTTCCGCCAGGAGCTAGCTGGGTAGCTACGTGTGGAA